>NZ_PJCT01000009.1:0-55751 GCF_002837495.1 Bacillus sp. SN32 | reverse complement strand
ATACAGGTGAGGATGCAGAGGACTTAATCTCCATCGGAACGATCGGGCTTATTAAAGGAATTGAAAGCTATTCCGCTGGAAAAGGGACAAAGCTGGCGACGTATGCAGCGAGGTGTATTGAAAATGAGATTGTAATTACAAAAGGGGGGTGCATACACCCCTCTTTAATACGTTTCAATATATACGGTGTCAGAATCCACAACGGTAACTTCTTTCACGATAAAGTTAACAATTGTTTTTTTATCTTCAAGAGTTAAGTTATCTGCACCGATTGATTGAAAATAGTCGATGGCTCTCTTTAGAGCATTTTCGCTTGAGCTTGTATCATCTAATACTTTCATTTTTGATTGAATTTCGTTACACTTTTCAGTAAGCTGGTTTTGTTTTTTTTGCAGCTCAATAATCTGTACTTTGATTTCATCAATATCTAAATCATCGTCATCACTTAGGCTGATTAGCGTTAAAAGACGCTTGCGGCCTTTTTTTGTTTTCTCTATCTCTTTTTGAATAAGTTCTAATTCATCAGACAAGTGATTTGATTGTTCAATCTCTTTAAAAGAAGCATACTTTTGAGGATTTGTGATAAATTTAAAAATTTCACCCCATACATGCCGGTTCAATTTATTCTCAGACATTTCTTTTCCGCAGCCGCGGTCCTTCGCTCCAGAATAATTTTTCCGGCAAGTATACACATAATAGTCTTTACCATGTGATTTTCTTTTCTTACCTGTCATGGTATTTCCGCATTTCCCGCATCTAACCAAACCCGATAACAAGTAATTGTGAGGGCTAATACTCAAGTGTTTTCTTTTACTTTGACCTAAGAGTTCTTGAGCATAATCCCATTGTTCAGCTGGAACAATTGCTGGAATTGCCACAGTTATTTGCTCTTCTTCAGGTCTAATTTTAATTATAGATTTGTTTCCTGCCTGTTTTGAAACATAAGAACCCTCAGTGTCATATTTATACTGCTTATGTTCACCCTTATAAGAAGAGTTCATTAATATCTGTCGAACAACCTGCCTGTGCCATACTTTGGCGCCTTTTTTTGTTTTAACCCCCATCTGAGTTAAATGTAGAGCAATACCATTTACTCTGCCGAAAAAAGGGCTTTTATGATCGGTGAAATAGTTAAAAATCATTCGAATAATTTTGGCTTCCTCTTCAAATATCTCAAGAGTTCTTCTCTCTTTAACAAATTTATAGCCATATAGTTTGGAATCTTTAATAATCATGCCTTTTTTCATTTTTTGAAGTCGGCCGCTTGAAGTCCGTTCTTTGATTTTGGCTTTTTCAAATTCTGAAATTGCCCCGCGCATTGCGAAAAACAATTGACCCTCTGGAGAATTGGCATACTCGCCATTTACAAAAATCAAGGGTATGTTTCGCTTTCGCAGTTCATCATCAATGATAAGCTGATTCATTAATTTCCGAGAAAGACGGTCAGGATCATAACAAATAACTTGACTTATAAGTCCTTTGCTTGCATCCTCCCTCAGGCGATTCAAAGCCGGACGTTCTAAAAGCTCTCCAGAAAATCCTTCATCGGCATACTTCAGCACATCCTTAGTCCCTGCTTTCTTTATGCAGGCCTCGATCTGGCTGTCGATGCTCGATCCCTTGATCGCTTGTTCCTCGGTCGATACCCTTACATATATTGCTATCACCCTGGATCTCCTTTCTATAAAGTTTTATTAAATAATGATAGCAATCGTTAATGCATTTGTCAGCTTGCGATCCCTCGATGATTATCACCTTCATTAAATGCATCACCCCTTGGGTAATGCTATGTAATAACTGTTTGTCCTAATGAGGTGATTTTCAATGAGTATGAAAACAAATAAAAAAACCGATGGTTTAAATCATCGGTTTATTCTCTGACGTATACCACGCCCACTAGTCCCTCAACATAGTAAATCCATATCATTGGTTATGAAAGCTTATTTTCATTACACTCTGTATATTCACTTTGCACCATTTCTATACGTTTATATGAAATATGGTTAAAAAATGGTGAGCTAAAACGATAAAGATCCAACCTGTTCATTTGGTATCCTTATTACTCAAGGACCTCAATAAAATGAGCACTGTTTTTAGGTTATTAAACCACTGAATATTTTTATGGTATTGCACGTGTCCCTGGTGGCATGTCTATTAAAATAGCCATATGAAAATAAATACTGCTCCTATGAATTTTTTTGAGAAGAAAACTGTGATTATGAGTACGAACTTAATAAGATCGATGAATTGCAAACCAAAATTAAATGTACGTGAGGCTAAATGTGAATTACTCTAAAGAAAAAAAATTCTTTGATGAGAATAAAAAATATTCAATTCTTACTGGAGAAGTCATTGATAAACAAATTAAAGAGATAGAAGAAGATCTCAGAGTAACCCTTCCAGACAGTTATAAGTGGTTTTAACTGAGTATGGTTCAGGAGGCACGTTCGGACTATGATACTCGGTTATGACTCTCATGGAGCTGAAGTTGTAGAGCAAACAAAAGAATACAGAACGTTTTACAAGCGTATACCAGGTCTAGTTGTTATTGAGTATATAGATGAATACTCTTATTGTCTTGATACAAATAAAATGGTAGATGGCGAATATCCTGTTATCCTTTGGGACAACCATGAAGGATACGGTTATACTGCTGTAAATAATTTTCTTCAATAACCCCTTGGTTCATTGATGATATGAAATTTTGATAGTAGTAATTATATAATCCTCTCTAACAACTCTCCCACTTTTTCTGCCATAGCACGAGGTGGATAAGGCATTTCATTTTTTAGCCACCATTCCACTACTCCCACGTAAGCATTTGCAACAAATTCAACAATGACATCTTCACTTTGGCCATAATTTTTGCCTTTCGTTATATCTACATCTTTCTTAAACTCTTCGATATTAAACTTAAGGAACTGACTGCGAAAATATCGAGCTCCCTCACTGGCCAACATCGTCGAAAAGAATAAATAATTACTCTCAAGATATTCCATGCAGTGAACAGTCGATTCAATCCAATCCATTTCAGTAGCTGACTCGCAAAAATCTCCCATATTGTTTATATGTTCTTCCATAATCTTATCTAATAGATCAAATTTATCTAAGTAATGAAGATAAATGGTTCCTCGATTAACATTTGCTCTGTCAGCAATATCCTTAATTGTAATGTGATCAAAACTTTTTTCACTCATCAGCTCAATCAGAGCACTCTTAATCGCTTCTTGACTTTTGGTTATTCTTCTATCCACTTTGGACATAGCTGGTCACCACACTTTCTTAAGATTATCAACAATTTAGGTTGAAGTGTTGATTAATCAACGAATTACGTTCATTTAACCATTGAGAGCATCGTGTATCTATTTATAATTATAAACAAATGTTGATTAATCAATCAACGATGCTTTCAACAAAGTCAATATACACCATTTAATTACAAGAGAATTATTTTTAAAACAAAAGTAAGAAAGGGTGTTATTTAAAATTGAAAAAAAGTTTACTATCACGCTTGTACTCACAGGGATATCATTGGGCTTGCTTTTATCCGCGGTGACCTTTGCATCAAAGACTAGTGCTGACGTTGCATCAAAGGCTAGCGTTGACACTGTATCCAAGACCGTTGGATACAAGCCGGATCTGTCCAATGGAGCAGACAACTTTTACAAAAGCAACAAGGTAAACAAAAAGAATGTTTCGTTTAAAAATCAATACAACATGAAAGTTGCAGGGAATCTTTTTATTCCTAAAGGTTTGAATCAGAACACCAAAAATCCCGCGATCATTGTCGGGCATCCTATGGGCGCAGTAAAAGAACAAAGTTCAAATCTGTATGCGCAAAAAATGGCTGAAAAGGGGTTCGTTACGTTGTCCTTGGATTTGTCTTTCTGGGGAGAGAGTGAAGGTCAGCCTCGCAACGCTGTTTCGCCGGATATCTATGCCGAGGATTTCAGTGCTGCGGTGGATTTCCTAGGCACCCGGCCGTTTGTTGACAAGGAGCGGATTGGTGTTCTAGGGATTTGTGGCAGCGGGAGCTTTGCCATCAGCGCAGCCAAGATCGACCCGCGCATGAAAGCCGTTGCGACAGTCAGTATGTACGACATGGGTGCTGCTAACCGTAACGGGCTTAAACACTCGCAGACTCTCGAGCAGAGAAAGAAGATTCTCGAAGAGGCAGCGGAGCAACGCTATGCGGAGTTCACAGGCGGCAAAACCAAATACACCAGTGGGACAGTACATGAACTGAATGAAAAATCTACCGCTATTGAGCGAGAGTTTTATGACTTCTACCGCACTCCAAGAGGTGAATACACGCCTAAAGGATCGTCGCCAGAACTCACAACGCACCCGACGCTCACCAGCAACGTCAAATTCATGAATTTTTACCCATTCGAAGATATACAGACGATTTCTCCTCGTCCAATGCTTTTCATCACAGGTGAAAACGCTCATTCCAGAGAGTTTAGTGAAGAAGCCTACAAGCTGGCGGGCAAACCGAAGGAAATCTACATTGTTCCGGGTGCAGGTCACGTGGATCTGTATGACCGAGTGAATCTAATCCCTTTTGACAAGCTCGAGTCCTTCTTCAAAAAAAACCTGAAGAAAAAATAGTCGGATTGAAAATTGCAGAGAGCTTTGCGTACCAATGGTACTTCAAACGAAACAATTATAATAAAGCAAATCTTCCTGGATTCTCATTTTTTAAAACAAAGTAATTTTATAAAATGAGTTTTATTTCTCTAAAATTCCTTTTGTCAATAATAATGTTATGAGGTGAAGAATGATTAAAAAACAGTTTATTGTCAATAAGGAAACAGGATTTGCGAGACCAGCAATCCTGTTAGTAAGTTTAGCTCATCAATTTGCATCAGATATCTTTCTTGAATGCCGTGGGAAAAGAATCAATCTAAAACACTCACCTAAGTCTATAATGGACATTATGGACTTGGAAATTAAACCTGGAACCGAAATATATTTAAAGGCTATTGGAGCTGACGAGGTTCAGGCTATCGAAATGATCAAAGATAGTTTAATAAAAAATGATTATGTACAGTAAAACTCTATCTTCTTACAAACTAAAGACACTGATATGCAGGTTATACAAATACTTAGCTTTTTCTAAAATAATCAACAATATTTGTTGACTTGTTGAATAATCAACAAATTGCATTCATTTAATCATTGTATGTATCACATATCTAATTAATAATAAACAAATGTTCATTATTCGATCGATGTTCATTTAAATGAAAGAAATCTTGGACACAATATAAAGAAATGTTTCAAAGAAGGGTGTTATGCAATATGTCAAATATTCAAGGTAAAGTTGTGATTATTATAGGTGCATCAAGTGGGATTGGCGAAGCAACTACTAAGAAACTTGCACAAGAAGGAGCAAAACTAGTTATAGCTGCTCGTCGTGAAGATCGTTTGAAAGCTCTTGTTGAAACGTTACCCAACGCGGAAATTTCATATGCTGTTGCAGATGTAACGAATAAAGAAGATGTTCAAGCAGTTGTAGATTTGGCAGTTAAAAAATATGGCCGTATAGATGTAATGTACAATAACGCTGGAATCATGCCAACTGCTCCACTTTCAGAAACTCGCTTTGATGAATGGCGTCAAATGTTGGATATTAACATTATGGGTGTTTTAAATGGAATTGCTGCTGCATTACCTATTATGAAACAACAACAGTCCGGTCACATTATTGCAACTGATTCCGTAGCTGGACATGTTGTTTATCCAGATTCAGCTGTATACTGCGGGACTAAGTTTGCGGTTAGAGCGATTATGGAGGGATTGCGTCAGGAGGAAAGGGAAAATAATATTCGGTCAACTATTGTTTCACCGGGTGCTGTCAGTACTGAACTTTATACAACAATTAATGATCCTAAAAACCGCGAATGGGTAAAGGATCTTATGGATACAGGAGAAGGTTTTTCTCTTAAACCAAGCGATATTGCAGATGCAGTAGCTTATGCGATCAGTACGCCTGAAACCGTTGCAGTAAGTGAAATTTTGATTCGTCCAACCAAACAAGTTATCTAATGAATGTTGGCGATTAAGGATTATTAGCCCTGCATGCCAGTTACTTTAAATTCTATAATAAAAAAATGCCCCTATATGGTTTGGGGCATTTTTTACTATTGCTTGTTGATCCATCAATAAAGATTGGAGTTGTTATTTTGGTTAAACGAAATAATTTATTAATATTAATACTCACCGTAGGAACTTTCGGCATTATCAATACTGAAATGGGGGTTATAGGGATATTACCCTCTATTGCTGATTATTTTCATATTAGTGTATCTAAGGCCGGGTGGCTGGTAAGTCTCTTTGCACTTACTGTTGCTATTTGCGGTCCTACTATGCCGTTATTATTTTCGGGGATCAATCGCAAGAAGGTAATGTTACTTGTACTTGGTATTTTTGTTCTGGGTAACATTGTCTCTCTGTTTGCAACAAACTTTACGATAGCTATCATTGCTCGTGTAATTCCAGCCATTTTTCACCCCATTTATTTTTCAGCGGCTTTTACAATAGCTGCTAACTCAGTTGACAAGGAAGAAGCTCCAAAAGCTGTTGCCAAGGTACTTATGGGCGTTTCTGCAGGTATGGTACTTGGTGTACCAATCGCAAGTTTTCTTGCTAGTACAGTTTCGCTTCATATCGCAATGTTATTCTTTGCAATTGTGAATGCTCTAACATTCATTGCTACATTAGTATTTTTTCCTTCTATGCCTGTAAAAGAAAGACTTTCTTACGGCAAACAGGTAAGTGTATTAAAAAAAACAATTACTTGGCTTTCCATTGTTACAGTCATTTTAATAAATTCAGCAATATTTGGGGTTTATAGTTATCTTGCTGAGTATCTGAAAACAGTTACGAATATGTCTCCTAATACAATTAGTTTCATATTAGTCATATTCGGTGTGGCAAACATCATTGGGAATATTATTGCAGGTAAGTTACTTACTAAAGATACCATCAAGACTGTTGTTTCTTACCCATTTGTATTAGGAATTGTATACATCATATTATTTTTAATAGGACAATTTACTTTACCAATGGCTGTCATTACTTTAGTTTGGGGAATAGTAGCTGGTATAGGAAATAATATAAATCAATATTGGATTACGTCTGCTGCACCAGAAGCTCCTGATTTCGCAAATGGATTATTTGTAACATCTGCTAATGTAGGAACAACAATTGGTACAGCTGTAGGTGGATTATTTATATCACAATTAGGTACACAATACGTCGTGTTAGTAGGATTTTTATCAGTTATATTGAGCTTGATATCGATTTTACTCAGAACGAACATGTATAGTCCCACAAAACAATTTTTTAGATAAACTCGATATTTTAATGAACTTTCATTTCATATTTTTATTAAGAAAGAGCCGACTGTCCTTTTGAGGATGATCGGCTTTTTTTAACCTTATATTTTCAACAGATAAATCATGTATTTATATTTGACAATCATATGAACTGTAAACAGATCACTCACTATAAGTTAGTGGCACTTTTGGTCACAAACACATTTTCTTCAAAGACATAAAAAATACCAAGGGTGTTAAAACTCTTGGTATCATTGATGCGGCCGAAAGAACTTGAACCTTCACGAGTTATTCATCACTAGGCCCTCAACATTATAATTTCTTATTTATGGTTATGAAAGTTTATTTTCATTACATTCTTTATATTCACTTGCAATCAAATTCTATACGTTTATATCAATTATGATTAAAAAATGGTGAGCTAAAAAATTGAGAAGTACTACATCATTTAAATCTTTATTTTTTCCCTCGTTACATCACTTCAGCTTTATACTCTTCTATAACCAAATCCAGAAAACGACTGCGAAAATAAGGGGCACTTTACTCGCTAACATCGTTGAAAAGAATAAATAATTGCGCTCACAGTATTCAAAACAGACATAATTTCCTTCTTGAAATGTCATTTCAAGATGTCTTATTTATCCGTGTAATGAAGATAAATTGTCCCTCGATTAACATCTGCTCAGTCTGCAATATCCTGAATAGTAATGTCATCAAAACTTTTTTCGGACATCAGTTCAATTACAGCATTTTTTTAAAGCTACCTGGCTTTGGGCTATTCTTCTATTCACCAATCTTTCCAATGATACTCAACAAATTTAGTTTATGTGTTGAGTAATCAACGAATTACGTTAATTTAACCATTGAAAGCGTGAAGGGCTTTTTTATAATTATAAACAGGTGTTGATTAATCATCAATAATTGTTTTTACAAACATCATGCTTTTCTACTTTTGGAACAGTATAAGTAATGTAAATTTAAGCAGGAGGGCTATTTATGGATCGTGTTGAAAAGAGCAAAGAAAAGTACAAAAAGCTATTTGGAAATGGAGTACCAGCCGTATACGCTACCGATCCTGATTTTCAAGACATCCTTAGCCGCTTCATATTTGGGGAAATTTCTCATCATGGAAATCTGGATGACAGGCAACGCGAGTTGATTACCCTGGTAGTGCTTACTGCCAACCAGACATTGCCTCAGCTCAAGGCACACGTTGCTGCGGCACTAAACGTTGGGCTCACACCAGTAGAAATTAAAGAGGCAGTTTACCAGTGTGCTCCATATATCGGTTTTCCTAAAACATTAAACGCCATCAATGAAGTTAATGAGGTTTTCAAAGCGAAGAATGTCACTTTACCAATAGAAAGCCAAAAGACTGTAGATGAAGAAAATCGCTTTGACAAGGGACTATCCGTACAGGTAGAGATTTTTGGAGATGTCATTACAAAAATGCGTGAGTCTACTCCAAAAAATCAAAAGCATATGCAGGATTATCTTTCCTCTTTTTGCTTTGGAGACTTTTACACCCGTGGAGGACTTGATTTGAAAACACGGGAGTTGTTGACACTCTGTATTATCAGTACGTTGGGTGGTTGCGAAAGCCAAGTAAAGTCACATGTGCTGGGTAACAAAAATGTAGGCAATGGTAAGGAAACATTGGTCACCGCCATCACTCACTGCCTCCCATATATAGGCTTTCCGAGAACACTAAACGCATTAGCTTGCATCAATGAAATTATACCTGAAAATTAAGGCAAACGGTTAAGGATTAAGTAAATGCTGGAGAGTCAAGATCTCTGTTTCACTTGAAGAAACTCCTTAAGAGAAATGTGATTCAAAAACATAACAATGTAAAGGGGACAAAAGCATGTTTAACGATACTTACAAATTATCAAATGGTACAGAAATTCCCAAATTAGGTCTTGGTACCTGGCTACTAGACGATGCACAGGCTGCACAGGCAGTGCGTGATGCGGTTTCTATCGGGTATCGTCATATTGATACTGCTCAAGCTTATATGAATGAAACTGGTGTAGGTGAAGGAATCCGTTCCTGCGGTGTTACAAGAGAAGAACTTTTCATTACGACAAAGGTTGCTGCAGAAGCAAAGACCTATGATGCAGTTACGCATTCCATTGATGAGTCTTTAACAAAATTGGGATTAAATTATATTGATCTTCTTATTATCCACAGCCCACAGCCTTGGGTGGAGTTCCGTGAGGAGAACCGTTATTTCGAAGAGAACAAAGAAGTATGGAAAGCAATGGAGGATGCTTATAAGGCAGGAAAGGTAAGGGCAATCGGTCTTTCTAATTTCCTTCAGGATGACATAGAGAATATTCTTGAAAATTGTGAGATCAAGCCTATGGTAAATCAGATATTAGCACATGTGAGCAATACTCCTTTGGAACTAATTGAATTCTGCCAGAAGAATGACATCCTAGTAGAGGCATATTCACCAATTGCGCACGGTGCAGTTCTCGATAATGTAGAGGTTAAGGTAATAGCTGATAAGTACGGAGTATCTGTTGCTCAGCTTTGCCTACGATATGATATCCAGCTTGGTCTTGTAGTCATTCCTAAGACAGCAAATCCAGATCACATGAGAAACAATGCAGAACTTGATTTTGTAATCAGCGATGCAGATATGGAGACTTTGAAAAATGTAGAGCAAATCCAGAATTATGGTGAGCATAGTTTCTTCCCGGTATTTGGGGGTAAGTTAAAATAACAGAATATAAATGAAAGTCGGACAAACACCTGCTTGTAAGCTGGTTAATAAAAATAAAATTTATCGGAGGAATTAAAATGGCAAAATATGAAGAAGTAAAAAATGGCGTTATTTTTCCTGCGGGAGAAAAAAATCCTTTTTCGCAATTTTTCGTGGGTCAAAGTTACCTTAAAGGATTAGTCTCTGACCCTAAAATCAACGTTGGTGTTGGAAGTGTGACTTTTGAACCAGGATGCCGAAATAACTGGCATATCCATCATGATGGTTTTCAAATTTTATTAGTAACTGCTGGCGAAGGTTGGTACCAAGAAGAAGGAAAACCTGCTCAATTCTTAAAAGCTGGTGATGTTATAGTCACTCACGATGGTGTTAAACATTGGCATGGCGCTACAAAAGATAGTTGGTTTGTACACATTGCAATCACTGCAGGTAAGCCGGAATGGTTAGAACCTGTTGATGATGAAACCTATAACAAATTGTAAATAACTAACGCATCGAATCAAATGATTCGATGCGTTAGTTATTATGACGGTCATACAAACAAAAGGACGGAAAAGTATTGAAATTGGTACAGCCGTTACCTTAAGCCAAGAAGTTATTAAAATAATGCAGCGATTGGTTGATGATATGCATATTAGACATGCTGACTTAACCAACCTTTTATAGATACTCAACAATTTTGGTTGATTTGTTGAGTAATCAACGAATTGGCACAATTAGCACACCGGAATCTGTTGCTGTAAGTGAAATCCTAATTCGTCCAACAAAATCAGTGAAATAAATAAAAGAAGGCGTGAAATAAATGAAAATAAGATTAACTGTTGGTGAGGACTTATATACTGCTACTTTGAATGACAGTAAAGCAGCAAGTGATTTTATAAAACTTCTTCCTCTTATGCTAACATTTGAAGACTATGCGGGAACGGAAAAGATTAGCGATCTTCCAAAAAGATTGTCTACTACCGATTCTCCAGATGGTACCGATGCTTCTTTAGGGGATATTACGTATTATGCTCCTTGGGGAAATTTAGCTATATTTTATAGGGATTTTGGTTATGCAAAGGGACTTATTAAATTAGGTAGGATAGTGTCCGGAACAGAAAAGCTTGCAAGTTTTAAAGGTAATATTACAGTTACAATTGAAAAAATTGATTAAATTAAGAACAAGCTGTGGGCTATGTCCTTCACTAAAAACAAACTTAAGTTCTCATATATTGTACGTTATTATCAACAACTGTTTAATAATTTAAATATGCAAAAGAAAAGAGGATATGTGCTCTTATATTGAACATACTATCCTCTTATTAATTTAGTCTATTTAATTTTGAGGCTACCTTTTTAGATAACTTTGTTCTCAAAAAAATTGAGAAAAATGCTCCATTTTTTCTCCCGCAGGAAAAATAACGCCATTTTTTACTTCTTCATACTTTGCCATTTTAATTCCTCCAATAAATTTTAATTTGTTTTTATTAACCAACTTTGATAATCTCCATAACTATTTTGATTTAATGAGGGCCAAAAAGTTATTGCGGTCTCACCGAAATTTAAATTGCGGTGCCCTATTGCCTTTTTCTCTCCCCAAAAAATAAGGTTAGGCCTCAAGGATTTAAAAGGGATACTAATTATATCGCATTTGATTCCATTGTTTCTGTTGATATCAAATAAAAAAACCTCCATTTTAGAAGGAGGTTTAGAAGTAATATTATCAAGTTTGAAGACGATCTGAAGCAATATGAAATGTGTTTTGAGTTTGATCTACGGTTAAGTTGACTCCGAAACCACATACTAATACAAGTGACAAACCCAGGATAAGGCATACCTTCTTTTTAAAAGTCATACAGGCATTCTCCCCTTTGAATTTGTGTTTGAGTCTCAAGCATTTTCTGATAATATACATAGGATGTTTCAAATTCTTTTGATTTTGCGTAAGCAGCTGCGGTCTCACAGGCAATGTCTTCAATATATGAGTAGTTCTTATTTTTTTCTAAGTACTCTATGGTTTGATTAACACCATGTTGATCTTCTGCATCGACATAAAGAGCTTTTAAATATCCCTGTAATTTTGCAAAAAGCTCATCACCTTGATAAAGAGCTGCTGACAAACCCTTCTTACTTACTTGGATAGCTTCATTCATTTTTCCTTGTTTGAATAGGATTTTCGCATAAGAAAATAAAGAATGTGGCAAGTTTGTGAGCTTTTCTTTTTCTGTAATCTCCACAGCTTGCTTCATGAATACTTCCGCTTGCTCGTAATCACCGCTGTCAGCAAAATTGGTGCCTAAATTATATAACGCAGAACTAATCAACCTCTTGTTATTCAATTCCCTAGATAACTCTAATGCTTTTTCAAGGTGCGGCTGACTTTTTTCATAACGTTTAAAATCAATATAATTTCCTGAAATAACAAACATACATTGAACTTTTCGCACCTTATAAAGTTCATATTGATTATAAATATCCAATGCTTGTTTAACGTGATGCATAGACACATGACTTTGCTTCATACCATAATATGCTTCAGCTAACTTAAAATGAAACTCTGCCCTTTCGATCTCATCAGGGACATATATAAGCTGCTTTTCGGCTTCTCTATAATAGTAGATAGCTTTCATGTATTGCTTCTTATCAAACTCGTACATCCCTCTGAAAAACAGAGAATAATACGACAACAGGCCAGATATGCCTTTATTTGAAGTCTCAATTTTTTCAAGAAGTTCCTCAATAGTTGGTCTTATACGTGTAGTTACGGGTTCCAAATAATCTAACATGAGCTGATGACGGAATTTCATTAGGGAGAAGTAAATGAGTAAATACTCATCTTCCTCCATCCGTTGGATTTCTTGCTCCACCTCTGCCTTTAAAATCTCTGCATCCGGGACACTAAATTGACGTATCATTTTATACCATTCATTGATCTTTACGCCAACTTCTGACGATGATAAAACCGGATTCACAGGACCCCTCCTTTTATGTCTTTTTATGTAATATTCTAACATTTCTAAAAAGTGTTCGGACCGCAAAAAAACCGCAAACATTTTCTTCGGTTCGTTCATAATAAAAAAGCAGGCATTATGCCTGCTTTTTTGTAAGGACTCTATCCGTTCTTTCTCCTGTATAATGGAGGAAGCATCCCGGAATGTAACTCTAGCACCTACTCATGAATTCCTTGTTTGATTCGATAAACAACATTACTTCTAATTCCCTTTAGCCGTTGCATAACGGCTTTTTCTTATTTCTAAGAAAGATAAGCGAATCTTGTTCACCTACATACAATGGTAATAAATATTTCACTATTATCTCCTCTGGCAGTTACAGATCAAATTTCATAGCACTTATTGATTTTACAATTTGTGGATCTCGGTGCGACCCGAAAAGGCTTTCTCCTTTATCAAGAGTTGAAATTTGTTCGATATCCTCTAAGCTCAACTCAAAATCGAAAATGTCAAAGTTTTCGACAATCCGTTCTTTGCGCACCGATTTTGGGATTGTAACGACTTCACGCTGAACAAGCCAACGCAGCACGACCTGGGCGACAGATTTATTGTGTTTTTCCGCAATGGAAGTCAACACTTCGTTGCTGAACATGTTATTGCGTCCTTCAGCGAACGGTGCCCACGACTCGTGTTGTACTCCCTGCTCTTTCATAAAAGCAGCACTTTCTTTTTGCTGGTAGAATGGATGCGTTTCGATTTGATTGACGGCTGGCACGATTTCATTATGCATGATGAGATCCATTAGACGGTCGGGGTGGAAGTTGCTGACTCCGATTGCCCTGATTTTGCCTTCACGGTACAGGTCCTCCATCGCACGCCAAGCACCGTAGTAATCGCCGTATGGTTGGTGAATAAGGTATAAATCAAGATAATCCAGCTGTAGCTTACTCAATGATTTGGAAAATGCTATCTTGGCGCTTTCATAGCCGGCATCCTGAATCCAGAGCTTGGTCGTAATGAATAGCTCCTCACGCGGTACGCTGCTCCGCTTGATTGCACGTCCAACTGCTTCCTCGTTTAGGTAACCGGAAGCGGTGTCAATCAGACGATAACCGGCCATCAGTGCTTCATATACTGCGTTTTCACATTCTTGAGCATCGGGGACTTGGTAAACACCGAAGCCGATAATTGGCATTTTCACTCCATTGTTTAATGTTACGGTTTGCATTGTAATTCCTCCTATTGTTCAAATGTAGAACGACAAACAGCACGCAGCGCGAAAATCGGGCACACAGAATGAATTCCGCTACGGGTAGTTTGCGTTATAATAAGCTTATTACCTTCGTGTAACACGAAGGCTAGCACTTTTTTAAAAAAATTTTTAAAGGAGGATTACACATGCATACAGTCAAAGAAGCAGCGATGATAACCGGACTCACCGAGCATGCGGTGCGCTTTTACACGGATAAAGGCCTGGTGCCGAGCGTGCAGCGCAATAAAAACAATATTCGTTTGTTCGACGAAGAATCAATCAACTGGCTGTTTGGCGTCAAATGCCTCAGGCAATCCGGGATGCCGATTGAAGTCATTAAAACGTACGTGAATCTCTGTCTTGAAGGAGATTCGACCATTCCACAACGGTACACACTCATGATGGAGCATAAAGAAGAAGCACTCTCTCAGCTCGAAGAAGCCAAACAGCACATTGCCCATTTGGAACAAAAAACTGCCCTATATCAGGCAATTATGGAGCACGGCTCTCCTGATACAACTAATCCCGCCAACTGGGAAAAAATACAGCATATGCATAGTGACGTATTTTACTCACCCACTGTCCGGTAGATTTGAGAGATATTCATGAGCCCATCAATCGCTTTTAAACTTCTAAATTGGAATCCATATTGAATATGCTAAGTTTTATGACAGATTATGAGGGATTAAATTTGTTTATATACGGCGATAGGGCTGAAAGTCCTTAAGGTTACTTTCTATTAAATATAAATTGATAGGAGTCGCATCTGTATGCGGCTTCTTGATCTGGACTATATATTATATAAATTCAGATTCTCTTTACGATTTTTCCCTGAGGGCTTTCCGAACATCTTTCTATACTCTCTATTAAAATAAGAAGGACTTTCATGGCCAACTTGAAAGGCAGCGTCAGCAACCCTCATATCTTTTCCGATAATCAACCGCCTTGCTTCATGAAGACGTAAAACTCTTTGGTATTGGATCGGAGTTTATGGTTGTCACTTGTTTAAAAATGATGATATAAAGCTGCTGGCTAAGGTTTACTTTTTTAGCTAGTCCGTCTAACTTTATTTCATGAGAAAAATTTTTTCTTAAATAATCCAGAGCAGCAGCCACTTCGGATAATTTACTCCCCTTGGGCAACAACTGAGTTAGGTGGGGCCGAGAAATTGAACTCGGACTTTTAGATTAGGGATTTATGTTAGTGGAATACCTTGTGTTTCGATTAATTAGGAGGGCGGTATGATGACTGCTGCGAGTATGGCGAAGAAGAGTACCACCCGTTACCTCCCTTTTGTGTTTTGATCGATTATAGCATATGCAAATGGTAAAACGGATTTACAGGACCCCCTCCTTATTCCTTATTATGTATTTTGATATTTTCAAAAGTGTTTGAACAGCAAAAAAACCTTAAACTTTTTCTTTGGTATCCTTGATACGATCAATCAAGTTAATTTTAAGTTCGTTTCTTCTTTCTTCCATGGTAATATTTTGTTATATGATTAAATTGAAAGGATATGATCATGAAAGTATTTGAAGCCAAAACACTTATGTTTGAAGCTACAGACCGCGCCAAAGAATATAAAGAACTAAGGACGCAAATGGTCAACTTGAGAAAGGCTTTACAAAGCGTCGCTGAACTGGACGACAGCGAATTCTCAGGTAAAGGCGCTAATAACATTAAAGCATTCTATCACGATCATGTTGGTGTGACTGATCAATGGATCGATTACATTGACATGAAAATTGCATTCTTTAACAGCATTGCTGGAGCTGTCGAGGACAAAGGCCTCTCTGATGCTTATATTGAAGAGTCTTTTCTAGAACATGAACTGGCTAACGCCCATAAAAAATCAAAGTCCATCATGTCTGAACAGAAAAAAGCCATGAAAGATATTCTAAACGATATCGACGACATCCTCCCGCTCGACTTGTTTTCAATAGAAACCTTCAAAGATGAGCTTGCAGATGCCAATGATAAACGCAAAAAAACAATTGAAAAACTAGGTGACCTTGACGAAGATTTACTGACAGAATATGCCATGTCAGAACCAAATGAACAATTCATCAAGTCAGATTTCCAAAAGCTCCAAGAAGCAACGGGCAAAGGCAAAAACGCTACGCCCATTCACTACAACGCCAAGGCGTACCGTGAGAGTGATATACATAAGAAAAAAGGCGATATTGAAAAGCGAACGGAAGCTTATTTGACGATTAAGAAAGAGGAAGCTAAAGAGCGAGAAATCAAAGAGCTGAAGAAGAAGTTAGCTGACGGAGTGACGGATCCGGATGAATACTTAGAAATTGCCAAGAAGATCGGGTATGAGAACCTTGAGCCTGCACAGTTACAATATGTGGTGCAGCTTGAACAAGCAAAACAGCTCGAAGAAGTTGGTGAAAGTGTGATCAATGCCGGTAAGGCAGCAATTGATTTCATCGATGGAGTTAATGATGGGCTTAACGATGCGATTGACGATACGATATATGGCGTCAAAGACTTGGTTGTGGGCGCCTGGGAATATTCACAGCTTCCTATCGAATTAAAACTTACAAAAACAATAACAACAGTATTAAGCGTCCCCTCTTATTCAAAAATCATCTGGACAAACCTGGTCGACTCATGGAATGATAAAATGGTAAATGGCGATGCATACGAAAAAGGGCATTATATCAGTTATGCGATAGGAAATATCGTTGGGCCAAAAGGTGCGGGTGCCGCAGTACAAACTACAACCAAGCTTTCTAAAGTAGGTAAAGTGGTTGAAGGTGGAACAGCTGCTGCTCATGTCAATAAAGGGATAAACAAAGGCAAAGCTTACATCAATTCTATTGTTAGAAATAAGAATGATCTTGCACTTGTAGGGATTGCCCAAGACATCGACAATACATATAATATAAAGAATACGCCTTTATTAAAAAGTATTATTGAAGATAAAAAAGAGAGTGTACTTAGAAAATCTGAGACTTCTAACAACATGGGTATAGGTAATGTCAAACAAGGTGATAGTACCCCTCTCGCACCTGGTGGAGGATTAGCTGCTCACGAGGCAAAAGGCGGGCATCTTATAGAAAGACATGTTGGGAAGACCGACGAAGAACTAATTCAAAGACTTGATAAGAGCAAAATGAGTAACAAGAAGATATCCGGTTCATCATCATTTAAAGATAGAGCAACTGCAGAAAGAGTCGCTAATAGTGCTCTCACAAATAATAAAGCGAAAATAGAAAAATGGTTAAATAGTGATGTAAAAAAGCCTTTAGTACTCTCTTATAAAGGGAATGAAGTTTTAGGAAGAGGAATACCAAAGGGAGAAGATACAATTACTGATTTAACTAATGCTAAAATTATATTGAAAAAGAACAAAGATGGTAGCTTTATATTAACTGGCTACCCAACGAGGTGATACCATGATAGATACAAACATTTCCGAACCTGTTTTTCAATTTCTAGGAGGTATTTTTCATCAAGATATAGAAACTCCAGAATCAGCACTGGACGAATACTTAGAAGATATTCCAAAAGAAGAGCAAGAAACTGATATAGTAGCATTAAAAGATTTTATTAACAGTGATTATACGGATGAAGAAAAGAATGATTTTATCGATGAAGCTGCTGACGGAGTAGACATTCGTAGTTACGGAGTATCTCCATTAGTATGGCTCGAACAAGTTATTCAAAAAATAGAAAAGAATATTGAAACTTTATAATCCATAAAAGGTCCCTTGAAAATTCAAGGGACCTTTTATTACTTCAAAAGCCCTTTAATTTTTGCTTTCGTTTTCGGTCCATAAATGCCATCAGGATTTAGTCCATTCATCAGCTGGAACCGTCTTACGGCATCTGCTGTTTTTGGGCCATACACACCGTCAATTCCATTATTCTTCGCCCCTTTATCTGGATAGAAATAAAGAGCTGCCAGAGCATTTTGAATCTTCCTTACGTCATCCCCTTTTCGCATAGGGCTTGTCACTTTATAGATGCCAGAAGGCAGCGCATATAACGTTTTTTTGCTGCTTGTGTTTGTTGTTTTCTTTTTAGCTACACTTGCTTTGCTTAAGCTTGTTTTCCCACCTAGCGCCTTTAATTCTTTTTCAATGGCAGCCTTAACTTGATTCCATCTTCCCTCTGACAAAATACGATGCGGACAATACTTACCGTTCCAGTCTTGATGCTTGCGGACACGGTCAACACCCCATCCTCGTTCTTTAAGTAGTTGCGCTACAAACTTAATAGCGAGTTTTTCCGCTGCCTTATATCGTGCCCCTCCTGACTTGCTATAACAAATTTCGACACCAATCGACTTACGATTCCCTGTACCGTTTGTTCCATCTCCTGTGTGCCAAGCGTTACGATTAGTTGGAATTCCTTGAACGACTTGTTTATCGTCTACTGCAAAGTGAAAACTCGTTGAGCTAGAGTTATTCTTCATATATGAAATTTCATTGGCTGCTGAAGCATCATTAGCAGTGTTATGAATAGTGATATATTCAGCTTTCATTGGATTAGGACATTTCAATCCATACTTTGATTTAGAGACTAGATTCTTTACAACTTTAATGGCCATATATCCTCTCTCCTTCTGTTTGTGTAATAAAAAAAGCCACTGGCTTAGCCAGCAGCTTTGTCTGCGTTATTCTTACTCTGTTCTTTTTCGTTCTCCATTGTTTGTAATCGATCTGTTATTGTTGATGGGATTTTAACATCGATCTGTGCTAAGTTTTCAGTTATTGACAATCCTTCATTAGCTATATAAAAAAGAACGGTACCAAAAGTTAGGACACCGTTTAAATTGAGGACTGTATCAATAACGTTTGCTAAAATAACCGCAAAGAAATTGAGCAGCTTGCGGACATAGCCAAACCATGCGCTTCGGCTCCGCAGTTTTTTGAATTTCCATGCCTTAATTACTCCTGTTAAAACGTCAATTATACTAAGCACTAGAAGTAAATCAAGGTACTTCACCCCTCCAAATAAATATACTCTTGCTAAATCTAATGTTTCAAAATTGATAAACAAACTTGTCTCCTCCATTTCTAATCACCTCCTCCGAGGCAAATAAAAAAGGACAGCCAGATCTTATGAGACGGCCGTCCCTCTAACTGAAAAGTTTCCATTTGTTAAAGCTGTAAGCTCCATAACAATTTCTTTAAAGCCAGTAATGTTAAATGACCAAGCTTCTGATTTCCCTTTTGTGTTAGTGGCAAACGTTCCATCATCCACTTTTTGCCCTCTAAGGGCTCTTTTTGTTCCCGATAAGGATTTACCCCAGAACTTCAATTCACTTGTCTCAGCCGTCCCATAAACCTCAATGAGTAACGTTTTGAATGAGCCAACGGTGAATGGGTTACCCTCACCTATCGTTTCTGTTTTATCGTGAAAGATAATATCCATTGTTTTTGCTTGAGTGTCTAATGAGCTAAGGTTCAAGCCTTCAGTTTGAACTTTTAAACGACCATCATTAGTTAACCCGCTTTTATCTAACTGGACTGAGAACGGAGCAACTGCTGTAATAGGAACAGTGTGGTTAATGTTTATATCCTCTTCACCTGCCCCCAATGACTGGTATAGTAAAAATTCAGATTGTTGTAGGTTACCATTTGCGTATCTGAAACGGAAATATCGTTTAGTTAAATGAATCCATTCGGTTTCGCCAAGTGTATTTGCTTTAACAACCAATGAAGAGACTGTGGTCCATGAATTCATATCGTTACTTTCTTCTATGAATAGGGTACCTTCACGATCAGAATAAGCGTGACCTTTTACTTTTGAAATTAAAATCTGACCTAATCGATCTTGGCCATATTGCGTGTACACTTCAGTCGCTTTTAAAACTGCGTTCGTCAGCAGCTCCGCATTACCTGAAATAGTAGCCACGGGTACTACAAAATCCCTGTTCCCTTCTCGATAAGGTTTAGCCGCTCCTGGCTTACCGGTTGCATCTGTTGGAAATTGAAAACTATATGATGCCATTAAAAATCCTCCTTGCTATAGTAGATCATTAGTGGTGAGCATGGGTTTACAACGGAACCACCCCCTTTAAGGCAAAATAAAAAAGCCTAAATGGCTTCTCCGGTGATCTCTTTATACTGTTCTGCTGTGATTAGATTTTTCTCTATTCCTTTCTGTAAGTCTTCGGACGAGCAATCTTTGAAATGAATTGCCTGTTTCACCATTTCAGAAGAAGCCCAGTTATAATGCAAAGCCAGCACCCAATAATTCATGAATCTCTCCCTCCTTGTAGAGTAAGCAGTTGCAACTTTATTTTTGAGAGCTCGCTTCCCAAAGTTTGATTTAATTCTTCAAGCTGTTTACGAGCTAGCTTCTCCTGAGATAACTCTTTCGCGAGTAGCTCAATCTGATTGGGAGGTTCATAAGACGTTTTTTTCTGTGACTCCTCCCACCAGGCCTCTAATTCTTCCTGAGTCGGTAACGGCGCCCTGATATTCCATTTCTCAATGTATGAGCCATTCCCGTCATTCCGTAATTCAAAATCTTTTCTCGGTACTGCGTTAGGGTACTTGTACATAATCGCATCATACAAAATCATAGAAGCACCTCCTAGAATCTCGGGTAATTTCTGCCGCCGATTTCTGTGATATCAAAGTAGTTATACCATCCTGAGTTATCAGAGATATACCGTGAAGTATTACCGTCATAACCCACATAAAGATACATCTCTATATAATCCCCCTTATCAGCTGGAACAGTGGCAGCTCCATATACTCCAACATTGAAATCTGTGGTATCAGACGGGCTAGCAGGACTATTTCTATAATGTGCTATGTTCTTATAAATCGTTCCGTTTAAGTAGATCTCTAATTCATAGTTGGCATATCTCTGAACGTTTTCGATATATACACCGGCATTGACTAGAAACATTCCACTGTTTGGACAGATAAACCGGCAATCATTAGTGTCAAAGGCATTATGACTGTCTTTTATCTTTCGATTAAACCGAATTTTTTGCTTTTCGCCTTTGATAAGAAGTTGCTTACCTGTTGTTCCAATATTGGCATGAACGAACCCCGATATCTTTTGCCAAGAGGTCCAGCCTGAACCACTCCACCAGTGTCTAATCCAAACTCCTGTACTGTCGTAGTAAGTCCCAGACTCATTTCCTGTTCCGTAAAAGTATTGAGTGAAACGGTAATTATTATATTTTTCATTTTTGACAATGCCATAACCTAAAGGGTAGCCAGTAGTATTCCCTTGACCAATGTCCATTAAGGTCAGTCCTAACGGATATTCTTCCCCTCCTGTTCTTGCATCTTGAATAGCATTGTCTCCAGTAATTAACGTCAGATTGTTATTTTTGTAGTTGGTATCCACGTAATGTTTTGCATCCGATAAAGCCTTATCCGCTTTTTCCTGAGCTCCGGCAGTTGTTTCTTTTGCATTCCAATTCTCCCGTTCTACTGGTGTAATGTGCCGTTGTAAATCATTACGATGCTCTTCAAATTCTTTTTTCGAAGCTTGCTGTACATTATCTACGTTCCCTAGCCCGATTTGCGCCTTTGTTGTATTGTGAGGGTTGTTCATGTCATTTTTATGTACAGCTAAATCTTTATGCGCATCTTGAATGCCTTTCTCCCAACGGTTTACATCATCCTCATTGATCGGATCATCTGGCAGCCAGTCTGTTTTTGCTTCATATGCCATTTATTACACCACCTCAAAAGTAAATCTAAAGTCCAGCGTTCTATTGTTACTTACATCTAAATCTGTTGTTCTTTCCGTAATCACGTTGTTCTGTTCATCAAGGATCTGCACACTCTCAATGTGTTTGATATCTTCTTCTCGATGAGTAAGCACCGTGACAACGGCCCCCTGAATAGTGACTTCCACAATTTTTGTTTCATTTCCATTCAGCAGCACTTTCGATATTCTATTTTTCAAATCTGCAGCTGTTCGCTCTCTATAAAGCTGTGTAATCATACAAGGACCACCTCGTTATTATTGAGCGTGACGGAATAACCTACCTTTAGCTCACTTGTTTTTCGATACCTTCTGTTATTCAGAATGACAGTATCTTTTATCTTGAGTGGCTCATTCAAAGCAGCTCGCAAGGTATACGCCAAGTGAGCTGGCTTCATATTCTCCAATGTTTCTATGAGCTCGCTCATATGCTGCATATCATCTATATCAATATCAACATTAAAACGGTACTGTCCTTGAAGTAGCCTGACCTGAGCAGACGGATTTTTCAGGAACCGATTTAATGCCTGTTCAATAGCCTTATATGTTGCCGGCGGTATATTGGACATTTTAGAGATTATGCGCAATCGGCGGATCTCATCGGTGTCACCTGATTCCCGCGGTACGTTCAAAATCTTTTCCCATCGTTCAAGCCCCCAGGTTGCTGTAGTAACAAACAGCTGATCTGTCAGATCAAATATGCTGTTATTTTGCTTCTCAAATTCCGGAGCTTCCGCTTTAAGAAGTTCAGCCATTTCCTTTAACTTGATAAGGAACGGCGGCAGGTAAGCAGTCATTTCATCGAGTTTGCTCAATGATGTTCACCTGCCCCAATTTAGGGATTTCGACGTCACTCAGAACCAAATTTTCGGCCACGCCATTGATTTTAATATCTGCGTAATCACTTACTGAAGGTGAATTGTAGACGATATTATTAATCTGCGATAAACGGATGACGTTATCTTCAAAAGCAATCTTTTTAAAAAGATTTAAAACACCTGATTCGATTTCTTGCTTTACCTGATCGATAGAGTTATTGATCTCGGGAAGTACCTCGGCTGAAATCTCAACCTCTTTCCATACCGCACTCTCCACTGTGACAAAGGCACCTATTGGCGCTTGTCCCTCACCTTGTCCGGGTTC
The DNA here is from genome assembly GCF_002837495.1 of Bacillus sp. SN32. Lineage (NCBI taxonomy): Bacteria > Bacillati > Bacillota > Bacilli > Caryophanales > Bacillaceae > Bacillus > Bacillus sp. SN32. Next base: position 32,654 of record NZ_PJCT01000009.1, on the reverse strand, counting down.
AGGATCAATATAGTTTTTCACCTTTGATATTAAAATATCGGAAGCAGGTTCCAAGTTAGCATTGGTCACGACAATTTTGACTGTACCGTCCCCGTTCCAAAGCGGAAAGACCTTTACCTTCCCTACTCCGTCTACTTCTTCAGCCCATTGTTTATAGTGAGCTTTATTGGCACTGACAGCTTCCCGACGCACGCGGGTAAAATATCTAGCTCTTAAACTGTCATCATCCTCCTCTTCTCGACCAGGGATTAGAATCTCTTTCACGATCGCTTTTTGGAGTCCTGGTATGGTGTCTAATGACAATAGATTCTGGCCGGAAATATTTGCGTTCCCCGCTTCCCCCGCTGTTTCACATTCCAACGTCCCGTCAGCTGTGTATTGGAAATACAGGTTATCTACAAAAAAGCGGGAACCCACTGGAATGGTTACTCCTTCAGTAAACTCCGCTGCCCGGACTGCTTTCGTGGCAGCCGTTCGCTCGATGCCGGCTTCAGTAGCCCGACGATCTAAAAATTCTCCTTGTGCTGTGTCCGAGAAGACAAGTTCCAGCACAGTATCGAGCCAAATATAAGACTTGGCCAATTCTGCGGCTGCAGGAGCTAACGCGTTATAAATCACGCTTCCTTCCCTTGTATCAATGTCCGCTGAAATGCTGTTTAACATACGGTCCATAATCACTTCAAAGGTTTGATCTTCAAACATCTTCGCCAAGCACCTCCTTGATCTCCAATGTTCCTTCGTCAGTCTCGACTGTAAAGGAGACACGGAACGATTCGCCTTGTTTTTCTATTTCAAAATCTGTAACAGCAGAAATCCGATCGTCATAGATCAGTGCTTCCTCTATCAGCCGCGGGATCTCCATTTTCTTATATGCGTCTGTTGTTTCGTTATCTGCCAACACTTCTTGAAGCTCATTTCCAATGTCATGACTGTAAACAGAATATGCATATCGCTCAGTATGGAGAGACAGATATACAAACTGCTTAATCGCTTCAAGGCCTGTGATGATTTCATTTGTGATACGGCCATTTTCAAAATCTATTTTGTAGGTTTGCGAGGTCTCTATGACCTCGCTGTCATCCTCTATATCCTCAAACTCGATTTCCGGAGACAAAGCCATTCCAAACACCTCCTATATTTTGTCGAGAATAAAAAATGATTGCCCGCCTTTTAAGGAGACAATCATCACACGCTCACCTGTATTCAATGCTTCTTCTTCACCGGCCCGCAGCCGCTTTGGAACAATAATCAAATCGGCAGGTATTATTAATTTGTCATTTTCATTAAGCCTTATCTCAACAGGGGAAACGGAAATCACTTCAGCTGGTATAATATCCACCGGTGACTCAGAATCAACTGCACCGACAGCCAAATGTTTGATTGCTTCACTTAATCTCATGAGGAAACACCATCAGGGATAGAATTTTTCTCAACCACATCAATGGTCATCGTGTGTGTCGATCCTTTAAATTCGTGTTTATCTGTATCAATCCAGTATGTTTTCTTAACCCCGACTTCCGGAATTGAGATATAGACAGGCAAGCCGCTCTGAAGATCTGGAATCCCAATTGCTTGAATACTTTTGAGTTCTTTTTTGACGCCTTTCTTCTGTGCCTGTTTAACTTTCGCACGCTGCTGAAGCTGTGCCTGGTTAATGTTATCTGATACTGTTTCTACATACTGAAGCACGCCGTATTTGCTGATACCCGTGTTGTCACTTGCGGTAGCCGTATAAGTTTTATTGTCTTTCTGACGCCGCAGCTTTACTCTTGTGGCTGTGTCATTAATCGAAGTGCTATATTGATAACCAGTAATGTTCACACCCGATTCTAGCACCCATACTTCTGACGGATCAGGCCAAGCGCGAAGGCCAAGCTTTCCCTTCGCAGAATATAATTGATAATTCCTTCCGGTTTGGCTTTTCGTTAGTTTCAAGGCTTTCAGAATCATGTCATAAAGGCTCGTATCATCTTTAAACACTAATGATTTAATGGTGTAACCCGTATTTGCAATGGATGTCGTTGGGATTTGAAAATCTCTTGCCAGGCGTTTAATAATCTCGTCTGCACGCTTATTGGAGAACACATAAACATCTTTGTTCTTAACCAGATATTGCAGCATGTCATAAGCCGTAAAGGTCAGCCCATGTTCTTCCGGATTGCGAGAAAACACAATACCTCGAAACAGCTCTTTCCCTTTCCACTTAAACAGAACCGTATCCCCTTCTGATACGCTGTAATATGAATGGGTTCCTTGTTTCGTTATGATCTTTGCTGTGATCGATCGGGGTGCCTGATACCGTTGTCCCTCAAGAGAAACACTTTCAGTTACCAGCTCAAGCCACTCCGTTTCTTTAATGACGAAAAGTTCTATCATGTCATCACCTGCTTACTGCGGTATCTTTAATTTTTGACCAGGAAAGATCCAGTGCCCTGGCTGCCTGATATTCCGTTTGCTTCGTTTGATCATAGCCTTTTTATTGACGTTCCAGATCTTGCGCCATTTTGTGCTGTCTCCATAAAATTTGCCGGCAAGGTCCCACAGTGTATCGCCTTTCTTAACGGTGTACGTTTTAGGAGCTGATTTAGATGGCCGTTTCTTCTTCGTCTTTTTCTTCTGCTTGATCTTCCGCGGCGAAGCAGTTTTGTATTCCTTCAGCTTTATTTCATAATCACGATCACCTATATCTTTTTGGCCCTCGCTATAAGAAAAAACCTCGATACTGCAAGTTAAATTAATTTTCGTTCCAGTAATTAAGAATTGAACCGGCTTTTTAGATTTCACCCATTTCTCGATCTTTGCAATAGCATTTTCAGGAGAAGGAAATCCTTTATACTCAGCAAGCGGACTGTGTTTCTTTGGAAAAAAAGAAGAGAACGAAATTTCTTTCGCTCCCGGTTTATCAATAAAAGTGATCTCCCCAAAACTAGCCACTTTTACTGATTCATTTTGAATTGTGTTTGAAATATCAATTTGTTCAGGAAGGACAGGAAGCCGCAGCTTGTCCTTCCCTTGCGAAATCCAGAATTCATATATGGATTTAGTCAAAAGCAACGACTCCCTTCGTTCCAATGTTGATATCCTGTTCAAGCTCATCGACAAGGGCCTGCTTAATCTTAGCTACAAGGCTGTTCATGTCTTTGTCATTGTGAAAATGCTGATCGCCATTAAATTGAATAATAACCTCTTTACCTCCTGATGCTGTAACAGTTGTTTGCTGACTGCCTGTTGTAGCTGCTGTTACCTGACCGGAAGATAATTCAGTTTGACCTTTTTGAGATGGGTCTGTGACTTCCATTCCGAGTGCCTTAGCTGCTTGGGCTAATAAATAACGTCCACGGATACCTCTCTCCTCTGGGATGATCCATTCCCTTTTGTTTCCTTCACCGACACGTGCAATCTGCTCTTTGGTAATAAGTCCGCCGTTAGCGTAGCCAACATATGGACCTCCGTGCTTCATGCTTCTAATGCCTGGTACATTATTAATTGATCCATATCTGCTTTTGATATAGCCAATCGCAGCAGCAGCGTTGTGTATCGGGTTAAGAATATTATTCATTCCCGGCAATTTGTGTGCGTTGAAGGTACTTGGGATTGTCTGCATGAGCCCCTGAGATGGATGTCCTGCTTTCGCATTACTATCCCATAAGTTGATTGCCTTCGGATTACCGCCTGACTCATGCTGAGCAATTGTCATCAGCCCTGGAAGCCAGCTCATCGGTGTCTTTGTAGCCATGATAGCAGCCATGAGCCATTGCTTCACATTTCCGCTTACTGCGCCCATTCCAGAATAAGCGGCAGCTAGTGAGCCTGCTTGTTTTTCAGCAAACTTTTTCACATCCACAGAATCCAGACCTTTTACAATACCAATAGAGGCAAAACGACCGAGACTCATCATGACACGGGAAGGTGAATGAATATCCAGCTCTTCACGAAATGCCTTCTCAACTTTTTTCGCCAGTTCCTTGGCAGTCTCATGGACTTCACTTGCCTTAGAAGTCATGCCTGAAACAAAATTACCGATCATACCGCTTCCCCATCCGTTTGATGATTCTTTAGAACGGATAAACGGCTTGTTAATATGAGTGCTGACATATTGATCAGTACCAGTTTGAGTACTATTTTGTCCGGAAGCAAAACCTTTGACCGTTCCACTTCCCCATGAAGAGGATTTATTTACGGTGTTCTGGAATGGTGTTTTAACCTTCGTCTGCAAGAAGCCATCTGTACCAGTTAAAGTACTGTTCTGACCTTTAGCATAGCCATTAACCACTTGCTTTCCATAATTCGGAGAATAAGAGATTAAATTGTTCATTGGCTGGCCAACGTTTTTCTGTTTCCAAGCGTCCATAGAAACAACATGATCTCCAATTCCTTGATTAAAGCCTTTAGTGAACTGTTGACCAAATGAAGTCGCTTGTTCATCAAGACTGGATGTGTCAATGATAGGAGATACAGAAGCAGTCACCGCCGCACTATGGACTAGCGGGGAAGTTGCCGGTTCACCTCCTGCAGATGAAGCAGACGCTATATCATCAACAACACTCATCCCTAATTTCGAAGCAGCTTGAGAAAGGAGCATTTTGCCGCGACCTTTATTATTCTCAACAGGGATAACGAATTCTTTACCAGCTTCACCAATCCAAGATATTGTTGGCTTCGTAATGTAACCACCAGTAGCATGTTTCTTTGGCTTTTCTTTTCCCGAACCAAATAAATAATTTAGGCCACTCTTCACATATCCCCACGCTTTACCAGCAGTTTTTTTCGCACTTGAAGCTACTTTACCACCAACTTCTTTTACCCCGCCTAAAATACTGCTTCCCAATTCCTTTACACTCTGCCACTTTTCAGACCACCACTTCTTACTAAAAAGGGTTTCTGAGATGGAACTCTTAACACTTTTCCATATTGATTTAGCATTGTCCCATTTATTTTTTGACCAGCTCTTTACACTTTCCCATTTTCCTGACCACCATTTCTCGCTAAATAAAGTGGACTTCAGCTTTCCTTTAACTGATTGCCAAACAGAAGACGCGCTGTCCCATTTACTTTGAGCCCAACTTTTTACGCCTTCCCATTTTCCTGACCACCACTTCTCACTGAATAAAGTGGATTTTATTTTTCCCTTTACGGACTCCCAAACAGATGATGCACTATTCCATTTGTCCTGTGCCCAGCTTTTAACGCCAGACCACTTCTCAGACCACCATTCACTATTAAATAAAGTAGACTTCACCTTTTCTTTTACATGAGACCATGTATCACTTAACCCATTGAGAGAAGTCTTCGCATTACTCTTAATACCGGACCATTTTTCAGACCACCATTTTTGATCAAATAATGTACTGTCTAGTTTCTTCTTTACTTCTGAACCATCAAACGCTTTACCTAAACTTGAGCCACCCATGGTGCCTGCTATACCACCAACTATTCCACCAATGGCTGTTCCCACTCCAGGAATAACGCTGCCAATAGCTGCTCCTGTAGCCGCCCCAGCAAGGCCACCGCCAGCTGATCCAATTTTTTCACCAACATTGTCTTTATTCATCCCAATTAAATCTGTTGCCGCTAACGCTGTTCCTAATACAGGGACTCCCTTTGCAAACTTGCCAACACTTTTCATAGGACTTAAGACTTTTCCGAACTTCGATGTACCGCCTGCAGCTCTACCAGCTGAGTATAGCTCTGATCTCGTAGTGGTTATTGCTGGTCTTGATCCTCTGGTTGGATTAGTACTTACAGTTCTACTGGAACGCCTTCTCTCCAATTGTCCAGATGACACAGTAATTGCTCTGTCAGAAGGGTTCATTCGGTTTGGATTACTGCGTTGACCTAAAACTCTTTTCCCTCGTCTTCTACGAATGCGATCATTTTCACCTCCATCGCTACAACAGCAATATGTTAAGCTGCCGCTTCGAGGTAAACTCGTTGGACCTGTAGCAGTTTTGGATTCTCTGCCCCCTGTGCTGGCATTACGATTACTGTTCCTCCTTTCACTTTGCGTATTAGTGCCAGCTTTAGGAGTACGTTTTGGAATTAACTTTCGGATTACTCCTGCTGCATCACTTCCGACAGTACCTATGCCTTTTAACAGCGGACGTAGTATTTTCAAATAACCAATCAACCCAATTAAAGAAGGGATCACAACTTTAATCGCTGTTTTCAAATCATCCCAATGGTTGACGCTCCACTCAATGGCTACGTTTAACTTATCACCTATCTCCTCACCAAGATCGGCAATATCTTTTTTGATCTCTTTAAGTTTTTCCTGACCTTCTTTACTGTTAATGAATGAGCTGATTTTATCAAAGGCCGGCCCTAATCCAGTTAGCAGAGAGGTTCCCATATCCTTAGATATGCTTTCAAAATCTCTCATGGCATCATTAACAGGTGTCATCGGGTTATTATCCCGAAGTTTCGTAAAGCTTCGTTCTAATTCACCACTTGTTTTGGCACTTGTACCAATACCTTCAGCCATATCTAGAATCGGTTGCTTGAGGTCTTCATATTGTGTTCCAATAAGCTCAGTCGCGATAGCAGCCCGCTTTGTTTTGTCTTTCACTTTAGAAAGGGCTTTTGCCACCCTAAATAAACTTTCCTCTCCGCTTATTGATCCATCTTTGAAGCCCTTGAACATTTTCTTAGTTTCCTTGACTCCGAACAGCGTTTTAAATGCGTCCACTTGGCTATCAGACATTTCGGTTCGGCGGATGTTAAACTCACGCATACTATCGGCAAGGTTATCGAAGTTTCTGGCGCCACCCTTTGTTCCTTTTATCATGGCGTTTGCAATCTGGCCGCCTGTGAGCTTCAAGTCTTTAAAGGTGGAACTGTATTCATTCATCGTATCCAATAAATCGTCGGCTTGGTCACCAGCATTCCGATATACATAAGCAATTAAGTCTCCGCTTTGTTTCCCGGACAATTTCAAGTTGTTATACATTGAACTGAAAGCACGATCTACTTCTGCCTGATCAGCATTCATGAGCTGGGCAATCTTACTTGACGACTCAGTCAATTCAGCAAGAGCTTTTTTAGAAGCCCCTGTCTGTTGCGATAAGTTTCTCAAAGATAAACTGACTTCTTCCCGAGAACTGCCCGCTTTATTGTTGAAATAGATCTGATCCGTCATTCTTGCAACATCTTTCTTATTAACGTTTGAAGTTGCTGACACATAAGCATCCTGAGACATTGTACTTTTACCTGAACCCATAATTGAACCTGCAGAAAAACCACCTGCAACTGCCAGAGTAATGGTAGCATCCTTCAAGCTGTCTATTTTCGCTTCAATTGCATCTAGAGCCGCTGAAGCTCTATCCTTAATAGAAACAGTTGGCTCTGCATGTTCGCTATCTACATCGGACACATGACGACGGATCTCATCTAATTGGTTTGAAGCATGATCACGAACTGAAACAGTTGGCTCAGCGTGCGAGCGATTCAAATCAGAAAGACCTCCACGGATTAAGCGAAAACGCGGTGTAGCTTGATCATTTACGGAAACCGTCACCTCATGCCTGCCCTCGGTAAGATCCTCAGCTTGCTGACGTATAGAATGTAAGCCATTCGAAGCTCGATCATCTAAATCCACTTCAAGCGATCGAGCCCGTCCGGTCAAACGGTTGGCCGATCGGTCAATCCGCCGCATAACTCTCTCAGTCCGGTCTTCAGCCTCAAAAATAAGAGGGCCATTAGCGGCCCTCTTAAGTCTTTCAGCATTGCCTTGTATCATTCGAAGCTTGCGGGAAATCTTATCATGTAATTCAAACGTGGCTGTTAGTTTAGCCATAGTTAATTACCTCCCTTCTTCGCTTCTTTTTCTAACAGCTCAAGCTTATAACCGATTAACCCATATAAGAGCGCCTTGAATTCTTTCGGAGCCTCATATAGTTCTCTTAATTCTGACGGGGCGTATTTGAGCTCATGCATCGCGTAATAAAGATATACAGCCTCTTTGTCCCCGTCCTTTACTAGTTTTTTGCCGCTTCTTCAAGGTCTTCGAGATCATCATCAAATCCATTGATTTCAATTGCTTTGTTTAGCCAATTCGCATACTCACCGCCGACTGAAAGAACACGTTTGGCGACTTCCACTGGATCTTCTGTTTTGTAAGCCTCACGTAGTTCCTTAGCTTTAAAGTTTGGATAAACAGTCGTTTCAACCGCAATCCGAGCATAAAAGCGTTTGCTGTCCAAGTCCTTCACTCGGCCGCGACCTTTTACATTTTTGTAAGTCGTATTCTCTTTCTCCAGCTCGTCAATTCGTTCAGTCGTAATTGCTTTGAAAATGAATGGAACAACGTTGCCCTCTTTGTCTACAAACCGTTTAGAAATCGGCACTTTTACTTCTTCCGCTTCAATTGTTTGTCCTGGCATAAAGAATGAAAGATCGTATACCTTTTCGTTTTGTGTTTTACTCATTTTTATTAGCTCCTTCATTTACAATTTAAATTTTTTGGATATAAAAAAAGCACATTCTTTTTGATTGACTAAAATAGCCAAGGAATCGAATTTACAAAAAGATGTGCTTACCAGTATAATGAAAAAAGTACATAAAGCGTCGTAAGGGAAGTCTTGCATCCCCGTTGAAAGGGGGTGATATAATGTCAACTGAAGCTTATCAAGCTCTAATGGTATTTTTTAGCTTCCAATCATCATTAGTTGGTTTGGGCTCTTTAATTGTTGCCGTGTTGACTTTAAAAAACAAAAAATAGACCTCCCTTGAGCTCTGGAAAAGTTAAAGGGATAAGTCTATTAGAAAAAATACTCGAGCAAGCCCCTTAAGGACAGCTTGTGTACAGACCGGAGTGTTGGCGCACTCCGGTATTTTTATTTTACTCATTTCTGTGTTAAAAAATACGGAAAAACAGTTACACTATTGTCATCAAAAATAGTGACGAAAATGTAACTAAAAATGATGACAGAGATGTTTGTGTTACATTTTACATTAATGTGATTATAACATAAAACATTGATGTATATAATTATTTGTATCAATTGTTAACTGTTTTTTGTTACATTTTTTATCTCAATTTTTAAAACGTACTTTTTAACTGTTCAGGCACATCAAAATCCTCAAAGGTAAACGGCACTTCTTCTTCCAATGCTTCAGAATCAACATCAAGCCCAGCGATTTTCGCAGAATCAAAGTTCACATCGTACAAGGTGACTCGTTCAGTCCCACGACCTGAAGAGGCGTCATCCAGAACAGCTTGTAAGGTGAAATAAGGATCACTTCCCTTTTTCACATAGTCCATCATAATAAGAACAAATTGAGAAGTCACTTTATAAAAAGTGGCTGTTCCCGTTCCATTTGCTCCGGTCGTTTTGTGCCCTGTCATCCGACGACCCATGATATTGACCTCGGATTTGTTTTTCTCTACATTGGCTTCAAACGTTTTGATATGGGCCATTTCTTCTCCATCAAGAAACAACCTGCCCTCTTTACCTGAAATGGTGTTTTGCGCTTTTAATGCCATTCCTATTTCACCTCAACATTAAAGTAGAATTTTTCAGCTGCATCCACCGGTTGAACTGCAAGATCAATCAGGAAGCCGTCACGATCATTATTCAGAGCAATTGTAATGTCATTCTCTGAATCAAAATCAGTAATGCCCCCGTTATCTTGAAGAACACTCAAGTATTGAGTTATCAGCGTTTTTACAAACTGCAGTCCGTCACTTGTAGCGGGAACGTCACTGCCGCTCGCTTTTCGAGACTTGATCAATGCTTTCAATTGAGATGTCAGATCATTATTGATTGCATCCAACACACGGACAATTTTGTTCTTTTGGAACATCTTATTTTTCTCTGCTGTTAGGCTTGTGAGTGAATTAATGTCCTTTTCAACCGATACTGATTTATCACGAGAATCATAAGTAAACAAGAATTCCCCATTTGACAATCGTTCAACGATTTCGTCGTTGTCAATTCGGTTAAGGACATCTACAGCTCCCTCGTATTCTACAAATGTAAGTGATTGATTAAATGTAGCTCCCGCACTTGCGCCGGCAACCCAAGCCGTAGCTTTTTCAGGAGTGATCTCCGTTCCATCCTCAAGCAGGACACCACCTGTTACATTGATAATACCCTCATGGTCTCCGTTGTAATTTGAAAGAACACCTTGAACCTTTTGCCCTTGGTTGTCTCTCAGCCGTTTGATAAACGCAACAAACGTTGCTTTTAATTGCTCGTTATCCTCTACAGGTAAAGCGATTGTGTCAAAGTATTCCGTTTCAGCTGCTTCCAAGAAAGCTGTATAATCGGCATTTGTCGGTGTTTTGTCTGTCCCGCCTGACAAGCGGATTCCGGAAGATGCCGGAAGAGCCCCGCTAACGTCTTCAGGGGCCGTACCGGTTAACGGAATAGTGACTGTTAAATCCCCTTTCCCTGTAAACGTGACATAGTTATTTTTTTTAAGCTCTTCAGCTTTAGATACTGTTTGTTTATCAACTTCTGACTGATCAAGGTAGGTAGTGACATCCACTTTTGAAGAGTCAATAACGTTTTCTGTAATGCTGATAATGATGTCATTTCCTTTAGTACCGCCATAAAGAGCAGTAGCCTTTACACCTTCGCTAATGTCTGCTGAAGCACGAAGACCTTCCGTCAAACGATAAAGCAGGACTGTACTTGCCTTTTTCATTGCCTCACGTAAAAGCAACAGCGAAGGATCATCAACGTTCAACCCCACTTTTTTATTCAAGTCCTCGATTGAAGAGATAGAAATGAATTTCTTAACCTCACCCCAGCTGGACGCTATCGGCAGCGCAACTGTTCCACGTTCTCCGGCAAGAACACGATTCTCCGCGGTCGTTTTGAAGTTAAAGTAAATACCGGCACGCTCTTTTTCCTCTCCGGGTGTGAATGTTCCGCCATTCATCTATTTGACCTCCTTTTGAAGAAACTGAGTAATCAACTTCTTCGCTTCCGATTTTGTAATACTCGTTTTATGAACATGAAAAAGAGCACCGTCAAACACCTCGGGTTTTACCCCAAAGAGCTCCCGACTGTGCTCTCGCAAATCCTTAATATAAAAAGCATTTTCTGCTTTCTCTTTTTTAGTTGCCATCATTTCACCCCACTTTTAAATTTAAAACCATCCAATGAACGCTGTTCTTCCCGCTCATACCAATAGCGGCTAGTCCAGTTTAAGACAATGGTCGCGTAACCGTCTGACACCCGTGTTTCTATTCGAGATAGCCGAATAAAATCCCCCGTATCCTCGCCAGATTCCTGCATGAGCGGAATTATGCCCCTATTGCTTCTAAGTGTATCCGCAATTCGTTCCGCTTCGTTATGAGCCTTCTGTGCGTTCTCGTGAAATAGTTTCACGTTTAAAACATAGGCTTTCTGAAACGTAGATACTGTGTCCGTCCCATCGACCGTGGAAGCCGGTGGAAAGTAAAGAGACGGAACAGCAAAGTCCTGCGGTATTTCTTCTTCATACACTTGAACAGGATACAGTTTGTATAGATAGCCCATAATTGAACCTACCTCTTGATTCATGGCATCACCGCCTTAAAATTCTTCATCAATCCACTGCTGCAGCTTCCGCTCAAGGCTTCTCTCAAACATCAACTGAAATATAGCCATGGCGTTATCCCAAAAGCCAGAACCGTCGACCCATTGGAACTTCAGCAACATTCCGGTTTTTCTTTCAGCAGGGTCATATTCGAAACGGTCGCCTTTCCACCGCCCTGGAACCCATCGTCTATCCTGATTTTTAGACGGATCGATCGTAAAGTGCCCGTCATTCACGTATGAGGCGTATTCCAGATTTGTTCCAACATCCAACTTTAAGCTGCCTTTTGTCATTGAAAAGATATTATCCTGGTCACCTTTCTGAAAGGAATTAAGCAAGCGGCGTGTGTCTACCGTCTTCGTCCTGATAATTTCATCTTGAATAATGTCTAGGAACTCAAAACCCATAGCTTCAAGCCACTCCTCGTATTTCCCTTTCAATTCTCCACGAGAAGCACGGTTTAATGACTGAATGAACTGATCAAGACCTTTGATCTTCACAAATATTCAACCTCCCGTACTGCCGTAACTTCCCAATGATGATTCCTGACTTTGCGGGGCTTCTGTAATTTATAAGCAGTACCATCCCAAACCGCCCTGTCATTTACTCGAATATCAGCAGTAGCAGGGAAATGCACAAGGAATGATTGATAAATAGCTACATTCGGTTCTTGTTGGATAATGGACTGACTCTTTTCTGTAAAATAACACGGCTGATTTTCTATGTCCGGCTCATCAGGGTACGAAAAAACCGGTTGAACATCTTCAACCGGCACCCCGAATTTTTGCTGTCTATTTTCTTTTTTCTCCTGTAGATGGTAAATGTCACATCTGTGAGTCAATAAGGATTGATAACTCATATTGATCTCATCCGCACTTTCGCTTCAATCCCTTCTAAATCAGGGTCAGCCGGTTTCACATAATCTTTTATTAATGCATACACATCAGGTTTTTGAAGAGAACTGCCATCCCCCAGAGTATATGAATAGTCACCAATTTTTTCAGTTGTATATCCTTTAATAATTGACTCGTCGCCATTTATAAGAGCATAAAACTGAGACAACTTTAATAGGGCCAGTCGAACCGTTTCAGGCAAAGGAATATACTCTGCATCTGTAAAATCATGTCCAACTTTAAGAATGATATCGGCAGTTGCCTCAAGTATATCCTGTTTTAACAACTCGTCAGGCCTGGTCTTTACAGACTCAAAAACTGAATAACTCTTTAATTCATCGGGAGTGATTAACAGCATAAGGTCACTCCCCTTTGTTATCTATTTCGTTAAGGATGTAGGCAATTCTTTCATCTGCGTTTTTGAAGTCAGACGGATTGCCACCAAGATTAGAAATAATGGATTCATGCTCTGCTTTATTCATACCTTTCAATTCCGATTCAGTATAATTTATCGGATCATCCTTTTGATTCTTAAGATCTTTATCTAGCACAAAATATGGATTTTCATTTAAATACTCATAGAGTTTTTTCGATACTGTTTGACTGATACCTGATCGAAAGGTAACTCCCATCACATTGTATGTTTTGCCTTTAATAAGCTTTGCAGTAAACACACCAGACCACCTACTCCTTCACTTTCACGATCTTGGCTACGGCGTCCTCTTCTTCAAAAACACTATCCAATTTCGCTGTCAAAACAATGATAAACATACGGCGACGGATGTCCTTATCTACTTCAATCCGAATGTTACGAGAGAATCCGAGAATAATATTCTTCGGATGAGTTAGGATGATATCAGAAACATCGGCTGCAGTATCTCCCTCTCCAATCGTATAAGGCTGTAAATTTGCAATACCTTTGATCGGAACACCAAAAGCAGATGAAAGGCCACCTTGAACAGCTGCATCCCCTAAATTTGTTTGACGATCAGCTACGCGATCTTTCCATTCGACCTCAATACCAGGCGATGTATAGAAGCGGAACTCCTGTGGAATTCGCAAATATTTAGGAGGTACAGCTTTATATCCTCGCTTGAACGTCTGCCGTGTCAGTTCCTCACCTGCAGCATCAACAATGTGAGATGTAGCTTGTTTTCTGATGCCATCTAATTGTGCAAGATATGAGTCGGATGAAGATGTATCTCCATTTACAAGCAACTCTTCAATATCAACCGCAGCACGCTCAGCTATCATTTGCATAATTGTATTTTGAAGACTATCTTTTTCGATGTTGTTTTCAAGTGTGTCATAGGTAATGTTAACTTCAGCAATAACTTCTTTTGTGCTTAAGTTAACTGTGCTAGTTGATGGAACTGATTTTTGATCTTTAGTTAACGCAACTCCCTCTTGGGCTGCCCTTAAAATACGCTGACCAAAACCGATCTTCTCGATTTTCTGTGTGTCATGGTCCATTTGAATAACACGCGCATCTCTTAAAATAGTTGGCGTATCTTGAACCATTCGAATAAAAGTTGAAGCTTGAGTAGGGTTCATAATCCCGCCGCTCTCTAAAGAAGAAAGCGTCATTTCTGCTTTATTAATAATCTCTTGATTTCTCATTCGTATCCTCCTTATCCATTAAAACAACCCTGACCAGATTGATTTTTGAACTTGTTCAGAACCCGATTCTTCAGTTTGCTTAGATGTTCCGCGACTTTTTTCGATTGCTTCAATACGATCAGCGAGCGGTTGAACAGCATCAGTAATAGCTTTTTTCAACTTCTCAGCTTCTTTTTCAGCCGCTTCTTCTGTTTTTTCTTTATCTTTCTTTTTAGGATCTTCTTCTTTTTCTAGATCTGCCAGCCGCTTCTCAATTGGCTCTAAAGCGGCTTGAATTGATTTCGTTACTTCCTCCGAAGTCATTTCTTTTTCCTCCTCTTCTGTCTCAACCTGACTCAGCAAGTTACCGAGAGCAGTATGAGCATTTTTAATTTCTTGCAGGTTTGAAGCGGAAAACTTTCTGCCCGCCTTTTCAACTGGCTCATCATATGACTGCTGAGGCTTTCCCATAAAAAAGTTCTTGAGCAAATTAAAAAGCCCTTTCTCATCTGTTTTCTCTTGAGAAACGGGCTTTTCTTCTTGTTTTTCAATTGTCTCAGCTGTACCAGCCATTGAATAGCCGGTAATTTCGCCTTTTTTGATTTGCTCCCAAACTTCATCAGAAGCCTTTGTGACAAGGACCCATGATCCTTTTTTGATGGTTTCCCCATTCATTTCAAAGTCAGCAGGTGCGACATAGGACTCAACCACCTCACCGACACCACCCTGAAAATCATGCTGCTTATCAATTTCACGGGCGTCTTTCAGGAATCCATGAGCGGCCTTTTCGATTTCTGCAGCTGTCATGAAATCTCCGTGGGCGTCTACTGTATCAGGCTCATATACGATACCGTAAACAAGTTTTTGCTCATCTGCTTCTTTCGCAAGAACCTTGACCTCTTTTTGAAAGTCCGGCTGTTTTTCCGATTTCATAAAAAAGAACTGCTTTTGATTAGCAGCCTTGTCGACGTATGAAACATAGGTGATTTTTGCGTTTACCAATTCTCTTGGCATGTGTTCACCTCCTTTCAAAAGTTAAAACACCATTAACTAAATGGTGTTTTATCTGTGGATAAGTACATCCGGTTCTATAGGGTTAATATCTTCTAGTTGCCTAATTACCTTTTTAGTTATTTTTCGATATCTTATAGAATCCTCATAAGTTATTACAGATTCAGGATGGTGTACTGCTTTATTTCTCATCCTCCGCAAGTCTAAAAAGAGATCGAAATAGTTTTGAGTTATATATCCATTTTCCAATAGATAATCAAAATGTAGTTTAGATCTATTTAGAAAGTTCATAGGGCGCTCTTGCACAGGGTTTCCTAGTCTCCTCATTGCTTTAACTAGCTCTATCTCAAGCTCATGCCATGACATGAAAACTCCTAAATAAGGCGCTTCTTCAGTTATTTGAGTAAAAAATCGTTCCTCAATGTCATGATTGTTACCAGAAGACTCAGTATCTTTTGCAATATCAGAAGTGTTAACTTTAGATTCAGCGTTTTTTAAGTCATCTTCAAACGCAGCATCAAAATCCTTGTATTTCAATCTTTTCAATTTTAGCTGTGCAATAAGAGTTTCAATAGGTTTTCTAAATATCAAAATAGCTACTAAAACAATAATCGGCCAAGCAATAGTTTTAACAATTGAGGCCCAAAATTCCAACCAGTTCATAAATATCCCCACTCCATAAAAGTAATGAGGTTATTATACTACTTTATTCCATATTTGCTAAGACTTCTCTGCGAATCTCTTCTTTTTCTTCAGCTGACAACCCTAAAATCCTGTTATCTACTACAGGCGATAGAACACAATGACAATGAACCCGTTCGCCTGCTGAGAGTTTAGGATCCCTCGGAAACATGCAGGTCTCGGTGCTACCTGGTATCTGAAATTCTTCATCGATTCCAATGACAGTGCCATCAAGATTGATGTGATTCTCACGTGGGTAGTTTTTCTTACTTCCGCTGTGCCGCCATTTCTTTTTCTTTACTGCCGGCGATTGTGCATAAGATTCAAGCTGCGCGGCAGAGGAAGCGGCAAGCACTTCAGTGATTGCCGTTTTCCGGGCCCGTCCCCTATGAAATTGCGGCATGTCTTTGAGGGTCAACTCAATGTCCTGAATCGATGAACCGTTCTCGATGGCATCTGTCAGAATGTTCTCCACCGCTTCATGTGTGTTTAACTTCATGATCTCAGCCAGCTTCTTTGACCAATCCTTAATCCAATTAACTGTACGGGTAGATAAGACTTTAAAAGGCACTTCTGTATCTATAGAATCCATGATTACTTCAGCCAACTCTTCAATAGTCTGTTGCAGGAATCCCTCAGTCAGTTCCTGAAATTCTTCCTCGAAGTCATCCTCCGCAAAAAGGTTCTGAGTAAAAAACACTAAAAGGGCTTCTAACGTCTCTTTTGAGTCTTTGCTTACAAAACCATTCAGACCATCTAAAAACTTCTTACGCTGGCGTCTGAGTAATCTAGCGATGCCTTTTTCATATTCCTCCACATACTTGGGTATATTAGATTTGCCAGGAAAGTCAGGTACCATCTCCCCCAATTGTTTATACTGATTTTCCTTGGCTTTTTGAATAAATGCGTTCAGACTGTCCAATAGCTTATCTGTTTTGTTCATCTCTTGAGATCCTCCAGAACATCCCGCATATCTTTTAATAACCCAATCATATCAGGAGTACCGGTCTTAGATTTAAACAGCGCAGTCAAAGGATCGGAAGCGGACGACTCGTTAGTCTTACCAAGCGGCCTGTTGTATTCTTCTTCTGGCCATTCTTCAAGCGTCTTACCAAGTACCCGTCCAGCCAGATCACGTAGATCATTCGGAGAAACTGCACCAGCTGTTATAAACGGTGTTAGAACCTTAGCAATCTCAAGCGGATCTCTAAAGTCTGGTCCTTTTAGCTGAAGACGAACCTTATGAATTTCAAGGTCATTTAGAAATAAAGCATTTAGTTTACCTGTGATTAATTTTCTTTCTGGCTGAAAGACTTGTTCCTCAGTAATCTTCCTTGCTGTATCTGCAGTCGCTCTGTTGTAATCTTGAGCTTCACCAGTATAAAGTGGAGGCAAACGAAAAGCCGATCTAATTTTATCTCGGCTCTTTTGGTCATATTCAAGAAACAAAGCATCTTCTTGAAGGATTTCAGCAAGTGACTTAATATCGACTTTCACTGGAGCAATCTCTTCATCACCATGAATGTTTTTCCCCTTCGCTATGCCTTCCGCTTCAAGTAAAAGAAACTTATGAGCGTTCTCCACTCCTTCAAGCCCATTCATGTAATCCTGCAATTGTGTGTATGAATCCTCAGACAACATTCCATTTTCTATTGTAATAGCAGCGGGAATATGTCTTCCTTGTTTGAAATACATGAAGTTTAGCTCTTCTGCTTTACGAGCCCCGTACAGATTAACAATATGACCGATCCATCGGGGCTTTCCATAAGTACCGCTTCCGATTTTGAAGTGAACTACCTCATTGGCTCGTTTTTCGAAAGGTGTTTGTTCATCATATTGGCCTGTCTCTAAATTTAAAGTACGAGGATCACCATATTCCTTAAAATAAACCATACGGCCATCAATCATCTGAACATACTTACGAAATCGTTTTTCTCTTTTGATTGATTTCATTTGTCCTTGTTCGAAGTACGTAAAATCAACTTCGATTGGTTCAGACATTTTGCAAACTCGTACATTTTGAACATCCATGTATTCAATGCCGGCTGGCTTATTTTCACCGTTTCGGATAACCTCAATAAATCCATTACCGGTCTTTTCTCGGTCTTCAATAACAAAGCCTAGTAAAGTCTCAGCTGACTCATCAAAGTGAAGATATTTAACGAACTCTTCAAGCTTTGTCCATTCACTTTCAGCTTCTGTTTTTTCATTGTTTGTCACATCTGGCGAATTCACATCAAACGAATACTCAAAATCAAATCCAAAGCCCACAATATTTGTCCTGTAGGCATCAACACATTGCTGTAAGATTGTTGAATACTCAGCAATCATTTTCAATTCTTTTAGGTTATACGGAGGCGGTAAAATATTGCTGTCATAGGTGTCCGCAAATTCATCCTCATAAATTTGTTTCGTTGATTCAGTAGGTGGAGTAGCTTTGATCACTCGTGCTTTAACAGATTGTTTTGACACGCTTTACCTCCTTCCTGGTCTTGATCTTTGAGGTCTTCCTTTAGATTCTTCTTTCAAATCGGTTACCTCATAATCATCGAGAGCGTACCAGATAGCTGATAGTGTATGCGGGTCTATGGTGAACTCGTCTTCTATAATGTTCCCCAGCTTATCAGTAGCATAAGTGAGCGGTTTTAGTTCATAAATCGTGTTCTCGCAACGATCAGAGCAAATGATCTTCTTGAACCGTTTGATCTTCTTTGTGTATTGGAGACGTGATCCTTGATACTTTCGGGCACCTACCATATTGAAACCGTGTTGCTGAAAATAACGTATTGTTTTGGGCTCTGCTGAATCCGCCTTGATTAATTCCTTAGTCTCTGCAAATTCCTTGAGTTCTTCGGCTGTCTTATCATCCGTCAGTCCATTTTTGTAATACTCCCAGTAGATATAGAGATATTTCTTCTCGTGATCCACAGCAACTCTAACAACGGCGTTATACGATTCCACAAAGCCAAAATCCATACCAACCCGTTTAAGAGGGCGGTTAATATCAGCGATTGCCTTCAAAACCTCTTCATGTGGTCGCTCTTCAAACTGCGGTAGCACCCGAATTCCATTCACGCCAAAATGACCTTTCCGCGCAATTCGGTAAAGGTCTGGATCGTATTCCTTCAATTCTTCAAGTTGCTGGACGTAGCTTTCTGGCAGGAAAAGATTATCATCTGCCGTTGAGTGATGATAATAGGTGTCGTTGCTAACGATTATCCGCTTTTCATAAAGTTCCTTATCATCCAGTACAAAGCGCTTCTCCCTATCATCCTTGAAGAAATGCTTAAAAGTCCAATTGTCCTCTCCAACTGGATTTGTTGAAAGTATCATGTGAAGCGGCAATGTCGGGTGACGAAGACGTCCTAACAGCTCCTTGAATCCCTCATACTTCACTTCTGAACATTCCTCAATCCAAATGAGTGAAATATTATTGATTGATTTCAGTTTGGCTGGCTTATCCATCCCTTTAAAGATGATGCGACTGCCATTTGAAAATCGAATCTGCATGGGCGAAGATACACACCTAACGATATGATCTAATTTCAGATCACTTACAATTTCATCAAAAAGAGAAAATGTGGAATCCCTATGTGTATCGTACACTTCTCTGATAATAAGTGCAGTACGCTTTTCTATAAGCAATTTCAGAACAATCTTCAAAGCAACATGATAACTTTTGGATGACCCATAACCACCAACAAGAAACTGAAACTTTTGATTCCAGTCAAAGAGAAATTCTTTAAAATGGGGATTTACTTGTTTAATCATTTTCATCACTCTTGTTTACAATAGTGATCTCAAAAGGTTTATCTTCTTCGGTAAGTTCTTCGATCTCTAATTTTTTCTTGTTGATATTTAAACGCATATGCTCTAATTTAAGGCGTCGTTCATCTTCTGAATGCGCTAATTCGTCAAACTGCTTTATAAGGTTCCTGAGCTCTGCCATTGCCCTTGATTGGGCATTCAAGAAAGTAGCATGACGATCCCAGGAAAATTGGAATTCGTATTCTTCCTCTTCAACTTCATTTGTCTCAGATAGGACAGACTTTTTCTTTTTCAATTCCTTAATCATTTCTTCCTTATCAGAAACGAACATGATCTTTTGTGCCCTTATTATTGCAGCATATTGGATTTGTATTTGGTCCCATATCATATCGACAGGTGAGCTCTCCCGTATCCCTTCCATGATGGATAGCGTTTCTTCCGGCAGGAATTTCGAGAAAAATCCATGAGTTGCAGCGTTTTGATTTCCCTTTGGTGCGCCACCCTTATTCCCTAAAGCATTTTTGTTACCGAGTGGTGCACCTACTTTTTTTGTGTGCACACTTTTCTTGGAAGGTGCACCCTTTTTTCTTTGCCAACCATGCCGCTGTTTCCACGATTTGATTGTGTTTACAGACACCCCATATTTCTCAGCAAGGTCTTTGTATTTCATACCTTTGAGATAATCCTTATACGCCTGTATGTGCTTTTCAATCATCTACATCCACCGCCGCCTCCTTTTGAATTTGAGTTGTTTTGAAAATAATATTCTCTCTAAACCGCCACCGCGCTCAAGCTGTTAACCGCCAAGTGTTTATCCCTAAGGCTTAACGGAAGCAGTTTGCTGAGAATATTAAAAGACACCTTAGTAAAAAGGTGCCTATTGATTGTCATTATTAGATCGATGCAAATCATCAGCGGAATTACTTTTATTTTCAAACTCTTTTACTCTATCCATAAAATACTCTAGGTTTCTGTCAAAATAATGATAATTTATCACCATGATCATTATTAGTACACCGTTTATAAAGCCAAGTGTTAGTGTCTTTCCGTTAAGTAAGTCCGTATCAAGACAACAAAAAATTGTTATAGTAAAAAAAGACAACATCAAACTTGTAAGTAAGCCTCTTCTTGCATGAAGTTGCCCTAAACGATAACTGTATATATTTTTTATTCCTTCACCTAGTTCTTCTTCTTCAACGATTCGCTTATCTATTTTAAATTCCTTGTCAAAATAAATTAGCCATTTTCTTTTTCTGTATTCAGGAATAACAAACCAAAAAAACAAACTAACTTGATGAATGATATGCCCTAAGATTATTCCTAGTGCTGCAGCTAGAGCAGTAAACCCTACAAGTGAGAAGCCCTTATATTTGAGAACTTGGATTATGTAACTTGGTTCGTTTATTACGAACAACAATGTTATAAATATCATAAACACCCAACCCGGTAATCCCCATCTAACCAAATACTTTGATTCAAAATTCAACATTATCTCCCCCCATCTTATTATCGGCGAAAGAGCCTAACAGAAAAACCTTCTGCAAAATTTGTCGAACAAAAAAAGCACCCTAAAAGGATGCTTAATTATTTTCTGCTCTTTATGTAATCTTCTTTACTGATACCTAAAAGCTCCGCAGAGTGCTCATCTGCTGATTGTTCTAAATGATGCATTTGATACTTAACGAATTCTTCTTCAGTAAATACCTTTTTATCGATGAGAATATCAATTAGAGCTTCTATTGTGCATTGACTCCGCCTGCTAACTGTTCTAACAAATGTTGCTGATTAACATTAATTGTTCTTGTCACGTTTTCACCTCCCACCTTAATATCGGCAAAAGGTTTCGACAAAAAACATTTTGCAGAATTTGTCGAACGATTACGCATTACACAGATCCTTTTTTATATTAAAATTATTTCAAGCTTTTGTAAGCTAGGTGAGCGCGGCTCTCACGGTTAATCCGAACAAGTCGAAATCCTTACTCGCCTAGAGGGGGGTGTGGTTATGGAAATCCACATCAAAATTTCCCGGGAGTTTGCAGTCGCAATTTTGATTGCAATCGCTAATGCCTTTCTCCGTTAGGAGAGAGGTTTTTTGTTTTTTAATTTATTCCTAACGCGAATGATTAAATGATCCGCGCCGACCTGCCTCCCATTTTACACTACAGATTTTTTCAGATTCAACAAACGCTCAAAGTGGCAATCTTGGCATAATTGACTGATCAACTCGTCTTTCATTTTGCGAACAGTTTCCCGTGAAATGCCAAGGTGAAGACCAATAGCACGGTAGCTCATCCCCTCCATCATGCAATCATAAATAACTTTGTGTTGCTCTCCTTTGATTTTTTCAGCCCCTAACTCCACTGCATATACTCGCTCTTCATAATACTTAAGACGCTTGAAAAGACGTTCCTCTCTCATATCCATTTGCCGCAATTCAGCCTGACTCTTCCCAGGACTTCCTTTTGGCATAGCAGCTTCTAATCCATATTGAGCAACCCCCCAATTCTTCATTGGAATTACTGAACCATAGAGTACCCTCTGCAAACGACGAACCTCTTTCACCATCCAATGATAGCTATTGATTAGATTTTCAATTTCTTTTCGATTCATAAAACGTCCTCCTTTTTAAACAAATAAAAACGGACACCAAACCAACAGCGTAAATGCTGTAGTTCAGTGTCCGCAGGCTTTCCATCTTGGACAATCTAATTTTTTTGAATTTTTTTGAATTTTTTTGAAACCTATTTCTTCCTTTATCGTATTACTTTTATCCTAAACAAAATGGAGGTTATAACATGTTTGACGAAAAACACTATGTACCTGTTTTAAAATGGAAAAAAGGCGAAAGAAACGCACTTAAACACCTACATCGCAAACAAGACATAACACCTTTATTAGAAATTCAATCACCCGACAAAAACAAAACTATTGAGGACCACCTATCTGGATTTCAGCAAAGTATTGAAGAGTCGTGGTCAAAAGAAGACCCAATTTTTGTAGATGTTGATTCTCTATATTCTAGTGTCGAAAATGATACTTTTATTGACGGAGACGTTCACCCTTTAAAATATATCGTCTCATCAGTAGAAATGGCAGGAACTCATTGTATACCCGTGTATAGTTTCTATAGATACAATACTGAAGAACAATACGACATTGTTTTAAAGGAGTTAATAGATCAGTATAAAAGAGGTCTTTGTATCAGATTAACTCCCGATGATTTAAGTGATTTACAAACATTATCTTCTGATATAACTGATGAACTTGAATATTTCGGTCTAACCGAAGAAAATGTAGACATTATTTTAGATTTTAAAGATATTTCAACCAGATCAGTTGATCAAGTAGTAGATGAGTTAATTCAAATTTTACTTAATTTCCCCAAATTAAATAGTTGGAGAACCATTACATTTTGCGGTACCTCCTTCCCTGTGCAGTTAAGTAAAAAAGTTCCGACTAAAAATAACGGTTCAATTCCGAGAGTTGAATGGCTAACTTATCAAAGACTTTTAAAACTAAATCTCGCAAGAATCCCAAGTTTCGGTGATTATACAATCACTAACCCTATGACTTCTACTGATTTTGACCCAAGAATAATGGACATGGCTCCAGCAATTAAATACACCACAAAATCAGAATTTTTAATTTATAGAGGATCAGGTGTTAAAGCAAGTGGAGAAGGCTTTGGTCAAACCAAAGCTTTAGCGCAGGATGTTATATCTAATCCAGCATACATGGGTGCAGCCTTCTCCTATGGCGATAATTTCATATATGAACGCGCTACTAACCCTGAAAGTTCTAGAGGAAACCCAACCTCTTGGGTTACTGTAAATGTAAATCATCACCTTGAATATGTTGCTTCCCAGTTATCCAGTTCTCTCGTTGTTTCAATTTAGAGTTAACTTCCTGTTGAAGTTCCTCTAACCCCAGTGATTCTGCTAAATAGTTCAATATCGCATTCTTGGGTTTACTTAGATAACCTCTTTGTAAACCCTTTTCTTTCAGAATGTCTAATGCTTCTTCTTTCCATAATAACTGCGAGATTGACATAGGATCTAATTTCTTATTTTCCCTTCCCTTCCTAACCCTTTTAAGTCGCGGAATTCCTTTATTATTATAAACAACAATAATTCCCCACCATTTAGGAACTAACTCCTTTACTTGATCAAGGTAATTTTTAGAAACGACTATTGTCATCCTATTAAAAACCAAGTTATAGTGAGAGATTTGAGACGGCAATCTTATTAATGTGTCACTTTCACTTTTTATTTCATAACCATGTCTAATCCCATTAATAACCGCCACATCCACTCTAGACTTTCCATAAAGTATACCCATTTCATTTACAATGCGAGTATCTTGTTCATTTTCACATTCTGTATATAATACATCTAAGAGGCTTCTCCTTAGATCTATGTCTTTTAACTTGTACATAGTATCACCTTTTATAAACTTAAAATTTCTATACTAAAAGTATATATGCAATTCATGTAAAAATTCCTTCTTAAAAATATACTAAATTTTAGTTGAAATCAATTAAGGTTGTTGTATGAAATTTAAAGAATTCGTCTCCTATCTCCCGCAGAACCGCAATCCTGTAGAATAAAAAAACACTGCAATAGCCTAAGTAGCCACCCCTTCAATAACTTACCTGACTTTGTATCCTATCTCATGATCAACCCGCGCAAAGCTCCCCTTTACAGTTTGAATAACCGTTTTACCGTGTACCGGAGCATCTAAGACATGAGCAGTTCCCTGATTCCCATCTAAAACGATAATCTGAACTTTCCCTGGGTCAATCTTCTGTAGAATAGTGAAGTCATTTTTGATGTTTATTTCTCTTGGATTGTACACTCAAAGCGCCCCCTGTGTTATGATATAAGTACCAGTCCATATCAAGAACACTGAGGCTAAGCGCTTCGGTGTTTTTTATTTTTAAGCAGAAACCTCTCTTATCATGACTTCCACTCTCGGCTCTTCGCTATAAAACTTGCTAACTTTCAGATCCACAACCTGACTATCATCTTTGTATATCAGATGATTCAATGCATCTTTCACGCCTTTTACATAGTTATCAACATCAGGCTTTGTAGTAGGCCTCAGAAGACCTTTTTCGGCTTGTTCTTTCTTCTTTTTTGAGTTTGAAAGTGATTTTGGCATTGGTCTGTACACTTTGACATCCATTGAGACAGGACCAGTAATAATTGTTTCTGGGCGATGCTGAGATGCAACCAATGCCACATACTGCTTAAAGTGCTTTGATTTCGCTGGATCACGCATATGCACCTTCCCATTTCGTATTGATCCACGCGGCCGTCCTTGTGCGACTGGCTCACCATAAACAGTGAACTTAATGCAATCCAACTGTTCTTTACCTCCCGTCAAGCTGTTCCCATAGCTGAATTTCTTTTTCTACTCTCGATGCCGAGATTAAAATTGCCAGCAGAGACACGACTGCTTTAAGCACTCAGCATCCGCTCCATTTGCTTTATTTTTTCCTCAAGTAAACGGATAGTTGGCGTAAGATCTTTACCTTCTGTAGGACTTAGAGGTCCGAATATATAAAGTCCATCAGCTGCTTTTACATTCGTTTTCTCCTTCATTCCCAATCACCTAACCTATGATTTAATTGCATTCGATCGCCTTTAATAATCACTATGTAATCACGACACATCTGGTGAATCCGTGAACCAAGGGCCTCGTCTATATTCAAAATCTCATCGATTGTTAACTCCGAAGAAATCAGCAAAGGCTTGTGATTTAAATATCGGTAGTTTAAGACTGACTGGATTTGTTCAACCTGCCAATCGGTTGCCCTTGGCTGACCGTTTATTGGTTTGAATAAGTCATCAATGAATAGAACTTCGACCTTTCTCATGGCATCGAGTTTCGCTTCTAAGTTATCAAAGTTAGCTTTCAAATCACCCATGCCCTCTACGTAAGGGAAATACATGCAGTGTACTGATTTTTTCTTGATCAGATTATTCATAATCGCTGTGAGCAAATGAGTTTTGCCACTGCCTGGCTGTCCAAGTAATGCGATACTGTTTTGCCTTTCTCCTTTGATCTTTTGAAAATCTTTATAATATTCCACTGCACACTCATAAGCGTCCTTGATCATGTCTGGCTTACCGTCCGTGATGAAGTTACCAAAGAGAAGCTTTTCAAATTCTTCTGTAATGCCACTAGCTGCCATGAGTCTGGCAAGTTTCTTTCGTCTCACACATTCACACTGTTTTGAATAAGTATCTTTCCATTCACTAGCTTTGTTCGGCGTGCAAACCTTCCCCAAAAGAAAATCATCTTCAGGCACCATTTCATCTGGAATCATAAGATCTAACTGTTCATCCAAACGCCAAGGAGTGTCCTTATGAACCCGATAAACGATAATTCCACGATCCTTACAATAAGGACAATCAAATTCAGCCTTTTCTTCGGATGCGGCCTGTTTTGTTCCCAAAAAGCGGGCTGACTTTTCCCGAAGTTCCTGCATGATCGTTTGAAATGCGGTGTCTATACTGACTGCTTTGTTTATAGCCATATTGTTTCTCCTTTCTCTTTTGAGTGAATGGATTTGATAAGATGGCTTGAACATATGACAAACTTGCAGCTTTCCCCTTTAATTGAAACGCTGTCTTGATAGCCTCCATCACTTTTTCTTCACCATAATCGTCGACCATGTATCCAATTCGCTGTGCCTCCATCGGGCCGACTGACCGAGCAACTTTGTTTTCATATAGCTCAAAGGCATTTTTCATTTTGTCATCGACCTCCTGATGTTCAATCTCAGCTGGTTCCAAAGCTTTTTTCTTCATGTAATTTCCTAGCTGTATGTAGTCTGCATAATGAAGTATAGTGACGATGAATCCTCTTTTTTGCGGAAGACGGTGCAATTTGATATATCCCTGTTTCTCCATTCGGTCTAGTGAGTATTTGATCTGTGCAGCTGACCAGTTAAAATCTTTTGCAAGTTCCACAACTTTGATAATGGTCTGCCCAAGTTCTAGCTCTTGATTTGGCCTGTATTCAGCTCTTTTGAACAAGTGGTCATAAATTTTTTCATCCCTAAACTCTTTGAATGGTAGTCGGGGTATGACCACATACCCCATTGCTTTTATGTCCAAGTCACTCACCTACTTCCTTTCACAGAGTGCAGGTATGTCACAGATGCCGACCTCAATCAAACGGAAGTTCATCGTCTTTTATATCTACAGGCGTTCCGTCAAAAGGATCAGCTTCCTGCGAGGTTGTTTTTTCTGTTTCTTCTTTATCTGAAGGCTCGGAATCGATAATTTCTGAACTGTCTGCTTCATTGGTAATGTCAATCCGTTCCCTTGTTTCATCTTCTTCAATAACGGCTTTTTGCATTTCCACAGAGAGAATCCCCCACTTACTCAAAACTGCTTTTAATACAGTCTTAAGAGCCATCGCATCCCAATCATTTTTCCATCCAAAATCAGATTTACTGAATTTCTTTTTGTGCTTCTCTACTTGTGCCTTTGTCCAGTACACTGTTTTTCGGAAGCCATTTATCAACTCAAAATAAGCTGCATAACCAATCACTGCATCTGATTCTCGTTTTTCAAAATCAATGTCGATCTCCTCAGTCAACGGATTCCACTTCTGCAATTCGCCTTCATGAATCGGTATGCAATTGATGGATTTATATTGGCCTGTTCGCAAGGCAAGCTGGATATATCCTTTGTATCCAAGCTGGAATTGAGCCTTTCCTCCATAAGGCACAATCCAGGCATACCCTAAGTTTTTATCTATAGGAAGGTCGAGTGTAGCTGCTACCATTGCAGATGAGATGACACTCATAGGATCTGTTTTCTGCAGCATCTGCTCGCTGTTATATAGGCTTAAGATAGAGGCAGTAAACTGTGTAGCCCTCTTCCCTAACACTTCCTCAAATCGCTTAATAACGGATGGTGAGGAAAGTAGCCCTTTCATGGTTGCTCCTTGTTGTTGCACAGGTGCGTTTTTTTGCTTCTTTTGGATGTTGTTTTTAATTGATTGATTAGTAGCCATAATCAGCTAACCTCCTTGATTGCAAAACGTCTGAAATGAGTTTCCTTTTTGACCTTCTCGTAAATATCCGGAAACTGCTCTTTGAGCTTTTTCGTGTCAACTCGATTTGAGACAACAGGCTTCCAACAAGCTTGATAGTTTCCGATAAATCCAAACTCTGCGTCCTTCATTTCATGTTTGATCTGGTTCTCTAATTCTTTTGCCTGGCTTTGAAGTTCTGAGATCTGTTCTTTAAGAAGCAAGTATTGTTGAATACGTTCTCGATTAGCCGCAGTTAAATCAATAGCTTTGTTATTTTCCGTTTCGGCATATCGTTTTTTGAGGTATTCCTCAGCAGCACTTGAACCATCTAAAGCAGGTGCTTGTCCGCCTAAGACCTTGTCATTCCAGAACTCAATCTCTGCTTCAAAGATCATGTCAATTAACTCGTCGTCTCTCTCAATCTCTTTCCAGACAAATTTGTTCCCGCCGATCAGCACAGCAAAATAAGCTTTCCGATATTTAGGTCCAAGCACACCCAGATAATGCTGGACCTGCACGATATAGCTCTCGGGGATTTCTTCGTCTTCCCATTCTTTTAAGTTGTAAGCAGAGGTTGTTTTACACTCAAGGATCGCTTTTTCACCAACGATCATTCGATCTACATTAGCCAAAATGAAATCATGTTCTGGATGTCTAAGTATTGCTTTTTTACGTCTAACCTTCTTGCCACTACGTATTTCAAATTCTTTTGCAACAATGTCTTCAAGCAATGATCCAAAGTAAGCAGCTTCACTTTGCGATTCACTAACAGGGACCTGTCCTGTTTTGTCTAACCATAATTCAAAAGGTGTCTTCCACTTGTTTAACCCCAAGATAATAGATGCATCTGAGCCGCCAATTCCTTTTCTTCTTTCAATGAGCCATTCATCACGGCTCATTTCAGTAGTCTTAGCATGAATCTCAGCCCTTTTGCTTGTCATACTACCTAACCCCCATTGTGTTTATTGAGGCTATCTGATAAAATATTTTGCACATGAGTTTTTATTGATAGCCTTTAAAGAAGTCCACTTTGCCGAGTGGGCTTTTTTATTGCGCATTTTTAAATTCAAAACCAAGTTGCTCCCTTAGATATCTTTCCAAGTTCTCTCTGAGAATGATTTCGCCGCCATCAATTACATAATCATCAACTGGAGTTACTTCATCACCGTAAAAATCTATTTGCACATCCGTTTCAGGCAGCTTATCGTGCCAGTTGTTTATGACCATTGGATTTTCGACCATTCTTATTCTCCTCTCTGAATTTGACTGCACGTCTATCCCATAACAGATGGAATTCACTATTGTTACGAATCATCGCACACCATTTACGAACTTCCAGAGCAGTTGCAGGCTTATGAACAAAATGAACCATCATCCTATACACCTGCTACTACTGTTAAGTTGATGCCTCGCTGTTGCATTTTCAATGCTGTTTCATAAAGTTGTCCTTTGTTTGCCAGTCGGCTGATATCCTCAGTAAGAACCTTGATGCTTCCAGCGAGACTAATCGCTTCTTCATAATCACCATCACGTAATGCTTCTGACAGCATGATTGATAGCTCTTCTGCTGATTCGATTTTTCTTTTTGCGATAGGAACATCTGATTTCAAGAAATGATTAGTATTCATACTGAAACCGCCTGCCTTCCTTCTTGTTTTGCCATAGCAACTTGATCGACTAGTGCTTTCCGCGTCCATCTATCTGCAAGCTCCTGCATTTTCAAGCCGTGAGTACGAACAAGTGAATAAATCAATGTTTTGTTAGCCGCGATTAAATCAAAAATCTGTTTAATATCAGCCATCGGCAGTTCCTCTGTTTTACCTGGTCGGTTATCCGTTAGCCAACGGGCTAAATGTTTGGTTGCTTGCAGTGCTTCCTCCAATTGGTGAACCATATTAATCACCGCATTACTTGCACATTCATTAAGTGCCGGATCTATTGGAGCAGCGGCTGTTGGGTGAAGTTTGAATAAGTAATGGACAAGATCAATATGTTCATAGGCATCGCACTTCTCAAACCATTTAATACATAATTCCGGAGTAAGCTTGGCAAGTCCATTTTCAACATCTGAAACATACCTTTGATCCTTACCTCCGATTAACTTGCCGATTTGGTATTGGGAAAGACCTGCAGCCTTTCGGGCACTACGCATAATCTGCGGTAAATTCCGCATGTTGTATGGGTTGTTCTCCATATGTTTGCCTCCTGATATATTGAGTTTTCAGTTTTAAAATTGAAGTTAAAAGACCATGCTGTTTATAAATGACTTAGGCTGATTCCTTTTTATTTTGTTGTGCAAGCTTCTCTTGGTGTTCATTCATGCGCTGAACAAGTATGCCTCTGAGGTATTTGTAAGCTTTGGCTTCTGCCTGTTCAAACAACGGTCCTTTTTTCAAGATGACTTTCATAAGAAATGCCTCCTTGGTTACAACTTTTATTAGGCTGGATTTTTAGCTTTTTGTTTCGTTTCGACAACATTTTCTTCAAAAAAAATTGTCCAATCAAAGTTAAGCTCTCGTGCTATTTTTTTAGCTAATTGAACGGATGGATTTCTTTTCCCTAATTCAATGTTGGCGTAAGCTCCTCGAGAAATGTTAACTTTTTGGGCAACTGATTTTTGACTTTGATTACCTCGTTGTGAAATTAACCATTCTCTCATAATTTTCAACTCCTTTTGTGTCATTTCGAATCATTCGACATTATAATATCGTCGATATGAAACATTGTCAATATATTTTTCGTCGATTTGAAACAAAACTTTATTTGTTTCATTTTGACACGTTATAATTATTGGAGAGGTGTGTCCAATGTTTAATAAAAAATTAATTGCTCTTAGAAAATCAAAAAAGCTAACACAAGAAGAAATGGCATCAAAAATAGGTGTTCATAGAGGAACATATGCTAACTACGAGAGAGGACACCGCCAACCAGATTATGAAACGCTGGTTAAAATAGCTGATTTTTTTGAAGTTACTACTGACTATCTCCTTAGAGATACAGAAAGCGAAAACCTTGATAGAACCTATAAAGAACAAGCAAAAAAAGTGTTAAACGATCCTGAAACATTCCTTGCAGCAAAAGACGGTGAGGTAACAGATGAGATCTTACAGGCTGCTTTGGAGATTATAACGGAGCAATTAAAGGAAAGACGGAAATCAGATAAATAAACGCAGTTAGTTTATTATTATTTGTTTCTGTTTATTATGTTTAATTCTGTTTACTAATAAGATTTAGATTCTCATTTATATCTCATTTAGATCCTCATTTACAAAATGATTTTTGAATCCCTTAGAAACCCTTACACGGCAAGGGTTTTTGTTGTTTTTCTCATTTATATTTTCATTTATGTTTCTTTTACATTTTCATATATAAAAATGAAGTGGCCTGATTACATAAGGAGCGTTTATTGTGAAGAGAACCATTGAGTTTTTTTTAAGTTTGACAGGGAGCCTATTGGGTGTTGTAGCATCTATTTTTGCTTTAGTTATCGCCTATCTTGATTTATTTTTTCATTTAATTAGATACTTTGAAATGACGAGCGACCTTCTTGTTGAGGCATGGGTATCTTTGATCCTTTCATGTATTGGGTTTACAGCTTCAATTGTTGTCTTATTTAAGCCAAAGTTGAGCAGTGTTCTACTATTTGTCTCAGGGGGAGGACTTATATGTATTGATTGGTTCTACTTAATACCAGCAATACTTATGATCATTCCTGGAATCATGGTGTTCATTAGAAAAGATAAAATAAATTCAAGAAGAGCCTTCTAAGAGACTCTTCTTTTTATAACTTTATGAAGCTTCAATTGACTTCGTTTATATTTGCCTTTTATACCTCAAAGAGATATAACCATCTGCATTCTCCTCATATTGTAATGTGAAACCTTTTGCTTCATAAAAAGGTATCCCTTTTTGATTTCCTTTCTGTACAGAAATCCATTGTTCAGTAGCATGAAATTCTTTTTGCTGTTTGGTTATCGCATCGAGCAATAGACTGCCAATTCCCTCATTCCTCCTGTCGGGACTTAAATATAAAACATATATTTCTCCGGATGTACCACTAATCATTCCACCCGCTCCTGCTCCAATAACTGTGTCATTTTCCAAAGCAACAAAATAACCGCCCCATCCTTTGGTTGAACTCGACACTTCTTTTAATATTCTATCTGGATTATAAAACTCTCTTATAATTGATTCTAAGTAATCTTTTGGATAGATATCTCGATATGTTGCCCAATTGGCATCCGAGCAAACTTTTGAAATTCCTTGCACATGGGCGAAATTCGCCTTGCAAATATGTATCATCATATGCCCTCCTTACAAGTACTAAATACAATCTCGTTCATAAACATTCCTTTTTCCTTGTGAAGTCAATTCTATTTAGACGCATTTTCCTATGAAAAAAGTCTTGATTTTCCTATAATATTTAAACGAATCCAATTTTTAGATTGTCGTCTTTAAGGAGGTTTTTTATCTTGAGGTATACAAACAGTCATTTAGAGGATTGGATTGAAAACTTATACAGAAAGATTGATATTACAGAACCTGAACAAATTAATTTTGAACGGATTGCTGAGTCATTAGATATCAGGCTTTCGTTTAAACCTGTTACAAGCTTCGCACTTAAACACAGCGGAATTTATAATATATGCTTGGACAGCCGAAAGAGCCGAACTGAACAATGGTATGATTTCGCTCATGAATTTTGCCATATATATAGACATGAAGGTGATAAAAAAACAATGCCTGCAACTTGGACAGATTATTTAGAGTGGCAGTCCAATTATTTTACATACCACTTTTGCATTCCAACTTTCATGTTGCGTAATATTAATCTTTCGTACATACAATCACATGCAATTGAAAATGTGGCTTGGCTATTTAAGGTATCCCCTTCTTTCGCAAAGAAACGTTTGAGCATTTATTACAGGAAGCTGACCCAACATTTATTTAGCCAAACGTTACGGGAAATCTACGCACCCCCCTTTTGTAATTAATAATGAAATCCTCATGCATTTGCGCGCATTGAAAAAAACAAAAAAAGACGTCTCCCTTCACGATCCGATCGGGCAGGATAAGGAAGGGAATGAAATAAGCCTGATTGACGTTTTGAAATCCGAAAACG
>NZ_PJCT01000025.1:0-243 GCF_002837495.1 Bacillus sp. SN32 | reverse complement strand
AAACTGAATTAACAGGTACGTTTTGTCTTGTTTAGTTTTCAAAGATCATTTTGTTTGTCCGCTTTGTTAAAGCAACTTTATTAGTATACAACGTCACTTCTTCAAAGTCAACAACTTTTTTTAAAAACTTTTGGTGGAGCCTAGCGGGATCGAACCGCTGACCTCCTGCGTGCAAAGCAGGCGCTCTCCCAGCTGAGCTAAGGCCCCATAAAAAATGGTCGGGAAGACAGGATTCGAACCTGC
>NZ_PJCT01000024.1:0-255 GCF_002837495.1 Bacillus sp. SN32 | reverse complement strand
CAGGCGGACGATATCGAGGCGGATCGCTTCATCAATGACGTGAAGCTCAGCGCCGATCGTCCAAGTCGGGAACATCTCCCAAATGGAAGCGTCGAACCCAAAGCCCGCGTACTTCGCACTGCGGTCCTCCGCTGTCATGCTGAACGCGTCGTGGTGCCAGAAGCACAGGTTCACAAGCGCATGGTGCTCGACCATGACACCCTTCGGCTGTCCGGTCGTTCCAGACGTGTAAATCATGTACGCCAAGTTCTCCGC
>NZ_PJCT01000023.1:0-255 GCF_002837495.1 Bacillus sp. SN32 | reverse complement strand
GCTTGCTTACAGCTCCCCGAAGCATATCGGTGTTCGTCCCGTCCTTCATCGGCTCCTAGTGCCAAGGCATCCACCGTGCGCCCTTTCTAACTTAACCGTTAAAAAGAATCACTATGTGATATCTTGTGTTACTAATTGAATGTGATGTCTACTGTTATCTAGTTTTCAAAGAACACGTTTCGAAGGAATGATCCTTCAAAACTAAACAAGACAGGGAACGTTCTGTTTATAAGACCCAAGGTCTTATATTCCGTA
>NZ_PJCT01000022.1:0-258 GCF_002837495.1 Bacillus sp. SN32 | reverse complement strand
GTGGCGATAGCGAAGAGGTCACACCCGTTCCCATACCGAACACGGAAGTTAAGCTCTTCAGCGCCGATGGTAGTCGGGGGTTTCCCCCTGTGAGAGTAGGACGCCGCCAAGCAATTGCACGTTAGTGTAATTTTTTAAAAAAAGTTGTTGACTTTGAAGAAGTGACGTTGTATACTAATAAAGTTGCTTTAACAAAGCGGACAAACAAAATGATCTTTGAAAACTAAACAAGACAAAACGTACCTGTTAATTCAGTTT
>NZ_PJCT01000021.1:0-296 GCF_002837495.1 Bacillus sp. SN32 | reverse complement strand
ATCCCGTTTCGCTCGCCGCTACTCAGGGAATCGCATTTGCTTTCTCTTCCTCCGGGTACTTAGATGTTTCAGTTCCCCGGGTCTGCCTTCTCATATCCTATGAATTCAGATATGGATACCACTCCATTACGAGTGGTGGGTTTCCCCATTCGGAAATCTCCGGATCAAAGCTTGCTTACAGCTCCCCGAAGCATATCGGTGTTCGTCCCGTCCTTCATCGGCTCCTAGTGCCAAGGCATCCACCGTGCGCCCTTTCTAACTTAACCGTTAAAAAGAATCACTATGTGATATCTTGT
>NZ_PJCT01000008.1:0-59878 GCF_002837495.1 Bacillus sp. SN32 | reverse complement strand
GCCGCTAACATCAGGGAGCAAGCTCCCATCTGTCCGCTCGACTTGCATGTATTAGGCACGCCGCCAGCGTTCGTCCTGAGCCAGGATCAAACTCTCCGATAAAGTAGTTTGACTGACTACGCACATCACTGTGCGATTTTTAAAAACTGAATTAACAGGTACGTTTTGTCTTGTTTAGTTTTCAAAGATCATTACCGCCGCTTAACGAAGCAGCTTTATTACTATAACATTTAGCTTCTTTTAAGTCAACAACTTTTTTCAAAGTACTTAATGAAGCTTTTAGTTGATGTCAGCTGTTTATCAGCGACGAATAATAATATATCACGGATATTATCAAAAGGTCAACACCCAATTTAGGCTGTATGTGAAGAGACATTTTATCGGTTATATTCAATTGTCCATGCTCATAAGATGTAAAACAAGAATGATGGACAAGATAAGGAGGCATCATCAGTGAATCACTTCTATGTGTGGCACATTAAACGGGTAAAACAATTAATTATTATACTTATCGCCGCATTTGCAGCTGCCAGCTTTTTTTATATCCAAAGAGCTGTCCCGCTTCCCGTGTTTTCAACTGACACCGGACCTAAAGCCATTTATAAAGGAGAAACAGACTCTAAAGATATTTCACTTACTTTCGATATCAGCTGGGGTGATGAGAGAGCAGAACCGATACTTAATACTCTGAAAGCAAACGGGATTAAAAACGCAACGTTTTTCCTGTCCGCTTCTTGGGCAGAACGCCATCCCGACACAGTGGCCCGTATCGTAAAGGATGGACATCAAATTGGGAGCATGGGCTACGCTTATAAAAACTATGCCAATTTAGAGAGCAGCGAAATAAAAAAGGACATAAACCGTGCGCAAACAGCCTTTGAAAAGTTAGGGGTCAAAGACATACAGCTATTAAGACCCCCTACCGGCCAATTCAATAAGAATGTTCTAAAGGTCGCAAAGCAATACAATTATACAGTCGTTCATTACAGTGTGAACTCTCAAGACTGGACAAATCCCGGAGTTGAAAAAATCATCGACAATGTGACCAAGCAAGTTTCCGGTGGAGACATTATTCTTTTACATGCCTCCGATTCGGCAAAACAAACAGAAGAAGCATTGCCTGATATCATCCATCAGCTGAAAGAAAAAGGATTAAAAAATGTAACCGTGGGTGATCTCATCGCAAATTCTGATGCCAAATCCGCAGAGGTAAAGTAATTACTTTGCTGCAAACTTCGGCAGCATCAGCAATTGGAAGGCATTACATGCCATTAACGGAAAAAGCATTAAATAAAGCCAGTCCTCATCATTTACTCTTAATGCAGGGAACCATTCTAATGCGGTAATCACAACCATCAAAAACAACGATGACACAAATGTTTTCTTAGAGGACTGCTTTTGCTTTATATAAGCTGTAATCACTCCAAAGATCAATAAAAACACCGGTAACCACGCATAGCCAGCCAGCGATTCTCCGCTCTCTCCAAAAAATAAAAAACGCACGTACATTAAATCAAAAGCAACAAACAGGATGAAAAACAACTGAAGCAAATTCCACAAAGAGGAGGACCTTAATATCTCAAGCGCAAACCGATGAACTGTTAAAAACACGAAAAAACCCATTTGGCTGATCACACTGAAAATCATGCCTACACCGATAAACCAAAATAAAACAGAGAAAATCTGTCCCGCTTCAAATGTTAGAAACAGCCCTCTATATTCTCCCCACTTTAAAGCAAAACCCACAATACTCGTGATAAGCGCTCCGACAGCTAAAATAGAAAAGAAAAAACGAACTAAACCACGGCTTTTCATTTCTTTATTCATCCCCTCAAAAATCGCGAACAGCGATATTTTGTTATGTATAATTCCAAACAGATGAATCATATTAAAGGTAAGACAAGTATGTGAAAGGAGCTTAAGCATGTCAAAAGCCAAAACGCTATTGATGAGCTGTTTTTTGTTATTATCTGTAACAGCTTGCGCTCCAAAAGACCAAGCAGCGGATATGGACTATGATCAAACCAAAAAAATGGTTGTTGATATATTAAAAACTGATGATGGAAAGAAAGCTATTAAGGAATTATTAAATGATGATGCCATGAATGAAGCGCTGGTGATTGATCAAGATGCAATTAAAGGAACAATAGAAAAAACACTCACATCTAAAAAAGGCGAAGAATTTTGGAAAAACATCTTTGAAGACACTGATTTTGCTGAGGGCTTTGCCAAAACTCTTCAGACAGAGCATGAAAAAGTGATTAAAAAGCTGATGAAGGATCCAGATTACCAGAAGATGCTGATGAGCGTTATGCAGGATCCCGGCATGGATAAAAAGTACAGCCAGCTGGCAAAAAGCCAAGAATTCCGCAGTTATTTAGAAGAGGTTATTAACGAAACACTTTCTAGTCCGCTTTACAAAAAGCAGTTCGAAGATGAGCTGAAAAAAGCAGCAAAAGACACAGCCAAAGAAAGTGAATAAAGGGAAAGCCGGGATCTGGAATCCCGGTTCACCTTTTATACCTGCACTGACATTTTTGCATCTATTTTTTTTGCGATGTCCTGATATATTTCTCCGATTGGATGATTTTCGTCATAAACAGACGGAGCAAATTGGTCCTTATCCCAATCTGGCTGTTTCAATGGGATTCTGCCGAGCAAAGGCACATTTAGTTCCTCAGCCAGTTTATCTCCTCCGCCTTTTCCAAAGACATATTCTCTTTCCCCTGTCTTTGCACTTTCATAATAAGCCATGTTCTCTATGACCCCCACGACCTCATGATCGGTTTTAATCGCCATAGAGCCCGCTCTGGCCGCGACAAAAGCAGCTGTCGGATGCGGCGTAGATACGATGATTTCTTTGCAGCTCGGAAGCATTGTATGTACATCGAGAGCAACGTCCCCTGTACCCGGCGGAAGATCAAGAACGATATAGTCTACCTCTCCCCACTCTACTTCATGGAAAAAGTTATTCAGCATTTTGCCGAGCATCGGCCCTCTCCATACGACCGGAGCATTTTCTTCTACGAAAAAGCCCATTGACATGACCTTTACTCCAAAGCGTTCAACAGGAAGAAGTTTCTCTCCTTCAATTGTTGGACGCACAGTGATACCCATCATGTCCGGCACACTGAACCCATAAATATCCGCATCAATTAAACCAACCTTTTTCCCTAGACGAGCCAGAGAAATAGCTAGGTTTACTGACACAGTTGACTTGCCTACGCCGCCTTTTCCACTTGCTACAGCAAGAAAGACTGGCGGGTTATCCATATTTAATAATGTTTTTTTCTCAGCTGACGGCGCCCGGAATTTAGCAACCGTTTCTTCAGGCAGCTCTTCAAATCGAAGGCCGACTGTCTCAGCTCCTGCCCCTTTTAATACGTTTACGATCTCTTGCTGAATCTGCATTTGTTCTGCAGTTCCTGTTTTTGCAAGAGCGACTTTTACACTGATATGCCGTTTTTCAGGCTTTATTTTAATTTCCTTAACGGCATCCAATTCTCCCAGAGGTCTTTGAAGAAAAGGTTCGCGCATTTCTCCGACTAGTTTTCTTACTTCATCTTCTCTTATCATCGAACCTCACCCTTTTGTGTATTCGTTTACAATTATTATTATATCATACATAAATGGCGGGTGTCTTATGCTTAGAACCACAAGAAAACCCTCCATTACTCCGGAGGGTCTCCTTTTTCTGTGAAATATCGCAAAATGCCTTTATATATGGAAGATGCCACCTTGTCTTGATATTTCGGTTTACCGAGCAACGTTGCTTCACTTGGATTGGATAAAAATCCGACTTCTATAAGCGCCCCCGGTTTGGTAACGTTTTGCATTAAGTAGATACCATGAATCCGCTTTGCTTTCCGGGTTGTGTTTTCCAGATTTCTTCTCAGCTCATCCTGAATGTATTTTGCGACTTTCTCATTTTCCGCATATTTCCCGTAATAAAAGCTTTGGGCTCCGCTCCATTTTTGTGACGGAATCGCATTAAGATGAATGCTGATATAGAGCTCCGCCTCTGAATGGTTTATTAATTTGACTCGTTGTCTTAGATCCTCAGCTTTTCGTCGGCTATAGCCTTTTGTTCCTTCTGGAGCGAGATCAGTATCACTTTCTCTGGTCATGATAACAAGCGCTCCTTGTTCTTGAAGATAATCCCTGACTCTAAAGGCCACTTCCAGGGTAACATCCTTCTCTAACAGCTTTCCGCCGACTGCTCCGCCGTCAGGCCCGCCATGACCTGGATCTAGATAAATGATTTTACCGCTCAAGGGCAGGCTCCACGGCTTCCAAGAGTCGTTATTGCTGAACTGATACTTGAACAGAAATAGTAATATGATGAAACCTAGCAAAAAACTGAGCCATTTAAGCTTTTTCCTCATCCCTTCCCCTCCCGCTTGTCCGTTATTACATAACTATGGGACAGGGCCGGGAAATATGATTACCGCATGCGAAGCTTACACTGTTTTTCTCTTTGAACAAACCCTGCTGTCCACCAATCTTTAATGAACTTGCGTGCCGCTTCATAAACAGTGTTTTTATCAAATGTTGCGTATTGCTCGTGTATCCAATTATAGAGATAATCAAAAAACTCCATACGCAGCTCTTCTTCTTCTCTTGCAGAGCGGGCACTGATACTCTGCATGGATTCTCCGTAATAGCCGAATATCCCAAAACGCCCGCCTAACAAATAGGCTTCTATAGCAAAATCAATACAGCCTTCGGTAATAATATCTCGTTCATCATGTAAAAATGGAAATAATGGTTCCAAACAATCCTTAACAGACTGGATAATTTGTCTCAGAGAGAGTTCTTTGAGCAAGTTCTTTTCTAATTCAAAATCCTTTTGGCGTTTCACATCCATAAAAGACAGTACTTCTGCCATATAAATTCACTCTCCTTTTACCGATTATTTTGAGGTTTGGATGATGAAACAATGCCCGAATTCGGTTGGAAATTCGCCCAAATGAAGGTGTAAAATCGATAAAAAATCAGCTTTCCGCAGGATCCGGAACAAATGTTCTGTAAGTAGTTATGAAAAAAGCAGCCCCTCTAACAGGTCGCTGCTTTTCATACTTTCATGCTTCTTGTTGCAGAATATGTATGGATATATTGGTCTAATACAAACCCGCCTTTATCTTCATAAAAACCAGTAACGATAAAACCGGCATCAATTTGGCCTTTGATTTGGTCTTCTAAGGAATGGCCGAATTCCAGAGCCTCATTATTTTCGATCAGTTTTTTCACTTTATGTTTCGGAAGATCTTCTGGGTCAGCGTATGGAATGGAGTGTTTTACTTTTAAAACACCTTGCTGTTCTAATTCTGTATCAAACAGAAATACAACAGGATTGACAAAACCCGAGATTAGAATGCCGTTCCTTTTCAACACACGGTGCGCTTCCTTCCATACCGGGAGGACATTCTCAACAAAAACATTGGCAACAGGATGTACAATGACATCAAATGATTCATCATTAAATACACTTAAATCGTCCATGCTTCCTTTGACAGTGTGTATCGTGAGACCATCTCGCTCAGCAATCATTCTATCCTGATTCAGCTGTTTTTCTGAGTTATCTAGTACGGTGACATCCGCGCCTGCGGCTGCCAAAACTGGACCCTGCTGGCCGCCGCCTGATGCTAAACAGAGTACTTTCAGTCCTTCGACAGGCGGAAACCAATCCTTCGGTACATCTTTCATTGGTGTTACCCTTATATCCCAATTTCCTTTTTTTGCTTGTTCGATAACCTGCTGCTCAACAGCAACAGTCCATTCATTGCCTGTTTCTACTTTTTTATCCCAGGCTTTGCTATTATGAGCTACTAACGCATTCATGAATCTTCTCCTTACTTTAATGTATAGAGTATAACAAATATTTCTAGATTGATATCGCTTTCCCTTTGCATATTTAGAAAAAAGTTCATAAAAACGCAAAAAAATCACAAAGGAGATATGTGATTTATATCATCAGATTTACTTTTACTTCGTTACATAAAGCCATTAGCAATGAGAGCTATTGTTTCTCCGGGTTAAGAATCAGCAGTGAACTTTAACGGATGAGATACAGTGGTTAGATGGAGCTGGGCTGATCACATAACGATAATAAACATTGACCGAACTTCCAATTGAATAAGAATGAAAGCTATCATGATTATTACAGTGAGACTGTTTATAAACAAACAATTTGCTTAACCCCGTCAAGCGTCCATTCAGTGTTATTTTTATGCGAAGCTGCCACGTTTTATTGAAAGAAAAAAGCTCCCAACCCAAGGTCGAGAGCTTTTTGAAAACGTAAAATTAACGTTTTGAGAACTGAGGTGCACGACGAGCGCCTTTAAGACCGTATTTTTTACGTTCTTTCATACGAGCGTCACGAGTCAGAAGACCTGCACGTTTAAGAGTTGTACGGTATTCTGGATCTGCTTCAAGCAAAGCACGAGCGATACCGTGACGGATTGCTCCAGCTTGACCAGATAAGCCGCCTCCATGTACGTTTACTAAAACATCATAAGTGCCAGCTGTTTCAGTCAAAGTTAATGGTTGTTTGATATCTTCGATTAAAGCTGCAGATGGGATGTGTTCGCTGATTTCACGATTATTAACGACGATACGGCCTTCTCCTGGAACTAAACGCACACGCGCTACAGAGCTTTTACGACGGCCAGTACCGTAATATTGAACCTGTGCCAAATTGGTAACCTCCTTTTTAATTAACCGCGAAGTTCGTAAACTTCAGGTTTTTGTGCTTCGTGTGGATGCTCAGAACCACGGTATACGTTCAATTTTTTGAACATTTGACGACCTAGAGAACCTTTTGGAAGCATGCCTTTGATAGCAAGCTCAAGCATTTTCTCAGGGTAGTTTGTACGCATTTCAAGAGCAGTTCTTGATTTTAATCCGCCTGGATGTTGAGTGTGACGGTAGTAGATTTTGTCAGTTAACTTTTTACCAGTTAACTCGATTTTTTCAGCGTTGATGATGATCACATGATCTCCAGTATCAACGTGTGGTGTGTAAGTTGGTTTGTGTTTTCCGCGAAGGATAGCTGCAACTTCTGAAGAAAGACGACCTAAAGTCTTGCCAGCAGCATCAACAACTAACCACTTGCGTTCAATAGTACTTGCGTTAGCCATAGGTGTTGTACGCATTGAATTTCCCTCCTAAATGATCTGTCATTTTCAATAAACTTCGATTACGTTCTATTTCACAACACAATAAGTTCCGGGGCTTATCGTGGGGTTGAAATACATACCATATGATATCTTATAACTTTATGCAGACTCTGTCAAGAAAATATTATACACCTGGTTTAGTTGTCATAGTAAACGTTCCATAAATATAGCCCGTGCCCCGGCGCTGTGCGCCCTGCCGCTTCGCGATCCTTCGCTTCCAGCATGGATTTCACCTCATCGGGAGAAATTTTTCCAATACCTGCATCAAGCAAAGTACCCGCAATAATTCTGACCATATTATATAAGAAACCGCTGCCTGTGATCCGCATTTGCAGGCCGTCAGCCGTCTCAGTCCAATCAAGTTCGTATATCGTTCTTACCTTGTCCTGCACTTCTGTTTTAGCCGCGCAAAAGCTCGTAAAATCATGTGTCCCTATAAGATGCTTTGCCGCTTCTCTCATGTCCTGCACATTAAGGTGATATGAAAAATGGTAAGCGTAATGCCGTTTAAATACGTCCGGGTGTTTCTCCGTGTATACAAAGTAGCGATATTCTTTTTTGACTGCGCTAAATCGTGCATGGAACCCATCATCCGCAATTTCTGCCTGTTTGACTGCGATATCGTCCGGAAGCAGTGCATTTAAGGCATATGGCCATCTCTCAGCCGGGATAGACAGCGAAGTGTCAAAATGAATCACCTGTCCGGCTGCGTGAACCCCGCTGTCTGTTCTTCCAGACGAAACGACCGGAATTCTGTCTTTTGACTTATGCAGGACAGCCAAAGCTTTCTCCAGTTCATCCTGAACCGTTCTTTTGCCCGGCTGAACCTGATAACCGTTAAACAAATGTCCGTCATAAGAAATCGTGCATTTCAGTCTCATACAGCACCTCTAAGCCCTTAAGAAAAATAACAAAGCAGCTAATACAATTAAGCTGACAATGACAGAAGTGTCTTTTCCTGTCCATACAAGCTTTCTATATTTCGTACGTCCTTCTCCGCCTTGATAGCCTCTTGCTTCCATTGCCACCGCAAGCTCTTCGGCGCGTTTAAATGCGCTGACGAAGAGCGGGACAAGAAGCGGGACAATAGCCTTCACTCTTTCTTTGACAGGCCCGCTTGTAAAATCAACGCCTCGCGCCATCTGAGCCTTCATGATCTTATCTGTCTCCTCCATCAGTGTCGGAATAAACCGTAAAGAAATTGACATCATAAGAGCCAGCTCATGAACAGGAAGCTTTAATTTTTTCAATGGGTTCAGCAGCTGCTCCATTCCATCGGTAATCTCAATCGGTGTAGTCGTAAGCGTTAATAAGGTTGTGATTAAAATCAAATAGACGAATCTAAGAGAAATGAATATCCCCTGAACCAGACCGCCCTCATAGACTTTGAAAAAACCTATTTGAAAGATAATCGGTCCTTCATGTGTCATAAGAATGTGAAGAAGGAACGTAAAAAGGACAATCCAGATGATTGGCTTCAGCCCTTTCATTAAAAAAGAGAAAGGAACTCTTGTTAAAGAAACGACGCCAATTGTAAATAAACCAAGCAACGCATATGTCTGAACATTATTGGCTAAGAATACAATGCAGACAAATAAAAAGATCGTGATCAGTTTTGTTCTGGGGTCAAGCCGGTGCACAAGTGAAGTCCCTGGTACATACTTGCCGATAATCATGCTGTCCATCATAAAGTCTTCTCTCCCTGAAAAAGAGCACGGATTTCGGCAGCGGCATCTTCGATTGTGAGCATAGGCTCATTAAATCGCACACCCAGTGCAGCTTCAAGGTGTCTTTGGAATTTTATTGTTTCAGGAAGATCCAGCCCCCAGCCGGCCATCTCTTCACCCTTTAAAAACAGATCACGCGGACTGCCTGATGCTTGTATCGTTCCTTTATGCATAACAATCATTTCATCAGCGTATGCAGCTGCATCCTCCATGCTGTGTGTCACAAGGATCGTCGTCAGGTTCCCACGTTGATGAAGCTCATAAAACATGTCCATAATCTCTTTTCGACCTCTTGGGTCTAATCCTGCAGTCGGTTCATCCAGAACAAGCACTTCAGGGTCCATTGCAAGTACGCCTGCAATTGCAACTCTGCGCATTTGTCCCCCGCTTAATTCAAAGGGTGACCTGTCCAAAAGCTCTTCTGATAAACCTACAAGCTGCAGCATCTCTCTCGCTTTTTGTTCAGCATCTTCTTTTTTAACACCAAAGTTCATCGGTCCGAATGAAATATCTTTAAGAACTGTTTCTTCGAATAATTGATGCTCAGGAAATTGGAAAACGATTCCGACTTTTTTACGAAGTTTTTTCAGATCTTTATTCTTTTTCCCTGCCTGAATGACAGTGCTGCCTAGTGATATCTGTCCCTTCGTCGGCTTCAGGAGACCATTTAGGTGCTGTAGAAGAGTGGACTTGCCAGAGCCTGTATGCCCGATAACGGCTACGTAGCTTCCTTCTTTAATCGATGCATTGATATCATACAGTGCTAGGCGCTCAAACGGCGTCTTCATCTGATAGCGATGCTCTACATCTTTGATTGTAATGTCCACAGCTCTTTCACCAGCCCTTCCTGAGTCAAATGGTTTTCTTCCAAAGCCAGTCCATTTTCTCTTAAAAGCTGGCTAAGCTGGAATGAGAAGGGTAAATCAAGCCCAATTCGAACAAGTTCTTTATTCAATTTAAAAATCTCTTCAGGCGGCCCTTCAGCATATTTTTTACCGCCATTCATGACAATGATCCTGTCTGCTTTTGCTGCCTCATTCAGATCATGTGTAATGGATATGACAGTCGCCATGCCCTGCTCTTTTAAATGTCTTACCGTTTCAAGCACTTCTTCTCGCCCGATCGGATCAAGCATGGATGTTGCTTCATCTAAGATAATAATATCAGGACGTGCGGCAATAACCCCCGCAATCGCAACTCTCTGCTTTTGGCCTCCGGAGAGATGGTGCGGCTCTTGATCGAGAAAATTTTGCATATTTACCTGTTTTACTGCCCAGTCCACTCTCTCAATCATTTCTTCCCGCGGTACACCATTGTTTTCTAAACCAAAAGCCA
Organism: Bacillus sp. SN32; assembly: GCF_002837495.1. NCBI lineage: Bacteria > Bacillati > Bacillota > Bacilli > Caryophanales > Bacillaceae > Bacillus > Bacillus sp. SN32. The sequence goes on along the minus strand of NZ_PJCT01000008.1, from coordinate 49,638 downwards.
CATCATCGCGAACAGTCGTTCCGACAAATTGGTTATCCGGATTTTGAAAGACCATACCTATCTTCTTACGCACTTCCCAAACGGATTCCTCTGTCAATTGAATCCCGGCAACCTCAATGTCGCCTGATTCAGGAAGAATTAAACCATTCAATGCCCGGGCCAGTGTTGATTTCCCTGAACCGTTATGACCTACGATTGCAAGCCATTCACCCTCATACACCTGCAGGGAGACGCCGTCTAGTGCTCGTCTTTCTGCGTCCTTCCGATATCGAAATACGATATCCTCTACCGATATCAACTGATTTTGATTCATGGAAAACCGGCCTCCTCTCAGCTAATGCTCTGCTTTTCTCTCTATTAAAAGTTGCAGTATCTAAAAAAAGGGCATAGATCCAGTTAGAAACTGTCCCGCCCTTCTTTAGATACACAAAAATATGTGATTAAACCAATTCGATAATTGCCATTGGTGCTCCGTCACCACGGCGAGGACCAAGCTTCATAATACGTGTGTATCCGCCTTGGCGCTCCTCGTAACGAGTTGCAATGTCAGAGAATAATTTTTGAAGTGCATCTTGGTTATTTTCTTCGTTTGCAACCTCGTTGCGGATGTATGCAGCAGCTTGACGGCGAGCGTGAAGATCACCGCGTTTGCCAAGCGTGATCATTTTTTCAACTACAGAGCGAAGTTCTTTCGCACGTGTTTCAGTTGTTTCGATTCTTTCGTTGATGATCAAATCAGTTGTAAGATCACGAAGCATAGCTTTACGCTGTGCACTCGTACGTCCTAGTTTTCTGTATGACATGTGATGTCCCCTCCTTTATTGGAATGCTGTTTCTGAATAATAAACACACGAAAATCCTAGTTCACAAGGGAAACTAGTCAATCGTCTTTGCGAAGTCCGAGTCCAAGTTCTTCTAGTTTCGCTTTCACTTCTTCAAGTGATTTGCGTCCTAGATTTCGAACTTTCATCATATCTTCTTCCGTCTTGTTCGCAAGCTCTTGAACCGTGTTAATACCCGCACGCTTTAAGCAGTTGTAAGAACGAACAGAAAGATCCAATTCTTCAATTGTCATTTCAAGAACTTTCTCTTTTTGATCTTCTTCTTTTTCAACCATGATTTCAGCATGTTGAGCTTCGTCAGTTAAACCAACGAATATATTAAGGTGTTCAGTTAAAATCTTTGAACCAAGCGCAATTGCTTCTTTCGGTCCAGTGCTTCCATCAGTCCAAACATCAAGTGTAAGTTTATCATAGTTTGCAACTTGGCCTACACGAGTGTTCTCTACCTGATAAGATACACGAGAAACTGGCGTATAGATAGAATCGATCGGAATCACGCCGATTGGCTGATCGTCTCTCTTGTTTGCGTCAGCAGGCGTATACCCACGTCCTCTTTGAGCAGTAAGGCGAACTCGGAAACTCGCATTCTCACCAAGAGTCGCGATATGAAGATCAGGATTTAAGATCTCTACATCACTATCGTGTGTAATATCAGCTGCCGTTACAGTTCCTTCACCCTGTACATCAATTTCTAGCGTCTTCTCTTCATCAGAGTAGATTTTCAATGCAAGCTTTTTAATGTGTAAGATAATCGTTGTAACATCTTCCACAACGCCTTCAATTGTCGAGAATTCGTGCAGTACACCATCTATCTGGATTGATGTTACAGCGGCACCAGGGAGTGAGGATAAGAGGATACGACGTAAGGAGTTACCCAGAGTTGTACCATATCCACGCTCAAGTGGCTCTACGACAAACTTACCAAATTTGGCATCGTCGCTGATTTCAACCGTTTCGATTTTTGGTTTTTCAATCTCGATCATTACTTAAAACCCTCCTTCAAAACGTCGAAACCTCGAATAGAATCATATGAGATTCCATCCGAAATTCCCCATTGTTTAGTCCCGTATGTGCTCAGGCAACGAGTCGGTGCATTCGTTTCATAAATAACTGTATCATAACCCATTATTGACAGGGACACAAAATCTATACAAACAAATTACACGCGGCGACGTTTTGGTGGACGGCATCCGTTATGAGGAACAGGAGTTACGTCTCTGATAGCAGTGACTTCTAGTCCAGCAGCTTGAAGTGCACGGATTGCAGCTTCACGGCCTGAACCAGGTCCTTTAACAGTAACCTCTAGAGTTTTAAGACCATGTTCGATTGAACCTTTAGCAGCTGTTTCTGCAGCCATTTGCGCAGCAAAAGGAGTAGATTTACGAGAACCTCTGAATCCTAAAGCTCCGGCACTAGACCAAGAAATAGCATTACCATGAGTGTCAGTGATCGTAACGATCGTGTTATTGAAAGTTGAACGAATATGAGCAATTCCAGACTCAATATTCTTTTTCACGCGACGTTTACGCGTGTTAGATTTACGAGCAGCAGCCATTGTTTAAGAACCTCCCTTACTTATTTTTTCTTGTTAGCTACAGTACGACGCGGACCTTTACGAGTACGCGCGTTGTTTTTAGAGTTTTGTCCGCGAACAGGTAATCCTCTGCGATGACGGATTCCGCGGTAGCTTCCGATTTCGATCAGACGTTTGATATTAAGAGAAACTTCACGGCGAAGGTCACCTTCTACTTTCAGTTTGTCAATAATATCACGGATTTTACCAAGTTCTTCTTCAGTAAGATCGCGCACACGAGTATCTTCTGAAACTCCAGCTTCTTTTAAAACTTGCTGAGCCGTTGTGCGGCCAATTCCGAAGATGTATGTTAAAGAAATAACAACACGTTTGTCACGTGGGATATCTACACCAGCAATACGAGCCATTCTCTGGGCACCTCCTTATAAATTATCCTTGTTTTTGTTTATGCTTTGGATTTTCACAGATCACCATTACTTTTCCTTTTCTGCGAATAACTTTACATTTTTCGCAGATTGGTTTAACTGATGGTCTCACTTTCATGTGTTTCCAACCTCCTTCAGTTTCCGGAGTGCTTTATTTGTAACGGTACGTAATCCTGCCACGAGTTAAGTCATATGGAGATAATTCTACCGTAACTTTGTCTCCAGGTAAAATGCGAATGAAGTGCATGCGGATTTTACCAGATACATGAGCCAAAACAGTGTGGCCATTTTCAAGTTCAACTTTGAACATCGCGTTTGGCAGTGTTTCGACTATAGTACCTTCCACTTCAATTACATCGTCTTTCGCCATTCAAGTGTTCTCCCTTCTTCAAATCAGTAACTTGCTTTCTGACAAATTTCAAAAGAAGTTTGTCACACGCCCTGTTTCGTTTATACTGTTCTGAACTTCCGGAGATACGCAATCATAAAGGGTTAAATGATTGATATTCTTTTTCTTAGGAGAATGAAATGTACGCTTTTCTCCGTCTGCTGTTAGTACATTGATGATGGTTAAAATTCCAACGACAAGCAGCAAGATGAATTCGGTCTTGCCAATGTTCACCCAAGCTTTCTGCCCTATCAAGCTTGAAAAACATCTGTCTTCGGAATTATTTTCATCATCTAGACTCTCGTCAGTATATCAAAACCCGTTTCCGTAATCGCAATCGTATGTTCAAAATGAGCACACTTTTTCCCATCTACCGTTACAACCGTCCAGTTATCAGCCAATGTTTTCACGTAGCGGCTGCCAGCGTTCACCATAGGTTCAATAGCGAGAACCATGCCAGGTTTAAGCCGTGGTCCTTTGTTGGGCGGACCGTAATGAGGAATTTGCGGGTCCTCATGCAAGTCTTGACCAACACCATGTCCGACATACTCCCTAACAACTGAAAACTGCTCATTTTCGACATACGTTTGTATTGCGTGGGAAATATTCGACAAACGTTCACCTGGTTTTGCTTCCTGCAAGCCTTTATATAAAGACTCCTCTGTCACTTCCAGAAGTTTTTTGTCATCATCGCTGATGTTTCCTACCGGATATGTCCATGCAGAGTCACCATGATAACCATTTAATTTAGCACCGATATCAATACTGATGATGTCACCGTCCTTCAGCACCCTGCTGCCAGGTATGCCGTGAACGAGTTCTTCATTAACTGATACGCAAATGCTCCCGCGAAACCCATTATACCCCTTAAAAGATGGGATTGCACCCTGCTTCTTAATAAAACGTTCGGCAATTTGATCCAATTCTTTTGTCGAGATTCCTGGTTTAATGTGCTTTTTTAACTCTTCATGAGTTAAAGCCACGATTCGCCCTGCTTCCCGCATGATACCAAGTTCACGTGGGGTTTTACAGATAATCATTTTTTTAATCCTCCAAGAAGATCCTTCACATCTGCATACACGTCTTGAATGTCCTGCTGGCCATTCACGTTTGCAAGATAACCTTTCTCTGAATAGAAATCGAGTAAAGGCTGAGTTTGCTTCATGTTTACCTCAAGCCGTTTAGAGACGGTTTCCTCATTATCATCTGCCCGTTGATAGAGTTCGCCTCCGTCTTTATCACAAATACCCGGCGTTTTCGGCGGATTAAAGACTAAATGATAGGTTGTGCCGCAAACACTGCAAATTCTGCGTCCAGTCAGACGTTCCATCAGAACATCTTTGTCGACTTCAATGTTAATGACATAATCAATCGGCTTGCCGTATTCCTCAAGAATTTCTTCAAGAGCTTCGGCTTGAGCGACTGTTCGCGGAAATCCGTCCAGAAGAAAACCTCTTTCACAATCATCTTTGCCAAGTCTCTCTTTTACAATTCCGATTGTGACTTCGTCAGGTACGAGCTCTCCCTTATCAATATAAGATTTTGCTTCGAGTCCGAGTGGTGTTTCTTCTTTCATAGCAGCACGGAACATATCTCCTGTTGAGATATGAGGAATCCCATAATCCTCAACAATTCGTTCGCCCTGTGTGCCTTTACCGGCACCAGGAAGCCCCATTAAGACTAAGTTCATTCGGATTTCCCCCGTCCTCTCTTTATTAAGAGGGAATGGATAAATCCATTTCCTCTAGTTTTTCATAAATCCACGGTAGTTTCGTTTCACCAACTGGCTTTCTAGTTGTTTCATTGTCTCCAAGGCTACCCCGACAACAATTAACAAAGATGTTCCGCCAATTTGTGCACTTTGAGGCAATCCAGCGAATTGAATGAAAAAGATAGGAAGAATGGAAATCACGGCTAAGAATATAGAACCCACAAACGTAAGTCGATACAAAATGCTCGTAATTCTATCTTGAGTCATTTTCCCTGGACGAACCCCCGGGATATAGCCACCCTGTTTTTTAAGGTTATCAGCCATTTGTTCAGGGTTTACCTGTACAAAAGCATAAAAGTACGTAAAGGCAATAATCAACGCAACATATATCGCCATACCCACCGGATGCGTATTATCAAAGTTGTTTTGAATCCACTTTGTCACATCGTTTGTTCCAAAGAATGACGCGATCGTCCGCGGCGTTATCAAAAACGCAACCGCAAAGATTACCGGAATAACCCCTGCAGGATTCACTTTCAATGGAAGGTGTGTAGACTGACCTCCGCCAGCAGGTGAACGACCTGTGCCTTTAGCATATTGAATCGCAATTTTCCGTACGGCTTGCTGAATGAAAATAACTCCAACAATAACTGCTAAAATCGCAATCACAAGAAGTGCGATTTTCACAATATGAATAAACAACTGATCGTTGCTACCGACAAATTGAGTCTCATATATTTGCCCAATTGTTTTTGGAATACTAGACACAATCCCCGCGAAGATAATGATCGATATTCCGTTGCCTACTCCATGAGAAGTAATTTGTTCCCCAAGCCACATTAAAAAGGCAGTTCCGCCAGTGAGTACTAAAGCAATGATAAGATATGTCGATACACCGGATTTTTCGATCAGCATACCGTTTGCCAGATTGTTAAATCCATATGACATACCTAATGCTTGGATGAAACCAAGCACAATCGTAAAGTACCTTGTGAACTGAGCTAATTTACGGCGGCCAACTTCACCTTGCTTAGACCACTCGGTAAACTTCGGTACAACATCCATCTGAAGCAGCTGAATGATGATCGAAGCCGTGATATAAGGAGTAATTCCCATTGCGAAAATGGAAAATTGGTAAAGCGCACCGCCGCCAAATGTATTAAGGAGATCAAAAACACCCATTTGAGACTGCGCCTGTAACGCTTCAGCGTTAACGTAAGGCACAGGAATAAACGCACCTATGCGAAAGACGATAAGCATGAGTAAAGTGAATATGATTTTATTCCTGATATCACTCACACGCATAAAGTTGGAGATTGTTTTAAACAAGTTAGATCACCTCAGCTGTACCGCCAGCAGCTTCAACAGCTTCTTTCGCAGAAGCAGAGAATTTATTGGCTTTTACAGTTAATTTTTTCTCTAATTTACCGTTGCCAAGAATCTTTACTCCTGCATTAAGTTTGCTAATAACACCAGTCTCTAGAAGAAGTTCAGGAGTGACTTCCGTTCCTTCTGCAAAACCGTTCAATTTGTCTAGGTTGACTACAGCGTATTCCTTGCGGTTGATGTTAGTGAAACCGCGTTTAGGAAGACGTTGGAATAAAGGCATTTGTCCCCCCTCGAATCCAGGGCGTACACCGCCGCCAGAACGAGCGTTTTGACCTTTGTGACCTTTACCAGCTGTTTTACCGTTGCCAGAACCAATACCACGACCTACGCGATTACGCGTTTTGCGTGAACCTTCTGAAGGTTTTAATTCATGAAGTTTCATTAGGACACCTCCTTATCCGATCAAATATTTTTATTGTTCTTTAACAGAAACTAAATGAGATACTTTATTAATCATACCACGGATCGCAGCGTTGTCTTCATGAACAACAGTTTGGTTTGTTTTCTTTAAACCAAGTGTTCTTACAGTAACGCGTTGGTCTTCCGGGCGACCGATTACACTTCGTTTGAGGGTAATTTCTAATTTAGCCATTAATGTTCCCTCCTTATCCTAACAGTTCTTCTACAGATTTTCCACGAAGCTTCGCAACGTCTTCAGCACGTTTAAGTTCACTTAAACCTTGAAGTGTTGCACGAATCATGTTGATCGGTGTGTTAGAACCTAAAGACTTAGAAAGGATATCAGCTACACCAGCCAGCTCAAGTACCGCACGTACAGGGCCTCCGGCGATAACTCCAGTACCTTCAGAAGCAGGTTTTAACAAGATGTTACCTGCACCGAAACGTCCGATGATTTCGTGTGGAATTGTAGTTCCAACCATTGGTACTTCAATCAAATTCTTTTTCGCATCTTCAACAGCTTTGCGGATCGCTTCTGGTACTTCTTGTGCTTTACCAGTACCGAATCCTACGTGTCCGTTTTTGTCACCGACAACGACTAGAGCTGCGAAGCGGAAACGACGACCACCTTTAACAACTTTCGCTACGCGGTTAACCGTAACTAAGCGTTCTTCTAACTCTAATTTGCTTGGGTCAATACGACGCATAATCATGTGTCCCTCCTTCTTTTATTAAAATTTAAGTCCAGCTTCACGAGCGGCATCAGCCAAAGCTTTTACACGTCCATGGTATAAGTATCCGCCACGGTCAAATACTACGTCAGAAATGCCTTTTTCAGCAGCGCGTTTTGCAACTAATTCTCCAACTTTAGTAGCAGCAGAAGTATCTCCAGTGCTTTCAACGTTCAAGTCTTTATCGAGAGTAGATGCACTAGCAAGTGTTACACCATTTACATCATCGATGATTTGAGCGTAAATGTGCTTGTTAGAACGGAAAACGTTCAGGCGCGGTCTTTCAGCAGTACCGGAAAGTTTAGCGCGAACACGAGCGTGTCTTTTAAGACGAGCAGCATTTTTGCTAGTTTTCGTAATCATCTAGGTCACTCCTTTCTTCACTTTAAGCGATCTTACTTAGCAGATTTACCTTCTTTACGGCGAACAACTTCACCTTCGTAGCGGATTCCTTTACCTTTGTAAGGCTCTGGAGAACGTACAGCGCGGATGTTAGCAGCAATAGCTCCTACGCGTTCTTTGTCTGTACCTTTTACAACTACTTTTGTTTGAGAAGGAACTTCGATTTCGATGCCTTCTTCAGGAACGATCTCAACAGGATGAGAGTATCCAACGTTTAAAACAAGTTTATTTCCGGATTTAGAAGCACGGTAACCGACACCGACTAATTCCAAACCTCTTTCAAATCCTTTAGATACACCTTCAACCATGTTGCCAAGCAGACTGCGAGTCGTACCATGCAGGGCACGGTGCTCTTTTTGATCAGAAGGACGAGCGACTGTAAGCACATTGTCCTCTACTTTAATCTCCATATCAGGGTGAAACGTACGAGTTAATTCTCCTTTTGGTCCTTTCACAGCTACAGTGTTGTTATCATTTAACGTTACTGTAACATCAGAAGGAATCTCAAGTAGCTTCTTACCTACACGAGACATACCAAACACCTCCATTCATGTTAAACTTCTTACCAAACGTATGCTAGAACTTCTCCACCAGCTTGTTTTGCACGGGCTTCTTTGTCCGTTAAAACACCTTGTGATGTAGAAATAATCGCGATTCCAAGACCGTTAAGTACGCGGGGTACTTCATTAGATTTAGCATAAACACGCAAACCAGGCTTGCTGATTCTTTTAAGACCAGTGATAACGCGCTCGTTGTTTTGTCCGTATTTCAAGAAAACGCGGATGATACCTTGTTTGCTGTCTTCTACGAACTCAACGTCACGAATGAAACCTTCACGCTTTAAAATTTCAGCAATTTCTCTTTTCAATTTAGAAGCAGGAATTTCAAGCTTCTCATGACGTACCATGTTTGCATTGCGAATACGAGTTAGCATATCTGCAATTGGATCTGTCATAACCATTATATAATTACCTCCTTCCCTTTCTTGGGGATTACCAGCTGGCTTTTTTCACGCCAGGAATTTGTCCTTTATATGCAAGCTCACGGAAACAAATACGGCAAAGTTTAAATTTACGAATGACTGAATGCGGACGTCCGCAGCGTTCACAGCGTGTGTACTCTTGTACTTTAAACTTTGGTGTACGTTGTTGTTTCGCAATCATAGACTTTTTAGCCACGATTTCGCCTCCCTTTCATTGATTATTTCTGGAACGGCATACCTACTTGAGTTAATAGCTCACGAGCTTCTTCGTCAGTATTAGCTGTTGTTACGATAACGATGTCCATTCCGCGAACCTTTGTTACTTTATCGTAGTCAATTTCAGGGAAGATTAACTGTTCTTTGATACCAAGTGTGTAGTTACCGCGACCATCGAAAGATTTTTTAGAAACCCCGCGGAAGTCACGTACACGCGGTAAAGAAACAGAAATAAGTTTATCAAGGAAATCATACATGCGCTCTCCGCGAAGAGTTACTTTCGCACCGATAGGCATTCCCTCACGAAGACGGAATCCAGCAATTGATTTCTTCGCACGAGTAACGACAGGTTTTTGACCTGCGATAAACGTTAATTCTTCAACAGCACTGTCGATTGCTTTGGCGTTTTGAACAGCGTCACCAACACCCATGTTGATTACGATTTTTTCGATTTTAGGCACTTGCATGACTGAATCATAATTGAACTTAGTCATTAAAGCAGGTGCAATTTCTTTATTGTACTTTTCTTTAAGGCGGTTCATGAGATAGACCTCCCTTCCTTTTAATACTATTTATCTAGAACTTGCCCAGATTTTTTTGCTACACGAACTTTTTTGCCATCTTCCACTTTGTATCCTACGCGAGTCACTTCACCTGTTTTAGGATCGAGCGGCATAACGTTTGATACATGAATTGGCGCCTCTTGATTAGAAATACCGCCTTGAGGGTTAGCTTGAGTTGGTTTAGAGTGTTTCTTTACCATGTTAACACCTTCAACTAAAACGCGGTCCTTTTTAGGGAAAGCAGCAAGGATTGTTCCTTGTTTGCCTTTATCTTTACCAGAGATAACCATAACTTTATCGCCTTTTTTTACATGCATCCTGATCGCACCTCCTTGAGTAAGGCATTTATTTCATTAGATAACTTCTGGAGCTAGAGAAACAATTTTCATAAAGTTGTTTTCACGCAATTCACGAGCAACTGGTCCGAAGATACGAGTTCCGCGTGGGCTCTTGTCGTCACGGATGATAACACATGCATTCTCATCGAAGCTGATGTATGAACCGTCACTTCTGCGCGCTCCGCTTTTAGTGCGAACGATAACAGCTTTTACGACTTCACCTTTTTTGACAACGCCTCCTGGTGTTGCTTGTTTAACCGTGCAAACAATTACATCACCAATGTTAGCTGTTTTACGTCCAGAACCACCAAGAACTTTAATAGTAAGTACTTCACGTGCGCCAGAGTTGTCAGCTACTTTTAAACGAGTCTCTTGTTGAATCATTATTTGTTACCTCCCTTCGGAAAAAGAATTCCGAACTTTATTAGATAATAACAGCTTCTTCGACAACTTCAACTAGACGGAAACGCTTAGTTGCAGACAAAGGACGAGTTTCCATAATCTTAACGATGTCACCGATTTTAGCTTGATTATTTTCATCATGTGCTTTGAATTTTTTTGAGTATTTTACGCGTTTACCGTAAAGTGTATGTTTTTTGTATGTCTCAACAACAACAGTAATGGTTTTATCCATTTTGTCAGAAACAACACGGCCTTGGTAAACTTTGCGTTGGTTACGTTCGCTCATGCTCACGACCTCCCCTCAGTGATTATTTATTAGCAGCAATTTCTCTTTCACGAATCACAGTTTTCATGCGCGCGATAGCTTTGCGCACTTCACGAATGCGAGCAGTATTTTCAAGTTGTCCTGTCGCTAATTGAAAGCGAAGATTGAAAAGTTCTTCTTTAAGAGACTTTACTTTTTGTTCAATTTCAGCAGTGGTAAGGTCACGAATTTCATTAGCTTTCATTTGATTCACCACCAATTTCTTCACGTTTTACGAACTTCGTTTTAATTGGCAATTTGTGAGATGCAAGGCGAAGCGCTTCACGAGCAACCTCTTCAGACACACCAGAAATTTCAAATAAAACTTTGCCCGGTTTTACAACAGCTACCCAACCTTCTGGAGCCCCTTTACCGGATCCCATACGTACCTCAAGTGGTTTAGCAGTGTAAGGTTTAGAAGGGAAAATTTTGATCCAAACTTTACCGCCACGTTTCATGTAACGAGTCATCGCAATACGTGCAGCTTCGATTTGACGGTTAGTAATCCAAGAAGCTTCAAGAGCTTGGATACCGAATTCTCCGAAATGTACTTCAGTACCGCCTTTCGCACGGCCACGCATTTTTCCGCGATGCTCTCTGCGATATTTAACGCGTTTTGGTAATAACATATTATTTTCCTCCTTCCTCAGTTTTCTTCTTAGTAGGAAGAACCTCTCCACGATAGATCCAGACTTTTACACCAAGCTTACCGTAAGTAGTATCAGCTTCAGATGTTGCATAGTCAATGTCCGCACGCAATGTGTGCAATGGAACAGTTCCTTCACTGTAGTATTCAGAACGAGCGATATCTGCACCGCCAAGACGACCAGAAACCATTGTTTTCACACCTTGTGCTCCAGCACGCATAGTACGTTGGATTTGTTGTTTCTGCGCACGGCGGAAAGAAACACGGTTTTCTAATTGACGAGCGATGTTGTCAGCAACTAGCTGTGCATCAAGATCTGCTCTTTTGATTTCAAGAATGTTAATGTGTACACGCTTGCCAGTAAGGCTGTTAAGGGCTTTGCGAAGTGCTTCGACTTCAGAACCGCCTTTACCGATAACCATACCAGGCTTAGCTGTGTGGATCGTAATGTTAACGCGGTTTGCTGCACGCTCAATTTCTACTTTAGAAACAGAAGCGTCAGAAAGGCGTTTGCTAATGTATTCACGAATTTTTAAATCTTCGTGCAGGAAGTCAGCGTAATCTTTACCAGCGTACCACTTAGATTCCCAATCACGAATGACTCCGATACGAAGACCGACTGGATTTACCTTTTGACCCACTACTTATCCCTCCTTCTTTTCTGATACAACGATTGTAATGTGGCTCGTACGTTTGTTGATTTGGCTCGCACGTCCCATAGCACGTGGGCGAAATCTTTTTAACGTAGGGCCTTCGTCAACGAATGCTTGAGAAATAACCAGGTTGTTAGCGTCCATTTCATAGTTATGCTCAGCATTTGCAATAGCGGATTTTAATACTTTCTCGATAATTGGAGAAGCAGCTCTTGGTGTAAGGTTCAAGATTGATACTGCCTCACCTACTTGCTTGCCTCGAATCAGGTCCATTACTAGACGTGCTTTACGAGGAGCAATACGGACTGTTCTTGCAACAGCTTTAGCTTGCATTTAAAAGCCTCCTCTCTTAGCGTCTTGTTTTTTTGTCATCACTAGCATGACCTTTGTACGTACGAGTTGGAGCGAATTCACCCAACTTGTGCCCTACCATATCTTCAGAGATGAATACAGGCACGTGTTTACGTCCGTCATAGACTGCGATTGTGTGACCAATAAACTGTGGGAAAATAGTAGAACGACGAGACCAAGTTTTTACGACTTGTTTCTTGTCAGTTTCATTTAATTTCTCGATTTTAGTCATCAAGTGTCCATCGACAAATGGTCCTTTTTTTAAGCTGCGAGCCATTTTGGAACCTCCCTTCGTGATTGCACTACGGTCCGAAAAGAACCGTAGACAACCCCGTTATTTATTTTTACGACGACGTACGATAAATTTATCGGATTTGTTCTTTTTCTTACGAGTCTTGAATCCAAGAGTTGGTTTGCCCCATGGAGACATTGGTGATTTACGTCCGATTGGCGCACGTCCTTCACCACCACCGTGTGGGTGATCGTTAGGGTTCATTACAGAACCACGAACTGTAGGACGGATGCCTTTCCAGCGAGAACGTCCAGCTTTACCAATGTTGATAAGTTCGTGCTGTTCGTTACCTACTTGACCGATAGAAGCACGGCAAGCAGAAAGGATCATGCGAACTTCACCAGAGTTAAGACGTACAAGAACGTATTTACCTTCTTTACCAAGAACCTGAGCAGATGTACCAGCTGAACGTACAAGCTGTCCGCCTTTACCAGGTTTTAATTCAATGTTATGCACAACTGTACCAACAGGGATGTTGATAAGTGGAAGTGCATTACCTACTTTAATGTCAGCTTCAGGACCTGACATGATTTCAGTACCTACTTGAATTCCTTTAGGAGCAAGAATGTAACGTTTTTCTCCGTCTGCATAGTTGATTAGAGCGATGTTAGCTGAACGGTTTGGATCGTATTCAACTGTAGCAACGCGTCCAGGTATACCATCTTTATCGCGTTTGAAGTCGATAACACGGTATTGGCGTTTATGTCCGCCACCTTGGTGACGTACAGTCAATTTACCTTGGTTGTTACGTCCGCCTTTTTTGTGAAGGGGAGCAAGCAAGGATTTTTCCGGCTTGTCAGTCGTGATTTCAGCAAAATCTGAAGTTGTCATGCCACGACGTCCATTAGAGGTCGGTTTATACTTTTTAATCGCCATTTTGAATTTCCCTCCTTCTTTTTACAGATAATTAAGCTTCAAAAATTTCGATTTCTTTGCTGTCTGCAGTAAGTTTTACGATCGCTTTTCTGCGACGGCTAGTCATACCAGTGTAGCGTCCGACACGTTTTGATTTGCCTTTGTAGTTCATGATGTTGACTTTATCAACTTTCACTCCAAAGATGCTTTCAACCGCGTCTTTCACTTCTGTTTTGTTAGCTCTTACATCAACTTCAAAAGTATATTTTTTTTCAGTCATTAAATCAGCAGAACGTTCAGTAATGACGGGGCGCTTTAGAACATCACGAGGATCTTTCATTATGCAAGCACCTCCTCTACTTTTTCAACCGCTGCTTTTGTAATCAGAAGCTTCTCGTGGTTGACAACGTCTAAAACGTTGATTCCGTTAGCTTCAACAACAGTAACTCCAGGAATGTTACGAGCAGATAATGCTACTGCTTCGTTTGCATCCGCAGTTACGATTAAAGCTTTTTTCTCAACAGATAATCCTTTAAGGATAGCTGCCATTTCTTTTGTTTTAGCCGTATCAAGAGTAAGATCTTCAAGAACGATGATGTTGTTGTCGATCACTTTAGAAGACAATACTGATTTGATTGCCAAGCGGCGAACTTTTTTAGGTAATTTATAAGAATAGCTGCGTGGTGTTGGGCCGAATACGACACCACCTCCGCGCCATTGCGGTGAACGGATTGAACCTTGACGGGCACGTCCAGTACCTTTTTGACGCCATGGTTTACGACCTCCGCCGCGTACTTCAGAACGATTTTTTACTTTGTGAGTTCCTTGACGTAAGGAAGCTCTTTGCATAAGAATAGCGTCGAATACAACACTCTCATTTGGTTCGATACCAAATACAGAAGCGTTTAATTCGATGTCACCAGCAGTAGAACCGTTTTGGTTGTATAATGCTACTTTTGGCATAATCAATTTCCTCCTTTCCTAAGAGAATTATTTAGATTTAACAGCACTTTTAACAGTGATTAAAGATTTCTTCGCACCAGGTACGTTACCTTTGATCAAAAGAAGATTGCGTTCTGCATCAACTTTTACGATTTCAAGGTTTTGAACAGTGATTTGCTCTCCGCCCATACGTCCAGGTAATAATTTACCTTTGAATACACGGTTAGGATCTACAGGTCCCATTGAACCAGGACGACGGTGGTAGCGTGAACCGTGAGACATAGGTCCGCGAGATTGTCCGTGGCGCTTAATCGCACCTTGGAAACCTTTACCTTTAGATACTCCTGTTACATCTACGATTTCTCCAGCAGAGAAAATTTCAACCTTGACTTCCTGACCAACTTCATACGCATCCATTTCCACTCCGCGTAATTCTTTAACGAAGCGCTTAGGAGCAGTTTCCGCTTTTGCAACGTGCCCTTTTTCAGGTTTGTTAGAAAGCTTTTCACGCTTGTCGTCAAAACCAAGCTGGATTGCTTCGTAACCGTCGTTTTCAGCTGTTTTCTTTTGAAGAACAACGTTTGGAGCAGCCTCGATAACAGTTACCGGAATAAGATCACCATTCTCAGCGAATACTTGCGTCATACCAATTTTTCTTCCTAAGATTCCTTTGGTCATTCGTCACACCTCCTATTAAGATCATTCTATATTTTAGAATTAAAGTTTAATTTCGATATCGACACCAGATGGTAAGTCTAATCGCATAAGAGCATCAACAGTTTGTGGTGTTGGGTTCACAATGTCGATTAAACGTTTATGTGTACGCATTTCAAATTGCTCACGAGAATCTTTGTATTTGTGCACCGCACGAAGGATTGTGTAAACTGATTTTTCAGTTGGCAACGGAATCGGACCAGATACGCTGGCACCAGAACGTTTTGCCGTTTCAACAATCTTCTCTGCAGATTGATCAAGGATTCTATGATCATATGCTTTCAAACGAATACGAATTTTTTGTTTTGCCATTATTTTCCCTCCTTTTCGCCTACATCACGTTAGACAGTTCTCCGTGAGAAAAACCTGAACACCTTGCCATGGCAAAGCGGCCGGGTGTGTCAGCAACCTCTCACTTCATCGCAGTCAAAGACCAACATACACCATTATACAGAAAATAGGCGCATGTTGCAAGACTTATTTAAAATATGCATGGTTTGCACACTTTTTTTATTATACAGGGGTTTTTCTTATTTATCAAGGATCTATCATAAATGGTGTCGTGCATGCCGACTTAATGTGTTCGCGAATAATGATGGCTCCTCAATATGCGGGGTGTGAGCTGAATCCTCAAATTGAAACCAGCGCTTTTCGGGTGCCTCAAGTTCTTGATAATACTGTTTCGATATTTCAGCAGGAACAATTAAGTCATGTTTCCCTGAAATGAAAACACACGGTACTTTAATAGAAGGAACTGATGTAAAAGCATTAAACCGGTACAACTCATCAGTTAAATGTTTTTTACTGAAGCGCAATCCATTAAGGAAGCTGTGCATGTTACGCACTCCATACTCATTGCCAGTAAGCATTTGAAATAATACAGCTAGAGATTGACGATGACGGTGAGTGAATCCACCCCTGCTTAGCTCAACACAAAACCGATAGATAAGGTGCTGGATATCCTGCTTCCAAGGCGGAGCACCAATGAAACGTGTGAGGAAAGATAATATGCTGGCTTTTTTTGATTCGGAAATTTCACGAATATGTTGATAAGCAGTTGATTCTTCATCTTGCGGGTTAACAACCTGGCTGATTCCATAATACGTGTAAAATAAATCAGGACGCTGCTGCAGCACATGAAGCGCCAGTATTGATCCCCAAGAATGACCGGCTAGGTAAAGTTTTGATTTTGAAAAATGAGCTAAAAGCCATTGAGTGACTTGGATTGTATCTTTAATGAAGTGATTTATTGTCATAGAGTGATGCGAAATTCGCTTAGAATAAGAAAGCCCCGATCCTCTCTGATCCCAATGAACTACTGTGAAATACTGTTCCAGCTCTTTTTGATAATGTCTAACATATCCGATTTGCGACGTTCCCGGCCCGCCATGTAAAAAAAGCAGCAATGGATTTTTCACGTCAACTCCATTAATCATCAGCATTTGCCTTGTATTTCCAATGCTTAGTTCTTTCATGATTGCGATTGATTTCTTTTCAGGAATCATAAATATTAACCCCTCGAATATGATAGATCCTATTATACAAGAAAAAGATAAGCAAACAAAAAACGAGACCCGCAGGGGTCTCGTTTAAAATCATACTATTACTCAGTGATTGTAGAAACAACGCCTGAACCAACAGTACGTCCGCCTTCACGAATAGAGAAACGAGTTCCTTCTTCGATAGCGATTGTAGAAATAAGTTCAACGTTCATTTCAGTGTTATCTCCAGGCATAACCATTTCTACGCCTTCTGGAAGATGGATGATACCAGTTACGTCAGTTGTACGGAAGTAGAACTGAGGACGGTAGTTAGAGAAGAATGGAGTATGACGTCCACCCTCTTCTTTAGAAAGAACGTAAACTTCAGCTTTGAATTTGCTGTGTGGAGTGATTGTACCTGGTTTAGCAAGTACTTGACCACGTTGGATTTCTTCACGAGATACACCGCGAAGAAGGGCACCAATGTTGTCACCAGCTTCAGCGTAATCAAGAAGCTTACGGAACATTTCAACACCTGTAACAGTTGTTTTCTTGTTCTCATCTTGAAGACCGATGATTTCAACTTCGTCACCGACTTTAACTTGTCCGCGTTCTACACGGCCAGTAGCAACTGTACCACGACCAGTGATTGAGAATACGTCCTCAACTGGCATCATGAATGGTTTTTCAGTGTCGCGTTCTGGAGTTGGGATGTACTCATCAACCGCATCCATAAGTTCGAAGATTTTCGCTTCGTACTCAGCGTCACCTTCAAGAGCTTTAAGAGCAGAACCTTTGATTACTGGTACATCATCACCAGGGAAGTCGTATTCGCTAAGAAGATCGCGAACTTCCATTTCAACTAGTTCAAGAAGCTCTTCGTCGTCTACCATGTCGCATTTGTTTAAGAATACAACGATGTATGGTACACCAACGTTTTTAGAAAGAAGGATGTGCTCACGAGTTTGTGGCATTGGGCCATCAGCAGCAGATACTACAAGGATAGCTCCGTCCATTTGCGCAGCACCAGTGATCATGTTTTTAACATAGTCAGCGTGTCCTGGGCAGTCAACGTGTGCATAGTGACGAGTTTCAGTTTCGTACTCAACGTGTGCAGTAGAGATTGTGATACCGCGCTCACGTTCTTCTGGAGCACCATCAATTTGATCGTACGCCATAGCTGTACCTTTACCAGATTTCTTATGAAGTACTGTTGTGATAGCAGCAGTTAAAGTTGTTTTACCATGGTCAACGTGTCCAATTGTACCAATATTGGCATGTGATTTGGAACGGTCGAATTTTTCTTTAGCCATTCTAAAATCCTCCTTAAGAGCTTTTAATTAGTAATGTATAGAGTGATAGGAAGTGAAAGAAAGCTTTCACTTCCTCATCTTACAATAGTAGTTATACTTGAGTTAAGAGGCAAAATCAATTATTCGCCTTTATTTTTTTTGATAATTTCTTCTGCGACGCTCTTCGGCACTTCTTCGTAGTGATCCATGTGCATAGTGAACGTACCGCGACCTTGCGTATTAGAACGAAGTGCAGTAGCGTAACCGAACATTTCAGCAAGAGGAACCATAGCGCGAACAACTTGAGCGTTACCGCGTGCTTCCATACCTTCTACGCGTCCGCGACGTGAAGTGATATCACCCATGATATCTCCCATGTATTCTTCTGGAATAACCACTTCTACTTTCATGATTGGTTCAAGAAGAACTGGGTTACATTTGCTGACTGCATTTTTCAATGCCATAGAAGCAGCAACTTTAAATGCCATTTCGTTTGAGTCAACATCATGGTAAGAACCGTCGAAAAGTTTAGCTTTAATGTCGATAAGCGGGAAGCCTGCTAGTACACCATTTTCAAGTGCATCTTCCAGACCTGCTTGAACAGCTGGGATGTATTCACGAGGAACGACCCCACCGACAATCGCATTTTCAAATTCAAAGCCAGCGCCTTCTTCGTTTGGTTCGAATTCGATCCAAACGTGTCCGAACTGACCGCGTCCACCAGACTGACGTACGAATTTCCCTTCAACTTTTGCACCGGTACGGAATGTTTCACGGTACGCAACTTGAGGAGCACCAACGTTGGCTTCTACTTTAAATTCGCGTTTCATACGGTCAACAATGATATCAAGGTGAAGTTCACCCATACCAGAGATGATCGTTTGGCCAGTTTCTGGGTTTGTTTGAGTACGGAATGTAGGATCTTCTTCAGCAAGTTTCGCTAAAGCGATACCCATTTTATCTTGGTCAGCTTTTGATTTAGGCTCAATAGCAACGTCGATAACTGGTTCTGGGAATTCCATTGACTCAAGGATAACAAGATCCTTCTCATCACATAGAGTATCTCCAGTAGTTGTATCTTTTAGACCTACAGCAGCTGCGATATCCCCTGCGTATACAGTAGAGATTTCTTCACGGCTGTTAGCGTGCATTTGAAGAATACGTCCAACACGCTCACGTTTGCCTTTAGTAGAGTTTTTCACGTATGAACCAGAATCAAGTGTTCCAGAGTACACACGGAAGAACGTCAACTTACCAACGTAAGGGTCAGTCATAACTTTAAATGCTAATGCAGAGAATGGCTCTTCGTCAGAAGAATGACGCTCAATCTCTTCATTTGTATCAGGACGTGTACCTTTGATTGCAGCAACGTCAGTTGGTGCAGGAAGGTAGTCAAGAACAGCATCAAGTACTAGTTGAACACCTTTGTTTTTGAAGGCAGAACCAACAAGAACAGGGTAGAATTCAACATTTAATGTACCTTTACGAATTCCTGCTTTTAACTCGTCAATTGTGATTTCTTCACCCTCAAGGTACTTATCCATAAGCTCTTCATCAAGCTCACATACAGCTTCAATAAGGCTGTTGCGAAGCTCTTCAGCTTGCTCTTTGTACTCTTCAGGGATTTCTTTTGCATCAGAACGAGTTCCGAGGTCATCTTCGTAGAAATACGCAACGTTTTCTACAAGGTCAATGATACCTTCGAAGTTATCTTCAGCACCGATCGGCAATTGAATTGCATGAGCGTTTGCTTGAAGACGGTCTCTTAAAGTTCCTACAGAGTAAAGGAAGTCTGCACCGATTTTGTCCATTTTGTTAACAAAAACGATACGCGGTACTCCATAAGTTGTTGCCTGACGCCAAACAGTTTCTGTTTGAGGCTCAACGCCTGATTGCGCGTCAAGTACAGCAACAGCACCATCAAGTACACGAAGAGAACGTTCAACTTCAACTGTGAAGTCTACGTGTCCTGGAGTGTCGATGATGTTTACGCGGTATCCTTTCCACTGTGCAGTTGTCGCAGCGGAAGTGATTGTGATACCACGTTCTTGTTCCTGCTCCATCCAGTCCATTTGTGAAGCTCCTTCATGAGTTTCACCAATTTTGTGGATACGACCAGTATAGAACAAGATACGTTCTGTAGTAGTCGTTTTACCGGCATCGATGTGAGCCATGATACCGATATTACGAGTTTTTTCTAAGGAGAACTCTCTTGCCATTGGGTAATTTCTCCTTCCTTATTAGGAAATTGTGTTTTGTTAATCTATAAATCCTACCAGCGATAGTGAGCAAATGCTTTGTTTGCTTCAGCCATCTTATGAGTGTCTTCACGTTTCTTAACAGCAGCACCAGTGTTGTTAGCTGCGTCAAGGATTTCGTTAGCTAAACGCTCTTCCATCGTTTTTTCTCCGCGAAGACGAGCGTAGTTAACTAACCAGCGAAGTCCAAGAGTCGTACGACGTTCAGGACGAACTTCTACAGGAACTTGGTAGTTCGCACCACCTACACGGCGTGCTTTTACTTCAAGTACAGGCATGATGTTTTTCAATGCTTGTTCGAAAACCTCCATTGCATCATTGCCAGTACGTTCTTTAATGATATCGAATGACTTGTATAGGATTGTTTGAGACTTACCTTTTTTACCATCGATCATCATTTTGTTGATTAGACGAGATACAAGCTTAGAGTTGTAAATCGGATCAGGTAAAACATCTCTTTTTGCTACAGGACCTTTACGTGGCATCTGAATATCCTCCCTTCATCAATTATGCGTATTTTCGTATATTATTTTGCTTTAGGTTTTTTCGTACCGTATTTAGAACGGCCTTGTGCACGGTTTTCAACTCCAGCAGTATCAAGCGCACCACGAACGATGTGGTAACGTACCCCTGGTAAGTCTTTTACACGTCCGCCGCGGATAAGTACAACACTGTGCTCTTGCAGGTTGTGACCGATACCAGGAATGTAAGCAGTAACCTCGATTCCGTTAGTCAAACGAACACGAGCATATTTACGAAGTGCTGAGTTCGGTTTTTTCGGTGTCATTGTACCAACACGAGTACATACCCCGCGTTTTTGTGGAGAAGATACGTTAGTGTGCTCTTTTTTAAAGCTGTTGTATCCTTTGTTAAGTGCAGGAGACTTTGAGTTTTCTACTTTACTCACGCGTCCTTTGCGAATTAGCTGATTAATTGTAGGCATGAATTTTTCCTCCCTTCATTACGTTTTATAACCCACATACCCAGGTGGTTCATCAAAAGGCAAAAAACAATGTCTTTACACAAGATGGAATCTTACGCAAAAACAAAAGTACGTTATAAAATAATGGCAACAGCGGCTGCTCCTACCTCAATTCCGCAGGCTTTGCCGAGCTTTTTCATGGATTCAACCATTGAGACAGAGATACCTTGATCTTCAGCAAGTGAAACAACACTTGACGTGAGTATCGGATCTGCGTCTTTTGCAACGACTACTTCCTTTACTGAACCTCGCTTTAGAGCTTTCACTGTTTGCTTCGTACCAATAATAATTGATTTGGCCTGTGATACTTTATCATAAGACATAAACATATCCTCCAAAGTAACAGGTTTATTTCGAGCACCTTGGTTATATTATCATTCTAGGAGACGAATGTCAACAAGGTATGACATTTTTTAGATTTCTTCTTCTCATAGAGTGACTTTTTCATAAATATATCTGCTGAAAGACCGTTTTTGCAGTCTTTCAGCAGAATTAAATCAGTTATTCAACCGGGACCATATCGTCAGTCGGCTGAACATTTGATACTGGTTTTACTTTACGGTATTTCATCATTCCTGTACCAGCTGGAACAAGCTTACCGATGATAACATTCTCTTTCAAGCCGAGAAGCTCGTCACGCTTACCTTTGATCGCTGCATCTGTAAGGACACGTGTTGTTTCCTGGAAGGAAGCAGCAGATAAGAATGAATCAGTTTCAAGAGATGCTTTTGTAATACCGAGTAAGACAGGACGGCCTGTAGCAGGTCGATTGCCTTCAAGCAATACCTTTTTGTTCGCTTCAGTAAATTGGTGAATATCAAGCAATGTACCTGGAAGCACATCAGTGTCACCGGCATCAATCACGCGTACTTTGCGAAGCATCTGGCGAACCATTACTTCTACGTGTTTATCACCGATTTCAACACCCTGCATACGGTAAACCTTTTGAACCTCATGGAGAAGATACTCTTGAACAGTCGTCAGGTCAGTTACTTTAAGAAGTTCTTTCGGATCGATTGAACCTTCTGTCAGTACTTGGCCTCGAGTAATTTTATCTCCTTCCGCTACTTTCAGGCGGGAGTTGTAAGGTGCCGTATAAGAACGTGTTTCCACTGCGCCTTGAACCACAATTTCCTGTTGCTTATCACGAACTTCATTGATCTCAACGACAGTACCGTCGATTTCTGTAATTGTTGCCTGACCTTTCGGATTACGCGCTTCGAAAAGCTCTTGGATACGCGGAAGACCCTGTGTGATATCGTCTCCGGCAACCCCGCCTGTATGGAATGTACGCATTGTTAACTGTGTACCAGGCTCACCGATTGATTGGGCAGCAATGATTCCGACAGCTTCACCGACTTCAACATCGGAGCCAGTTGCAAGATTTCGGCCATAGCATCGTTTACATACACCATGAGGCGTATTACATGTGAAGGCAGAACGGATCCACACTTCTTCAATGCCGGCTTCGACAATCTCCAGTGCTTTATCTTCATCGATCAGTTCGTTTTCATTCACAAGCACTTCACCTGTTTCAGGGTGCTTCACTTGTTTTCTTGCAAAACGTCCGATTAAGCGTTCTTCTAAGCGCTCAATTGTTTCGGTTCCTTCTTTAAGAGGCTTAGCAAGAATGCCTCGGTCAGTTCCGCAATCAGTTTCACGAATGATAACATCCTGCGCAACGTCAACGAGACGACGTGTAAGGTAACCTGAGTCAGCAGTTTTAAGAGCGGTATCGGCAAGACCTTTACGCGCACCGTGTGTGGAGATAAAGTACTCCAATACTGTCAGACCTTCACGGAAACTTGATTTGATCGGCAACTCAATGATACGTCCAGCCGGGTTGGCCATCAGGCCGCGCATTCCGGCAAGCTGCGTAAAGTTAGATGCGTTACCACGGGCACCAGAGTCACTCATCATGTAGATCGGGTTGAGTTCATCAAGTGATTTCATCAGTTTGCCTTGGATAACGTCTTTTGCAGCACTCCAGATAGAGATGACTCTCTCATAGCGTTCTTCTTCAGTGATAAGACCGCGGCGGAACTGCTTCATAACGTTGTCAACTTTGCTTTGCGCTTCTTCAAGAATTTCTTGTTTATCATCGAGTACGACGATGTCAGAAACCCCAACTGTAATACCAGCTTTTGTTGAATATTTGAAACCTAGGTTTTTCATGCGGTCAAGCATTTTAGACGTTTCCGTGATATGGAATCGTTTAAAGATTTCCGCGATGATTTTACCCAGAATGCCTTTTTTAAACGGCGCATTGATTGGCTGCTGTGCGATAACAGCTTTAACGTCAGCACCTTTTTCTAAGAAGAATCGGTCAGGTGTTTTCTCTTCAATGTTGCTCTTCGTTGGTTCATTCATGTAAGGGAATGATTCCGGAAGAATTTCATTGAAGACAAGCTTACCGACAGTTGTAATTAACAATTTTGAGCGCTGTTCTTCGGTAAATGTCACATTCTTAAGTGAGTTAGCTGCAACAGCTACTCTCGTATGAAGGTGAACATATCCGTTTTGATAAGCAAGAAGCGCTTCGTCTGTATTCTTGAAGACCATGCCTTCACCGACAGCACCGGCACGCTCAAGTGTCAGGTAATAGTTACCCAGTACCATATCCTGAGACGGTGTTACAACCGGTTTACCATCTTTAGGGTTCAAGATGTTTTGAGCAGCAAGCATCAAGATGCGTGCTTCAGCTTGTGCTTCAGCAGATAATGGTACGTGAACCGCCATTTGGTCACCGTCAAAGTCAGCGTTGTAAGCTGTACATACGAGCGGGTGAAGACGGATTGCGCGTCCTTCAACAAGCGTTGGTTCAAACGCCTGGATACCTAATCTATGAAGTGTAGGGGCACGGTTCAGCAGTACCGGGTGCTCCTTAATAACTGATTCTAGTACATCCCAAACTTCAGGCTGTACGCGCTCAATTTTGCGTTTCGCACTCTTAATGTTGTGAGCAAGACCTTTTTCAACAAGTTCTTTCATAACGAAAGGTTTGAAAAGTTCAAGCGCCATTTCCTTCGGTAATCCGCATTGGTACATTTTCAAATGAGGACCAACAACGATTACAGAACGTCCGGAGTAATCGACACGTTTACCAAGAAGGTTTTGACGGAAACGGCCTTGCTTCCCTTTCAGCATGTGAGAAAGAGATTTTAACGGTCTGTTTCCAGGACCTGTTACAGGGCGTCCGCGGCGGCCGTTGTCAATTAGGGCATCGACAGCCTCTTGAAGCATACGCTTTTCGTTTTGAACGATGATGCTAGGCGCACCAAGGTCCAAAAGGCGTTTCAAACGATTGTTACGGTTGATGACACGACGATAAAGGTCATTCAAATCAGAAGTCGCAAAACGTCCGCCATCTAGCTGAACCATCGGTCTAAGCTCCGGAGGAATAACAGGAAGCACATCAAGGATCATCCAAGAAGGCTTGTTTCCTGAGTTACGGAAGGCTTCTAAAACTTCAAGACGTTTGATCGCACGAGTACGGCGTTGTCCTTGTGAAGTTTTCAGCTCTTCTTTTAACATATCAACTTCTTTGACAAGATCGATATCTTGAAGAAGTTTATGAATTGCTTCAGCACCCATAGATGCTTGGAATTTATTACCGTATTTATCAAGATAAGCACGATATTCTTTCTCAGACAGAAGCTGTTTCTTTTCAAGCGGTGTATTCGCCGGATCAGTTACAACGTAAGAAGCAAAGTAAATGACTTCTTCTAAAGCACGAGGTGACATATCCAGCACAAGACCCATACGGCTTGGAATACCTTTGAAATACCAAATGTGGGAAACTGGGGCAGCCAGTTCAATGTGCCCCATTCTCTCACGACGGACTTTAGCCCGTGTTACTTCGACTCCGCAGCGGTCACAAACTACGCCTTTATAACGAACTCGCTTGTACTTCCCGCAATGACATTCCCAGTCCTTAGTCGGTCCGAAAATGCGTTCGCAGAATAGACCGTCCTTTTCAGGTTTTAACGTACGATAGTTTATCGTTTCAGGCTTTTTCACTTCACCAAAAGACCATGAACGGATTTTATCTGGTGAAGCAAGACCGATGTTCATATACTCAAAATTGTTCACATCTAGCAAGGGGCCTACCTCCCTTTTTATCTTCGGATTAACCGATGTCACTTGCCTTTATAACTAGAGATTATTCTTTTGTTACTACATCGCGTTCAACGTCTGCAGATGCTGTTTCTTCCGGCTCTTCATCACCTGATAATGCCAGGCCGTCAGCTTGTTTCGCATCTTCTTCGTCTTCTAAATCTCTCATTTCTATTTCTTCTTCATCACCAGAAAGGATTTTGACATCCATACCTAAGCTTTGAAGTTCTTTGATTAATACTTTGAATGATTCCGGAACACCTGGTTCAGGAACATTGTCGCCTTTAACGATGGCTTCGTATGTTTTCACACGTCCAACCACGTCATCAGACTTAACAGTCAGAATTTCTTGAAGAGTGTAAGCCGCACCGTAAGCTTCAAGTGCCCAAACCTCCATCTCACCAAAACGCTGTCCGCCAAATTGCGCTTTACCGCCAAGAGGCTGCTGCGTAACAAGCGAGTAAGGGCCTGTAGAGCGTGCATGAAGTTTATCGTCAACCATGTGAGCTAGTTTGATCATGTACATGATACCGACAGATACACGGTTATCAAACGGCTCTCCAGTACGTCCGTCGTAAAGCACTGTTTTGGCGTCACGAGACATGCCGGCTTCTTCAAGTGTTTCCCAGACATCCTCTTCTCGCGCTCCGTCAAATACAGGAGATGCAATGTGAATGCCAAGGTAACGAGCGGCCATACCCATGTGAAGTTCCAATACCTGCCCGATGTTCATACGTGATGGTACGCCCAGCGGGTTAAGCATGATATCAATTGGTGTGCCGTCAGGAAGGTAAGGCATATCCTCTTCAGGAAGAATCTTAGAGATAACACCTTTGTTACCGTGACGACCGGCCATTTTATCTCCTTCAGAAATCTTACGTTTCTGAACGATATATACGCGTACTAACTGGTTAACACCTGGAGGAAGTTCGTCTCCGTCTTCACGGTTGAAGACTTTAACGTCATGGATAATTCCGCCGCCGCCATGAGGCACACGAAGAGAAGTATCACGAACCTCGCGGGCTTTCTCGCCAAAGATGGCGTGAAGAAGGCGTTCTTCTGCGGTCAGTTCAGTTACGCCTTTAGGCGTTACTTTACCAACAAGAAGATCTCCGTCTTTTACTTCTGCCCCAATACGGATGATTCCGCGGTCATCAAGATTGCGAAGCGCATCTTCACCGACGTTTGGAATATCGCGAGTGATTTCTTCAGGTCCAAGTTTCGTATCACGTGCTTCTGATTCGTATTCTTCAATGTGGATAGATGTATAAACATCATCCTTCACTAGGCGTTCACTCATGATGATGGCATCCTCATAGTTGTAGCCATCCCATGTCATGAAGCCGACCATTACGTTACGGCCAAGTGCAAGTTCACCAAGCTCCATAGAAGGACCGTCAGCAAGGATTTCTCCTTTTACCACTTCATCGCCGACACTTACGATCGGACGCTGGTTGTAGCACGTACCTTGGTTAGAGCGGACAAATTTCAGCAGGCTGTATTTATCCAGGTTTCCTTTTACTTTTTGACCGTCTACTTCTTCATAACGGCGAACCCAAACGTTTTTCGCTTCTACGCGTTCAACGATACCAGGGTGTTTACAAATAACAGCGGCACCAGAGTCTTTTCCTGATACGTATTCCATACCAGTTCCAACAAATGGCGCTTCCGGCTGCATCAAAGGCACAGCCTGACGCTGCATGTTCGCTCCCATGAGGGCACGGTTGGAGTCATCGTTTTCTAAGAACGGGATACATGCTGTCGCAGCAGATACAACCTGCTTAGGCGATACATCCATGTAGTCTACACGATTTCTGGAAACAACGGTGTTCTCCCCGCGGAAACGAGCTACGATGCTGTCATCAATAAAGGCGCCTTCGTCATCAAGACGAGCATTCGCTTGAGCGACAACATAGTTATCCTCTTCATCAGCAGTTAAGTAATCGATTCTGCCCGTTACCTTCCCTGTTTCAGGGTCAACGCGGCGATATGGCGTTTCAATAAAGCCAAAACGGTTTACTTTTGCATAAGATGATAGTGAGTTGATCAAACCGATGTTCGGGCCCTCAGGCGTTTCAATCGGACACATACGGCCATAGTGGGAGTAGTGAACGTCACGCACTTCCATTCCGGCACGCTCCCGTGTCAATCCGCCCGGTCCTAATGCTGACAGACGGCGCTTGTGCGTTAATTCAGCAAGCGGGTTCGTCTGATCCATGAATTGAGAAAGCTGTGAGCTTCCAAAGAACTCTTTAATGGACGCAATAACAGGACGAATATTGATCAGCTGCTGAGGCGTAATTGTATTCGTATCTTGAATTGACATTCTCTCACGAACCACACGCTCCATACGGCTTAAACCGATACGGAATTGGTTCTGGAGAAGCTCACCTACAGAACGTAAACGGCGGTTTCCAAGATGATCGATATCATCTGTGTCGCCTACTCCGTGCAGCAGGTTGAAGAAGTAACTGATTGAAGAAATAATATCAGCAGGCGTGATGTTTTTAATCTCTTCTTCGATGTAAGCATTGCCGATTACATTGATAACCTGTTCTCCTTCTTGATCAGTCGGAGCAAAGATTTTAATTGATTGAAGAGTCACTTCATCTTCAACAACGCCACCATTCGGATACAGCTTTCTAAAACCGATTCCGTTTTCTAAGTATGGCAGTACTTTATCAAGTGTTCTTCTATCAAGAATCTGACCTTTTTCAGCAAGGATTTCTCCTGTTTCAGGATCAACAAGCGTTTCAGCAAGTCTCTGATTGAAGAGGCGATTCTTAATATGAAGTTTTTTATTAATTTTATAGCGTCCTACATTGGCAAGATCGTATCGTTTCGGATCAAAGAAACGAGAATCAAGCAAGCTTTTCGCATTTTCTACTGTAGGCGGCTCTCCAGGACGGAGACGCTCGTAAATTTCCAGCAACGCTTTGTCGCTGTTTTCTGTGTTATCTTTATCAAGCGTATTTCGCAGGTATTCGTTTTCTCCTATGAGATCAAGAATCTCTTGATCGGAGCCGAAGCCGAGAGCACGCAAAAGAACCGTAACCGGCAACTTACGTGTGCGATCAATGCGGACATAAACAACATCTTTCGCATCAGTTTCGTATTCTAACCATGCGCCACGGTTTGGAATGACAGTTGCGGTAAAACCTTTTTTACCGTTTTTGTCTACTTTACCACTGAAATATACACTTGGAGACCGAACAAGCTGGGAAACGATAACGCGTTCCGCACCGTTAATGATAAAAGTACCTGTATCTGTCATAATAGGGAAATCACCCATGAAGACATCTTGGTCTTTTACCTCTCCAGTTTCTTTGTTAATTAAACGAACCTTCACTCTTAGCGGAGCTGAGTAAGTCACATCACGTTCTTTTGATTCCTCTACAGGATATTTAGGCTCACCTAAACTATAATCAATGAACTCAAGAGAGAGGTTACCAGTGAAATCCTCAATTGGTGATATGTCTTGAAACATCTCTCTAAGACCCTCATCAAGAAACCACTGATAAGAAGAGGTTTGAATTTCAATGAGATTTGGTAATTCTAACACTTCGCTAATGCGAGCATAGCTTCTGCGCTGGCGGTGTCGTCCATACTGAACTAGTTGACCTGTCAACTGATTCACCCCTCAAATCATGCGTATTATATGTGTAATAAGCATTTCTTCCAAAGAAAGAAAATACTTTTACAAGACAAAAGAAAAAAGGGTTTCTAATTAAGAAAACCACATCCAAAAACAAATACCGATTTTATTAGCATTTCCATACTTGTATAATTTATACATAGATATTGACAATTCATCATATCAAGCAAAATATATACATTGGCATTTTACAATATTAACATAGTTAAAATACCGAGTCAAACTTTTTTTGCTTTTATGATATAATAGCCTTTCTTTTTTTGAACGACGGAAACCTCATCGAACAGTTCCTCGAGCTTTTCAATGGCAGAAGGCGCTCCTTGCTTTTTCTGTATGACGATCCACAACTCACCTGAAGCTTTTAAGTGTTCAGCGCTTTTCTCAAAGATAGCATGGACAACTTTTTTTCCGGCTCGGATTGGGGGATTTGTAAGAATAGAAGCAAATGTTTGAGCAGAATCAACGTTTGAAAACAAATCGCTTTGATAAATCTTAACGTTTGTTATTCCGTTTTGTTCCGCATTTTCATTTGATAGTTCTACGGCTCTCTCATTAACGTCAATCATGTGGATAGTCCGGTCTTTAAAGTCGCTGGCGAGCGATAAACCAATCGGGCCGTATCCGCAGCCTACATCTAAAATGCCGCCCTCAACCTCAGGCTCTTCAAAAGAATCAATCAGCAGGCGGGAGCCGAAATCAACTTCTTTTTTAGAAAAAACCCCGCTGTCGCTGGTAAACGTGAAATCTTTATTCCGAAGCCTAAAAGACCAGGTTTGCTTGTTGCTTTTTACTGAAGGTTTTTCTGAATAATAGTGCTCACTCATTATTAGAACCTCCTTTTTTCATGGCTTAAAGAATGGCAAAGAAAAAGCTCGCCTCATAAAAGCGAGCTTCCCCTACAGGTAAGTGAAGATTACTTAACTTCTACAGAAGCGCCAACTTCTTCAAGTTTAGCTTTAAGCTCTTCAGCTTCTTCTTTAGCAATACCTTCTTTAAGTGGTTTTGGAGTGTTGTCAACAAGTTCTTTAGCTTCTTTCAAGCCAAGACCAGTGATTTCACGTACAACTTTGATAACTTTGATTTTTTGAGATCCTGCACCAGCAAGGATAAGATCGAATTCGCTTTGCTCTTCAGCAGCTCCGCCAGCAGCAGCTCCGCCAGCTACAGCTACAGGAGCAGCAGCAGTTACGCCAAATTCTTCTTCGATTGCTTTTACTAGGTCGTTCAATTCAAGTACAGTTGCTTCTTTAACGGAAGCAATGATTTCTTCGATATTTAAAGCCATTTGTAATTCCTCCATTTTGTTTTAATTTATGAAAAACTGATTAGATTAAGCGCCTTGTTCTTCCTTTTGTTCTGCCACAGCTTTTGCAGCAAGAGCAAGGTTGCGAACTGGAGCTTGAAGTACGCTAAGCAACATAGAAAGCAAGCCTTCGCGTGATGGAAGTTCAGCAAGAGCTTTCACTTCTTCAACAGTAGAAACTTTACCTTCGATAACGCCAGCTTTGATTTCAAGAGCTTCGTGATTTTTAGCGAAGTCATTAAGAACTTTAGCCGGAGCGACAACATCTTCAGTGCTGAATGCGATCGCGTTCGGTCCAGTTAAGAAATCATTCAAACCATTAAGCTCAGCTTGTTCAACCGCACGGCGAGTCATCGTATTTTTGTAAACTTTGAACTCAACGTTAGCTTCGCGAAGCTGTTTACGAAGTTCAGTTACTTCAGAAACGTTAAGTCCGCGATAGTCAACGATGATCGTTGATTTACTTTCTTTCAGTTTAGAAGCAATTTCTTCAACAACAACTTTTTTTGTTTCAATTGCGCTGCTCATGGTTACACCTCCTGTAGATTCTTGTGTAACACTTATACCGTTAGGTGATCACGACTGAGACGACGGATTCCATATAAAAAGCCTCCATGAGACATGGAGGCTGTATATACAAGCATACGTAACGTAATAGCTGTGATAATATACACCTCGGTAGGATAATTAAGCGGTTAGGCCCCTACTGTCTACGGTATAAATGATATTCTATTTTACAACATTTTGAATAATATCAGAATGTTGATGTCATGTCAATATTATTTTACGTTAAAAGTTGAAGAGTCTACTTTGACACCAGGTCCCATAGTAGAAGTTACAGCAACGTTTTTCACGTAAACGCCTTTAGCTGCAGCAGGTTTAGCTTTAAGGATTGTATCGTACATTGTTGTGAAGTTCTCAACAAGTTTTTCATCCTCGAAAGAAACTTTACCGATAGGCACATGAATGTTTCCAGCTTTATCAACGCGGTATTCAACTTTACCAGCTTTGATTTCGCCGATCGCTTTTTCAACTTCGAAAGTAACTGTACCAGTTTTAGGGTTTGGCATTAAACCTTTTGGTCCAAGTACACGACCGATTTTACCAACTTCACCCATCATGTCAGGTGTAGCTACGATTACATCGAAATCGAACCAGCCTTGTTGAATTTTGTTGATGTAGTCAGTATCGCCTACGAAATCTGCACCAGCAGCTTCAGCTTCTTTCGCTTTTTCGCCTTTTGCGAAAACGAGAACGCGCTGAGTTTTACCAGTTCCGTTTGGAAGCACAACTGCTCCACGGATTTGCTGGTCGTTTTTACGAGGGTCAACCCCTAAACGGAAAGCCACTTCAACTGTAGCGTCGAATTTAGCTGTGTTTGTTTTTTTAACGAGAGCTACTGCTTCAGAGACGTCGTAAGCTTTAGAACGGTCTACAAGCTTAGCAGCTTCAACGTACTTTTTACCTTTTTTAGCCATTTTAAAATTTCCTCCTTATGTGGTTATAGCGGAATAACCTCCCACGAATAAGGGTTGCGAACTTGTTAAAACTCGCAACCCGACAAGAAACAAATTAATCCTCGATTACAATACCCATACTGCGGGCAGTACCTTCAACCATGCGCATTGCCGCTTCAACGTCTGCTGCGTTTAAGTCAGGCATTTTCGTTTCAGCGATTTCGCGTACTTTATCGCGCTTAACGGTTGCCACTTTATTACGGTTTGGTTCACCAGAACCAGACTCAATTCCAGCTGCTTTTTTAAGCAATACTGCAGCAGGTGGAGTTTTTGTAATAAATGTAAATGAACGGTCTTCGTAAACCGAAATTTCAACAGGAATGATTAAACCAGCTTGGTCAGCTGTACGAGCGTTAAACTCCTTACAGAATCCCATGATGTTAACACCGGCTTGACCAAGTGCAGGTCCAACTGGTGGTGCTGGGTTAGCTTTTCCAGCAGGAATTTGCAATTTTACAACTTTAACTACTTTTTTAGCCACGAGACACACCTCCTTAAGTCCGTGATGTGGTAATAGGGTAAACCCTCCCACTCAAGGTTTCATTCTTTATATGAATGACGAAATATCATGCTAGTTGCCTTGGATAAGTCCAAGACGTACCTTTGCTATATTATCATTTATATATAGCAATTTCAAGTTTTTTCACATTACAATTTATCGATTTGGGTAAATTCCAGCTCAACCGGCGTTTCACGGCCGAACATATTAACGAAAACTTTGACCTTGCTTTTATCATAATCAATCTCTTCAATTGATCCTGTAAAGTTAGCAAAAGGTCCGTCTATTACTTTCACTGTCTCTTTCAGTTCAAAGTCAATATCAGTTTTGCGTTCATCCATGCCCATTCTCTTCAGAATGGTTTCTGCTTCGCCCGGAAGAAGCGGCGTCGGTTTTGAACCTGACCCGGCAGATCCTACGAATCCAGTAACGCCCGGCGTGTTTCGGACAACATACCAAGAGTCGTCTGTCATTACAATTTCAACAAGCACATAACCAGGGAACACTTTCTTTTTCACGACTTTTTTCTTGCCGTTTTTGATATCCGTTTCTTCTTCTTCGGGTACGACTACACGGAAAATTTTATCCTGCATCCCCATTGATTCAACACGTTTTTCCAAGTTGGCTTTTACTTTATTCTCATAACCAGAGTACGTGTGAACAACATACCAATTCTTTTCCATTCTATTCAGGACTGTCCAGTCCTTCCCTCCCCGCATTTGGTTTTAGTGAATTACCATAACGCTTCAAAAAATAGGCGGCAAGCCTATGATAACTATCATTTTAAGCCACAATAAAAAACCCGCTGAACGGGTTTTGGCAAGTAATATTATGATCTATTATAGCACGTATTGCTGATCATTATTCAACTATTAAACGAATTAATTGAGAAATTCCTGTGTCAAGGAGGGCAAAAAAGATAACAAAAAAGATAACTGTTGAAATTACCGTAATGGTATAACGCGTTAACTCTTTTCCTTTAGGCCAGCTTACCTTTTTCATTTCTTTCCCAACATCTTTAAAGAATTTCATAATACGCATGTAAAAGACCTCCACAATTTAAAAGCGCAAAAACTATTTTGTTTCAAGATGAGCTGTATGTGAATTGCAAGTACTGCAGTATTTCTTTACTTCTAATCGCTCAGCCGCTGATGCAGAGCTCTTCATTGTCGTATAATTACGGTTTCCGCATGTCTTGCATGCTAACGTAATCTTTTTTCTCATGTCATTACACCTTTTTCTAAATAGACATTAGTTCTTATCTTTAGTAACATATCATAGTCAGAAAAATACTGTCAATATAGCATAAATTCCTATTACAAACTGATTTCGCGAATTTCCAAGTACTTCTCCAGCTTGCGTTTCACACGCTGAAGGGCATTGTCGATCGATTTCACATGTCGGTTCAGTTCATCAGAAATCTCTTGGTAACTTCTCCCGTCGAGATATAAGACGAGTACTTTTCTCTCTAAATCACTTAATAGTTCTCCCATTTTCATTTCAATATCATCAAATTCTTCCTGATTAATGATCATTTCCTCAGGATTTAAGGTTTTCGCTCCTGAAATGACATCCAGCAGCGTTCGGTCTGATTCTTCATCAAAAATCGGTTTATCTAATGAGACGTAGGAATTCAAAGGAATGTGTTTCTGGCGAGTAGCTGTCTTTATTGCGGTAATAATTTGGCGGGTAATACATAATTCTGCGAAAGCTTTGAATGAGGTAAGCTTGTCCTCTTTGAAGTCACGAATAGACTTATAGAGGCCTATCATGCCTTCCTGAACAATATCCTCTCTGTCCGCCCCTATTAAGAAATAGGATCTTGCTTTCGCCCGAACAAAGTTTCGGTACTTCGTAATCAAGTAATCTAACGCATCACTGTCCCCAACATGAACCTTTTCAATGACCTGCTCGTCCTCCAACTGGCAAAACTGCTCTTTGTTGAATTTTCCCTTGTTGTTCTGTAGATTCACTCCGATCCCCCCGGCGCACGTAGATAGAAATATTATACAGTATTGGGCAAAAAAGCGTCAACTTAATCTAAGTCTCCCCGCCTCCACTTTTCAAACGTTTTCAAAACCTCTTCCGATAAAGCAATTTTACCCGCCGGCTTTTCGGAAGTGATTTTTCTTACCCGTCTCTCTATTCGCCTTTCAATCGTTTCTACCTCTCTCAAAAGCTCCCGGGCCGATTTCCGCAATGCCCCCTGTCCGAAAATCGCCCACTGCTCAGTATAGTCAGAGGTCGCAACGTGAATTTGAGTCGCAATATTATTCAAAGCCTGAGCGAGCTTTTCTATCCGCTCATCAGCCGTCTCATTTTCTTTTGTAAAAATTACTTCAACTCTATGGTTGGTCTGTTTTTTCTCAAGCCCTTTTACGAGATGCGCGTCAAAAACAACAATAACCCTGTTTCCTGTATACGATTGATATTCCGCCATTTTCTGAATCAGTACGTCTCTCGCCTCTTCAAAACTGTTCGCTTTTAAATCCTTCAGCTGCGGCCAGGCTCCAATCATGTTGTACCCGTCTACTAACAGGATATCCATGGGTCTTTATTCTCCCACAGGGTTTCGTTTCCGGTAGACTTCATACATCAAAAGACCAGCCGCGACAGATGCATTTAGTGAAGTTACCTTTCCGGCCATCGGGAGTTTAATGAGAAAATCGCACTTTTCCTTCACAAGGCGGCCCATCCCTTTTCCTTCACTTCCGATGACTAGAGCCAAAGGCATATTGCCGTCCATATTACGGTAATCCTCACGCGCGGACGCATCCGTTCCGACAACCCAGATTCCCCGCTCTTTCATCTCTTCTAACGTCCGTGCCAAATTGGTGACTCTTGCCACAGGAATGTGCTCAATTGCTCCTGTTGAAGCTTTTGCCACTGTTGTTGTCAGCCCGACAGCTCTCCGTTTTGGAATGACGATGCCATGAGCGCCGACCGCATCTGCTGTCCTCATAATGGAACCAAGATTATGAGGGTCTTCAAGCTCGTCCAGAATGAGGAAGAAAGGCTGTTCATTTTTTTCTTCGGCTGCTTTATATAAATCGTCCAGTTCTGCATATTCATACGCTGCAACCTGTGCCACTACGCCCTGATGCTGTCCTGTCACCATTTGATCGAGTTTTTTTCTCGGGACGTATTGAATCGTGATTCCCTGCTTTTTGGCAAGCTCAATCACTTGCTGTGCTTGTCCCTTTACGGTGTTTTCCGCCATCCACAGCTTATACAGCTTCCGATCAGATTTTAACGTCTCGATCACTGCATTTTTCCCTATGACGTAATCATGTTGCTGACTCATTTGTTTTCCTCCCTGACGTCCCGAATTGTATAGCTTCGGCTACGAGCTGACTAAGTCGTTCCTCTTTTTTCTCTAGAAAAAGGTAGCCCAGAAGCGCTTCAAATGCTGTACTGTAGCGGTACGTCTGAACATCTGTATTTTTAGGTGTTGTCCCTGACTTGGCATTTCTGCCTCTTTTCAGCACCGCTTCCTCTTCTTCCGTAAAAAATGATTGATTCTGCAGAAAAAATAGGATCTCAGCCTGTGACTTTGCTGAAACAATCCGGCTTGATTTCTTATGAAGATCATTTGGTTTGGTAAAGCCCTGCTTAAGCAGGTGATGCCTGACATACACTTCAAAAATGGCATCACCTATATAAGCAAGCGCAAGACCGTTAAGCTGCTTAGAATCTTTTATCGTATCAAATTCAAGCATCTGTTATTCTCCCCGTTTCCAGCGAGTGCCTTGAGCCGTATCTTCAAGAATGATATTCATGCTTTTCAGCTGGTCGCGGATCTGGTCTGACAATGCAAAATCGCGATTCCGGCGCGCTTCATTTCGCTTTTCGATTAAGTCTTCAATCTCTTGATCGAGAAGTTCCTGCTCACCCAACGAAAAACCGAGGACAGAAACAATGCGGTCAAACATCTCAATAAACGCCGTAATCACATGATCAGCCGTATGATCTTTCTGAAGATAATAATTGGCGTGTTTCGCTAAGTCAAACAAGACTGAAATGGCATTCGCCGTATTAAAATCATCGTCCATCGCTTCTTCGAATGCTTTGCGGTGTTCTTCAACTTTTTCAAGCCATTGATCGTCATCTTCGGTTAAATTCGTACTGCTGTTCAGACGGTGCTGAAGATTGCTGTACGCTGTTTTTAAACGGTTGAACGCGCTTTTCGTATTCTCCAGAAGCTCTTCTGAATAGTTAATCGGGTGGCGATAATGAACAGATAGCATAAAGAATCTCAAAAGCTGCGGATCATGCTGTTTAATGATGTCATGGACAAGCACAAAGTTGCCTAGTGATTTTGACATTTTTTCATTATCAATATTGATATAACCATTATGAAGCCAGTACTTCGCAAACGTTTTGCCTGTCAGCGCCTCAGATTGCGCAATTTCGTTTTCATGGTGAGGGAATGTTAAATCCTGTCCGCCCGCATGGATATCAATCTGGTCACCGAGATACTTTTTCACCATTGCTGAGCATTCAATGTGCCAGCCCGGACGTCCTTTTCCCCAAGGGCTATCCCAAGAGATTTCTCCTTCTTTTGCCGCTTTCCACAGTGCGAAATCAAGAGCATCTTCTTTTTTCTCGCCGACTCGGATGCGTGCACCTGATCTAAGTTCATCGATTGATTGCTGAGAAAGCTTTCCGTACCCTTCAAACGCTCTGGTTTTGAAATATACGTCACCTTCTGATTCATATGCGTAGCCCTTTTTCACGAGCTGATCTACGAATTCGATAATGGCACCCATGTTCTCCATTACTCGCGGATGAAGGTCGGCTTTTCGGCAGCCGAGCGCACCTACGTCTTCAAAGTATGCTTTAATAAAACGCTCTGAAATGGTGGGTACATCCTCACCGAGTTCATTTGCCGCTTTAATTAATTTATCGTCTACGTCTGTGAAGTTAGAGACATACTGCACATCATAGCCTTTATACTCTAAATAGTTTCGAACCGTATCGTAAACGATTGCCGGACGCGCGTTCCCGATATGAATGTAATTGTAAACCGTAGGTCCGCATACATACATTTTCACTTTTCCCTCTTCAAGAGGAACGAATGTTTCCTTCTGTCTAGTCAATGTATTATAAAGTGTGATTGTCATTTTTGATTGATCCTTTCTTTTCTGTCTTCAAGTTCTGCCTTCAGCTCTAAAATCTGCTGTTCCAAAGACTTAAAGCGGTCAGCAACTGGATCGGGCAAATCCTGATGGTTTAAATCGCGTCTTACTTTCTTGCCATTTTGTACAACGACCCGTCCAGGGATACCGACAACTGTTGAAAAATCAGGAACATCATGCAGCACTACTGAACCAGCGCCAATCTTTGAGCCTTCACCGACCGTAATAGAACCGAGCACTTTAGCACCTGTGGCTATCAATGCGTCATCTTTAATCGTTGGGTGCCTTTTTCCCTTTTCTTTCCCCGTTCCCCCGAGGGTAACCCCCTGAAAAACGGTTACGTTATTCCCGATTTCACATGTCTCCCCAATGACAACCCCCATGCCGTGGTCTATGAAAAATCTTCTCCCGATTGTAGCGCCGGGGTGGATTTCTATCCCGGTAAAAAATCGGCTTACTTGAGATATAAGGCGTGCAAGGAAATAAAATTTTCGTTTATATAAAGCATGTGCAATCCGATGCGCCCATATAGCATGTAAACCGGAATAAGTTAAAATCACTTCAAAATAGCTTCTTGCTGCGGGATCTTGATCGAACACAGTATCAATGTCTTCTTTGAGCATTCTAAAAAACACATGCTTCCCCCCGTTTCTCTATCTGATTTCCTCTACCCAATAAAAAAAGCGTCTCTGCATGTAAACATGACAGAGACGCTTTAACCGCGCGGTTCCACTCTGTTTGAAAAGCAGACTTCTGCTCTCCCAACTTCAGCCTGTAACGGCGGCGGCCGCCTTTGAATACTGGTTTCAAAAAACGTTCTTCAAAGGTCTTAAGGGCGCACTTCTAAAACCCGGCTCATGGATCTCTCTCAGCCAATGAAGATCCTTTCTGTAATGGCCTAAAGCTTTATACTCTTCCCTGTCAACAATCATTTATTTAGATATTCTTTAAACGCTGAATTGCAGTCTCTTTACCGATCAATTCAATTGATTGCGGCAGTTCCGGACCGTGAGTTTGCCCTGTTACAGCAACACGAATCGGCATAAACAGTTTTTTCCCTTTATGGCCAGTTTCTTTCTGCACTGCTTTGATTGATGCTTTGATATTATCCGGAGTGAACTCCTCAAGCTCTTCAAGCTTCGCTGCGAATGTGCTGAGCACTTCAGGAACCTGTTCTTCTTCCAGAACAGCTTTCGCTTCTTGATTATACTCGATCTCATCCGTAAAGAACAAATCAGTCAGCTCAACAATTTCCGCACCGTAGCTTAATTGCTCATGATACAGGGAAATCAGTTTACGAACCCACTCTTGTTCTTCAGCAGAAAGCTCAGTGCCAACTTTGCCCGCTTTTTGCAAATGCGGAAGCGTCAGTTCAACAACCTGATCAAGATCCAGCTTCTTCACATATTGGTTGTTAACCCATTTTAGCTTATGCATATCAAACAAAGCTGGTGATTTAGATAAACGATTTACATCAAAAATTTCAATAAACTGCTCTTTTGTAAAAAGCTCTTCTTCTCCAACCGGTGACCAGCCTAACAGGCCGATAAAGTTGAACAGCGCTTCTGGCAGGTAGCCAAGCTCTTTGTACTGCTCGATGAATTGAATAATGGATTCATCACGTTTGCTGAGCTTTTTACGGCTTTCGTTTACAATCAGCGTCATGTGTCCGAACTGAGGAATATCCCACCCGAATGCTTGATAGATCATAATCTGTTTCGGTGTGTTAGAAATATGATCCTCACCGCGCAGCACGTGTGTCATTTTCATTAAGTAGTCATCAATAGCTACCGCGAAGTTATAAGTAGGCGTTCCGTCCTTTTTCACAATAACGAAGTCGCCGATGCCATCTGATTCAAAAGAAATTTCACCTTTTACGATATCATTAAAGGCGATGATTTTTCCTTCCGGCACGCGGAAACGAATACTTGGTTTTCTGCCTTCGGCGATAAATTTCTCCTGTTCTTCCTGAGTCAGGTCTCTGTGTTTTCCGGAATAACGAGGCATTTCTCCGCGGGCAATCTGTTCTTCACGCTCTTTTTCAAGCTCTTCTTCCGTACAGTAACATTTATAAGCAAGCCCTTTTTCAAGAAGCTCTTCATAGTACACTTTATAGATATCGTTACGCTCGGACTGACGGTATGGGCCGTACTCTCCTCCGACATCCACACTCTCATCCCAGTCAATACCTAGCCACTTCAGATAATTCAGCTGGCTTTGTTCTCCGCCCTCAATATTGCGCTTTTTATCAGTATCCTCAACTCGAATGATAAACTTACCGCCTTGATTGCGGGCAAATAAATAATTAAAAAGCGCCGTTCTGGCATTTCCAATATGCAAATGTCCGGTTGGACTCGGTGCATAACGGACGCGTACTTCGTTTCCCATTTTCAAATACTTCCTTTCATGTCATGTATGGCCTCAGGCAAAAATGTATGAATCTATTCTACCACCAAATAGACCCGGCATCAAAACAAGTTAGCCTTTTTGTATCAGTACTGTCGCCTGAGCCGCTATTCCTTCCGCCCGGCCTGTAAATCCAAGCTTTTCTGTCGTTGTTGCTTTTACATTTACTTGAGAAACATCTGCCTCAAGGCCTTCAGCAATTCTTTTTCTCATATCTTCTATGTACGGCAGCATCTTCGGCTTTTGCGCTATGATGGTGCAATCAATGTTCCCAAGGACATACCCCTTCTGTTTCACGATTCCCCAGACATGCTGAAGTAATTTGAAAGAATCTGCGTCCTTGAACTCGGGATCTGTGTCAGGAAAATGCTTGCCTATGTCTCCTTCACCCACAGCTCCCAGGCAGGCGTCAGCGACGGTATGCAGCAATACGTCTGCATCAGAATGGCCAAGCAGCCCTTTTTCGTACGGGATTTCAATTCCGCCAATAATGAGAGGACGGCCCTCAACTAATTGATGCACATCAAATCCTTGTCCAATTCTAAACATGTTTATTCCCACTTTCTGATTCCATGATAGCTTCAGCTGACGTCAAATCGTCTGGCGTCGTCAGCTTAATATTTGTATAGCTGCCTTCTACAACACGGACCGAACCGCCCTCCATCTGTTCAACGAGGCTGGCGTCATCCGTCCCTAAAAATCCCTTGCGCTCGGCCTCAGCGTGAGCCTTCATCAATAAAGAAAGACGAAAAGCTTGTGGCGTTTGGACAGCCCACAAGCTTGAACGTTCAATCGTCTCACTGACTTGTAAATCTTGAACGCGTTTAATCGTATCTTTTACCGGAACAGCAAGGATGGCCGCTCCTGTCTGTTCCGCCTCTGCGATCAGTTCGTCAATTTGTTCATGTTTTATAAATGGGCGGGCACCGTCATGTACAAGGACAATCTTTTCCCGCTTTACGGCTTTCAGCCCCTTATACACACTGTGCTGACGCTCATCTCCGCCTGCTACAAGCTCAATTGAAGTTTGAAACGGGTAATCGGACAGCAAGTGTTGAAAGTGCTCCCGCTCCTGCTCGTTAATCACCAAAATGATTTTATCGCACTGCCGATGGCTGTCAAACACTCTTAACGTGTGTATGATCACCGGGTCTCCTTTCAGCTCAATGAACAGTTTATTTCTCCCTGCCTTCATCCGCTTTCCCTGTCCGGCTGCAGGAATCACCACATCATAACTCATTGTTTCTTCTCCCTTTACAGCGCCTTCTCCAACAGCTTAGGCTTCGCAAAAATCATTCGTCCCGCTGCTGTCTGCAGCACACTTGTGACGAGTACATCAATATGCTTGCCGATATAATTCCGTCCTTCTTCAACGACAATCATCGTACCGTCATCCAAGTAGGCAACTCCCTGATTATGCTCTTTCCCGTCCTTAATGACCTGAACATTCATTTCCTCGCCAGGAAGCACAACAGGCTTGACCGCATTGGCTAGGTCATTAATGTTTAATACTGCTACCTTCTGAAGCTCGCACACTTTATTTAAATTAAAATCATTCGTCACAACGACCCCGGATGTCAGCTTAGCAAGTTTGACGAGCTTGCTGTCAACCTCCTGAATATCTTCAAAGTCGCCTTCGTAAATTTCAACTTCAATGTCTAATTCTTTCTGAATGCGGTTCAGGATATCAAGACCGCGGCGTCCTCTGTTTCGTTTTAAAACATCTGAAGAGTCTGCAATATGCTGCAATTCCTCAAGGACAAACTGCGGAATCACGATAACTCCCTCTAAAAAACCAGTCTGGCAAATATCTGCTATTCTCCCATCAATAATAACACTAGTGTCCAAAATTTTCAGCTTCTTGTCTTGAACCTCATGTTCTTCATCAGCTGTTCCTTTTTTCTTTTGCATTCTGGCGCTAATGGAAAACAGGCTGATCAATTCATCCTTTTTCTTAAAGCCCACCTGGAAGCCGAGATAACCGAGGAAGAAAGCCAAAAATACAGGAATTATTGTGCTGAATATGCGGTAAGGTATATTGTCTAAAGGAATAACATTTACGATAAGATAAGCAATTATAAGTCCAAAAACTAAGCCAAGACTTCCAAATAACAAATCTGGAACCGGCGCTTTTAACAATGAATCCTCTATCCACTTCACCCAGTTCACAACGTATTCTGTACCCCATATACTGATGAGAAAAAAGATAATTGCTCCTATTGCCGCAGACGTATATGCGTTTGTTATTAAAGGTATGTCCTGTATATTTAACAGTACAAACAATTCAGGTATCAAAAATATACCAACAACGCCGCCAAAAATAATGAAGAACGCCTGAACTATTCGTTTTAACATACCCCCACCTCCTTTTTTAACATTTTAATTTCACAAAGTCTTATGCATCCTACGAATATCAGAATAAACAAAAACCAACATTAATATACCCGTATTCATAAGGTTTTAACCGAAATCACAGTTGTCTGTCTAAATAATGCTTCTCTTGCAGGCGTTTTAATCCTTTTTTGATTTTTTGGGCTCGTACTTCACCGATTCCCTCTACTTCATCTAATTCTTCTGCACTCGCCTCAATAATCCTTGGTAGGACTCCAAATGCTTCTACAACATTTTCAACAATCGGCATCGGAAGACGCGGTATCTTATTTAACAGCCTGTATCCTCTCGGCAATACATAATCATCAAGATTAGTAGAAGCAGGGTAACCGAGAAGCTTATACACAATGGAATCATCCAGCAGATCATAACTGGACATATCCTGCAGCTCCTTCAAGAGAACAAACGGATCTTTAATCTTTTCTTTTACATAGTCCTTAATAAATAAAGCGGCCTCTTCTTCCATATCCGTAATCAATTCAATGACTTGCAGTTTGATCAGATGCCCTTCTGTCCCCAGCTCTTTGATATACATATTAATTTCGTTTTTGATTCTCAGTACCATTTCATAACGATGCATGACAGACAAGACATCACTGAAGGTAACAAGTTCCTCAAACTCTAACGCGTTCAGTGCATTAATCGTTTTATCGAGGATTGTCTTATATTTTTCAAGTGTTTGAATGGCTTGGTTTGCCTTGGTTAAAATAAATCCTATGTCTTTTAGTGTATACTTCATGTTTTCCTGATATAACGTTATGACATTTCTTCTTTCAGAAATAGCGATTACAAGACAGCCAGTTTGCTTAGCTACTCTTTCGGCAGTTCTGTGCCGCATTCCTGTTTCTGATGAAGAAATTGTGGCATCCGGCATCAGCTGAGTATTCGCGTAGAGGATCTTTTGACCAGAATCACTTAAAATGATCGCTCCATCCATTTTAGCCAGCTCATATAAATGCGCCGGAGAAAAAGCCGTGTTTATGTGAAAGCCGCCGTCCACCACTTCTTTTACTTTATCATTATATCCAACAACAATCAGACCGCCTGTATTTGCTCTCAAGACGTTTTCCATCCCCGCTCTGAGCGGTGTACCCGGAGCAACAAACTGCAATATAGATGACAGGTCTAACTCGTGTTTCGCCCCTTTTTTCTCTTTTTCCATCTATTATCCTCCTAATGAAGTACGAAGCGCTTCTGCAACATTTGCTACTCCGATAACCTCAATCCCTTTTGGTTTTGTCCATCCATCCAGATTTGCCGCGGGTATGATCATGCGTTTAAAACCAAGCTTTGCCGCTTCTTTCACACGCTGTTCAATTCTTGAAACCCGCCGGACTTCTCCGGTTAATCCCACTTCTCCAATAAAACAATCTGCAGGATTTGGAGGTGTGTCTCTAAAGCTTGATGCGATACTAATCGCAATGGCAAGATCAATTGCCGGTTCATCAAGCTTAACGCCGCCAGCCACTTTCAAATAAGCATCCTGATTTTGCAGCAGCAGCCCTACTCTTTTTTCTAACACAGCCATTAACAGAGAGACCCTGTTATGGTCTATTCCCGTTGCCATA
Organism: Bacillus sp. SN32; assembly: GCF_002837495.1. Taxonomy (NCBI): domain Bacteria; kingdom Bacillati; phylum Bacillota; class Bacilli; order Caryophanales; family Bacillaceae; genus Bacillus; species Bacillus sp. SN32. The sequence continues at coordinate 5,953 of NZ_PJCT01000008.1, read as the reverse complement.
CGCCTTGGGTTGCCAAAGCTTGTTGGCGAGATGAGCGCCTGAATTTCAACGAGAATCGGTCTAGTGCCCTCCATAGAGGCAGTGATACTCGAGCCTGCGGAACCAGCAGAGCGTTCTTCTAAGAAAATTTCCGAAGGATTCAAAACCTCAGTGAGCCCCTCTTCCCGCATTTCGAAAATGCCCATTTCGTTTGTAGATCCGAAACGGTTTTTTACAGCCCGCAAAATACGGAAAGTATGGTGGCGTTCTCCTTCAAAATATAAAACAGTGTCAACCATATGCTCCAACAGTCTCGGACCTGCAATAGACCCTTCTTTCGTCACGTGCCCTACGATAAAAATCGGAATACCTTTTGTTTTTGCAATTTTCATCAGCTCAGCGGTACACTCTCTGACCTGCGACACACTGCCTGGAGCCGATGTAATATCGCTTTGGTAAACCGTTTGAATAGAGTCAACAACGACAAACGCTGGATTCATCTCTTGTATAGCAGACGAAATATACTCCATATCGGTTTCAGATAAAACATGCAGTGACGGATTATTAATGCCGAGACGGTCTGCTCGCAGCTTCGTTTGCTTTACAGATTCTTCTCCCGAAATATACAGGACACTGTTTGATGAGCCTGATAATTGAGCGGAAACCTGCAGTAATAGCGTTGACTTTCCGATACCGGGATCACCGCCAATTAAAACGAGGGAGCCTTTAACGACACCTCCGCCGAGTACTCTGTTAAACTCGCCAAGCTGGGTTTTGACGCGGGGTTCTTCTGATGTTTCGATTGATGTAATAGGTGAAGGTTTCTGTACAGTTTGAACAGAATGAGAAAAAGCCGCTCTCCGATTGGCCGGTGCTTTTTTAATCATTTCTTCCACCATTGTATTCCAAGCACCGCAGCCCGGACATTTCCCCATCCATTTTGGAGACTCGTAGCCGCAGGATTGGCAGATGAATTTCGATTTTGTTTTAGCCATATATAGTGTAAGACCTCTCCCTTGTTCTATTTCTTGATATGAAAGTGAGGCATACACTTACATGCTGTATGCCTCATTTCCGTCTTCTATATTAATTCGTTTTAGCAGTCGTTTTTACGACAAATTCGCCATCTTCTACATCAAGAACAATATGCTGTCCTTTATGAATATTTCCTCTGAGGAGTTCTTCAGATAAACGATCCTCGACATGTTTTTGGATCGCTCTTCTTAACGGACGGGCACCGTATTCCAGGTCAACGCCCTCTTCCGCGACTTTCGCTTTTGCAGCATCTGTCAATTCGATAGAAAGATCTTGTTCTTTCAGGCGTTTCGTTAATTGATCAGACATTAATGACACAATTTCAGTAAGATGTTTTTTCTCAAGTGAATGGAAGACAATGATTTCATCAATACGGTTGATGAACTCAGGTCTGAACGCTCGTTTCAATTCACCCATCACTTTATCTTTCATGTCTTTATGATTTTGAGTTTCATCCTGAACGTTAAAGCCGACATATTTATTGCGTTTCAGCTCACTTGCTCCAACGTTTGATGTCATGATCAGAATGGTATTGCGGAAATCGACTGTGCGTCCTTTAGAATCAGTCAAACGCCCGTCTTCAAGAACTTGCAGAAGGATATTGAAGACATCAGGGTGCGCTTTCTCGATCTCATCAAGAAGCACGACAGAGTAAGGTTTTCTTCTGACTTTCTCTGTCAATTGACCGCCTTCATCATATCCCACATATCCCGGAGGTGAACCAACAAGTCTTGAAGTTGAGTGTTTTTCCATGTATTCAGACATATCAATTCTGATCATGGATTCTTCATCGCCAAAAATGGATTCAGCAAGTGCTCGTGCAAGTTCTGTTTTACCTACACCTGTAGGGCCTAAGAAAATGAATGAGCCGATTGGGCGTTTAGGATCTTTTAATCCTGCTCTCGCACGTCTGACGGCTTTTGCAACAGCTACAACTGCCTCATCCTGGCCGATGACGCGGGAGTGAAGAATGTTTTCCATATTGAGAAGCTTATCAGTTTCAGTTTGGGCAATTTTAGATACAGGCACACCGGTCCAGCTGGATACAACCATCGCAATATCATCCACAGTAACCTCTGAGTTTTCCTGCCCTTGCTTCTCTTTCCATGATTTCTTCGTATCCTCTACTTGCTCGCGCAGGCGTTGTTCAGTATCACGCAAGGAAGCAGCTTTTTCAAACTCTTGGCTTTGCACTGCCGCATCCTTCTCTTTACGAACCTCATCAAGCTTCTGCTCAAGCTCTTTTAAGTTAGGAGGCGTTGTAAATGAGCGCAGTCTCACCTTTGAACCTGCTTCATCGATCAAGTCAATTGCTTTATCCGGAAGGAAGCGGTCAGAAATATATCTGTCAGAAAGCTTAACCGCAGCTTCAATGGCATCATCAGTGATAGAAACGCGGTGGTGGGCTTCGTATCTGTCACGCAGACCTTGTAAAATTTGAATACTTTCATCTACAGATGGCTGATCAACCTGAATCGGCTGAAAACGGCGTTCCAGTGCTGCATCTTTTTCAATATATTTACGGTACTCATCAAGAGTCGTTGCGCCAATACATTGGAGTTCGCCGCGAGCAAGTGAAGGTTTTAAAATATTAGATGCATCAATAGCACCTTCTGCTCCGCCTGCCCCGATTAATGTATGGAGCTCATCGATGAATAGAATGATATTTCCTGCCTGGCGAATTTCATCCATGACCTTCTTCAGGCGATCCTCAAATTCTCCGCGGTATTTTGTGCCGGCAACAACTGTTCCCATGTCTAATGTCATCACACGTTTATCACGCAAAATTTCGGGTACTTCATTATTGATAATTTGCTGTGCCAAACCTTCTGCGATAGCCGTTTTACCTACACCTGGTTCCCCAATGAGAACAGGGTTGTTTTTCGTTCTGCGGCTTAACACTTCAATGACACGCTGGATCTCCTTGCTTCTGCCGATTACAGGGTCAAGGCTGTCTTCCTTCGCAATAGCAGTTAAGTCTCTTGCCAAGCTGTCAAGCGTAGGCGTATTCGCATTGCTGTTTGTTCCTGCCGCTGATGATCCTGTTTCATTACTTCCTAGAAGCTGGAGCACCTGCTGTCTTGCTTTATTTAAGCTGACACCGAGATTATTCAGAACTCTCGCAGCAACACCTTCTCCTTCACGAATCAGACCAAGAAGAATATGTTCTGTTCCAACATAAGAATGACCGAGTTTTCTTGCCTCATCCATTGAAAGCTCAATGACTTTTTTAGCTCTAGGAGTATAATGAATCGTTTGAGACATTTCCTGCCCGCGCCCGATCAAACTTTCTACTTCTTTCTGAATTTTATCTGAACCGAGTCCAAGCGCTTGAAGAGCTTTAGCAGCAATGCCCTCTCCTTCTCTTACCAGTCCTAATAAAATATGCTCAGTGCCAATGTTATTATGACCTAACCGAAGTGCTTCTTCCTGTGCTAGCGCCAGTACTTTTTGAGCTCTTTCTGTAAATCTTCCAAACATCATATCGATTCATCCTCCTGTCTTTTCCCATTCATTTCTAAGTGAAGCCGTTCTCTGATGAGAGCCGCTCTTCGAATGTCCCTTTCGTTCGGACGCAAAGCGCCTCCCGAGTATTGCTGTAAAAATCCTGGCTGCGTCAAAATCATAAGTTCGTTAAGTATGTTGCTTGAAAGTCCTTTTATAATGCCTAGGTCTATGCCTAACCGAACATCTGAAAGGCACTTTGCAGTTTCTTTCGATTCTATCATCCGGCAATTAGACAAGACCCCGTAAGACCGATATACCCGATCCTCAAGTTCGATTTTAGAAGTTTGATAAATCGCTTCTCGGGCAGATCGTTCTTGTTCAATCAACTGAGCAGCAACACTGTTAAGATCCTCTACAATATCCTGCTCTGACTTACCAAGCGTGATCTGATTTGAAATTTGAAAGATATTCCCTACTGCTTCGCTGCCTTCCCCATAAATTCCTCTAACAACTAAGCCTAATTGATTAATTGCCGGTATAATTCGATTTATTTGCCTAGTTAAAACCAGTGCCGGCAGATGCATCATGACCGAAGCCCTTAAACCTGTACCTACGTTTGTAGGACAGCTGGTTAAGTATCCTCTTTGCTCATTGAATGCATAATCAACTTTTTCTTCAATCCAGTCGTCGACCTGGTTTGCGGCTTTCATTGCTTCTAAAAGCTGAAATCCAGGGAAAAGACACTGAATTCTAATATGGTCCTCTTCATTTAACATGACGCTTACTTCCTCATTTTCAGAAAGCAAACAGCCGCCAAAAGGAGACTCTGTCAGATTAGGACTGATTAGATGTTTTTCAACAAGTACACGCTTTTCTAAAGGCTGTGCATCATTCATTCTAATCAAAACAAATTTGCCGATTCCGGGAATTTCTTGCTCTGAAAACTGATCTTCAAATTGCTGTATGATGGATGAGGCTTCTTCATTGGAATACCGCGTAGGGAACCGAATATGCTCAAAGTTCCTTGCTAAACGTATGCGGCTGCTGAGTACAATGTCACTTTCAGGTCCTTTCTGCTTCATCCAACTGCTTAGTGCGTCCTGAATAAAATGCTTTAGCGACATTACCCCTGTTCCTCCTCACTATCTGTACTTTTGAGTGATTGTTCTAATGAACGAATTTGATCTCTTACATGAGCTGCATTTTCAAATTCTTCTTGATGGATTAAGGATTCCAATTCCTTTTTTAGCATATCAATCTGCCGTCTGACATGAAGATTGCCGCCTATTCGTTTCGGTATCTTACCTGCATGCACAGTGTTTCCGCTGTGCACTTTACGTAGGATTGGTGTAATGTTGCTATGAAATGTTTTGTAACATTCAGAACATCCAAAACGGCCAATTTTTCTGAATTGCTGAAAAGTCATTCCGCATTTCGGACAAGCAGATATTTGCTCCGAGTGACTGAACATTTGAGTTCCTGCATTTTGAAATGAAGAATCCATGTTCAGTAAACCCGAAAGTAAATTATGAATAGAGAAACCCTGATTTGCACTTATACCATATGAATCACTATTTTCTTTGGCACATTGTTCACAAATATGAACTTCTATTTTTTCTCCGTTAACAACCTTTGTAAAGTGAAAAGTGGCTGGTCTCTCGTGGCACTCTTGACAAATCAATCTTTTCACCCGCTTATTTTAATTTTAAAGAAGTCAGCATTGCCTTCATCATTCTCGCTCTTAATTCATCACGTTCAGGCAAGTCAATGTGTAAAACTGAGCGGTCCATTACGCTGACCATCATTTTTGCTTCTCTTTCTGAAATTACCTTGTCTTCTAATAGCCTTAAAATAATGTCATCAGAGGCTGCTTGAGACAAATGGGTATTAATTTGAGAAATTATATTATTGATCAGGACAACTTCATTGTTCATTTTAATTTTAATGATTCTGATGTAACCGCCGCCCCCGCGTTTGCTCTCAACAATATATCCTCTTTCGCTTGTAAATCTGGTGTTGATGACATAATTTATTTGGGAAGGAACGCATTGAAATTTATCTGCAATTTCACTTCGTTTAATCTCTAAAATTTCCTTGCCATTTTGATCTAACACTCGTTTTAAATATTGTTCAATGATGTCAGAAATATTATGTCCCACTCAACCCCCTCCTTTACTGACTTTGACTATATTTGACTATAATCTTACTATAAGCCGTTTCTCGAGGAATTTCAACTTTCTCGCTCTATCCTTTATTATTTCCATTTTCGCGGTCCACAAAACCTGATTGCTGATTTAAAATTCGTATAAAGTTATTATATTATACAGTTAAGTGGAATTTTATGATACCAATAAACCAAAATACAAAAAACCCAGCTCAATGAGCTGGGTTTAAGCTTGCTTGGCGGCGTCCTACTCTCACAGGGGGAAACCCCCGACTACCATCGGCGCTGAAGAGCTTAACTTCCGTGTTCGGTATGGGAACGGGTGTG
>NZ_PJCT01000007.1:0-92977 GCF_002837495.1 Bacillus sp. SN32 | reverse complement strand
TCCCTTTTATAAATTCTGGAACTAAAAAAACTATGTAAAGACTGGATATTAATATTATCTTGTTTTTTAATATAATTTCAAGAAAAAGTATAATCTCTCCTATTAAATAAAAACCTATAGTACATAAAACAAAACCAAGAATAATCAAACTAGTTTCTTCTAACAAAGAATTAAAATTGTTTAAGATTAAATATAGAAACATTCCAGAGTGTAGTAGGAGGGTAAACAAAAAAGAGAGACCTAGTAAAACTATACTTTTTTGAACTCTCCATGGCTTACCATTTTTAAATCTAACGAAAACCAACAAGTAGTTGAATTCCCCGAATAATTCCATAACAAAATACATATATATTGGTAAGATTAAAATAAGTAATAGAGAACTATTAAATAAAGAATGGTGTATTAAAAGATAATCATAAGAGTAATATTCTTGATTTACTTTCATAGTATTGTATAGCTGCAAAAATAAAATACCTAAAAAGACCATTAAATTCTTTTTATTATTTAGAAAATTAATAATGATTTGTTTAGTGAATCCATTCATTCATTTTTACCTCCAATTATAACTCCCATTCTTTTCTTACGCCCTTGGAGATAATTAAGGATGATGATAATACTAATAAAAAAATGAACCAAAGTATTAATCCAACCGAATCACCTATGTGTCCAGGTTTAATTTGGTCATAAAGTGAGAAACCATCCAACCTTATAATACTGAATAATATAGTAGATACAATATAAGCTCCGAATACTAGAACAATTCCTGCTATTCGATTTTTTTCTAGAGTAAAAAAGTAGACAGAATATGTTAAAACAGCTACAGCACTAGCAAAAAGACTAATTAAAAAAGCAAAAAACAAATTATAAATAATTGGGTGTTGAACTCTTAAGAAATCAAATAAATACTCGTAATGAAAATTTTGAAACCCTATATCATAAGGTGGGAGTGAATAAATATTGTCATATCCCTCAATCGGAAAGAATAGGGTACAAAGTAACTGATTTACTATAAAAGGAATAAAGAATACAAAAAATGTAGTAACGGAAATTACAACTGCCTTAGTTAACACATAAGTTTTCTTAGGGACTCTAGTTAAGATACTCTTATAAACACCAGATTTAAATTCAGTATGTATTGAATCCGAAAAAATAATACCACTTAAAATTGGTAACATAATCAAAACTGTTCCCATTATTGATACTGAATAAGTTCCCTGTATTAAACTCGATTCTGCCGAAGATCTCAGAAAAGACATTTTCTTATTATATACTGCAATGCATTCCATTAAAAACCCTATAATAGAAAGAATCATTAACAAATTAAAAATAAAATGTATTTCTCTTCTAGCTAAACAATTTTTAATCTCATATTTAAATTTCATCCCTATCTTCCTTCTTTTTCAAGTTAAATTTTCTAATAATAAAATAACATAAAGCACTTTATGAATAAAGTGCTTTAAAGAAAATTTAATAAATTACTTATCTAAAATCAGCTCGTCCAGCTACAAATGCTCTAGAACCCCACCAGTTTGCGTTTTCCATTGCTAATCTAACTTGTTTGCCTTTATTAACTGTATCATCGAATTTAATTTTAGTTGTATTGCCTTTTTTCTGGTTGTATTTAGAAGAAACAGTATCTGCACCGCTTCTTTGCGCCCAAAAATTGGCTGAAGAAGCATTTTGGAAATTTTCTACAGTATTCATAATATGTTGGTTAGAAGTTCCTTTTGTATGATATGATGTATAGTTATTTGTACTATGGGCTCCTAAAACATATCCTGTATAACTTTTGTAAGCAGCTCCAGCCCCAAGAGGCATTAATAATGTTAATCCTAAAACACCAGCTACAATTTTCTTTTTCATCTAAATTCCTCCTTTTATTTTACAATGGTTATTATTGCATATAATTCTTTTAATTTCAAGATTGCTTTTTGTATTTTCTTCAAAAAATACGAAACTATTCTCTCTTTTTCTATCCCTATGGTCAAATAGACTTCAATACGAAGGATAATATATCCTATAGTCTTTACCTAATAAAATACTACAACTTAAAATCATTTTATCGTTGATCAATAAATACACCCTGTGAGCATATATCAACTTTTGCTTTTATACTAGTTTACATTCATACTCTACATTACTTCAGTAGGTACAGCTTTTGAGGATTACCTGAATTTTTAATAAAATAAACAAACCTTAGTTTATATAAACTAAGGTTTGTTTATTTTATTATTATGTCTTTGTACTTAACAGAGTCACTTCATTGTCTGATTTTCAGCACAGCCACACACTCCACATGATTCGTATGCGGAAACATATCCACAGGCTGCACTTCGCGCGTCACGTACCCGCCATCCTCAAGCACCCGCAAATCTCTCGCAAGCGTCCCCGGATTACAGGACACATACACCACCCGCTTCGGCTTCATCTCCACAATCGTCCGCAGGAGGGCTTCGTCGCAGCCTTTTCTTGGCGGGTCGACGACTAGCGTATCTGCTGTGATGCCTTCTTCGTACCACTTTGGAATCACGGTTTCCGCTTCTCCAACAGCAAACTCTGCGTTTGTGATGCCGTTTAATTCTGCGTTTCGTTTCGCATCTTCAATTGCTTCCGGTACAATCTCTACACCGTACACTTTTTTCGCCTGCTTTGCCAGAAAGAGAGAAATTGTACCGATGCCGCAGTAGGCGTCAATGACGGTTTCTTCGCCTTTCAGTTCCGCGTACTCAAGCGCTTTGTCGTAGAGCACTTTTGTTTGCTCGGGGTTGACTTGGTAAAACGATCTGGCGGAGATGGCGAATTTGACGTCTCCAATGAGGTCGTAGATGTATTCTTCGCCCCAGATGACGTTTGTTTCGTTCCCGAAGATGACGTTTGTTTTGTTCGGGTTGATGTTTTGCACGATTGATTTAACGTGCGGGAATTGCGCTGTGATGTCTTCGATGATCTTCGCTTTGTGCGGGAAGTCGCTTGTTCTTGTGATGAAGACGATCATCATTTCGCCCGTAACAACGCCGTATCTGACCATGATGTGGCGGAGCCAGCCTTTGTGGCGTTCTTCGTTGTAGGCTTTGACACCGTAGTTTGCGCAAATGTCTTTGACAGCTTGAACGGCTTCGTCGTTTTTGGATTGCTGGATCAGGCAGGCGCTCATGTCGATGATGTCATGGCTTCTTTGCTGATAAAATCCCGCGACGAGTCCGCCTTCCCGTTCTCCTACCGGCACCTGTGCTTTGTTTCTGTAGTTCCAAGGGTCTTCCATGCCGAGTGTCGGGTGCACGGTGACGTTTGAAAGGTCCAGCTTGCCGATGCGTTCTAAGACGTCTTTGACTTGTTTCTGTTTAAACAGGAGCTGGCCTTCGTAGGTCATGTGCTGAAGCTGACAGCCTCCGCATTGCTTGTAAATTGGGCATGGGGCTTCCGTTCTATGCGGGCTTTCTTCCTTCAGCTCAATCAAGCGTCCGAAAGCAAAACCTTTTTTGACGCGTGTTACTTTGATTTGCGCTTTTTCCTCGGGCAGGGCATTCGGCACGAAGATCGGAAAGCCTTGGACCTTTGCTACGCCCGCTCCTTCATGCGTCAAATCCTCAAACGTCACGTCATAGTATTCGTTTTTTTCTACTGGGGGTTTCATTTTCATGTATGTTCACCTCTTGTTTTAAGCGAAAGAAAAACTTGGCCTATTCAAGCCAAGTTTCAGCGTGTAGGCAAACCTTCGCATTCGTTGTCAGTCCTGTGCTTCGGTGCTCACGTAAAAAGACCAGCGGCTAAAAACTAGAGCGTCCTGCTCAAACGCCGCTGTCACCGCATCCTGCGGAAGTACGCTCCAATGCTTGTCCTTCCTAGACTTCAAAGGTTTTCAATCACGCTGAAAAGATGACAAAATCCTAAAACGAAAACTGTTTTAGGATTTTGTCAACATTCTGAGCTTGGCTTACAAAGCCAAGTTTTAGTCATCCAGCTGTTCCGCTTTCTCCTTCGGCATGACGACGTGAATGTGCCGATACAGATTCACGAATTCGCCCGGCAGCATGCCGCCGTACTCGCCGTCCAGGTTCAGCTGCATCTTTTCTGATACATTGACTTTCACGCGGTTCGCTTTTGTATAAATAATGTGCTGGTCGTTGATGTGTTCGCCGCGAAGCGCCATCGTGGCGACCCTGATAAATTCAGCAAGGTTTGCTTTCTTTAGTATCATCAAATCAAACATGCCGTCATTCAGGCTGGAATCCGGCGCGAGTTTTTCGAACCCGCCGACGGAATTTGTCAGCGTGACCAAAAACAGCATGATTTCACCTTGAAACAGCTTGCCGTCATATTCAATCTCGACTTCTGTCGGACGAAGTGAAGGCAGCATTTCCATTCCTTTTAAATAATAAGCAAGCTGGCCGAGCATTGTTTTGAGTTTGCTTGGCACGTCGTACGTCAACTCGGTCAGACGGCCTCCTCCGGCGATATTAATAAAATACTGGCCGTTGACCTGTCCGATATCAATCGGGCGGGCGACGCCGTTAATGACCGTATCTGCTGCTTTTAAAATATCCTCTCGCGGAATGCCGAGCGCTCTGGCGAAGTCGTTCGTTGTGCCGACTGGAATCACACCAAGTGTCGGACGATTGTCTAAAGGCGCAAGCCCGTTGACGACCTCGTTGATCGTTCCGTCTCCGCCTGCCGCAATGATCAGGTCAAACTCACGCAATGCCGCTTCCTTGGCAGCGTGTGTAGCGTCTCCTGCGCATGTCGTCGCATGGGTGGAGGTTTCATAGCCGGCTTGTTCAAATTTTTGCAGGACCTGGGCAAGATGCTTTTTAAAGATCTCCCGTCCTGAAGTCGGATTGTATATTATGCGTGCACGTTTCATTATCTCATCATCCTACTTAAGAGTATCCGATCCATTTTTACACTAACAACCTTTAATTATACTATGAGTTAAAAAAATCGCAACAAAATGTACATAATCTTACAGGTGAAAACGCACAAAAGCCTCAGCAGAGCTGAGGCTTTTAGTTTTTTTACTCTTCTTCCGTTCCCGGTTTTTTCTTGCGGAACTTCGCCAATACTTCATATACGATTGGCACGATCAGGAGTGTCAGAAGTGTTGAACTGATTAAACCGCCGATAACCGTGACGCCGAGTCCTTTTGAAATGACTTGGCTTCCGCCTTCGAAGCCGAGTGCTAATGGAATCAAGGCGCCGATTGTCGCAATGGCTGTCATCAGGATCGGACGGAGTCGTGTAGAGCCGGCTTCCAGGAGCGCTTCTCTCGTAGACAGGCCTTCCGCTTCCTTATGAATCACGCGGTCAATTAAGACAATGGCATTCGTGACAACGATACCGATAAGCATGAGCATACCGATCATTGCGTTCAGACTGATCGTTTCACCTGATACGTAAAGTCCGACCAGGGCACCGATGACTGTGAACGGCAATGAGAACAGAATCGCAAATGGCGCTAGCGCTCCGCCGAAGGTAATCACGAGCACAAGGTAAACGATCGCTATTGCTGCCAGCATCGCTAAACCGAGCTTCGTGAAGGAATCAGCGATATCCGCTGATACGCCGCCTGTATCAATCGATACGTTATCAGGATGGTCAAGCTTATCAATTTTCTTCTGGATAGCAGCTGATACGGCTGTGACATTGTCAGATGTAACCTCACCTGTGACATCCGCATAGACTTTTCCGTCACGTTTTGACACGGTATCTGATGTTGATCCTTCTTTCACTTTTGCCACATCGCCGATTTTGACTTCCTGGCCAGTCGCGGAAGTGATCTTTTTATTCTCTAAATCTTTCACACTCTTATACTCGTCTTTTTCTGTCTTAATGTTCACATCAAGCTCTTTGCCGTCTTTTTTCACTGTGGTGAGCGGTTCTTGCGATGTTTGTGACATTAAGGCCTGAGAAATTTGAGACGCAGTTAAACCGAGTTTGCTTAGTTTTTCTTGGTCAGCGACAAATGTGTACTCATCATATGTGCTGGAAAGGCCTGAATTTACGTTTTTCAGATCCTTTTCATCTTTCATGATTTTTTCAATGTCTTTGACCGTGTCTTTAATATCGTTTTCAGAATCGCCATACACATAGTATGTTAATTCGTTGTTATTGCCTGAAGAGCTGAAGTCCTGTGACTTCCATTCTCCGCGGTCAGATTGCTTTTGGATTTCCTTCAGAACGTTATCTTTTTCTTTATCAAAGTCAGGCGTGTCGCTTTCATATTTGATATAGAATAACGCACCGTTAGAATCTCCTCCGGCAAGCGGGCTGCCAGAGCCTAATGAATACTGAACCGTATCGACATGCTTGCGGTCAAGCAGGATTTTTTCCGCTTTTTCAGCTTCATTTTCGGCTTCTTTTTTCGTTTCACCCGGTTCTGGGCTGTATGTGAGCTGCATCGTTTTTTCTTCCTCGGACGGCAGGTAGCTGGCACCGATTAACGGTACGAGGAACAAGCTTCCAAGGAGCATCAGAACAGCGATGATAGACGTGATCCATTTGTGGCTCAGCGCCCAGTTCAATACTTTTTTATAGATGTTTGCAAGTCTGCCAGGTTTGTGTTCTTTCGCTTTAACCGGCGCACCGGTTAATGATTTTTTGAACAGGCTGTGTGCGAGCATCGGCACAAGCGTGATTGAAATCACCAGGGATGCGGCAAGCGCAAAAACAATCGTTAAGGCAAACGGAATAAACAACTCACCGATTTGTCCGCCTACAAGTGCGAGCGGCAGGAATACCGCAATTGTCACAATCGTTGATGACATGATCGGTTTAAACATTTCCTTCGTCGCTTCACGAACCAAGGCTTTTCCGCGGAGCGGCTCGTCTTTGAGTCTCATTCGGCGATAAATGTTCTCGATCACAACGATGGAGTCATCGACTACACGTCCGATGGCAACGGTCATTGCGCCGAGCGTCATAATATTCAATGTGATATCAAGCTGCTGCAGCACAAGGAGTGCGATCAGCAATGATAATGGAATTGAAATTACCGAAATTAATGTTGATTTGATATCTCTTAAGAATAAGAGAATAATCACAATCGCAAAAATAGCACCGAAAATGGCTTTGCTTAACATCGTGTCAACTGACTGTGTGATCGGCTCCGCCATGTCGAGAGTTGCGCTGTAATTGAAGCCTTTATGGTCTTCTTTGAACTTTTTCAGCTCAGCTTTGACATCGTCGGCAACCTCTACCGTATTCGCATCGTTTGCTTTGACGATGTTGATGCCGATGCTGTCTTTGCCATTTGTGCGTGAAACGGATTCAGCTTTTTTCACATCTTTAATTGTGGCAATGTCAGAAAGCTTGACCGTCGGCACTGCTGTGCTTGCGCTTTGCTGCGCCTGTGCTGCCGCTTGTGCGCTTTGGGCTGCCTGTGCACTCTGCGCCGCCGCTTGAGATGCTGCGCTGCTTCCTGCACTTGAAGCAGATGCCGTCGGGATTCTCATATTCTTCAAATCTTTAATTGTTTCAATATCGCCGCTAACGACGACAGATTTTTCTTCATTTCCGAATGTGTACAATCCAAGCGGAGTTGTCACATCTGAACCTTGAATCACTTGCTTGACTGTATCTTCATCAAGGCCGTATTCCTTCAGTTTGTCTTCTTTGAAAGAGAATTCAACCTCTTCCACCTGCTGGCCTGATACTTGGACGGACGCAACGCCTTCTAAGCCTTCAAGCTTAGAAACGAGGCTGTCCTCCACTTGTTTCGTTAGCTCTTGCAGGTTATCTTTATCACTGGACACACTCAGCGTCAGAATCGGGAATGAATTCAAGCTGTAGCGTGAAATCTCCGGATCCTTCGCGTCATCAGGCAGGTTGACGTTTTCTAACGCTTCAGCTGCTTCTGTTTTCGCTTTGTCCATATCTTTCTCATAATCATATTCAATCATGACCGACGATGCGTTTTCATAGGACGTCGAAGTCACAACACTGACACCGTCCAAGTTCTGCACGGCTTGTTCAACCGGTTTGGTCACTTCATCAGCCACTTGGCTTGGTGTCGCACCCGGATATGTCGTGCTGATCGTCAAGTAAGGCATGTTCACGTCAGGAATAGACTCTTGCTTCATATTCATACCCGCATACAAGCCGGCTGCCGTTACAATAATCGTCATCAGCCATACGGCGAATTTGTTTTTCAGAACGAAATTAATAACGTGATTCATCATATCCTCCATTACATTTTTTATTGACTGACTGGTCATTCTATATAATACTAAACGTTATAACGCAACAACGTCAACTCATATACCAGAAAATTTTACTAAATTTTTCAAGGATTAAGGGGAAGCACGTCATGAATGAAAAAAAAGAGAGAATTATAAAAACCAGCATTCGTTTATTTGCGAAAAAAGGATTCGCAGCTACGACGATCCAAGAAATCGCCAGTGAATGCGGCATTTCGAAGGGCGCTTTTTATTTGCACTTCAAATCGAAAGAAGCGCTGCTGTTATCTGCCTGTGAATATTATATCGGTATGTCTATGAACAAAATGAAAAATATAGAAGAAGATCTTGCTGGAAAGCCGCCTAAAGAAGTTTTGAAAAAACAAATTGGCGCTCAATTTGAGGATTTTCGTGATCATAAAGATTTTATCGTACTTTTGCTTACCGAAAATATCATTCCGGAAAATCAAGAAATCAAGCAATATTTTTACAAAGTAACCATGGAGACGGATAAGCTGTACCGGAACGCCTTGCTGTCGTCTTATGGAAAAGGAATCGAGCAGTACATCGCAGATCTGTCCATCATGGCAAGAGGCATCGTGCATTCCTATATGAATGTGATGGTATTTAATAGTGAGCTTAATATCGGTGCAGAAGAAATCTCAGCCTTTATCATCGAGAGACTGGATGATCTTGTACAGGGACTGAGCCGTTCTGCACTCAATCCGATTGTGTCAAAAGACATTTTCAACCCGATGCCTGCGGAGAAAGACCAGTTGCTTGAGGACATTCAGAAAGTGAAAGAAAACAGCACGCTGCCCGAGGATATCACCGTGTCACTTGATGTTATCGAGGAAGAATTGACTCAGGATAAACCGCGCAAACCGATTATTAAAGGCATGCTGTCCAATTTGACCGGAACCAACGACAAAGAAGTTGAAAGGCTTCGTGCTCTCATCTCTGTCTTTATCTCAATTTGACCATAAAAAAAGCAGCCTCTAAGGGCTGCTTTTTTATTAGCGTTTTTTAATTTCTTCAAGCAGAATTTTGTTGACCATCGGCGGGTTGGCTTGTCCTTTGGACGCTTTCATAATCTGTCCGACTAGGAAGCCGATCGCGCGGTCTTTTCCGTTTTTAAAGTCTTCGATTGATTGAGGATTGTTGTCAAGCGCCTCAGTGACAAGCTTCAGAAGCACGCCTTCGTCAGAAATCTGAACAAGGCCTTTCTCTTTCACAATCTTCTCAGCGTCGCCGCCTTTTTCAATCAATTCTTTAAACACTTTCTTCGCGATCTTAGAAGAAATGGTTCCTTTTTCAATCAATTTGATCATGCCGGCAAGGCCTTCAGGTGTGAGGGCAACGTCGGCAAGCTCTTTTTGCTCTGCGTTTAGGTAAGCTGACACTTCACCCATCAGCCAGTTAGACGCTTGTTTAGCTTCAGCGCCTTTTTGAACGGTTTCTTCGAAGAAATCAGCCATTTCTTTTGTCAGCGTCAGAACCATCGCGTCATATGCAGGCAAGCCAAGCTCTTCGATATAACGCTTGCGGCGCTCATCCGGAAGCTCAGGAATGCTTGCTTTTACGCGTTCCTTCCATTCATCATCAATGTAGAGCTCGACTAGATCCGGCTCTGGGAAGTAACGGTAGTCGTCAGATCCCTCTTTGACACGCATAAGAATGGTTTTCTTCGTTGCTTCATCATAACGGCGAGTTTCTTGCTGGATGACGCCGCCGGAAAGAAGAACCTGCTCCTGGCGTTTTTCTTCATGCTCAAGGCCTTTTTGAACAAACGCAAAGGAGTTCAAGTTTTTCAATTCCGTTTTTGTGCCGAATTCCTCTTGGCCGATCGGACGAAGAGAGATATTGGCGTCACAGCGAAGTGAGCCTTCTTCCATTTTACAGTCAGAAACGCCTGTATATTGGATGATGGATTTCAGCTTTTCAAGATACGCGTACGCTTCTTCCGGCGTGCGGATGTCCGGCTCTGATACGATCTCAACAAGCGGCGTTCCTTGACGGTTGAAGTCAACAAGAGAATAGCCGTCGCCCGTATGCGTCAGCTTTCCAGCATCCTCTTCAAGGTGAAGGCGCGTGATGCCGATGCGTTTTGTTTTGCCGCCGACTTCAATTTCGATCCAGCCGTTTTCACCGATTGGCTTATCAAATTGAGAAATCTGATACGCTTTCGGGTTGTCAGGATAGAAATAGTTTTTGCGGTCAAACTTCGTATCCGTTGCGATCTCACAGTTGAGCGCCATAGCGGCTTTCATTGCGAATTCAACGGCTTCTTTGTTCAGAACAGGCAGGACGCCCGGATATCCGAGGTCAATGACGCTTGTCTGCGTATTCGCCTCCGCGCCGAATGGCGTTGGAGAGCTTGAGAAAATTTTTGATTTTGTTTTTAACTCAACGTGGACTTCAAGTCCGATTACCGTTTCAAAGTTCAATTCTTTTCACCCCTTACAGTTCAGGTTTTGCTTTATGATGGTCTGTCGCTTGTTCAAATGCATGAGCAACGCGGTATACAGTGCTTTCATCAAAGTGTTTTCCTATGATTTGCAGGCCGAGCGGAAGTCCGTCTGCTAATCCGCATGGCACGCTGATTCCCGGTACGCCGGCAAGGTTGACCGGAATCGTTAAGATATCGTTTGCGTACATTGTGAGCGGATCCTTCGTGTTTTCACCGATTTTAAACGCAGGTGTCGGTGTAGTCGGTCCAACAATAACATCATATTTTTCAAATACGTCCTCGAAATCCTTCTTAATCAACGTACGCACTTTTTGCGCTTTTTTGTAGTACGCATCGTAGTAGCCTGAGCTTAAAGCAAACGTTCCGAGCATGATGCGGCGTTTGACTTCATTTCCAAAACCTTCAGCGCGTGTTTGCTTGTAAAGGTCGATCAGGTTATCCGCGTTGTCTGTGCGGTAGCCGTAGCGGATGCCGTCAAAGCGTGCAAGGTTCGCTGACGCTTCAGAAGATGACAGCAGGTAATATGTCGCAAGCGCGTATTTACTGTGCGGAAGAGACACTTCTTCCCATGTAGCGCCGAGACCTTCAAGGACTTTCAGCGCTGCCAAGACAGATTCTCTCGCTTCTTTGCCGACACCTTCACCAAGGTATTCTTTCGGAACGGCGATTTTCAGTCCTTTGATGTCGCCAGTTAATGAAGAAAGAAAATCAGGCACGTCCACATTTGCACTCGTGGAGTCCATTTTATCTACGCCAGAAATCGCTTGAAGTAAAAACGCGTTATCCTCAACCGTACGTGTAATCGGCCCGATTTGGTCTAATGAAGACGCAAATGCGACCAGTCCGTAACGAGATACACGTCCGTATGTAGGTTTTAATCCGACAACGCCACAGAAAGAAGCCGGCTGACGGATGGAGCCGCCTGTGTCAGATCCAAGAGAAAACGGAACTTCTCCCGCAGCAACCGCAGCCGCAGATCCGCCGCTTGAACCGCCGGGAACTGTATCCAGGTTCCAAGGGTTTTTCGTCAGCTTGTAAGCTGAGTTTTCTGTAGATGACCCCATGGCGAATTCGTCCATGTTCAGTTTTCCGATTGTGACCGCTTCAGCGTCTTGAAGGCGCTGAACGACAGTAGCATCGTAAATCGGATCAAAGTTTTCGAGAATTTTGCTGGAGCATGTTGTGCGCAGCCCTTTTGTTACGATATTATCTTTTACGCCGATCGGCATACCGAAAAGAAGACCGTGCTCAGAACGGCCGTCAACCGCCTCATCAAGCTCCTTCGCGTATGCGCGCGCTCTTTCTTCATCTAATGCCAAAAAGGCTTGTACCTTATCATCAACCGCTTGGATGCGTTTATAAGATTCGTCAACCAGATCAGAAATCTTAATCTCTTTTTTATGTATGAGCTGTTTTAATTCTGTGATTTTATGATCAAATAATGACATTCTTGTGTCCCTCCTTTAGTCCAGAATTGATGGCACACGAATATAGCCGTCTTTATGGTCAGGCGCATTTTTCATGACATCCTCAACCGGAAGACCTTTACCCGCTTCATCTTCTCTCATGACATTTTTCATTTTCAGCACGTGAGTTGTAGGCTCCACATTGTCTGTGTTAACCTCATTAAGCTCCTCGGCAAATGAAATGATACTGTCGAGCTGTTCAGTGAACATTTTTGCTTCTTCTTCAGTAATCGCAAGTCTTGCAAGGTGCGCAACGTGCTTTACTTCTTCTATTGAAATTCGTGACATATGATCCACCTCCACATATTTCTCCGTTAAGTCATATAATACTGATCATATCAAAAACAAGCCCTTTAAAGCAACAAAACGCCTTAAGACAGGCCTGTGTTTTCGAAACAATACCCTATATATTTTATACTAAAATGAGGCGAAGGAGAAACGAAATATTTTTCTGAATATTTTTACTTTAATTATTTTTTGAAAGCGTTTTATTCTTTATTCCCTTCTAGGTTTGCAACGGTATTTCCAGCTTATGATCAATGTTTCATCGCTTGAATGGCCGGGAATACTTTGTTAGGTTAAGTTACCAAGTGCACCCGCAAAAGAATTTCTTTTGATTTGCACTTACGCCAGGCTGCTTAACTGGCACCATCAATTTGAGAGGTGATGCAACATTATTAGAAATGAAGAGAGGGTAAAACGTGAGTATTGAAATTATTATATCTTTAGGAATTTACTTTATTGCCATGCTGTTAATCGGCTGGTATGCATTCAAGAAAACCACTGACATCAATGATTACATGCTTGGAGGAAGAGGCCTCGGACCATTCGTTACTGCTTTGTCTGCCGGCGCGGCCGATATGAGCGGATGGATGCTGATGGGTGTTCCCGGCGCAATGTTTGCGACAGGGCTGTCCACCTTATGGCTTGCTTTAGGTCTTACAATCGGGGCGTACTCAAATTACTTGCTGCTGGCTCCAAGGCTGCGTGCTTATACGGAAGCGGCGGATGATGCGATTACGATTCCTGATTTCTTTGATAAACGATTCCAGCATTCTTCATCACTGCTGAAAATCGTATCTGCATTGATCATCATGATCTTTTTCACATTGTATACCTCTTCCGGTATGGTATCTGGCGGACGGCTGTTTGAATCTGCTTTTGGTGCGGATTACAAATTAGGCTTGTTTCTGACCACCGCAGTTGTCGTATTATACACACTGTTTGGCGGTTTCCTTGCTGTCAGTCTGACTGACTTCGTGCAGGGTGCGATCATGTTTGCAGCACTAGTGCTTGTGCCGATCGTTGCTTTTACCCATGTGGGCGGCGTTGCTCCGACTCTCCATGAAATCGGCGCTGTTAACCCACACTTATTGGATATCTTTAAAGGCGCGAGCGTCATTAGCATTATTTCCTATTTAGCCTGGGGGTTGGGCTACTACGGCCAGCCTCATATCATCGTCCGATTTATGGCGATTAAAAACATTAAAGATTTGAAGCCTGCACGCCGAATCGGCATGAGCTGGATGATCATTACAGTTCTAGGTTCCGTGCTGACGGGTTTAATCGGTGTTGCATACGCCCATAAATTCGGAGTTGCTGTAAAAGATCCGGAGATGATTTTCATTATCTTCTCTAAAATCTTGTTCCACCCATTAATTACAGGGTTCTTATTGTCAGCTATTTTGGCTGCCATCATGAGTTCGATTTCCTCACAGCTCTTGGTCACAGCAAGTGCTGTAACAGAGGATTTATACCGGTCATTTTTCAGACGAAAAGCTTCTGATAAAGAATTGGTCATGATCGGGCGATTGTCCGTCTTAGTCATTGCCGTTATCGCGGTACTCTTGTCATTGAACCCGAACAGCACCATTCTTGATTTGGTCGGATACGCTTGGGCCGGCTTCGGTTCAGCTTTCGGACCTGCGATTCTGCTCAGTCTGTATTGGAAGCGAATGAACGAATGGGGCGCGCTTGCTGCCATGATTGTCGGGGCTGCGACCGTGTTGATCTGGATTACAACCGGCCTGGCAAAATCAACCGGTGTGTACGAAATCATCCCTGGGTTTATTCTCAGTATGATTGCCGGCATCATTGTCAGCATGATCACAAAACGTCCTGCAAAAGCCTCTTACCGATTATTCGGTGTCATGGAAAAGCTGTTAAAACGCAAAAAGTAAGCAATAAGCCATCAAGCGCAGCTTGGTGGCTTTTGTGCCCTTGTTTTGCTATAAATACTGTGAGAAAATCATATTTATTTAAAAACACCATAGAGAAGGGGGAAGTTTGCTGTTGAGCTGGTATATTGATCCTGATATTTTATTGAAATTGGGCATTGCCACATTGATTGGCATGGTCATCGGGCTTGAACGCGAATTAAAAAATAAGCCGCTCGGATTAAAAACCTGTATTGTCATCGCAGTCAGCTCATGCATGCTGACGATCGTCAGTATTAATGCGGCATATCATTTCCCTAAATACTACCGCATCATGATGGATCCGCTTCGTCTGCCGGCACAAATCATCTCCGGCGTCGGGTTTATCGGAGCCGGTGTCATCCTGCGAAAAAGCAATGATGTCATTTCCGGCCTGACGACATCGGCCATGATCTGGGGGGCAGCGGGGCTCGGGCTGGCTACGGGAGCCGGTTTTTATAAAGAAGCGTTTGCCAGTCTTCTGTTCATCCTGATCAGCGTGGAATTTCTCCCATGGGTGGTCAGAAAAATCGGCCCCGACCGCCTGCAGGAAAAAGACATCCGCATCAGAATGTCACTTTCTGATAAAGACAAAATGACAGAGATTTTAAAAGAAATGAAAAGAAGAGATATCAAAGCACACTCCGTTCGGATCGACGACCTAGGCGAAAAGGATTTTCCAATTATGGAAGTGAAGGTCCGCGTCCATAAAAACAGATACACGACCGACGTCTACTATGACATTAAAGCCATTGAAGGCGTAGTCGGCGTGAAGTGTGATACATTATAAAAGCCAATGGGACTGGAATCCCATTGGCTTTTTCTATCTACACCAGTGCTGAAAAATCAAATGCTGTAATCGGCGTGCCATTCTCTATATCGTTTCTGAAACCGGCCAGCATTTCTTTTTCCTCTTCTCCTATTGTGTTAAGGTCAAACATCTGGTGCAGCAATCCGTAAATCAGCATATGGCGAAGGCGGAGGAAATCAGGTATTATCATCAGCCATGCAGGGTCAAGCTCATTTTCCTCCCAGTACCCTTTCATAAAATGCGTCATAAATTCTTCTGTAAACGCAGCTTTATCATCATATGGCACAACAGGATACCACAGGACATTGTAGAGAAGAATGCTAATATCGTTAACAAACCAGTTGTAGCCGATATCATCAAAATCAAATGCCGTGATTTTGCCATGATCCCAGTTAAAATTGCCATGGTGCAGGTCCGCATGCACCAAGCCGTAGCTGTCCTGGCTTTTCGGGAGCCTCCGCAGTTCATTCATCAAAGAATCGGCTTGCTGAAACACCTTTATCTGATCTTCAGGCACATATTTTCTCAGCTTTAATTGCTCCTCTTCATCCCATTCCTGTCTTTTGAAAGCGGGATTGCTCAATTTGTAGCTTTTTGTCAGGCTGTGCATGCTGCCTGTGTATCTGCCAAGCTCATAAAATAGCGTTTCATTCCAGTCCGATTCATCCACTTTTTGCCCTGGCGCTTTCTCATACACTCTCAATAAAAATGACCCGCCGTTTCCGTCCGGCACTGCTTCTACGTCTTTTCCGTTCAGCGACGGGAGCGGTTTGGCTACTGAAATTCCCCCTATTGCAAGGTGACGGAGCCATTCCATCTCTCCCATTATATAATCAGAAGATCTCCGAATCGTATGGGTAATCTTTAAAATATAAGGTTGATTGTCTTTCATGCATTCATATACATAGTTTTCCGCATCAGCCAGAAAACGCACCTGATCTTTTGAGAAACCGTATTTCGCTGCAGCTTCTGCCAAAACCTGCTCTTCATGAAATATTTTTTTGATATCTTTATGCACGTCTAACATCCTTTCACTGCTATAGATTTGATAATGATTGTTTTCACACGATTTCCAGCATCAACATACCTCCCCTTGATTTGTGTTTCGGCAGAAGCGGAAATATTTTCCCTTTTCCTGTTAATTGTAACATAAAAACCCTTGTGCCAATATGGCACAAGGGTTTTCTATCAGTCATAAATGTGAACAGTCGGCTCTTTATCTCCGGCATTGCGGATAATGACCGCTTCCTGTCCGTCTGAGGACGTGATATTGACTTCGACATCAACTGAGCTCTTAGAGTAGTAGTCCATCACTTCACCCGTTAAGAACTGGGTAAACGCGACAACTTCACTTTTTCCGTAGAATTGCATTGGTATGTCAATCTTCATTTTCTTCATTTCATCATTATCATACAGCGCTGTACCGACAACGCCTGTATAGTTCGGGAAATATTCTTCAATTGAATTTTTAAACCGCTTAAAGACCTCGGTGTCATCCGGGTATTTTTCTGCTGTGGTTGTATCCGCCGGATAGAATACATATTTTTCATTGATGTCATCCCAATTTGAGATATCAGTAGAGCCTGCTTTGACCTCTGTTTTGGCGATGAAGTTCCCCGGCACAATCGATGTTTTTGACGCCTGCTTGTAGAGCGCGACGGTAATCGGCACATTCTTCAAGTTATCTTTTTTACGAAGGCGGTTAATAACCTCCTGTGCGATTTTTTCTCCCTGCTGACGAAGCGTGCTGTCCTTAATCTCCACTTCTTTTTGCGGGTCGCCAGTTTTTTCACGATAGTAATACACGGAGTTTAACGCCAGTCCGATCATGACGCCGCCAAGCTGGATAGAATTCTTATCTTTTCTGACTAAATAATCGTGCTCAAGCATGGATGCTAAATAAATCGGGCTGCTTTCGTTCTTTTCTTCTGTTGAACCAGAGCTCGGGAGCGCTGGATTCAAGCCTTCATTTTTGAAGTTTTTATCTTCTTTTTCGGCTTTTTTCAAATCAGAGCCCGTTTTTTTCCGTGCCAGCCAGCTTAATACTGTATCCTCATCTAAATATTGTCCTTCTTGGAACAGATAATCGTCAGTCGAGAAAGAATCTTGGGCAAGACGCATCAGCCCTGTTTCAAACTCGTCAATGTCCAGCCTTGTGTTCAGCTGTTCCGTTGTTAAGCCGCGCGCTTTGCCTGCCTTAAACGGCAGCACCATTTTGTAATAGGAGTCAGAGATATTATATTTCGGGACAATCGCTTTTTCTGACGATTTCGCCGTCTTTTGCGTAATCTCTTCCTCCTTCTCCCCCCCGAAACCTGACGAGCAGGCAGACAGCATTAATACTGCTGCCGTTGCCGCCAATGCCAACGTCTTTTTCAATAGAAAACACTCCTCTTATTTCTTTAGCTCTCCCATTAACTGTTCTTCATTCCACACTTCAATGTTCAGCTCTTGTGCTTTTGTCAGCTTGCTTCCCGCCGCTTCTCCGGCGATGACTAAGTCTGTGTTTTTGCTGACGCTTCCAGTCAGCTTTCCGCCCAGCGCTTCGATTTGCGCTTTGGCTTCGTTTCTTGACAGCTCTTCCAGCTTTCCTGTCAGAACAATTGTTTTACCGGCAAAGTAAGAATCGCTGTCCTCTGCTTTTACTTTTTTCGGGCCTTTGTAGAGTGTGTTTACGCCCAGCTCCTGAAGTTCATTCAAGAGTTCAAGCATTTCTTCTTTATGAAAATAGGTGATCACAGCATCAGCCATTTTTTCACCGATTTCATCTACCGCGAGAAGTTCCTCTTTAGAGGCTTTTTTCAGGTTCTCCAAGCTTTCAAAATGCATGGCAAGCGTCTTTGCGGCCTTTGATCCGATAAAACGGATGCCAAGCCCAAACAGCAGGCGCTCTAACGAATTTTCTTTTGATTTTTGGATGGAGCTGATCAGGTTTTCAGTGGACTTTTCGCCCATGCGCTCGAGCTGGATGACTCGTTCCTTCGTCAGCTTATATAAATCTGCCACATTGCGGACAAGGTTTTCCTCAAACAGCTGTGTGATCACTCGTTCGCCGAGCCCATCAATGTTCATGGCATTGCGGGAAACGAAATGGATCAGCCCTTCCCGGATTTGCGCCGGACATTCAGGGTTAATGCAGCGAAGCGCCACTTCTCCTTCGATCCGGACGAGCTCACTGCCGCATTCAGGACATTCCGTCGGCATGCTGAATTCCTTTTCTTCTCCTGTGCGCTGTTCAACGAGGACATTCACAACTTCCGGGATGATATCGCCCGCTTTTTTGACGACAACCTTATCCAAAATCCGAATGTCCTTCTCTTTAATTAAATCTTCGTTATGAAGGGATGCTCTTGAGACCGTTGTGCCGGCAACTTTTACCGGCTCAAGAATCGCGGTCGGCGTGATCACACCCGTTCTGCCGACATTTAATTCGATATCGAGAAGCTTCGTCACGACCTCTTCAGCAGGAAACTTATACGCGATGGCCCAGCGCGGGCTTTTCGCCGTAAAACCGAGCTCCTCCTGTTGATCGAGAGAATCGACTTTAATGACAATGCCGTCTATTTCATACGGCAGGTCAGCGCGCTTCGCCTGAAACTCATCGACCAGCACTATGACTTCTTCTATGCTGCCGCATTTTTTTCGTTCCTGATTCGTTTTAAATCCGAGTTCGTCGAGAAAATCAAGCCCCTGGCTTTGCGTTTCAACACCCATCTCGTCAAGCTCCGCTATACTGTAGACGAAGATATCGAGGTTTCGTTTCGCTGCAATTTTCGGATCAAGCTGCCTGAGAGATCCCGCCGCGGCATTTCGCGGATTGGCGAACGGTTCTTCCTCATTTTTAATTCGTTCCTCATTAAGAGCTTCAAACGAACGCTTCGGCATATACGCCTCGCCGCGCACTTCGATTGACAGCTCACGGTTCATTTTAAGGGGGATATTGCGGATCGTCTTCAGATTCTCCGTAATATCCTCTCCCGTCGTTCCGTCACCTCTTGTGGCCCCTCTGACAAAATAGCCGTCTTCATAACGGAGAGAAACAGCAAGACCGTCTATTTTCAGCTCCACATTATACGCCACATCGTCGCCGACGGCTTGGCGCACACGGCGGTCGAAATCACGAAGATCATCAGCATTAAAGGCGTTGCCCAGACTGAGCATCGGTGTGCCGTGGGTGACTTTCTGAAACGCTTCAAGCACGGCTCCGCCGACGCGCTGCGTAGGAGAGTCAGGCGTTCTGAGGTCTGGGTGCTCATCCTCGATCGCAATCAGCTCCTGCATCAATCTGTCGTATTCGGCATCTGGGACGCTCGGTTCATCTAAGGTGTAATATTCATAGCTATACTTGTTGATGGTGCGGCGCAGTTCTTCTGCCCGCTGCTTCGCTGTTTCTTTGTCCATCTGCTTCTTCCTTTCCTCTTCAATTACTGCTTTTCAATAGGAGCAAATGCTGCTAACAGGCGTTTCACGCCGACAGGGCTCGGGAAGGCAATATCAAGCTCTGTCCCTTCTCCTTCGCCTTTCACGCTGACGACAGTTCCTGTTCCCCATTTTTTATGGCCCGCCTTATCTCCGACTGCCCAGTTCAAGGTGTCGCCGCCTGTTTTGCTGGCGTAGGATACCGGGCGTGAAACAGGGCCGCGTCTCGGCTGCATTTTTCTCGCAGACGACGCTCTCGTTTCTTTTTTCTCATTTAGGTTTTCCAATAAATCATCCGGTATTTCAGCAATGAAGCGAGATTCCGGGTTCATATTTGTCCGGCCAAACAAGGTGCGCATTTTGGCATTGGTCAGATAAAGCTCCTGTTCCGCCCTTGTAATCCCAACGTACGCAAGGCGGCGTTCTTCTTCCATTTCCGCTTCCTCCATGAGAGAACGGCTATGCGGGAAGACTCCTTCTTCAAGCCCCATCAAGAAAACAACCGGGAACTCCAGTCCTTTCGCGGCGTGCAGTGTCATCAGGGTGATCGCATCCTTGCCGCCTGACTCTTCCTCCTTCTGATCGAGCTGATCAATATCTGCGATCAGCGCCAAGTCTGTCAGGAACGCAACGAGTGTCTTGTCTTCACTTTTCTGTTCAAAGTTTTTCGTAACAGACAGGAACTCGTCGATGTTTTCTAAACGGCTTTGGGCTTCGATCGATTTCTCAGCCTTCAGCATTTCTCTGTACTCGGTCTTATCAAGAATTTCTTCTGTCAGCTCTGTAATGGATAAGTAATCCTGCATATTGGTCAGGTTTTCAATCATCTGTCTAAAGCTGTCAAGCGCGTTTGCCGCTTTGGCACTGACGCCGATAAAATCAACCTGCTGAATCGCTTGGAAAAATGACAAGCCGTTTATGGCCGCATACGAAGCGATTTTTTCAAGTGATGTCGCGCCGACTCCGCGCTTCGGCACATTGACAATGCGCGTGAAACTAATATCGTCATCCGGATTAGATACGAGGCGCAGGTACGCAAGAATGTCTTTAATTTCTTTTCTGTCATAGAACTTTGTGCCGCCGACAATGTTATAGTTCAAGCCCGCTTTGAGAAGCGTTTCCTCAATCACACGGGACTGCGCGTTTGTCCGGTATAAAATGGCGATATCAGACAGCTTCCGCTTGCCTGAGCTGTGAAGCTGATGAATTTTACCGGCCACAAACTGCCCTTCACCGAATTCATTATCACCGCGATAATAGGAAATTTTGATGCCTTCATCGTTTTCCGTCCACAAATTTTTCGGTTTGCGGTTAGAGTTGTTTTTAATGACCTCGTTTGCCGCGCGCAAAATCCGTTTCGTTGAACGATAGTTTTGTTCTAGCAAAATCACGCTTGCATTCGGATAATCTTTTTCAAATGAAAGGATGTTGGTGATATCCGCGCCGCGCCATCTGTAGATTGACTGATCAGAATCCCCCACAACGCAAAGGTTCTGGAAACGCTCGGCAAGCTGCTTAACGAGCATGTATTGCGCCCTGTTCGTATCCTGATACTCATCAACGTGAATGTACTGGAATTTGCGCTGATAAAATTCAAGCACTTCCGGCACTCGGTCAAACAATTTAATCGTCGTCATAATCAAATCGTCAAAATCGAGCGACTGGTTTTTCAATAGCTTCTTCTGATAATCAGCATATACATCGCTGACCACCTGATCGTAGTAGCCGCCAGCAACTTTAGAGAATTCCTCCGGTTCGGTCAATTCGTTTTTTGCACTGCTGATCGTGCCGAGGATGCTTCTCGGGTCAAACTTCTTCGGATCAAGATTGCGCTCCTTCAAAATCCCCTTGATCACTGAAAGCTGGTCCGCCGTATCAAGAATGGAGAAATTTCGGTTGATCCCGATCCGGTCGATATCTCTGCGCAAGATCCGCACGCACATGCTGTGGAATGTGGAAATCCAGATATCGTCCGCGCCGGGTCCGAGGATGCTTTCCACACGTTCTTTCATTTCGCGTGCCGCTTTATTTGTAAATGTGATCGCCAGAATGTTCCACGGCGCCACATGCTTTTCTGCCATTAAATAAGCAATTCTATGGGTCAGGACACGCGTCTTTCCGCTTCCCGCTCCCGCCATCAGCAAAAGAGGCCCGTCCGTTGTTTTGACAGCTTCCTGCTGAACGGGGTTTAAACCGCTTAGTAATTGATTGCTAATATAATTCAAAATTTGTTCACCCGCCTATACAAAACATATGTTCTATCATAAACCAAATCCGTACAATTTACTACTCGCCTTTCACAGCCGCTACTGTTTTCAAAGCCCTGTCAAAATCTTCATACACCGCATTGCCTACAACGATCACGTCCGCATGCTCTGCATACTGTCTGGCCGTTTCCGCATCCTTGATGCCGCCGCCATAAAACAAGGTTGACGTTTCCAATACAGCCTTCGTTTTCTTGACAGCTTCTATGTCTCCAATCATGCCGCTGTATTCTAAATAAAAAATCGGCAGTTGCAGCAGCTCCGACACACGCGCATAGGCGACAATATCATCCATATTCAGATCGGCGTCCGCTTCAGTCAGTGCCGCGGCTTTGCAATCTGGATTTGCGATGCAGTAGCCCTCCGCCACGATTTCTTCCATAGACATCAGTTCTCCGTATTCCTTCATGGCTTTCTGGTGCATTCCGACAATCCAATCCGCGTTTTTGCTGTTTAATACACTAGGAATAAAATATAAGTCAAAGCCGGGAACGATCGCTTCAATCGCTGACACCTCTAGGACACACGGCACCAAAAACCGTCTTACCTTAGACATCATCCGCAGGACATTATCCTCTGTTACACCATCGCTGCCTCCGATAATGACCGCATCCGTTCCTGATTCGCAAAGAATCTCCAGCTGTTCGTCAGGCAAATCTTTATTTGGATCGAGTTTAAAGACATGCTTCCACTCCGTTACATCGTACACGTCATACGTTCCTCCATTCGTTTGTTACCATTTAAACATTATAACAAATTCACATAGCGCGGAAAAACGGAAAAAGCCGTTAATCTCGTTATTCACTGAAAAAGGTGTTTTGATTCTTTTTTCATAAAAAAAGAGAGCATATGGCAGTACCTGCTTGCTGAGTCCTGTATCGGCAGAAGCACATATTTTTCACCAGATTCCTTCTGCTATTGTTTGGAAAGTGTTCAACTGTGGAAATGGTTACATAAAAAGGGAGGCTGAGAGATGGAAACCATCATAATAGCACTCATCGCATTTATCATAGGGATCATCGCTATCCCGATCGTCTTGTTTGCCTGGATCTACATAAAGGATGAAAAACAGCAGGAGCACTCAATCCTTCGCAACTATCCCGTCATTGGAAGGTTTCGGTATATCCTTGAAAAAATCGGGCCGGAGCTCAGACAGTATTTATACAGCAATGACAATGAGGAGCAGCCTTTTTCACGAAAGGAATATGAGCAAACCGTCATCTCCGGCAAATACAAAAGCAGAATGATGGGCTTTGGATCTGTAAGAGATTTTGATAAACCTGGCTATTATATCCGTAACGCTATGTTTCCAAAACAAAGGGAAGAAATGCATGTAAATCAAACGCCAAAAATTGAAACCCAAATCTATAAAATGGATGCTGACAATCTGTTCAAACGCAAGGAGCATGCCGAACATATCAAGGCAGACCCGTACTTTCTCCATCCTGATGATGTACAGGTGATTGGCGAGCATACATGCGAGAAGCCATTTTATGTGAAGGGCTTAGTCGGCCAGTCTGCCATGAGCTACGGTTCTCTTGGAGAACGGGCTGTTACGGCGCTCTCAAAAGGGCTTCATCAGGCAGGCGGCACCTGGATGAATACAGGTGAAGGAGGATTGTCTGAGTATCACTTAAAGGGCGGCGCCGATATCATTTGCCAAATCGGACCGGGCCTATTCGGCGTGCGCAAAAGAAACGGGGAATTTTCGTGGGAGGAATTTAAAAGAAAAAGCAGGATTGACCAAATTAAAGCGTTTGAGCTAAAGCTGGCACAAGGAGCGAAAACCCGCGGCGGCCATGTGGACGGCGCCAAAGTATCAGAGGAAGTGGCAGATATTCGGAATGTCGAACCTGGAAAGTCGATTGACAGCCCGAACCGCTTTTATGAATTCTCAAACCCTCCTGAAATGCTCGACTTTATTGAAAAACTTAGAGATGTCGGACAAAAGCCAGTCGGCATCAAACTGGTCGCAGGGCATCCTGAAGAATTGCATGAGCTTTTCTCTCATATGCAGAAAAGCGGAAAGCATCCGGATTTTATCACGATCGACGGAAGTGAAGGCGGTACCGGAGCTTCCTTTTACGAGCTCGCGGATACAGTCGGCCTTCCGATTATGACAGCGCTGCCTATTGTTGACACGCTTCTTAAACAATACGGCTTGCGCAGCCAGCTGAAAATCTTTGCTTCCGGAAAGCTCCTGACTCCTGATAAAATCGCGGTCGCCTTAGCCCTCGGCGCTGACTTTGTCAACATCGCACGCGGCATGATGTTTTCCGTTGGCTGCATCCGCGCTCTCGTCTGCCACACCAACACCTGTCCGGCAGGTGTGGCGACGACAGATCCGAAATTGCAAAAAGCGTTGAGCGTTGAGGAAAAACAGCATCGTGTCTGCAACTACGTCATTTCCCTGCGCGAGGGGCTGTTTAATCTTGCAGCCGCAGCAGGGATCAATTCGCCGATTCATTTTTCCAAGGAGCATGTTGTCTATCGGAAAGAGGATGGCAGTCTCATCGATATCGACAACCTGATCCATCAATTTGTTTCATAAAGAAACCGCCCTTGCCGAACGGCAGGGCGGTTCTATGTTATTTTGAAGAAGACTCAGTTTCCGTTTCCTTCACACGGTCAAGCGCCATTTCATAAGCGTCATTCCCGTAATTTAAGCAGCGTTTCACACGGGAAATCGTAGCCGTGGAAGCGCCTGTTTCTGTTTCAATCTTATGATACGTGTTTCCTTCGCGAAGCATGCGCGCCACTTCAAGGCGCTGAGCCAGCGATTGAATTTCGTTAATTGTGCATAGATCATCGAAGAATCGGTAACATTCCTCCAGGTCTTTCAGCGATAAGATCGAGTTAAATAACTGGTCCAGCTCTTTGCCGCGTAATTTATCGATTTGCATCGTTACACACCTTCTCCTTTACTAATGGAAGCCGCATCAAGATCAGGTACGATATTGATCCAAGTCTTTCCTGGCACAAACGGAAGCCACTTGCCGTCTTTTACCGGCACAATTCTGCCATTCACTTGTTTCCAGTCTGTTTCAATGACGTTTCCGTGCTGAAACAACAGACCTTTTCCCCCTGATTCCAAGTCGATGTCCCGCCTTCCATCTTGATCAATAATATGATGGCTGGCTTCAACAATGAAAATATTTTGCATTGCAACCGGCTTTCCGGTTTCCCGGTCTGTCGTTATGACACCATCAGAGCTTCTTGTATAAGATTCAGCTTTTTTATCATAGTTGTATTCGACAAGATTTGTAACGTTTTTTGTTCCATAATCTACCCGAACATTGTAAGATTCATTTGCAGGTTTTGCATCTGATGTTTGAAACAGCAGCAGATTTGTTTCCTGCTTCAGCTTATAACCCTTTTGTTCCGCCGCCTTTTTTATGTAATCATAAGACGTATAGGAATTGTGGGGCGGTTTGTTGAAATCAGCTCTCCAAAATAAGCTTCCGTCAAAATCCAATCCGTTCATATAATCGGCAGCTCCGGATTCCAGCTGCTCTTTGGCGCCGGGACTCCAGCCGTGATGGACAAATATGCTGTCAAAGCCATTGCTGAGAGTGACGAAATATTCCCGCGCGCTCCGCACAGGTCCGACAGTTTCAGGCATCTGGCTTTGGAAAATGGCCAGAAATCTTGTGATTTGCCCTTCGGCTAGCGCTTCTATGACAATGTCGGCTTTAGACAGACCCGACTGCGGCCTCGCCTTCGGGTGATTGTTCACCACAACAGCAACAGGCCGGCGTTCAGTCACCTTCTGTTCAGTCTTTAGCCCCGTTAAAGGAGCTTTCAGCTTCTTTGCAGTATCCGGGACAGCATCCTTCTGCTGGCAGGATACCAGCAGAAAAAACACGAAACACAGCGCGCAAACTGTCATCCATTTTTTCATATGTCGGCTCCCTGCTCTTTTATATTTTAACGCATTATCGATGGAAAGAGTACAGTTTTTTTCATGACGTCGAAGATTCCTCTTGGCGTAATACGTATATACGGAAGGTGCGTACTTTGCAAAAAGAGCAGCGTATAGATAGGATCGCAAAACTCATAGCCTCTTTCAGTCAAAAGATCTCTCAGCTTTTGTTCCTTCTCAAGCACGTCTTCATACGCTTCCGAAGAGGCGCAGCCGCACAGCGCAAGCGGGATTTCATGCAGAATGTTTCCGTTCTCCGCTAAAACAATTCCTCCTCCGATTTCTTTCATGCGGGCGAAAGCGAGCAGCATATCTGCTTTATTTTTTCCAATCGCGACAATGTCGCCCGTCGTCGTAAAGGAGCTTACAAATCCCTGCACGCTTGAGGCAAACCCTTTTATCATCGTATTGACGCGCCATTTCCCGTGTCTGTCGAGCATCAACAAATAACTTTCATCATGGTCAAACGAGAGCTGTTCCATCGAATTGTCGATCTCAATCATATATGGCTCCATAATAACCGCATTCCGCATTTTCACGCCCATCGGCATAGAAAACTGCAAGTCATCCATCGTCATATCATATGAAAGCTCAAGCGGGACAAGACCGCCTTTGTGCCAGTCCGTCTTTGTAAACGCCTTCAAATCACAGCCGTCTTCACGCAGAATAGTCCCTTTTGACAGAACAGTCACTGGATTCGGATTTAACGGATCTTCCAGTATGTTGAGCGATGCCAGTCTACCCGGTCCGACAACTCCTATATAATCATCCATTTGGTAATACTTTGCGATATTAAATGATGCCATATTGTAGGCGTCGATTGCAGGTACGCCTTCTTCTAACGCGATGCGAATCAGCTCGTTTGTCATGCCGCCTTTATAGAAATTCGGGGTTGCGCCATCTGTCGTGTAAAAGAAGTGGTCATAATAGCGGAAGCCCTTCTCATGCAGCTCCTGCAAGATTTTTCTTACATCAGGGCGAATGGAAGAGTTCCGAAGGGAAACATAATAGCCCAGTTCCAGCCTTCTCATCACTTCATCACCTGTCATCGCTTCATGATCACAATCCGCACCGAACAGCTTCATTTTTGTAAGCGTTTTATCAGAAGCGCCGGGAAAATGCCCTTCAATGCGTTTTCTCTGTTTCTTTGTAGCTTGCATGCAGTGGAGCATTAAATCATCACCATCTACCAGGCGAGGCCATCCGGTCATTTCTCCGCCTTGAATCACATCCGGATGTTCAATCCACTGTTTTCTGACGTCAAATGGAAGGACGTGGTCCTCGTTCAGAACCTCGGTCTGGAGGTCATAGCGTGACCACCAAAAATACTGGACAGGCTGCTTTTTGAGTTCATTCAAAATCGTAAGCGCTTTCTTTTTTCCGCTTTGCAAAAGCAAAAATAAGTTATCATTCACGAATGTCGTTGTTCCATATTGAGACACATATTCCGCCAGTGTTTGGGGATTATATATTTGAAAAGGATGTGCGTGCGGTTCAATATAACCTGGCACAATGTATTTTCCTTCACAATCAATCGTATGAATTTCTTCGGCTCTATTCGGAAGTTCATGACCCACATAAACAATGCGGTCCTGATAAATCCAAATGTTTTTTTTCAGCCATTGTTTTACATATGGATTTAAGACGAGAGCATTCCGTAAAAGGAGCGTTGGAAGCAGCTTTGAGTCTACAACATCAACCTGTGCCCTGATGTCTTTGTTTTTCCAGTTAAAGGTGCGTTCGGACATTCACATACTCTCCTTTACATGTATTAGACTCATGGTATCACATCCTTCCTCATCACGCACGATAAAAACGTTACAAATTTTTGAAGGTTAGGTTAAAAAACTTTTTTAAGTAAAAGGAGCGGATTTCCTTGAAGCCAAACATCAGTCTCATCAATGCCGTGTTCAGAATCGCCTGCGGATTGACGATTATGTCAGCCGCCAGTGCAAAGTTTACGAAAAAACCTTGGTGCAGAATGCATCTTTTTTACATCTTTATGGGGGCCATGAAAGCGGGTTCGGGAATCTTGCGCTTCTGCCCTGTGACCTACATGTTTCAACACAGTGATTCTGGAAATAACGGGCATCAAAACGGATAAATGGAAAAGCTTGATCACAAAACGTGATCAAGCTTTTTTTTATGCCCTCCCCTTGTTTTCATATAGAGATATCCTGCAGCTGCCAGCACTGCCGGATAAAGAAGCGCCCAGCCGCTGAATGAATAAATCACCGCGCACGCCACAAATGCCCCGAGCGCCATCCACCAGCCCGAATCTCTCCAGCTCAGGAGTTTCAGTGCTGCCGCCAATGTACATATGTAAGATGCGATGAAAGCCGCGCTCGGCCCTTTCAACAGAGTCGTCAAATCGATTTGAAACAGGCCATGCGCCGCAAGCACTAAGCCAAACACTGCGGCCATCGCTGTCAAAACACGGATAGGCGTACGTTTTGTCGCACTGAGTTTTCCAAAAAATACGGGTATGTGCCCCTCTCTCGCCAATGCGTACACCATTCTTGAAAAACCAGCAATATTGGCATGGATGGTAGCGAATGTAATAAACAGCGCTAAACATACCGTGACGTATACACCGCTTTCCCCTGCTCCTTTTGAGATGAGCATGGCAAGCGATGCAATTTCTCCATTCTCTCCATATGAATGAGTACCCACGGTCACAAATGACAGCATGATATACAGTCCCGCAACACAAGACGCTGCCAAAAACAAGCTGAGCGGGACATCTTTTTCAGGGCGATGAAATTCCTCAGCTAATGGGGTAATCATTTCCCAGCCTACAAAGGAGAAAAAAATCATGACAGAAACAGATCCCGCGGCAGACCAGCCATGCGGAAGAAACGGTTTGAATTCTGCTATCGTGACGTGTGGCAATGACACAGCAATAGAAGTGACAAGCAGAAATACGATGACACAAATAACGAGTGTACTGATGTTTGCGGATAGTTGAATCCCTCTCATATGAAGCAAAATAGATATAGCCAGCATACAACCAGCAATCAATGTAATCTGCCAATCAGCCGCCTCTGTGATGTAACTGACGTAATGCGCGCCAGTCAAAGCGATGACGGGAACGCCGATCGGAACGGACCCTAACATGATCCAGCCCAAAATAGCCCCTGCTTTTTTCTGAAAGGCCAGCTGCACATAAGCCGTGATTCCTCCCGCGCTGGGCGCTATTTTCACAAGCCGGGCCAGCGTGCCGACAAGAAGAAAGGATAAGAAGGACATGAATACCCAGACAAATAAAGAAGCCGGACCGGCCGTGTCCGCGGTGACAGACGGCAAGATTAATATCCCGCAGCCTAAAACCGCCCCAATCGTTAACGCCGTTCCCTGTATCCAAGTGATCGAACGCTGCAATTCTGGCAACATGATGCCTCCTCTCTGATTGATGGCTTTATTATAGAAAAAATAAGACGGCATCCATATGCTACAATGAAGTTAAATCAACAGCATTACCTTACGATCAAAGGAATTTTCATTCATTCACCTAAATATGTAAAGGAGCCAGACAAATGGACGATACAGACCTTCAGATTCTCTCGCATTTGCAGCGAAACGGCAGATTAACGATGGTTGAGCTGGGAAAGCTTGTCGGACTCAGCTCGCCAAGCGCGGCGGAGCGTGTCAGGAAGCTGGAAGACAAAGGAGTGATTACCGGGTACAGCGCGAATATCTGTTACGAAAAACTAAACAAGCATGTCACCGCTTTTATTCTCATGGAGCCAAAAAGCTGCAAGCACTACGCCGCCTTTGCAAAAGCGCACCCTGATGTAGCAGAAAACCACCGCATCACGGGGATGTACAGCTATGTGACAAAGGTCGTGACAGAATCGGTACATACGCTTGAGGATTTTATTGACGCCTCGATGGCCCATGGAAAACCAACCACGCTTGTTGTGCTTTCTTCTTCCAGCTGCCATCCCGCTCTTTGATAACAAAAAACCCGCAGCTAATCTGCGGGTTTTCCTCACTTATTTTTGAGCAGCCTGTAAAGCGCGTGCCCCAATGTCTTTTCTGAAAAAGAGTCCCGGTTTGAAAATTTCATCAACCGCTTTGTACACTCGGTCTCTAGCCGCTTCAAACGATTCATCAAAAGCTGTCACATTGGCGACGCGCCCCCCGTTTGTAACGAACTCTCCGCCTTCTGCTTTCGTTCCGGCATGGAAGACCACGACCTGCTCAGTTTCTGCTGCAAGGCTGCCGATCGGCGTGCCTTTTGCGTAGCTTTCCGGATACCCTTCTGATGCAAGCACAACACTCACTGCCGCGGTATCCTTCCATCTTAAGTCAACTTCCTTATCATCTAAAAGATCTAGAAGCACCTGTACCAGATCAGATTCCATGCGCGGAAGCACGACCTGTGTTTCCGGATCGCCGAAACGGGCATTAAATTCAATGACCTTCGAGCCGTTTTCAGTAAGCATCAATCCAGCGTACAAAACGCCAGTGAAGGAACGGCCTTCTTGTACCATTGCTTTTGCGGCCGGCTTAACGATCGTTTCTACAGCATGGCGAACCGTTTCTTCCGAAATTTGCGGAACTGGAGAGTAAGCGCCCATTCCGCCCGTATTCGGGCCTTTGTCTCCGTCAAACGCACGCTTGTGATCCTGGGCAATCACCATCGGATACACCTTTTCCCCTTTGACAAAGGCCATCAGAGAAAATTCTTCACCAGAAAGATATTCTTCAATGACAACGGACGCGCTCGCATCACCGAACTTTTCATCTTCAAGAAAGTCATGCAGACACGCAATTGCTTCTTCCTCTGTCATAGCCACAGTAACGCCTTTTCCAGCTGCAAGTCCATCTGCTTTTATCACAATCGGAGCACCTTTTTCCTGCACATATGCCTTCGCCTCTTCAAAGGATGTAAACGTGTCGTATTCTGCGGTCGGAATGTCGTATTTCTTCATTAAATCCTTAGCGAACTGTTTGCTTCCTTCGATGATCGCCGCGGCTTTTGACGGGCCGAACACACGAAGACCCGCTTTTTCGAATTCATCCACCAGACCTTCAATTAAAGGAACCTCAGGGCCGACAATGGTCAGGCCGACCTGATTTTCTTTTGCAAATGAGACAAGCCCTGCGTGGTCGCTTTCCTCAATGTTTACAAGCTGTGCGGAAGCTGCCATGCCGTCATTTCCGGGAGCGGCAAATACATTCTCGACGAGGCTGCTTTGCGCTGCCTTCCACGCCAGTGTATGTTCTCTTCCGCCTTTACCGATAATTAATACATTCACGTCGTTTTCATCCCCTTAATGTTTGAAGTGTCTGATGCCGGTGAATACCATGGCAATGCCGTATTCATCCGCTTTTTTGATGGAATCCTCATCTCGGATCGATCCGCCTGGCTGAATGATGGCTGTAACGCCCGCTTTTGCCGCTTCTTCGACAGTATCTGGCATTGGGAAATATGCATCCGAACCGAGCGCGCTGCCCTTCGCTTTTTCCCCTGCTTGCTCGATTGCGATTTTTGCCGATCCAACGCGGTTCATTTGGCCTGCTCCCACGCCGACTGTCATGTTGTCCTTCGCGAGAACAATCGCATTTGATTTCACATGCTTCACGACTTTCCAAGCAAGCTTCAAGTCTTCCCACTCTTGCTCGTTCGGCTCTCTTTTTGTCGGAATGCTAATCTCAGCATCATCAAAGCCGTGCATATCTAAATCTTGAATCAGCAGCCCGCCTTGAACAGATGTCAGCTGTTTTTCCTTTTGAACAGCGGCGGATACGTCAAGCGTCAGCAGACGGAGATTTTTCTTCGCAGTCAGGACGTCGAGCGCTTCTTGGCTGAATGAAGGTGCAATGATGATTTCTAAGAAAATGTTGTGAAGCGCTTCGGCAGTTGCCTTGTCCACTTCACGGTTCAGCGCGATAATGCCGCCGAAGATAGATGTTTTATCCGCTTCAAACGCTCTGTCAAACGCTTCGGCGATCGTTTTTCCTGTTCCTACACCGCACGGGTTCATATGCTTCACAGCAACAGCAGCCGGCTCAGTGAATTCACGAACGATTTGAACTGCCGCATCCGCGTCTTTAATGTTGTTGTAAGAAAGCTCTTTTCCGTGAAGCTGTTCTGCTTGCGCAATGGAGCCTTTGACAGGAAGAGCTGTTTGATAGAAAGTTGCTTCCTGATGCGGGTTTTCTCCATAGCGAAGCGATTGTTTTTTCTCAAATGTCACAGTGAATTGCTCTGGTTCTTTTTCACCGACAACATTTGTCAGATAGTCAGCGATCAGTGCATCATATGCCGCAGTATGACGGAATACTTTTGCCGCGAGCTCGCGTTTTTTCTGAAGAGATACGCTGCCTTCTTCTTTGATTTGATTCAGCACTGGGCTGTAATCGGCCGGATCGACGATAACCGTGACATCCTGATGGTTCTTTGATGCCGCACGCAGCATGCCAGGTCCGCCGATGTCGATATTTTCGATCGCTTCTTCATACGTGACGTCTTCTTTAGAAATCGTTTCTTTAAATGGATAGAGGTTGACGACAACGAGGTCAATCGGCTGAATCCCGTGTTTATTGATCTGCGCCATATGCTCTTCATTGCCGCGAACCGCCAGAAGACCGCCGTGAATATTCGGGTGAAGGGTTTTTAACCGGCCGTCCATAATTTCAGGAAAGCCTGTCACTTCAGAAATTCCGATCACATCTACACCGTTTTCTTGAAGCAGCTTTTTCGTTCCGCCTGTGGAGATGACTTCAACGCCAAGCTCTGTCAGTTCTTTTACGAAAGGAACGAGATTTGTTTTATCTGAAACACTGATTAACGCACGTTTAATGGTCATGCCTTTTCACCTCTGTTATTTAATCCTAATAGCTGTTTAATCACACTCGGATACCATTTATGCTCAAGCTTGTGAATCCGCTGTTCGATTGTTTCCAATGTATCATGTTCATCAATTTCGATTGCCTTTTGAGCGATGATCGGACCTGTATCCATTCCTTCATCGACATAATGCACAGTGATTCCGGCCACCTTCACACCCGCCCGGTATGCCTGTCCGACTGCGTCGATTCCAGGAAACGCCGGAAGAAGCGACGGGTGAATGTTAATGATTTTTCCTCCATATGCTTGAAGGAGCGTATCACCGATCAGCCTCATATAGCCGGCAAGAACAATCAATTCAACCTCGTGAAGACGAAGCTGTTCAATAATTGCTTTTTCAAATGCAGCCTTGTTTTCATAAGACTTCGGCTCAAATGCAAAGGATGGAATGTGGAATGCTTCCGCCCGTTCGATGACTTTCGCCTGCGGTTTGTCGCAAACGAGAAGCGCTGCTGACGCATCCCAGTTCTCCTCCTTCAAACGCGTGACGATTGCTTCGAAGT
The DNA here is from genome assembly GCF_002837495.1 of Bacillus sp. SN32. NCBI lineage: Bacteria > Bacillati > Bacillota > Bacilli > Caryophanales > Bacillaceae > Bacillus > Bacillus sp. SN32. The sequence goes on along the minus strand of NZ_PJCT01000007.1, from coordinate 59,897 downwards.
TTGAACCGTTTCCTGATGCAAATACCGCAAACTTTTTCATGAAAGTGCCGCACCGCCGAATGTGACGCCTTCACCTTTTTTCACACGCCCGATTAAAAAGGCTTTTTCGCCATGTCTTTCAAGCGTTCCGATCACATCTGTCAGATGCTCTTCTTTGACAGCCAAAACAAAACCGATACCCATATTAAAAACGTTGAACATGTCTTCTTCCTTTAGCTTGCCATACTCTTGCAAGAAAGAAAAAATTGGCGGGATCGGCCATGAGCCATGATCAATTTCCGCACTTAAGCCTTCCGGAAGCATACGCGGAATATTTTCTATAAATCCTCCGCCTGTCACGTGCGCCATGCCGTCGATTTTTCCGCTTTTGACCGCGGCAAGCACAGGCTTCACGTAAATCCTTGTCGGTTCAAGCAATTCCTCGCCAAGCGGGCGTTCAAACGGCTCATATGTTGTATCAAGGTCCAGCTCCGCATCATCCAGAAGCACTTTTCTGACAAGGGAAAAGCCGTTGCTGTGAAGGCCGCTGGAGCTGAGGCCGATCAAAAGATGGCCCTCTTCGATGTTTTCTCCAGTCACGATTTCGTCCTTTTCTGCCACTCCGACCGAGAAACCGGCAATATCGTATTCATCAACTGTATAGAGTCCCGGCATTTCAGCCGTTTCACCGCCGACTAAGGCTGAACCTGACTGCTCACAGCCTTCCGCCACACCTTGTACAATCTGTTCAATTTTCACTGGGTCCGCTTTGCCGACCGCTAAATAATCGAGGAAAAACAGCGGCTCTGCACCTTGTGCCAGCACGTCATTGACACACATTGCAACAGCGTCCACGCCAATCGTGTCATGCTTATCCATGGAAAAAGCGAGCTTTAATTTTGTGCCGACACCGTCCGTTCCCGAAATGAGAACTGGTTTTTGATAAGAAAGCTCAGACAGGTCAAACATGCCGCCAAAACCGCCAAGGCTGCCCATAACGCCAAGCCGTTTCGTGCACTCCACGTGTTTTTTCATTCGTTTTACAGCTTCATATCCGGCTTCGATGTCAACTCCTGCGTTTTTATATGCTTCAGACATCCTATTCACTCCTTTAAGGCGCTTTTCAAAATATCTCCCCGAAAGAGGGCAGAAAGAGAAAGGCAGCCTAACTGCGCTGCCTTTATGTCATTTTTCAAGTTTTATTTGGTTAATACTGCTTCTTTTACGTGAGGAAGCACTGTATCCTGGTAAATTTCAGTCGGATATTTTCCTGTAAAGCAAGCGAGACACTGTCCGCAATTCGAGTCATCGTATTTTCTGCCGATGCCTTTCAGCAGCCCTTCCACACTCAAAAATGAGAGGGTATCGGCTCCGATTTCCTGACGGATTTCTTCAACAGAATGCGAAGACGCGATTAATTCTTCATGTGTGGAAGTATCAATGCCGTAAAAGCACGGATGAGCGATCGGCGGTGAACTGATTTTCACATGCACCTCTGTCGCACCCGCTTCTCTAAGCATCGTGACAATCCGGCGGCTAGTTGTTCCGCGTACGATAGAGTCATCCACCATCACGACGCGTTTGCCTTCTACAACCCCGCGCACCGCAGACAGCTTCATTCTAACGCCTTGCTCACGCAGAGCCTGGGACGGCTGAATAAACGTTCTGCCAACATAACGGTTTTTGATTAAGCCAAGCTCATACGGAATGCCTGTTGCCTCTGCATAGCCGATCGCCGCTGAAATACTGGAATCCGGAACCCCGGTTACGACGTCAGCTTCAACTGCGGATTCCTGAGCCAGCATTTTCCCAAGGTTTTTACGGGCACTGTGCACATTAATACCGTCAATATTGCTGTCTGGTCTGGAGAAATAAATGTACTCCATGCTGCAAATGGAACGATTGATATTCATGGAAAAACGCTCTGATTTCATGCCTTCATCATTAATGATCAGCATTTCCCCCGGCTCTACCTCGCGAAGGTACGTTGCGCCGACGACGTCAAATGCGCATGTTTCTGATGCGACCACATAAGCATCGCCCATCATGCCGATGGATAGCGGTCTCAGCCCGTTTGGATCAAGTGCGACAATCATTTCTGTTTCGGTCATGATCAGGAACGCATAGGCGCCTTTCAGCATAGAAAGCGAGTTTTTAATTTGATCCTTCAGCGTGAAGTGTCCGCTTCTTTTGATCAGGTGAGCCAAAACCTCTGTATCCGAAGAGGTTTGAAAGATGCTCCCTTGATTTTCGAGCTGCTGCTTCAGCTGAGTGGCATTGACAAGATTTCCGTTATGAGCAAGCGCCAGGCTGCCGTTGTTTTGGGAACGGAAGAGGAGCGGCTGAACATTTTCGTATCCGCCGCCTCCAGCCGTTGCGTACCGAACGTGCCCGATAGCGCCTTTTCCCTTTACTTTGCTGAGTTCGCCATTTTGAAATACTTCAGTGATCAGACCTTGGCCTTTGTGAGCCGTCAGCTTTTCACCGTCAGTCGCTACGATGCCCGCACCCTCCTGTCCTCGGTGCTGAAGGCTGTGGAGACCGTAATACGTGATCTGCGGGGCTTCTTCATGTCCCCAAATCCCAAAAACGCCGCATTCTTCATTTAAGCCTTTGATTTCAGCAAGCATGGGATAGCTCCTTTCCATACGCGTTCAAGCTCTTTCGTTTGCGCATGAATCATTTGTTGTCCATCTTGGTTTTGAATCGCCAGAATTCCGTCAGCTGTTACCTCACCAATATGAACCGCATCTTTTACAGCTGCTTCAAACGCTGCTTGATGTTCTTTTTTCACTGAAACGACGAAGCGGGATTGAGATTCAGAGAATAATAACGCCGCTCCCCCTTCTACAGTCACATTAGCGCCAAGGTTTTCCGTCGTCATGACACTTTCCGCAATCGCTACGCCTAAGCCGCCTTCAGACACATCATGCGCAGATTGAACGAAGCCTTTTTTAATCGCGTCAAGCAGTGCTTTTTGACGAGACAGCTCTACATCAAGATCGATTTGCGGGGCTTTGCCGTAAATACGGCCTTCTGTCATTTTTTGCAGCTCGCTTCCGGCAAACTCTGGTTTTGTTTCGCCGATCACATATACGAGATCTCCCGCTTGTTTGAAATGCTGTGTTGTAATGTGTGCTGTATCTTCAATTAAGCCGACCATGCCGATAACAGGTGTCGGATAGATCGCCGTGCCGTTTGATTCGTTATAAAGCGATACGTTACCGCCGATAACCGGTGTGCCGAGAACATTGCACGCTTCGCTTATGCCGTCTGCCGCTTTTTCGATCTGCCAGAAGATTTCCGGCTTCTCCGGGTTACCGAAGTTAAGGTTATCTGTGACCGCAAGCGGTTCTGCGCCTGAGCAAATGATGTTGCGCGCTGCTTCAGCGACAGCAATTTTCCCTCCGACTCCAGGATCAAGATAGAGATAACGCGCGTTACAGTCTGTCGTCATCGCCAGCGCCTTTTTCGTTCCGCGGATTCTGAGAACACCAGCATCAGACCCAGGAGCGACAACTGTATTCGTACGCACCATGTAGTCATACTGATCATAAACCCACTCTTTACTCGCAATCGTCGGCTGCTGAAGAAGGGCCTTCAGCGTTTCATTCGCATCTTCAATTTGCGGAGCCGGAACGTCCGTTTCCAAAAACTCGCGATAGTAAGCAGGCTCTTGAGAAGGCTTATGGTAAACCGGTGCTTCTTCTGCCAAGGCATCAACAGGCAGCTCGCACACAACCTCTCCTTTGTGTGTCAGGCGAAGCATTTTATCATCTGTCACATGTCCGACAGAAACCGCTTCAAGATCATACTTGTCAAAAATATCGATGATTTCCTGCTCACGTCCGCGCTCAATAACCAAAAGCATCCGTTCTTGTGATTCAGAAAGCATCATTTCATACGCGGTCATGCCTGTTTCGCGCTGAGGAATCAGGTCAAGGTTCATTTCAATACCAGAACCGGCTTTACTTGCCATTTCTGCACTTGAGCTTGTTAAACCGGCAGCTCCCATATCCTGAATGCCGACCAAGGCGTCGCATTGGATGACTTCCAGACATGCTTCAAGCAAAAGCTTCTCCATAAACGGATCGCCGACTTGGACAGCAGAACGCTTTTCTTCAGACGAGTCTGACATTTCTTCAGAAGCAAACGTAGCGCCATGGATTCCGTCACGCCCTGTTTTCGCTCCTACGTACATTACTGTGTTGCCGACACCCTTTGCCTGGCCTTTTTTGATGTCTTCATGGTTGATTAAACCGACGCACATTGCGTTGACGAGCGGATTTCCTTCATAGCTGCTGTCAAACTGCACTTCTCCGCCGACTGTCGGGATGCCGATACAGTTGCCGTATCCGGCGATACCCGCTACTACTTCTTCAAACAAGTACTTCACGCGGGGTGAAGTCAGTTCACCAAATCGAAGAGAGTTCAATACAGCGATTGGACGGGCACCCATTGAGAATACATCACGGATAATTCCGCCTACGCCAGTCGCAGCGCCTTGGTAAGGCTCGAGAGCTGATGGGTGGTTATGTGATTCAATTTTGAACACAACCGCTTGGTTATCACCGATATCAACGATTCCGGCGCCTTCCCCAGGCCCCTGCAGCACACGCTCGCCGCTTGTCGGGAATTTACGCAGAATCGGCTTTGAGTTTTTATAGCTGCAATGCTCAGACCACATGACAGAAAAAATTCCGATTTCTGTGTAGTTCGGCAATCTTCCAAGAATGGATTCTATCAATGCAAACTCATCATCACTGACACCCATTTGCTGATATAGTTTCTCTTCTTTTATTTGTTCTTTACTTGGTTCAAGCAGTAGTGACATGAGTTTCCCTCCAATTTTTCACGATAGACTGGAACAATTTAAGACCGTCGGCGCTTCCAAGCAGTTCATCGACCGCGCGCTCAGGATGAGGCATCATGCCTAATACGTTGCCTTTCTCATTGACGACACCGGCAATGTCGCTTACACTTCCATTGATATTAGATCCGTATGTGAAAGCAATTTGATTGTTTTCCTTTAATGAAGCAAGCGTCTCGTCATCACAATAGAAATTTCCTTCACCGTGGGCAACCGGGATTGTAATCGATTGTCCCTTTTCGTAGGAAGCTGTGAATAATGTTTCGTCGTTCTGAACAATTAATTCAACCGGACGGCAAATGAACTTCAGATCTTTGTTGCGTCTCATTGCGCCTGGCAGCAGCCCAAGCTCCTGTAAAATCTGGAATCCGTTGCAGACGCCAAGAACAGGTTTTCCTTCAGCCGCTGCTTGTTTGACAGCTGGCATAATATTCGCAAATCGGGCGATGGCGCCGCATCTTAAGTAATCGCCGTAAGAAAACCCTCCCGGAATTAACACGCCGTCGAAGCCGTCAAGACTTGTTTCCTCATGCCAGACGTATTCCACTTCATGGCCGAGCTCATCCTTTACAGCATGATACATATCGATATCACAGTTGGAGCCGGGTAACACAATCACCGCAAATTTCACTGTGCGACTACCTCCTCAACCTCATATCTGTAATCTTCAATCACTGTGTTCGCAAGAAGTTTTTCGCACATTTCTTTCACTAGCACGTCAAGATCACGGTCAGATTTTTCAATGGTAAGCTCCATGTATTTCCCGATGCGCACATCTTGAACTTCGTTGTAAGTCATACTGTGCAAGGCATGCTGGACAGCGCTCCCTTGTGGATCTAGTACACTTTCTTTTAAGCTGACATAAACTTTTACTTTATACATGATGAATGCCTCCCAGTCTTTTGAAAATCTCTTCGTATGCGTCGGTTAAGCTTCCCAGATTGCGTCTGAATAAATCTTTATCCAGCTTTTCGTTCGTGTCTTTATCCCACAAGCGGCATGTGTCAGGAGAAATTTCATCCGCCAAAAGCACTTGCCCTTCTGCATCTAAACCGAATTCAAGCTTGAAATCTATTAATCTGACATGACAATCGTCGAAAATGCTTTGAAGCTCTTCATTTACTGTTTTTGTAATGGACTTAATGGTTTCTACCTGCTCAGGAGTCGCCGCTTTCAAAAGCCAAATATGATCTTCTGTGATGAGCGGATCACCCAGCGCGTCATCCTTGTAGTAAAACTCGATAATCGGCTGCTCAAGCTCCGTGCCTTCTGGAATGCCGAGACGTTTGGACATGCTCCCTGCCACAACATTTCTGACCACGACTTCAAGCGGCACAATCGTTACCTTTTTAATGAGCTGTTCCGTTTCCGAAATGCGCTCGATAAAATGATTGTTAATGCCCTTTGCATGAAGGTGTTTGAAAATTAAGCTTGAAATCTCGTTATTTAAGCGCCCTTTCCCGCTGATTTCTGCTTTTTTCTCGCCGTTAAAGGCAGTGGCGGAGTCTTTATACACGACATACAGCGTGTTTTCGTCATCGGTTTTGTAGATCTTTTTTGCTTTTCCTTCGTATAAAAGTTCATTCTTCACAATATTCACGGAAGGCCTCCTAACCCGAATGTTGGGAATTTTCAAACTGCGGCGGCTTAGAAGAAGCCGCTAAAAGCTTCTTCTATGCTAAACCTAAACGTTCAAAGATCAGATCAACATTTTTCAGATGGTAATTGTAATCAAAGCAGTCAGCAATTTTTTCTGGAGAAAGACGTGACGTGATTTTCTCTTCCGCTTCAACAAGTTCGCGGAACGGCACTTGTTTTTCCCACGCTTCCATTGCTTTCGGCTGAACAGTATCATAGGCTTCTTCACGAGTCAGGCCTGTGTCAATCAAAGCAAGCAGCACACGCTGAGAATAGATAAGGCCGAGAGTGCGGTCCATGTTGCGCTTCATGTTTTCCGGGAAGACCGTTAAGTTCTTCACGATGTTGGAGAAGCGGTTCAGCATGTAGTTCAGCGCAATTGTCGCATCCGGAAGAATAATCCGTTCTGCTGAAGAATGAGAAATATCGCGCTCATGCCATAATGGAACATTTTCGTAAGCTGTCATCATGTAGCCGCGGATCACGCGCGCCATGCCTGTCATGTTTTCAGAGCCAATCGGATTTCGTTTATGCGGCATTGCAGATGAACCCTTTTGCCCTTTCGCGAAAAATTCCTCTACTTCACGTGTTTCACTCTTTTGCAGTCCGCGGATTTCCACAGCGAATTTCTCGATGCTTGTCGCGATCAAAGCAAGTGTTGCCATATAGTCAGCATGGCGGTCACGCTGAAGGGTTTGAGTGGAAATCGGTGCTGCTTTCAATCCGAGCTTCTCACAGACATATTGTTCAACAAATGGATCAATGTTCGCATATGTGCCGACAGCGCCGGAAATCTTTCCAACCTCGATGCCTGCTTTCGCTTGTTTGAAACGCTCAAGATTACGTTTCATTTCTTCATGCCAAAGCGCAAGTTTTAAGCCGAAAGTTGTAGGCTCAGCGTGTACGCCGTGCGTGCGCCCCATCATGACTGTGTATTTATGTTCTTTCGCTTTTTCTTTTATAATGTCAACAAATCTCTCAAGATCCTTGAGCAAAATATCGTTTGCCTGTTTTAATAAGTAGGAAAGAGCCGTATCAACAACGTCAGTTGACGTTAAGCCGTAATGCACCCATTTTCTTTCTTCGCCCAGTGATTCGGATACAGCGCGGGTAAAAGCGACAACGTCATGGCGCGTGTCCTTTTCGATTTCTAAAATGCGGTTGATGTCAAATGACGCATTTTCGCGCATCAGCTTTACGTCTTCTTTTGGAATAACGCCAAGCTCCGCCCACGCTTCACAGGCAAGAATTTCAACCTCTAACCATGCTTGAAATCTGTTTTCATCCGTCCAAATCGCGGACATTTCAGGTCTTGAATAACGTTCGATCATTCTGCTTGTCCTCCGTCTCTATTCATCCATTTATTTGTGATCTCCTGAATCCATTCGTCTTCAGGCTGCTTCATAAATGTAATATGCCCCATTTTGCGGCCTTTTTTGATTTCATGTTTTCCGTATATATATAGCTTTGCCTCTTTTAAAAGCTCCGGGTCCTCCTCAACAAGCTTTACTTCATCGCCGAGAAGATTCACCATCATGCCCGGCTTCAGCAAATCTGTCTTCCCAAGCGGAAGCCCGCATACTGCTCTGATATGCTGCTCAAACTGGCTCGACTCGCAAAGGTCCAGCGTATAATGCCCAGAATTGTGCGGTCTTGGCGCCAGTTCATTAACCAAAAGCTCTCCGTCCTCTGTCAGGAACATCTCAACAGCAAGCGGTCCGACAAGGTTAAGTTCATCTGCAAGCTTAACTGCGAGATCAGCAGCCTTCTGCTGAATCCCTTTCTCTACCCGTGCGGGCACGATGCTTTGGAAAAGAATATTGTTGTGGTGAATGTTTTCAGCTGTCGGAAATGTTGAAATTTCACCGTTTACCGATCTGACGACGATCACCGACAGTTCCATTTTAAAAGAAACCCAGCTTTCAAGAATGCAAGTTCCGTGTTCTAACAGAGCGGCTGCCTGCTCCATTTGCGCCTCTTCTTTTATCACAAATTGGCCTTTGCCGTCGTACCCGCCGCGGCATGTCTTCAGAACTGCGGGTAACCCGAGCTCCTGTACCGCCTGTTTCAATTCATTCTTTGTTTTGACGATGCTGTACGGTGCGACTTCACAGCCCGCGGATTGAATTGCTTTTTTCTCTGTTTCACGGTTTTGGGTAATGAGCAGCAGCTCACTTCCTTGCGGGAGATACGCATGATCTTTTAGCCAATGCAGCGCATCATAGTCGATGTTTTCAAACTCATATGTGATGATATCGCTGATTTCAGCCAATTTTCGAATCGCTTCACGGTCATTATAATGAGCGGTAATTTCGACATCCGCAACCTGCCCGCACGGCGAATCTTTCACCGGATCAACGACCGCGACTTTATACCCCATTTGTTTGGCGGACACAGCCATCATTTTCCCAAGCTGGCCGCCGCCGATAATGCCGATTACAGCTCCCGGATAGATGATTTGTTTAGACAAGCTGATCACTGCTTTCTAACACTGTCTGTTTTGTATTTTCTCTTCTCTCATCCAGCTTACGGGCAAGGTCTTCGTCAAATGCTGACAAAATTTGCGCCGCTAACAGGCCTGCGTTCACAGCACCCGCTTTGCCGATGGATGTTGTCGCAACAGGCACGCCTCCAGGCATTTGGACGATGGAAAGAAGTGAATCCATTCCGTTCAGCGCCTTGGACTGAACCGGAACTCCAATGACTGGCAGTGTTGTTTTCGCAGCCGTCATCCCTGGCAGATGCGCCGCTCCTCCGGCACCGGCAATAATCACCTTGATGCCTCTTTCTCTAGCAGTTTCAGCATATTCAAACATGAAATCAGGCGTCCGGTGAGCGGAAACGACCTTTTTTTCGTACGGAACATTGAGTTCGTCAAGTATGTCGCATGCGTGTTTCATTGTCTCCCAATCGGAAGTGCTTCCCATGATGATTCCTACTAGCGGCTGCATTCTGTTCCCCACCTTCTAATGCTTTTGTTTTCAGAAAATAAAAAATACCCGCTCTGCATTGCACTTATGAGGAAGCAATACAAACCGGGCATGGTACATGTATCGTCAGTCGTTCGCTTCTGCGATATATCCATGTCAGTTTTATCGATCACTTTCCTGCATAGTCCGGCAATTTACGGTTGCCGGGTAGAAACTTATGGGCCATATTCCCAAGATTATATGAGGTCGTGTTTTGATTTCATGTTTATCTTAACAACGGACATGGATAATGTCAACGATATTATCGAACGATACAAAAATTCATTCTACTAATGTTCGTGTTTTAGATCAATTTCCCTTCAAATACGATTTTTTTCCCGCACGGAACGATCTGAATTGACCCATTTTCCTTTTTTTCCATAAAAATAGGTTCTTCCATTCGCCTTACAGGCAGATATCCTTCTTCTTTCATTTGCTGAAGCACCGCATCAATCGTTTGCTGCTCTGTCACTTCAAACTTTTTCTTCTTCGGCTTTGCCATTATTCTTTAATTCTCCTCTTCTTCACCGCTTTGACCCAGAAGCCGCCGTGGATTGTTTTTGGTTCGTACGCAATAATAAAGGCTTTTGAATCAAGTGTTTTAATCGTATCATATAGCTGGAGTTCATATTTTCTCGGCGTCAGGATCTGAAGGGCTGTGCGGTCGCCTTCAAGCCCGCCTGCCACCCAATTTGTCACGCCGTAGCCTTTTTCACGGAGCTGCTTCGGAAGATCAAGATCGAGCTCCTTCGTAATCACATTGACCATAATATAGCCAAGCGCCAATTTTTCTTCTATTTTCATGCCGACAATTACGCCAAGACCGTAACCGAGCGCGTACGCGATCACATTTTGAATCTGGTCTAAGTTATCGAGCACCAGACTCAGCCCTGTCACATAAACCAGTATTTCAATCGTACTGATGCCGGCCGCTAAATAACGCTGTCCTTTCAGCGTTAAAATCATTCTTATCGTAAAAAATGACACATAGACAATATTAATAATGAGAATTATGAGAACCATGGCTATCCCATTTGATAAGATGGTTTGCATCATTTTATTCATCCCCCTACTCTTCAGCTTGCACAAAGCATTCATATTCTACTAGAGAAATGAGCCGTTTACAATCAGCTTCGCCCGTAAGCTTAAGCAAAATATTTCGACATGCTTTTATGAGTTGAACAGTAGTAGTTTACCCTCTTTCTCGCCTTTTCAAAATCAAAACAAAAAAGCCCGCTTTTCAGCAGACTCACCTCTTTATATCTATTGTCAGATCTCTTTTTTCATTTTCTGAAGGGACTTGTATTCTTTCTCAAGCTCACTCAGCGTGTAGTCAGCAAGCTGTTCCCCTCTTCCTTGATAAAATTCCGAGAGCAGTAATTTGGTTTTTAAAAATTGCTTCTTTTGATTAATTGCTCGGCGAAGCACATCAGCCATGTCCATCATCCTCCTTAAACATAAAGGTTTTTGCGCTGGACGTTTTCAGCATTTTCCCCATCATACACGGGTTAATCCTACAAATCAACTATGTTTTTTAGATATATTTGTAAAAAGTGTGACATAAAAAAACCGGCTAGGATTAGCCGGTTTTTTCATTAAAGCGGAATCAGCGACGCCGTAAAATATTCAGAAATAAACGGCCAAGTCACTGCCGTAAACAGCAGCGCTATCGCAACCACTGCAAATACACAATAGATATAATCAATTGGTGCATCTTGTGCCGCCTGGTACACACGCTGTACATACAGCGCGATGATAAAAAAGATGGAAAACAAGATCAGCACCGTAAACAGTACTGTCAGCATTGGGATATTTACGATCGCAAAGATCAGCCAAAGGATTGAAACAGCAATTACGGGTACAAGCAATGAACCCAATACGGCAGCCGCTTCTCTGAACGTCACCTTCTGCTTCATCATATAGCGGGAGACAGCCCATATAGCAAAGACCATTACCGCGAAAAAGATCAGCAAATACACAAGAACAACTAAAAACCCGTCATAGAAAGCATGATGGCGTTCTCCGAAACCGAGCGGCCGATTCCAGCTTGCCTTTAACTGAAACCAATTCCCAATTGAAAAAATGATACTGAATATAAGCATTGAAATCAGACCGTACTTATAATGAGAAAAACCATCCGTTACGACAGTTTTCGCCGGTGATTTTAAAATCGAGAACGCAAAACCGCAATATCTGTTGATGGCTGCCCAAACAGACGCAAGCTTGTCTTTAACAGTTGATTCACCGCGTTCCTGGCGCGGTTTCTGCTTTTGTTTTTGCTTCTGCTTGCTTTGCCGGCTCGCCTTTCTGGACATTCTCGATAGCGGTTCTTCATCTGCATCTATTCTTTCACTCTGGTTAATTTCTTCTTCAAACGTTTCTTTTCTTTCTTCCGTCATGTCAGCAACTCCTATCAAAAAAATACGGCGGAATACCATTCAGCAAGAAAATAAAACACTTATATAAGGTACCGAAGCCTTCCTGAACAGTCAAGTCATTTCCATTTAAGTAAAGCATGGCGGCACATCTACATGACGGTATATCGTATGAAATGGTTTTATCTTTTGCAACAAAAAAACCAGCTGCCGCTGCAGCTGGTTTTTCAATTCTTATTTTAAGAAGATAAAGTACAGGATAAATACGACAAACAGCCCGTACATGATTGGGTGAACCTCTTTTGCTTTTCCTTTGCACACCATTGTAATCGGATAGAAAATAAATCCGATGGCAATACCAGTCGCGATGCTGTACGTTAACGGCATCATGATCATGGTAAGGAAAGCAGGAACAGCCACTTCGAACTTATCCCAAGCGATTTTGCCAAGCGGCGCCACCATCAATGCACCAACGATAATAAGCGCCGGCGCTGTTACATTTGACGTAACGACTGATAGGAGCGGAGAGAAAAACGTAGCCAGTAAAAAGAGAATCCCTGTTACAATTGCGGCAAATCCTGAACGGGCACCCGCAGCGACACCTGAGCTTGATTCCACGTAAGAAGTTGTTGTAGACGTACCAAGCACGGCACCGATCACAATAGAAGATGAATCAGCTAAAAGCGCACGGCCCGCACGCGGCAATTTGTTTTCCTTCATTAAACCAGCTTGTGTTGCCACAGCAACAAGTGTACCAGCTGTATCAAAAAATCCGACAAACAAGAATGTTAAAATAACGATCAGCATTTGTACAGAGAAAATATCCGGGAGGTGAATCCACGCTTGTCCGAAAGTCGGCGCAAGGCTTGGCACACTGCCTATAATTTGAGTCGGAACCGGAACCAAACCGAAAATCATGCCGGCTACCGCTGTTAATAGCATCCCGATAAACACGCCTGCGTTCACGCGAAGCACCATTAAAATAACCGTGACAATCACACCGAAAATCGTTAACAGCACAGGGCCGCTGTGAATGTTTCCGATCGTGACGAGCGTAGAAGGATTTGCAGTAATGATTCCTGAGCCTTGTAAGCCAACGAATGTAATAAACAGGCCGATCCCCGCACCGACTGCCAATTTCAGCTCAGGCGGAATGGCGTTGATGATTTTTTCACGAAAACCTGTTAAAGAAAGAGCAACGAAAATAAGACCTGAAATAAAAACACCGGACAAAGCTGCCTGCCATGAAATACCCATACCAAGGACAACAGAAAACGCAAAAAACGCGTTCAGCCCCATACCCGGCGCAATGGCAATCGGATATCTCGCTATTAATCCCATTAAGATACAGCCTGCTGCAGACGCCAGCGCTGTCGCCGTAAAGACCGCACCCTGATCAATTCTCAGCGCCTCGGGAAAATCTTTCACGCTCTCCAAAGCAAGCGTAATCGGATTGACGAACAAAATATATGCCATAGATAAAAAAGTCGTTAATCCGCCAATGATTTCATTGCGATAGCTGGTGCCCAGCTCATCAAACTGAAAAAACGTTTTCAAGCTATTTGACTCCCTTCACTCTTTGCTATTTATTCTGTCCTGAAAACGCCAAATAAAAAACGCCCCAATACATTTTGGGACGCTTGACTACAGACGGATTTCAGTTCGAATAAATAAACGTGTTTTATTTATATCAAACGAAAGAAATGTTTACGTAGTCAAGCCATTTACGGTAGCTTGGTAGAGACTTGCGAGCCATATTCCCGCGATTATACGAATTCATCTTATTTGATTTCTGTGTCTATTGTACCAACTTCATTTTGAAAAAACAATACAAAAAGCGAACAATAGTCACACAAAATCGGATTTTGTTCGTAATAAACAAATAAAACCATCTTCCCGGCAAAATTGCCAAAAAGATGGTTTCCATTAATTGATTCTTATTCCCACTCAATCGTCGCAGGCGGCTTACTTGTAATATCGTACACCACGCGGTTAATGTGCTTCACTTCGTTTACGATACGTGTCGAAATAACTTCAAGCACATCCCACGGGATACGCGCCCAGTCAGATGTCATGCCGTCGATTGATGTAACGGCGCGGATTCCGATTGTGTAATCATATGTTCTTGCGTCACCCATAACACCAACGCTGCGGATGTCAGGTAGAACAGTGAAGTATTGCCAGATATCACGCTCTAAGCCGTGATTTGCAATTTCTTCACGCAAGATTGCATCTGATTCACGAACGATTTCAAGTTTTTCTTCTGTTACTTCGCCAAGAACACGGATTCCGAGTCCCGGTCCTGGGAACGGCTGACGCCATACGATTTCATCCGGAATGCCGAGCTCTGTGCCAAGCGCGCGCACTTCGTCTTTGAAGAGCGTGTTTAATGGCTCGATCAGCTCAAACTGCATGTCTTCAGGAAGTCCGCCGACATTGTGGTGAGATTTGATCGTTTGTGCCGTTGCTGTACCGCTCTCGATGATATCTGTGTAAAGCGTACCTTGTGCAAGGTAGTCGATGCCTTTGAGCTTGTCCGCTTCATCATCGAATACGTAAATGAATTCATTACCGATGATTTTGCGTTTTTGCTCAGGATCAGAAACGCCTTTTAGTTTATCTAAGAATCGATCTTGTGCGTCTACTTTAATCACGTTCATGTTAAAGCCTTCGCTGAATGTTTTCATAACACCCTCAGCTTCGCCTTTACGGAGAAGACCATGGTCTACAAAGATACAAGTCAGCTGGTCGCCGATCGCTTTATGAATCAAAACAGCAACAACAGAGGAATCAACGCCGCCGCTTAGCGCGCAAAGAACCTGTTTGTCCCCGACCGTTTCACGGATTTTTTGCATTTCGATTTCGATAAAGTTCTCCATTGACCATTCGCCTTCGCATTCGCAAACACCGAATACAAAGTTTTTCAGAAGATCATTGCCGTATTCGGAGTGGCGCACTTCCGGGTGGAACTGAACGCCGTACCATTTTTTGTCTGCTTTGCTCATTGCTGAGTTCGGGCAGTGATGGCTTGTCGCGTCAACAGTGAAGCCTTCAGGAACTTCTACAACCAAATCGCCGTGGCTCATCCAAACCACTTGTTCATTCGGAAGATCTCTGAACAAATCAGGTGTGCCTTCGATGTGGATGTTTGCTTTTCCGTATTCACGCTGGCTTGCCGCTTCAACTTTACCGCCAAGGTAATGAGTCATCAGCTGCATGCCGTAGCAAATTCCCAAAACAGGAATATCAAGCTCGAAGATTTTCTCGTCACAGCGGAAAGAATTTTCATCATACACACTGTTTGGACCGCCGGATAAAATAATTCCTTTTGGATTCATTTTTTTAATTTCTTCAGCCGTCAATGTATGTGGATGCAGCTCGCTGTATACACCGAATTCACGGATACGGCGTGTAATCAGCTGGTTATACTGACTGCCGAAATCAAGGACAAGAATCATTTCATTCACTAACTTTGTCATGGTTGTCACCTAATCTCCTCTAAGTTTTTTGACACAGAAAAAAACGAGGACAGATATGAAGCTCGCTCCGCCCTCTTTGGCAAGGCCGTTTGCCGGAGTCAGGCCAACTCGCTCCCAGACTCCGATAATATTCACTAATTCTAACAACACGTCGATAAGTGGTCAAGACCATCTTCTTTTAATTAAATTTTCCCATAACTCTCTGGAATCATTCCAAAGCGCTGAAGAATCTTCATTTCTGTAAAGCGCCCTTTCATAGCTTAATGTCAGCTTTGACATGTCTTCTATGTCGTATTTTTCATCGATTCGTTTTGCATAATCACGCAGCGTTTCACTGTCTCGTTTCGGCAGTCCTTTTCTCTTCAGTTGTTTCAGCAGCGCGCCATATGCCTCAAAAAACGCGTGCTGATCGCTGCGCCGCTTCAGTTTCCTCACGGCGAAAACAGGAATCCATAACGAGCGGAAAACATACAGCAATACAGCTGCCACCAGGAGGACTGCAAGAATCGCAAGCGCTGCATACAAGCCCGCACCGGCATTGGTATGTGAAGCGGACGGCTTTTTAGAAACAGCTGGCTCCCGCTTTTCCTTTTGTTTTTCCTCTTTTTGCGGCTGTTTTTTCTCTTCTTTCTGTTTTGCTTTCTTCGGCGAGCTGCTGTTATCGCTGCCGGAGTCCTTTGTGTCAGAAGAAGTAAATTCAGCCGGATTTGTAAACCCTTTAGTCGGCTCAAATGTAACCCAGCCCTGTTCCGGGAAATACACCTCTACCCAGGAATGGGCATTGTTATTTGTCACTTCGTAGATGTTGCCATTTTTGTTTCCTGCTTCTTTGTATTCGCCGGACGTATAACCCTTTACCCAGCGGGCCGGAATCCCGGCCGAGCGCAAGAGCACCACCATGGCGGAAGAAAAGTTATCACAATAACCCATTTTCGTTTCAAAGAGAAATTGATCGACATAATCTTCATCATTCTTCGGAATGGTCACGTTTTCTGTTTCATATGTGAACGCATTTGACCCTAAATAGTCCTCAACCGCTTTCACCTTATCAAACATATTGTCGTGATCCTGAGTCAGTTTGATCGCAAGGGTTCTCACCCGCTCTGGAAGTGAATCTGGAAGCTGCATGTAGCGATCGCTGAATGTGTACTCCTCACTGTTTTTTCTCACTTTTACCTTTCTCAGTTCATCCAGCTTATAGACCGGGGAATTGTACGTTACAGTATAATTCCCCATATTTCTGATTTCACCGGCTTGTTCACTGATCGGAGAAATTTGCTCCGTGTTGCCGTTCATTTCAAGTGAGACAGCCTGCTTTGGCTGAATGATTTCCGCACCAATCGGATACATCAGATGGTTATACCCGTAGTGCTTATCGACTTTTACACGGACGGTGCGGCGCTCTGTCGCAACCTTATGGTCAAACCACAGATTTTCAACTTTTCCATTGCTAAGCTGATACGACATGCCTGTGTCTGTTTCAATCCAGCCTTTCCCGGTATACGTATCCTTCGTTTCCACACGGAAATACGTACGCTCTTTTCCCTGCCATGTAAAAACAGGTGTAGCATCCTGCTGGAACGGGCCGCCGAGTGATTCATCATGATTCCCGTATCCGATTTTGCTTTCCCCTGCAGACACGCGGTCTTGATGAGTGATTTTTTTAAGAAAAGGCACCGGATCAGGCCAGGCCGGATCTGATTTTGGAGCGGCGAGTCCGAATCCCGTTGCAGCCAAAACCAATACAGATAAAGGAAGAAACCATTTCAGGACAGATGTTTTTGGCAGTGTGATTCTTTCCATCAGCTTAATGCGTTCCAAGTATAAAAGGCCCAGCATAAAGAAGCCGATCAGCACGATACGGATGACGGCAAAAGTAGCATCATATGGCGTAAAGGTATCAAGAATCGTAATATACGCTACTGTCATCATAAAGAAAAACAAAATTCTTCTCTGGTAAATCACCCAATAATGCAGGAGATAGACCAGCAGCCACAGCAGCACAAAAAACAGCAGGGTCCGAAATGAAGGAATCATGTCATTCCATTGCCCAGATTGAATCAGCGTGATATTCAGATAGACATCCTGCAAAAAAGAGCTTACCCAGCTCAAGTCGAATATAGATCCTTGATAAAACAGGATGTGTATCGAGATCAATGTAAATATGACACAAAAAGGAACGGTGACAAACCACCTCATCCTGAAAAAAGTCAGCAGAAACGTCAAGCCGATAAAGACACTAAAAAAGCCTGTATGTTTCGTTTCAGTAAAACTGTCAAGCGGCCTAAGCCACTCCCACAGCAATAAAAAAGCCAGAAAATAAAATAACAGCAAGCTCAAACGGCTTCCCTTGTGATCATCGTGCGGCATGTGAACCAGTCACCTCTCTTTCTAAACAACACGCGAAACTCGCCCGCCCCTCATGACCCGAACTCTGATTTGGCGTTTCATCATGCGTTCAATCATGATATTTTCAGCTTGAGAGAGCTCAGCATCTTTCTCTTTTGCCAGTATCACCGTAACCCGGCCACCTCCTATTTCTGCGAGGTGCAGCATATCTTCCGTTAACTGTCCCGTGACAACAACTTGATCAGCTTGGCGAACAGATGGCTTTCCCAGCTCTTCCCGTGCATATCGGCTTATCGGGTCTGCCGCATCACAATGAGCGATGGCTAAATGCCGAAGCATGTGCTTAAAATGCTGATCCCCTTCCTGAATAGGGAAAATGTTTTTTTCCTTTCCGATGGAAGCCAAGCCAGCACCCGCGCCGTTTTTTAAAACAGAATGAAGAATCGAAGCTGTCACTGAAACGACCTCTTCGAATGCGTCTGAGGAAAAACGGTCCATCAGCAGAAATAGATTTTTGCTGCGAGAAGGCTCAAATTCCTTCGTCATCAGCTGGCTCCGCCGTGCAGATGTCTTCCAATCTAACGCAGCAAATCGGTCTCCCGGCTGATAATTCCGCACACTTGCTGCGACTGAGGAATGGTGCTGATGAATAGGAGAAGAACCGCTTACACCGTCTTCCTGATGCCTCTCATTCACCTGATAGGAAAAACGCTGAAAGAATGGATAAACAAACAGGGTGTCATCCAGCTCAAAAAATGCTGTTTTTTCAATCAAGCCAAGAACATCCCCGGTTCGCACCCTGACAGAATGAAAGTGATGCTCTCCGCGCGGTACCCGAGCTAATTCATAGGACATCGTCATGCTCCGTTTAAACCAAGGAAAAACGAGCCGTTTGGCCGCGGTTTTGTCTCGGTTGAAGGACTCAATTCCTTCTGGCAGGCAATCTTCAATTACCATATACATCAGGGGAAACGGCAGCTTCCTTCTCAGCGTAACCGTTACGCCCAGCCTGTCCCCGGCATGCGATTGTGTTTTATCCATTTGCCGTGAAGCCTGAAAAGAACGGAGCGGATACAAGGCCAGCAGCCCGGCATACAAGACAAAAGGGAGAAACGCGTAAAACAAAAACCAGCTGACAAAGCCGCCCTGAAACATCGCATAAGAAAAAACAGCAGCCGTCAATAAAGTTAATATAATCAGCTTCCAACCATAAACGAGCCATTGCCATTTCTTATTCATCAGCGGACCGACGACCTTTGAACCGGCACCTTCACAGCTGACATGATCTCCCTTACAATCGCTTCTGCCTGAATCCCTTCAAATTTCGCCTCAGGATGAAGCATCATCCGGTGCGGCAGCGTGAAAGGAGCTAAATATTGAATATCATCCGGGATGACATAGTCGCGATAATGCAGCAGCGCGTATGCCTGTGCCGCTTTCATGAGGGCGATTGAGCCGCGCGGACTGACGCCTAATTGAACAGAAGGATGCTGTCTCGTGTTCTGCACGATTTCAACGATATATTCCTTAATGCTGTCATCAGCACGGACATTCTGCACTTCCCGCTGTAAACGGATGAAGTCTTCTTTTGCAATAACCGGCTCAAGCGTCTCAATCGGATGGCTTTTTTCCTGAAGAGATAAGACGTCAAGCTCTTCATTAAAGGACGGATAACCCATCCGAAGTTTGAATAAAAAACGGTCAAGCTGGGCTTCCGGCAAAGGATAGGTTCCTTCATATTCGACCGGGTTTTGCGTTGCCATCACAAAAAACGGATCGGCAAGCTGCATCGTATGGCCATCTACCGTGACGCTTCCCTCTTCCATCGCTTCGAGCAAAGCCGACTGTGTCTTCGGAGAGGTACGGTTGATTTCATCGGCCAGCACGATATTTCCCATAATCGGGCCGGGACGATATTCAAACTCCATCGTTTTCGCATTATAGATAGATACCCCTGTTACATCAGATGGCAGCAAATCCGGAGTGAATTGGATTCTTTTGAAATCGGCGCCGATTGATTTTGCCAGCGCGCGGACCATCATCGTTTTTCCGACTCCGGGTACATCCTCAAGCAGCACATGCCCTTTGGCAAGAAGGGCTGCTAAGCTGAGTATGGCGATGTCTCGTTTTCCAACCATTACTCTATTAATATGTTCAACTGCTTTCCCCAGCAAAGGATGCAGGTCTTCTTGATATGCCATTCTTTTCCTCCTAGTCATCTACAAAATTCATCATAATGTAACCTAACTTTACCACAAAAAGCAATCTGTATAAAAAAACGATTCTAGCAAATTGTTTCCAATAAAGCTGGCCAAAACACACAAAAAAAGCTTCCTGTGGCAGGAAGCTCAATTATTTGTGTTCTAAAGGCTCCATATGAACATGCGAATAATCAATCGCATGCTCCTCCTTCATTCTCCGCTCAATTTCATTGGCTATATCGTGGCTTTCCGTAATATTTAAATCTGCCGATACCTCAACCACCACATCAACATGAACCGTACTGCCCAAGTATCTTGCTTTTATGTCTTTTAAACGGCTCACACCGGAGATTTTTTCGATTGTCTGTTTATAAGCGGAAATGTCCTTTATGTCGAATCCATCTGTCAAAGAGTGAGATGACTCTTTAAAAATATCCCATGCGGTCTTGCAAATAAGCAGACCGATCACAAACGCAGTGACCGTATCAATCCAAGCAAGATGGAATTGAGCAGCCACAATGCCGATAAATGTGCCGATACTGACGAATGCGTCTGATTTATTATCAGCAGCCGCAGCAAGGAGCGCCTGGCTCTTCACCTTTTTGGCCAGCCTTTTATTGTACCGATAAACGATCAGCATCAGGACTGCCCCGCCCGCTGCCGTCCAAGCCGCAATCATATCTGGCGTCTCTTGTTTAGCAGAAAAAATAGATTCTCCGGCGCTGAACAGCACTTGCAGTCCGACAACCATCATAATAAACGATGCGATAAGCGATGCAATCGTTTCCGCTCGAAAGTGGCCGTATGGATGATCTTCGTCAGGAGGCTTTTGAGAGATGCGCAGGCCAATCAGCACAGCAACAGAAGCAATAATGTCAGTTGTGTTATTTAACCCGTCTGCCGTAAGTGCTTCCGAGTGAAAAAGATAACCGATGATCAGTTTAATTGCGGAAAGAACAAGATACGCGGCAATGCTGACCAGCGCCCCGGATTCTCCCTTTTTCAGTTCATCATATCTCTCCATACAAAACCTCCTCCCCGCTCACATTTTCCTATTATTATCTTACAAAGCTGAACCGCAGTGGGTCTACAGAAACATGATTCACCCGCCACAGAAAAATAGTGATGATGGAACACTTTTTCTCTAATCCAATTTATTTGCTCCGCCAAAAAGCCCATCAAACCCAATGACACCAGCGCTTCTCGCATTCTATAGAATTGTAAATATTACGCAAAATCACACAGCGAATAAAAAACGAAACATTTTTTCCACACATTCGCTGAAAGCGCAAACAAAACACTACAAATTTGAAATAAAACGTTATATTTTCTCACATGAATTTTCGACAAACTGTATATTTATGATAGAGTTTCAATTATCATAATATTCAGTAATGATTGCATTTTAAAAGGAGGTAACTTATGAACCAATCTCAATCAGGATTAAAAAAGGAATTAAAGACCCGCCATATGACAATGATTTCGATTGCCGGTGTAATCGGAGCCGGCCTGTTTGTAGGCAGCGGTTCAGTGATTCACTCGACTGGTCCGGGTGCCATTGTTTCTTACGCGTTAGCCGGATTATTGGTGATTTTTATTATGAGAATGCTCGGTGAGATGTCTGCCGTAAACCCGACGAGCGGATCGTTTTCTCAATACGCTCATGACGCCATCGGACCGTGGGCAGGATTTACAATCGGCTGGCTGTACTGGTTTTTCTGGGTGATCGTCATCGCGATCGAAGCCATTGCCGGTGCTGGCATTATTCAATACTGGTTCCATGATATTCCGCTGTGGCTGACAAGTTTGATCTTGACCATTGTGCTCACCCTGACAAACGTCTACTCCGTTAAGTCTTTCGGTGAGTTTGAATATTGGTTCTCCCTCATTAAAGTTGTGACTATCATTGCTTTTCTAATCGTTGGTTTTGCCTTTATTTTTGGCTTTGCACCGGGCAGTGAGCCAGTCGGTTTATCGAATCTTACAGGCAAAGGCGGATTTTTCCCGGAAGGCATCAGCTCCGTATTGCTCGGCATTGTCGTTGTCATCTTCTCTTTTATGGGAACTGAAATCGTTGCCATTGCAGCAGGGGAAACATCCAACCCGATCGAATCTGTGACAAAAGCCACCAGATCCGTTGTATGGCGCATCATCGTCTTTTACGTGGGCTCAATCGCCATTGTCGTGGCGCTTTTGCCATGGAATTCAGCAAATATTTTAGAAAGCCCTTTCGTCGCTGTACTTGAGCATATAGGAGTGCCGGCAGCCGCACAGATTATGAACTTTATCGTCCTCACAGCTGTACTCTCTTGCCTGAATTCAGGTTTGTACACCACATCCAGAATGCTGTATTCACTAGCAGAAAGAAACGAAGCGCCGCGCCGTTTTATGAAATTGAGCAAAAAAGGCGTTCCCGTACAAGCCATTGTGGCCGGGACATTTTTCTCTTATATCGCGGTCGTAATGAACTATTTTTCACCGGATACCGTCTTTTTATTCTTAGTCAACTCATCAGGCGCAATCGCTTTACTCGTCTATCTTGTCATCGCTGTTTCCCAGCTGAAAATGCGGAAAAAACTCGAAAAAACAAACCCGGAAGCATTGAAGATCAAAATGTGGCTCTTCCCTTTCCTAACCTACTTGACCATCATCGCCATTTGCGGAATTTTAGTGTCCATGGCGTTTATTGATTCCATGAGAGACGAGCTGCTGCTGACAGGCGTCATCACGGGAATCGTTCTGATTTCTTACCTTGTGTTCAGAAAACGCAAGGTGAGCGAGAAAGCGGCTGCCAACCCAGTTACACAGCAGCAGCCCGATATCCTGCCTTAATGCTGATCAAATCCTAAACGGCCTGCCGTTTAGGATTTTGTTATTTTCTTTCTCGGGCAGTCTGCAGCACGAAGATTTTTTGTAACCATCACGTTCTTATTGTCATTAACTATAGTACCAATTTGGAAAATTTAGATAAGGACAGATGAAAATGACACTTGAAAAATTTGTGGATGCTCTCCCAATCCCAGATACACTAAAGCCAGTACAGCAATCAAAAGAAAAAACATACTACGAAGTCACCATGGAGGAATGCACTCATCAGCTCCATCGCGATCTCCCTCCAACCCGCCTGTGGGGCTACAACGGCTTATTTCCGGGGCCGACCATTGAGGTTAAAAGAAATGAAAACGTATATGTAAAATGGATGAATAACCTTCCTTCCACGCATTTCCTTCCAATTGATCACACCATTCATCACAGTGACAGCCAGCATGAAGAGCCCGAGGTAAAGACTGTTGTTCATTTACACGGCGGCGTCACGCCAGATGATAGTGACGGGTATCCGGAGGCTTGGTTTTCCAAAGACTTTGAACAAACAGGACCTTATTTCAAAAGAGAGGTTTATCATTATCCAAACCAGCAGCGCGGGGCTATATTGTGGTATCACGATCACGCCATGGCGCTCACCAGGCTAAATGTCTATGCCGGACTTGTCGGTGCTTATATCATTCATGACCCAAAGGAAAAACACTTAAAACTGCCTTCAGACGAATACGATGTGCCGCTTCTTATCACAGACCGCACGATCAATGAGGATGGTTCTTTGTTTTATCCGAGCGCACCGGAAAACCCTTCTCCGTCACTGCCTAATCCTTCAATCGTTCCGGCTTTTTGCGGAGAAACCATACTCGTCAACGGGAAGGTATGGCCATACTTGGAAGTCGAGCCAAGGAAATACCGATTCCGTGTCATCAACGCCTCCAATACAAGAACCTATAACCTGTCACTCGATAATGGCGGAGAGTTTATTCAGATTGGTTCAGATGGAGGGCTCCTGCCGCGATCTGTTAAACTGAATTCTTTCAGCCTTGCGCCTGCTGAACGTTACGATATCATCATTGACTTCACAGCATATGAAGGAGAATCGATCATTTTGGCAAACAGCGCGGGCTGCGGCGGTGACGTCAATCCTGAAACAGATGCGAATATCATGCAATTCAGAGTCACAAAACCATTGGCACAAAAAGACGAAAGCAGAAAGCCGAAGTACCTCGCCTCATATCCTTCGGTACAGCATGAAAGAATACAAAACATCAGAACGCTAAAACTGGCAGGCACCCAGGACGAATACGGCAGACCCGTCCTTCTGCTTAATAACAAACGCTGGCACGATCCCGTCACAGAAGCACCAAAAGTCGGCACAACTGAAATATGGTCCATTATCAACCCGACACGCGGAACACATCCGATCCACCTGCATCTAGTCTCCTTCCGTGTATTAGACCGGCGGCCGTTTGATATCGCCCGTTATCAAGAAAGCGGGGAATTGTCCTATACCGGTCCGGCTGTCCCGCCGCCGCCAAGTGAAAAGGGCTGGAAAGACACCATTCAAGCGCATGCAGGTGAAGTCCTGAGAATCGCGGCGACATTCGGTCCGTACAGCGGACGATACGTATGGCATTGCCATATTCTAGAGCATGAAGACTATGACATGATGAGACCGATGGATATAACTGATCCCCATAAATAACCCGACAAACTTGCCTCTAGCAGGCAAGTTTTTTCTTTATGAAACCTTTGGCCCTATTTATCGTAATACGTAAAAACAGCAAAAAGGAGCTGCTTTTTATGCTGACACACGACCTACATGAAAAAATAAAGCAATACATTTCCATTTATGCTGAATTAAAATCAAAATTAAAATGGAAAGTTTCACACGATCAGATATTAATGCTCATTTCTTCTGCATATATTGTGAATAAAAGAGAGTTTGATTTTCAGCGCTTTTATGATTTGAGCAGCTATATCAAATCAAACATCGGCAGCTTCTCAACACTCAATTCACACCACCGCTTTACTGTTGCATCTATTCTGGACATTCATTTTCAGCATAAGGCAAAACAAACATTTCATACTTTCATCGATGTATACAATGAAATGGTGAAGCTAGGATATAAGCGGGATATGTTCACATACCTTTCCGCTCTGATCTTGCTCACCGGCAAATCTGAAACGACAAACCAAAAAGAACAGATGAACTTGGGGCTAGCTGTTTATCAGCAGATGAAGAAAAATCATTATTTCCTCACTTCAACTCAGAATGTTCCGCTTGCCGTACTGCTTGGAGAAAACGGAAAAGGTTTGCAGGCGCTACAGAAGGCGGAAACATGCTATCAGCTGCTGGCAGCCAACGGATTTAAAAAAGGACAGTACTTACATCAGGTCAGCCATATTCTGGCCTTGCAAAGTGAAAAAGAGCCCGAAATGCTTGTTTCCGCTTGCAAACAGATATATCAATCGATCACTGAATCTGTCAAAAAACCAAAGGATTATCATTATCCAGACCTTGCTCTCCTCACATTTCTGGAAGAGCCAGATATCAAAACCGTTTTGTGCATCACTGACGAATTAAACATGGAAAAAGCTTTTAAATGGCAAAAGGAAATGAATTTTAAAATTGCTGTCAGCCTCTATCTCAGTGAGCATATGGAGAAAAATCTGCTGATGGAATCAGGACTATACACCGCTATCGAAACAGCCATTCAAGCGCAGCAGGCAGCCGCGACAGCTGTCATCATCAGCTCAACAGCAGCCAGCCATACTCATGATGGAAACTAAAGGAGGAGAAACATGCCATACATCACATTAGAAGATCAGACACGCCTTTACTATGAAACACACGGGAGCGGGACGCCGATCCTGTTTATACATGGGGTGCTGATGAGCGGACAATTTTTCCACAAACAATTTTCGGTGCTTTCTGCCAATTATCAATGTATTCGTCTTGATCTTAGAGGACACGGCGAATCTGACAAAGTGCTTCACGGCCACACCATTTCCCAATATGCCCGTGACATAAGGGAATTTCTAAATGCAATGGAGCTTGATCATGTCGTTCTTGCCGGCTGGTCAATGGGTGCTTTTGTCGTATGGGATTATCTCAATCAGTTTGGGAATGATAACATTCAAGCCGCTGTGATCATCGATCAATCCGCTTCGGACTATCAATGGGAGGGCTGGGAACACGGTCCATTTGATTTTGACGGCTTAAAAACAGCGATGCACGCCATTCAAACTGACCCGCTGCCTTTCTACGAAAGCTTCATCCAGAATATGTTCGCAGAACCGCCTGCCGAGACCGAAACAGAATGGATGCTGGCAGAAATCCTCAAACAGCCGGCTGCCATTTCTAGCACGATTTTATTTAACCAAACGGCCGCTGATTACCGGGGCACCCTCCAAAACATCAATGTGCCGACATTGCTGTGCTTCGGGGAAGACAAGAAATTTTTCTCTACAGCAGCTGGGGAACACTTGCGCAGCAATATTCCAAACGCGACACTCGTTACCTTTCCTAAAAGCAGCCATTGCCCGTTTTTAGAAGAGCCAGATGCTTTTAACAGCACACTCCTCTCCTTTTTAGATGGGGTTATTGGAAAGTCATAAAGAAAAAGGAATTAGGAGATTAGGGAAAAGTATGAGACAATAAGAAGTGTGCAGTAAAATACATGAGGGAAGAAGTGACTTTATGTCTTACTATAACAAACGAAATCAAGAACCGCTGCCAAAAGAAGATGTGAGTACTTGGGAATGCACAAAAGAAGACTGTAATGGCTGGACCCGAAAAAACTTCGCCAGCAGTGATACGCCATTGTGCCCTTTATGCGGAAGTAAAATGGTCGACGGCATCCGTTCATTAGTGAATCTCCAAAACAACAGCCAAACGAAAACAAGCTAGTTCTTCCCTATAACAAATGCAGTCTCCTGCAAGCAAACAAACCCCGAACGGAGACAAAATTCTATATTTCAGAATAAAAGCCTCTCATTGCAAGAGGCCAAATACGAAGAAAGAAGCCCAAAACTGTAAACGTTTAGGGCTTTTTTGTCTGTTTCGATGGTATAATATGGATATAAGAGGAGTGATAACGTGATCTCAAACCAGCAGCAAAAAGACTTGAAAAAAAGAGCTGCGTTCAAAAAGCTGAATGTTGCAATGAACTCATATGTTGAACTTCTGTTTTTGTCAGTACCTCTGATTCATATCTTTAAATGGCTCGGATCATTAGCTCTGCACCTCATCCATTAAAAAAGCCACTCAGCTCATGCCGAGTGGTTTTTATTAGTTAATCACAGAAAAGCTGTTGATGATGCCGTTCGGATTTTCCCATACTTTTTTGAAGGTCTTATTTTCAAGGCTATAGGAATAAATCGTCCGCACCTTAGCTTCACGCCCTGTTTCATCCTTCAGTTTTTTAGCCCCCTTGGCTTCGGCAAGAAAATAAATGTTCTTCCCATCCTTAGAGAACTGCGGCTGTGCGTCAATTAACAGCTTAAATGATTTTTGATTTGAGATGATGCTTTCATATTTTTTCGTATCCGCATTGAGCATTTGAATAGAAGCGGTTTGCTCCGTTCCTTTTTGCGTATATGATGTGAATAAAATACGTTTATCATCATCAGAAACAGCAATATCGCTGATAAATTGGTTCAGGCTTTTCAGCTCATTAAATTTATTTTGTCGGCCTTCCGCAAAATGAATCGTTGTCGGTTCAGGGTCGATGCCCTTTTCGTTTGCTTCATCTGTTTTCTTGTAGTCTTCTTCTACAGAATAATGAAGCAATGCAAATGAATCGTTTTTTTGGTTATAAAAGAAGCTGCTGACGGTGTCATCCTGATCATTAGCGGCTGGATAAAGATTTTTATACTTTTTCGTCTTCAGATCAAAAGCGGCGATCCGAAAATTGCTTTCGTCCGCTTTTCCTAAGCGGAAATAGATGGTTGAACGGTCCTTTGATAAAAATAAACTGTCCGCACTCTCCGCGCCTTTATAAAGCATCGTTTTTTTATGAGACTTCAGATCCAATTTAAAAAGCCTCATTTCATTCTGTTCATTATTGCCCGTATAATAGAGCACCTGCTGTTTTTGATCCAAGGCAAATGCCGGATAGCTGGTCAGCTTCTCCTCATGGATCACCTTGTCATTTTCATAATACTTTGTCAGCAGATCCGTATCTGTAATTGAAACCAGCAGCTCATCACCGCTTTCGGTATTGACTGAAACATCAGCAGCCTTCTCATGGCCTTTATCCTTTGTAACATAAAATGCAATCCCCGCGGCAGCTGCCGCTATTATCACTGCTAACAATAATATGATTCTTTTTTTCATCTTTTATCTCCACCAATAGAAAAAGCAAGAATGTGACTTCTTGCTTTCCAGATTATATATGTACATTAATAGCTGTAATGCCCCGCTACTTTACCTTTGCTTAATGGATATCCAAGCGCTTTAAACGCTTTAGGGCTAACATCCAGCACTGCATTAGGCATTCTGCCAACATCATTTTTATAAACCGTAATCACCTTTTTAGGCTTCGCTTTTGCATAAGCTCTGATTTTTGTCCCGTTTCTAGGAACATCAAATCCGATTTTGGTCGCACAATCCCAATGTCCAAGTTTCTTACCTGAAGAGCCTTTTTTCCCGACTCCATTATACCAAGTAATATTTCCGTTCACATGTTTCGCACTGGCATCTGATGAAAAACTAAAAGCTCCCAAAGTACTTCCTACTAAGATAAAAGCGGCTAAAATGACTTTCTTCAACATTTCGTCCCCCTGTTTGTTAACATCTAGGAAGATTATACACGATCAACCAGCTATTTTTTATTTCAATATCCTTACAGTAATGTTACAAAGTCAAAAAAGTTACCTCTGCTAAAATAAACCATGGAAGATTATCCTATTATAATAGCAGTATTAGCGTTATAATTATTGATAGAGTAGTTGTCGCATTCAATATGAACGAACCATTACCGTATTGTTCAAACCAAATTCATAGCTATGTAAACGATTGATACTCTCATATAAAGAAAAAAGAGTGTGCGAGACCCTTTTTTCTTCAAAGTTTCTTTTTTCAAAAAAACGTAGATTATATTATATAAAAATTTCATTTCTTTTTTGGTTTTAAAAATGGCGATTTTGTGAACAGTTCATATTGACCGGTGCGGAATTACTCACATCAAAAGTTATAGGAGTGGTAATCCATGAAGGCAGCAAGATGGCATAACCAAAAGGATATCCGTATTGAACATATCGAAGAGCCAAAAACGGAGCCGGGAAAAGTAAAGATCAAAGTCAAATGGTGCGGCATCTGCGGAAGTGATTTACACGAATATCTAGGCGGCCCGATCTTTATTCCGGTTGACAAACCGCACCCATTAACAAATGAAACGGCACCTGTCACAATGGGGCATGAATTCTCCGGTGAAGTTGTCGAAGTCGGAGAAGGCGTTGAAAATTATAAAGTTGGAGACCGCGTCGTAGTCGAGCCGATTTTTGCTACACACGGCCACCAAGGCGCCTACAACCTTGATGAACAAATGGGATTCCTCGGCTTAGCCGGCGGAGGCGGCGGTTTCTCTGAATACGTCTCTGTAGATGAAGAGCTTTTGTTCAAACTTCCTGATGAATTATCATATGAACAAGGCGCGCTCGTTGAACCTTCTGCAGTTGCTCTATACGCTGTCCGCTCAAGCAAACTCAAAGCAGGCGACAAAGCGGCTGTATTCGGCTGCGGCCCGATCGGACTTCTTGTCATTGAAGCGCTGAAGGCTGCCGGTGCAACCGATATTTACGCTGTTGAGCTTTCTCCTGAACGCCAGCAAAAAGCTGAGGAGCTTGGCGCGATCATCGTTGATCCGTCTAAAACAGACGATGTAGTCGCTGAGATTGCAGAACGTACAGGAGGCGGTGTTGACGTAGCATTTGAAGTCACTGGTGTCCCAGTGGTGTTACGACAAGCCATCCAGTCCACTACAATCGCCGGTGAAACCGTCATCGTCAGTATTTGGGAAAAAGGTGCTGAAATCCATCCGAACGATATCGTGATCAAAGAACGTTCAGTAAAAGGAATTATCGGATACCGCGACATCTTCCCGGCTGTACTGTCATTAATGAAAGAAGGCTATTTCTCAGCTGACAAACTCGTAACGAAAAAAATCGTACTAGATGATTTGATCGAGGAAGGCTTCGGGGCTCTTATAAAAGAGAAAAACCAAGTTAAAATCCTTGTCAGACCTAACTAATTTGAAACCAAAAAGAATCCGCACTCGGGTGCGGATTCTTTTTTAAATTATCCAATCACTTCAGCCCCAGAATCCTTCTTCGCCCCGCCGTGATCATAAGCGCGGAAGTTTTCCTCCAGCTGCTCAAGCGAAAGTCCTTTCGTTTCCGGTAAAAACTTCTTCACAAATAGAACAGAGCAAATTCCTAATCCAACAAAGATAAAGAACGTTGTGGACAGCCCGATGGCTGCCAGCAATATCGGAAACGTGAAACTGACTGCAAAATTCACCATCCACAGACAGAATACCGTAACACCCATTCCCAGTCCGCGAAGGCGAAGCGGGAAAATTTCAGATAACATCAGCCAAGTCACTGGTGAAATGGCCCCCTGCTGAAAAGCAAGGAATGTGACCGTTAATGACAGGACTACATATGGAAGTGCCGGAGATCCTTCAAGTACAAGTGAGAATATCCCGATTAGCAATAACGCTGTTGTCGTACCGATCAAGCCTGTCATCAGCATCGGCCGGCGCCCCACTCTTCCCAGCAGCCAGATTCCGACGAATGTTGCCAATACCGAAATCACGCCATTCGCAATATTTCCGATTAAAGCGGCTTCCGTTTGGAAACCGGAATTTCTTAGAATTTCAGTCCCATAATACATAATCGAATTCACACCTGTAATTTGCTGTACAATCGCAATCCCTAATCCAATAAACACAATACGGCGCACCCATGGGACCGAAAGATCTTTAAACGTCGCTTTTTCAAGCTGATCTTCTTTTTTGAAAGCGAATTCGATTTCTTGCAGCTCAGCTGCTGCCCGCTTTTCGTCTCTGATTTTTTTCAATACACGCAAAGCATCTTCTTTTCTTCCTTTAGAAACAAGCCAGCGGGGACTCTCGGGCATTCTGATCATGCCGAAAAACAGGAACAAGGCTGGAAGTGACGCAATGACCAGCATAAACCTCCACACATGGGAGTTGTCTCCCATTGTTGTGCCAAGGATCGCATTAAAAACAAAGGCCAAAAGCTGTCCTGATACAATCATCAATTCGTTCTGCGTCACCATCCGTCCCCTGCTTTCCACAGGAGACATCTCTGCTAAATAGGCAGGCACCGTTACGGATGCACCCCCGACCGCAATACCAAGCACAAAACGGGAAATAATCATGACCGTAACATTTGGAGCAAACGTACACCCGATCGTTGAAATAAAAAATATAACAGCGAGGAACAAAATATTTTTGCGGCGGCCGTTAAAATCAGACATCCTGCCGCCAAACACAGCACCCAGTGCCGCTCCAAAAAGAAGTGAACTGGTGACAAGACCCTCTGTGAAGGCATTGAGATTAAGCTGATCCGGCTCTCCCATATACGGCAAAGCTCCATTGAGCACACCGGTATCATAGCCAAAAAGAAGCCCGCCGAAAGTGGAGACTAAAATAATTGTACGTAAAAATGACATTTGATTGCCTTGTTTATTCATACTGTTTCCCCCAGTCTTTTTCAAAATGCGTATGTCAAAAACTTATTCCAGGGCTGCTGCCTTCCTCACATTTCGTAAGCAGGCTTCAGAAAATAGTTGTTCATGTTTTTATCCAATAACCTCATAACCTTCCCTTCTTCTTAGCATGTCAATCCTGATGGAAGCGATTTCATTTCTCATTAAAAGAACAATGGTCATTTCTTTGTGCATAACCTCGTTCATTGGTATTTATTAGTCACCTAATAGTTCAATTGTAGTGATGTTATAGTGACATTTTTGTTATATCTGATATTATCATAATTATAAAAACGCTTTCAGTCAATATAAATTTCTGAAAATTTTTTACTCTATAAAAGGAAAATCACCAATTCAAGGGGAAAATGAACGTTTTTCTTCATGAAAATGTGTGAATCAAGTCAAAAATCCTGTGATTTTCTGTTCATATCGAAAAATGAGTAAGTGTTGGGTAACTCCCACCTATTTTTCTCTGTAAAATCAAACATTCGTTCAATTGTTTCAGACTCAGGATAAAAGGAAATAGAGAAGAAAATAAAAGAAGGCTGACTTAAGGGAGGCAACCAAAATGAATGAGGGTTATATCATTGCAGGCCTTTTATTATTGACAGCGGGGATGATTGATTTTTTATGGACCACGTTATGGTTAGAGAGCGGTGCAGGCCCGATCACAAGATGCCTGTCTGCCTGGCTGTGGAAGGGCTGCCGCAAAATCAGCGGTGACCACGCAAAGGTTCTAAGTATGGCTGGTCCTCTGCTGTTATGCCTGACGTTAGTGATATGGATCAGTCTATTTTGGGGCGGGTGGGTTTTGATTTACTCGAGTGACCCTCACTCACTTATGGAAACTCAATCAAAAGAACCGGCTTCCTGGTCAGACCGAATTTATTTTTCCGGCTATGTCATGTTTACATTAGGAAATGGCGACCTCGCTCCGAACGGAGGCCTATGGAAGCTTGTCACGATTATTGAAACAGCTCAAGGACTGCTTACGATCACGTTTTCTGTCACGTATTTGATTTCCGTCTTGAGTGCGGTTAATCAAAAACGCTCCTTTGCCCAAAGTGTATTAAGTCTAGGGCATGACGGAACAGAAATCGTCCATAATGCATGGAATGGCAAAGATTTTCACGACATTGATTTTCTTCTTGTCGCTGCCTCATCAGAACTGGGAAAGCTGACCGCTCAGCATAACGCCTTCCCCATCCTTCATTTTTACCACAGCACGCAGCATCAGGAATCATCCATTATAGCTGTTGCTGTATTGGATGAGGCTCTAACCATTTTCAAATACGGAATTCCTGAACAATATCAGCCGAATCAGCTTCATATCAAAGAAGCGCGCTCAAGTATCAAAAACTATCTGGATACCGTTCATACTGCCTATATCCATCCTGCAGAACAAGCGCCGCCGGAACCAGACATCTCAAAGCTTCAACAATCAGGCATACCGGCTTTATCAAAGCAAACATTTCAAATTGCCGTAAATTCAATAAAGGAACGTCGTCAATTGCTGCTGGGAATTATCCAAGCGGGGGCTCGAAAATGGCCTGTTCAGGAGCAAGCAATAGGTAACGCTTATTCTCCTAAATAAAAAAGTCCCGAGTGCTGATCACTCCGGACTTTTCACTGTATGAGTCTTATACAAGCTTCTGGCCGCAATTCGGACAAAAATTGGCTTCGCCCGTTTTTGTTCCGCAGTTTGGACAGAAATTCGGTTTGCTTCCGCTGCCAGTTGACTGTGGGCCTGATGACTGTGCCTGCTGATTTTGATTCATTTGGTTCATCATCTGATTGGCCATATTCATTCCCATCATCATTCCAGCCATATCCGAAGCCGCTCCGCCTCCGCTCATCTTTCCGGATGCCATTCCATCCGTCATTGATATTTGCTGGTATCTGTTCACATCCCCAACCATACCGTAGGAAGCGTTCTTTGTAATCATATCTTGAACCTCTTGAGGATAATTAAAGCTCATGATTTGAAAACCAGTGACCGTCATCCCGTCGCTTATTAATTGCATATCTAAGTCCTCTTGAATTCCCTTGGCAATATCAAAAGCGTTTGCTTGAAGATTAAACATATCTTTCCCTTCTCTTGTGATCCACTTCATGAGAAGCTGATCCAGAATAGAAATGATACGGGTTTTAATATCCTCTACAAAATATTGATCTTTCACGCCAGCGATTTTATCAATCAGGCTGATATAGTCCTGCACCTTGAAATTAAATGTGCCGTTTGCGCGAATGGGCATCCCGCCTGGCATTCCCGCTGCCGGAATATTTATCGCCTGTTTTGTTCCCCATCTTACGGTAAATTCCTTCGTATTGACAAACAGCACCTCAGCTCGCATGCCGCTGTTAAAGCCAAACTTAAAGCCCTTTAACGTTGAAAGGAATGGAATAATTTCTGATTCAATATCATAATCGCCATCATCTTGAAAGACTCCTTCAACCCGCCCATTGTTCAAAAAGACAGCATCCTGTCCGGGACGAATGATTAAACGGCTCCCTTTTTTGATTTCACGATTGTTCCATTTATAAAAAATCATATCATCTCTAAATTCTTCCCACTCTACTACATTCGCTAATTGATTTCTGAAAAACGACATTACGCCTCTCCCTTCTCTATTTCTTACATTTAAAAACTGCCCCGGCTCCCACTGTATGACGTGCCGCCTTTCGTAACACCGCCATCGCTGCCGCTGTCTTTATCTGATGGTTTTCTTTCTCTTGTTACAGTCGTTCTAATATAAGTGTCGTATTGATCAATCACATCAGACGTACGCTGATCCATATATGTATTTCCATTAACCGTTACTTTGCCGCCTGCATGATAAAGCATGATTGAAACCGCAATTCCCCCGACT
This sequence comes from Bacillus sp. SN32, assembly GCF_002837495.1. Classification (NCBI taxonomy): domain Bacteria; kingdom Bacillati; phylum Bacillota; class Bacilli; order Caryophanales; family Bacillaceae; genus Bacillus; species Bacillus sp. SN32. The sequence continues at coordinate 25,607 of NZ_PJCT01000007.1, read as the reverse complement.
GCGATGGCAGCAATCAGCTGAAACCACCATGTAAAGAATATGTTGTCAGGGTTTACTCCCGGTTTTATGCCCATATCTTTATAGGAAAGCTGAATATATGTCTCAAAAGCTTTAAAATAATTTTCATTGGATAAATCAGATGAAATCGTATTTCTGATGCTATTGAGCCTGCTGTTGTCCAAATACTGTTCGGCTTTTTTGAAGCCTGCGATAAACACTTCTCTGTTTGTCATATCAATGGTCAAAATGGCTGTACTGCCTTTTCCGTAACGATCATAAAAATCGCCGGTATAGTCGGCAATATCTTCACCGTTTGTGCTTTTGGTCGTAATAATGATGAAATCAGTGTCCCTCTTTGCACCCAGCTCTGCCGAGAGAGATTCAAGTTTTCCGATCTCCGTTTTTGACAATAGATGAGCGCGATCGTACACATGCTGCTGCGATTCAGAGGCTCTTGCCGCTCCGATACCCAGTAAAGGCATCATGATGAAGACAGCCAGCACACCAAAGATCGCTTTCCCTAAAAATCCCCGCATCAAAATCCGCCTCCCATCATCAATGAGACGAGCTTCAACGAAAGAAATGTCCCGCCTGCTATTCCGCTAAACCATGCTGCCACTTTTCCTCGACTGATCGGCGGCTTTCCAACAACCTTTCCTGTTTGCCCGTTCATCGCAAAGATATGCTCCGCTCTTTCATAATCGTAACTGACCATCCAAACGGGAAGCAAAACGTAAAAGCTGTTCACGTTTTTCGTGTGAATATGTTTGTCCCTCACATTGACTGACGTATATCCGGAAAAAGTAGAATGGATGTATGAATCTATATAACTGCTTATTTTCTCTTTTGCCCTTGGAAAAAGCTCCTCATCGGTATAATTGTACTTTTCCGCAATATAACCGGCCAAATATGCCGTTTGAAAGTCCTTCAGCTCTTCGTATGAATAAGGCTCCAATTTGTCCATTAATTCGTCTTTCATTTTTTCAGAGGCATCGACAGGGATTTTCAAATAATCGAGATTGATATCACGAAACGCTTCAAAGTGCTCTGTTTCCGTGCAAATATAATCCCCTTCTTCATATTGATGGACTCTGGTACAGTTTGCTCTCACCTGTACTTCACTATTTAAATCAAACATCCAAAACGGAATATACATGCCGGTGATGCTTTTAATGCGATCGGCAGACATGAAACCTCTTGGTGTCAGAAGGCCTTTTTTGCACCACTTTCGAAATGCCTGCTCGGCTTCTTGCTTGCTGATTGTAAATGGGATGACTTTCGCCGGTGCCAAATGTCCCGATAAACGATCGGCAAGTATTGCAGCACCTCCGCAGAAGCTGCACGTCGTTGCTGTCGTTTCAGCTTCCGTGATCAAAACGGCGCCGCAGTTTTCACATTGATATTCTTTTGCTTCATCATCAGAAAACCGTGCCGCAATGTTTTCTTTCGGAAGGCTTTCAATATTGTCCTGTCTTCCGCAGCTGCCGCAGGATAACGAGCCGGTTTCACTGTCAAATGCCATATCACTGCCGCAGTTCGGACACTTATAAGATATTATCATTACCGTTCCCTCTCACATCTTATGATAAAATGACGCCGCAGCCGAAAGCTGCGGCCTCCTATGTATTACTTATCGAGCATCATTTTCGCTTTTAACGCCGCAAGTTCATCATCAACCTGGCTTGAACCGCCAGTATCATACTTTGCAGTCAGATCAGCCATATCATCCTGCGGAGCGCTGTTCAGTTCAGCCATTGCATTGGCCTGATCAAGTGCCTTATTTACTTTGTCCTCCATTCGGCCGAATGCAGACATTGATTGGCTTGTACTTGAAACAGAAGCGCCCAGTTTGTTCATTCTTTCTTGCGTTTTCGCTACTGCCCACTTCGCCTTGATCATATTTTTACGTGCTTCCAGCTCTCCAATGTCAGATACCAATTTGTCATGCATCTTTCTCATCTGTGCGGCATTGGTTACAGCAATTTGATTCGCCGCCTGCAGCTCAGAAAGCTTTGACTCCAAAGATGTTTTTCTTTCAAGAAATTTTCTCGCATCGCCCTCATTCCCGGCTTGCAGCGCCTTCATTGCATAGCTTTCCATCTTTTCCATATCCGCCTGGCATTCGTGATATTCTCTTTTTGCTCTCTGTTCCTCGGCCATAACAGCTGCTGTTTCTGCCTTAACCTTAGCCAAATCGCTATTCATATTTCTTAAATATTGATCTACCATTTTCTCCGGATTTTCAGCCTTGTCCAATAAAGCATTGATATTCGCAGACATAATATCTTTAAATCTTCCAATTATACTCATTATATCGTTCCTCCTAAAGCTAATTCGGTAACCCTTGTTACATATACTATTTATTATCGTTAAAAGTTTCACTTTTTTAATAAAAAATGACATTTCAAACAAAAAATATACAACTTTTTACCTGAACAAAAATGTAAGCAATAAAAAAAGATGCCCCCAAAAGTCCAAAGACTTTCAAGAAACATCTTCAATGATTTACAAAGAAACTTCGATCTCATCCAAGCTCGGCAGTGCATCAATCGCTCCAATTTTAGTGCACACAAGAGCTCCGACCTTATTGGCAAACGACACAATCTCACGCAGTTTCACAAAATCAGCATCTACAGATTGAATCTGATCCGTGTTTGCCAATTGATATAAAGCCGCACCGACAAAAGCATCTCCCGCCCCTGTTGAGTCAATTGATGTCACTGGAATGCTTGGAATGATTTCACGGTCTTTTCCATTGGAAAGAAGCGTTCCGCTTTTCCCAAGTGTCACAGCGACAATGTTGGCTCCGATCTCATGAAGGATCGCAACTCCCTTTTCATGATCCTTCACACCGCTTATAATCTCAAGCTCCTCGTCACTGACTTTCACAAAATCACTTACAGCGATCGCTTTTTTCGCAACACTTACAAACTCTGAGTGTCTTCCCCTCCATAAATCTTCACGGTAGTTAGGGTCAAACGAAATAAACTGTCCATTGTCTTTCGCAATCGACATCAACCGTAAATAGGCTGAGCAAAACGGATCCGATAACAGTGCCGTCGCAGAGCCGAAATGAAGGATTTTCGCTCCGTTTAGTTTTTCCTGGTCAATATCCTCCAGCGTAAACAAAGCGTCCGCGCCTCTATTAAAAACAAAGTCACGCTCTCCATTTTGTTTTAATGAAACAAAAGCAAGCGTTGTAGGCGCTTTCTCATCCATCACCAGCATAGAGGTATCGACATGTACAGCGTCCAATGTTCGCTTCAGAAAATACCCAAACGGATCCTTTCCTACTTTTCCGCTGAAAGCGGCGTCTCCGCCCAGCTTGGCAATCGCTGCCGACACATTCGCCGGTGCCCCGCCGGCACTTTTCAGGAATTGGCGCCCTTCCATTAAATCAACGTCAACATCGGTACAAAAGAAATCAATCAACAATTCCCCAATACAAACTACAGAATGACTACGCATATTATCACACTCATTTATAAAGTCTAGATTACAGTCTCAGTATATTACTTTCTGCCATAAATACAACATTGAATATTAAAAATTTTACATATATTTATCTCGCAGACCTTTGCTCCAGCTCAGAGATGATGTGTTTATATCTTTTTTCCGTTAAAGGATAGAAGGCGATAAGAATAATAGAAAGCAAAATGAAAAATCCCGGAATCAAAGCATTCATATTTTTAATCGCATTCAACGACGCAACTGTCTGGTCTGTATTCGCCACATACCCGGCGATTCCTAAATAAATGGCCGAAAATGACCCGGCTAACGCAACACCCAGCTTATTAATAAAGCTCATGCTCGAAATCACCACACCATCCGCGCGAATTCCGGTTTTCCATTCCGCATAATCGACACAATCCGCAACCATTCCCCAAGCAAGCGTATTTAAAGGCGTTGTGAAAAATCCCGAAGCGAAAAGCCAAATGAAAATGAGTGGAATTGAAGAATACGGCGTAAAATGCAGGCCGGCATAAGAAATAAGCGATAGAGCTGCCGTGATGATCATGACTTGTTTTCTGCCCCACTTCTCAGAAAAGAAAGGAATAAACAAATTGCTGATCAGCGCTGCCCCGAAAAATAAAACGGTGCCCATAAACACGAACTCTTTATGGTTTACGTTATACGTAAAATAATACACCATCGTGCTGAGCTTAATATTAAACCCGATCGCAAAAGCCAAAAATGATGAAATTAACATAAGCAAGGGTTTGTTTCGGAATAAAACGGATAACGTCTTTTTGATCCCTTGTTTTTTTCTCTTTTTAGGCTGAATTCGCTCCCGTACAGTAAAGAAACTGAATAGATTCAAAACGATGCTGACCGCCGCGTAGATGAGCGCCGTCATTTGAAATCCAAACGCCTGATCCTCCCCTCCGATAGCAGTTGCAAGCGGTGTCGCACAGGAAATGGATAAAAGAATGCCGATATACACCAAAATCATCCGGGTTGTGGTCAGAACCGTTCGTTCCTCCACAGAATTCGTCATCCTCCCCGTTAAGCTGTTCACCGGGATCGTTTGCATACTAAAGGACATCCCAAGCAGAATATAGGTGACGTACGCATATACCATATTTCCGGTCTCACCGAAATGAGGCGTCGTGAAACATAAGAATGTGAATAGCGCAAAAGGAAATGCCACCCACAGCAAATATGGCCTTGCTTTTCCCCACCTTGTATTTGTTTTATCTAAAATCAATCCCATGATCGGGTCAAAAATAGCATCCAGCACACGCACAACAAGAAACAAAGTTGCGATCACCGCAGGCTGAATGCCGCCGACGTCTGTATAATAAAATAATAAGTATGCGTTTACAAACTGAAAGATTATATTATACGACATATCGCCGAATCCATAGCCGATTCGTTCAAACCAGGACAGTCCGGTGCTGGATTTTGACTGACGCTTCACTTTCATTGCCGTTACTTTTTCTGTTTCAATCATCATTTCCCACCCCAAGAATCCGTTTTCATTTCCAGTAAACAAGAGGGAGAATACAAAGATCCTCCCTGTTCACTCAGCGATTTGGATACACCATCACTTTTAAACATTCATTCTTAAATTGATGCGCCCGCTCCATCGCCTCTTGCGTCTGCTCCAGCGAATATTGGTCCGTTACTAGATGCTTCGTGTCCACAATGCCTGAAGCAAGAAATTCGATTCCCTTTGGATACGTATTGGCATAACGGAAGATCCCGTAAATATCAATCTCATTATCCGCAATAAACGGCACGTTGAGCGGAATCTCGTTCTGGGAAGGCAAACCGACAATCGCCAATTTTCCGCCCCGGCGCACAGAAGCCAGTGCGGATTGCAATGCCGCTGGATTCCCTGCTGTTTCCCAAGCAACATCAACGCCTCTATCATTCGTGATCGTTTTAATCTCTTCAAGTGCATCCTGTTCACGTATATTAATAATGTGAGTCGCTCCCATTTTTTTCGCAGCTTCTAACCGCAGCGGCTCTAAGTCGGTGACAATGATTGTGCCTGCCCCAAATGCTTTAGCTGCGGCAACAGCCATTAACCCAACAGGGCCCATCCCCATAATCGCAATCGTTGATCCGGGCTGTAGCTTCGTTCTGGCCGCCGCATGGATGCCGACAGAAAACGGCTCGATCAAAGCAGCATCTTCATAAGAAAGTGAGTCTGGGATTAAAAAAACAAAGTCCTGACGCATTTTAATATATTGGACAAACGCGCCGTCTACCGGCGGTGTAGCCAAAAACTGTACATCCGGGCAAAGATTATAGCGCCCTTCTTTGCACGCTTCACATCGTCCGCACGTAACACCCGGCTCTACAGCGACGCGGTCTCCCACCTTGAATTGATCGACAGATGATCCGACAGCGGCAATTTCACCCGCGCATTCATGCCCAAGGATAAATGGTTTTTCCACTACATAGTTGCCGATTCGGCCATTTGTATAGTAATGAAGGTCCGATCCGCAAATTCCGACAGCCATCACCTTAATCAACACTTCATCATGATTGATGTCAGGCACAGGTACTGTTTCGATTTTGATCTCTCTTGTGTTGTGCATAACAGCCGCTTTCATGTTCTGAGGTACTGTGTGAGTCATTTGGCAAATTCCTTTCTTCAGAAAATAAAATGTAAGTGCATACATTTTTGTTTTCTCTGTTACTGCCCCCATTTTATCTGCTTTTCAAGACGTTCAACAGCCTTTCCTGCTGTATAAAAGGACAGCGGCACTGTACTTTTATTTTTTCATATACAAAAAACGCTGGATTGATAAAATAGTACTAATAGGAGGTGCAGGCTTATGGCTGAACTTGAAAACCGAAAACAATTTGCACAACTGCTGGCACCTGGCGTCAAAACGCTAAAACTTCATCCTGATTATAAAGTCAGAAGGAAAAAGAACGAAAAAACAGGACAGTCTTACATAGATAAAATCGCACTCCAGCTGGGAGTCTCCCCAAACACGATCAAAAGCTGGATCGGACAGATGGGGGCAAACTACATTCCCGGAAGAATTGACGACGGAAAACTGTTCGGGATGATCTGGATCATTCTCGAAAAGACCGACTTGGATATCGAGTGGTTGACCGACCTGCTGGAAGCCACCACTATCCCAGTCATCAAACCCGCATTGCCTGTATGGGCAGCATCTTGTTTGAAAAAAGCGAAAATACTGCGAAAAGACGGATTATTCGGGGCTCCGAGTGAAGACGAAATTGAAAATGTAGTAAAACGGCTGTTTCATGACAGACCCGGCCATGAAGAGAATGCGCTTACAGAACAGCCTATCACGCATAATTTACCCTCACGCTGGTCCGGACGCTTTATCGGACGCAGCTTTGATATGGAAGCGATACGGCAATGGATGCTTTCTCCATCACCAGTCTGTTTAATCACCGGCTGGGCCGGCATGGGAAAAACCACAATCGCTCTTGAAGCCGCCTATTCCTGTGTCGACGATACTTCAGTTTGGCCGGCGTTCAACAGTATCATTTGGGTTAGCGCTGATTGGAAAGGATTGAGCTTTAGCGATTTTTTAAATACGATCGCCTATCAGCTCGGACGCACAGAACAAATCGATAAATCAATCAATGAAAAACGGTTTGTCGTCCGCAATGCGTTAGCCAATTACACTAGAGAAAAACCGATCCTGCTGATCGTTGACAGCATCGATACCGCAGAACGTGACATTCATGAATTTATCACCAGCCTTCCGCAAGGAGTGAAAGTCCTCCTCACAGCGCGGGAAAACGTAAAGCAGACCTATCTGGAAAGCTTCGGAGAAATGGTGGCCATCCAGCTAAGCGGTCTTGACCAAACAGATGCCTTGGATTTTTTTCAACAAGAAGTGCATCACTGCTTACAAACATGCAACCTCCCACGTAAACGGGAAAAGCTGGAGCAGCTGTTACATCTATCATCTGACCTGAAAAACGAATTCATTTCAGCGACTGCCGGAAACCCGAAAGCCATGGCACTCAGCATTGCCTATATGTCAGACGATGACATCCCCGCTCAGCAGCTGATTCATGAGCTTGGAAAAGCAGGCTACTCACTGCTGGAATTGTTTGAATTCCTCTTTGGCCGCACCTGGGATAGATGCAATGAAGATACGCGAAAGCTATGGCAGACGCTTTGCTTTTTCAGCAAGCCGCCTGATGAAAAAAGCCTGGCGGCAGCAGCCGGATTAGACGCCCGCCGTTTTCATTACGCTATGGAACAAATGCGGTCATATGCGCTGATTCAGCCGGAACGAAGCCAAGGCAGGACACAATACTTAGCGCACCAAACCGTTGTCGCTTACGGAGAACAGCACTTGTCCGAACAGCACGAATATGAAAAAGAAGCCCGCAATCGCTGGGCTAACTATTATATTGATTATGCCGAAACCCATTTAAAGCGGGAACAGCCAAACTCTATCTATTGGAGCTACCTGCTGGGACGGAATTTAGATCAAATGAAACAAGATTGGCCAAACATCTTAAAGGTCATCCAATGGGCAAGCGACACCGATCAAAAAGAAATCCTAATCGAACTCATCACCCGAATTAGCCATTTTCTAAGCAGAATCAACCTGCCCCTGCGAATCGAATACGGACGTAAAGCGGCCGACGCCGCCCATCAATTAGGCCAACACACACGAGAAGCGTTCTTCCGAATCGACACCTCAGGCTGGGCATTGATGGAAGTCAATGATTTAGACGGAGCGCTTCAGCAAATAGAAGCCGGCCTGAAGATTCTGGAACAATCTGACGCTCACGATGCCCATGATCTAAAGGTTTGGGGACACGCACTCAAAGCAAGGCTGTTTTTAAAAGCCGGGCAACAGGAAAAAGCAGAGACCATTTTAAACGAAATCGAAAATCAACCGATTTCCCCTACCATTCAACACAGAGTTCTATTGGTTCGCGGTGACTTAAGCTTTGCGAGAGGTTATCATGTAGAAGCCATTCAATTATACGAAGCGGCAAATGAAATCAGCTCCACATACGGCGGCGAAAAAACGATAGAAGCCTATTTCAATCTGGGTGTCGCTTACGTGAAGTCTGATCAGTTTGAGAAAGCAGAAGAAGCCTTTGAGCAAATGCTCTATGACAAACAAAACGCGAATCAGGTTGAGTTGATCTATTATTTTTACGGGATGGCGCAGCTGTTGAACCGTAAAGGAGAGAAAACGAAAGCGATGGAATCTAATCAGAAGGCGATTCGTTTGATTGATTCGTGGGAGCCTGCGATTGGGATTCGGGGAGAGGTGGAACGATTGGATATTGTCTTTTAAAAGATAAATAAATTGTAGCTAGTTGTATGAGCTTTAAAAAATACCCATGTCCTGGTTGTTATTAAAGATAAAAAAGGTATCTTATCAGTACAGCAACTGATTAAGCTACCTTTTTTGAATAAATAAACATTTCACAGAACACAAATTCAAAAGTGAACTTTTTAACAACAAATGGTTAATACTTATTACATCAGCATTAATGCTGTACTGTAATATAATGTTTTAGTTCACCTGACCAATATCTTCCTCCCCAATCTTGTGCAACATGCACATCATACTTTCCTGCTGGAAGATTTTTCGTTGAAAAACTCACACGAAAATTGCGTGAACCAATACTATGCCAGAATTGCTTTCTGGTTATTTCTTTTCCTTTATTGTTTGATAAAATTACTGCAAAACCATTATCTAAATCCCTAGCCAAAGTACCAGTAACCACAATAGAAGTAGCTCTTTTCGTATATGTATTAGCATCTGTTTTAAATTTGATTGTACCTTTCGAATCCATAGCTAATGCTTCTGACCCACCTGCAAAAATGACAACCCCTAAAAGAGCTGCTGTAAACAGGATCATTACTAACTTTTTCATCTTTAGAATTCCTCTTCTCTTTTACTATTTTAAATCCACACTTACAATAACATATTTTTCTAAAAAAACGAAGGTTTTTCCACATCTTTCTTCTAGGATATAATTAAGTTTGATAGAAATATATCGATATTAATGCAAACTTAAGATTCTTTTTGAACAAAATCTGCTTTTATTCTATTTGAAATGAAGCTTAAAATTTGAAGTATCATCTATAAAGCTTTGACGAGGTGTCCAATAAATCCATATACACGAATAAAAGAAAGTGCTAGACAAATACACTTTTATAAATTTCGAAAATTTACCCACTACTTCCTCATGCTCTCTATTGAAAAAATTAAATTTATAGGTTTCTTATATTTCATGAACCTTAATATAGAGTATTTCTGAGTTGTAATAATATCTTTAAACAAAAATGGATTTTAACAGATTTATACCTGCTTTCAAAGTTAAATTGCAAATACATGCTAAAAAAATAATACAGAATAATTCCTAAAACATATAGGTATCTAAATTCATGAATAAATGTTATCTTAGCATTCGGATGAAATCAACAGCCATACTTCGGTATATCTAGAGTCATTCAATTAAACGGAACTTAGTACAATAAAACCCAAATTGGTAAACTCAGCTTGTATAGAAACAATTTCTCCACAAGCCTTTTTGTTTTATAAAGATTTCTTTAATTGAAACAGAAAAAAGCTCCCATATACTAAGATCTGCTTGGTTAGGGAGATGTGAGTAATCACGTTAGGCGGATGTGAGGAAGAATTTGTTCGCACACATTTCATTAGCCTGCTCGTAATAAAGAACAAGTGATTGTTTTCACCTGCAAAATGCGCGCTATTTTTTCATAGAATTTTTTCCTGAGACTTTAAATTGGTTTTTTCCAACCTCTTCTTTTCTTATGGTCTTCTCATACATGCTGGGTGATGAATTTTCGACAGTTCTTTGACTTTGTGCGGCTCTAAAGCAGCGGGTATTGAACATATTTTAGAATTGATCTATATCATCGATAGCCTTTTCGGTCAGTTATTGTGTATGTGATTTTTGTGTATCTTTTCGATTGTTTACCTTGTGCATTTACTCTTGTTGGACATTGGCTTTAAGATAAGTGAAGACATGTCCGCCCATTATATTATGATTGATGGCCTAAAGTAAAATTTTATCAAAAACATCTTGTAAGTTGGTTGTATTTTTATAAAGCTAGTGTATTTCTTCCAGTTTATAGTAAGCGGTGCAGAATATTATATCGTCGTTGATATTCAAATTCAAGAAATCATCTGTTACGCCCTATTATCGTTACTTCCCCACTAACCCCGCCATCAAAAGGCCTGCTACAATCAATAATAAGAGTAAAAGAATACAAAGTGCTAGGATAAAAATAGAAAGATACTTAGCAATCCCTTTAGGTGCTTTGAATGCTAGAATACTCCCCACAACTATTCCGAGAATTCCAAGCGCCCAATGGATGTGGGGTAGAAAACACAATGTGAATAACAGGATGATAAATGACACTATCCCTAAATATTTCCTCATGTCTCCCCCTTTCTCTTTCCTTCCATTAAATCAAAAAGAAATTTTAACTTATAATTTGTTGTATATTCTTAAGATCTTAAAATATAGAGTACCATATTTTTTGAGATGTATGGTACTCTACTCTAAGTTTTCTATTCACTTGCTACAAGGTCTAGTATTTTATCAGCAAAAGCATTTGCAATAATTTCTCCCTCTTCTTTCGTATAATAAGGGACTTCCATTTGCATTGAACCCCTTAGGGCTACCCTTGCCGCTGTAATATCAGGATTATCTCCAATCATGATATTACTCGCATTCAGTCTCAAATTATTTTCATTACTATTAAATTTATTTTTATAAAATAGCTTATATCTTGAGAAAACAAGACTATTATAATACTCTTGAACTGCATTTAAAATTGGCTTAGTGTCATTATTAAATAAAATTTGTGAGATGTTAATAGCATCAATATCTCCAAGGAAATCCGAATTATCAAAGTTACCAGCCGATGTTTTTGTACCAATCAAGTCGTAAGCAGCTTTATATGTTCTTGTTTCATTGTCGCCGCTATACTTATCTCTATTTTTATATACATCTGCAGCAACAGTAAATAAATCACCACCCCACCCTGCTAAATCTTGCTGTGTAGTTCCAACTAACGGAAGATTCGCATACAATAAAGCAGATAATGTAGCCATAAGATGAGGAAAATCAATAACTTCAGATTTTGAAACGGGATCAGTTGCATAGACAAAACTATTTTCTCCTACAGCATTAATAACATACTCCTCAAAGTCTCTATCAAATTGTCCAGAAGTTAATGTCCATATTAATGATTCATATCTTTTGCGGCGATAATAGTTGGTTGTAAGCTTATTCGCTTGATTAATGTCATTGTTTGTAAATTGAAGTCCTAAAAGTTGAATTTCATATAATTGCTTGTATAGCTCTTGATTGAGATCAGTTGAGAAATCAAGACTTGAAGCCCCATTATCCAGTCCCGACTTAATATTATTGTCTATTTCAATTTTACTGTCTTCTGAACCAACACTAATAGTTGAAATTTGATCAAATGCCCAATTTTTTGGCAATGGATAGCCTAAATTTGCACTAAATCCCGTGGACATATCACTTACAAAACTGGTTGTTGCCCAACCTTTCTCCGATACTTGACTGCAAACATTCCGGGCTCCATATATTCCAACTTTGTAACGGTTCCCCAGATATTTCATTTGTTCATTAATACCCTTAAAGTGTGGAAGAATTTTGTTAGTTATATCATCTCCTAAAGCGTCAAAATCCACGGCAAAATATATTGTTGTTCCATTTTTAAATCCATAATTTTTGGCAGCTGTAAAAGCATCTTGAGCATCTCTTTTCCCTTGAGCTTCACTGAAATGTCTTGAATTATTCCCATAAGCTTGATATATCGGAAAAACAGTTAAACCAGCATTAAAAATAGTTTTTAATTCGCCAGGTTTTATTTTTTTCTCCAATCCTCCTGGAATGTCTACAAGATAACGACCAATAGTTTCATAGCCTGCATTTTTTAAAGCTTTAGCTCTAGCAGGCGTAACTTCTGTTATACAATCACAAGCTGTTCCCTTGCGATTAGGATCTCCTTTACTCTGCAACAAAGAAAGCCAAGTTTGTTTTCCTGTAACTCCATCGGCTGGCAACTTAACAAACTGTTGGAATTCACTTACTACATTTTTTAATAGTGTGCTGTACTGTCCATTGAAATCTCCTGGATTGAAATCATTTACATATAATGCATATTGAAGGAGCTTAACGAAGTTTGCATTAGTATTCCCTATGCTCAGAGTTGGTAAAAGGTTGGTCGTAGAAGGCCCTATTGATCCCGTTTGTAGAGAGGGAGCAATTCCCTCTTCTGTTTGAATACCGTATATTAAAGCTTTATTAGTCCCTCTTTGGTAGTAACCATCACATGGTTGGACTCCAGATGTTTTGTAATATTTTGAATTAAGATCTCTTTGCATTTCTCTAATTCTAGAATTACCACCAGATGTGAGCACATAAGCATCCATAGTTAAAAATGCTTTAAATATATAGGAATAAACTTTCCCGTCACGAATAGGCAGTCCCGCATCAGTTTGTAATTTAATTACTGCAGCTTTAGTCCCTTCTCCAAAAGTTCCTGTAAATCCAGTTGGATTGTAACCTTTACAATACATTGCTCCTTGAAGAATTAGTACAATTCTTTTTCCTTTGTCATCAGTAGGCACACGCCCAATTTCCATTTCTCCCCATGATTTGTACGCCACTTCAGTTCCTGGTCCAAAATTATCAGCAGGTGTAGAGATTCCAAGTTCAATCTGCAAAGCCCTAGTTAAAGCATACATCGTGGACCAACCAGTTTTCCCACTTTCAGGAGCTGGAACGAAGCCAGGCTTTCCTGAATAAGCAGCATTTACCCATAGTTGTACTTTCTGAATCATTTCATCCATTATGGTCACCTCTTTCATAGTATTCATATCTAGGTGGCAAGCGTATGACAAGAAAACCCTTCTCAGTTGAGAAGGGTTTCATCATAATATGGCAAACTTCATCAATAAGCTTTTTTGCAAGACATTTTAAATTAATACCTGCAATTATTGAAAAAGTAAGCGGAGTCAACAATAAAATATATACCTACTTTTCACCTTATAAATAAAAAAGATGCTTCCTCTAAAGTCCAGTAGACTTTTGGAAGCATCCTCAATGAATGTTATCTTTTTGTTATTTGTGCACGGGTGATGAAAAACGCTCAAACCCTTGGTATATCAAGGGTTTTCGCCGTTTGATTACATCATACCGCCCATACCGCCCATGCCGCCCATGTCAGGCATTCCGCCGCCAGTGTTTTCTTCTGGCTTGTCAGCGACAACGGCTTCAGTTGTTAAGAACATTGCAGCTACAGACGCAGCGTTTTGAAGAGCTGAGCGTGTAACCTTAGTTGGGTCAACGATACCTTTTTCGATCATGTTTACCCATTCGCCAGTTGCAGCGTTGAAGCCTACGCCGATTTCTTCGTTTTTGAGGCGCTCAACGATGACAGATCCTTCAAGACCAGCGTTATGTGCGATTTGACGGATTGGCTCTTCAAGCGCGCGAAGCACGATGTTGATACCTGTTTGCGCATCGCCTTCAGCTTCAACTGCAGCGACTTTGTTATATACGTTTACAAGCGCTGTACCACCACCGGATACGATGCCTTCTTCAACAGCTGCGCGAGTTGAGTTCAAGGCGTCTTCGATGCGAAGTTTACGCTCTTTCAGCTCAGTTTCAGTCGCAGCTCCGACTTTGATGACAGCTACGCCGCCAGCAAGTTTCGCAAGACGCTCTTGTAATTTTTCTCTGTCGAATTCAGAAGTTGTTTCTTCTACTTGAGCGCGGATTTGAGTCACGCGGGCAGAAATTTTGTCTGTTTCGCCAGCGCCTTCAACGATTGTTGTGTTTTCTTTAGTAACGACAACTTTAGAAGCGCGTCCCAATTGAGCGATTTGAGTAGATTTCAGGTCAAGGCCAAGATCTTCTGTGATGACTTCTCCGCCAGTAAGGACAGCGATGTCTTCAAGCATTGCTTTACGGCGGTCACCGAAGCCAGGAGCTTTAACAGCAACTGCGTTGAATGTGCCGCGAAGTTTGTTCACAACAAGTGTTGCAAGTGCTTCGCCTTCAACGTCTTCTGCGATCAAAAGCAATGGTTTGCCTTGCTGAACAACCTGCTCAAGCACAGGAAGGATTTCTTGAATGTTTGTGATTTTTTTGTCTGTGATTAAGATGTAAGGATTGTCAAGAACCGCTTCCATCTTATCAGAGTCAGTTACCATGTAAGGAGACGCATATCCGCGGTCGAATTGCATACCTTCAACAACTTCAAGCTCAGTTGTGAAGCCTTTAGACTCTTCGATTGTGATAACGCCGTCGTTTCCTACGCGCTCCATTGCTTCAGCGATAAGGCTTCCGACTTCCTCATCAGCAGCAGAGATCGCAGCAACCTGAGCGATAGACTCTTTGCCTTCGATTGGCTTAGAAATTTCTTTTAAGTTTTCGATCGCAACCGCTACAGCTTGTTCCATCCCTTTACGCACGCCTACAGGGTTAGCGCCTGCTGTTACGTTTTTAAGGCCTTCACGGATCATTGCTTGCGCAAGAACTGTTGCAGTTGTTGTACCGTCACCGGCAACGTCGTTTGTTTTGCTGGCTACTTCAGCAACAAGCTTAGCACCCATGTTTTCAAACGCGTCTTCTAGCTCGATTTCTTTAGCGATTGTTACACCGTCATTTGTGATTAACGGAGAACCGAATTTTTTCTCTAGAACCACGTTGCGTCCTTTTGGTCCTAAAGTTACTTTAACAGCATCAGCAAGTGCATCGACACCGCGAAGCATTGCGCGGCGAGCTTCTTCACTAAACTTAATTTCTTTTGCCATGTTTACAAGACCTCCTCAAATGTTTTAAGTATTGTTTATTTAAGAATTAGCCGATAACAGCTAAAATGTCGCTTTCACGTAAGATTAAGTATTCAGTACCTTCGTATTTCACTTCAGTACCTGCGTATTTTGAGAAGATAATGCGGTCGCCCTCTTTTACTTCTAAAGCAACGCGCTCTCCGCTTTCTAACACGCGACCTGAACCAGCTGCCACGATTTTGCCTTCTTGCGGTTTTTCTTTTGCAGAATCCGGCAACACAATTCCGCTGGCAGTTTTTTCTTCAGATTCTACGAGTTCAATGACAACGCGATCACCTAATGGCTTTAACAATGTAATAACCTCCTCAATAGTATGAATATGTAATTTTAGCACTCAGCACTAAAGAGTGCTAACACAATTCTTATAATAAAGAATCTCCCTTCCAATTTCAAGTGATAAGATAAAAAATTTTTCACGCTTACATCATTCTTTTCCGCTCCCTTTTCCGTTAGCTTTTTCACCCCCGTACCGATTATGTTACAATAGCTGTAGATGAACGAAACCCACTTAACAAAGGAGTACATACCATTTGAGAAAACAGTATTGGTTTATTATTTTGACATATATCATCATGCAGTTTTCCGCATTAATCGCGATTCCCTTGTTATTTAAATTCGGTTATGCCGGAGGACAGCCTACAGATGAAAATATGCTGCATGCACAAGGATTATGGTCCGTTATCAGCTTTATCGCCTGTCTCGTTGTTGTTCTGCTCATTCTGAGAACCGTTCCGAAAGAAACGCTGCGAAACGGACAGAAGGACTCAATCGGACTTTCTATCCTTTGGGCGATAGCCGGTTTTTTCATTGCCCTTTTCTCTCAAGGAATAGCAGGCTCTATTGAATATTATGTTTTTGGCATCGGAAGAGAATCAGAAAATACACAAGCGATTCTGGATGTCATTCAGGCAGTCCCGCTCATGATTATCGTTTCTTCCATCGTCGGGCCTATATTAGAAGAAATCATCTTCAGAAAAATCATTTTCGGCGCGCTCTACGAAAAAACGAATTTCTTTTTCGCAGGACTGATCAGCTCGGTTATCTTCGGTATTGTTCACGCTGATTTGAAGCATCTCCTTCTATATACAGCAATGGGTTTTACCTTTGCCTTTTTATATGCGAGAACAAAACGGATATGGGTGCCGATTTTCGCCCATTTAATGATGAATACATTCGTCGTCATCATGCAGCTTGAGCCTGTTCGGAATTACCTTGAACAGCAGAGCACACAAATGCAATTGATTATTGGAGGATTATTTTTATGAGAAACCCGGTAGTTTGGGGAATGATCTACTTTGCCGTAGGGTGCATCTTTACTTATCTTGCCGCAAGCTCGCCAGGCAGCATGTGGTCATTTTACTCCATCCTGCTGATGGTGTTCGCCGCTTACAACATCAGCATTTCTTTTAAGATGTTCGCCTTTTCATTTAAAATCAAAAAGAACCAAAAATAAAGAAAATCCATTTCTGAATGAGAAATGGATTCAAATTAAATCCTAAAACGGCTTTCGTTTTAGGATTTTGTCATTTTCAGCGTGGTTGAAAACCCTTGAAGTCTAGGAAAGGCGAGCATCGGAGCGGAGCGAATGTTTTCATTCGTGAGCACCAACGCACAGGCTTGACAACGAATGCGGGGGGTTTGTCAACACGCTGAATCCATTTCTCTCATGAGAAATGGATTTTTTATTATTGCCCCGAAGACACGTTCTGATCGGCAGCACTGCTTTTCTGCGCTTTCCGATAGGCGGCCTTCGATATAAGGATACTGATTTCATATAAAATCAAAAGCGGGACTGTGACCATCATATGGGACAGAAGCTCAGGCGGTGTAATCAGGGCTGCGATCACCAGCAGCGTAAAATACGCATACTTTCTGATTTTCGCCAAGAACATCGGTGTCACAATTCCGAGCCTGGTCAAAAACATGAGGATGACCGGCATTTGGAACAGAAGTCCAAACGGAATCGTCAGCTGCAGAAGAAAATGAAAATATTCATTAATTCCGATCACCTGATTGACATTCAAGTCCTGAGAAATCCGCTTCATAAAATCAACAACAAAAGGAAATAAAATATAATATGAAAAAGATAAGCCCGCTAAAAACAGCAAAATAGAGATCGGAATGTAGCTGAGCGTTACTTTGCGCTCTTTCTCATAGAGACCCGGACTCACAAAAGCCCAAAGCTGATAAAGAATAACCGGCGAGGTCAGGACTATGCCGATGATAAACGCAAATTGCATAAACACATAAAGCGGGTCTGTCAGGTTAAACGCGTTAAGCGTAAGCTGCTTCGCTTCATCTGTTTCTTGCAGATACACAATAATCGGCTTCGCTAAAAAAAATCCAGCAATAAAGAAAACGACAAACGCCAGCGCTACAATCAGCAACCGTTTTCGAAGCTCAGCAATATGCTCCAGCAGCGACATTTGATTCACTTTCATTCGTGTCATCCTAACTTACTGATCTTCTTTCTTTTTTTCCTCTTCATCACTCGTTAATCCTTTTGTAGCGTTTTTGAATTCACGAAGTGTGTCTCCCGCTGCTTTACCCAATTCAGGCAGCTTTTTGGGACCGAAGATAATCAGAGCAACGATTGCGATAACAGCAAGGCTTCCAGGACCGATCGGCATATTTGGGCTCCTCCTTTCCCTCTATTCGATTTCCTCTAAAACTGAATAATGCTTCAAAAAATAAACCAGTGACTGAAGCTCAACTGCTAAATCTATATGATGAATTCGAATGTGTTCCGGCACATTCAAACGGGCCGGCGTAAAATTAAGGATTCCCTTGATTCCTAATGCGACCAATCTGTCTGTAATGGATTGAGCGGCAACTGCTGGCACTGTAAGAATGGCAACTGATTCATCTTTTACGTGTTGTTCAAGGTCATCAAGGTTATAGACGGGCACGCCGCCTACCTCAGTTCCTATTTTACTCTCATTTATATCAAAAGCCATAGAAATTTTTGTGTTATTATTTTTTGTGAAATTATAGTGAAGAAATGCCGTTCCCAAGTTCCCGACACCAATCAAGATGACGTCTGTCATCTCATCCTGATCAAGCGTTTTCCGGAAAAAAGACAGCAAATAATCCACATTATATCCGTATCCTTTTTTGCCAAGAGCTCCAAAATAGGAAAAATCCCTCCGAATCGTGGCAGAATCAACCTTTACGGCATCACTGAGTTCAGCGGATGATACACGCTGTTTTCCTGACGCATGAAGATTCTTTAAAAAGCGATAGTAAAGCGGCAGCCGTTTCGCCGTCGCCTGCGGAATTTTTGATTGATCCTTATTCATTTTTGGTCCTCCAAATTATACTCGGATAGTTCTCTTTTAAAGTCACCGTTTTTCCCGCCTGTCTTCTCCAGCAAGAAAGTAGGGCCGATGACCATCCCCTTATCAAGGGCCTTGCACATATCGTAAACGGTAAGAGCGCACACCGATGCAGAAGTGAGCGCTTCCATTTCCACACCTGTACTCCCTTTCGTTTTGACCTGTGCTTTTATATGAAGTATAACTTCTGCTTCTTTTATTTTCCAGTCAAACGATATATCTACCCCGCTCAATGAAAGCGGATGGCACATCGGAATGATATTCGACGTTTGCTTTGCGGCCATAATGCCTGCCACCTGTGCGACAGCCAGTACATCTCCTTTGCCGATATCGTGACTTTGTATTTTCTCGTACACTTCATTCTTCATGTGTACGCTTGAAACAGCCGCCGCAGTACGGACAGTCGAAGATTTTTCGCTAATATCCACCATCTGGGCTCTGCCCTGTTCATTAAAATGAGAAAATCCATTCATATTAAAACGCTCCTTAAACAGATCATACACTATTTTCTTCTCTATGTCTTATATGGCCAATGTATTGTTTGCTGACTTCTGGTTCATAAGCTACACTTAACTTATTATAGCAGAGGTGAAATAATATGATGATCTTACAAGTTAATCAGCTGTCCAAATCATTTGGTGCTGATACTATTTTAAACAATATAAAGCTGGAAGTCAGAAATCGTGATCGCATCGCCATTGTAGGAAGAAATGGCGCCGGAAAATCCACGCTCCTTAAAATTATCGCAGGCCAGCTTTCGTATGAAAAGGGCGAAATTATTAAACCGAAAGATATTACAATGGGATATCTCGCCCAGCATACTGGCTTGGATTCTAAGCTTACCATAAAAGAAGAGCTGCTGACTGTTTTTGACCACTTAAAAGCAATGGAAAAGGAAATGCGGGCTATGGAAGAAAAAATGGCGGCAGCTGACCCGGGTGAATTAGAAAGCATCATGAAAACCTACGACCGCCTTCAGCAGGAATTCAAAGATAAAGGCGGCTATCAATATGAAGCGGATGTAAGATCTGTGCTGCATGGTCTCGGCTTCAGCCATTTTGACGATTCTACACAGGTTCAAAGCCTCAGCGGAGGCCAGAAAACAAGACTGGCTTTAGGTAAGCTTCTGTTAACACAGCCTGCTTTGCTCATTCTCGATGAGCCGACAAACCATCTGGATATTGATACGCTTACCTGGCTTGAGCATTATTTACAAGGCTATTCAGGCGCCATCCTCATCGTTTCGCATGACCGCTACTTTTTGGACAAAGTAGTAAACCAGGTGTACGAGGTATCAAGAGCAGAAAGCAAAAAGTATCACGGCAACTACAGCGCTTATCTCGACCAAAAAGCCGCGCAGTATGAAAAAGATCTTAAAATGTATGAAAAGCAGCAGGACGAGATTGCAAAGCTGCAGGACTTCGTAGACCGAAATCTGGCGAGAGCCTCTACCACCAAAAGGGCGCAAAGCCGCAGAAAGCAGCTTGAGCGAATGGAAGTCATGTCAAAACCGCTTGGCGATGAAAAATCTGCAAACTTTCATTTTGATATTACAAAACAGAGCGGAAATGAAGTCCTCCGTGTTCAGGATCTCACAATCAGCTATGAAAACCAGCCGCCGCTTTTAACAGAAGTGTCATTCATGCTCACAAGAGGAGAAAGCGCAGCGCTTGTCGGCCCTAACGGAATTGGTAAATCGACATTACTGAAAACATTGATAGACACCCTAAAACCAGATCAAGGAACGATCTCATACGGCTCAAATGTCAGTGTCGGCTATTATGATCAGGAACAGGCTGAGTTGACTTCCTCTAAACGTGTCCTTGATGAGCTGTGGGACGAGTACCCCGGGCTCCCAGAAAAAGAAATCAGAACGTGTCTCGGAAATTTCTTATTCTCCGGAGATGATGTGCTGAAACCAGTTCATTCACTGAGCGGTGGCGAAAAAGCAAGATTGGCTCTAGCTAAGCTGATGCTTCAAAAAGCCAACTTTCTCATCCTTGATGAACCGACGAACCATCTGGATTTAGACAGCAAAGAAGTTCTCGAAAACGCGCTGATTGATTATCCAGGCACACTGTTATTTGTCTCACATGACAGATATTTTATTAACAGAATCGCCACAAGAGTATTGGAGCTTTCTTCAAGCCATATAGAGGAGTATCTGGGAGATTACGATTATTATACAGAGAAAAAAACAGAGCAGCTTGAATTGGAGAAAATGAATCAGCAAGAGGAAACTGATAAAACGCCAGCTACAGTGAAGTCTGACTCCAAACGTTCCTACGAGGAAGAAAAAGAATGGAAAAAGAAAGAGCGCCAACGACTCCGTCGGATTGAAGAAATTGAAACCACTGTTCAAACCATTGAAGAGAACATTAGCCGCAATGATGAATTGCTATGTGACCCTGAAGTCTATCAGGATCATGAAAAAGTACAAGCTATCCATGCAGACAATGAGAAGCTTAATCAGGAGCTGGAATCTCTTTTGTCCGAATGGGAAGAACTATCCACAGAAGAAGATTAAAAAAGTCAAGCACCTCTTTTTAGAGGTGCTTTTTATCCACAGAACATCCCCTAATAAATAAACAAAGTAAGCGCTTTATACACACTATCCACAAAATATTCTGAATTTATCCACTTTATTAACAGTGACCTCAGCCCTTTATCCATCAATATCTCTATAATTACTCACAGATATGTGGATAAATTGTGAATTGTCTGTTAATAACAAACATATAAAAAGTCTCACGCTATTATCTCGTGAGACTTTGATAAGAAGTCAATTCAAGGCCGGGCTGGCCATTCATATCATATGCACCGCGAATTCCTTTTTCAAAAGCAATTGTACCAGCAGCAGCAATCATCGCAGCATTATCCGTGCATAAAGCTAATGGAGGAATGACAAGCGTAATCCCTTCATGCTGGGCAAATTCCTTTTCTAATGCAGCTCTGAGGCCTCTGTTTGCAGCTACTCCTCCGGCTAAAAGGACCTGTTTGACATCATATTCCTTTGCCGCGCGCGCCGTTTTGGTTACCAAGACATCGATCACACTATTTTGGAAACTGGCAGACAAATCTTCCGGAGCAATCTCTTGCCCTTTTTGGGATGCATTATGAAGCGTATTGATCACCGCAGACTTCAATCCGCTAAAGCTGAAGTTGTAAGAGCCTTCTTCAAGCCATGCGCGAGGAAGCGGAATATTGTCATTCCCTTTTTCAGCTAGCTTGTCAATTTGCGGTCCACCCGGATATGGCAATCCCATCGTCCGCGCCACTTTGTCGTAGGCTTCTCCTGCCGCATCATCAAGGGTTTCCCCAATGACTTCAAATGATCCATGTTCCTTCATATAAACCAGTTCTGTATGGCCTCCTGAAACGACCAATGCCAGTGCCGGGAACACGATGTCTTCTACAAGACGGTTCGCGTATATATGACCGGCTATATGATGAACGCCTACTAACGGAATGTTATGTGCAAAGCTCAATGCTTTAGCGGCATTCACTCCGATAAGAAGCGCTCCCACCAGTCCCGGACCTTCTGTTACTGCAATCGCATCAATATCACTATACGTCATGCCAGCTTTGCGAAACGCCTCTTCTATAACCAAAGTGATTTGTTCAACATGATGTCTTGAAGCAATTTCCGGAACAACGCCTCCGAAGCGCTTATGGCTTTCAATTTGAGAGGCTACTACGTTTGAAATGATCTCTTTCCCGTTTTTCACAATAGCTGCAGCAGTCTCATCACAGCTTGTTTCAATTCCTAATACGTACATGTCTTTTTGCTCACTCATTTATCGTCACCCACATAATTAACGCATCTTCCCCGTTATCAGTATAATAGTTCTTTCTTATTCCGCCGGGCTGCATCCCGAATTTCTTATATAAGCCTTGAGCAGGATGATTCGAAACCCTCACTTCAAGCGAAAGCCGCCTTGCGTCTTTTTCTTTGCACAGTTCAACAGCTGAGCGAAAAAGCGTTTCTCCTAAAGACTGGCCGCGATACTCTGGTTTTATCGCTATATTTGTAATTTGGGCATCGTCCATCACAATCCAAATCCCGCAATACCCAGCAAGATGGCCGTCCTTTTCAATCACGAGATAATGAGCATACGGATTTTCCAGCAGCTCATGATAAAACGAATCCTTCGTCCAAGGAGACGTAAAGGAGGATGCTTCGATTTCGTATACGTGATCTATATCTTCAAGCCGCATATTTCTGACCGCTGCTTTTGTTTTCATCCTATCACCCTACTTTTGACTTTCAATCCATTTCGCTTCAGCTTCTGCCAGCCGCAAGTAATCCGGGACAAGCCCATGAACATCAGCTGCTTCCTTTTCCTTCCCGAGAAAAGCCAATTCTGAAGGACGCGGGTTATGCTGGGCGGCAGTTCCAATGAACCCTTTTGTTCCAAGCACATCCTCAATCATCTGCTTGTGAAGAGAAGTATCATGGCCTAAAAACAAAACAGGGCGGTCCTTTTCTTTTAGCATCTCCAGCCAATCTGCCAGCATCACATTTTGATCTGGAACAACTTGCTCTAAAAGCCCATTTTTATATTGATACAGACCTGTGTACACCTGTCCCCGTCTAGCATCAAAGATTGGGCTGATCAGACCGTCAAAATGCCGGCCATTTGCCGCAAGCGTCTCAAGACTTGATACAGCACTTATTGGAATGTCTAAAGACCAGGCAAGTGTTTTGGCCAACGTCACACCTATTCTTACTCCTGTGTATGAACCAGGGCCTTTTGCAACGACAATTTTAGAAAGGTCCTGCGGTGCCATATCACAATCATTCAGCAATGAATGAACAGCAGGCATCGCTCTTACAGAGTGGTTCTTTTTCAAGTATGTAATGTATTCTGCTATAACGGTGTCTTCTCGAAGCAGCGCAATGCCCAATGTATAATTTGATGTATCAATTGCTAATATTGTCATGTCTACTTAACTCCTCACAAAGCATTTCATACCGATTCCCGACAGCAGTAAAGGTAATTTCCCGCTCATCATCACCAGCTCTTTTGATGACAATTTGCAGTCGCTCCTGCGGCAGCTGTTCTTCAATTAAATGAGCCCATTCAACGAGACAGACACCTTGTCCGTGAAAATATTCATCAAGTCCCAAATCTTCACTTTCATCTTCCATTCTATACACATCCATATGATAGAGAGGAAGTACGCCATCGTTATATTCTTTTATAATTGTAAAAGTCGGACTGTTTACAACACGTGTAATTCCCAGCCCTTCTGCAAAACCTTTCGTAAAAGTCGTTTTTCCTGCACCTAAATCGCCCTCTAATGTCAGGACGTCTCCCGGTTTAGCAAACGATGCCGTCAGCTTGGCAATTGCTTTTGTTTCTTCTGGATTTACAGTTCTCCATTTTAATTGCTTCACACGAGTCACCCGTCTTATTTAAAATGATTATATCCCTTTTTCTCTAAGATCATTGATGTTTGATCTGTTTTTAGGATCACTTTAGATTTTGTTTTTTCCCTGACATGGCCAATCTTTGTAATGGGAAGTTGACGTGCTGCGCACTGTTGCTTCAACACTTCCCACTCCTCTTTTGAAACCGTCCCTGTCAGCTCAAAATCCTCACCGCCAAACAAAGCCCATTCTTTCCAGTTAGGATGAAGCTTAGGCAAATCAGAATGAATTGGAAGCATGCTTTCATCAATTTCAATTGAAACACAGCTGGCTTCTGCAATCTCGTTCAGTTCACTAGCCAATCCGTCACTAACATCATTTAAAGCTGCCCGCTTAAAAATCGAGCATAATCTGCCGACGCTTACTCTTGGCTCAGGCCGTTTATGCCTGTGGATAAAGTAATCCGTTTCCACAGATGAGTTTTGAGGATTAGTCTCTTCCAGCAATAAAGAAAGCCCTGCTGCAGAAGAACCGATTTCACCGGTTACAAACACAATATCATCCGGTTTTGCCAAGCTACGCAAACAGGCCTGTCCCTTTTCAATTTCACCGATTACAGTGACTGTAACGACTAATTTGTCAGCGGTAGAAACTGTATCGCCGCCAATCAGATCCATATGATATAGTTTCGCCAGTTCATTCATTCCTTCATACATCGCCTTGATTTCAGATTCAGTCCATTTTGAAGGTACCGCAAGTGATACCAGATAAAACTTAGGAATGCCTCCCATCGCGGCAATATCACTTATATTAACGGCTAACGCCTTGTACCCGATATCTTCAGGTGAGGAATAGTGTAATTTGAAGTGCACGTCTTCTACCATAGTATCAACACAAACAATTTCCTGAACGCCGTGTTTCGCAGTGTAGAGCGCTGCATCATCACCTATTCCTACATCAACGGAAGAATGGTGAATGGTCCGCGGAGTAATGCTATGTATCAAATCAAATTCATCCATGAACCAAAACCTCCTTTCAACCCTGCTTATGCCTATTTGTGCTCTTCCTAGTTTATCGAATTTTGCTGGAATATCCAAGATGTTCCCGATATAAAGAAAGCTTGGCTATGACACCAAGCAGAAGATACAGTAAAAGAAAACACAAAAAAAAACGAAAACATGATCGTTTCGTTTACATTAATGGCGGTCCGGACGGGACTCGAACCCGCGACCTCCTGCGTGACAGGCAGGCATTCTAACCAACTGAACTACCGGACCATATTTGTATAAGATTATTTTGGTTGTACCCTTAGGGCACTCCTTATTTAATCATATATTTGGTTGCGGGGGCAGGATTTGAACCTGCGACCTTCGGGTTATGAGCCCGACGAGCTACCGAACTGCTCCACCCCGCGATGATAAAAGTAATGCTTGGCGGCGTCCTACTCTCACAGGGGGAAACCCCCGACTACCATCGGCGCTGAAGAGCTTAACTTCCGTGTTCGGTATGGGAACGGGTGTGACCTCTTCGCTATCGCCACCAAACAAATTGAGA
>NZ_PJCT01000006.1:0-192678 GCF_002837495.1 Bacillus sp. SN32 | reverse complement strand
GTCCGCTCGACTTGCATGTATTAGGCACGCCGCCAGCGTTCGTCCTGAGCCAGGATCAAACTCTCCGATAAATGGATCACAGGTTAAGTTCACCGCATCCTGCGGCGACACCTGTGTGACCTGCGTCGTGCAGGCCCTAGTTTGACTGACTGCGCACATCGCTGTGCGATTTTTTTAAAACTGAATTAACAGGTGCGTTTTGTCTTGTTTAGTTTTCAAAGATCATTTTCACTTCTTGTTGAAGCGACTTTATTAATATAACATTTTGACTTTCTTTTGTCAAATGTTTTTTTGATTTATTTTCCCGCCGCTGTGAGCTTGTTTTCTCAGAAGCGCATCAGCGACGTTTAATAATATAACACGGTCAAGAATCAGAGTCAACACCTTTTTTAAAAGAATATCCTCGGTGATAGACAGCCTGTCCTTTCGTTTCTATCTGGCAGACGTTGATAAGTCCCTTTTCCGTCAAGTAATCAAGCATAACGCCAAGATCTTGGGTAAAGTGCTTTAGGTCATGATGTTGAAGAAGCTCACCGAATTGCCAAATGTCTTTTTCTTTCATTACTTCGAAAAGATGCGCCGAACCGATCTCGGCTTTGGAATGGATGAGAAAATCATTTGCTAAGAATAATAATTCAAGTCTTTTTTCCAGGCTCTCATGACTTTCAATCAGCTCGGAATATAATTTGTACACTTGGGGCTCCATCTGGCGCACTTGGCTCCACACCGTGGTTTCGGGATGGAATCCTCTGTCGATTACTTCAATACGTGCTAAATGATGCAGCGCATGAACAACGGCATTGTAGGCATCTAAAAATTGATTGGCTTCAAAAAAAGCTTTCCCTTCAACATACCTTCTGATTAATTTGCCGTATTCGAGTCCGATCTTCAGTTTACGTTCGGCAAACGGAAATGTATTCAGCCTGTCAATCAGTTCAACTACGTATTCATTACGGTCAAACAAGACTCTGCCATTTACAATCCAATCTATGATTCTTCTATTTGTTCCAAGCAAAATCCATTCTTGAATCTGAGAATCTGTTACCACATGCAAAGAAGCTGTTTGATGATCAAATTCATAATGCTTTATAAAAACTGGCTCATCAGCATCCTTTACAATCACCAGCAAAGCTGCATCAAAGTTATCTGTTAAGGAAGATGTTTTGTTTCTTCTCTCAATCATAATGACAGCCAATGTATTGGGGTGACTTGCTCTTTCTTGGTAAATTGGACGGAGAAGATTTTCCATCACTATTCCTCCAATGCAATTGTTCAAATTTTTTTATTCTCTATTTGATTCAATTCTATGGTTAAAACGAAATTCCTTTTTTCTAAACACATTGAACTATTATAAACAATTTCACAGTAAGTCTCCATAAGTAAATTCCAATTCAACCGAAAACATGAAGAAAATCCCATCGGGTTTGTGCTATAGTTAAATCAGAGGGGGATGGACATGGCGAAATACTCCAGCAAAATTAATAAAATCAGAACATTTGCGTTAAGTTTGGTTTTCGTTGGGTTTATCATTATGTACATCGGGATCTTTTTCAAAGAGTCAGTTTTGCTTTCTAGTTTGTTTATGATACTTGGGCTTTTATCCATCGGTCTCAGCACGGTAGTTTACTTTTGGATCGGAATGCTTTCGACTAAAGCGGTTCGCGTCATTTGTCCAGGCTGTGATAAAGAGACAAAGGTTTTAGGAAGAGTCGATATGTGCATGCATTGCCGAGAGCCGCTGACTTTAGATAAGGGATTAGAAGGAAAAGAATTTGATGAGTCTTATAATAAAAAGAAAATGTCGAAATAAAATAAGCTGACCGTTTCGTGCGGTCAGCTTATTTTTAATGATTTTCTTTTTTCGAACACTCTTGGCAGACGCCGTAAATTTCTAAACGGTGGTGGCTTACCTTGAAGCCCGTGACGTGGGCAGCGAGCTGTTCCACTTCATCAAGGCCCGGGTAGTGGAAGTCCACAATTTTACCGCAGTTTTCGCAAATCGCGTGATAGTGATCAGATGTCACAAAATCGAATCTGCTGGAAGCATCACCGTATGTGAGCTCTTTTACCAAACCTGATTCCCGGAACACACGCAAATTGTTATATACTGTCGCTACGCTCATGTTAGGAAATTTCCCTTCCAGAGCTTTATATATATCGTCCGCTGTTGGATGAGCCATAGAGTTAACGAGATATTCCAGAATCGCATGACGTTGAGGAGTAATGCGAACTCCGGTTTCCTTCAACGTTTCTAAGGCTTCTTTTAGTTCATGTGCAGCCATCCGTCATGCACCTCTCTTCTAAAAAAAATTCTTACATTGTAATGTTTATAATTAGTGTAACTCTTTCTACGATAATTTGTCAATTGATATCAGGGTAAAAGTAAGCATAGGCTCATAGAGATTTACTTTTCCGACATATCTTTGAGGGTTTGAAGCGCTTCGGCTACATGGTCCTTTACTTTTACTTTTCTCCATTCTTTAATGAGCCGGCCTTCTTTATCAATTAAAAAAGTGGAACGCTCGATTCCCATATACTCTTTTCCGAAGTTTTTCTTCAGCTTCCACACATCAAATGCTTCCGCCAGCTCATGCTCGTCATCAACAAGAAGCAGAAATGGCAGGTTATGCTTCTCTTTAAATTTTCCGTGTTTTTCCTGGCTGTCCGGGCTGACGCCGATAATGACCGCATCCAGTTCGGCGAAGCTTTCGTGACTGTCCCGAAAATCGCATGCTTCAGTTGTACATCCCGGTGTCATGTCCTTTGGATAAAAATAAAGCACGATGTACTTTCCTTTATAATCCGATAATTTTACTGTTTCCCCATGATCGCCTTTTAACTCAAGATCAGGCGCTTTTTGTCCGATTTCTATAGTCATTACGTTACCTCCGGATGTTTTTTATTAAGCGTATCCAATTCTTGTCCAGATTACAACCATCTCAGCTGAATCTGAAGCCCGAAGCCATTGTTCTTGTTCGGAAGCATGCTACAATAGAAAGGACGCATGGAGATATAGGAGGTTTTTATTCTTGCATACAAAATCAATTGAACTTCACAATGAGGCATTACAGCACATTGTCGGCGGTGTAAACAGCCCGTCTAGATCATATAAAGCAGTCGGCGGCGGTTCTCCTGTTGCAATGGAGAAAGCAAGCGGCGCTTATTTTTGGGATGTGGACGGCAACAAATACATCGATTATTTAGCGGCGTACGGTCCGATTATTACAGGACATGCCCACCCGCATATTACAGAAGCGATTAAAAAAGCGGCAGAGAACGGTGTATTGTATGGAACACCAACGAAACACGAGGTTACATTTGCAAAGATGCTCAAAGAAGCCATTCCCGCTATGGACAAAGTAAGATTCGTCAATTCAGGAACTGAAGCCGTTATGACGACCATCCGCGTGGCTCGCGCATATACAGGCCGGACAAAAATCATTAAATTTGCGGGCTGCTATCACGGGCATTCGGACCTTGTGCTTGTCGCCGCAGGCTCCGGCCCGTCTACTCTCGGCACGCCAGACTCAGCCGGTGTACCGAAAAGCATTGCAAACGAAGTGATCACAGTACCATTTAATGATATCGATAGCTATAAAGCGGCTCTTGATAAATGGGGCAGTGAAATCGCGGCGGTTCTCGTTGAACCGATTGTCGGCAACTTCGGTATCGTCGAGCCGAAAGAGGGCTTCTTAGAAAAAGTAAATGAATTGACACATAATGCAGGCGCTCTCGTTATTTACGATGAAGTCATTACGGCTTTCCGCTTTATGTATGGCGGCGCGCAGGATCTCTTACAGGTGAAACCAGATTTAACAGCACTCGGGAAAATTATCGGCGGTGGACTTCCGATTGGCGCCTATGGCGGCAAACAAGAAATCATGGAGCAGGTAGCTCCGCTAGGGCCTGCTTATCAGGCAGGAACAATGGCAGGGAACCCCGCTTCCATCCTATCAGGCATCGCTTGTCTGGAAGTGCTCAAAGAGGAAGGCGTGTATGAAAAGCTTGATCACCTTGGCGCTATGCTTGAGGAAGGTATTTTGAAGCACGCAGAAACACACGGCATCACCATTACGGTCAACCGGTTAAAAGGTGCGCTCACGGTATACTTCTCTGATGAGAAAGTCGAAAATTACGAGCAGGCTGAACGGAGTGACGGAGAAACATTCGCTACGTTTTTCAAGCTGATGCTGGAACGCGGAATTAATTTAGCACCTTCTAAGTATGAAGCTTGGTTTATTACCACAGCACATACAGAGCAGGATATTAAAGACACGCTTGCAGCGGTCGAGGATGCTTTTAAACATCTTAAAAACTAGAATCAGATACCTTGAACAGGAGCTTTGAGCTCCTGTTTTTTTTATGGAATCAAACAACGTGTAAGATTTTGGTCTTTTTCTAGAAAAATAGCTTGAATATTTGTATCGATCCCTGTATATTACTTAATTGTTTAGCAAATAAACTAACCGGGAATTTTAAGGATTAGCCCATTTGCTATGTCACACAATTTACTATAGAAAGGAATGCATGCACAAACCAATGAAACTTGGTGCCCGCATTTTCAAAACCGGGATTGCGATTACACTTGCCCTTTATTTGGCTTCGTGGATCGGGCTTCCCGCGCCGATTTTCGCTGGAATTGCAGCGATATTTGCGATCCAGCCGTCGATTTACCGCTCTTTTCTCATTATTATTGATCAGGTTCAAGCAAATATCATCGGAGCTGTGATTGCCACAGTGTTCGGCCTTATTTTCGGACCCAGCCCGATTATGATCGGGTTAACAGCAGTTATTGTCATTACAATCATGCTGAAACTTAAAATTGAACATACAATTTCAATTGCTCTTGTAACAGTCATTGCGATATTAGAATCTGCCGGTGACGACTTTTTAATGTTCGCGCTGATCAGAACAAGCACAGTCATCTTAGGGGTGCTTTCTTCCTTTATCGTCAACCTTGTGTTTTTGCCTCCTAAGTACGAAACAAAGCTGATTCATAATACTGTCGAAAACACCGAAGAAATTATGAAGTGGATCAGATTGTCCATGCGGCAGTCGACAGAGCATTCGATTTTGAAAGAGGATATTGAAAAACTGAAAGAAAAAATGATCAAGCTTGATCAGACATATCTTCTATATAAAGAAGAAAGAAGTTACTTTAAGAAAACGACTTATGTGAAATCAAGAAAGCTTGTCCTGTTCAGACAGGCCATTATTACGGCAAATCGGGCGCTTGATACATTGAAGAAGCTGCATCGTCTGGAAAACGAGATCTATCATATGCCGGAAGAGTTTCAGGAAACACTGACTGAAGAACTTGATTACCTGCTTTACTGGCACGAACGGATTTTGATGAGGTTTGTCGGAAAAATCAAGCCGCATGATGACGCGGTTGAAGAAGGCATCCAGTATAAGCAGCTTTTAACAAAGTCATTTTTAAAAAATCAGCAGAATACGGATGAGGAGCTTATTGATTACAACATGCTCAATATTATGGCAAGCGCCGTGGAATATCGCGAGCAGCTTGAACATTTGGAAACACTTATCACAAGTTTTCAAACGTATCATCCGAAAGACTGCGAAATAGAAACAGAAGAGTAACCCGGTTAAACAGCCGGGTTTTTTTATACACAAAAAAATCTTATATCCTTCGTTAAAAGGATATAAGATTGATGTTTTAGTTCAAATTTTGAATGGTAAATAAATGCTTGTACTGGCTCTCATAGTCCATGAGTTCATCATGGGTTCCGATTTCAATGATTGTGCCGTTTTCCATGACAACAATCTTATCCGCATGGGTGATTGTCGATAAACGGTGGGCGACAACAAAAGTTGTTCTATCCTTCGCCAGTTTGTCCATCGCTTCTTGAATGTAATGCTCACTTTCCAAATCCAGAGCTGATGTAGCTTCATCTAAAATGAGGAGCGGCGGATTTTTCAGGAATACCCGCGCAATTGAGATCCGCTGCTTTTGTCCGCCTGAAAGCTTAACGCCTCGTTCTCCCACCCGGGTCTCATATCCTTCTGGAAAACTCATGATAAATTCATGGGCATTTGCAGCTTTGGCGGCTTCGATTATCTCTTCAAGTGTGGCATCAGGCTTGCCGATCGCGATATTTTCCCAAATCGTTTCACTAAATAAAAAGGTATCCTGAAGCACCATACCAACCTGGTTGCGAAGGCTTCTTGCTTCATAATCGCGAATATCCGTCCCATCAATCAGCAGTCTGCCGCTTGTTACATCATAAAATCTTGGGATCAGGCTGACGAGCGTTGATTTTCCTCCTCCGCTCATGCCGACGAGAGCTACAGTTTCTCCTCTATTTACTTTTAAGGATACATCATGAAGAATATTTTCTTTGTCCTTCTCATATTGAAACGAAACGTTTTGAAACTCCACTCCTCCGCGAATTTCATCGGCCTTTATCGCATTTGGTTTGTCAGTGAGTTCATAGGGCTCGTCAATAAATTCAAACACCCTGTCCATTGATGCGATTGACTGTGTCAAAGTTGTAGAGGAATTGATCAGCCTTCTAACAGGGTTGTACATTCTGTCAATATATCCGACAAACGCGACCATTGTTCCGACTGTCAGCGGTCCATTAATGACAAAATACCCGGCGCACGCTATGACGATGAGCGGCGCCAAATCTGTAATGGTATTAACGACCGCAAAGGTTTTGGCGTTCCAATTCGTGTGTCGGATGGCTTTATCTAAGAAATGACCGTTTTTCTCATTAAATTGAGCCTGTTCATGATCTTCTATCGCAAAGCTTCTGATGACAGGCATGCCTTGAATGCGTTCGTGCAAATGCCCCTGCACTTGAGCAAGAGCCTGTGAGCGCTCCCTTGTCAGCTTTCGTAAACGGCCGTAAAAATACTTCACTGATATTCCGTATAATGGGAATAATACGATAGAAATCAGCGTTAATTTAACGTCCAGTGTGAGCATGATAGAGATTACAATCAAAATCGTCAGCATATCGAGCCATATATTCATCAGCCCTGTGATGACGAAATCCTTTGTTTGTTCTACATCATTAATCACTCGGGAAATGACTTCCCCTGTTCTTGTATTCGCGTAAAAACGAAGGCTCAGTTTTTGTATATGGTCAAACAGCTTAGCTCTTATATCATAAAGCACCTTGCTGGCAGTCCACTGGGCAAAATATTGCCGGTAATATTCAACAGGCGGGCGCAAAATTAAAAATAAGGCGAACATGATCGCCATAATCGTGAACAATGACGTGGTTTTGTCACTGGCCGTGCCGCCTCCTTGAATAATGTCGTCAACTACGTACTTCAGAAGCAATGGGAGAGCAAGCGGAATGGAAAATTTGACGATCCCGATTAACACTGTAACGAAAATTTGCTTCTTATAAGGTTTGACGAATTGCATGTAGCGTTTCATAACCCCCACGTTGATTCCCCCTCTCTCTTTCTCATGATGTGTGTGAGCCCATGTGAAAAACCTGTTGTACCCCGCAACAGGTTTTTACGTAACCATTATTTTGTATAGCGCAGATACCGTTCATACCACATATCGACAAACTCGGGCGCAAACGGTCCCTGACGCTGGTGAATCCAATGGAGCAGCGTATTTAAGTAGTCTCTTAAAATACTGTCGATTTCTTTTGGATAATTCATGGCTTTCCGATGATCATCATATTCGTCTTCATCGAGAATATTGTAGGTCATGTCAGGAAAAACCTTAACATCTAAGTCATAATCAATATATTTAATTGCTTCGCCATCATAGGCAAACGGAGAACTGATGTTGCAATAATAATGAACCCCGTCTTCCCTCAGCATCCCGATGACATTAAACCATTGTCTTGCGTGAAAATAACAGATTGCGGGCTCTCTGGTTATCCATGTCCGGCCGTCTGATTCGGTTACCATCGTCCGGTCATTGGCTCCGATGACACACATTTCTGTACTTTTTAAGATTGTTGTCTCATTCCAAATTCTATGAATCAGCCCGTTGTGCTTATAGCTGTGAATTTGAATGGTTTCTCCTTCCTTGGGATAGCCCATATTTCTCCCCTACTTTCTATAAAGCCCTACAGTTAGTATGTCCAAATTTGCTTACCGACAACGTCTTTTACCTATTATAACGTTACAAATTGAAAAATGAAAATAAAAGAGCCATTCCGGCCGGGGAATGGCACATTCCTACACTACACAAAGGAAGACGGCTTTTCTGAGCTGCGATAAGAACGAATGACCTGCTCTGTCTGCTTTTGAAACATATCCTGTATATCGGCAAGGTGTTTCCGTTTTACCGCAATTTCAGCCTGAATCCCACGCAGCCTTGCATCCCTTTCCAAATGCCGGAGTTCCGCCTCAATTTGTTTGCAGCGGTCGAGCTCTGATTGGAGATCGAGAAGCTTATCCATCGTTTTCATCTGTTCACTTACCAGCTTTTCAAATTCGGTCATCGGTTCCTCCTTCAGCCTGATGAAAGTATAAACATTTCCTCCTTTAATCATTTCGATCTCCGTAAAGCAAACCCTTTGACTCATTCTGTAGACCTTCCACAAGTTTTGTCGTTTTTCAAACAGAAAAAAGCACTTCCACCCGAAGATGAAGTGCTTTTTTCTGTTTCAGTGATTAGCTGTTTTGTTGTTTGTTTTGTTCAGCAGATTGGTTTTGCTGTCTTACCTGCTGTGCGTCAGTTTCACTAGCGAATTCAGTGCCGAATTGACCTTGTTGTCCAGCTGATTGCTGGTTTTGTTTTCTGACTTGCTGAGCGTTTGTTTCGCTAGCAAATTCAGTGCCAAATTGACCTTGACCAGCAGCTGATTGTTGGTTTTGTTTTCTAACTTGTTGAGCGTTTGTTTTGCTGAAGTTATTTGAGTTAGCCATTGTTATCACCTCCACGGTCATTAGAATGTGCAGGTGATCGTATAGCTATTCCTCTTTTTTAAAAATTTTTAAACGAGCAGTGAGCGTCCGCCGTCAACGATAATTGTCTGTCCGCGGATCATGTCAGCCTTGGAAGACACTAGAAACTCAACAGTATCAACCATGTCTTTAATTTCGACCATGCGTCCCGCCGGCGTGTTTTGGCGCGCATCCTCAAGCAGATCTTCTCTATTCGGGAAGTGTTTCAGCGCATCTGTGTCGATCGCTCCGCCTGAAACAGCATTGACGATAATTTGTTTTGGTGAAAGCTCAACGGCAAGATAACGGGTTAAAGCCTCTAACGCTGCTTTTGATACACCGACCGTGGTGTAGTTTTCAAGATAGCGGATAGAGCCTAATGAACTGATGCTGACAATATGCCCGCCTCCGTTCTTCTCCATTAGCTTGGCAGCTTCCTGAGCGCAGAAAAGCAATGCTTTCGCATTAATGTTCATCGTCCAGTCCCAGTGTGTTTCTTCTAATTCCATGACAGGTCTTAGTACTCCTGAAGCGGCATTATTGACAAAAACATCAAGTCTGCCGAACGTTTCATCAATTTGCTGAAACATTTCTTTGATTTTTGCAGGCTGTCCTACGTTTGCTTTTACGACAAGCACTTTAACGCCAAGCTTTTCGATTTCTTCCGCTGTTTCTAATGCTGCTTTTTTGCTGCGTGCATAGTTAATGACGATGTTATAGCCGTTCTCAGCAAGTCTGATCGCGGCCGCTTTTCCGACACCGCGGCTGCTTCCTGTTACGAGTGCACATTTATTTTGTTCCATTTTTCCTCATCTCCTTGTAGCGTATAGTTCTTTTATTTCCACAAACAATAATGGCAAGAACTTTAAAGGGGGTCTTCTGTTATGTATGTCGGACGTGATATGAGCGAATTGAACATGGTTTCCAAAAAAGATTGGAAGAACAGTGAACTCGCTTATTTTCATCATGCCTTTCAGCAAATTATGCCTTATTTGAACGAAGAAGGCCAATCAAAATACCGGGAATTAACGCAAGAAATTGAAGCGCGCGGCGGAATGAAGCGCAATGAAGCGGACTACAGCCACGGCACGCGCGTCTCTTACGATTAAGAATGGTTTACGGAGCAGCCGAGATGGCGGCTGCTTCTACTGCCATCTTCCAGATTTTTTGATGTGACACCGGGAACGCAAATTGTTCGAGCTCTTCTTTCGTTACTTTTTTCAGCTCGCTGGTATCCGACACTTGTTTTACTTTACCGAAAAACACTGAAATATTCCATACCAGGTGGGTGAAAACATGCTCGACTACACCTTGCAGAACACTGATATCAGCTTGTATGCCATATTCGTTTTCTAAGAAAGCAATGAGCTGTTCACGCTCAGTTTTGATCCCTTTTTGTGTTTCAAGATTAGGGAATTCCCACAGGTTGGCGAGCAAACCTTTAGACGGCCGTTTGTGGATATACACTTGTCCGTCTTCATCAGTCAGTACGATCGCGGCCATGGTTTTGATCCCGGGCTTTTTCTTTTTGCTTTTTACCGGAAGCTCCCGTTCAGTGCCTTCTTCAAATGCTGAGCAATGCTGCTGAACCGGGCATAGCAGGCATGAGGGTGATTTTGGCGTGCAAATCAAGGCTCCAAGCTCCATCAAGCCCTGATTAAATTCAGATGGTTTTTCTTTGGAAATAAGAGCTCGTATGGCGTCTTCAAAGATCGTTCTTGTTTTTGGTTTGGCAATATCATCCCAAATAGAAAGAATTCTGGACATGACACGCATCACATTTCCGTCAACCGCGGGAATGGGTTTATTGTAGGCAATGCTGAGCACCGCTCCCTTTGTATAAGGGCCGACGCCTTTTAACCCGCCAAAATCTTTCTCGTCTGGAGGGACAATGCCGCCGTATTCCTGTTTCACTTCTTTTACCGCGCTTTGCAGGTTTCTGACTCGCGAATAATAGCCGAGCCCTTCCCATGCTTTCAGCACCTTTTCTTCATCAGCATCAGCGAGCGCTTCCACTGTCGGGAATTGTTCCACAAACCGCAGAAAGTAAGGAATCACTGTCTCTACTCTCGTTTGCTGCAGCATCACTTCAGATACCCATACCTTATAAGGATCTTGGTCCTCTCTCCACGGCAGAACGCGCTGCTCTCGTTCAAACCATGAGATTAAATCATCGCGAAATTGCTGTATGTCTTTTTGTTTTAATTTGTCTTCAAGTACGTTCATATGTGTTTCTCCCCAGTCTTTCGCGCCCCGCTTTTCTTTAGACTGTTTTTTGTTGTACACTAAGGGCACAGTACGATAATATGTTACATTAAATAGTAATAAAGAAAAAGCGGAAACATATGAGAACGATTGAATCAGTTTAAAAATTGGGTATATGAAAATGGGGAATTTCTTACAAAGTGAATGTGCAGGATCATCCTGCAAGGAGGTCACCTATGGATACGGGCACACATGTCGTTATGGGCATCGCACTGGGCGGTATTGCGACGCTTGATCCTGTTGTCGGATCAGATCCGGCAATGGCTCACGCTGTTATGATCGCAACGCTTGCGGGCTCTCAGGCTCCGGATATTGATACTGTGTTAAAGCTTAAAAACAATGCTGTTTATATAAGGAATCACAGAGGATTTACCCATTCAATTCCTGCCGTTTTGTTTTGGTCTGTCATCATCCCGGCGATTCTGTATTTATTTTATCCTCAGGCCGATTTTCTGCACCTGTGGCTGTGGACACTGCTGGCAGTCGTTCTGCATGTCTTTGTTGATATATTCAACGCCTATGGAACACAAGCCATTCGTCCGTTTTCGAAAAAATGGGTTGCGCTCGGGCTGATTAATACGTTTGATCCGTTTATTTTTATCAGCCATCTAGCAGCTATCGCGATTTGGTATGCAGGCGGGAGTCCCGGCATCACGTTTCTCAGCTTATATATCATATTGGCAGGCTATTACTTGGTGCGCCTGATCATGCAGCTGAGAATTAAACGGAAGCTTCATGAGATGATTCATGATGAGATCGAAAGCATTATTATTTCTCCAACGATGAAATTCAGGCAATGGCGAATCGCAGTGACGACAGCACATGCTTTCTATGTAGGAAGAAGCATGGAAGGACATGTCGTGATTCTGGATACATTTAATCGGGTGCCTGTTCCTGAAACCGATGTAATGCATGCGGCAAAGCAGGATGATAACATCGCGGCGTTTCTGTCCTTTTCTCCGGTTTACCGGTGGGAAGTGGATACGTTTAAAGATCATTATGAGGTGAGATTTATCGACCTGCGTTATCGGAGCAAAGGCCATTATCCGTTTGTCGCAATTGTTCATATCGGCCATGATCTCACAATTCGTTCATCCTATACGGGATGGATATTCAGCGAAGAAAAACTACAGAAAAAATTAAAGCTCGGCTCTATATAGAGCCGGGCTTTTTACGTCTTATATAAAAAACAGCAAGCAGCAGACTGACGAGAGATATGATCGCCGATATTTTGAAGTATGGCGGATAGTAAGTCAGCTCAATGTGATTGTCTCCCTTTTGCGCCTTGAAGCCTATAAAAGCATAATCCGCTTTTTCGATCTTCTGTGTTTTTCCGTTGATCTTCAGCTCCCAGCCTTTTTCATATGGGATCGGAAGCATGATGTACTGGTCTTTTGACAGATGATATGCAAAGGTCAGTCGATTTTTGTTCCAATTCAGTTTGTCTGCTTTCTCTGTTTTATTTTGCATTACAGCGTTTTTCAGCGTTTGGTAATTTTCTTCATAGAGCGCTATGTTTCTCAGCTCATAGGTTCCTTTCGGAAGATTGATTGAGATATGGCGTGATTTAGGCACTCTTACCGTTATATTATTTACTCCGGTTTTATATATCGATTTGTTCGATTTCCTTGTTGTGACATAATCATTTACCTTTAACGTAAATCCTTTGTCTTTTGCTTTGCTTTTCAAATAAAAGCTGACATAGTAGTCTCCCGGAGCGGATGATGGCTGTTTCGGGGTGATGATCAGCTCTCCTCCGTTTTCTCCAGTTACGGTTAGCAGCCCGTTTTGATACTGGGCTTGTTTTGCAGTGATGTCCGACTTGGTGATCAAATTGGACGGTTTTGGTGTCTGCTCCGTTTTTACTGATGGATCTTTTAATATGATTCCTTTCAGCATCGCCTGTTCTTTCGCAAGAGCGGGCAATCGGTCCAGCTCACTTTCGCTGTATATGGCATCCGCTGTTTTGACGAATGGAAGCATGTACTGATTCTCATAAACTGCATAATGCTCTGTTTCTAAATGCTTTTTGAAGCCGTACGGGACGCTGGCTTCGTTTGTTTTTTCGGTCATATAATATTTGCCGTAAAGCAGGCTGTATAAATTCGCCCTGTCTCCCAATGACGCGTAACGGCTGACGCTTTCCCTGCCCATATCGATGCTTAAATCATTCCAATAGAAGGCCAGCAGATCTTTGTTTAAAATGCTGGAATACGCGCTGAAGCCATTAAACCCGTAAATGATTGGCGTATTATTGCGGACCCCGTTCATCCAGTCGATTCTCATGAGCGGATCATCGTCTTCCTTCTGTAAACGTCTGATGAGCTCAGATGATTCCCGCCCTCTGTATTCCTCACTTGTAAGGTATTCTTTTGTCACACTGTCCAAATCGCCGCCTTCTGAGAGCGCGTATTTTTGATAGGAGTTGGCGACAATCAGCGAAGAAAGAATGATTATGCCGTACACAGCCATGTTTGCCCGTTTTTTCGCAAAAGCTGCAGCAAACAAGGCTGCGATTGTCATGAGTAAGAGCAATAGAATACTTTCATTCGCAGGCTTCCATATATCGAGCTTATACCTTTGGATATGATACAAGTAAAGAAGCAGGACGACAGCTGCGGCCGGGAGCAGTTCTTTCCGTTTCAAATCAGACAGCTGTGACAAACCAGCCGCAGCTGCTCCCGCAATGGTAAAGGCCAGAACATATTCAAACCGGTTTTGCGGGGCGGAAAAACCGTTAAAGACGCTTGCCGCATACGGACTGAAATGAAAAAGAATAAACAGCAGGCTCAATCCGGCAAAGAGACGAAACACACGGTTTTTGTAAAAAGAAATAATAAACAAAAACAGCAGAAAAGCGGCCGGCACAATGATGATCCGGCTCGAAAATAAGATATTATCATCGAAATTGAGCCACTCTATTTTCTGGCTGTATGGAGGGCGCAGGTTGTTTAAAAAACCGTATACTACGGGCACAAACGCCGCCGCACTGATGCCAAAAGAAATGAAGCCTGAAACCAGAAATAATCTGATTTGAATCCATCTTTTCTCTTCATGTGGTTCCAAACGGATCAGCCATCTGAACAGCACATAGATTCCGATGAATATAAGGTTTATGTATGCAAAGTAAAAATTATTGATTAACGTCAGCGAACACGCAACGATAAACCACGCCGGACGCCGCTCTCTAATAATTTTTTCTGCGCCAAGCACAAGCAGCGGAAGCCAAACCATTGTATCGGTGAAAAATTCCCAATACGCTTCGTGACGGAAATAAATAATTGAGACGCCGTATAACACAGCTCCCGTGAACGATGCCGCCCTGTGCTTGAGAAGATAATGAAAAACAGAAGCGGACGTAAAGATGATCAAGCTCAATTTGAAAATACTGATAAAAACAGCTGACTCTGCCCAAAAAAGCGTATCCGCTTCTCCGATCAGCTGGACGGCTTGAAGCAGCCAAACAGCGGCGGACACAGCAAGAAAAAGAAAAGACGCAGAAAAATAATAGCCGAGCTGACTGAATGTGCCGCCACCAAGTCCGAATGAATAATTGTAGAAAAAATTCCCGTGTGTATATTGGTCAAATAATAATTTTTTAAATACGATCATTTGCGCAAGCCCGTCACCCGGACCTGTCATATACCTGCCTTCCGCCCATTCTTTCACAAAAAAAGCGTGTGCCAGAACGGACACCAGCAAACTGGCCGCATAGATCATGATATGTTTTCTTTTCATATAAATTCTCCAGTCTTGCTTTTAAGATAATAGACACGCAAAAAAAGCACTGCCAATGGCGTTTGGTATTTTCAGTGCATTTTTGTCAGACGCCGCATGCTTTTTAATTCGTTCGTTTCAGGCAGGTCTTTGTTCGGGATATTCGCTTCTTTGATCAAATAATGCGGGCGTTTTTTTGTTTCATAATAGATTCGGCCGATATATTCACCTATAATTCCAAGGCTTAACAGCTGTACTCCGCCGAGAAATAACACTGCTGAGATAATGGTGAAATACCCAGGCACAGAAATACCGTTAGTCAGAATTTTAACGAATGTGGCAATGATATAAATGATGGAAAGCAGCAGGATGAAAATGCCTGTATAAAAACATAATCTCAGCGGCTTATGATTAAATGAAACGACGCCGTCCATGCCGTAATTAAACAGACTGCTGAACGACCATTTGGAGGTGCCGTTTTTTCGTTCGACATTTTCATAAAATACAATTTTCTGATCAAAGCCAATCCAGCAAAAAAGACCTTTTGAGAAGCGATTTCCTTCGCTCAGCTTCAAAAGTGCATTCACAGCTTGGCGGCTTAACAATCTGAAGTCACCGACACCGTCACGCAAATCGACTTCCACCGCTTTATTAATGAACTTGTAGTACATAGATGATAAGAGTGAGCGGACAAAGCTGTCCCCTTTTCTGTTCCTTTGGGCAATGACTTGGTCATACCCTTCTTCGTAGCCTTTGATAAATTCCTTCAGCAAATATGTCGGATGCTGCAGATCGGCATCCATTACAATAACCGCCTCGCCCTGAACATGCTCAAAGCCCGCCAAAATCGCGGCTTCTTTTCCAAAATTCCGAGAAAAAGATATATACTTCACCCGGCTGCACGTCGCTGCCAAGTCTTTGATCTGCTGAAGCGTGTCATCAACACTTCCGTCGTTTATGAAGAATATTTCATAGTCATAATGAATGTTTTTAAATTCCTTTTTTAAAGATTCATGAATGAGTTTGACATTATACCCTTCATTGTAAGACGGGATAATAATCGAGATTAATCCTTGCTTCATTAAGGCACCTTCTTTTTATTATTCTTTTTAAGTATTGCCTTAGGGGAGTTTTACACAAATCTTCAGTAAGGCTATTCCTTTTTTTAAAGTCGTTTAAACCTGTTTTTTGTTACAATTTTATGGTGACATTCATGATTTTTAATGTTATTTTGTCATGTTTAAAACAGACTATGAAAAAAACGCACAGAAAAAGTCTGCCATTATGACAGACGGATGGAGAGAAATTTTAGCTTATTGGTTCTTAAGATATTCCAAAATCAGCTGATTGACGATGGCTGGCTTTTCGTGGTTAATCCAATGGGAAGCTTCATCAACAAAGATGAGATGTCCATTCGGGCAATGCCTTTCCGTCTCTTTCGCAAGCTTTCTGCTCAAAAAGCGGTCTTCCATTCCCCAGATCATTCGGTAAGGTACTGTTTCGTAAGAGGGTTTCTCTGCCAAGCTTCCTTTTCTGAGGGCTCTGTACCAGTTCAGCATAGCTGTCAGCGCGCCCGGCTGTTTCCACGCTTCTTTGTACCTGCTGACATCCTCGGATGTAAAAAGCGCGGGACGGTCGGATAATCCAATCGCTTTGTCTAATGTTTCATAATCATTTTCCCTTAGTGATGCCTCCGGTATATCGGGCAGCTGGAAGTATGCGATATACGAGCTTTTCAGCCATTGCGGCGGATAAAGCGGCGTTACGGTTTTCATGACGTGCGGGTGCGGGATATTGATCGCGATCAGTTTTTCAAGATATTCCGGGCGTGTGGAAGCCAAATGCCATGCAACAGCCCCTCCCCAGTCATGCCCGATGACAATTGCTTTTTCATCAGTGAATTGCGTAATAAGCCCGATGATATCATCTCTTAATGTATCAATCCGATACGAATCAATTCCTTCCGGTTTGTCACTGAGATTGTAGCCCCGCTGATCAGGAGCAATGACCCGGTAACCCACATCAACAAGCGGTTTGATTTGATTTTTCCAGCCGTACCAAAACTCAGGAAATCCGTGGAGCAGGACAATTAACGGGCCGTCTTCCGGTCCTGCGGCTGCAACGTGGAGCGTGATTCCGTTCGTATTGACAAACTGGCATTTAACTCCGTCCACTTCTATCTCCTCCTTGACTGTGCGTCATGATTTTCAGCCTTTTCTCCGTTAGCATAAATGTTATGACACAGGCGGCAATCAGCAGGATAAGCTGAAGAATAATCAAGTTTGATCCCAGCAGCAAACCCATTCCCGCAATCACCAAGCCTGACAGGATCATTAATGATGCACTGTAACGGTTCGCTTCATTCCATAATCTTTGATCTGACATTGAGCGTCTCGTTCTGTATCCATACACACTGTTGATCGATTTGGGAGGAAACAGTTTGATCAGTATGCCCGCAATGATCATAAGCCCTCCGCCGACTAAACCCGTCATATCATCATCTCCTTTCTCATTGTTACGTGCAGAAAGAAGAAATGTTTCATGCATAGGCAAAAAGACAAGCCTCGGCCTGCCTTTTTATCGCATTTGTAAATCCTTTGTGTGAATATAGCCTTTAACTCCGCCATAATCCACGAACGCCCAAGTGAAGTCAAATCCGCCTTTTTCACTGAATCCCCACCCAAGTATTGTCACCTCTGTTCCAGATGAGAGCTGTTTAGCTTTTCCATTTTCGGGCGTCGGTGCATAGAAGGCTGTCTGTTTCATTGTTTTCGCTTGGCTTGCGGTTTTCATTAAAAAGTGGGTTGAAATATACGCTTTTTTTCCTTTGAAATGAATTTGAGCCCAATCGGCATTTACAAATCCATCGACTTTTACTTTTTGTTCTGATGATACAGTGCCGAGAATGTCACCTTTATGATTTGGCTCAGTCCGGACATTCAGCTTTCCTGTTTTTATGATGTAAGAATCGGATGATGGCATGCTGACAGATATGTCGTGAAGGGGCGCAGCTTTTGCTGCGGGAGCGGAATGAAGTGCTGTCAAACCCAGTCCTGCGGCAGCTGTTAAAGCGAGCATTACTTGTTTCTTTTTCATATAAAGCTCCTCCTCGCATTTTGACAAGATATAAGTGGTATTCCCTGATTGACAGGCTGGTGAAACATGTTTTGTTTATGATTTCTTCCTGTTAAGGTAATTTTAAGAAAATGAAAAAACCTGCC
Source organism: Bacillus sp. SN32 (assembly GCF_002837495.1). NCBI lineage: Bacteria > Bacillati > Bacillota > Bacilli > Caryophanales > Bacillaceae > Bacillus > Bacillus sp. SN32. The sequence continues at coordinate 174,589 of NZ_PJCT01000006.1, read as the reverse complement.
GGTCGTTAACGGCAGGTTTTTAATGCAAAAGGCCTCTGCTTTGATTTAAGTAATCATTCACGTCGTTACGGGAGCTTTGAAAAAGGTGGAGCTGGCCGCCATAGTTTTCAATCCATTGTGTGACGATTTTTTCAGTCATTTTTTCACCTTGATAGGCGTGTCCGGCTTTTGCATAGGTTGCTTCGAAATCGCTCCATAACAATTCCACCCACGTTTTTGCCTGTATATAGCTGATCATCTCGTTCTTTTCCAGAAGCAGATTAGTCAGTTTCTCAATGTACATATTCATGTGTGCAGTCTCCTTTCTTCAGGAAAAAAATAACGCTTTATTACGTGGTGTTCTCCATATACTAACCTTACGTCTTCATCTGAAAAGACGCAACTTTTTGATCTCGAACCTAGGGGGATATGACATGGTCCGAAATAAAGAAAAAGGATTTCCTTACGAAAACGAAAACAAATTTCAGGGTGAACCGAGAGCAAAGGACGACTATGCTTCTAAGCGTGCTGACGGATCTATCAATCAGCATCCTCAAGAAAGAATGAGAGCCTCAGGCAAACGGTAAAGAAGAACAGCTGCATACACTGCAGCTGTTTTTACCCTTTATTGACTTGATATTCGTAGACGCTCTTCTTTTCTGATAAGTGTGCGAAGGTAGAAAGCACAAGTCCGCATGCGGTCATAAGCGCACCGCCTGCAAACAGCCAGGAATAAGAGCCTGTTCCGTTTAAAATCATTCCGCCGATCCATGCACCAAGGGCATTGGCAAGGTTAAATGCTGATACGCTGACAGCTGCGGCAATGGTTGTGCCGCCCTCAGATGAGGAAATGACTTTTGTTTGCAGAAGAGGCGGCGTGCCGAATGCGCATGCCCCGAATAGGAACGTTGCCACAATGGCTGCAGCCGGGTAAATGGCGATGTAAGGAAATACAGCCAGAACACCGATTAAACCGATCATTACGCCGATCATCGTCCGAGTCAGCAAAGGCAGCGGTACCTTTCCAGCAAAGAAATTCCCGGCAACGCCTCCCAATCCATACGCAAAGAGAGCACCTGTAATGCCAACCGTGCTGAATCCGGCTGAATGCCTCAAAATGGGTTCAATAAAGGTGTAGGCGATAAAGACACCGGAATAGCCTAAAATGGTAATCGCGAAGGAAAACAGCACTTGTTTGTGTTTAAAAACCCCCCACTCATTCATAAGCATTGGGATCACTTTTGGTTTTCTGTTCGGCACGGCAGCCATAAGGCCTAAAAATCCGATGACACCAAGTGCCGTAATGATGGAAAACACCGCTCTCCAATTCAGGACATCTCCGAGATAAGAGCCGAATGGAACACCAAGCATTAGAGCCACTGTCAGTCCGCCGTTCATTGAAGCAGCAGCTGCAGCACGCTTTTCCGGCGGAACCATTTCACTTGCGAATACCATGGCAATCGCGAAGAAAGCGCCGTGTATGGACGCAGATAAAATTCTTGAAATGGCCAATACCGTAAAATTCGGCGCCAGTGCGCTCATCAGGTTTGAAAGGGTAAATATCGCCATCAGCCCAAGAAGCACAGGCTTTCTCGGAAGCTTGACGGAAATGATGGTGACGAGCGGCCCTGTCAAACAAACGCTTGCCGCATAAGCCGTGACAAGAAGCCCTGCGGATGAAACCTGTATATGAAAGTCATTGGCAATCGACGTCAAAATACCCATCACCGCGTATTCTGTATAGCCGATTGAAAATGTACAAATCATAAGAACAAATATAATAAATTTTACAGATGGGTTTTTGATACTCAACGTCATCGCCTCCTTTGATTTTAAAAAACAACGAGTTTCATCTTAAAAGATTTTTCAAGTGAATTCAATGATTTTTTCTTTAAGAATTCGTGTAAATGTGCTGCAAACAAAAAGAGGCTGATCATCAGCCTCCTGTTACGCTTTATTCTTTTTCTTGCAATACTGAGATTGGCAGCGCTTCCTCTTGCTGAGGGGAAGAGGTTCTGTATCCCCATGCGAAAACGCCATTCAAATAACTGATGGTAAACTCGTCCTCAGTGTTTTCCACACGATATGTTTCTCCCGGTGAGTAATCTTCCGGGTTCAGCAAATATGCTTTTGCCATCGTAATTTTCCGTTCGAGCACTGCCAGTTCGTTTATGATTCCATGCTGTTCGGCTTTTCTTGCTTTTTCAGAAAGTAATGCGATTTCGGTATTGAGTTCGTGCGGTGTCATTTGACTGTATCGTTTGTCCATTTCAGTACTCCTCTTCCTGCAGTAATTGCTCGATTAAATCGAGTGAGAATCCTTTGCGGAATAAAAATTGTTTGACCTTCATGGCGCTTTCATATGAGCCGTCATAGCGGTATTTTCTAAACGCTTTTTCCGCGTGAAGGCGCAGCGCTTCTTTCTCTGTGTCTTCATCATTTTCATATTCAATCTGATCCATCGCCGCGCTGATAACATCAAATGAGAAGCCCTTGCGCTGAAGCTGCAGCTGGGCGCGCTGTTTGAGTTCTTTCGTCGAAAGCTTTTTATCTTTTTTGAGAAGCTTTTCAACATGTTTGACCGCTTCTCTTGTCTGATCTTCAAAGGAAAAGGAACTTAGCGCCTCCTTAATTGTATCGTCATCAATTCCCTTCGCTCTTAGCTCTCTGAACAAAACATCAGGGCCTTTTCCGTTTGTTTTTTTGTGAGTGCTGACATAGGCTGCGGCAAATTCCTGGTCGTTTAAGTACTTGTAATCGTTAAGCCTATGGATGACTTCCGCAATGACGGGGGGCGAGGTTTCTTTTTTCTTTAAGTGGTCCTCGACCTCTTTCGTCGACCGCATTCGATAGGATAAAAAGTCAAGCGCACGGTTGAAGCCTTTCTTCACTTCATCGCCGTATTGAATCTCAATGATGTCAAGATCATCGAGTTCTTTTCCCTTCTTGAGCTCAAATTTCACGAGCACATCCGCGTCCACGCTGAAGGCGTATTTATCATCCAGAAAAATATTGAAGCGTTCCGTATTCTTTTTTTGCGTTGATATTTTTGTAATAAACGGCATCTTAATCTCCCTTCTCAGGCCTGAAACGCGTTTTCTTTTATTACAATGAGGTAAAGTATATTTATTAGAACGATGAGGAGAGATGTTCATGAATATCGCAATGACGGGCGGAACCGGTTTTCTCGGCCAGCATCTGACAGGCGTTCTTACGCGCCAGGGACACCATGTTTATATTTTATCAAGAAACGCACGGGAAACTGAACAAAAAAATATGACATATGTCCAATGGCTGACGGAAGGAGCCGCCCCGGAGCAGGAACTTCCTCATATTGATGTCTGGATAAACCTTGCGGGAAAATCGATTTTTGGCCGCTGGACAAATAAAACAAAGCAGCACATTCTCTCCAGCCGTATCAATGCGACGCGTGAAGTGCAGCGGCTTATTCAGAAACAGAAGGAGAAGCCGAACACATTGATCCAAGCCAGTGCCGTGGGTATTTACGGCACAAGCCTTGAGAAAACCTTTACAGAGGATTCTGCAACGTCAGATGAGGATTTTCTCAGCCATACTGCACACCTGTGGGAAAAGGAAGGACAGCATATTGAGGCGATGGGCATCAGGACGGTTTATGCGAGATTTGGCGTGATGCTTGGAGAAAAAGGCGCTCTCCCGCTCATGGTTCTCCCCTATAAGTTTCTGGCCGGCGGAACGATCGGAACGGGAAGGCAGTGGCTGTCATGGATTCATGTCGAGGATGCGGCCCAGATGATCCGATATGCGGTGGAAAACGCCGGCATCTCAGGCCCAATGAATGTCACCGCGCCCAATCCTGTGGACATGAAGCAATTCGGAAAAACGATTGCACGGGTGAAGCACCGCCCGCACTGGCTCCCCGTCCCGGAATTCTTTTTATCAAAAGCATTGGGTGAAATGAGTCTTTTGATTGTGAAAGGACAGCGCGCTCTTCCGAAAAAAGCGATAACCTCTGGATTTCGTTTTACATATTCGGATCTTGAATTTGCACTCTCACAGCTGATAGCAGACCGAAAGACTGTATAAAAACAGCAGGAAGGGTCAACCTTAAGAATAACATGGTTGAAGGAGGTCCTTTTTATGGAAAAAAAGAGGGAGAAGCATCAGCAAGGCGCCAACCTGAAAAAAATGCAGGAAGTTCTTTATTCAGGCGAATTTAAAAAAGCGGAAAAAGCTGCTAAGCGGAAGTAGGAATACATATCCCCTTAAAACCAAATACTATATTTGTTTGATATCACTTTTTAGGGGGAATTTGATATGGGCAGAAATCATATCCACAAAAACCGTGATAAAAACAAACAAAAGCTTCCACAAGTTCCCGATGCATTAAAAAGGGAAACTGACGGCGTTTACGAAGAATATTCAACCGAGCTTGCTGATGCAGATGACCGCGAAGCGCAAGAGCGTGCGAAAGCAGCCGACAACAGAGCGAAAAAGAAATCTCGTTAATGAAAAACCCCTTGTCTCCGTTTGAGACAAGGGTTTTTTTACATTTCAGTGAACCGGTCGCGGATCGGTGTGCGTTTTTTCACTTCCGGCGCCTCGTCAGGATAACCTGTTTGTATGATGGCGGCGAAACGCTCATTATCCTGTAAACCAAAGGCCTGATGGACTTCTTTGTCGTAAAGGATTTTTCCGCTTTTCCAAACCATGCCGATTCCTTTTTCCCAAGCAAGAAGCTGGAGATTTTGAATCAACGAGCTTGTTGCCGCAAAATCGTCGTCCCGCGCTCTTTCGTTTTCATCTTCCTGAAACACGACGAGCAGAAATCCCGGAACGCGCCCAAGTGTGTTTTTGAAATTTTGAAGCTTTTCCTCTGTCATATCCGGCTTGGATTTCTTAGAGAACGCTGCAAATGTATTGATGAGGTTCGCTTTACCTGTCTCACTGGAAACGTAAATAAATCTCCATGGCTCTGTCACTCTGTGATTTGGCGCATATTTTGCCGTTTCAAGCATGTCAAGAATGACTGCTGAAGGTACTGGCTCTTGTTTAAACTTTCGAATCGATCTTCTGCTGCGTATGATGTCCCGCAGTACTGAATGCTGATGTATTTGTTCGGTTTGAGGCATACCGTCTCACCTTCCTATGCAATTGAAAATGATTATCATTTCATAATGATAACGGAAAGTGCATCTTTTTGTAAACCATCATCCGTATTAGATTTTAAGAATACGGGTTTCTGAGTAAACGGCTGTTCCTGTCATGTTCACTTTCACATGGCCGCCGGCTTCGTTCATTTCGATCTCCACTTTTCCGTCTTTTCCAATTTCCTGCCCTTGTTCAATGATAAATTTATGCTGCTTGGTATTGCCATAATGTTTCATATAAGCCCCCATCACGCCGGATGCTGTGCCGGTCACGGGGTCTTCAATCGTTCCCGAATATGGGGATGAAAAGTGGCGCCCGTGCAGGTCGCTGTCGGGATGGACGGTTTCAAAGGTAAACGGATGGACTGAAGCTTTTGGCAGATCAACTAACACTTCCGGAAATTGTTTGTTATCTGGCACCATTTTTTTGGAAGCCTCCAATGATTTAAGCGGAACGATGGCTGTCCATATCCCAGTGCTGCCAAACACAATCGGAAGGTCTTCATGAAAATCTTCATCGGTGATACCCAGTGCGTCCGCAAGTTTTTTCCGATCGCCTGTAAATGGTTTGAATTGCGGAGAGGCCTGTTCAAGCGTGATATGAATACGGCCATCTTTTTCAGAAATCTTCACAGGCAGGATACCCGCTTTCGTTTGGATGCTGTACGTTTTACCGCTCTCCAGCATTCCTTTCTCACATAATGCGTAAAGAGAAGCAACTGTCGCATGACCGCACAAATTCATTTCGTGTCCAGGGGTAAAGTAACGGAGTTCAAGATCGGCCGACTCGCTTTTTCGGATAAAGGAGGTTTCTGAATACCCGGCACGTTCAGCTATGATCTGCATCTCGTCTTCCGTATAATCGTCTCCCTGCAAAATGACGCCTGCGGGGTTTCCTTTGCCGGGACTGCTTGTAAATGCTTCATATTTTAATACCTCTGCTTCTTTCATTCATCTGCCGCCCTTTCTTTATCAATGTCTCTGTCAGTATAGCAAAAATAATTACGAATCTTCAGTCATTATCAAAAAAAACCATTTCCTTTTTTAAGAAAATGGGTGTAACGATCAAGAATTTCTTGTTTTATAGAGCAAATAAATAAAATAAGGTGCGCCGATAGCCGCTGTAAAGACGCCGGCCGGCACTTCCACCGGAGCAAATAAGGTTCTGCCGACGATATCAGCTGTTAAAACGAGCAGAGCTCCAATAAGTGCCGACGTTGGGAGCAGAGCTCCATAAGATGAGCCGACAAGCCGTCTTGCAATATGGGGCGCCATCAGCCCGACAAAACCGATTGTGCCGGCAACTGAAACTGCACAACCCGTAAGAGCCGTACTCAAAAGGAGCAAGAAAAAACGATTTCGCTGCACAGCGCTTCCTGCACCCGCCGCAATATCTTCACCCAGCACCTGTATATTCATATTTTTTAGCGCGACAAAACAAATGAATAAGAGAATGACAGATAAGATAATAGCTATTTTTACATGCTGCCAGTTTGACCCATAAACTGACCCAGTGATATACACATTGGCTTGTGATGCCCGGTAAATCGGACCTTTGATCATCAACAGGGTAGTCATCGCCTGCGCCGACATTGAAAATCCGATTCCGATAAGCACCAGCCGAAATGTGGAGGCGCCATTTTTGTATGCCAGTAAATAGACGATGAGTCCGACAGCCGATGCGCCGATAAATGCGGCTGCTGGAAGCCATGACAGACTGATCGTAAGTGAACTGCTGCGGTCTGAGAAGAACATCATTAAAAGCACGACCGCTACCGCCGCTCCTCCTGTTATTCCGATAATATCCGGAGATGCGAGAGGGTTTCTGACGAGCCCCTGCAATATCGCGCCTGCCGCTGCCAAGCAGACACCGGCGCATAAAGCCGTCAAAATTCTTGGCATGCGGAACGACATGATCATCAGTTCATCCAGCTTGGAACCTGCACCAAAGAATGTTTTTGCTACATCCCAGGGAGGAATAAACCTTTGTCCGAGACCAGCGCTTATGATGAGTACAGCAGCTGTTAACCCCAGTAAAACCAAAAAGACGATCCATGCTTTCTTTTCAGCCGCAGTAACGCCAAAACGAAGTTTCATAGCTTCGCCCCCCTTCTTGCGATGTACACAAACACAGGCATTCCGATGATGGCGGTCATGACCCCGACAGGAACTTCCTGAGGCATAATGATATATCGCGCACCGATATCCGCGCAAACAAGCAAAATGGCACCCAAAACAGCGGAAAATGGCAGAACCCAGCGATAATCATTACCAACGACAAAGCGGGCAAAATGCGGAATAATGATGCCGATAAAAGAAATCGGCCCGGCAATGGCGACAGCGGACCCTGCAAGCATGACAACACAAAGCGCCATCACAAATTTCAACAGGCCTGTTTTTTGGCCGAGTCCTTTTGCCACATCTTCTCCCATGACGAGGAGATTAATTTTTTGACCGAGAAAGAAGCAGATCACAAGCGCTGCCGCTGCATACGGGAGCATCGTCATCAGCAGATCCAGACTCCTGCCCTGCACAGAGCCGGTCAGCCAAAAAAGCACCTGGGCAAGCTCGAGTTCATTAACAGAAAGCAAGCCCTGTGTCAGAGAAGAAAACATAGCCGCCATGGCAGCTCCCGCCAGCGTCAGTTTGATTGGCGTCAGCCCTTCCCTCCCAAGCGAGCCTGCTGCATAGACGATCGCGGCGGTAAATGCTGCCCCCAGAAACGAGCTCCATACTAATGCCTGAGGTGACTGAATATGCAGAAAAAACGATCCGGCAACAATAAAAAAACCTGCACCGGCGTTAATCCCGAAAATCCCCGGTGACGCAAGCGGATTTTTTGTGAGCGCCTGCATGAGAGCGCCCGCGGCTGCAAGCGAGGCGCCGACAACTGTGGCAACCAAAGCGCGCGGAAGCCTGACATCCTTGATGATGACATGCTCATTTGTTCCGTTGAAGGAAGTAAACGCCTGATAGACCTGTCTCCATGACGTACCTGTATAGCCGTACACGACGCTTGCGCAGACAGCCGCCAGTAAAATGAAAATCAGACATACTAACACAATCCATTTTGAAGATGCCTTTTTGCAGATCATGATCTAATTCTCCTAGTTATTTACTATGTAATGTTTGTTTTTGAGAATAATCCTCAATTAGGGATTGACACTCTTAACACTGCTTATTATGATCTAAATGATAATGAATTTCAATATTGGGAGGAAAAAGATGAAAAAGCATATCAGCATGCTATTCGTATTTATAATGGCCGTTATAGTACTTTCTGCCTGTAATAGTTCAGAAAGTTCAAGTAACAGCGAGGGGTCAAGCAGCAAAACAAGAACGGTCAAACATGCAATGGGGACATCAGACAACATTCCCGCCAATCCAAAACGGATTGTTGTTTTAACTAATGAAGGAACAGAGGCGCTCTTAGCGCTTGGCATTAAGCCGGTCGGAGCCGTAAAGTCATGGAAGGGCGACCCGTGGTATGACTATCTGAAAGATGACATGAAAGGTGTTAAAAACGTCGGTCTTGAAACGGAACCGAATGTGGAAGCCATTGCAGAATTAAAGCCTGATTTGATTATTGGAAACAAAGTGCGCCAGGAAAAAATTTATGATCAGTTAAATGCGATTGCGCCGACTGTTTTTGCTGAATCTTTGGCCGGGAACTGGAAGGATAACCTGACTCTATACGCCAACGCGGTGAATAAGGCGGACAAAGGCAAGGAAGTCATTGCCGATTTTGATAAACGCGTTTCTGATTTAAAAAACAAGCTGGGCGACCAGACAAACAAAACCGTTTCTGTCGTACGCTTTTTATCCGGTGAGTCAAGAATCTATTATACCGATTCATTTCCTGGGATTATTTTAGACCAGCTTGGCTTCAAACGCCCTGAAAAACAAGTGGAGCTGTTTAAGAAACAAAAGGACCAATTTACGTTCTCAACCGACAGTAAAGAATCTATTCCTGATATGGATGCTGATGTGCTGTTTTATTTCACTTATAAAGCCGATAATGCAAAAGAAAATGAAAAATGGGCCAATCAGTGGACAAGCAGTTCACTATGGAAAAACCTGAAGGCCGTGAAGTCAGGTAATGCACATGAAGTCGATGACGTCGTGTGGACAACCGCAGGCGGAATTAAAGCCGCAAACTATCTGCTTGATGATATTGAAACCTACTTCTTAAAAACGAAATAAAAAAAGACTCCGTCTTATTAGACGGAGTCTTTTTTGCTTTTGCCAATCAGACGTGTAACGAGGAACATGGTGACAGAAAGAGATCTGTTTTTCCGATACGCCAAGTATTTCCCTCGCCACTCCGGTTTGTATTTTTCTTTAAAGGCTCTTAGGCCGCTGAAGCTGTACATGTATCTGACATTATTAAAAATGACAGCGGCAAACCTTTCGGACCAGAAGGATGTAAAGGCAGTGCCGACATTGGCCAAGGGTGCCATCCCCATATTAAATGACGTGCAGCCCTCTTCCTTTGCCCATAAAAACATACGGATAAACAATGCGTCCATAATGCCATTTGGAGCGTCGCCGCGATAGCGCATCAGATCAACCGATATCTCTCCTTCCTGGTACATCGGCATGACATTTGCGAATGCAACGATATCTCCCTCTGCATTTTTCATATAGGCGATCGGCGCTTTCTGTAAATAAGAAGGATCAAAAAATCCGAGCGAGAATCCCTTCTCTTTTTTCGAGCCGAGCCATTCGTCTGAGATTTGCTTCAGCTCCTCCAAAAACGCATCAGAAAATGGGGGATGATCCACATGGAAAGTATACTCCTCCCGCTCAAAGCGGTTATTGATTGCCCGAAGGCCGGCCTTTTTCTTCCCAGTCAAGGTAAATGTATTTAAATCTACATATGCTTCCTCGCCCAATTTAAAGAAGTTGTAGCCAAAATCGTGATACAGCGCCATGTCCTCTCGTTCAATTTGATAGAACAAAACACTGAATCCCTTCTGATGCGCTTCGTTCAGAAATTCTTCCAGCACGAGCGGGAATGATTCTCTTTGGCCAGACGGATCGCCGAGCACGACCAGCCTTCTGGCGATTTTCCCAAACAGAAGCAGTGCATTCCCATCACTAGAAAAATAAAACCGCTTATCTCCAAGAAAACCGAGATGGCTCAGCGCGTTGCCGCCTTTTTCATTGAGAAACGCAGTAAGACGCTCAGGGTCAGCTTTCTCTCCGATCGGTTTCGTTCTCTTATGATAGACCACTGTAAATATCAAGAAGAACAGCGGCACAATGATGATCGCCATGATGGTTGCATGTGTAATATGCGAGGTGCTGTGGACGAAATATTCGTGACGCAGCACCTTCTTCATCCGGTCCCAAATAAAGCCCGCGATCAGATTGTAGTTAAAGAGCGCCACAGTAAACAGCGCCACAGCGAATATCAATTGTCCCAGTGTATAGGATGCCTGTTCGCGGACAAATTGTTTTTTCAATAGCACAAGCAATACGATAATCATCGGCAGTACAAATATCGCGCTGATGTTAAGCCCTTTTAAAAAGCTGAACACAAAGCCGCCGACAAGCGCTGTAATGGCCATCGTATAGGAACGTTTTGTCCGTTTATAAAGCTCGATCGGCAAAATCAGCAGAATGAGCGCTGAGCTTAAGGACAGGCCGTTGAACAGCAAAAGCGCCGGGCGCGGAATGTGCGGTATAACCGTCAGCCTGTCAATCGGCAAGGAAACTGAGGCCAGGACAATCAGACCTGCTACGAACACAATAAGGGAAAGCGAGCCTTGCAAAATTCTCACTAATACCGCACGCTGAACAACAAGCAGAACGTTTGTCGTCTCAATTGCCGGTGCGATGCGCGGGTTCGTTTCGAGCCGCTTCATTGTATTTTCCGTCAGGTCGCCGGCGGCAAAGAACAGTCCCAAGATGAATGGGATAAATGAATAGGCGAGCCTGTACAATACAATAGAAGTAACGATGGCCTCCTGATGATAGCCAAGCTGCTCCATCCCCAGCAAAAATAAAAGGTCAAACGAGCCGAAGCCGCCCGGCACGAGGCTGATCATTCCTCCGATCGCCGCAATGACGAACACCCCGAACACATACCTGATATCTGCATGAATGCCCATAGCGAACAAAGCAAAATAGATGACGATCCCGGCCATGAGCCATTCAACAACTGAAGCTCCAATATACGCGAAAATCGGATTTTTCACTTTGTCCGCATTCTCTTCGTCCCCAACTTTGCGCCCTTTTATTTTGGACACCGCTAAAGATAACGGCAATATCAGTGCAAAACCGATAACGACCGCCCACAGCCAAGGCTTCTCATGAATCACTTCATCAACTGGCAGCACTCTCGCAGCGACGAAAATGCTGAAAACAGATAATCCGAGCAGCATAGATGATGTGAGCCAGGCGATTCCTTTCACGAGTGCCTTATGGTCTTTCGTATGCTCCTTATAGAACATCATTCTTAACCCGACGCCGGCTAAACCGCCGAAGCCCAGCACATTATTAAATGAATTGGCGATCCAAGAAACCCTGAATACTTTTCCGTTTGTGATCGATAGGCGCAGTGAGTATTTCAGGACGTAATCATACAGCGACATAGCCGCAACAGCCAGCAAGCCGATCAACACAAGCATGAATAAGTCCGTTCGTTCCAGTCCGTTGATGACCATGAGCGTACGTTTGAATGACAGATTTGTCAGTTCTTTTTTCGATTGATAAATAACAAATAGCAAAACAGCAATAGGAAAAACGATTTTTAATATTGATAAAGCATTCTTTTTAATCAGCAATGGTCTCTCCAATCATATTCTAGTTCGATCCTCTCCCCCAATAATCTCCAACTCATTATACACTACCGTTATTTTTCGGACAAAGTCCCGCATGCGGTTTCTGCTCACTTTCTTTCAGGAGTGAAAATCGAGTAATATGGTAAGAGGAGTGAATGATGAGGAAGTGATGAAATGGAATATAATTTACACGATACAACAGTATTAAACGAAAACATTCTTTCATCGGAGGAACGGGAAATATGGGTGCTCTATATGAAAGTCTTAACTTCCGCCGGCCTCGGTGATGTGTCCGAGTGGATGAAGCTGGATATGAGCATGCCGCAAATGAAGGTGTTGATGCTATTAAACAACCATGGAACATTGAAAGTGAGCGACATTGCTGAAAAAATGGGGGCTTCCCTGTCCAATACAACTGGGCTGCTTGACCGCCTTGAGAAATCAGGGTTTGTCAAACGCTCACATTCTGAAGAGGACCGCCGCTCTGTAGTTGTTCAGTTGACAGAAAATGCGAAAAATATTTTCCGGGGTTTGTATGAAAAAGGCCACCTGAAATTGAAGCGTTCATTAGAGCTGCTGTCCCCTGAAGAAAAGCAGGCGGTTTCCGAAGGGCTGTCTATCCTTTCAAGAGCATTAGAGAAAGCGAAAAAAGAATAAATCTGTAAGTCTGTCATCCGCAAACTGCGGGAGCAGGCTTTTTTTAATTGACATTTAGTTCATTCAAAATGAATAATATATTTATAGTGAATTAAAAAGGGGTTGATGAATATGTCTGAAGCATTAACAGAGCAGAAAAGCCAAAAGTGGGCGATCAGCCTGTTTACGATTGGTGTATTTATGGCTGCGCTAGATAACGGAATTATTTCAGCTGCTTTAACAACGATAAACGAGTCGTTTGCCGTTTCTCCTTCCTGGGGATCATGGGGCATTACTCTTTATACGCTCGGTCTTAGCGTCAGTGTGCCAATCGTCGGAAAGCTTTCCGACCGCTACGGCAGAAAAAAACTCTTTCTCATTGAGGTTTGCCTGTTCGGACTTGGTTCTTTGCTTGTTGCTTTGAGCCAAAGCTTCCCGCTCTTTCTGATATCGCGGCTGATTCAGGCGCTTGGAGGCGGCGGGATTTTCATCATCGGCAGCTCTCACATTCTCGCGACCCTCCCAAAGGAAAAACAGGGGAAGGCGCTTGGGCTGCTTGGCGCAATGAACGGGATGGCCGCTGTGCTCGGGCCAAATATCGGAAGCTTTCTGCTTGATTGGACCGGGTCTTGGCATTGGCTATTTTTGATTAATTTGCCGATTGCCGTGCTATTGGTTGTTTTCGGCGCATACTTTATCGCGGAAACAAAAGCACCTGAAGCTAAGCGCCTCGACGCGGCCGGAATCTTCCTTCTATCCCTGTCGATTTTAGCCGTGATGTACGGCATGACGAACCTTGACGGGGCAAATCTCTTACACAGCTTGGGGAATCCGGAGGTTTATGGATGTATTATTTTTGGCATGCTCTGTTTTGCAGCGCTTATCTCGTATGAAAAGAGAGTTGAAATGCGAGGAGGCGATCCCATTTTGGCGTATTCTCTGCTGCGAAACCATATGTTTCAGCGCACGCTTATCATCGGTTTGTTATCCGGGGGGCTCTTGGCGGCAGTCATTTTTATCCCGTCATATGTCGAGCAGTATTTGGGTGTCCCTGCCGCAAAAGCAGGCTATTGGATGACACCGCTTGCGTTGGCTTCCGGAATCGGCGCTTGGCTTGGCGGAGCGCTTACCGACAAAAAAGGTCCTGTAAAAACCGTTATTCTTTCGGGAATCATCTCATGTGCGGGGTTTGCTTTATTTCCGCTCTGGGTGACGGAAAAATGGGAGTTTGTGATCGCAAGTGTGGCAGCTGGGATCGGTTTTGGCTTTCTGTTAGGCGCTCCGCTGAACGTCCTTGTATCAGAAGCGGCAAAAACAAATAAGGGTACAGCTCTTGGCACGCTTTCATTAGTAAGGCAAATTGGACTGACCTTGGCGCCTACTCTATATGCAGGTTTTATCACAGCCGGGTTTGACCAAATAGGTGATGAGATCAACAGCCGCTTATCGGACAGCGGATATTCAGAAAAGGCGATGCAGATGATTCCGGAGATCGACAGTTCTGATGTTTCTTCTTTACAAGAACAAATCGAACGCATTCCCGTTCCTGAAGTCAAAACCGCGATAAGCGACGCCATTCATGCGAGTGTCGCCAGCGGCTATGATCATTTATATGCAGCGGCTGCTGTGATCTCACTTCTGGTGATTGCTGCTATCAGTATTCCGGCTTTCCGCCGGCAAAAGCGTTAAGACCACCCCATCCGTCTGGAAAGCTCCGTAATATGAGCGATATGGTGATGTGAGTGCCAGACATACAGGCCGAGCGCGTTCTCCAGGGTAATGATCTCCTTTGTATCAGGGTGATAAAATCCGCGCTTAAATTGCTGATCCGTCAGGGTGCGGAGCAGAGCCGTCCATCTTCCGTGAAGCTCCTGCAAAAGCGCGAGTGAGCCGCTCGGATCTGCCGTTTTCGAGTCTTTTAGCTCCGACCATGCTTTTTCATCATACGGACGGATAGCCGGTGTCTCTTCCGTCAAGCTCAATTTAAAACGAATATAGCTGTTCATATGACTGTCAGCCAGATGATGAATAACTTGCCGAACGGTCCATCCACCGTCCCGGTACGGTGTGTCAAGCTGGCTGTCCGTCATGCCCTCTACAGTTTGCTTCAATTTTGCCGGCACTTCTTCAAGTACTTGAATCCATTTATCTTTTTGCTCCTTCGATATGGATTCCCTCGGCTTGTATTCTCCTATTGGGTAGCTTAGATTGACTGATGTCATGAATGTTCTCCCTTCTATTCAATCTTCTCCTTTATTTTACAAGAAAAAGATTGTGTATACTGTATGATTTAATACACAACAAGCGGCAGGAGCCCCCCTGCCGCTTGTTTTTCACCCTGCGTGATCACGCACTTCGACTGTTACCTTCTTCTGTTTTGGCTGATAAATTTTCCCCACAAATAAATACCCATATTTGAACTTATTCAGCGCCCATGAGGTCATAATCGGGCCGGCTGTGCACACGGCAAACAACAGGAGAACAGCCGGTACGGCAGGAATGTCGGGTATATTCAAAAGCAACACGTAGCCTATAATCATAAAATAGGCATGAAGCAGATAAATCGAAAAGGAATAGTTGCTGATAAACATCATGATTTTCGGCACATGCTTCATTTTGGAAAACAAGTGAAAACACAGGAAAATCATGCTGGTTGAATACAGCATGATATCAGGCCGCTTCGAGCTGATCATGCCGATTTCACCCACATAAGAAACAGTGACAACCAGCGCCCCAGAAGCAATTGCGGCGCCGTACACCACCAAGCGGTATTGGTTCAGCAGCGCTAAAAAACGCTTGTATTCTTTTCCGCAATAGTAGGCTAGACAAAAGTAGAAAAGCCAGCCTGCGAACGGAACCCAGAAGAACGGAAATGCCCCTCCCTCTTCAGAAGCAGGAGCCGGGCTGGCTGCTGAGAAATAGCCTAAATAAGCGGCTGTCACCACAAATGAGATAGACAGCACCCATTTCGGCGATGCTTTTTTCAAATACTCATGAAACATCATATGCAGCATGTAAAATTGAAAGATGACGAGAATGAAGTATCCGATAAAGTTTCCTAAGAATACGTTCTCCAGATATTTTTGCACAAACGCGAGAAAGGTTACCTCTCCCCCCATCGCACTGGTCATCAGCAACGCATCGATGGCCGCGATAAATAAAAAAGGAACAAAAATCACTTTTCCCCGCTTCTTTAAAAAACCGTCAGGCACCCCATCAGGATAAGAACGGGCCAGTAAAAATTCAGAGATGAAAATAAAAGCGGGCGTGCTGAACATCAGGAGTGTGCGGAAAGAATCAACAGTGTGAGAAATATCTGCAAGAGCTTCTGCCTGAAGCATCAGGACCATTGAAATGATATGGAGCAAGACGACACTTAAGCACGAAATGCAGCGGATCATAAAAATTTCTTTAATTTGCATAACAGCGCTCCTTTTATTTCAAATTGATAGAAATCGATGGTTGTACCTTAACATGTCCGCTCTATTTGAAAAAGTGCCTGATGTCATAAATTGACGTATGCATGATAGACTAAGGTCATAAACCCTTCTGGCTTGTTGGTGTATCTTTCTCAGGCGAGATTGCTAGAAAAATGCAAAAAACCTGCCGTAACGGAGACTGCAGGTTTTTTTATGAAGATATTAATTTGTATTGAGGCCTCCACCATTCAGCCCTTCTTTGATATAGCCGTTCACTTGGCTATTAGAGAGCAAGCCAATATGACCGATGCCATAAAGCTGGATGTTTCGCGCTCCTTGTAACCGAGACAAGCTATTGATTACAATTTGATCATTGAGACTGTAAATAGATGTATAGAGGATCTTTTGATTAGGATCTGTACCCGGCAGCGCCGTTGATGACACTAAACCATTAGCCCCTCCAAGCGTTACGACATTTTGAATCTTATTGCCCCCGCCTAAATATTTAATATAGTACAGCGTATTGGCGCCTCCCATACTATGAGCCACAATATCTACTTTTTTTGCCCCCGTCTCTTTTAAAACACGGTCAACATATGAAGCAAGCTGCGGGCCGTTATTTAGGTTGTTTCCTGTTTTATCATAAAAATCAATTGCGTACAGTTTGTTGCTTTGCCAGCCTTGAGAAATTAAGTAGTTTTTAATAGCGAAAAAGTTGTATGATGCACCACTTATTCCATGAACAAGAACGACAGGATTATGTACTGATTCAGCTTTTGCGCCAGACGGCGGAGCGGCTAAAACAGATAGAATCAGCGATAAACAAATAATGAATGCCATAAGTACTTTTTTCACGTTTATTCCCCCTTAAAATGTTGATACCACCAATTTCCTATTATACATAAAAAATCAATATCGTTACTATTTTTTCTGAAAATTAAATTTAAATCTCTTTTATATCATTGACGGAGATAAATCGGATACCTTCTGACAAACCTTTTATTTTCATTTCCAAAGAGCCCGGTTGTGTTCCCTTCCTCCCTTTTCTATAATAAGGGGAATAGGCAGTTAGAATCACAGTTGAGCACCGGCTCATCTGTTTTGCGAAACAGCCAGACACGGAGGATAGCATGAGAGTATTAAAATACGCCATATTAGGGCTTTTGCGAAAAGGCGAATTGAGTGGATACGATATTACGAGTTATTTTAAAGAGGAGCTCGGCCAGTTTTGGAGCGCCAAGCACAGCCAGATTTACCCTGAGCTCAAAAAGCTGACGGATGAAGGATTTATCACGTTCCGGACAACGATTCAGGGCACAAAGCTGGAGAAAAAGATGTACACCCTGACAGACAGCGGAAAGCAGGAGCTACATGACTGGCTGATCCGCCACCAGCCGATACCCGAGACGGTGAAGGATGAATTTATGCTGAAGGCTTATTTCATTTCTTGTCTATCGCGCCAGGAGGCTTCTGATTTGTTCAAAGACCAGCTGCAAAAACGCCAGACCAAGCTTTCTGACTTACAGGGAAGCTATGAAAAGCTTATGGCTTCAGCAGAGCCGATGTCATTTTCTTCACCGGACTTCGGCCACTATCTTGTGCTGACGAAAGCGCTGGAGCGGGAGAAAAATTACGTTTCTTGGCTGGAATCGATATTAGCTATGATCGATAAGGATTAACCGGGAGCGGCCTTTACGTAATGCATGGGTTTGCCCACATAAAAAATCACCTGTCCCTCGGACAGATGATTTTTTTTTAGGCTCGGAGCGCCTTAAGCCCCGCTGCGAAAGTGATTGCTGCAAAAGCAAGCAAGATGCCGCAGATTCCGAGAATATCTGTGACGCGGGCACCGTTAGCGATAATCTCCGTCAGCCCGCTCATCGCCCACTTTTGCGGAAGAAATTCAGCGATGGATTGCATCAATTTCGGTTCAATGTCGATCGGCCAATACATCCCGCTCACCATACATGTTGCGATGACGAACAAGTTGCCGAACGCAAGCTGCTGTTCTGGCGTTCTGACATTGGCCGCAATCATCAATCCAATGCCGACAACGGTCAATAGAAAAAGTGACACTAATACAATAACCGCAGCCGGATTCCCCCAGTTGATGCCAAACAGCCAATGGGTGGAAAGAAGCAATATGCCAAATTGAATCCAGCCAATGACAAAGAAGGACAGCACATACCCAGCACCGATTTCGGCTCGGCTGACAGAGGCTGTAAGCAATCTGGACCAGACGCCGTTTTTTCTTGCTTCTAAAATGGTTCCAGCCGCTCCCATCATGGTCAGCATGACAAACAGGATGGAAAACCCTGCTGCTCTGGAGGCTGTGTCACTTGCTTCCGCACCCTCTTTTTTATCACTGAGCGTCTGTCGTGTTACAGCCGGAACTGTATCTTCATGTTTTTTGGCGAAAACGGTTTTATACGCAGCCTTCCAGTTCTCTCCCGCTGTCTGCGATGCCGTTTTTGCCGCGGTCACCTGAATATTGAGCGTTGCCAATGTGCTTTCTTCATATTGTTTGACCATCGGCGCTTCCGACAGCTCGGGGCCGTGACGGAAAATCAGCTCAGGGTTTTTGCCTTTTTCCAGCTGTGTCTGGAACGAGCGGGAAATGACGATGATCCCGGCAATTTTCTTTTGTTTCAGCTTTTCTGACGCTTTGCTTTCAGACATGTTTTCGAATGTATACATATCATCGTGTGCCTTCAGCTGCCGAATATAATGCTGTGAGAGAATCGTATCGTCCTGATCAACGATTGCAAGCCGCACCTTATCATCATTGCCGCCGAGCATACTCCCAAATACAAAGGTAAGCAAAAGCGGGGCAGCAAACATGATCAAATAGTTCTGCGGCTTCTTAAAAATGAGAGAAAGCTCAATGCCGCAAATGGCTATGATTTTTTTCACCTTTTGTACCCTCCTTATCTTGTATGAAGCCGTCTGATACCAATTACAAGTGAACAAAGGCCGATCGCCGCAAAAAGAAGCACAGGCTTTTGAAGGTCAGCCCAGCCTCCTCCTTCCATTAAAGAAAGAAAGCCGTCAAGCGCCCAGCGATTTGGCACCGCTTTGGATACAGACTGCAAGACGTCCGGAAATTGATACAGCGGCAGCATGGACCCGCCGAGAACCGCAAGCAATTGAATACCGAAGCCGCCTATCGCATCTGCAGATTTCATATCGCTGATGCACGACGCAAGCAGCATTGAAATGCCAGATACAGCGGCGGCGTAAGAAAGCCCGAGTACACTCACAAACAGCAGATTACCTCCCCAGTCCACACCAAATGCATTGATTGTGACGATCAGAAATATGAAAAATTGCATGATAGCAAACAGATACGTCCCAAGCCATTTTCCGAAGAGAATGACGGATTTTTGCGCAGGCGTCATCAGCATTCTGGCAAGCGTCTCCGTATCCTTTTCCTGTAAAAACGATTTCGCCCCGACTGTCATATGAAACAGCATAAACATGCAAAGCATTGCCGCCGAATAGTATTGAAAACTGGTAACGGCCTTGCTGCCGACAGATTTTTCTGCAATAGTCAGCTTGTCACCTGTTTCTTTTTCAAGCGTCTTTGCCAGCTTTTCTGCAAACTGTGCAGGATCAAGTTTTCCTTGCTTTACAGCTTCCGTTTTGCTGATGTAGTCCATTGAGGCTGACGCGGCTTCCTTTACCGCTTTATATTGTTCTATAAAAGAGCTTGCAGCTGTTTCGATGATGGAACTTTTCAATGTTTGATCAGGAGCGGCATAAACAACAGCTGAGGTTTTGCCGGCTTCCCAATGGTTCGGGATGACGATACCTACATCAATTTTCTTTTCATCAATCAGTTTTTTCATCTTGTCTTCGCTGCCGGCTTTTGTGACCTTTATTGACTTTATTTTTTTAAGCACATCTTTCGTAAACATGTTCGCTGCATCTGACTGATCTGGTTGAACGTAGCCGACTTTGATTTCATCAATCCCGCTGCCTCCGTCAACAACTGATCCGAGCGCCGCGCCTAAAATACAGGTTAGGAGCAGCGGCATTAGGATAAGCATCATAAACCCTTTTCTGTCCGTGATTCTGATTTTGACATCTTTCCATGCGATCCATATGCTTTTTTTCATGGCCGTCCCTCCTAATCCCGCAACGTGCGGCCGGTCAGATTCAAAAACAGGCGCTCCAGATTCGGTTCCTGCACCTGAAGAGACAGCAGGTTTATATGATGAGCAGCGGCTTCAGCAAGCAGACTGGTGACGACTTTCTCATGATGAGCCGCAGAAATGTCGATTTTGAGCTCTGACTCCTGGACTGTTACATCATTCACATGAGCCAGGGAACGGATCGCCAAAAGAAACGCTTCATCGATCCCGCTGACCGTGAGCTGAATGATGGTATCGCCTCCAAGGCGGCTGCACAAATCAGTTTTTGTGCCAATCGCAATCATTTCCCCCTGATCAATTATCCCGATCCGGTCGCATAAAAACTCAACCTCTTCCATGTAATGACTCGTATAGATCACCGTCATGCCCGTTTCGTTGAGCTGTTTGACCGTTTCTAAAATGTGATTTCTCGATTGAGGGTCAATACCGACAGTCGGTTCATCCATAATCAGCAACTCGGGCTTATGCATTAAAGCCGCACCGATGTTGATTCTTCGTTTCATCCCCCCGGAGAACGTTTCAATCTTATCTTTAGCCCGCTCAGTCAGACCGACATATTCAAGGACCTCAGCCGATCTTTTTTTGGCCTCACCGTGCGTAAGTCCGTACATTTTCCCCCAAAACATAAGATTCTCATGAGCCGTCAGCGTCGGATATAATGCAATTTCCTGCGGAACAATGCCGATTTTTTGTTTCGCTTTGGCCGTTTCTTTTCCGATGACATAGCCGCCCACCGTGATGTTCCCGCTGTCATGCGGTACAAGGCCGGAAATCATCGAAATGGTTGTGGATTTCCCCGCACCGTTTGGCCCGAGCAGACCGAACGACTCCCCCTTTTGAAGGGAAAAAGAAATACCTTTCACGATTGTTTTTTTTCCATATGCCTTTTTGATGTTTTCTGCTTGCAGCACGTCGTCTCACTCCTTTTTTTGATCCATTGCCATTGTAGAAGAAAGAAAGGCGTGCGGCATGTAGCGGCAGATAGAACATAGGGCATGAAAAAAAGGCCTGTAAAAGGCCTTTTCAGAGAAGCGTATATGCAAAACGTCATATGTCAAAAGACAGATACACCATATCTGACCGAGTAAATGGCGGCTTGGGTTCTGTCCCTGACAGCCAGCTTGCTGATAATATTTGAAACGTGGTTTTTGACTGTGCCTTCTGTAATGAAAAGCTTTTCGGCAATTTCTTTGTTATTCAGCCCGTACCCCAGCTCAGCCAGAACTTCGATTTCGCGCTCGGTCAGGTCGAGCAGCTCGTTAGGTTTTTCTATCTCATTTATTCCTTTCAGCTGTTTTTCACGCTTCCATTCATTCAGCATTTGGGCAGTCAATTCCGGCGGAAGCACCATTCCGCCAGAATGAACAGTCATCACCGCTTTTACAATCGTATCTGCCGACATATCCTTCAGCAGATACCCGCTTGCTCCTTCTTCAAGCGCTTCAGCAATCAGCGCTGAATCCTTAAAGGTTGTCAGCATCAAAACCTTTACGCCGGGCAGCGAGCTTGTGATTAATTTTGTTCCCTCCACCCCGTTGGAAACCGGCATGCGGATGTCCATTAACACGATATCCGGCTCCAGCTCTTTCGCCTTTTCGAAGGCTTCCTGTCCGTTTCGCGCCGTTGCGATCACATCGAGCTCTTCTCTGAGCTGGAGCAGGGATGCCAGCCCTTCTCTGACGATATCCTGATCGTCGGTAATGATGATCTTAATCATGATAAACTCTCCTTCTGCTGCACGGGCCTGAAGCTCCATTTTTTATTGGCAAGTGAAAATTCGGCGATTACAGTAAATCCTTGATCCCGTTCGCTTTCAAAGCGGATCGTTCCGCCATGTTCCGCTGCCCGCTTTTTCATATTCAAGAGGCCAAAGCCAAGTGCCGCTTCGGGATTGCCTTTTCCGTCATCCTTAATGACAAGGCTGATGCTGTCCGTTGTGCAGGCAAGCTGTATCGAACAAGCTGTGGCGCCGCCGTGCCGTTTGGCATTGGTCAGTGCTTCCTGCACCGTTCTGATCAGGGTCGGATGGAGAGACAGCGGGATGATTGCAGGATCACCGCTGACCGCAAATTCTGTTGTGACTCCTGCATTTTTGCAAAAGTCCTCTGTCAGCTGTTTCAGCGATTCGATTAGCGAAGGATCGTTTTCAGTTTGCAGAGTGCGTACTGATAAGCGGACATCATCAAGCGCTTCACGGGCAAGTGTTTCACAGACACCTACTGTCTCATCCGCTTTTTGGCTGTCTCTTTTTTGCCATTCACGCAAAAGCTGCAGCTGGACGAGAAGGGCCGTCATTTTATGCCCCACTGTATCATGGATTTCCCGCGCCATTCTGTTCCGCTCGTAAATGGCGGTCAGCTCTTCAACCTGCTTCGCATATAAATGCAGCTCCTGATGTGCGGAAGACAGCGCCAAGTGGGATTCTGTCAGTTCCCGGTACTGCTGTTTTGCCGTTTCCTGCGCATCCGTCAGCTTTCGGATTAATTTGCCGACGACACCACAGAAGACAACGAATGTCATGCTGATGCAATGATCCATCACATATTCACCGCCAAGCATATGATACGTGCGTAATAGAACAATCAGCCACATCATAAAACAAAAACAAAGAACGGACCATACAGTTTTTCGGTCAAACCCCTTCAGAAAAAAGGTAACTGCAACCGGGCTGAGCAAGGTAATATATAAACCTGTACCCGGAAACATGAAACCGAACGAAAAGCCAACTGCAATATCAATCAGGCAAAAAATAATCGCATATCTCTGTACCCTTAATAAGAGATGATTTGCTAAGAATACACTTGCACCGCAAGCGATGAACAAATACTCAAACCAGCTGTCGTCCTTTACAAGGAAAAAATAAACCGAACAGCTTACCATTAAGGTGAAAATCCTAGTAAATAAAAGAGCCTTCACGCTCATCACTCCCGATACCCAATTCCCTTCTTATCATACCTGCCTCAGGGCATTTTTGACAGGAGTTTCTGGAAAATAAAAACCGCATATGAACTTTATGTCATATGCGACGCATCCCCTCATTTATTTAAATTCAACCCATACTGACCCTTGGTTTGCCGAGCGTACGCAGTTCTCAATCCAGCGAATGCCCTCGATCCCTGCATCAATGTCAGGATAAACCAAGTTGTTCAAGCTTTCTTCCTCTTCACGGTTTTTGGCGTCTATCGCAATGGCAAATTTAAGATAAATATTGGCCCATGCTTCGGACAGCCCTTCGCTGTGTAAGGCGCCCAGTCGTTCATCGGCGCTGCACACATCATCTAAATACGGCATGCCGCGAATGAGTGTCTGGCCCGGCTCTCCCTGCACTTCATACGTCAGTTCATTTGGCATGCTGTCCCACCACTCAATGCTTGCCTTTGAGCCGACAATCCGGATTCTATGGCCATCCATACATCCGGCATTGATTGACGATGCCCACATCGTTCCGACCGCTCCATTTTCATAATGCATCAGCACATGGGCATTATCCTCTAGCGGTGCGCGGCTGCCGACGAAGCTCTGTCGGTCACACAGCAGCTCTTTAATTTTCATCTTTGGCATAATAAGCTGTGACATATAATACGTGTGGGTAGATAAATCGCCCAGTACAAAGCTTGGCCCGGCGATCGCAGGGTCGACACGCCATTTCTGTGCAGCGCTTATCTTTTCACCTTCATCTGTTGCACAAAAACCGTGTGTGTACTGCAAGTCAACCACCCGAATATCGCCGATCATTCCTTGTTCAATCATCGCACGCATTTGAAGAAGCATTTGATTGCCTGAAAAACCGTACGTCACGCCGACAATTTTCCCTTTTTTCTCTGCGAGCGCTTTGATTTCATAACCCTCTGCTGAAGTGAAGAACAGCGGTTTTTCACAGATGACATGCAGTCCTGCTTCAAGCGCCGCCTTACAAATCTCATAATGAGTGCCGTTCGGAGTGGCAATCGATACTACCTCTATGCCATCCTGTCTTTTCGCTTCCTCGGCAAACATGGTTTGATAGTTGGGATAACAGCGTTCCGCATCCACTCCAAGGTTCATCCCGAAGTCTTTTCCTCTTTCGGCATCGATATCAAAAGCGCCGGCAGTTAATTGAAAAGCAGTATTGTCTCTCAGCGCTCCAGTACGATGTTTATACCCAACCTGGCTAAGCCGTCCGCCGCCTACCATTGCCCAGCGCAGCGGCTTGGAGATGATTCTTTCTCCATTTATCATCATGAAAACCTCCTATTGGCTGATGGTTTGTTTTAATGCTTCTACAGAAGTGCGGATGCCCGCTTCAGGTGACATCGTCAGATCCTCCATTTCTAAAGAAACCTCATCATCATATCCCATCATTTTTACAACTGAAAAAAATTCCTTCCACCACTGTAAATCCTGTCCGCAACCGACAGCTACGTAATTCCACGCCCGGTTTGCAGGATCTGTCACTTCTTTTGTTTCTAAAAGTCCGTTGACCGCTGATAAATATCTTTCAATTCTGACATCTTTCCCGTGGACATGGTGAATGGCTGAGCCGAGCTCCCTTGCTGCGATGATCGGGTCTGCGCCCATCCATAATAAATGGCTCGGGTCAAGATTCAAACCGACCAGCGGGCCGACCGCTTTTCTGAGTCGAAAGAGAGTCTCAGGGTTATAGACTAATTGAGAGCTGAAGTTCTCAAGCGCTATTTTTTCTACGCCGCAGGCCCCCGCTTTTTTGACAAGCTTCTTCCAATATGGAATCGCAACGTCTTCCCATTGATAGTTGAGGATATCTTTTAAAACGGGAGGCCAGCTTACTGTGTATGTGATCCAGTTCGGCACTTTGTCGTCCGGGCTGCCGGCTGGCAAACCGCTCATCATGATCACTTTTTTGACGCCTAATAATCCAGCCAGCTCCATCGTTTTGTCAGTTATGTCTCTGTGCGATTTGCCCAATTCACCCGGATCTAAAGGGTTCCCCGAGCAGTTTAATGCGCAAAGTGTCATGTTCCGCTTTTCCAGCGCTTGTGAAAATTCTTTTCTTTTTTCGCTGCTTTGCAGCAGTTCATCAAGATTCAAGTGAGGTGCCGGCGACCAGCCCCCGGTTGTCATTTCAAGTGTATCGATCCCAAGCTTTGCGGCAAAATCGAGCATGTCTTCAAAAGGCAAATGCCCTAGGCTGTCTGTGACATAAGATAGTTTCATCGATAGATTCCTCCTCATATCTGCAGATTACGATAAGTGAGTCGATTGATTCGGCATGTCCTGATCAACTTGCCGGCCATATTCATATTGGCGAAATGAATGCTAAAGCTGTTCAAGTGACCGCCCTTTCGTCTCAGGCACATATTTTTAAAGATTTTCAAGAGCCGTAGATCAGGCGCATGCTATTTACTGAGATCGGAATCGCCATCGTACAGCAAATTACCGATGTCAATTCGATCATGTACTATGGGACAGAAATTTTAAGAAAAGCCGGTTTTCAAACAGAAACCGCTTTCTTAAAAAATTATAAGACAACAAGATTTCTCGCGTCTTTATCATATGGAGACATTATTTTGTCATTTCAGGACATCTTATTCGTGCGGCTCGGCCTGTTCGATTTTTTGAAAAGGCTTATTGATTTGAAATGCGGTCATTTTTGAGTCTTTATAAAGGGAACGGAAAAGCCCTGGAGAGCTGCCGATTTTGGCAGAAAATACGCGTGTAAAATAATGTACAGAGAATCCTATTTCTTCTGCTATTTCCTTTATCGATAGATTCGTTGACTTCAGCAGCGCGGCGGCTTTATTGATTTTTTCATTTTGGACAAACTCGGAGTAGCTGACACCCAGTTCTGCTGCAAATAAACGTGATAAGTGCCTGCCTGAGATATGAAAATGGCCGGCGACATCCGTCAGCTTTAACGGCTGTGACAGATTGTCTTTAATGTGCAGTTTGACCTCCGTCAGCAAAGCAGATGAGCTTTGAATGAGCTGCTTGTTTTTCGGGCGGCGGGCGGACGGGAGAAAGGTTTGGATTAATGACAGGATCAATGCGTGCGACAATTGGGATAGGATCTCTTTGTCAAAAGCATTGACTGACTGAGCTGCTTGCAGCATTAACGTTTTCCAAAGAATGCCCGGAGGTTCGCCATCTTTTATTTGCACTGTGACAAGGGGGCTTTGTTTCACTTCTTCCATCACGTTGATCCATTCAGCGCTTGATTGATCCTCACTCAGCTCAAAAGCGACATAAAAAATGAACAGTCCTGTTTCACTTTTGATTTGGTGCAAATGATCCGGCTTTGACAAAAAAATCGTCTGTTCCCGAAGCGGATATGTACGATCGCCTTCAAGATAATATCCTTCACCTCTTACCACGTAACAAATTTCATAAAAGGAATGCTTATGAAGCAGTGTGTTATAGTGATTCGTCATTGCTCCCCAATAATGGACGTAAAATGAAACATCCTTTTGCTCTAAGCGATGCACATACTGATTTAAAGCGATTTTGCCTGTCACAAGGTGATCGAGTTCCATGTAAACGCCTCCTAACAAGTTGGTGGTTCTCTCATCATAACAAGGCGGACAAAAATAAAAAATCCCCCTGCCGTTTTTTCGGCAAGGGGATTGCAGTTAAATCAAAAATGTAATATAGGCGCCGGAAACAGGGTCTTTCACACGAAAGCTGTTTTCCGTCTCTTCAATCGAATACCCGGCATGTTTGACTCGGTTTGCCACTAAATCCAGCTCCTCTTGGTGAGGCAGGACAACAGTGTAATAGTCTAGTCCGCTGGCATTTGTCGGTTTAGGCGGCGCATTTCTTCCCGCCCAAATGTTTAAGCCGATATGATGGTGGTACCCCCCGGCTGAAACGAAGAGGGCGGACATGCCCGCATAGTTTCCGACAATGTCAAAGCCCAGTACATCTGTATAAAACGCCTTTGCTTCTTTCAAATCACTGACATGCAGATGAATGTGTCCGATGATTGTATCGTTTGGAAGCGATGTTTTCCGCTCATCTCCTGCCTCTTCCAGAAGGCCCTCAATGTCAACAGCGGTTGTCGTCATGACGTAGTTTCCTTCCCGATCACGCTGCCACGTGCTGCGGGGGCGGTCAGCGTACATTTCAATGCCGTTTCCGTCAGGATCAGACAGGTAGAGCGCTTCGCTGACAGCATGGTCTCCATGTCCGATAGCAATGCCGTGTTCAATCAGGCGTGCGAGCGCGATCCCAAGTTCTTTCCTGTCCGGAAGAAGAATCGCAAAGTGATAAAGGCCTGTCACAGACCGTTCAGGCAAGACGACAGCGCTCGGATTTTCTTCAAGAATAAGCAGTACGCGTTTCCCGTCAGCCGTTAATTCCGCTTGGCGATCCGTCTTTTTTAAGACTTGAAAACCGATGACGTTACAGTAGAACTGAAGCGAACGCTCCAGACTGCGAATTGTGAGTTTGGCATAGCCAATGTGTGTATCCTCATGAATGCTGGTCATGCTGCATGCCTCTTTTCTTATGCTGAAACGTTTCCGTTCTTTTTTCCTTTAAACACAAATGGGTCCAGCGCCAGGAATCGACTTCCAGTAAGCGCCAGGTGAATGGATGTCAAAAGCAGAAGGTAATCAAATTCTGCATTGCCCATGAATGGCGCTTTCAGCTTAACAGTGATGATGGCGCCGATCAGTGTAAGAGCGAACAGTACACCGACAATACGTGTAGCCAATCCGAAGAAGACAAGCACTCCGCCAATGAGTTCAATCGCTGCGATGACATACGCCATAAAGCTTGGAAGGCCTATGCTGCCGAAAAATTGGATGGTGCCCTCCATTCCCTGAAACTTTGATAAACCGTGAACAAAAAAGATAATACCTGTAATAACTCTTAAAAGTAATGTGCCAATTTCAAATGATTTATTCATTTTATCCTCCTTGATAAATGTTATCACTTACTTAATGTAAGCTAGTATATATACATAACTTGTTTACGTCAAGTAATTTTGTTACATTTTACGAAAATGAAATAAAAGTACTATAAATCTGTAACAAAAAAGACCTCTGTGCAGGACAAAGGTCTATTTCTCAAATTGGCTTTCATATAAGTCACTGTAAAATCCTTTTTGCCGAATCAGCTCGTCATGGCTGCCTTTTTCAATCATTTCACCGTCTTTTAGCACCACAATCTGGTCCGCTCTTTGAATGGTGTTCAGCCTGTGGGCAATGATGACGCTTGTTCTTCCTTCCATTAAACGGGCGAGCGCTTCTTGAATGTTGACTTCTGTTACGGTATCAATGTTGCTTGTCGCTTCATCCAAAATGAGAAGAACCGGATCGGCAAGCACCGCCCGCGCTATAGAAATCAACTGCTTCTGTCCTTGACTGATGCCCGAACCGTTTTGCGTCAGCACGGTGTCATACCCTTTTGGCAGCCTTTCAATAAAGCTATGGGCATTTGCTGTTTTTGCAGCGGCTTCGACTTCCTGATCAGAAGCATCGAGCCTGCCATAGCGAATGTTTTCTCTGATCGTTCCCTGAAATAAGAAAGAATCCTGAAGAACAAACCCCATGTTTTTTCTGAGGCTTGCTCTAGTAAGGGTTTTAATATCTGTACCGTCGATTAAAATTTTTCCTTCGTTAGGCTCGTAAAAACGGGCGAGAAGGTTAGTGACGGTTGTCTTCCCCGCCCCCGTCGGCCCGACAAACGCGATGGACTGCCCGGCAGGCACGGTAAACTGTAAATGCTTCAGCGTCTGCTGCCCTTTATCGTAACCGAAGGACACATCCCGGAATTCAATGCTGCCTGTTTGGATGGGCTGATGCACGGCGTTCTTTTCATCCTCGCGCTCTTCTTTTTCATCAAGCACGTCAAACACCCGTTCAGCGCCGGCGATTGCGGACAGCATCGTATTAAACTGGTTGGCCAGATCGTTTAAAGGGCGTGTAAATTGTCTTGAATACTCGGCAAAGACGACGATGGAGCCGATCGAGATCCAGCCTTTCAGCGCAAACAAACCGCCGATTGCCGCAATCATTGTAAAACTTAAGTTATTCAAAGAGTTCATGACCTTCGGGATAAACCCGGAAATCGTCTGCGCCCAAAAGCCCGACGTCTTGAGTGCAGCGTTTTTTTCGAGAAATTCAGCAGTAATCTGCTTCTCACGTGAATATGCTTTGATGACCTTTGCGCCTGAAACAGATTCCTCAATATACCCATTCAGATCACCAAGGTTTTTCTGCTGTTCTTTAAACAGCTTTCCCGTTCGGTTGGTGATCCATTTCAGGCTCGCTGCCATCACCGGAATAATGGTCAGCGTAATCAATGTAAGGAGCGGGCTCATGTACAGCATCACCGCAATCGTCCCGACAAAGGTGATCACGCTTGACAAAATTTGAATGACTGACGTGTTTAAGGTAGAACTGACATTTTCGATGTCATTCGTCACCCGGCTCATCAGCTCGCCGTGCCGCTGTTTATCAAAAAATGGAATCGGCAGCTCATGCAGATGGGTGAACAATTCGCTTCTCATTCTGAAAACCGTGCCCTGCGAGATCGTAATCATCCAATAGTTTTGAAACCAAAGCGACAGAGACTGAATGATATAGATAGCGAGCAGAAGAAGCAAAACGGGAATCAAGCCGCTGACCGTTTTCCCGACGATAAAATGGTCGATGGCCTTTCCGATCACAAAGGGGCCAAGGAGCCCGAATATGGCGCTGATGACAACCATCAGCATGACAAGTATGAGCAGTCCTTTTCTTTCAGCCAAGTAAGACCAGATTCGTCTCAGTGTGCCCTTTGTATCCTTTGCTTTCGCCCGCTTTTTCGCGCCTTCTTTTTTGTCAATTGGCAGTTTGGGATATTGGAAAGGCTTGCGGATGTCTTTTAGCATGACTCGCTCCCCTCCCTTCCGAATTGTGACTCGTAAATGCGCTTGTATAACTGAGATTCAGAAAGCAGCACACTGTGAGTGCCTTTTTCAATCAGTTCGCCGTCCTCAAGCAGCAAAATCTGATCAGCTTTCATCGCCGTGGTCATTTTTTGTGTAATGATCAAAGTTGTGCAATGGTATGTGCTGATTGCTTCAAGCAGCTTCGCCTCCGTTTGCAGGTCAAGCGCGCTTGTGCTGTCATCTAAAAGAAGGATAGCCGGTTTTCGAATCAGCGCCCGCGCAATGGAAATTCGCTGCTTTTGGCCGCCGGACAGGTTGACGCCTCTTTGCCCCAAAACAGTGTCATATCCATTTGGGAGCTTCAAAATCGTTTCATGAATTTGCGCATGTTTGGCCGCATCCATTATTTCATCTAGTGAAGCATTTTCTTTGCCCCAAGCGATGTTTTCTTTGATTGTGCCGGAAAACAAGAGGACTTCCTGCGGTACATATCCAATTTGCCTGCGCAGCCCTTCAGCCGGAAAATCTTGAACCGGCTTTTCATCTATGTAAATGCAGCCTGAATCCGGCTGATAAAGCCGCGGAATGAGCTGAAAAAGCGTGGACTTGCCCGAGCCCGTCGCACCGAGAATCGCGATCGTTTCTCTTGGCTTTGCGGAAAACGAGACATTCCTGAGCGCTTCTCTGTCCATTTCAGGATAGCGAAAGGATACATGCTGAAACTCAATCCGTCCTGACAAACGATCAGATATGATGCCTTCCTCCCGCTCATCGCCTTCTGTTTCAAGCACCTCGCCGATTCTATCCCCTGAAGCCTTCGCCCTGGTGAAAATCATAATCAAAAACGGAAACATCGAAAGCGCGCCTGTAATTCGTGTTGCGTAGTTAATTATCGCAACAACATCGCCGACCTGAGTGCTTCCGCTCGTAATACTGTAGGACCCCGCCCACAAAATCAAAAGGATGCAGAGATTCATCAGCAGCATCAGTACAGGCATCGTGAATTCCACAAGCTGAAAGGCCGAAACCGTTTTTTCCATCAGCCTTGTGTTGGCTTTGATAAATCGTTTGACTTCGTGGCTGCCGCGAAGCAACGCTTTGATCAGCTTGATTGCGATTAAATTTTCCTGCATGATGGTGTTCACTTGATCCAGCCTTTTCTGCACTGAGCGGAACAGTGCCCCGCCTTTCCTTAATACCCACAGCAAAAACAAGATCAGGATCGGAATGGTCACAAGCAGAAAAAAGCCGAGTTTCACATTAACGGCAAGCGACAGCACAATGCCGCCTGCAATCATTAAGGGAGCCCGCAGCATAAACCGCAAACTCATAAAAATCATATTTTGAACCTGTGTGACGTCGTTTGTCAGCCTTGTAATATAAGAAGAGGACGAAAACTGTCCAAATGTGGAATAGGAGAAGGACTGGATTTTTTGAAAAAGCCCTTTTCTCGTATCATAGGAAAAGCTTTGGCTGACATGGGCGGCATAAAAGGAATTCAGCATCCCCGCCGCAAAGGATAACACGGTCAGCCCGATCATGACCGCGCCCCATATCCATACAAGCCGCAGATCTTGCTTCAATATCCCATCGTCGATGATTTTTGCAATCAATAAAGGCTGCATCAGTTCAACTGCAAGCTCCGTCAACATAAGAATCAGAGCAATTCCCGCCAGCAATGAATATGGTTTTAAAAACGACAAAGCCTTTTGCATGTAAAAGCCTCCAAACCCCTTTTAGCAATATGTACTTTTTATTTTAATTGTTTATAAGGCTTGATGAAAGAATTTTACTGTCATGAAGTGTTATGAAAGCATAGAAAAGCACTGAATTTATCGATAACCAAAATCACTTTATCTTTTATTCGAGAGCTATTCACTGCTGATCTGCGTTCATTAAAAAATATCAAAGATTTTACTCTACTAAAGTTGAGGCGCTGGATAGACTTAGATAAATTAGGAAGATTGCTGGAACCGTAGGAATAATGAAAAAGATAAATTTTAAAACGAAGACCTTTTTGCGAGGAATATAATCTGATAAAAATGCGGTGGAAAATTTCTAAAATCTAATTAAAACTCTAAATAGAGTGCATTGTTAAGCACTCTATTTAGAATCTGTACATTTTAATGTTACCGAATAAAAACTAAAACCACTCCATATCCCTTACTTTTGTCGAACTCTTTGATGACTCTCATGACCTGCCACCTTTGTTTAGGAGATACCGTTTTTGTAGCAATTCCGTTGTTATGCGCTTGAATAAAGTCTCCGGCTTCTACTGTGCTGTCGCATCTTACATAAACCTGTCCTACAAGGCCCACAACATTCCATTCATCCCTCTCTTCCCTAGAGGCATAGTTCTTATCTGGCTTATAATCAGGGTTTTCCATAGGCGCCATGACGATTTGGCCATTGGCATCTTTCTGTTTTTCATAAATATACCCGCCAAAATCATTCTTCAGGTATCTTCCAGACCAATGGAAGCTTGACTCACCAAGTATCAC
Source organism: Bacillus sp. SN32 (assembly GCF_002837495.1). Lineage (NCBI taxonomy): Bacteria > Bacillati > Bacillota > Bacilli > Caryophanales > Bacillaceae > Bacillus > Bacillus sp. SN32. The sequence goes on along the minus strand of NZ_PJCT01000006.1, from coordinate 142,151 downwards.
ACCAGCTGTTTCAGAAATAACTCCAAGCATAAAGTCACCTTTTTTTGCAGGTCTAATTTTATCACCCTCCAAAGTAACTAGGGTTCCTGCCGGAATTTTTTCACCGCTTAGGCTCTCAAAATATTCAGCGTAATCCGAGAACGTTTGGGAACTTTTTATGCTTCCTGAAGCCTTAATCGTTCCATCTTTTGCATGAAATTCTATCTTTCTGTTTGATGAGGATGGTGTGCTCCCACTTGCCCATCCTAGAGCAACTGAGTCTGAGTTCGGATTGATCGTATTATATGAGGCTATCACAGAAGATTGAGCAGCCCCAGTTGCTCTGCTTCGAACAGATCCAGCTACAAAATTATTATTTCCAGTAGCGTGGGAATCACGAGAGCCAATAATCCCGCTTCCTTTATGTTTAAACAAAAAGTACGGCGTCACGACGCCGCCAATCTTAAAATCTGTTTCGTAGCCTGAAAAGTCACAATTAGAAACATTAAGATCAGGGTCAACAGAAAAAATCCCAACTGTACCACTGTTATTTTTAGGCGATCTTTGCCCCCATACATTACTAACTACAGATTCGTACATACCGCTCCCAAAAACAACACCCTTTTCGGCTGAATCGATCAATGTCACACCATCAATCATTACCTTGCCGACAGAATTGTCGCCACCTACAATATAAAGATCATTATCAGCAGTTTTAAATCCTCGAATCGTTATATTCTTTAAATTGATTAGACGCCCTTTATAATACACGCTTACGACTGAATTTCCCTTATAGTTAATGGAGGAATCATCGCATATAGCATGAAAATTAACCACATTGACGCCATCGTAACCTGAAATTTGCAATGCATTCGGCCCTGCCCCTTTGTACAGATCACTCGGCTTAGGGTTATATGCGATACAGTTAGCCAGCTGAACGTCATGAGCTGATGCTGATTGAGGATCACTTGCTGTGTGGTGTCCTATATGCCGAATGCAAAAACTAATTGCATTTTCATAGGCACGGCAGTTCACAAGTTGAACTCTTTTTGCAGCCGGAGCATAATCATGAGCTTTAATTTCAAATCCTCGAACTCCTCCAATTGCGATGCAGCTATCAACCATTACATCCTGAGAGCCATCATCGATTTCAAAACAGTTTGTATTTGAAGACCCATCATTTAACCCCATCGGATGGTAAGAAAGACAATGACTAAAAGTCGTATGCTTTCCAAAGTGACATGTGAAATTATCATCGCCAGAGCCTGTTGCTTCGCAATATGAGAAGGTTACAAAGTTGCAGCCACCAGGCTGATAAAAGGTAGGATCATCATTTTCTCCGTGTCTGTTATAATTAGGGCTTGTAGCATCAAACCCGTGAAGGCCGGCATTTTTTGCAAAAACATGCTCTACAAAAGAGTAATCCACATTTGCAAAAAGCAAGCAGCTTGAAGTGGGCCCCTTAGGGATCTTCCATCCAGCAGGACGCGTATCTTTATTCCAGTCCAGTGTCAAATGTCCAATGTAGATATTTTCATTACCATTTGTATGATCACTATTGGTGAGTACAGAGTGACCAACTGGCGTATCGTCTAATAACTTGATGATGGTCCTTTTTTTACCCGCTCCAACCAGCATTGTATTCGAAGGAACGAGCAAGCCAGATACCCTAAATACGCCTGCAGGGACTTTTATGAGATAACCGCCTTCGGCCATCGCATCATGAAATGCTTGCGTATCATCTGTGACCCCGTCTCCTTTAGCTCCATAATCCATTACGTTTCGTTCATCAAGGTACTCAAATCTGTTCTCATACATTTTGAGTCTTTCATTTAAGTTTTCAAAAGTTGTTATTCCATTACTTAATGCAATCCCAATTTTACTATCAATCGTTTCGAAATTCTCGGCAAGCTTGGAATCAATTTCAATACTTTCAGTGCTTTCAGGTTTGTAAAGACCTAAAAACGTTGTATAATTTTCCATTTTTACTCCCCCTATTGGTTTCAGTTTTTAAGAAACATAACATCCCTTGCACTTATAAGTGGCAAACGTATGACAAACAAAAAAGCGCTGTCTTTAAACAGCGCAAGATAAAATAATTTTGACTATTCATTCAGTAATTTTTCCACACGCTCCCGCATCTGCGGTACGCTTAATCCGATAATCACCTGAAACGCCTTCCCGTTCCTGACGACGCCGTGTGCGCCAAGCGCGCGGAATACGCTGTCGGGTTCAACCTTTGTTTCGTCCTTGACACTGACTCTGAGGCGGGTGGCGCAGTTTGTGACTTCAGTGATGTTGCCTTTTCCGCCCAGCGCTTCAATATACAGAAAAGCGGTGTCATCTGCCGTTTCAGCAGCGGAGGCCGTTTCATCCTTGTTTTTTCGTTCTCTGTATTCCTTTTTCGAATATAGCTTTGTTTCCTGCTGTTCATCCTTTTCCCGTCCTGGTGTAGCGATATTGAATTTGAGGATTAAAAATCTGAAGACGAAAAAATAAATTGCTGTAAACGAGAGCCCGATCAAAATTTGATACACATATGTCATACCGTGGCTGCCAAAGAGCGGAATCCAGTTCAAGGTCACCGCCTCAATCAGTCCGCCTCCCATATTTCCGACGACGCCGGCCATATACATAACTGTCGACATTGTGGCGGCAAGCACGGCGTGAACCGCAAATAAGAAAGGTGAAATGAATAAGAACGTAAACTCAATCGGCTCTGTAATACCGGCGACAATCGCTGTCAGTGTGACAGGAATCAGCAGCCCTGCGACGAGTTTTTTCTTTTCCTTTTTGGCTGTCACATAAAAAGCCAGGGCGATACCCGGAATACCGAAGATTTTCGAGTTGCCGTGAAGCGCGAATCCGCCTTGCGGAAAGAGCTCCTTCAGCGGTTTGGCGCTTTGCGAATATTCGCCGAGATGCTGTGCCCAATACGTGACGATCCCGCCTTCCGCTACAGCCGGGCCATAAATAAACGGCGTGTAAATAAAGTGATGAAGGCCGGTCGGAATTAAAATCCGTTCCAAAAACGTGTATATCCAAACGCCCACCGCCCCAGAAGCAACCAGGAAGCTTTGAAGCGAGCCGATTCCCGATTGAACCATCGGCCAAATATAAGACACAGCCAAGGCAATTGGGATCATAATAAAGAAGGAAATCATCACGATATATGTTGAGCCTTGAAAGATGCCGAGAAAATCGGGCAGTTTTTTATCAAAATAGCGATTATGCAAAAAGACGACAATCGAAGAAATAAAGATGGCTCCGATAATGTTGGTATCGAGCGTTTTTATGCCCGCAATCATCGTTAATCCGCTCGTTCCGCCGACCTCTTGATTCATGTCGACGCCAAATGCTCCTCCCCATACCGTCAATATCGCGCTGACAAAATAGTTGAATGTCAGGTAGACAGTAAGCGCTTCCAAACAAGCGCGTGCCTGAGCTTTCTTCGCCAAAGCAACCGGGATGCCAATGGCGAATAAGAGCGGCATTTGGTTAAAGACAGTCCAGCCGCCCTGCTCAATGATATACCAGCACTGATACCAAAAACCGTCAGGATCGGCGAGCGGTCCCATGAGGGTTTTATTTTTAAAGAGCGTGCTGATACCGACGATAATGCCGGCGAACGCGAATAATAAAACAGGCACAAACATCGCGCTTCCAAAGCGCTGAATTTTTTGCATCATACCAGAACCCCCTGCTACTCATTGTCATTTTTTTCTGCCTCTTTGTAATCAACATATGCGCGGAACAATGCTTCGCCAACGAGAAAAAACGGTGCAAAAGCGACAATTTCCGTTTTATCGCTTAATGTCACAGGTTTGCTTGTCGCATAAAGATTATGCGGAGTCAGCTGGGCGAGGACATTGTTTTTTAAATTCGTAATGGAAATAAAGGGAATACCCTTTGCAGAAAGCATTCTTGCCTGAGGAATCAGCTCCGGTGTTTCTCCGGAAAGAGAAATGATGATAAACAGATCGTTTACTTTAAAATCATCGCGCATCAAATTAAATTCATTTGTATCTTCAATTAAAATAAGATAGCGATGGCGCGGAATAAACATTCTTTGCAGGTCGCGAGCGCATATCTTTTGCGCATTTCCAGAACCGTAGACGAAAATGCGGTCCGCTTCATCAATTAGCTGGCACATGTCCGTCATGTCCTTTGTCCGTAAGAACTTCAAATTTGCTTCAATATCATCAAGCAGCTTTTGAAAACTCATACTCTCGCCTTCTTCCGGCTGATCTTCCCACTTTAAAAAGACGCGAAATTCACTGTAACCGCTGAAACCGAGCTTTTGGGCAAGCCGTAAAATTGAGGAACGCGATACACTGCAAGCTTTGGCCAGCGCGTCGATTCCAAGGTGATAGCATGTGTGCTTATGATTCAATATATATTTTAAAATATGAAAATCGTTGTCATTCAATTTGCTGTAGTGCTGATTGATCAGTTCTTCGAGCTGCATATCAGATCCCCCCATTTTCTTTCTATTATATACAATTACAGATTCGAAAATGGGGGAATTTCAGTTATGATATACGGGTCGGGCTTTGATCAAGCTCAGGCCAGAAGCCTTTGTTGGCCTCCATTAAATCCTCGAGAATGAGTCTTGCCACACGCGCGTTCGGCACTGTTTTTGACAGGATTAGCGCCTGCCACAGCTTTTGGAACGATTTCTCCGCCCACGCTTCAACAGTCAGCTTCTCAACGGATACCTGCTGCTCCATAAGCCCTTTTTGGAATTGCGGAATGGTGCCGACGGTAATCGGTTCAGGCCCATTTGAGCCGACAATGCATGGAACCTCGACCATCGCAGTCGGGTCAAAGTTCGCAATTGCGCCGTTATTTTCAACGATCAACAGCATTCTTTCACCTGTGTTGTAGGCAATCGCCCGGGCAAGATCAACGATATATGATGCGTGGTCATCGATTTTGATTTCGCTGTTTTCTGTGGACTGCTCACGTGTAATCATGTCACATTGGCTGAAAATAAAAGCTTCGCGCCCTTCCATCACTTCATTTGCCCGCGTATGATTCGGATTTGATTTTTTCACCATATCATCCGGGAACAAATAATATTGCAAATACGTATTCGGCAGTGTATCAGGATCTGCGGCCTGCACGTCACGCGCTTTGGCGAATGTGTCATTCCAGCTCGCTTCCACCGCTTCAGCCTCTGTTTTCGGAATATAGCCGTATTGAGATACATGCTCCTTCAGCTTCGGCATTAAATCGTTGCCCTCTTGATCCTGAATTGATGTCCACCAGCCGAAGTGATTTAATCCGTAATAGCGGACCTTCATTTCTTTTCTTGAGGATAAGCCAAGAATTTGCGCCATCCGGTCTTCGATCCCAACCGGCATATCACAGATATTGAGAATTTTAGAATTCGGTCTAAGGCGTCTCGTAGCTTCAGCCACAATTGCCGCCGGATTGGAATAATTGAGCATCCACGCATCAGGCGAGTATTTTTCCATGTAATCTAATATTTCAAGCACACCGCCGATCGAACGCATGCCGTATGCGATCCCGCCCGGCCCGCACGTCTCCTGGCCGACAACTCCGTACTTTAACGGAATTTGCTCATCAAGCGCACGCATCGCGTATTTCCCTACTCTGATGTGCGCCATAACAAAATCGACATCTGTAAAAGCTTCTTCCGGGTCAGTCGTCGCTGCAAATTCAATATCCGGCGCTTTTTCTCTGATAAAAACGTCACAGGCGCCTGCAATTCGATCCTGTCTCTCCTTATCATTATCATACAGCTTCAGCTTTCTGATCGGAAACTCCTCCAAATGGTCCAAGAGCATGAGTACGATCCCTGGAGTGAAAGTGCTCCCTCCGCCCGCTATTACGATTGAGAATGATTTTTTCTTCATATGACGACCTCCTTGATAACGTTTACAATTCCATTTATACCACGAGATATCCCGTCCCGTAACACGTTTGGCGCACTTAGGTCATTTGATCAACTTTAGTGTTTTTTCCCATAGAGCGGGAAATTTCTCATTTGCCTTATGTCTGAGAGATTTGGTTTTTTTACCTTTTTTGTAATCTTAAAGTCTCACCAACTGTGAATTTTAAGTGAATATACGCCCTTCCAATTCTTATGAAAAGGTTCTTTTGTACGATTCGGATACATGCCGAATTATTTATAATCATTTATATAAAACATCCAATTGTGCGTGAATTTAGAAAAGGCAGGGGACAAAAGTTGGACTCATATAAAGTCATTGAGCTGGCAAACAAGTACAGTGCGGCCGCAGAAGAGGTCAGAAGCTCCAAAATGCTGCTTGAATCCCGGTTATCTGCATTGGGAGATGCTTGGCAGGGCAAATCAAGAGATTCGTTTGACCAGGATTTCGAGGAAACGAAAGCCGCCTACGATCAATTCGAACAGGAGCTGCTTGAAACAAGCCAAGAGCTGAAGGCTGCCGCTGTCAAAATAGAAGAACGAAAAGCTGAAATTGCCAGAATGGAAGAACTGGAGCGTAAAGCAAGAGAGGAAAGACATAAACTCGGGAGGTGAACGGTGTGTCAGGAAACATTGCAGTTGATCCGGATAAGCTCGAACAGCTTGCATATGATGTAGTCACTGAATTAACTGATATGGAAAACAAATATAAGGACCTGCATGTGGAGCTGGGGCAGATGATTTTGCAATGCGATCCCCGCTACAGCAGCTGTTTTTCCGGAGTGGGCGATGCGTGGAGCTCAGGAAAGGCGCTCGTCACCAAGCTGAGTGACAATGAGATTTTCATCAGAAAAACGGGCGATAAATTTGTGGAACAAGATGATATTTTGCGAAAGCTCTACAATGCCTACGACAAATACGGTACGTTGACAAGCTTAACCGCCCTTATGCTGACGCAGGGAAAATATTACGGATTAGGGCTTACGAAATTTGTGAAACAGCCAAGCGGCTTGCATACAGCACAGCACTCAAAACTGCTCTTGGATATTTCCAGGGCCGTTGACAGCTCACGTTATCAAAAAGCGGCAAGAGTGCTTTTGAATCCTAAATATTTGTTAAAAAAGACCAACCGTCCATTTTCAGATTTGGTACATAAAAAGTTTACAAAATACTTTCCTCAGGACACGGTGGATTTTTCAAACAGCGTCAGAAGCTACACAAAAGGATTTCTTAATGAAGCCGGCGTACGCTCCACTTTGAAGGATGTGGGAAAAACGGGCTTGAGATTCGCGAAAGGAAATGCCATTACCGCCACACTGATTACCGGTGCGACCGAAACATTCGGAGCAGGCGTGAAAATTGCTGAAAATTATGCAAAATACCAGGACAAACCGGAAGTTCTCAAGCGTGAAAACGCCAAGGCCGTCGGAAATGCTGTGAATAACACGATTTTTGTTGCGGGCGGTGCCACAGCTGGTGCTGTTGTGGGCGGTGCCGTAGGAAGTGTGTTAGGTCCTGTCGGCACAGTAATCGGAGGCACAATTGGTTCGGCAGTAGGAGGGTTTGTTGGGGAAAAAATCGCAAAATTCACATCAGTCTATGCTGAAAAAGCAGCGATAAAACTTAAAGAACCGATCCATGCTGTCGTTGATACAGCCAAAAAAGGACTGGAATCAGCCGGCAAAGTCGTCAAATCAGTGAATGACGGCATAGATGCGGCGAATAAAACGATACATAAAGGGATAGACAGTGCGAAAAAAGGAATAGAAAAAGCAAAGAAAACAGCGGATTCGCTCATACACGGCGCAACCCATTTCCTTAAAGGGAAATTTTCATTTGGATAGGAGAATAAACAATGAAGCAGTTTACAATCAGCATAGAAGAACTCTTGTTTTGTTTTTACAGCGAAGGGTTTTTCGAACAGGGAATGGCCTTAAAACAAGCCTATTTTCCCGAAATAGAAGATGAACAGCTCGGCGCGTTATTTGAAGCCGCGTGCCGCTCACTCTTAGCCAAAGATGCGGCGGAATATCGGAATCATCAATATCGGCTAAAGGACGAATACTGTCCGTTTATCCATGTGTTAAACGACGCCGACTATACAGTTAAGCTGTCCAAATTTGATGAACAAGGCAAAGAACAGAATATATCCTGCCATGTTTCAAAGTTTGGTACTTACTCTCATGAATTGCTGTTTGATGAACAGGTGCATAGAATCAAAAAAATGGATTCAACTAATGGATTACTCTCTAAAACATCCGAGTTTTTAAATATAATAGATGCAGAAGATCACAAAGAATCACTGATCTCTCTGACATCAACTGAATTTGAATTGCTTTTGGAGGGCGCTTCAGACACTCCCACACATCTCAAGGAGTTTCTAGATAAGCATGATCACCAAGAGGACGTTACCCGTTTTGTAAATGATCTGGCTTTGCGAAAAGGAAAAATGGATACGCTGATGCGGCTGGTTTATGACAAAGACAACTCCCCGGAAGTGGCTGACATGGCTTTCGTTCTGCCTGGCAGCCATCATACTTGGCTGGTAATAGGTATTACCCAAAATGAATTTTCTATCGTAACAGCAAATAAAGATGTGATAAAAGGAATACTTTTTTGCTAAAGAGCGATAAAGGAGAATAGCAATTGAAAAACAATGAAGTAATTAAGGTCAAAAGCAGACTGTTTTTTAGAATATGGCTGTTCCTCGCTACAGGGGGCGCCTTTATTGTGGGCGTCTGGCTGGTGTCTGAAGCTCTCACGTTTGAATCTAAATATGCCCTGCTTTATTTGGGCGGCGGTTTACTGGCGATGATTTATGGATTGATCACATTCTTTATGGCTTTTCCTGCGTTCACAAGCCGTGGAAATGTCATTTTCAGCATAAAGACCGGACCTAATGGCGAGATCTTTTCGAGAAAGCGCAGCGTGCTGTTTTCCGAGGTGAAGCGGCTTTATATGGGACGTCATCAATACAGTTTGAAAGGGATCTTTTTTGAGGATATTATCATCGAAAAAACAGACGGGAAAATCGTTCGCATCCCGACCTGGAACATCATCGCGAATCCGCTGTTTTTCGAAGCGGTTGAACGCTATATCCTTCCCCATTTGAGTGAAGAGGCTCAAAACAATTGGATCAGCCAATTTACAGAGGTTCAGCGAAAAGCGTATTTGAAGGAATTTGAGAATCATCCGAAGCTTTAAAAGCTCTCCTCCTCTATAATGAAAGATAAATGCAAATTGAGGAGTGCTCATGATGCTGATTACCATTCTTTTATTTCTCGCGGCAGGGCTTGCTGAAATTGGCGGCGGATATCTGGTTTGGCTATGGCTGAGAGAGGCAAAGCCAGCCGGCTATGGAATCGCCGGGGCGCTGATCCTCATTGTATACGGCATTCTTCCGACGTTTCAGTCCTTCCCATCTTTCGGCCGTGTATACGCCGCTTATGGCGGAGTATTCATCGTGCTTGCGGTCCTGTGGGGATGGCTTGTTGACCGGAAAACACCTGATCTGTATGACTGGATCGGCGCATTCATTTGTCTCATCGGTGTCTGTGTTATTTTATTTGCGCCGCGCGGATAACAAAATGGCCTGCTTATGAAGCGGGCCATTTTTGTTTAATCCTCTTTTAAGTTAGTCAGCTGCACTTCATGCTCCTCTTGCGGTTCGTCAAGCGGATAAATTCTTGCTGTTCCAGTTTCTTCATTTACGTGCTGAATGTAAATAGGAACGCCGTTATATGTTACTTTCTTCATGTCGGGAGATTCTACAATTTCTTTCGCCCTTTGAATATTCATCGTAACACCCTCCTTCATACATAATGTTTCCATTTCCCGAAGGAAGTATGCTTTATGATTCAGCGGACAAGTTGAATTTTTTCAGGCGTTTGTAGAAAGTGCTTCGGGGTATCCCGCTGATTTTTGCGGCTTGAGAGACGTTTCCTTTTGCAGATTCAAGCGCTTTGATCATCATATCTTTTTGGATTTGCTCACGAAAAGTAAGCACGCCGGCAGCAGCCGGCTTTTTTTCTGCAGAGCTGGCCGGCAATCCAGCGGCTTCCAGTAAAGCGGGAAGCGATTCATCCCTCAGCCGGCCGTCCGGAAATCTGATAGAAAGACGTTCAAACACATTAAACAGCTCACGGATATTCCCCGGCCACTTCCATTGCTTCAGCACATTACAAAAATCAGAAGGAAGTTCGCCTGGCCAATGATTCTTCTGTTTGTAGTACTCAAAGAGGTCCGGGATATCGTCGGTGCGATCGCGTAATGGAGGGAGTTCAATTGGATAGACATGAAGACGGTAAAACAAGTCCTCTCTGATTTTTCCGTTTTCGGCAAGCTCGCGTAAATCACAATGTGTGGCGGCAATAACTCTGATATCAACCGGAATTTCTTTCGTCCCGCCGATTGGCGTTATCTTGCGTTCCTGAAGCACCCGTAAAAGTGCAACCTGCATCGAGTGGGAAATTTCTCCGATTTCATCTAAAAATAATGTGCCTTGATTCGCTTTTTGAAAGGCGCCTTTATAGCCATTTCGTTTCGCTCCCGTAAAAGCGCCCTCTGCATATCCGAACAGTTCGCTTTCAATCAAGTCAGACGGAATCGCTCCGCAATTGACAGCAACAAACGGACCTTGCCGTCTCTCACTGTTCTCATGAAGCGCGCGAGCCGCGACTTCCTTTCCCGTACCAGTTTCGCCCGACAAACAGACCGTTGCATCTGCCGCAGCTGCACGTTCAAGGTTCATCAGCATTGCTTGTGATCGGCCGCTTTTTCCGATCACTCCATTGAATCGAAACACCTTCTTTTTCTTTTGTTCCGAAAGATAAAAACAAGTGCCGCCATCTCCTATGGTGACAGCTTTTTCGATTGAGTAGCCCCGTTCCTTCAACTCATACAGGTGCCGGCCCTGCCAATCCGGTATTGAGGTTCGAATCGGTATGCTCGCACTGATGATGTGCTGCTTGTTATTGCATAGCACCATCGGCACACTGGATGCAGCTCTCTCTCCAAAACGGCTGATCAGCTCGAGCTCTTTCTCACGGCTTTTAGCTGCGAGTTCCCGTTCAGCTGCATAGGCGATCGCAGTGGCAATACCGAGCATATGAGGATGAGCGCCTGCCGCCGGACACGATATGTCAATCACACCCGCAAGGCTGCCATCCTCATGGTGAATCGGAGCGGCTGAACAGTTCCAAAGATGGGAAGCAATGGAGTAATGCTCTGATCCTTGTATCGCAACCGGCTCGCCGATGTGGAGCGCCGTGCCAATCGCATTTGTTCCGACAGCCGTTTCCGTCCAGCATGCCCCTTCGACAAAGTTGATGCGTTTGGCTTCATAGAGCGCGCGGGGATGGCCGTCCAATGCCAGAACAACACCGTCTGAATCAATTAACAGCGCCATCATTTCCATTTCTTTTATGGCAGGCAGCAGTTTTTCGAGGTAAGGCTTTGCGGTCGTCAAGAAGAATGAATGTTTTTTTGACTGCTGATCCAGCTCCGTTTGCTGTAAAACCTTCGGGCCTTTTTCTAAATAAGGATTGACCTCAGCTTTTTGGCAGCGATGCCATGACTCGGCAATCCGTTTTCTTAATCGGGCTTCGTCAAGCACACCGTCTTTCACAAAACGTTTCCAGGTTTGCAAATCGTTTGGGACCGAATTCATTTCCTTGATCGCTCCTCCCTTACACGCCGTTTTCATCTATTGTAGGGGAAAAATAAAGCGCTTTCAACAATAAAAAAAGCAGGCGCCTTATATCCATGCGCCTGCTTTTTCCTTTATTATGCATGTACCGCAAGGCCGATCGTGCTTAACAGCGCCTCATGCAATGTTTCCGATAAAGTCGGATGGGCGGCGATAAAATGCTCCGCCATATCTGCCGTCATCTCACCATTCATGATCGCTGCCGCTTGGCCGATGAGCTCGGTTACATCCGGGCCAATCATCGAGACACCCACGATTTCGCCGAATTCCGGTTCAGCCATGATTTTGACCTTTCCTTCCGCTTGCTGTTTAATGAGCGCCTTGCCGTTTGCGGAAAATGAAAATTCGCCGATCTTCACATCCCCGTATATGCTTCTTGCCTGTCGTTCTGTCATTCCGATACACGCGATTTCCGGGGACGTATAGATGCAGCGCGGCACATGTTTCTCATTGATTTTGACATCCCTTCCGGAAGCATGAGAAGCAGCGATGATGCCCTCATGGAAAGCGGCATGCGCGAGCTGAATGCCCCCTATAGCATCTCCGCACGCGTAAATATGAGGCACGTTCGTCTGCATGTGCCCATTCACCGGAATGCCCTTTGGAGAAAAATCAACTCCGGCCTGTTCCAGCTGTAACCCGTCAAGACGGGGTTTTCTGCCGATCGCCACCAGCACATAATCGGCCTTCGTTTTAAACTCTCGCTGACCGCTTTTCCATATTGCCGTTTTGGCCGTTTGATCCACCCGCCCTAATCTGGATGAAGTATGCACTTCGACACCGTCTTCCTCAAGTTTCTCCTGAAAGAGACGGGCAATATCTTCATCTTCAGCCGGGATCAGCTGGTCCGCTGTTTCAATGATGGTCACCTTCGATCCCAATCTGGCGAACAGCCCTGCATACTCACACCCGATGACACCTCCGCCGACAATGACTAGTGAAGACGGAATCTCGGAAAGAGAAAGCGCGTCTTTGCTGTCGATGATCCATTCGCCGTCAAACGGGGCAAAAGGCAGCTCGATTGGCTCTGATCCGGAGGCAATCAATACTTGGTCCGCCTCTCTGATTTCTTTTCCGTTTTCTCCTTCGATTAAGAGCTTTCTTTCAGAAAGAAAGGAGGCTGTTCCCTTTACAACCTGTATTTGATTTTTCTTCATTAGGTACTGAACGCCTTGGACAAGCTGACTGACAACCTGTTGTTTTCGGCTTTGCATTTTACTCCAATCGACTGATATCGCACCTGCCGGAAGTTCGATTCCAAAGCTGTCGGCATGCTTGATTTTATCAAGAACGTTTGCGCTTTCTAACAAAGACTTTGTCGGGATGCAGCCTTCATTCAGGCAGGTCCCCCCAAGCTTGCCTTTGTCAATGAGCAGCACGTTTCTGCCCTGCTGTGCCGCGGAGACCGCAGCCGCATAGCCTGCAGGTCCGCCGCCGATAATGGCTAATGTCATGTCGTTTTCACCTGCTTTTCCTATAAAATTAATGCTGCGGGTTCTTCCAAATATGTTTTAATCGCCTTCAGGAATGCAGCGGCTGGGGCGCCGTCACACGCTCTGTGATCAAATGTCAGGCTGAGCGGCAGGATCGTGCTTCTGACGATCTCCTCCCCTTGATACACCGGCGTGTCATAGCTTGCTCCGATGCCGAGAATGCCTGTTTCCGGCGGATTTAGTATCGGTGTGAAATGCTCAACTCCAAACGCGCCAAGGTTTGTAATGGAGAAGGTAGAGCCTTGCAGTTCTTCGCTTCCCGCACGTCCCTCGCGTGCTTTTTTGGCATTTTCTGAGATGGATTGAGCCAGTTCAGTCAGCGATAGCTTTTCAGCATGGCGGATGACAGGCACCACTAAGCCGTTTTCCAAGGCTACAGCCATACCAAGGTGTACATGGGGATGTGTGATGATGCGCTCATTTTGATAAAAGCTGTTCAGCACAGGGTGAGCTTGCAGAGCGAGAACGGCGGCTCTTGAGACAAAATGAGTGATCGTCAGTTTTGTGCCGTATCTCTCTTCCGCAGTTGATGAAAGCTGTTTTTGAAGAGTGGCAAGCTTGGTGATATCAGCCTTCATCGTGATCGTCAGCTGCGCGCTGTTTGCCAGGCTTTCCTGCATTCGGGCAGCGATGACCTTTCTCATGCCTGTCACCGGGATTTCCTGCGCTTTCTGTTCCGAAACAGGCTTTGCCTGATCTTTTTTCTGTTCAGCAAGAGCCTTTGTTACGTCATCCTTCACGATTCGTCCGCCTGGTCCAGTTCCTTTCAGTTGTTTTAGGTCTAATCCTGCTTTTTCTGCTATTTTTCTGGCGACTGGAGATATTTTCATTCGATCTTTTTTGGAGGCTGCGGGTTTGTTTTCTTGTTTGACGGGCTGAACGGCTTGCGGCATATTGTCTTCAGCAACAGGCGCACTCGCCTCTTCCTGCACCGACTCATTGGCGTCCCCGATATAGCAGATAGCTGTGCCGGGCGGAACCTCTTCTCCCTCTTTCACTTTGATATCGATCAGCGTTCCTTTTTCAGGCGCTTCGATCTCCATTTCAATTTTCTCCGATTGAATGCTGGCAATGCTTTCTCCCTTTTCAACCGGGTCGCCTACTTTTTTATTCCATATCGATACTTCCCCTTGTTTCATGGCCATTCCCAATTTTGGCATCACTACTTTTACCGCCATTTGTGTCCCCCCTTTAATTCATTGCCGGCTCGCCAAGCAATTCAAGCGTGACGCTGACAATTTTATCTGGTGTCGGCAAATATTGATCTTCAAGCACTGGTGAAAACGGAACCGGTGTATGCGGCGCTGTAATCCGTTTAATCGGCGCATCAAGCAAATCAAAGCCCTTGTCAGCGACAATCGCAGCAATATCCGTGGCAATGCTGCATCGCGGATTGGCTTCATCAATGATGATCAGCCGGTTTGTTTTTTCTAACGATGTGAAAATCGCATCCTCATCCAGAGGAGACAGACTGCGCGGATCAAGGACCTCAGCTTCGATGCCCCTCTCTGAAAGCTGTGCAGCTGCTTCAAGCGCGGTATTGACCTGCTTGCCGACTGCAAATAGCGTGACATCATTGCCTTCACGTTTGATGTCCGCCTTTCCGAGCGGAATTGTATAATAATCTTCCGGCACCTCGCCCTTCATGTTGTAGGACGTTTTGTCTTCAAAGAAGAACACCGGATCATTATCTTCTATTGCTGCAAGCAGAAGACCTTTGGCATCATACGGATTGGATGGAACAACCGTCTTCAGTCCAGGGATGCTCGTGAAAAGGCCATAAAGCGCTTGTGAATGCTGGGCAGCGGCCCGGAACCCTGCTCCGTATGTGGTGCGGACGGTAATCGGCACTTGCGCTTTTCCGCCGAACATATAACGGAATTTCGCCCCTTGGTTGATCACCTGGTCAAAGCACGTGCCGATAAAATCGTTAAACATTAGCTCGGCAATCGGTCTCAAACCGGTTGATGCCGCAGCCATAGCCGCACCCATGTAGCCCGCCTCAGAAATCGGTGTGTCCAGCACTCTTGTGCGCCCGAATTCCTGTACGAGTCCCTTTGTGACCCCTAATACACCGCCCCATGCTTCATCATCCTGCAAATGATCGACCGCCGCTCCCCCGGCGACATCCTCACCGATCAAAAGCACATTTTCGTCTCTTCTCATCGCAAGCTTCATTGCTTCATTGATCGCGTCTGACATGCTTATGACTCTCGCCATCTCTTACATTCCTCCTTTTTCATATGACACGTACACATCTGTCAGCAGCTCCGAATCTTTTGGATATGGACTGTCTTCGCTGAACGAGACGGCTTTTTCAATCGATTCGCTGACACGCTGTTCAATGTCTGACAGCTTATTAGCATCTGTTTCTTTTAAAAGGTAGTTTTTAAAACCTTGAATGGCATCCTTTTCTTCAAGGTGCTCAACTCTTTCATCCTTCGTTTTATAGGTCTGGGCATCCCCTTCGAAATGGCCGTAGTTTCTGTAGGTCATACATTCAATCAAAGACGGGCCTCCGCCGTTTCTTGCTCTTTCTATCGCTTCCTCGGCTGCCTGGTAAACTGCTAAAATATCTTTGCCGTCAACTGTCACCCCCGGCATGTTATAAGCAGCCGCCCGATCGGCAATTGAATCACAGGCTGATGCGTACTCAAATGGGGTGGCTTCGCCATAGCCGTTATTTTCGGCGACAAACACGACAGGAAGGTTCCATACAGCCGCTAAATTCAGCCCTTCGTGAAAGGTGCCTTGGTTATTTGCCCCGTCCCCGAAAAAGCAAACGCTTACATTTTTAGTCTGTTTATATTTAGCCGTGAGCGCTGATCCGCATGCGAGCGTAAAGCCGCCCCCGACGATTCCATTTGCGCCTAACATGCCTTTATCAAGATCCGCAATGTGCATAGAACCGCCCTTGCCTTTGCACAATCCGGTCGCTTTCCCGAAAATTTCCGCCATCATGCCGTCCAGATCACAGCCTTTGGCGATACAATGTCCATGTCCCCTGTGGGTGCTTGTAATGCTGTCGCCATCATGTAAATGAGCGCACACCCCTACAGCCACGGCTTCCTCACCGGCATATAAATGAACGAATCCGGGAAGCACTCCCTGGGCGAACAGTTCATGCACTTTGTCTTCAAAGCCCCTGATCTCCAGCATCTTTTGGTACATCCACAGCGCTTTTTCCTCAGTTAATGACAAGCCTTCTCGTTTTAACAATTCCATTTTGTGCGCCTCCTTCTATTTAGGGTTCACCATTATAAATGCAAGAAGTGTGCCAGTCTTTTGAGCCCGTAAAATCAGTCTTCTCGTCTTCACTTTGGAGACAGTTTGAGACGTGTGTCTCGTTTTGTCTCAAACTGATTCATTTGTCTCGTTTTACAGCATGCAAAAAAAAGACCGGATATCACCCGGCCTTTGACAATGATCGACGTATTTATTTCCTTGGAAATCTTTTTAACTTCCTAGTTCCTCTGCATCGTTTGACTGAATAGCTGCTTTTGAAAGAAAATCAATTGAATATTTGACATATCCGATACCGCCGTCCCCGTCCTTCTGCATACAGTCTATCGTGCCGTTTGAGTATGTATATCCCTTTTCATTAAGCGTTTTTCTGACTGTTTCCGCCATCTTTGCGGCATCTGTTTTTGATAACCCGCTGGCGTCTAACTGAATCGTCATGCTCATAGGCGCTTTTTCAGCCAGCTGTTTGTTCCATTTTGTATCTAACGTGAACTGTCCGTTTTCAAAACTCAAAGCAGCATCAGCTTTTATAAGTCGAGGAACCGCTTTTTTCAGATCTGCTTCGATTGCCTTCGTTGCTTCTTCATTTACATGTTTTGATACTGATTCGGTATACGCTTCTTCAATTCCATCGCACGTTACTTTAGGATGCAGAAATCCCTTCGTACACATTGGGTAGCGATGAGATTGGGAGGTTGCTTCGAATACATATTCAGAGGTTTTAGCGTTATATACCCCATTCGTGATCTTGATTTCTTTCTTAGGATAGGTTTGTTTCACATAAGAGACTAGCTTCTGTTCTGCAGCATTTTTCGAAAATGGATCACCGAACCATACATGATAGATATATAGTCCGCATCCGAATAATGCAATGGCAAGCAAGCCAAACACAAGTTTTTTCATGTTCCCACTCTTTTCTTCATATGTACGTGCTACAGTTCATGCTTTTCTTCAACAGCCCGGTTCAGCGCTTGGAGCATATAGCCTATGCCTTTGTAAGATGATAGCGGCCAGCTGATATGCTGGTGTTCTCCGATGACGGCGTTTAGAACGCTTCGATATTTTTTTCCGCCAAGCATGACTAGCTCTTCGATATCAGAAAAGCCTTTTTCGTGAAATTGGCGGCTCAGCTCGTCCGCTGTCATGATTTCCGGATGACCGGTGCCAAAAGTGACATCGTAATTTCCCGAAATGAGATCATCAGGGCGGAGGAACCCGTGCTTCGCAGACAAAATCACCCACTCATCGAAAAATGCTTTCGCATACCGTTCGCACGCCTGATGAAACGGGCTGAGATAAGCGTCCTCTGCTCTTACCGGCCCGGCATCAGGCTGGACGTCCCAGATTTTTTTCTTGCCGCAGGGGATGATGCATAGCCGTTTCATTTTCCTCTCCCCCTTTATAAGATATCTCGACTAAATATACCATTATTTTCTTACAATAAATTAGAGAAAAGACAGGCTGAGTAAAAGCTGCGTACAAAAAAGACCCGGATTTACCGAAAATCCAGGTTTATTTTAGTCAAGAATGGTGTAAAAATCCCTTTATTTTGTTAGCCTTTTTTGAATCAAGCACTGCTGTTATTCTACCCCATCAAGATACTTTCTCTCAAAGTCGTCGAGCAATGCACGCACTTCATCTGTTGACTTTGTGTTCATGCATTGATTTCTTAATTCACTTGCCCCTCGGAACCCGCGGAGATAAATTTTAAAAAAGCGAGGAAGAGGCTTGTACGGACGGGCTTCTAATGCTGAATATTTATCATGAAGATCCAGATGCAGCCTTAAGAGATCAAGCAATTCCTTGCTGCTATGCTCTTTCGGCTCCTTTTCAAAGGCAAATGGATTTGTAAAAATACCGCGCCCTATCATAATTCCATCGACGCCGTATTGTTCAGCAAGTTTTAAGCCAGTTTGGCGGTCAGGGATATCGCCATTGATCGTCAAAAGTGTATCTGGTGCCACCTCATCACGAAGTTTCTTAATCTCCGGGATGAGTTCCCAATGGGCATCTACTTTGCTCATTTCCGCTCTTGTACGCAAATGAATAGAAAGATTGGCAATATCCTGTTTCAAAATGTGTGTCAGCCACTCGCGCCATTCATCCACATCCGTGTATCCAAGTCTTGTCTTCACGCTTACAGGCAATCCCCCTGCTTTTGCAGCTTGTATTAATTCTGCCGCAACTGCAGGACGGCAAATAAGGCCGCTTCCCTTTCCATTCCCCGCCACATTAGGCACTGGGCAGCCCATATTGATATCTAGTCCTTTAAATCCTAACTCTGCCATGCCAATACTCATTTTACGGAAGTTTTCAGGCTTATCTCCCCATATATGGGCCACAATTGGCTGTTCATCCTCTGTAAAAGTCAAACGGCCGCGTACGCTATCCTTCCCATCCGGATGGCAATAGCTCTCTGAGTTTGTGAACTCTGTAAAAAATACATCCGGTCTGCCTGCTTCACTTACTACATGCCGGAAAACAACATCTGTCACATCTTCCATTGGTGCCAGTACAAAAAATGGCCGTGGTAATTCACGCCAGAAATTTTCTGTCATAACAAAAATCAAATCCTTTCATTAGGGGATACGGCTATACCTTTATCTCAATATTAAAAAACTGACCATGCTTTCTTTTTACACTTATCGCATGCGAAAGCATTTCTTATCAATCTATAGTAAATTTTGAACATTTCACGTGGGATGATTATCTAAACCATATATTGTGGTTAACACTGGCGCTGACCTTCGTCTTTCTTAGTGGCCTTACTTTTGAACTTTTTGGATAAAAAGAATTCCAACCTAAATAGAATATCATATGAGTTCTCCATATTACCAACGCAAAATAATTGCCCTGTTATTGAAGATAAGATATTTAACACTACACCATATCCGTATCTCTATATCATATTTGCGGAAAAACTAATTTCAAGAGATAAACTTTGATTAAGCAAATTGAGTTGGGGGTGGTATAACTAGTACTCAAGAGAATGAAAAAGCTTTAACTTACGGCTTGCTACTACTTGTGAATCACATGTGGTAAAGAGGATGAGAACGGTAATCCTGCTCCAGAACCAATAAAATAGACTGCTGACTAAGTGTCGCAGTCTTCACTCATAAGATAATTAAGAAAGTGTTCATTTTCTTTCATCATTAAATAAGGCATCAGAAGTTATTGCTTTAATTTCGAATATCCTTTGTTATCCCTGTAATTATTTGTATAATAGTGAAAACTCCCAAGAAAACAGTAATAATATTAAACCATGGATTATCATAGAATGAAAGATATGTTTGAAAGAAATCTTGTTCAACTATGTTTGCTGGGAATCCATTCATTTCTCTATACTTAGGACCCCATCCCGTTAATTCTACAAAATTAAAATAAAGCTGAGATACTAAAAATGCCAAAAATGTTTGAAACCAACTTCTTTTATATAACGGTCGTTTTTTATATACTTTATCCATTTAATTATCCATTTCCTTCTCTGCAATACTTTTTAGCCAAGTGTCAATCTAAAATCATTATATTATGAAGCATGATTGTCGCAAGGATATAACCATTGTAGGTATTACTGTAATAGTTGTTATCGTCTCGGCACTATTATTTAATTGTTGTAGTGCTCATACGTTATGCATTTTAAAATGGGGTTGGCCATCATTTTCACCTCTTTCATTTATTACAATGTTTCAACTTTTTACATCGAATGACTCTTGAAATGATATACGCCATACTTTTCCTTATATTCCTATAATCAATATTTCACACGTAATAACTGCAAGTCAATATATAATTTTACAAATTATGAAAATACATCTATGATTTTACATCATTCTACTCATGTATTTTAATCATACTGGAAGGAAATTTTTCCGGTTAAATAACTGCTAATTAGAAAAATAAACATTTAAAGTTTTGTTTATAGGAAGAGGGATAAATTATATACAATCTTATCTATTTAATAAAATATATAAAGGAAATGGAGTATGTAAAAAATGAAGAATTTCGATGGTTTACATATTTGCCAGTTTACAGCCTAAGCGCTCATGCTGAAGAATCAAATAATGATGACTCTATCATAATTAACCTCGGCTCAAAAGTAAGTGAATCGACAATAAACAAGGTTCAGAAATATAGAAACAAATTTAAACCTATTTTCAGCAAAAAAGATATTGAGGAGTAATCGATTATTGTAGATACTGAAGAGTCTTTTATTCCAGTTGAAGATAATACACAAGACTTCCATTGGCGATGATATAACATAATTAATTTAAGTTTACCTACTTTCTTATCAAAAAAAGATAAAGAAGATAGAGATCGCTAGTAAGTAAGTCTCTAGGCTTTCGAAAGGGATATGAACCTACTTTAGGGACAAGTGTAGCGCTCCAATAGTAACTGCTACAGCAGCCCTATTCGAGTTAAAATAGACTTTTCCTACCGAACCCCCATTTTCATACTTTTCCTGTTCAAAATTGGCTGTTTTTCACCCGCTTTTCAACACGTTTTTATCAACTCTTTTCGCCAGTTAAAATAAAGATCTCCGCGAAAAAAAGAAAGATAAAATTGGGAAAAGACAGTCAGGACAAGGGCTGTACATGAAAAAAAGACCCGGAAATCGGAATTGTTTATTTTACCGAAATCCAGGTCTGATTAGGTATTGTTTATTTTAGTTAGACGCTTTCAATACAAGTCTCGCCACTGCTTCAACATGCGCCGTCTGCGGAAACATATCGACAGGCTGAATATAGTCCACGCGATAGTCCTTCGACAGCGTCTGCAAATCCTTCGCGAGCGTGGATGGATTGCAGGATACGTAGACGAAGCGTTTTGGTTTGACTTTTTTGATCGTGTCCAGGAACGTGCTGTCACAGCCGGTTCTTGGCGGGTCTACGATGACGACGTCCGGGCGGAAGCCTTCTTTCGTCCATTTCGGGAGCCAGTGCTCGGCTGTTCCTGTTACGTATGTGGCATTTGCCATGCCGTGTTTTTTGGCGTTTTTCTTAGCATCGTCAATCGATTCCTTGATGACGTCCATGCCGCGGACTTCCTTCGCTCCGTCCGCCACCCACATGCCGATAGTGCCGACACCGCAATACGCATCAACGACTTTTTCTTTTCCGGTCAGCTGCGCCGCTTTTTTCACTTCATCATACAGCTTGACGGTCTGTTCCGGGTTGAGCTGGAAGAAAGCGCGGGCGCTCAATTCAAAAGATACGTCGCCGAGCACTTCTTGAATCACTGTTTTTCCGGCGAGCGGTTTTGTTTTCTCACCAAAAATCACTGAAGTTTTCGCACCATTTACATTCTGAATAATGGATTTGACCTCTGGCAATCGCTTTTGAATCGCTTTGACGATTTCTTCCTTGTGCGGAAGCGTTTCTTTTGCGGTTACAAGCACAACCTGCACTTCGCCTGTTTCAAAGCCGACTCTCGTCACGATCGTGCGAACGTCGCCTTTTCGTTTTCTTTCATTATAAACAGACACATTGAAGTCCTCTAAAATGCGGCGGACGATGCCTGTTGTTTTGTTCGTTGCCGGATGCTGAACGATACAGTCTTTAATCGGCACGATATCATGAGAATCAAGGCCGTATAAGCCGGCGATGATGCTGCCGCTTTGCGAGCGTCCGATCTGGAATTGGCTTTTATTGCGGTAATTCCACGGGTTGTCCATGCCAATCGTTTCTTTGATTTCCATGTTTTCAACTTTAAACTTCGTATGGCGTTCAAGAGACTGAATGACGATATCGCGTTTTTCCCGAAGCTGCTGGCTGTATGCAAGGTGCTGAAGCTGACAGCCGCCGCATTGCTCATAAACAGGGCAAGGCGGTGCCACCCGGTGCTCAGACGCCTTGCGGATTTTCTTAATGCGGCCCTCCGAAAACTTCGGCTGGACCTTTGTGGCCTGCACAACAACTTCTTCGCCAGGAAGCGCGCCGGGCACGAAGACGACTTTTTTCTTAAAATAGCCGACACCTTCTCCGTTAATGCCGAGACGCTTAATCGTCAGCGGAAAGGTTTGTCCGACCTTCAGTTCGACGGGCGCCTGTTTCTTTTGTTGGTTCACGTTGTTCTCTCCGTTTCTATATGAAGCTTTCTGCAGCTGGCAGAAAGTGAAATGGTTTTTTCACATCTTTCTAGTATAACACGTTTGCAGGATTTCCTTCATTGTCAGACGAATTATTCTATACTTCTCCACAAATACAAAGACGCATAGCTTAAATAAGGCTCCCACTCCTTGCTCATCGCCAGCATGACATCCTTTGCCGGCTTATCGTCCAGCTGAAAATGGCGTTTGATGGCATTCTGGAGGCCGATATCGGCAAGCGGGAATAAATTGGGACGGCCAAGTCCGAACATGAGGATATTTTGCACGGTCCACGGGCCGATACCCCTGATTTTGATCAGTTTCTTCATAATGTCTTCATCCGCCATATGCGGCAGCTCTGACAAGCTGAGTGTGCCTTCTGCGATCATCCTTGATGTATCAATGGTGTATTCCGCTTTTCTCATGCTGAATTGCAGATCACGCAGATCCTGATAATCGAGTTCTGCAATCGTTTCCGGCTTTGGGTAGCACCACACGCCATCCTTCTGCTCGCCAAACGCATGAACAAACCGTTCTGTTAGCGTGTAAGCGAAGGAAAGATTGAGCTGCTGGTGGATAATGCATTTCATCATGCAGTTGTACACGCTGTAGTCCAGAACAAGCGGCGTCCCGGCATGCTCTTCAAAAATGGCGGACAGGCTCGTTTTTGAAAAATGATCCAGAACGTGCTGCAAATGATTTTCCCATTGGAAAATCCGCTTGATTTCCTTCATCATTTCTCCCTGATCCGTTTCCCCGCTGACGAGGAACTCAGGCTCGCCCGGATGGCCTAACGCCTGTACCTTTACAATACATACGTCCCCCGCTTGATTTCTGATTGGGACACGGACTTCCCTCGCCTCTCGATCAACAGCATTGAGGGGGTCTAAAGACAGCCTGTCCAGCACGCGGTCAAAATGATACGGAGGCGTGACAGATACTTTTTCCTTCCACATGAGATCCACCCTTTTTTCCGTTTTTGTTCAGTATAACATGCCGCTGGAATTAGGCAGAGAGTACCGTATACTTTTCTCATAAAGACCGCATGATATAATGGCAGGTGGAGGGTTGTTTATGATCAACATTACCGCAATCACAACAGAGCATCAGCTGCTGAAAAATATACCGATCGAACGAGTGGAACAGCCTGATATTGCATGGTACTGGGTTGATTTTTACGGCCCGGAGGATACGGAAACGGCGTTATTGAGAGATTTTTTTCATTTTCACCCGCTTGCCATTGAGGATTGCTTCCAGCATATGCAGCGGCCAAAGCTTGACCATTATGACAGCTATCGTTTTTACGTGATTCATGCGCTGAATAAGGAAACACTTGAGACGGAGGAAGTCGATATCTTTCAAGGCGAAAAATTTGTCGTCACCTTTCATTTACACGAAACGCCCGGTATCGCTAAAGTCCGGGAGCGTTTGTATGCTTCACCGGACATATTGAAAAAAGGGCCCGGGCATATTTCTTATATGATCATGGATCAGCTTGTTGATGAATATTTTCCTCTCGTGTATAAAATCGAAGACCGGCTGAATGAAATTGAAGAAAGCCGTCCCCACAAAACGTATGGAACGCTGATGAATGAGGTGTTTGATCTCAGAACAGACCTATTGCATTTGAGACGGACGATTATCCCGATGCGTGATTTGCTCTACCGGATTTTAAGCCTTGACCATGTGAAAGAGCAGCGGGAAACGAAAGCCTATTTCAGCGACATATATGATCATTTGTTAAAGTTGTCTGAAATTGTGGAATCCAACCGTGACATGACGTCCGACTTGCGTGACAGCTACGTGACGCTAAACTCAAACCGGATGAATGCGATTATGATGACACTGACGATCGTATCAACCATTTTCATCCCGCTCACCTTTATTGCCGGTGTATACGGTATGAACTTCGACTTTATGCCGGAACTGCATTGGAAATACGGATATTTCGCTGTACTTGGCCTGATGGCCGCGCTTGTGATTGGAATGCTGATTTGGTTTGTACATAAAGGATGGTTCAATATTTTTAAATGAGGACAGCGAGCAGCTGTTCTTTTTTGTTGTAAGCCGATCGCTATGCATATTCTGTTCATATTGTTTATAATGGAAAAAATATTCAGGGAGTGATTAGATTGAAAATTGCTGTCATCGGACTCGGCAATATGGGACAGCCCATTGCCCGAAATGTTCTTCAAGCAGGCTACGAATTGACTGTCTATAACCGGACGAAACAAAAGACAGAAGACCTTGTCACAGAAGGCGCACAGGCAGCTGATACGCCGCGGCTGGCGGCAAAATCCGCTGATATTGTCATCACAATGCTTGCAGATGATGATTCAGTCAGCACCGTGACATTCGGAGAAGACGGGCTGCTTGAAGGATTAGCAGAGAACGGCATTCACATCTCGATGAGCACAATCAGTGTTGAGTTCTCAGAAAAGCTCGCAGCGGCTCATGCAGAGAAAGGACAATTTTTTCTCGCCGCTCCTGTCCTTGGCAGACCGGATGCCGCAGCCAAAGCCGCGCTCCGTATCATAACAGCCGGACCGGCGGAAGCAAAGCAAGCTGCCAAGCCTCTGCTCGACAGCCTGAGCCAGCAGGTATTTGACGTCGGCGAAGAAAGCAAGACGGCAAATGCAGCCAAAATCAGCATCAATTTCTTGCTCGTGTCCATGCTGGAAGCGTTATCTGAATCCTTCTTAATGATGGAGAAATACGGCTTAGAACAAAAACAATTTTTAGAAATCGCCAGCGCGCTCTTTGGTTCTCCAGTCTATCAAAATTACGGAACCATTATGGCCGAGCAGAAATTTGAGCCGGCCGGCTTCAAAATGTCTTTAGGGCTGAAGGATACCAACCTGGCACTCGCCGCCGCAAAACGGGTTTCTGCAAATCTTCCTCTTGCCGAGCTGGCCAAGAGCCATTTTGAAAGCGGGATTGAGAAAGGCTTCGGGGATCTGGACTGGGCCGCACTGATTAAATGTATAAAATAAAGAAAAACCTCTCCATTTCAGGAGAGGCTCTTCTCATTACAAGGACGGCATCTTCATTTCTTTCTCAAACATCAGATCATCAATGCTTTTAAAAGTGTAGCCCTGTTTTTTCAGATCTGTAATCGCGTCATCCAGCGCTTCTGCATTGTCCCTTGATACGGTGTGCAGCAGGTAAATGGCTCCCGGGTGCGCCTGCTTAATCATATGATCGTAGGCATATTTCTTCCCCTTTTGGTTGTTGATTTTCCAATCAACAAAAGCGACCGACCAGAAAACGGTTTGATAGCCGAGGCGTTTCGTTTCTTTCAGTACGTACTCACTGAACACGCCGCGCGGCGGACGCAAATACAGGTTGTCCTGCTTTCCCGTAATTTTATAAACCTCTTCGTTGACTGAATCAAGTTCATCCTGAATCTGATCAGCTGTTTTTGTCGTTAAATCCGGATGGTGAAAGGAATGGTTGCCGATAATATGGCCCTCATCTGACATTCGTTTGATCAGCTGAGGCTGGTCCTTTACGAAATGCCCGGTGACAAAAAACGTTCCTGTTACGCGATGTTTTTTTAAGACATCAAGCACTTTTGGCGTATAGCCATTTTCATATCCGTTATCAAACGTTAAGTAAATCGTTTTTTCCTTTGTATTCCCTAAATAAAACGCGTCATATTTTTCAATTAAACTGTTCAGCTGCTTCCCGGCATCTGGCGGCTGATGATTGACACTTCGTTTAAAGCCCCAATTAATCGGCTCATTCGGCACCGCTTCCGCCTGTGCTGCACCTCCGGCAAGCAATACGGCGGCGCAGCATATTGAACACATCCACTTCATGGCCAGCGCTCCTTCTGCATTTTTTCTTATTTTACAGATAGGGGCTTTGTTTTATACTGTTGCTTTATGCCAATAAAAAAACCGCAGCGGGCGCGCGGTTTTATTCCCAATCTTTTTTAAAACGTTCGTATTTGGCTTCCAGGTCATCAAGCATGCTGATAAGCCTGTCTATATCTTCAACGTCGGTTGCTTCAGGGTCTAATGAATCGATGACGTTCATAAACATGTCAAGTCTGTTCTTTAAATAATCAATCTGCTGATCTTTATTGTTTACGGCGTTCCCCATTCTGTTCCTCCATTCATTTTTTAATATGGTAGCTCATTTTTTGCCGTTTTTCAATCGCCGCGCTACTTGCGATCTTGGCAAATCAGGTCTAAAATTAACTGTTGGCAGCGTTAGTATGCCCATTTATAAAGGAGTTAGATAGTCATGACACAAAACACGAAGCTGCGTCCGATTACGCCCGAGTTTGACCCTTGGGAAGCCTATATGGATGTTGACCAATACGGAGACATGCAGCTGACAAACGTTGAATTCACAACGACGACACTGTGCAATATGAGATGCGAGCATTGTGCTGTAGGCTATACATTGCAGCCTAAAGACCCGAATGCTCTGCCAATAGATCTTCTGTTAAAACGGCTGGAGGAAATCCCGCGCCTCAGATCCATCAGCATCACAGGCGGAGAGCCGATGCTTTCGTTGAAATCAGTAAAAGAATATGTTGTTCCTTTATTGAAATATGCCCATGAACGGGGTGTGCGGACACAAATTAATTCAAATCTGACCCTCGACATCGAGCGGTACGAATGGATCATTCCGTATCTCGATGTGCTACATATTTCTCATAACTGGGGTACAGTTGAAGATTTTGCTGAAATCGGCTTTGCCATGATGGACAGAAAACCGACCTTCGAACAGCGCGCGCGCTATTTTGAAAAAATGATCGAAAACAGCCGCACGCTCGTGGATGCAGGAGTAATGGTATCTGCGGAAACGATGCTGAACAAACGAACACTTCCGCATATTGAGCATATTCACCGCCAAATCACAGAAGATATGAAATGTCAGCGTCACGAGGTCCACCCAATGTATCCAAGCGATTTCGCAAGCGCTCTTGAATCCCTCAGCCTGAAAGAGATGAGACAGGCCATTCACCGCTTGCTGGATATTCGTGATGAAAATACGTGGATGCTGTTCGGAACGCTGCCGTTTTATGCCTGCAGTCCGGACGAAGACGACCAAAAGCTGCTTCGCCGGCTTCGCGCGGCGAAAAACGTCACAGTGCGAAATGACCCTGACGGCCGATCCCGCCTGAATGTGAACATTTTCGACGGAAACATTATCGTGACCGATTTCGGTGATACCCCGCCGCTTGGCAACATTCAGACGGACAGCCTTCCTTCCGCCTATGAAAAGTGGAGAGAGACCAAGCTTGCGAAGGAACTGAGTTGCCACTGCCCGAATGTCCGGTGCCTCGGACCGAATGTTCTTGTTAAAAACAGTTATTATCAGGATACAGACTTCACAAAACGTCAAGCCAGGAGTTAGATGCGGATGAAAGAAACACTTACGGAGATTTTTCAAAATAAAATCGTCGATATTCTCCTCGTTGCCGTTATCCTTTGGATCGGTGTCTTTATCATCAACCGGCTGGTACAGCTATTTTTTAAACGGACGGATTTTATTGAAGAAAAAAAGGAAAAAACGATTGAAAGCCTTGTCCGTTCTGTCACCCAGTATACGGCGACAATTGGTTTTATCTTTTACGTTATTTCTTTATTTGTGCATGATTTCGGCAAGATATTGGCCGGGGCGGGCGTAGCAGGTATCGTGATCGGTTTTGGCGCCCAATCGCTGATCAAAGATGTGCTGGCTGGTGTGTTCTTAATATATGAACGCCAGCTGCACAAAGGCGATTATGTCACCGTCAACAACTTGTTCAACGGGACAGTGGAGGAAATCGGCCTCCGCTCGCTGCAAATCCGGGAATGGAGCGGGAAGCTGCTCACCATCAGCAACGGTGAGGTCAGACAAATAGAGAACTATAATATTGATTTTATGCGGATTACCGAATCCTTTCTTATCAGCTTTAAAGAAGATCCGGACCGCGTGTACAGCGTGTTGGAAGAGGCATGTGACATGCTGAACGAAGAGCTTCGTGATTCATTGAAGCGGGATGAATTCGGCAATCCGACAGAACCGTTTCAAATCCACGGCATCACCGCATTGAATAAAATCAATCGCGGCGTCGAATTTACGGTTAAAGGCATGGTGAAAGATGATGATTATTTCAGTGCCAGCCTTGCAGTAAGACGGGTTCTCGTTCGCCAGCTCTACCAAAACAAAGTGCAAATGCTTGAGGAAGCGGTCCGAATCGAGAGAACCCAATAAACAAAAAAACTGATTCCGAGTTGGAATCAGTTTTTTATTTATCTTGGCAGTGAGGAAAGCTGAAAGCCAAACGTGACATGATCTTGAACCGGAATCCACGCGCCGATTCCCTGTGACGTGACATTTTTCACGACGAGTTTTCGTTTATTTCCTTTCAGCACTAAGTACACTTCTCCGTAAGTCACTTTTCCTTTTTCATTCACAGCCGGTGCATATGCATGTAGATAACCGATTTTTTTAGGAGCGACTTTATAAATCTGATCCCGTTTTGTGCCAGCCCCAATGACCGTCTCAAATGCAAGCGGAAGGTTCGTTTTCTTCATTGCTTTTTGCATCATCATGCTTTTGACATCTTCAGCATTTGGAACTTTAGCTGTCAGGCCGCCCTTCACTCTGTACTGCTGTTCCTGGGCATAATGCATTTCAGCCGTTTCTTTCCCGCCGCGGTTATCCGCACGGTTTGTATTGATTTTTTTATATTCCCAGTTTGCGACTGTTTCATTTGATTCATAGCCGAGCGCCCATTTCCCGAGAAATATTGTCGCCCGGTACCCTACTGCAAGCGGTGTGCCGGATATGTTGGATTCATTCAGCATTTTGATGAGATGCGGATTTTCAATCTTTACCTCAGAATGATCGAGCAATTCCTTTGCCAGCTTGCTCGGCTGAAGCATTGGCTGATCCTGTGAAGCATTCGGATACGTGTTTTCCTTTGAAATGCTTGCGACAGAATTAGGAACCTTAAACTGCTTTTTCGCGTGGATGGGCTGAACGCCGAAAAAACTAAAGAATAACAACACAATAAGTGTGGAATGAAATAGCTTTTTCATCATATCACTCTTTCTATGGCATTTTCCCTTAGTCTTTTCATCCCGCTTTGTTGTTATCCATCATTTTTTCAGGTTAAAGAAGGAAAAAGCCGATCGCCATAATGACATATGCAGCAAGCAGTGTCGCCCCTTCAAACCAGTTGGAATCCCCGTCATTCGAAATCGCGATCATCAAGAGAACCGCTGATACCATCGCGACGAGCTCCGGCAATGTAAATACAAGCGGCATGCTTGTCGGAAAAAAGATAGAACAGATGACGAGAACCGGTGCGACAAACATAGCGATCTGCAGCGTAGAGCCGACTGCAATTTCAACCGCAATGTCCATTTTATTTTTGAAGGCCATAATAATCGCTGACGCGTGCTCCGCCGCATTTCCTACAATCGCCACGATGATGACCCCGATAAACAGCTCGCTCCACCCGAACTGTTCAGCCACCGAGTGAAAGGTATGGACCAGGTTTTCGGATATGTATGCCACCACAATCGTTGCCGCAAACAAGACAATCGTCGCAACCTTCCCTGACCATTCCGGCTCTTCCTCTCCTTCAGTCTGAGCGGCATTATTCGGCTGATAAACGCCCCGATGCGTGACAAGTTTAAAGTACAGCGCCGCCACATATAACAGAATCATAATGATGCTGATGCCGATGCTTAAATTGAGTTTGCTGGCGTTTCCCATACCAACAGAGAATACCTCCGGAATCACAAAGGCGACAATGATGGCAAAAATCAGAAGCCCGGAATTATGGCGGGCATCATGGATATTAAATTCCTGCCGCTTATATTTTAAACCGCCGACAAAAAACGATAGGCCCGCTACCAGCAGCAGGTTCCCCAGCACTGAACCGGTTAAAGAGGCAAGTACGATTCCTGTCAGGCCTTCCTTTAATGCAAAAAGGGAAATAATCAGCTCCACCGCATTCCCGAAGGTGGCGTTCAACAAACCGCCGATACGCGGTCCTGCAATGATGGACAGTGATTCTGTCGCCCTCCCCATATAGCTTGCAAGCGCGATAATCGTCACGCAATAAACGGCAAAAAGAACCGCGGAAGGCCAATGCATCAAACTGCCAATCACAGAAAGCGGAACACCGGCCGCCACTAAAATAAAAAAGATACGATTCATGGTGAAATAGCTCCTTTTTTATGACTTGTTTTATTTTTATTCTTCACAAAAACCTTCATGATTACACGAGGGCAAATGTATAGCGTGATATAGGCTTTTTTCAGGTTGCCTGCTTTTGGAAAACGTTGTACGATCAACATAGATTCCACATAAGGAGAACTGACACGATGTTACGATTTCATTTCTTTATCCTTGTCTTGCTCGTTTCCATTTCCGGGTTTTCACAAGGCATGCTGCTGCCTGTCATTTCAATCATTTTTGAAACAAATGGAGAATCCGCTGCTATCAACGGCCTGCACGCGACCGGGCTGTATATCGGTGTGCTTTTGGCTTCGCCGTTTATGGAAGCGCCGCTCAGAAAGCTCGGGTTCAAGCCGCTGATCGTCATGGGCGGAAGCATTGTCATTTTAAGCTTATTCGGATTTATTTGGCTTCAGTCAGTTTGGGTCTGGTTCCTGCTTCGCCTGTTCATTGGAATCGGCGACCACATGCTTCACTTTTCTACGCAAACGTGGGTGACCTCCATGTCATCAAAACAAAATCGCGGAAGAAACCTGTCTATTTATGGGCTTTCCTTTGGCCTTGGCTTTGCCGCAGGCCCGTTCATGGTGCCGCTTGTCAAGCTGAGTCCGTCGCTTCCTTTTATCGTGTCCGGCTGCATCAGTCTGTTTGCGTGGCTTTTTGTTTTCTTTCTACAAAATGCATACCCGGAAACCAGTCCTCATGAAACCAAATCTGACAATAGTTTCAGGCGATTTTATCAGGCCATGCTGTTTGGGTGGGTTGCCTTTATGCCTACATTTGGCTACGGCTTTCTGGAAACGGCGCTGAACGGAAGCTTTCCGGTGTACGCGCTCCGTTTGGGGATATCAGTAGACGCAGTAGCGATCATCCTTCCCGCATTTGCGATTGGAAGCATTATCTTTCAGTTTCCGCTCGGCATCCTCAGCGATAAATACGGCAGGCGGAATGTGCTGCTGGTGATTTTACTGACTGGGGCTCTTTGCTTTTTCATCGCCGGTGTATTTCCTTCGCCCTACGTGATCGGCGGCTGCTTTTTTATTGCAGGAATGGCAGTCGGATCAACCTTTACACTTGGCATCAGCTATATGACAGACCTTCTTCCGCCTCACCTCCTGCCGGCGGGGAACCTGCTTTGCGGCATTACATTCAGTCTCGGCAGCATCCTCGGCCCGGTTGCCGGCGGCTGGTATATGCAGACATTTGAAAGCGCAAACTTGTTCTACTTCATTACTCTCACGCTTAGCGCTGTGTGGCTGGCCCTTGTGCTGGGCAAACCGAAAAGCTGGTCACCGGCTGAAACCTATTCTTCATCTTCTTAATCAAAAAGCCTCCCGACATCATGTCAGGAGGCTTTTATGCTAATGGTAGCCGTTTTGTCCGTTGGCGCTTCCGCTTGTTTTATGGCTCGATTTGCTTTTCGAGTTTTGTTTGTTATGGCTTCCGCCTTTTTTCGTATGCTTGGTCATCACGATATCCCCCCGACTTCTTTTTGAACCGAAGTTCGTTTATAGGGTGCGCTAATGGTAGGGATTTTCATCAGGAAGCTTTTTACGTTTATGTAAAAGAGCGTTGATTTCTCCGCCTAGGATAATTAAAATGCCGCTCAAGTAAAACCAAATCATCAGAACGATGATTCCCCCGATGCTCCCGTAAGTGGCGCTATAGTTCGCAAACGTGCTGACGTAAAATGAAAACAATGTGCTGACAATGATCCAGCCGATAGTCGCAAAGACCGCACCCGGCATGACAAACCGGAGAGACAGCTTTTTGTTCGGCGCAATCACATACAGCGCGGAAAAAACAATCAAAAGCACAAGCGGGCTGACACCCCAGCGAATGGCGGCCCAGACGGATAAAAACAGATCCGACGCGCCGACAAAGTCAGAAGCGAGCCTTCCAATCTCCCGGCCAAATACCGGCAGAAGCAAAGCCACTAAAATCGTAAATACCATGGCAATCGTCAAAAAAATCGAGGTTAGACGAACAATGATAAAAGAGCGGTTTTCTTCCACATCATACGCGTGGTTCAGCGACCGGACGATCGCGTTCATTCCATTAGACGCAGACCATAATGCGGCGATAATCCCGAATGACAGCAAACCGCCATTTCGATTATTTAAGGTTTGATGGGTAATGGATTCAACGAGTGACATCGCACTGGCGGGAGCATATTGTTCTATGACTCCTAAAACATCATCGGTAGAAAGCGGAAGATACGCGGTGAGCGTCAGCATAAAAATCAAAAACGGAAACAGTGACAATAGAAAAAAATACGCCAGCTCCGCTGATTTACTTTGTCCTTCATGAAGGGTGTATCTGCTGAAAAGCTCTTTCAAAAAACTCATGTCGTCTCACCTCGCATGTTTGATCATTTTTTTGAAAAATGCTCTTTCGTTTCTTGCACGAGTTCCATCACTTGCGGCGTTGTTTTCTTCAGCTCTTTCACCTGCTGGTTCACAAAGTCGACTTCCTTTGAAAGCGTTTGGGCGAGCTTTTTGGCCTCATCCACTTTTGTGATGACAGTGTTTTTTAACAGCTCTGGGTTGCTTTTGTACAGTGAAAGTTTATGCTTGCATGTCAGCCATCTCATGCCGCACGCCTGTCTTGTCGGCTTATGGAGCAGTGATAACGCCGCGCCTGCCGCAGCTCCGAGAAATATCCCTTTCAGCATTAAACGTTCGTTGTTCATGCAAATTCTCCTTTCACTCACAATTGTTTTTCTTTTTGAATAGACGCAAGCAGATGCTCACAGCCTGATTTGATTAATTGGCAGACTTCTTCAAAATTCCCTGTGTAGTAAGGATCGGGAACGTCGGCAAGATCTGAATCTTCAACATAGTCCAAAAGCCTTTTGATATGCGAGGTGTTTTTAAATCCCGCCATGCTTCTGAGACTTCCGATATTTTCTGCATCCATTGCAATGATGTAATCAAAATCGGCCAGATCCTGTTCGCTGACTTGACGCGCCAGCATGCCATCAAAGCCGATTCCTTCTCTGCGCAATATCTCCTGCGTTCCCTCATGCGGGGGGTTGCCGATGTGCCAGCCGCCAATACCGGCTGAGTCCGCCTTGATTTTCCCCTCTAATCCTTTTTTGGCTGCCAGGTCCCGAAAAATCGCTTCCGCCATCGGAGACCGGCAAATGTTACCTAAACAAACAAATAACACGCTTATCATGATGTGCAACCTCCCTATTCTTTGCCCCTATTTCTCTAAAAAGAAACCTTCATGAATATCTTAGTAGGATGTTCATTTCCTTTTCAACTGATGTCTTCACTTTTTTGGAATTAAAAGCCTGCTTTTAGAATAGGGTTTTTTTCTGATGGAATTCTGTTAGAATAAAACATACCTATATTGCGCATAGAAAGGATGGAACCATTTGTCCAGCCCAAATACAGAAACATTAACTCAAATGATTGAAGAGATTTCCCAAAAGCTGAACATGCTGAACGTCGGCGTAATCAAAGCGGAGGATTTCAGTGATGAGAAGATTGAAGACCTCACGTACCTTCACAGCATGGTGATGAAAAAAGAATCATTCAGCCCAAGTGAAATGCAGGCGATTGCTCAAGAATTAGCCTCGCTTCGTAAATAATGGAGACTGGCCGGAAACTCGGCGAGTCTTTTTTATCATTTCCTCAAACCAAAACAGTAAAGTGTTCGAATAAGATTTGAAGGAGTACAAGCATGCAAACGACATCTATAAAAACAGCATCCGGAATGTATATCAACTACTTCTTTCTGGGGATGGTCAACATTATTCTCGCATCCAATATGTCCTCATTAACAAAACAGTGGAATACCGATCCGACCGGCATCAGTTATGTCATTGCCGCTATCGGGTTTGGCAAACTGCTGACATACGGCATTTCCGGAGTTCTATCAGATAAAATCGGCAGAAAGCCGCTTGTTGTCGCTTCTGCGGGAATTATGGCCGTCTTTTTAGTCGGTATTCCTTTATCACCGAGCTATGAACTGGCGTTTGTGTTCGCTTTATTAGCCGGAGTCGCTAATTCAGCCATGGATGCCGGAACATATCCGGCCCTAACCGAGCTCTTTCCGTCTGCTTCCGGTTCGGCAAATGTCTTGGTTAAAGCCTTTATGTCTGTGGGGGCCGCACTTTTGCCGCTTTTGATCACATTTTTAGCAGACCACAGCATGTTTTACGGATTTGCTTTTTATCTGCCGGCAGCGGTCTATCTCCTGAATATTATTTATTTATCAACGCTTTCGTTTCCTAAAAAACATAAGAAACCAACTAATAGCGGCCAACAGGAATCTCCCGTTTTCTTGTCTGAACCCGTTTTTCAGAAAGAAGGCACCGCACTGATTATCATCGGTTTTACATCCACGGCTTTATTTACGGTTTCTCAAATCTGGCTCCCGAGCTACGCGCAAAAGGCAGCCGGTTTAGCTGAATCAGCATCTGTACAATTGCTGAGCTATTATAGTATAGGATCTCTGGCATCTGTTTTATTATTAGCCGTTTTGCTGAACAGATGGGTCAAACCTGTCTTCATAACGCTCTTATATCCTATTATTACTTTATGTACACTCGCAGTCATGCTGACCGTTCATATCCCAGTTGTGCTGGACATCACTGCCTTTTTCTTAGGCTTTTCAACTGCGGGTGTGTTTCAAATTACCATTACGTTAATGACAGAGCTTTTCTGGAAGCGAAAAGGAACCGTTACCGGAATTGTAGCGACCGCTTCAAGCCTTGCATCGATTCTGCTGCCGATTGCAACAGGGCTTATCGCAAAAGCGGGGGGCATCGCCCATATTTTCATATTCGACTTCGGCATTGCGGTCATCGGAACGGCTGCAGCTGCTTTCTTGTATTACAGGTACAAGAAACTGACGGCTGTTCAAGCTGATGTCACGTTATGATCAAAAAAACGGACGCCCGCGGGCGTCCGTTTTTTCTTTATTTCTCAAGCAATGCCAATGACTCGCGGTTAAATGCCGGTATATCGTCCGGTGTGCGGCTAGTGACCAATTGATCTTGGCAAACAACCACTTCCTTGTCCACAACGTCGGCACCGGCGTTTTCCATGTCAACACGAATGGACGTATAGCCTGTCGCTTTTCGGCCGTCGAGCGCTTTCGCATTGATTAAAAGCTGCGGGCCATGGCAAATAGCGAATACCGGCTTTTTGTCAGTCATAAACGCTTTTGCAAATTGGACGAAACGATCGTCAGCACGAAGCTGGTCTGGTGAAAATCCTCCGGGAATCAAAAGCGCATCAAAGTCTGAAAGATTTACGTCGTCAATGGACGCGTCAACCGTCACTTCCGCTTTTCCCTGCTTGCCTTTTACTGTTTTTCCTTTTTCATTTTCGATGACAGTCAGTTCATGTCCCGCTTCTTTAAAGGCTTTCGCAGGCTCAGTGTACTCGCTGTCCTCAAAGTAATCTGTCAAAACAACTGCAATTTTTTTCCCCATGGTTCATAACCTCCCGCTTTATATGTCTACATAAAACACTCTACCCCAGCCACACTAAAATAAACATTTTGCGAATATGGACAAACGATAAGCATAAATACCCAGTATTTGTCGCTTGAAGCTGCTACATAGTACTCATTTTTCTCCCTTTTACAATAATCATAAAGAAACACCTACAAATAGTTACAAAATATTCTTACAATAGGAGCTGTAACACAAATTTCGTTGAAAGGTGGAGAACTGGTGAGAATACAGAAAAGACGAACACACGTCGAAAACATTCTCCGTATTCTTTTGCCCCCAATTATGATACTTAGCCTAATCCTCCCAACACCACCCATTCATGCAGAAGAAAGCGCGGCTCCTCAGGTGCATCTGAGTATTTTGGCTACGACTGATATTCATGCCAACATGATGGATTACGATTACTACAGCGACAAAGAAACGGCGGATTTCGGTCTGGCGAGAACAGCGCAATTGATCCAAAAGCACCGCGAGCAAAACCCTAACACCCTGCTTGTGGATAACGGCGACTTGATTCAAGGGAATCCGCTGGGTGAATACTCGGTGAAATATCAAAAAGACGACATTATCTCCGGCACGAAAACCCATCCGATTATCAGCGTCATGAATGCGCTGAAATACGACGCCGGAACGCTTGGCAATCATGAATTCAACTACGGGCTCGACTTTCTCGACGGCACAATCAAAGGAGCCGATTTCCCGATTGTAAATGCCAACGTCAAAACAACTAGCGGTGAAAACCGTTATACGCCGTATGTGATTAATGAAAAAACCCTCATTGATGAAAATGGTAATGAGCAGAAAGTAAAAGTCGGTTACATAGGCTTTGTCCCGCCGCAAATCATGACATGGGACAAAAAGAATCTCGAGGGACAGGTGCAGGTGCAGGATATCGTAGAATCCGCCAATGAAACGATCCCGAAAATGAAGGCGGAAGGCGCAGATGTCATTATTGCCCTCGCCCACACCGGCATTGAAAAGCAGTCACAATCATCAGGTGCAGAAAACGCCGTGTTTGACCTTGCCACCAAAACGAAAGGCATTGACGCGATTATCTCGGGCCATCAGCACGGACTCTTTCCTTCCGCCGAGTATGCGGGTGTTGCTCAGTTCGATGTGGAAAAGGGAACAATTAACGGCATTCCTGTCGTCATGCCAAGCAGCTGGGGCAAATATTTAGGCGTGATTGACCTCAAGCTTGAAAAGGCGGACGGCTCATGGAAGGTAGCAGATTCCAAAGGAAGTATTGAATCTATTGCTGGCAACGTCACATCAAGAAACGAAACCGTTACAAACACCATTCAGCAAACACACCAAAACACACTGGAGTATGTCCGAAAGCCAGTCGGCAAAACCGAAGCAGATATTAACAGCTTCTTTGCACAGGTCAAAGATGATCCTTCCATTCAGATCGTGACTGACGCGCAAAAATGGTATGCCGAAAAAGAAATGAAGGATACCGAGTACAAGAACCTGCCGATTTTATCCGCTGGAGCGCCGTTTAAAGCAGGCGGCAGAAACGGAGCCAATTACTATACAAACATTCCAGCCGGAGATCTTGCGATTAAAAATGTCGGTGACTTGTACCTTTACGATAATACTGTTCAAATCGTCAAACTGACAGGCAGCGAAGTCAAGGACTGGCTGGAGATGTCAGCAGGCCAATTCAATCAAATTGATCCAGCCAAAGGCGGCGATCAGGCCTTGCTGAACGAGAATTTCCGCTCCTATAATTTTGACGTGATTGACGGTGTCACATATCAGGTCGATGTGACAAAACCGGCTAAATACAATGAGAACGGAAAAGTGATCAATGCGGATTCATCCCGGATCATCAACCTTTCCTATGAAGGCAAGCCGATCAGCCCAAGCCAGGAATTTCTCGTGGTCACCAATAACTATCGTGCGTCCGGAGGCGGCGGGTTCCCTCATCTGACGAGTGATAAAATTGTCCACGGCTCTGCAGTTGAAAACAGGCAGGTGCTGATGGATTACATTATTGAACAAAAAACAGTCAATCCTAAGGCAGACAACAACTGGTCAATCGCGCCTGTTTCCGGCACGAATCTGACGTTTGAATCCTCGCTTTTGGCGAAGCCATTTGCCGATAAAGCAGACGACGTCGCTTATGTAGGCAAGTCTGCGAATGAAGGCTATGGTGTGTATAAGCTGCAATTCGATGATGATTCAAATCCAGATCCTCCTAAAGACGGACTGTGGGATCTGACCGTCATGCACACCAATGATACGCACGCACATCTCGATGATGCAGCGAGACGAATGACGAAAATCAACAAAGTACGCAGCGAAACAAATCACAACATTCTCCTTGATGCGGGAGATGTGTTTTCCGGCGATCTGTATTTTACAAAATGGAACGGTTTGGCCGATCTGAAAATGATGAACATGATGGGCTATGACGCCATGACTTTCGGGAACCATGAATTTGATAAAGGCCCGACAGTGCTTTCTGATTTTCTAAGCGGAAACAGCGCAACCGTTGATCCGGCGAACCGCTATCACTTTGAAGCACCGGAATTTCCGATTGTCAGTGCAAACGTAGATGTGTCAAATGAACCCAAGCTGAAATCATTTGCCAAAAAGCCGCAAACCTTTACGGCAGGTGAAGAGAAAGAGGCCGGCATCCACCCTTACATTCTGTTAGACGTTGACGGGGAGAAAGTCGCCGTATTCGGCCTGACAACGGAAGATACGGCTACCACATCAAGCCCGGGCAAAAGCATCGTATTCAATGATGCCTTTGAAACAGCCCAAAACACCGTCAAAGCGATTCAAGAAGAAGAAAAGGTAAATAAGATTATTGCTTTAACCCACATCGGGCATAACCGTGATCTTGAGCTAGCCAAAAAAGTAAAAGGCATTGACTTGATCATCGGCGGACACACTCACACCCTCGTTGACAAAATGGAGGTCGTAAACAACGAAGAACCGACGATCGTGGCGCAGGCAAAAGAATACGGCCAATTCTTGGGGCGCGTTGATGTCGCGTTTGATGAAAATGGCGTTGTGCAAACAGACAAATCAAATCTGAGCGTGCTGCCGATTGATGAACATACAGAAGAAAACCCAGAAGCAAAACAAGAGCTCGATCAGTTCAAAAGTGAATTAGAGGACGTGAAAAATGAAAAAGTCGGCTACACGGATGTGGCGCTTGACGGCCAGCGTGAGCATGTGCGCACGAAGGAAACAAATCTCGGAAACTTCATTGCGGACGGTATGCTGGCAAAAGCGAAAGAAGCAGCCGGCGCCAGAATAGCGATAACAAATGGCGGCGGCATCAGAGCCGGCATTGACAAAGGGGATATCACACTCGGCGAGGTGCTCAACGTGATGCCGTTCGGCAATACGCTTTACGTGGCCGATTTAACCGGAAAACAAATTAAAGAAGCCCTTGAACAAGGCCTAAGCAATGTGGAAAATGGCGGCGGCGCTTTCCCTCAGGTGGCCGGAATCGAATATACCTTTACATTAAACAACGAACCTGGACACCGTGTGTTAGAAGTGAAAATTGAATCGCCTAACGGAGACAAAGTTGCTATAAATACGGATGATACCTACCGCGTGGCAACAAATAATTTTGTCGGTGCCGGAGGAGACGGATATTCTGTCTTTACAGAAGCCTCCCATGGTGAAGACCTTGGCTACGTTGATTATGAGATTTTCACCGAACAGCTGAAAAAACTAGGAAACAAGGTCTCTCCTAAGCTTGAAGGACGGATCAAAGAAGTATTCCTGCCGACAAAGCAGAAGGACGGCAGCTGGACACTTGATGAAGACAAATTTGCGATTTACGCTAAAAATGCCAACACGCCGTTTGTCTATTACGGAACACATGAAGGATCACAAGAGAAGCCTATCAATCTCAAAGTAAAAAAAGATCAGGTCAAACTTTTGAAAGAAAGAGAGTCAGATCCTTCATTGACGGTGTTCAACTACTGGTACAGCATGAAGATGCCAATGGCGAACCTTAAAACCGCAGACACTGCAATCGGAATCAATTCGACGGGAGAATTGGATGTGTCACTGGCAGATGTATATGACTTTACAGTAAAGCAAAAAGGAAAAGAAATAAAATCATTCAAGGAGCCCGTACAGCTTTCGCTTCGCATGTTTGATATTGAAGAAGCCCATAACCCTGCCATTTATCACGTCGATAGAAAAAAGAAAGCTTTCATAAAGACAGATCACGGATCAGTTGACGATGATATGGTGACAGGATATACAAACCACTTCAGCGAATACACGATCTTAAATTCCGGAGAGAACAACAAACCGCCTGCATTCCCGTCAGATCAACCGACAGGCGGTGATGACGGCAATCATGGCGGCGGCTCCGACAAACCAGGCGGAAAACAGCCAACTGACGGAAACGGAGGAAATGATACGCCTCCCGGCACTCAACCGACTAACGGTTCGGGCGGGTCAGGAACAGACGGTCCAGCTGGCGGCCTGCTTCCGGACACAGCCACATCCATGTACTCGATCCTGTTGGCCGGATTTCTGATTAGTGCACTCGGAACGGCATTGTACTTACATCAGAGGAGAAAACAGAATAGAGCGAATCAGGCATAAAAAAGAGCTGCTCGCTATGCGAGCAGCTTTCTTTATTTAAACCCACTTCACAACATCTTCAACAGCAGATCTTGTTTTCGGGCGAGGGTCTCTCACTCGGTAGCCGAATGCCACCATCACAGAAATATCGAAGCTTCCGTTTTCCAGAAGGCCTTCTTCTTCAAGAATACGGTGAATGTGATCGTACTGGAAGCCTTCGATTGGGCAGGAATCAACACCGATTTGCGCAGCGGCAGTCATCATGTTGCCAAGCGCGATATAGGTTTGTTTTGATGCCCAGTCAAACAATGTTCTGTCACTTTCAAGCAAATGCAAATCGTTTTTCTGGAATTCTTCTGTTTTGCTTAAATAGCCCTCATACACGTCTTGAGGCATTTGTTTTACTTCTTTTAAATGACGTTTGATGTAGTCCGCATTATATTTGATATCCTTCGCTGTACGCGCAAGAATCAGGACGAAATGGCTTGCGGTCGGCAGCTGCTTTTGCGCGCCCCATGTGTATTCACGAAGCTTCTCGCGGAATTCCGGATTTTGGACGACGACAAATTTCCAAGGCTCAAGGCCGAGTGAGCTCGGAGACAGTCTTCCTGTTTCTAAAATAAATTCAAAATCGCTGTCTGACACTTTTTTATTCGGGTCAAATTCCTTAGTCGCATGCCTGAAATTGTATGCATCCAGAATTTGTTTCTTTAGATCTGCCATGTAAAACACCTCTCCTTTAGGTTACTCTCATCTCTATTGTAGCCATTATGATAAAAAGTAAAAGTACGCACATTTTTGTTGGATAGTATCAATTTTGATACCAAACAAAAAAGCGCGCTGCCGCAGGCAGGCGCCTCTCTCATTTCCCCCGCCGCGCAAAATCAACAAATCGGAATTTGTCGAGACGGTGTCTGCTTTCCGTATATTGAAACAAACTGGTATCCTCCAAAAAGACGTAGTTTCTCACCACGACCATATGGTCATAGCCGCGTAAATCGAGCAGCTCTCTGTCCTCGTCCGTACACGGCTCGGCGACAATTTCTTTTTGGGCGTAACTGATCGAAAGACCGAGCTCTCCTTCTATATATTCATATATGGAGTTTTCACAAATTTCTTTCGTCAGGTGAGGGACATGCTTTCTGAAAAAGTAATCCTTGTCCAAAATCACATGTTCCCCGTCAATCTTTCTAGACCTGATGACTTCCCAGATGTCGTCATCCAGATTGGCCCGGAGCTGTTTTTGGATCAGCTCTGACGGAGGCTCCAGCCCGAATTTGTGTACAGTTGTTTTCGTTTCTTTGCCAAGCGTTTGCGCGAGTTCCTTGAAGCTGACAAGACCCGAAACGGGAAACTGCATTTTTTCACGGTTGAGCACGACGGAGCCTTTTCCCCTGATTTTCTGGATATAACCGTTTTGCGCGAGCATATGAAGCGCCTTTCGGACCGTTTCTCTTGATGTACCGTACTGTGCGGTCAACTCATGTTCAGACGGAAGAATCTCCTCCGCTTTCCATCGGCCGCCTTCAATTTGCTGTGCGATGTCTTTATAAATTGTGATGAATTTATTCACCTTCATTATGGACCACCCAGCTTAGTTTA
The DNA here is from genome assembly GCF_002837495.1 of Bacillus sp. SN32. Lineage (NCBI taxonomy): Bacteria > Bacillati > Bacillota > Bacilli > Caryophanales > Bacillaceae > Bacillus > Bacillus sp. SN32. The sequence goes on along the minus strand of NZ_PJCT01000006.1, from coordinate 99,884 downwards.
ACACGGTTTCGTTAAACGATAAACAATGGACTCATACGGGCGAAGCGTCATGTTCTGAAGCCCTTCCCTTGCTTCATCGTTCGTCAACAGCACCTCTGCCTTCCATTCGTCAGGCGCTAAAGAGTCCGGCAGTGTAAAGGCCGCCTCTGTCCCGTAAAAATTATTGATCACGAGCAGCTTTTCATTGCTGCCGTGTCTGAGATACGCAAAAATGTTCGGGTCATCCTTTGCGATTAACTCATACGTTCCCTCTGTCACAATGTCATACATTTTGCGAATTCGAATCAATTTTTGATAATGGTAAAACACCGAATTTTGATCCCTCAGCGCCGCTTCAGCATTGATTTCCCGATAATTTCCTGCAACCGGTATCCATGGTGTGCCCGTTGTAAAACCGCCATTCTCCGTAGCATCCCACTGAACAGGGGTTCTGGAATTGTCGCGGGATTTCGCCTGTAAAATGGCTGTGATCTCTTGATCTGCCATTCCTTTTTCCTTAAAGGCGTGATACATGTTCAGCGATTCGACATCCCGATAGGAGCTGATGTCCGAAAACTTCGGATTCGTCATCCCCAGCTCCTCGCCCTGATAAATATAAGGCGTGCCCTGCATCATATGAATGGCCGTAGCTAGCATTTTCGCCGATTTCACCCTATATGCTCCATCATCTCCATATCTTGATACAACGCGCGGCTGATCATGATTGCACCAGAACAGAGCGTTCCATCCCCCTCCTGCATGCATCCCCGTTTGCCAGTCGGATAGGATCTCCTTCAGCTTCAAAAAGTCAAACGGCGCCAAGGCCCATTTTTCGCCGTTGGGATAGTCAACCTTGAGATGATGGAAGCTGAATGTCATATCAAGTTCTTTATTGTCAGGATTCGTATACCGGATGCAGTGGTCTACGGTTGTTGAAGACATCTCACCGACCGTCATGCTGTCGTAATGCGAAAACACCTTTTCGTTCATTTCATGCAAAAATTCGTGCACCCGCGGCCCATCAGTGTAAAAAGAGCGGCCGTCGCCGCCATCCTCCGCATTCGGAAAGCGCTGATCTTTAGAAATCAGGTTGATGACATCAAGCCTGAAGCCGTCTATTCCCTTTTCAAACCAAAAATGCATCATGTCATAGACATGCTTTCTGACCTCTTCATTTTCCCAATTCAAATCAGCCTGTGTCACGTCAAACAGATGCAAATAGTATTGGCCCGACGCTTCATCAAGTTCCCATGCCGATCCCCCGAATTTCGATTCCCAGTTCGTCGGAAGAGAACCGTTTTCCTGCGGATCTTTCCATATATAAAAATCACGATACGGGCTGTCTATGGAAGAGATCGCCTCGCGAAACCATTTGTGCTCTGTTGACGTATGATTGACAACAAGATCCATGACGACTTTCAAGTCTCTTTTATGTGCTTCGGACACTAGCCGCTCAAAATCCTCCATCGTTCCGTATTCAGGATAAATCGAGTAATAATCACGAATATCGTACCCATTATCATGCTGAGGAGAATCATAAATCGGCGTCAGCCATAGCACATCCACCTGAAGTGTTTTTAAGTAATCCAGCTTTTCAATAATGCCGTTCAAATCGCCGACACCGTTTCCCGTTGTATCGTTAAAGCTTTTCGGATAAATTTGATAAACCACAGCTTTTTTCCACCATGGCGTTTGTTCTGTTTTCATCTGTCTCCACCACCATATTTAAATTGAAAACGGGAAAAGGGAACGTTCAACACGTCCCGCTCCCCATTTGTTATTTATGTTTGAATCTCGCATACGCGTATGTTCCGGCAAACGGCACGATCAATACAATAGCCATCCCGATTGCAAACGCGCCCCAGTACTGGCTCATGATTGAGAAAATCCCCGGCACGCCGCCGACACCGACGGAGCTTGCCAGCACACCTTGAGAAGAAATATACATTCCGGCCAGGCCAGAGCTGACCATTGCAATGATAAACGGGAATCTGTATCGCAGATTCACCCCAAAGATGGCAGGCTCTGTAATGCCAAGATAAGCAGAAATCCCTGATGTGAGGGAGAGGCCTTTTTGTTTCTCATCCTTCACGATAAACATCATGGCCAGAGCTGCCGAACCTTGTGCGATATTAGAAAGCGCCAGCATCGGCCATAAAAAGGTGCCGCCGAGCTTTGATCCGATGAGCTGCAGGTCGACTGCAAGAAACGTGTGATGCATACCGGTAATCACGAGCGCTGAGTAGAAACCGCCATATAACAGACCGCCCAGTGCGGCAAAAGAACCGAACACCGAGATAAGCCCTGAAGTCAGTACATTACCGATCGCAAATGTAATCGGGCCGATAATGATAAAAGAGGCAAATCCCGTTAAAAGAAGCGTAATTGGTGCGACAACGAGCAGCTGTATGCCCTCAGGTGTGCGTTTTGTTAAAAATACCTCAATCTTCGCCAGCATATAAGAAGCAAGCAAAATTGGGAGCACCTGGCCCTGATAGCCGACTTTCTGCACCTCTAGGCCGAATAGATTCCATACCGGGATCTCTCCGCTTTGTTCTGCCGCGCCATATCCCCACGCATTCAGCAAATCAGGATGCACGAGCATAACTCCGAGCACAATGCCGAGAAGCGGATTGCCGCCGAACCGCTTGACGGCAGACCATCCGATTAACGCAGGCAAAAACGTAAAGGCCGTGCCTGCAATCAGGTTAATCATATTAGCAAGATCCGCCCACTGCGGATAAACCTGCACAATCGATTTTGTGCTGAAGAAAATGCCTTCCGCCGTTAAAATGTTATTGATCCCCATTAAAAGACCCGCCGTGACAATCGCAGGCAATATTGGAATAAAAATATCTGCAAGCGTTTTCACAGCACGCTGCAAAGGATTCATATTTTTTTCTGAGGCCTTCTTCACTTCATCCTTTGTTGACTCGCCAATCCCCGTTTCCTTAACCAGTTCAGCATATACTTTATTGACAGTTCCCTGGCCGATTACGACCTGAAACTGTCCGTTTGTCGAGAATGATCCCTTTACCACATCAATTTGATCAAGCATCTCTTGGTCAACCTTGCTTTCATCTATTAAAGCAAAACGCAAACGTGTAACACAATGAGTTGCCGCTGCAATATTTTCAGCACCGCCGACTGCTTCGACAATCTGACGTGCCGATTTGTTCAGTTCCCCCATGCCAACCCCTCCGTATCCGTTTTTATAACTTGTATATACAACTTATAATCATATTGTATTCCTGTATATACAGGTAGTCAACACTTTTTTATAGCGCTTTCATCCTAGTCTGGATTATATGAAACAGACAAGGTTACCCTAAAAGTCACAAGCACTTATTGAATATGACATTAAAAAGCAGGGTGAGCCTCTATGAATAAACGCGACAAAGCGCTTCAGCTCATCAAAGAGCTTGAAGACAATCAGGACAGACCGATCTCTCCCAATTTGAAGGAAAACCTCGATAATCTGACCCAGCTTACAGAAGGTTGCTCAAACATCGTATTTAGACAATTTGACTTTGGAAACGGGCTGTGCGGATTTATTGTTTATGAAGAAACTTTGAAAAGTTAATAACAGAATCGACCATCAAAGGATCGAGAGAGGGCTTCACTGAAAGCCTCAGGGTATAATGTTTTGCGCGGCGTCTGCCCGCTAGCCGATTTCTTTCCCCGCCATACAGCTGAGGCTCTCCGTGAAGAGGGAGTGCGCCTGCCGAAAACCGTTGGTCAGACGGTCAGCATCCTCGGCGCTCTTGTTATTGGGACAGTACTGATGCGGAAATTGTGTCTGCCCCATGGTGATGATTGTATCTTGGATCGCTCAGACCTGATCATCGCGGCCTTTTGGATTCCCGTCATTATAGTGAAGTATCGTGGTACAGCCTATCGCTCTTACACTCAAGGAAACGACCCGAAAGCCATGTATACACCAACCGGCAGCTTTTGGTTCTTCTTACATACAAATCAGCTTCGACTTTAACAGAATCAAACCAATCATTAATGTAGTGATTTCTATTTTGCTGCCTTTACTCATTTATTTGATCATAAAAAGCAAAGCGTTGTTCGGCGCCAAAGCAAAGCACTAGGAATTTTTAGCTTCTTTTGTTTGATAAACAGGATTCTGTTTTGTTTTTCTTATATCTTTCAGGTAGTACTGTTCAGATGTAAAGAATTCGGTGTACAGCGCTTTTACCTTTCTGCTCAATAACAACAGCGCAATCACATTTGGAACGAGAATAAAAGCCAATGCTAAGTCCAAAAAGCCCCAAATGGCTTTTGCTCCGCCTGCGGCACCTATGATAATAGCCGCTAAATATACGAATTTAATCACGTGTCCTGCCAGCCGCCCGAACAGAAATTCAGCTTGCTTTACACCGTAAAAAATGACAACCATAATGGTTGATACGACAAAGAAGACTAGGGAAACCGAAACGAAGTACCCTCCGCCAGAACCGAAATAATGCTGAAATGCAGCCGTCGTCAGTGCTGCCGGGTCAATTGAGGCGTTCTTCCCTGTCCAGACACCAGATGCAAGAACGACAAAAGCGGTGGTCGTGCAGATGATCAAGGTGTCAATGACAATGCCGATCACAGACCAAAACCCTTGCCGCACAGGATGATCAGTCATTGCTGCCGCATGTGCAATCGGGGCTGTTCCCATTCCGGCTTCATTAGAATAAAGCCCGCGGGCAAATCCCCAGCGAACGGTTTCCGCCAACGCAGCACCTGCGAACCCTCCAACTGCTGAAGAAGAGGTAAACGCATTTGAAAAGACGAGAGAGAAAAACGCCGGCACTGATGATAGATTCATGAGAACAATCAGGAGACCGGCACCTGCGTATGCCCCTGCCATAAGAGGCACGACAAACTCTGTTACTTTTCCGATCCGCTTTACCCCTCCTATCACCACTAACCCAATCAAAAATGCAATTCCGATTCCTGCGTATATTTTATTGAAAGAAAACGTCTCGGCAAGCGAGACTGAAACCGAATTTCCCTGAACCATAATGCTGGGAATCAGCTCCACAATCAGCGCAACAGAGAAGAATACGCCGAGCCATTTCATGCGCAGCCCTTTTGTTATGTAATACATCGGTCCCCCGACGTATTCACCCTGCTCATTTTTTTCTCTGTAATGAACAGCAAGAACACTTTCAGAAAACTTAATCGCCATGGCAAATAAGGCAATAAGCCACATCCAAAAAACCGCTCCTGGTCCTCCAAACATAATAGCGGCGGGCACACCGACAATGTTCGCTGCACCGATCGTTGAACTGAGGGCTGAGGTCAATGCCTGAAGCGGTGTGACTGTGCCCTCTCCCTTCGGCTTTTTTCCTACGCTGCCGATTGTCTGTTTGAAAATGTATAAAGGATAGCGAAATTGAAAACCTTTCAGCAAAATTGTGAAATACAACCCCGTCCCCGTCAGCAGGATGATTAGCGGCGGCCCCCACAGCCAATCAGATATATGCTCTATCCATACTAATAGACGTTCCATCCCATCACCCTTTTTTCGTTTATGGGTCATTTCCCATAGATGGAAAAACATAAACCTTTTGACATAGAACTTGGAACATAAAAAGGATGGCTTTTATCAATCGCCATCCTGCAGACAAGACAAATCAGCTGGAAGAAGGTCTGTTTCGTCCAAGCCGGTCATATACTTTATTCTTATAAAAAGCTGATGCTGGCTTTGAAAACATGCCTTTTTTGTCGACAAGCTTATCAAGCAGCAATTGCTTTTCAGATTTTTTCCTGATTAATTGCTCGCGTTCTTTTTCGTCATAGCACTTTTCGATTAAATGGTCGATGGTCATAAGCTCTTTTTTGAGAGGGCCCTCGTCCTCTGCCATTCCCGCGTTTTTCAAAATACGATAGCCCATGCGCAGCGATTCCGGCAAGTGTGCCGCGTCATCCTTCGGCAGCGGCTTCCCCATTCCCGGGAGGTTTTGAAAGTCCCCGTCTTTGATGGCGCGCTTAATTTTATCTTCAGACACAATATGGGAAAAATCCATCATTTCACCTCTTTTTATCTATATCTTATATTTTATCATACAATTCCCAATGTACCATTTTATTCCTTTATTTCTAGTAAGATACCTTGTTTTACATTTGGTAATATCAAAGCGAAACGTTGATTCGACGGCGTTTTTCGCCACTTTCTCCATCATACGATTTTCACTTTTCTAATCTGCTGATTCGTGTTATATTGGATACGTTCGTTTTTTCTATCGTTTCGCTCGAACTGGATCGGAAAAAAGGAGTGTAACAATGAAAACATTTATAAAAGAAAGAGGACTGGCCTTCTTCTTAATCGCGGTCGTCCTGTTATGGATCAAAACGTATGTCGGTTATGTCCTGAACTTCAACTTAGGAATAGACAACACGATACAAAAAATATTGCTTTTTGTGAATCCTCTTAGCTCAAGCTTGTTCTTTCTTGGCTTTGGACTCTTGTTCAAGAAAAAATTACAGCAGACAGCCATTATAGTGATTCATTTTTTAATGTCTTTTTTACTGTACGCCAACATTGTGTACTACAGATTTTTCAATGATTTTATTACAATTCCGGTCATTATGCAGGCTAAAACAAACGGCGGCCAACTCGGTGACAGCGCATTTTCGCTGATGAGACCGACTGACGCCTTTTACTTTATCGATACGATCATCCTGATCATCTTGGCGATCAAAGTAAACAAGCCTGCCGAAACGTCAAGCAAAAAATCGTTCCGAATTATTTTTGCGTCTTCAATTCTTGTGTTCTTGATCAACCTGGCAGTTGCGGAATCAGACCGTCCTGAATTGCTGACAAGATCATTCGACCGGAACTATCTTGTGAAATACTTGGGAACATACAATTTCACGATTTATGACGCTGTACAGAATATCAAGTCCAACAGCCAGCGCGCGCTTGCCGATTCCAGCGACGTGACGGAAGTAGAAAACTACATGAAAGCCAATTACGATGTGCCGAATAACGTGTATTTCGGCAAAGCGGAAGGAAAAAACGTCATTTACGTTTCACTTGAATCTTTGCAGTCATTTATCATCGACTATAAAATTGACGGCAAAGAAGTGACACCGTTCTTAAATAAACTGGCACATGATAACGAAACGTTCTACTTTGATAACTTTTTCCACCAAACGGGACAAGGCAAAACATCTGATGCTGAATTTATGATGGAAAACTCTCTGTACCCGCTGGCTCAAGGTTCAGTTTTCGTAAACAAAGCGCAAAACACGCTGCAATCCGTTCCGGCGATTCTGAAGTCTAAGAATTACACATCTGCTACTTTCCACGGGAACACGCAGACGTTCTGGAACCGTAACGAAATGTACAAAGCGGAAGGCATTGATAAATTCTTTGATTCTGCTTACTATGACATGAACGAAGAAAACACGAAAAACTACGGCATGAAAGACAAACCGTTCTTCAAAGAATCAATGCCGCTGCTGGAAAGCCTGCCGCAGCCGTTCTATACGAAGTTCATTACCCTGTCTAACCACTTCCCATTCGGAATGGATGAGGGGGATACAGACTTCCCGGCTGGAGACTTTGGTGACTCTGTCGTCGATAACTACTTCCAGTCAGCCCATTACCTTGATCAGTCCATTGAACAATTCTTCAATGATCTGAAAAAAGACGGGTTATATGATAAATCGATTATTGTGATGTACGGAGACCACTACGGCATCTCTGAAAACCACAATAAAGCGATGGCGAAAGTGCTTGGCAAGGATGAAATCACTGATTACGACAACGCCCAGCTTCAACGGGTGCCGCTCTTTATCCACGCTGCCGGCGTGAAGGGCGAGAAAGTTCATAAATATGCCGGAGACGTTGATGTGGCTCCTACCATTCTGCATCTGCTCGGAGTGGATACGAAGGACTATCTGATGTCCGGTTCTGATATTTTATCGAAAGAACACCGTGAAGTGATTCCGTTCCGAAACGGAGACTTTATTTCACCGAAGTACACGAAAATATCCGGTAAGTATTACGACACGAAAACCGGAAAAGAACTCGATGAATCCGAAGTCGACAAGTCAGAAGACTCGCTCGTCAAGAAGGAACTTGAAATGTCCGATAAAATCATAAACGGAGACCTGCTGCGGTTCTACGAGCCGAAGGGTTTTAAGAAGGTGAATCCTTCTGATTATGATTACACAAAACATGACGAAGATTCTTCCGAAACGTCAAAGGATAACGAAGATAAATAAGAAAAAGCGGAGAGGTTGCCCTCTCCGCTTTTTTTATTTGACAGCAGCTCTCAATTCTTCCGCCGCAAATTCCACATTCGGGCCAATAATGACTTGAACCGATTGCCCCCCTGATTTGACAACCCCTTTTGCGCCTGCTTTCTTTAGCAGCGCTTCATCCACCAAAGCGGTATCCTTCACAGTCAGTCGCAGCCTTGTGGCGCAATGATCAATGGTTTGAAGGTTTTCTTTTCCGCCGAGCCCTTTCAGCATGATGTTTTCATTTACATCCTGAACAGTATTTTCATCCAGCACTTCATCCACATCATCGTCTTCCCGTCCAGGCGTTTTTAAATTCAAAGCCTTAATCAGTACATAAAACACGATAAAGTATACTGCTGCATAGCATATACCTACCAAAAGCAGAAGCAGCGGTTTTTCCGCGATTCCATAGCTGAGCACATAATCGATAGCTCCGGCTGAAAAAGAGAAGCCTGAGCGGATGCCGAGCCAGTTGACGATAAATAAAGATAACCCGGTTAAGACCGCGTGAACAGCGTATAAAAGCGGAGATAAAAACATAAATGCAAACTCAATCGGCTCCGTAATCCCTGTGATAAACGCCGTTAAAGCAAACCCAATCATCATCCCAGCCGTCGCTTTCCGTTTAGACGGCTTCGCAGTCACAACCATAGCCAGACACGCCGCCGGAAGACCGAACATCATGATTGGGAAGAATCCCGTCATATATGTGCCCGCTGTCGGATCTTTCGCGAAAAAGCGCGCCAGATCCCCTGTCACTCCGTTATATTCTCCAAATTGGAACCAGAAAATATTGTTCAGCACATGGTGAAGGCCAAGCGGAATTAACAGCCTGTTGAAAAGGCCGAATATGCCTGCCCCGATGCCGCCGAGCCCGAGCATCCACTCTCCAAACGAGTTTATACAAGATTGAATCGGCGGCCAGACGACTCCGAATATGCCCGCTAAAATGATCGTAATAATGGCTGTTATAATCGGCACAAGCCGTCTGCCACTGAAAAATCCGAGATATTCAGGCAGCTTGGTATCCTTGAAGCGGTTATAGGTGTAACCGGCAATTAAACCGGCAATAATTCCCCCAAACACCGCCATGTTATTTGTTTTATCAATTGTCTTTGTTGCCGCGTCAAGCATCAGATACGATATCGCCCCTGATAAACCCGCGGCCCCATTGCTGTCTTTTGAAATGCCGATGGCAATTCCGATCGCAAAAATAAGCGGCAGATGATCAAAAACCGCCGTCCCCGCCTGATAGACAAACGGGATATTAAATACATCCTCTCTGCCAAGCGCAAGGATAATTCCAACCGCAGGCAGAACTGCAATCGGGAGCATAAATGACTTCCCGAGTTTTTGTAAAAATGAAAGCATACCCATCCCCCTCATACCCTTTTTTTTCAAATATACCATATAAGATATCTAGTGATCTATACCAATTTTCCCGGGGGTATTTCTTTTTTCCCAGGCCCGTGTGTTTCCTATTTTTAAGACAGTTGTGGTAAGCTTAATCTAGATTATTTAAAAAGAAAGCGGGAATGACAGATGATTGTAACAAACGATCAAGAATTAGAAGGCCTGAAAAAAATCGGAAGAATCGTCGCGCTTGCGCGTGAAGAAATGAAGCGGAAGGCAGAGCCCGGCATGAGCACAAAAGACCTTGACCTTATCGGAAAAGCTGTGCTTGATGAGCACGGCGCCGTTTCAGCTCCTGAGAAGGAATACGATTTTCCAGGCGTGACATGCATCAGTGTAAATGATGAAGTGGCTCACGGCATACCAAGCACATCCAAAATTTTAAAAGCAGGGGACCTTGTCAACATCGACATCTCCGCTGAATTTGGCGGCTTCTATTCCGACACAGGCATCTCATTTGTGCTCGGTGAAGGAGAAGAACGCCTTCATAAGCTTTGCCAATGCGCGGAAAACGCTTTTCAAAAGGGGCTTCAGCAGGCAAAAGCGGGCAAGCGCCAAAACCAGATCGGAAGAGCCGTTTATCATGAAGCACGCTCTCAAGGCTTTACCGTCATCAAAACCCTGACCGGCCACGGAATCGGACGAAGCCTGCATGAAGCGCCGAATCACATCATGAACTATTATGATCCGTTTGATAACGCACTGTTCAAAAATGGCACAGTCATCGCGCTTGAACCGTTTATTTCAACGAAAGCAGAAACGATTGTTGAAGCTGGAGACGGCTGGACGTTCAAGACGCCGGATAAAAGCATGGTTGCCCAAGTTGAACACACGATCGTCATCACAAAAGATGAACCGATTATCCTGACGAAACTGTAAAACACATTCCGGGCTTCCGGCAGGTTTAACCTCCTCCAATAGCAGGTAAAACATCATTATTCTGCACGAGGAGGTCTTGCAATGAACAGAGATCAAGAAAAAATCCAAATTGAAAACGAAATGAACGCGATGCATGGCACAATAAAAGAAGACATTTTAAAAGACTTTGAGGAATTTAAAGGCTACCTGAAAAAACAAGTCAACCGAGGCAAAAAGCTGGGATTGGATGACGGCAAGCTTGTAAAAAGCGCTGCGATCCTGGGAGACTACCTCGCAAAGCATGAAGAGCCGCAAAACGGTGAAGAAATGCTGCTGCAAGAGCTTTGGAGCGTTGCAGACGAAGATGAGAAAGAACATTTGGCACAGCTTCTGGTCAAATTGGTTGATAAACAATAAAACATGAGCCGGGCGATATGCGCCCGGCTTTCTTGATATTGTCACAGCCCGGCTCTTTCAGATATGCTACACTACTATTATGTCTGTGAAAGGAGCCTTTATCTGCATGTGGTTTATTATTTTCGGCATCATTTTTTTCATTGAAGGCATCATTATGACCGTTTACGGCGTTAAGAAAAAAAACGGGATGCTCACATATATCGGCATTGTTTTCGCCATTATGACATTTGGCGTTGTCATGATCAAACTAACCGGCCATTAAATCATATTCGGCTTTTGCTCCGCATATACATACAGAAGAACATTCGTACATCTAGTGCGAAAGGCTCAGTTTTCCCCGCATCTCTTTTCAGCATCTTTTTATAGATGTTACAATGCCAATCGTTTCGAAATCAGATAGGGAAAGGAGTTTTCTGACATGCATTACGGCAGTAAAGGCTGGTATGTGGCAGAACTAAAAAAGCAGGGGATCACGCACCATGAAGGAAGAAAGCTTCAAAGCTATAAAACCTATTTTCTTGCCAACCTGCTTGAATCAAAGAAAAAACAATCTTAAATATGGCAAAGCCGCGCACGTTGATATGCGCGGCTTTTTTCTATTCAACCGGCTGCAGCCTGTCCTTTTTTTTCATAAAGGACGCTCTCCAGCTTTCCGATAGTGCAGCCTCACTTAAAATCCGTTCAATGGCGGTGAGATTTTTTGCATCATGGTAGTTGATGCAGTTGGCGAACTGGACGGATATGCCCTTCTCTCCTCTGGACAGCAATTCAAGGTTCGCGCCGGGAGACACCCTGCCCTCCTCCAGCACGCGAAAATAAAACCCTGTATAGCCGGTTTGCTGGACCTTCAGCACCATTTCTTTTACACCAAACTTTTTCGCCAGCTTTACACACGGCTGGCGCGGCTGGCTGACCTGAACAACAGCTTCATCAAGCCTGAACACATCCCCGATGCAAACATTCTCCTCAGTCAGGCCCGCGACCGTCAGATTTTCTCCAAATGCGGCATTTGACAGCGGTCTTGAAAGGAACTCTTCCCAAAACGGATAATGCTCCGCCGGGTAGACACAGACAGCCTTATCAGGTCCGCCGTGGTTGACGAGGTCCGCCTGTCCGTCTCCTTCAAAATTCTCCCGATACAGCATGACGGCTGATTCAGCCGGCCGCTTCATGATGCCGGTTTCGATTTTCTTTCCGTCATATTCAAGCGTCTGCGGTTTTCCCAGATTAAGAGAAAGAACTGAATAGCGCTCTTGTTTCATACAAACACATCCCCTTTACAGGTTGTAAAATGATTGATTATCATAAAAAGAAAAGGTGGTTTTTACATGCTTCAATACCGAATCATTGTAGACGGCCGGGTTCAAGGTGTGGGCTTTCGCTATTTTGTTCAAATGGAAGCTGATAAGCGAAAACTGGCCGGCTGGGTCAAAAACCGTGATGACGGGCGTGTCGAGATTTTGGCAGAGGGGCCGGAAAACGCCCTGCAATCGTTTGTTGAGGCTGTAAAGAACGGAAGCCCTTTCTCAAAGGTTACCGACATCTCTGTGACTGAATCCCGCAGCCTTGAAGGCCATCATCGATTTTCTATTGTTTACTCATAAGGCTTATCTTGATAAAAATAGTTCGGCTTAACGATTGAGTTATCATAGGAGCGGTGGAAGATATGAGTGGCAGCGGGTGAAATTGGCGGAATCAGCCACGTCCAGTCCCCCGTCAGCTTTCTGCCCGCTTCTTCCTCCTGTTCTTCAAACCGTTTAAACTGGCTTGCCGCTGTATGATGGTCAACGATGCTGACACCCTGCTTTTTATACGAGTGCAGCACAGCTTTATTCAATTCAACTAGCGCTTGATCCTTCCATAAATCCGTATTGTAATCAGCGGCGATGCCGATCACGGACGCTACTTTTTTGAGCTTGTCGTACCGCTTTTCATCTGCGAGGTTTCTCGCTCCGATCTCCGTGCCCATATACCAGCCGTTAAATGGCGCGGCATTATAATGAATGCCCCCGACCTCAAGCTTCATATCAGAAATAATAGGCACGCCGTACCACTTCAGCTCCAAATCAGAAAACGCCTCGATGTCGGGATGTGTGATTGGAACCTCGATCACAAGTGAACGCGGCAGCTCATACCAGACAGGCTGTTCGCCCCCTTTCATGCGAAAAATGAGCGGCAGCAGGTCAAAATCCGTTCGCTCTCCCCGCCAGCCGAGCTCTTCGCAGGCTGCTGTCAGGGAACAGGAAGCCGGGTCGCCGATTCTTTCTCCGTCTGACTCATATCCAGCGTACCGGATCAGCTGATGATTCCAGATCTCGACTTGCTTTTCACCCTTCTCTTCCGGAGGGAAAATCGTAATGGTCGGTCTGATTTTCCCGTTATTGGTGGCGGTTTCAATATGGTGAAAGAGGGCGTCACGCACTTCCTCCTTCGTCCGGACGTCTCGTCTGTCGATAACATTCAGCGAATTCCAGAACAATCTGCCGATGCAGCGGTTGCTGTTTCTCCAAGCCATTTTCGCTCCGTGCTCTAGCTCTTCCTTCGTATGTACATAGCTTCCGGTCAGGTCAATTTCACTTTTAATGTCCTCGAGACGGTCTTTCACTTCCTCCTCCTTTCCCAATTCCTGATAGCATGCGGCAATAAACGCTTTCGCTTCGTTCCAGAGTATTTCTTTTTCTTCCAACAAACTCTCCCCTTCACATCACTTCATGCTTTTCATTGTATCGTTTTTAAGCGGCAAGACAAATGATTTTTCTGCAACTTCCTGGAAAACAATAAAAAACACCCGCGTGGTGCGGGTGTCAAATAGACGATAACCGATTTGCCAATTCAGTTAAGTCACTTCGAAAGTTTTTGCCGGTCATCGGTATGCCGTGCCCTGTCAATAACGCTTCCGGTTCAAGACCGGCCAGCTTTAGAATGGACTCCGCGGCCGTCTCTGTGTCAGGCGTGAAATAAGCCGGCGGCCCGTGAAGCTCCTGTTTTTGTATCAAGACGTCAGCCATTTTCTCCTGTTCCACTGTAATAACAGCATCACCTGCCACAAGCACGCGGCCGTCATCGCGGAATAACGAAATATGGCCCGGCGTGTGTCCTGGTGTCGCGATCCACATCCACTCGTCAAGAAAAGGAACTGAACCGTCTTCCGGCAGTGCCTGGACATGTGAGGAAATATCGATGGAGTGCCGCGGAAACAGCGGCGACAGCTTGGCGACCAGCCCGCTCTTGCTGTCAGGACGAGCCGGAGGATAATCCTCTTTACCTGTTACATAAGGCATTTCCCGAGAATGGACATAAACAGGCACATCCCAATGCTCAAGGATCTCTTCGATTGCCCCAATATGGTCAAAGTGCCCGTGTGTGAGGATAATCGCCTTCAGCTGAAACCCTTCACCGAATCTTTGTTTGGCTTCATTGACAATCATGCCGGCTGATTGAGGCATGCCGGCATCAATTAAAACAAATGAGTGAGGTTCAGAAGGCAGCTGAATAAAATAGACATTCGCAATTTGCACAGTCAGGCCGTGCACCCCTTTTGCCGCTTCGAACCCCGCTCCGCTTCTGACTGAAGTCAGCGGCATATAAGGATCACTCATAATGACACCTCCGGAATGTTGATGCCGTTAGTGTGTGTCATTACGCCTGAATTATCATACGGAAATAGAGATCGCACCGATCAATAGAGCGATAGCCGTCATGACGATCACTGCGAGAACCGCCCATTTCAATGCGAATTTTTGATGGTCATCAATAGAAACTCCGACGAGTCCGACAAGCAAATGAGTGGATGGCACAAGCGGACTCAGCATATGAATCGGCTGGCCGATAATAGAGGCTCTGGCAATTTCCACTTTATCCACACCGTATGCGACAGCTGTTTCTGATAAAATCGGCAGCACCCCGTAGAAATACGCGTCATTCGGCATCAAGAATGTGAAAATGCCGCTTGTTAAGGCAACAATCGCCGGGATCAATCCGCCCATTTGTTCCGGTATCATGGACACGAGCGAGATCGCCATTTCATCAACCATTTTCGTGCCTGTCAAAATCCCCGTGAACACCCCCGCGGCAAAAATCATTGAACCGATAGCCAGCACGTTGCTGGAATGCGCCGCGATGCGCTGTCTCTGATGCTCGAGATTGGGATAATTCACAATCAGCGCAATACAAAACGCAATGACAAACAGTACGGTTAAACTGACTTTACCCGATACTAAACATCCTATTAAAGAAAGCGTTAACAATAAATTGAACCACCAAAGTTTCGGCCGCTTCCACTCATCTTCAACCGCAGCCGCCGGTTCATTGGCATTGGCTGGCTGTTTCAGTTCAATCACACCAAGGCGCTTTCGTTCCGCTTTTCCAAGCACATACGCAACCGCCACCATACAAAGCATCCCGCTTGCAATAACAGGAATCATCGGACCTGTAAGCTCAGCTGGATCAACCCCCAGCGCACTCGCCGCCCTCGGCGTCGCACCACCCCATGGAATCGTGTTCATGATTCCCATGCCGACTCCCGCGATTCCCGCAAGGATAATTGGCCGGATGCCTAGCAGCAAATAGAGCGGAAGCATGGCGCTTGTCGTAATCATGTACGTTGTCGAGCCATCTCCGTCCAAGGCGACGAGCATTGTAAGAACCGCTGTCCCAACAACAATTTTTAAAGGGTCTCCTTTGACCATGCTTAAAATTTTGCCAACCATCGGATCAAACAGGCCTGTATCAATCATAATTCCAAAATATAAGATCGCAAACATAATCATGACCGCAGTCGGCGCGACTTGCTGAATCCCCGAAATCATCATGTCCCCAACTTCAGTAAATCCAAATCCGGCGATAAGTGCAAACACAATCGGCGTCAAAACCAATGCTGTTAAAACAGAAAGCCGTTTTGTCATGATCAATGCCATAAACACAAGCATCATGAGAAAGCCTAAGATTGCTAACACATCCATTCCCCCTTAAATGAATCCGCTTACATTTTTTTCTCCCTTACTCCCCTTTTTGTCTTGCCTTTTTGCCATCGTATGGGAAAACCAACCGCAAGTAAATAATTTGGTTTTTTTGTATTTTTAATTTTTTAAAACCGTTTTGTTCTTTTTGATCAATTTTCGGCATGAAAAAAATCCCGGGATGCCGGGATCTTAATTTCCTGTCATGATGCTTTGATAAAAAGCAGATTGCTCTTCTAAAAACCGTTTCGTTTCCCTGCTGTTTAAATAAAAGCTTTCCCAGTCCTGTTCGTTTATTTTCCGCTTCCATTCAGGTGAAGAGGTGACCTTCTTTAGCGCTTGATCCCAGTAAGAAATCTCTTCCTCAGACATATTTTTCGGGCCCAAAATCCCTCTCCAATGAGAAAAAACAAACGGGATTCCCTGCTCCTTCCACGTCGGTACATTTGGAAAACCGGGAAGTCTTTTATCAGACGTTACAGCGGCTAACGTGATATCGCCGTTTCGTTCATATGGTTTCGCTTCAGAAAGGGTCATGGAAGCTGCTTCTATCTCATGTCTGATCAGCGCCTGAATGAGCTGTTCACTGCTGTCATACTGTGAGAATTGAATGTCAAACGGGTCAATGCCGTACATATCTGCCGCTCTGACGAACGAGAGCTGATCATCATTGCCAAACCCCGGGGCAAAGCCGATTCTCACCTTGCCGGGATGCATGTTGATCTCATTCAGCACATCCTTGCCATTTGTTAACGCTGATCCTTTTGGCAATGCAACCGTCTGCCATTCCTTGGAGAGAATGGCGAGCGGAGTAAAATCGGCCATTTTTAATTTGCTTTGCCCGAGAAGATCATTGCTCAATATTAGGCTGGACGTCATGCTGATGGTTTGTTTGCTGCTTTTGTTGACATATTTCCAGCCTTTCTCTCCCCCGCCGCCGGATTTATAGACGATATGAACATCACCCTTCACGATCTGCTTCTGCCTCAAAACAGATTGGATCGCCTGCGCTGTGACATCCCAGCCGCCAGAAGGTTCGGCAGGGACGACAATTTCTATCGGCCCGTCCGGCAGGCGCGGCGCAGCCGCCTGCCTGATATCACCCTGCATAAAGATCAATAGAATAATCAATAGGATTATAGATTTTTTCATATCTAATCCGCCGCCAAATAATATTTTCTCTCCGGCCTGCCGATAATCCCGTATTCAAGCTCGGCTCTTGCTTCTTCCTTTGACACAAGGTACTCGGCATAACGGCGGGCAGTTGTTCGTGACGCCCCCATTTTTTCCCCAAGTTCCTCCGCTGTCAATCCTTCTGACGCAGTCTGAAGCGCTTCCTTAATTTTTCGCAGTGTAATCGAATTAATGCCAGTCGGCAAATCCTCTGCCGGCAAAGCTGTCTTCACACCGTTCCCAAAAATATGGTCGATCATGGATTGGCTGACCTCCGGCTGAGACATGAGCAGCTTCCTTTTTTCTTTATACTGAAGCAGCACCTGCCTGAACTTGTCAGCCGTTACGGGTTTGATCAAATAGTGGGCAATTCCTGCCCTTAGCGCTTCCTGCAAATGCCGGGTTTCTGTTGCCGCTGTGATAATCATAATGTCCACTTCAGGAAATCGGCTTCGTATTTCAGGAATCAACGCGGTCCCAAGCTCGTCCGGCATATAAATATCCAGCAGAAGCAAATCAGCCTTGTGTCCCTTCAAAAGCGCCAATGTCTCTTTTGCGTTAGCCGCCTTGCCGATAATCTTGAATCCATCAAGCTGTTTGATCAATCTCTCATGGATTTGCGCAACTCGAAAATCATCCTCCGCAATCGCGATGTGAATCAAATGGATTCCCCCTTTGTTTCTCCTTCGGTATAAACACAGTGAATACCGCCCCGCCAGTTTTTTGATTCGCCAGTTCGATCCAGCCGCCCAGTTCACGCACTGAGTCTTTCACATTGGCCAGACCGTAGCCTCTCTCCATCCCCTTTGAAGAATAGCCTCTCTCAAACACAGCTTCTATTTTCTCTGGCGGCACACCGGGCCCTGTGTCTGATACTTCAATGACAATGTCATGGCCCATATCCGTGATAAAAAACAAAACTTCCTTCACGCTTTGCTCCGCTACAGCTTCGAAAGCGTTATCAATTAAATTTCCGATAATCGTAATAAGATGGGACAAGCCGATATGTGCAGGAAGAGGCGCGAGTGAGCTGTTCTCATCAATCACCAGCTTGACCTTCTTTTCCGATGCCTTGCTTATTTTCCCTAACAAAATGGCCTGCACCTGCTGCGAATGGATGTTATGGAATAAAAGATCATGCTGTTCATTTTGTATCGCATATTCCTCTTTTATCAGATCAATGGCTTCATCATACTCCCCAAGTTCAAGCAGCCCTAAAATCGCATAAAGCTTATTTGAAAATTCATGAGTCTGCGCCCTGAGATCCTCAGAATATTTGCGAACCTCTGTCAATGTGTCGATCAGTTTCTTCAGCTCTGTTTTCTCCCTGAAGCTGACGACAATCCCATATGCCTGCCCGCCTTGATTCATCACTTTCGTATTGATAATAAACACTTGATCGTTGACGCTTACCTCCTGGTTCGGCAGCATTTCTCCTTGTTCAAGCACAGACATCAGCCCTGCTCCCGGCATGACGTCATCTATAGGAAGATGGATCACAGGCTCGGGCAGCTTCAGCATCTCGGCCGCCGATACGTTCATCATGGTGACGACGCCTTCACGATTGGTGGCAATAATCCCTTCTCGAATCGCGAAAAGCATTGCGTTCCTCTCACGATATAGAGCCGCGATCTCATGCGGCTCAAGCCCAAGCGTATCCTTTCTGATGCTTTTCGCCAGCACGGCGGCGCCAATAAATCCGAGCAGCAGTACAAGCACAGCAATCACACTCAAATTTCTCAAATGCTTTTTGATGCTTTGCTCTGTCTCCGTTTGCAGAAAATCAACAGACACGCTGCCGATCACTTGGCTGTATCCCTTCTGTTCTTTTATAATCGGCGCGCTCCCTCTGATCACTCTTCGTCCATCCGCTTTTGTTTCAGAAACATGCGAACCGCCAAACAAAATTTCTCTGCTGCGCTCCAGTTTCTTTAATCCGCTTTTTCCAGAGGCGCTGCGAATGTCTCCTTTTTCGTCCAAAACATAAATGGCAAACGCGCCAGTCTGTTCTTTCATTTGTTCAATGACCTCTTGCGTCTGAGCCGCATGTCCGCCTTTTCTCTCAATGAGCTCTTTAACCGGCGGCATATAGGAAATGGTTCTCGCCGTTTGAACCGCCAGCTGCTCTGCCTGTCTCCGTTCTCCCTGTGTATGCTGAACGGCTAACGTAATGGTCAGCACACCAATGACAAAGACCAGCAGAGCCGCAATCAGCCCCATTATTTTTGTTTGCAGGGAAAAATGGAACCGCTTTTTCACCACAGCACCAGCCGTCCTTTCTACCTAGATCATACCATTTTTCACAGGCAATTTTCTCATTTTTCAAAATCCATTTTCTTACGAAGGAGTGAAAATAAAAAAAGGCAGACCGCGTCTGCCTTTTTCTTTCTACCATATTCCTAGTACTTTCCACCATAATCCGCCGATCACAAGCCATACGATGATATGAACAATCGACAGGATAAATCCGATGGACCACCATTTGCCTTGCGGGATGTAGCCTGCTCCGAAGAAGACCGGAGCCGCTCCAGAACCGTAGTGAGTCGTTGACCCGAACAGGTTACTGATGAACGCGAGGCTCAGCGCTGCTAAAAGCGGCGGTGCGCCCGCTGCCACGACGACAGCCAAAAATGCTGAATACATCGCACTAATGTGGGCTGTCGCACTTGCAAAGAAATAGTGAGAGTAATAATACACAACAATTAAAATGATGAATGCCACAATCCAAGAGAACCCTGATACGGATGATTTCATGGCATTACTGAACCAAGACACCATGCCTAATTCATTCAAGAAGTTGGCGAGCATGACAAGCGCCGCAAACCAAGTGAGCGTATCCCAAGCGCCCTGTTCTTTCTTAATATCATCCCAAGTCAGAACTTGTGATAATAAGAGAACGGACAAACCGATCAATGCGGTTGTGGTTGCGTCGATGTTGAAGCTGCCGCCAAAAATCCACAGCACGAGCACCAAAAGAAACACGATAACCATGGAAAGCTCTGATTTTTTGAACGGTCCCATTTCTTTCAGTTTTTCTGTTGCGATTTTCGCCGCATCCGGTGTTTCTTTGATTTCCGGCGGATACAGCTTGTAAATCACAAGCGGCGTGATGATTAAGCTTACAAGTCCCGGTACAATCGCGGCAATTGCCCAGCTTGTCCATGTTAAGTCCACCCCTGCGACATCATGGGCCAGCTTGGCAATCAGCGGGTTCGCCGCCATCGCTGTCAGGAACATAGCAGATGTGATCAGATTCCCCTGAAAACCGGTTTTTAATAAGAATGCACCGATTTTTCTCTCTGTTCCATTTGCCGGGCTTGATCCGAATGTTTCGGATAATGATCTGATAATAGGAAATATAATGCCTCCTGCACGCGCCGTATTACTTGGAATAGCAGGTGAAAGTATTAAATCACTGAATAGCAGTGAATAAGAAAGTCCAAGGGTTTTTTTCCCGAATTTCTGAACGAATACATACGAAATTCTCGCACCGAGCCCGGTTTTGATAAATCCCCGGGAAATAAAGAATGCGATAACGATAAGCCAAATGGTCTTATTCCCGAATCCGCTTAATGTATCCTCAATGGATAGTGTTCCAGTTAGTGCAGTAACCGCCAATGCAAAAATTGCAATTGCACCCATTGGCAAGGGCTTGGAGATAAAGCCGATAATTGTCGCGACAAAAATCGCAAACAAATGCCAAGCTTTAGGTTCAAGTCCGGACGGAGCGGGAATAAACCAGATGATTAGTCCCACAGCGACAGTAATAAGCAATGGAATAAGCTTTACTGCTGACTGTTTTCCTGCGTCTTTTTCTGAAGCCATAAATAGGTCTCCTCCTATATACTTGTTTTCCGATCCCCTTTTCCATTCTACTCCTTAACTAAGTTAATAAACATTTTAATTAATTAAAAAACACAAAGGTTAGCAACCTTTGTGTTTTTCACTTTCTTAATTTAATTTACCCGCACCCGCTTGATTTATAACATTTGATTTCACATTAGCAGAAGCATCAATCGATCCATGCAGAGACGGCGTCCAGCCGACAGAAGAGCTCAGCCCGTTTGCAGCCGATGCGTTGATCTGTGTGCCGTTCAGCAACGTGCCGGAGTCATATAAAGCCGTTCCCCCGCTGAATACGCTGATCGTTTTAGCAGCTGACAGTCCCGGTACGTCAATGACATTGTTTTGGGCATAGATTTTAGATGACTTTCCGATTCCCCATGCATAGCTGAAAGGATAACTTGAAGAGCTTGTGCTTCCTTCATAATAGTTGTTGTATACGTGCACTTGCCCGAAGCGGACTCTCGGCGCGCGCTGGACAATATTTTTATAGCGGTTATGATGCAGCGTAATTTTTAATTTGCCGTCATCGGAGGTTTTGCTGTCACTTGATCCGAAAATGGAGCTTTTATCATGATCGTGATAATAGTTGTAGGACATCGTGATATAGTTAGCACCGTTGGAAGCATCCGTTTGGCCGTCATGGTGCTGATATTTTCTTCCATAATATTTCGGTGATGTGCTGTCCGGACGCGAACCGTCATTAAATGTACAGTGATCAATCCAGATGTGTGTGCCGCCGTTTATCGTGATGTTATCGTATTGTGAGTTCCAGTTCCCTGAGCTTCCGTCAGTCGGATCCCATTGCGGAAAATAGTCATAGGCATCCTGGAATTCAATGTTGCGAATAATGACGTTATCACTCTTGATTTGGAAGTTTCCGCCCACGACTTTAGCGTTAGTCCCTGAACCGACGATCGTCGTGTTTGCAGGAATATCCACCATGACCCGTGCTTTTTGGTTTTTCTGAGAGCGTGCTCTCGCTTCTTCTTGTGTTCCCGACGGCTCTTTTTTGCCCCATGTGCTAGGATCATAGGCTTTCAAATATTTGTCCAAATCATACTCCGGATCTTTATAGTCATTTAGACCAAGCGGCTTCAGATTGTCATCCACGTTCATGTCAATCGTTCCCTTGATATAAATGATTTTTGGCGTTGTATTCGTTTCCTTCCCTAATGCCGAGACAAGCTGGTTTCTGTTGCTGACGGTATACACATTTGAGGACGATGCTTTTGATCCGCCTGTCGTGCCGGTCGAGTACGCGCCCCATCCATCATTGGATCCCAACGTCTGGTGGCCTAAATCAGCTGCGTTCGCGCCAGCTGGAGTCAATCCTAAAAACAAAGCCGTAGCTAACATCACTTTTTTCATCCACTATGTACCCCCATTTTCTATTTTGTGAGATTTCATTCCAATTTATCACAAAAATATAATAGCAAATTGAGGGACATTCAGAACCGAAAATGTTCCGCTATCCTATTGCGGCATTCTGCAAAATCCCACCGCAAAGACCGCAAAAAAAACCAAAAGGCCGACATTGGCCTTTTGGTTTTTTCCTTGCTTTATGCCCAAGCTTTCACTTTTTCGTTATCTGTCACAAAGAGAAGCACTTTTCCTTCATCTAAGCGTTTTTCAAATTGAGCGGCTTCATCTTCAGAAAAACCGATTTCGTGAATTTTATTGCGGAGCTCGTCTCCTTTTTTATTGAAGATATTTCCCACCGCGTGCTTGAAACCTGTTTCTTTGGCTCCGATCGTATTGGCATTCGTGTTGTCTGCCAGGCGTTCCGTTCTGTCATCGTCGTGAGCTAAGACGTATACATCCTCTTTCGCAACACCCATTTTCTGTAATTCCTCTACATCCTTCATGAGCTGTTCGTCATTTGTATACTCTTTTACAACTGGTTTCATGTCGATATTCCTCCTTCATGTTTTCTATATTTCTTTCATACCCGATCGTCTGTACCTGAAACAGATTCCAGAACATTGAAAAGAAAAACAGGAAGAATGGTAGTAGCTATTTATTTTCCGTCCATGGTAAAGTGATAGGAACGGGACCATTTTCAGAAAAGTCAAAATTAAAGAGAAGCCGCTGCACGGAGCACACGACCATGAAACGCTGCCTTTATCCGTACGAGCAGGAGGTATGTCTAATGCAATATTTTTCACCAGAACAGCAATACAATGCTTGGATTGTGAGTGATTTAGTCAAACAGATTTTCCATAAGCGTGCCGGATGTTCACCAGGAATTCACGAGCTTGCGGTTTTTGCCGAGGAACATTTTCATATCGATATCGACTTTGTTTTCTCGATTATCATGAATATCGGCGACATTGAATTTGCACTAACAGATGAAATAGAAAAGAAATTGTCCGGTTATCTCAGCACTCTCCTTCCTTATGTCACTGCTGATATGTTCGAAACCTCTAAAGCCAACGCCCATGCGTTTTTGTCTCGAAGACACGGTAACGCTGCATACCACTTATTTGTGTCTGATGATGCTTTCATGAGAAAGCAGTAAAAAACGCAGCTTTCTTTACTAAAAAAATATTGACATGATAAGCCATGCTATTATAGTGTTACATGTGATAATGATTCTCATTACTAAATCTGAAAAAAGGAAGAATGACATGCGCACCTATTCTAACAAGTTGATTGCCATCATGAGTGTTTTATTGCTCGCCTGCCTCATTGTATCCGGCTGTTCATCAAGCCAGAATAACAACGGAAGCGGCGAAAGCAAGTCTAAGGATTCCAGAGTGATCCATGACGAAGAAGGAAAAACGACAGTAAGCGGCACACCTAAGCGGGTGGTTGTGCTTGAGCTTTCATTCTTGGATGCCGTTCACAATCTCGGCATTACGCCGGTGGGCATCGCCGATGACAACAAAAAAGATATGATTAAAAAGCTTGTCGGCAGCTCCATTGATTACACATCTGTAGGCACACGCAGCGAACCCAATCTTGAGGTCATCAGTTCCTTGAAGCCTGATTTAATCATCGCTGACGCTGAGCGCCATAAAAACATTTATAAACAGCTGAAAAAAATCGCCCCGACGATTGAATTAAAAAGCCGTGAAGCGACATATGACGAAACGATCGACAGCTTTACGACCATTGCTAAAGCATTAAATAAAGAAGATGAAGGAAAAGAAAAGCTTGCCGATCACAAAAAAGTCATCAACGATCTAAAAGCTGAACTTCCGAAAGATGAAAACCGCAACATTGTTCTCGGCGTTGCAAGAGCGGATTCCTTCCAGCTTCATACATCATCATCCTATGACGGAGAAATCTTTAAAATGCTAGGCTTTACACACGCTGTGAAGTCAGATAACGCCTATCAAGAGGTCAGCCTCGAGCAATTGAGCAAAATCGATCCTGATATTTTGTTCATCTCAGCCAACGAAGGTAAAACCATTGTAGACGAGTGGAAAACGAACCCGCTCTGGAAAAATCTCAAAGCGGTGAAAAATGGACAAGTCTATGATGCGGACCGTGACACTTGGACAAGATTCAGAGGCATCAAGTCTAGTGAAACAAGCGCCAAAGATGTGCTTAAAAAAGTGTATAATAAATAGGACAAATGAGAAGCGAGGGGAAATCCTTGCTTCTTCGTTTTTGCAACCAGACGCAGTAAGGAAGTGAGACTGTTGTATCATTCAGCCAAACGGCGCTCATCATCAAGACTGATGATGTTCATCATTGCACTGATTATTTTTATATTTGGGCTTGGGCTGAATCTTTCAGTAGGAGCCTCAGACATCGGCATCATAGATTCATTGAAATATCTTTTTGTATGGGACGGTTCAAAGGAACAGCTCATCATCTCTACTCTTCGCCTTCCCCGCACATTAATCGGCGTTTTTGTCGGCGCCAGCCTAGCTGTAGCAGGGGCGCTGATGCAGGCTATGACCAGAAACCCTCTGGCTTCACCCCAAATTTTCGGTGTGAATGCGGGTGCATCGCTTTTTGTCGTTGCTTCTCTCGTCATTCTGCCGGCATCGCCCTATTCATCTGTTATATTCGCTTTTGCGGGTGCGGCAGCAGGCGGCGCGATTGTGTATATGATTGCCTCATCCGGCGGAATGACACCTGTCAAGCTGGCGCTGTCAGGAATGGCCGTGCACTTGTTCCTCTCCTCTATGACACAGGCCATCATTATTTTAAATGAGTCAGGTGAGGATGTTCTGTACTGGATGACAGGCGCAATCGACGGCAGCAACTGGCAGGACGTCATAACCATCGCTCCGTTTTCTGTCATTGGCATCGGGCTTGCCCTCGTATTTTCCGGTTCTGTTTCTGTTCTCGGTCTCGGAGACGAAACAGCAAAAGGGCTTGGACAAAATATGAACGGCATCCGGATTCTGATCAGTTTGATTATTTTAATCCTTTCCGGCGCTTCCGTAGCCGTCGCCGGGCCGATTGGCTTTGTCGGGCTGCTCGTCCCGCATATTGTCCGCAAGCTGATCGGAGAACATTATCAATACGTGCTTCCGTTTTCGGCACTGTTCGGTGCCATTTTGCTGGTGTACGCAGATGTTCTGGCCAGATGGATTGCATTTCCTTATGAATCACCGGTCGGCATTGTCACCGCGATTATCGGAACGCCGTTTTTCTTATATTTGGCAAGGAAAGGGCGGCATCTGAAATGAAGAAAACAACCAGAAAACAAAAACGCCCCTTGCTGGCGATACTTATATTGGCCGTGATTTTGATCGTTCTGTCCGTCATCAGCATTGGAATCGGTGCATTATACATTTCACCTGATGCGGTAGTGACGAATCTGCTGGGACTGGATCATTCCTTTGAATTTATCATCCAGCAATATCGTCTGCCCCGCATCATATTAGCGATTTTGGCCGGTGCTGGGCTTGCCGCTGCCGGAGCGATTTTACAGGGTGTGATCCGAAATCCGCTCGCTTCCCCGGACGTTGTCGGCATTTCAAAAGGCTCCGGACTTGCGGCGATGGCTGTGATTCTCATCTTTCCTGAGTCGCCGGTATACGTGCTTCCGTTCTCCGCATTTGCCGGAGCCGCCATTATTGCTGTACTATTATTAATGATAGCCCGAAAAAAGAGCATTCAGCCCTCTTCACTGGCTTTA
Source organism: Bacillus sp. SN32 (assembly GCF_002837495.1). Taxonomy (NCBI): domain Bacteria; kingdom Bacillati; phylum Bacillota; class Bacilli; order Caryophanales; family Bacillaceae; genus Bacillus; species Bacillus sp. SN32. The sequence goes on along the minus strand of NZ_PJCT01000006.1, from coordinate 73,886 downwards.
TCAGGCATTGCTTTAGGCGCGGTCTGCCACGCCGGAATGCAATATATGATGGTCAAGTTTCCAGGCGACGTGAATGCTGCACTCATTTGGCTGACAGGAAGCCTCTGGGGAAGAAACTGGGAGGAAGTCAAGCTGCTTGCGCCATGGCTTTTGATTCTTTTTCCGATCGTCTGCATACTCATACCGAAGCTGGATCTTATGTCACTCGGGGATGAGCTTGCACAGGGTCTCGGAGAAAACGCAAACCGGCTGAGATTCATCCTGATTTTCACCGCGGTGGCGCTGGCGGGAAGCTGTGTAGCCGTCGTCGGCTCAATCGGTTTTATCGGCTTGCTTGCTCCGCATATCGCCAGACGGCTTACCGGAGAAAAAGCTAAATATTTACTGCCTGCATCGGCATTGATTGGTGCTATTATATTATTAATTGCAGATACGTTAGGGCGCGGCATCATGCCTCCGGTTGAAATACCTGCCGGAATACTGACAGCCGTGATCGGCGCGCCTTATTTCTTATATTTATTGAAATTCGAAGCGAGGAAACAGTAGGGAGAGGATACCATGGGAAAACTGGCTGCAGACCAGCTCACTCTTTCATATGACAGTACAGTGATTATTGACGGAGTCGATTTAAAGATAGAAGAAGGAAAAATCACTGCGCTCATCGGCGCTAATGGCTGCGGTAAATCAACAATCCTCAAATCGCTCGCCAGGCTGATGGCCCCAAAAAGCGGTACAGTGCTACTAGAAGGAAAAGACATCCACCGCCAGCCATCAAAAGAAGTCGCAAAAAAACTGGCCATTCTTCCACAATCTCCTCAGGCTCCTGAAGGATTGACGGTAGAGGAATTATGCTATTTTGGCAGACATCCTCACAAAAAGCTGTTATCCAAGCATACCCAAGAGGATCATGACATGGTAGAGTGGGCACTGGAAGCAACGGGCATGATTGAACTGAAGGATCGGACACTTGATGCCCTCTCAGGCGGCCAAAGACAAAGAGCCTGGATTTCCATGGCACTTGCGCAAGGCACTGATTTGCTTTTGCTTGATGAGCCGACCACGTATTTAGACATCTCACACCAGATTGAAGTGCTTGAACTGCTGAAAAAGCTGAACCGCGACCATGGCCGCACCGTTGTCATGGTGCTCCATGATTTAAACCAAGCCGCTCAATATGCTGACTATCTGATCAGTGTGCTGGACGGAAAAATATACAATGCCGGAACACCGGAAGATGTGTTCACCCAGCCATTTTTCCGTGAAGTCTTCGGCTTGGAATGCTGCATCATGAGAAGCCCGATCGACCAGAAGCCAATGTGCCTGCCGACGGGACTGTGCCCGAAATTACGGGCGAAATGAAAAGGAGAGGAGCCCCCTCTCCTTTTTTGTATGCCAGCTTACCTTTTGTATTTCCTCTCCTGTCCATGTTACAGTGGTGTCAACCAAGTGATAGGAGGATGAAAATGACAGCATCTCAGCAGCAAATTCAATTAGCAAGACGTCCACAAGGTATTCCTGTTCATGAAGACTTTCGCTTTGAAACCATTCCGGTTCCTGAACCCAAGCAAGGGGAAGTGCTTGTCAAAACGCTTTATGTATCGGTTGACCCTTATATGCGCGGCCGTATGCAGGATACGAAGTCATATGTTGAGCCGTTCGCTTTAGATGAAGCGCTTTCTGGCGGGGTTATCGCTGAAGTTGTGTCAGACGGAAATCATCTGAAAAAAGGCGATATCGTCATCGGAAATCTCAGCTGGCAGGAATTTTCCGCTGTGAGCGAGTCTGCCTTGCGAAAAATTGATACAAGCCTTGCTCCCGCTTCGGCCTATCTCGGCATTTTGGGAATGACCGGCTTAACAGCATACTTCGGATTGCTGGACATCGGACGCCCGAAGGAAGGCGAAACCGTGGTTGTCTCCGGAGCAGCGGGAGCCGTTGGTTCAACAGTCGGGCAAATTGCCAAAATCAAAGGCGCTCGAGTTGTCGGTATCGCGGGCTCTGATGAAAAAATCGACTACTTAAAACAGGAGCTGCAGTTTGACGAAGCCATCAATTACAAAATAGCGGATGATATCCAAAAAGCGCTTCAAAACGCTTGTCCTGACGGTGTCGATGTGTATTTTGACAATGTCGGCGGACCGATTTCAGACGCGGTCATGAACCTGCTCAATGAATTTGCCCGCATTCCGGTGTGCGGCGCCATTTCTTCCTATAACGCAGAAAGCGAAGCAGATGACATGGGCCCTCGTGTTCAATCAAAACTCATTAAAACAAAGTCGCTGATGCAAGGGTTTATCGTTAGCGACTACTCCGATCGTTTTTCTGAGGGAGCAAAACAGCTGGCCCAATGGCTGAAGGCTGGTAAACTCCATTACGAGGAAACCATCACAGAAGGCTTCGAAAACATTCCTGACGCGTTTCTCGGTTTATTTAAGGGAGAAAATAAAGGGAAACAGCTGATCAAGGTCAGCGATCCGAGCTGAAGATGAAATCGGGAGGGCTTTTTGCCCTCCTTATGTGTTTAGATGAGGTCAGCTGCGAAGAATCAGCGTAAGAAAACCATCTTCATCAGGTTCCGTATCTTCCAAAGTGAATCCTGCTGCTTGAAAGCAAGCTAAACTGATTCGATTGTCTTCTTCAATGCATGCCACCCATTCCCGTACGCTAGTAAAATCAGGTTCGGTCAGCAGTTTTTGCAATATCCGTTTTCCGTACCCTTGAAGCCGGTACAAGGGATTGACGATCAATCCAATATACGTCCGCTCCTCCCCGAACTCAATAACGGCCATCCCTGCCGGCAGCTGTCCATCATACGCCATGATGACAGTATAGTGTTTATCTTTATTTACTCGTGCATACCACTCATCTAATGGCAGCATCCCATCCATTCTCCGTCTAGTATCCTCATTTTCAAACCAGTGTTTAAGGATTTTCAGCTCTGACTTCTTCACTGCTTGAAACCTGTCTATTGAAACCATCTTCCCACCCCGCGCATAATCTTTTCTATTATTTTACAACAAAAAAGAAGGGCTTTCCGCCCTCCTTTTTATTTCGTCTTCAGTTTTCCGCCTGCATACACAGCTTCACTCAGCTCAACACCAAGCTTCTTCGCCATTTTTTTCAGCTTTGATTCCTCCAATTTCGTCACAAGGCTCAGCACGTTGCCTTCTTTTCCGGCCCGGCCTGTTCGTCCTGATCTGTGGACATAGCCATCTTCATCAGGAATATCAGCATGAATCACGTATGGCAGGTTTTCAATGTCTAAACCGCGTGCGGCAATGTCAGTCGCCAATAAAAGAGGAAACTCTCCGTCTTCGAATGCGGAAATGATTTTTGCCCGCTCCATTTTTTTCGCTTCACTGTGCAAAACGCCGAGTTCAACGTGGTGATATGCCAGCTTTTCCGCATATACACTCAGGTTGCCGATGTCTCTCACAAATACGAGTGCCTGCATGCCTTCAAGCCTTGACAGCTTTTGCAGCAGCTTCACTTTGTCGCGCTGGTCGCAAATCAGGTATTGATGTTTCACTTTCCCTGCCTCCGCCTTGCTTCGCTGTACCTTCAACACCTCAGGCTCTTGCGCCAATTCGCGGAGCACATCCTCTGTTTCCTTTTTGAGTGTCGCGGAAAAACATAGAAGCTGGCGGTCTCTTAATGTCGTTTTAATAATTTGTTTGATCGTTTCGCGATGCTCCGGCAGGATAAGCTGATCCGCTTCATCAAGTACAATCGTTTTCACTTCATGCATTTTGAGTTTCTTTGCTTTAATCAGTTCAAATACCCTGCCTGGCGTGCCGACGATGATATGCGGATGTTTCTTCAGCTTTTCGACCTGCTTCTTCACATTCGCCCCGCCGATTAAGGAAGCCGCGCGCAGCTCTGAGCCCGCTTTCCAATCCTGAATCACCTGAAAAATCTGCATGACCAGCTCACGGGAAGGCGCTAAAATCACAGCCTGCGGATGCTTTTGCTCTGGTTTGATCCGCTCCAAGACCGGCAGCGCATACGCCAGCGTCTTGCCTGTGCCTGTCGGCGATTCCGCGATGACATCCTTTCCGTCCATGATCAGCTGGGCTGCCTGCTCCTGAACAGGGGTTGGCGTTTGAAAGCCGGAAGCATTCCAATTCTCTTGTATAAATGATTGTGCATTATGTAAAAATGGCCAAGTTTGCGTCATTTTGTTCTCCTCAATTCCTGAAATCTATTCCATAGTATCTCAAAACCTCGCCCGGAACGCAATTTTTCTTTTTCTTTCCTATACCTTTCAACATTCCGAATCCTCCTTTATAATCAAAAGGGTGAATATTACACGCTGATTGTGCGTGTTTGATAACGATAGAGGTGTAAACATGAGTATTTTATCTGTAAAGGATTTAAGCCACGGCTTCGGGGACCGGGCCATTTTTAATAACGTTTCCTTCCGCCTGTTAAAAGGCGAGCACGTCGGCTTGATCGGCGCAAACGGTGAAGGAAAATCAACCTTCATGAATATTATTACCGGAAAGCTTGAACCTGATGAGGGAAAAGTCGAATGGTCAAAAAATGTCCGTGTCGGATACCTTGATCAGCATACCGTGCTGGAAAAAGGAAAATCCATTCGCGACGTCCTGAAAGACGCATTCCATTATTTATTTGCGATGGAAGAGGAAATGAACGAGATTTACAACAAAATGGGCGAGGCTGATCCCGACGAGCTCGAAAAGCTGCTTGAAGAAGTCGGCGTCATTCAAGACGCGCTGACAAACAATGATTTTTATGTCATTGATTCCAAGGTGGAGGAAATCGCCCGCGGTCTCGGTTTGAGCGATATCGGATTAGAGCGAGATGTCACCGATTTGAGCGGCGGACAGCGCACAAAGGTCCTTCTCGCTAAGCTGCTCCTTGAAAAGCCGGAAATTCTGCTTCTCGATGAGCCGACCAACTATCTTGATGAACAGCATATTGAATGGCTGAAACGCTACCTGCAGGAATACGAGAACGCGTTCATCCTGATTTCCCACGATATTCCGTTCTTAAACAGCGTCATCAACCTGATTTATCACGTTGAAAATCAAGAGCTGACACGCTATGTCGGCGACTACCATCAGTTTATGGAAGTCTACGAGGTGAAAAAACAGCAGCTTGAAGCGGCCTACAAAAAGCAGCAGCAGGAAGTCGCGGAGCTGAAGGATTTCGTTGCCCGCAACAAAGCGCGTGTCAGCACGAGAAACATGGCGATGTCCCGCCAAAAGAAACTCGATAAGATGGATATGATCGAGCTTGCGGCAGAAAAGCCAAAGCCGGAATTCCACTTTAAGCCGGCGAGAACGTCAGGCAAGCTGATTTTTGAAACAAAGGATCTCGTGATCGGTTACGATTCCCCGCTGTCCCGTCCGCTCAACCTTCGCATGGAACGCGGCCAAAAAATCGCCCTTTACGGCGCAAACGGGATCGGAAAAACGACGTTGCTGAAAAGTTTGCTTGGCGAAATCCAGCCGCTCGAAGGCTCTGTAGAACGCGGTGAGCACATCTATACCGGCTATTTCGAGCAAGAGGTCAAGGAAACAAACAACAATACGTGCATCGAAGAAGTATGGAGCGAATTCCCTTCTTATACGCAGTATGAAATCCGTGCCGCTCTGGCAAAATGCGGACTGACGACAAAGCATATCGAAAGCCGCGTCTCCGTATTAAGCGGAGGCGAAAAAGCGAAAGTCAGATTGTGCAAGCTAATCAACTCAGAAACAAACCTGCTGGTGCTCGATGAGCCGACAAACCACTTGGACGTCGATGCCAAGGAAGAGCTCAAGCGCGCCCTGAAAGAATATAAAGGCTCCATTCTGCTCATTTCCCACGAGCCAGACTTTTATATGGATATTGCGACAGAAACGTGGAACTGCGAGTCTTGGACGACGAAAGTGCTTTAATTTATAAAAAAACCCGCTGCTAAAGGGCGGGTTTTTTACTGCCATTTTTTCTGAACGATTCTCAAAAGCTCTCTGTCTTTTAAAATGAGCTGCAATGGAGATGTGAATTCATCAAGTGTCAGCTCTCTTTTGGCAGACAGCTCAAAATCCTCCTCATCTGCCCAAGCGGTAAACCACTCGACCGAGAAAAGCTGTTTTTCATGACGCTGTGTATGTATTGATAGAGCGTTTCTAAACATTTCTGATCATATTCGTCAGGTTTTGCCTTATCCATGGCAAACGTCCCCTCTACAGCATGAACCATCACTGAAATGGCAATCGTAAATGAACGGACACATTCTCAGCTTCTGCAAGATAAATCCCAGCCGCATCAATGCCTGACCGAAGCGGATGCCAACGGAATTAAAAAAATCTCACTGAATGTCCTGGAAACAAACGAAAGGATTTGAAGCAGAAGGAATCTTAAAAAAGGAGAAATTGCTTTCTGACGGAAATTACTATAATACGGTAGTAATGGGGAAATTCCACGATTAAAAAAGACACTGCATATGCGCAGTGTCTTTCGTTATTAATGCCCCGCCTTAATTCCAGCAAGATGTTTACGTCCCATGAGAAGGACAAGCATGCCGACAAAAACGACGATTCCGCCTACTGTATATGGTGTGCTTGCAGTGAAATGTTCTGACAGCATTCCTGCAATCCACGGAGCGAGCGCGCCGCCGATGAAGCGGACTGAGCTGTAGGCTGAAGACGCGATTGAACGTTCAACCGGCGCAGAACCCATCACAGCGGTTGTCATGATCGTATTCACCATACCGAGGACAGCACCAGCGACAACAATACATGTAATAATCAAAGTCTGATGGTCTGTCCAGATCCCCATAATAACGAGAATGGCCGCAAAGGCGATAAAGAGAACGACCAAGGAACGCACTGTGCCCAGCGCTTTGTGCACGAGCGGCGCCGTAAAGACTGACGTAATCGCCAGCAGAAGGCCCCAGCCGAAGAAGACATATCCAAGACCGTGTTCATCTAAATCCAGAACGAACGGAGAATAAGCAAGCAAAATAAAAAATCCAAAGTTGTATAAGAATGCCGATACCGCCATTGTTAAAAGGCCTTTATATTTGAGCGCCTTCATCGCATCAAACACACCGACGCGCTTCGCCGGTTTCGGCAATTTCGGAAGCATGAAAGAAATCGCGATTAACGCAATAAACATCAGGACAGATACTCCGAAAAACGGTGCGCGCCATGAAATGCTTCCAAGCTCTCCGCCTGCAAGCGGCCCGACAGAAATCCCGAGACCGAGCGCGGCCTCATACAAAATAATCGCTTGGGCGCTGCCGCCGACTGACACGCCGACGATGACCGCAAGCGCTGTTGAAATAAACAAAGCATTCCCTAATCCCCAGCCGCCGCGATAGCCGACTAACTGAGCGATTGAGCTTGAGCTGCCGCCAAGCCCCGCAAACACAATAATAAAAATAAGTCCGAGAATTAATGTCCATTTCGCGCCGATGCGGCTGGAAATGGCTCCTGAGAAAAACATCATAAATCCGGTTACAAGCAAATAACTTGTAAACAAGAGTGATACTTCACTAGGTGAAGCATGTAATTGTGCGGCAATGGCCGGAAGAATTGGATCAACCAGCCCGATTCCCATAAAGGAAATCACACAGGCAAACGCGACAGCCCAAACCGCTTTCGGCTGGCTGAGCAAGCCTGTTTTCTGATTCACTTGTTTTGTCTTATCCATTTGACCTGACCTCCATCTTTATTCCATTAAAAGAAACGCTACAAAAATAGCGTTTGGCAAACTTTTCATTCGATTGATTGAATGGCGCGTTCCGCTTTATTTTTCATGCCCTGCAGGCGTTCTTTAAAGCTTTGGAATGTGCGGATTTTCTCATCAATCAAATCCAGCTGGTGATTCAGGGTTTCCTGAATTTCCTCCAGTTTTTCTTTCCGTTCCTTAGGATCCAGTGACAACAAATACCCCTCTTTGTTTAACTCTAGCTGGCGGCTGGTTTCCATGAAATGCTGAAGCTCCTGAAGGGAAAAACCGAGCACCTCTTTTGTGCTGATGACTTTCTCAAGCTCCTCCATATCATCCTCTGAATAAAGCCTTACACCGCCGTCTGTCCGTTTCGGCGCCGGAATCAAGCCGATTTCTTCATAAAACCGGATGGTCCGCTTTGTCAGCCCGCTTCTTTTGGCCACTTGATCAATCTTCATCCATTCCAAGGTAAATCCCCCTTCGCCGTTTCTGTTACCATTATACACCTTTTGAACCTTAACGTAAACGTTAAGTTTTAAAAAACAATAAAAAAGACGAGCAGCATAAAGCACCCGTCTTTCACTTTCCTGTTTAAGCTAAACTTCCCGCCACTGACAGAGACTCTTTTTGAAGGCTTTCAGAAAGCACTCGATACGCGATCACTTTCTTCTTGTACTGTTTCACGACGTCGATATGGTCGTCGTAGCGGTACACGAACAGCTTCACGTCTTTTTTTCCTTTTTTTGTATCTATCACCAGCGGCGTGCCGCCGTTTTCCGGATGTAAATAACGCTCTTCATCACCTGGATAGATATAATATTTTTCCAGGAAGATAGCTTCGTTAAATTGATCAATCACTTTCTGCTTCTCTGCACCCTCGAGGCGTTTTCCATCTAGAGAGAGACTCGCATTTTCGTCACTCAGCTTGGCGTGCACTTCAAATTTGCCGAGCAGCCATTCTATGACGCCTGTAGGAAGACAGGTTAATACGATTTTCACCAGACTCATGAGAATTAACATCACGATCGCCCATGTCATACTTCATCATCTCCGTTAGTTTTCCATGTGCCGCTGACACACAATTTTATCCTAACATAAGCAGGCCGGTTCGTTTTTGTCCATTATGTGAAAAAAAGCGCGGCCTGCTGCGGCCACGCTTTTTAGCTTTCCAGTTCTTCAATCATGAGGGACAATTCTGTCCAGCGGTCCATAGCAGCCTCAAGCTCTTCCGCAGTTTTCGCCTGCTCGGCCATCAGCTCTTGGATTTTGCCAAAATCACTGCCTGCTGCGGCGATGTCAGCTTCGAGCTGTTCATGCTTTTCTTCCAGCTGGGCAATTTTATCTTCGATGCCGTCCCATTCCAGCTGGTCTTTGTAAGAAAGCTTTTTCCGTTTTTTCTTCGGCTCGGCTTCAGCCGTTTTTTCCTCAGCTGCCGGTTTTGGGGCCGCTTTTTTCGCTTTTGACTCCTCCATATAGTCGCTGTAGGAGCCTTGAAAGCGGGAAATGACACCATTTCCTTCAAATACAATCAAACGGTCGACGACGCGGTCAAGGAAATAGCGGTCATGGGATACGGTGATGACGACGCCAGGGAACTGGTCAATATAATCCTCAAGAACGCTTAATGTTTCAGTATCCAAATCGTTCGTCGGCTCATCGAGAAACAGGACATTCGGCTCCTGCATGAGAACCTGAAGCAAGTATAAACGGCGTTTTTCCCCGCCGGACAGCTTGCGGATATACGTCTGCTGCATCGAACGCGGGAAGAGGAAACGCTCGAGCATTTGTTCAGCTGTAATCATATCGCCATCTGCCGTTTTTACGACCTCCGCCGTTTCTTTTATATAGTCAATGACCTTTAACTCACCGTTCATTTCACTATGATCCTGAGTATAGTAGCCGATTCTGACCGTCTGTCCGATCGTAATATCGCCTCCGTCCGGCGTATGACGGCCGGCAAGGGCATTTAACAGCGTTGTTTTCCCGATGCCGTTTGGCCCGATGATCCCGATCCGTTCACCTGGTATGACAAGTTCATTAAAACGGTCGACGAGCATGCGGCCGTCATAAGCGATCATGACGTTCTCCGCTTCAATAACTTGTTTTCCGAGACGGTGCGAGCCAATGGCAAAATCGAGTGAACCTGATGACTGAGGGCCTTTCTGCTCTTTAAGCGTCTCTACCCGGTCAATTCTCGCCTTTTGTTTTGTTGAGCGGGCTTTCGCTCCTCGTCTGAGCCAGGCCAGCTCGCGGCGCAGCAGGTTTTGCCGCTTCGTTTCCTTTTGCTCAGCCTGCGCTTCCCGTTCCGCGCGTTTTTCTAAAAACACTTCATAGTTGCCTTTGTACGTGTAGAGGCTGCCTCTTTCAAGCTCATAAATGCGGTTGGTGACACGGTTTAAGAAATATCTATCGTGCGTCACCAGCATGACGGCGCCGGGATATTGGCTTAAATACCCTTCAAGCCACTCAATCGTTTCATTATCCAAATGGTTTGTCGGCTCGTCCAAAATGAGCAGATCAGCGGGCTGAATTAAGTTTTTGGCAATGGCTACCCGTTTTTTCTGGCCGCCTGAGAGCTCATTGACCGGTTTTGTTACGTCTTTGACGCCCAGCTTAGACAATACGGTTTTTGCCAAGGTGTTTGCATCCCATGCATTGTTTGCGTCCATTTTCGCTTGTGCTGCCAGCAGGTGTTTCTGGCGCTGTTCATTTTCGGGATCTTTCCCCAGTTCATACAGCGCTTTTTCATATTCACGCAAGGTTTTCATCACAGCCGATTCACCGGAATAGATATGTTCCAGCACTGTTTGCCCCGCAGGCAGCTCCGGGTCTTGATGAAGAAATTCGACCTGCACGCTTCCAGATTTCGTGATTTCTCCTTCTTCGATAGATTCCAAGCCGGAAATCACTTTCAGCAGCGTTGATTTTCCTGTTCCGTTCGGCCCGATTAATCCGATTCTCTCATTCTCTTCAATATGAAAGGAGATATGGTCAAATAATGTTTTATCTCCGTATGTTTTATAAAGATTTTCCGCTTTTAATATGCTCATGGTTCCTATCAATCCTCACGTAAGTTCATGTGTACATTTTAAATCAGCCGCTGGAATAAAACTAGTAAAACGTCAGACGAATTTCATGGAAATGCAGGATAAGAAAAAGACCGGGGATGTTTGTCCCCGGTCTCTTACTCTTCCTCAAGCGCTTTTTCGGCCATTTTTGCAAGATGCTGCGCGCTTCCTGAAATCTCCTGCATTGTGGCGGAAATTTGTTCAACAGCAGCGGCTTGTCCGTCTGTATGCTGGTTAATCGACTCAATGGATTCCTCGAGCCCTTTCAGCAGGCTGTGGATTTTTTTCGTAATCTGGTCAATTTGGCCGACATTTTCTTTTGAATGCGTTGCTAGCTTTCTGATCTCATCTGCGACGACAGAGAAGCCTTTTCCGGACTCCCCTGCTCTTGCCGCTTCGATCGCGGCATTCAAGCCGAGCAGATTGCTTTGGTCAGAGATGCCTTTAACAGTTACTGAAATATCGGCGATTTCACCGGCGCTTTCGCTTACTTTTTTCGCCTGAGAGGAAATGCCCGACATTTGAGTTGAAAACCCGTTAATTGATTCAGAAATGTCGGAAATAGCCGCGGCTGTTTGTTCAACGACAGCTGATAAGCTTTCCGCGACATCATGCAGCTTTGACGACTCCTCAAGGCTCGTTCCGAGGCCGACGCCTCCAATGACTCTTCCATTCTCGTCGTGCAGCGGGATGGCACGCGCGATCAATGGGAAGCCGAACAATTCTTTCGGAACCATGCTCGTCTTCTTCTGATTGCTGCGGATGGCATCTGTGATGATATCCCCTTCCTGCAGCGGATCGCCGGCTTTTACGTTCAGCGAAAAGGTTTTAGCCGGTATATTCACGAGCAGTTTTTCCGTATCATAAATGCCGATTGTAATATCATCCTGAACCAGGCTGTTTAAATAAGGGGCTACTTTGATAAATGCGTCCAGAATATCTGCGGTTTCTTTTTCCGTATTTATGGTCAATTCCATTCACTCCTTTTCATTAATAAGGGAAGCTGCGTTTTTCGTGCTGGACCGAGATCCATTTCAGCGTTGTAAATTCTTCGAGGCTCCACTCACCGTTTAAACGGCCGAGGCCTGATTGCTTTTCACCGCCGAAGGCTACATTCGGTTCATCATTGATAGTCGTGTCATTGACGTGAATCATGCCTGTTTCAATGCGTTTCGCAAAAGCCACGCCGCGCTCAAGATTTGACGTATGTACGGCACCGCTCAAGCCAAACGGGGTTTCGTTTGCGATATCCACCGCTTCGTCTTCTGAATCAAACTTCATAAAGGAGACGACTGGTCCGAACAGCTCTTCCTTGGCAATGCTCATGAACGGTTTGACGTCTTTTAAGATCGTCGGTTCCACGATCGTCCCGTTAAATCCGCCAAGCTTCACTGGTACAGCGCCTTCTTCAATTGCTTGCTCTACAGTCTTCATCAGCCCGTCCGTCTGTCTGCTGTTGATTAATGGCCCGATAATCGTATCAGGGTCCATTGGGTCGCCGACTTTCAGCGATTCCACTTTTGCCTGGTACAGCTCAAGGAACTTGTCATAAATAGAAGAATGAACAAGCACGCGGTTGGCTGACATGCAAATCTGTCCTTGATGTGTAAATCGGCTGAACACCGCCGCATTGACCGCATATTCTATATCTGCATCCTCAAGTACGATGAAGGCGCTGTTCCCGCCAAGCTCAAGAAGCGGCTTTTTAAAATGCTTCATCGCAAGCTGTCCGATGTAGCTGCCGACTTTCGTAGAACCGGTAAATGAAATGATCCGCGGCACTGGATGCTCAACGAAGCTGTCGCCGATTTCAGCAATGTCTGTGACAACAACATTCAGCAGCCCCGCTGGAATTCCCGCGTTCTCAAAAATTTTCGCAATCAGCGTTCCGCCGCAAATCGGCGTTTCCTCATGCGGCTTTAGCACAACGCCATTGCCGGCTCCGAGTGCAGGCGCCACTGATTTCATAGATAAAAAGAATGGGAAGTTAAACGGACTGATGACACCGACAACGCCTGCCGGCACGCGATATAATCTGTTTTCCTTGCCATCTATTGTGGACGGAAGAATTTTCCCCTCCATGCGAATTGGGAACGTTGCCGCTTCTTTCATGATGTTTTTGACAAGTCCGATTTCAAAAGCCGCTTTGAGCCTTGTACCGCCTAGCTCCTCCATAATCAAATAAATAATGGCTTCTTCATTTTCTTCAATATACGTGACGGCTTTTTCTAAAATGGTTCTTTTCTCAAACGGGTTGACCGCATCCCATTTTTTCTTTGCCAGCGCCGCTGCCCGATACGCTTCATCTACATCGTCAGCAGTCGCTTTACGGAATGTTGTGAATGTTTTTTGAGTATAAGGATTTTTGTTTTCCAATACATTTGGGCTGCTGCCCTCCTGCCATTTCCCGCCGATAAACTGTTTATTCAACTCTTCATATTGAAACATGGTCAGCATCTCCTTTATAACCGCAAATCAAAATATGGGCGAATCTATTTTTTCTATCGGTTCATCTTGCATAAAATTGAATATACGATTAGTAAAAATTACTATCCTATGATACGACAACGCTGTTTCGCTTCTATCATTTAAAGCAGAAAAATATTTTATTGACTGCGTCAAATTTCGACAATATAATACAACAAGAACTGTATATAATGATTAGAATATTTTGAATATTTCCAGGAGGAACTTTTGATGAGTTCATTATTTAGAAAAAAACCGCTTGAAACATTGAGTGCGCAGAGCAAGTCAAAAAGCCTTGCCCGTACGTTAAGCGCATTTGATTTAACCTTGCTCGGTATCGGTTGTGTCATCGGTACAGGGATTTTTGTCATTACAGGAACAGTGGCAGCGACCGGTGCAGGTCCCGCCCTCATCATATCGTTTATTTTAGCGGGGCTCGCCTGTGCGCTGGCTGCTTTCTGTTATGCTGAGTTTTCGTCTTCAATTCCGATTTCGGGAAGCGTGTACTCATACTCATACGTGACACTTGGAGAGCTGCTCGCCTTTTTGATAGGATGGGATCTCATGCTTGAATATGTCATTGCACTGTCGGCGGTTGCCACCGGCTGGTCTTCATACTTTCAATCACTTCTTGCCGGCTTCAATCTTCATATTCCGGCTGCACTGACAGGAGCGCCGGGAAGCACGGCGGGCGCCGTATTTAATCTTCCAGCTGCGGTGATCATTCTCCTCATCACCGCGATTGTCAGCAGAGGCGTCAAGGAAAGCACACGCTTTAACAACGTCATCGTACTGATGAAAATCGCGATCATTTTATTGTTCATTATTGTCGGCATCGGCTATGTAAAACCGGACAACTGGTCTCCTTTTATGCCATTCGGGATGAAAGGCGTCATTCTTAGCGCTGCCACTGTATTCTTCGCGTACCTTGGGTTTGACGCGGTTTCTAACGCTTCAGAGGAAGTGAAAAATCCGCAAAAAAACATGCCCGTCGGCATTATTTCAGCTCTAGCTGTCTGCACGGTTCTGTACATCGCGGTATCGCTTGTGCTGACAGGCATGATGCCTTATGCCAAATTGAATGTCGGAGATCCTGTATCCTTTGCGCTGAAATTCGTCGGACAGGACGCTGTTGCCGGAATTATTTCTGTCGGTGCGATTATCGGGATTACGACGGTGATGCTCGCTTTGCTGTACGCTCAGGTTCGTTTGACATTTGCCATGAGCAGAGACGGCCTTCTGCCTGGATTGTTCGCAAAGGTTCATCCGTCATTTAAAACCCCGTTCCGCAACACATGGCTGACAGGAATCGTTGCAGCGGGAATCGCCGGCTTTATTAACCTCGGAACGCTGGCCCATCTGGTGAACATGGGAACACTTGCCGCGTTTACGGTCATATCTATTGCTGTCATTGTGCTAAGAAAGAAACATCCTGAAATCAAGGCGTCCTTCAGAGTGCCGTTCGTTCCGGTTGTGCCGATTATCAGCGCAGGCATCTGCATTTGGTTCATGTACAGCCTTCCCGGCGTCACATGGCTTTCATTTGTCATCTGGATCGCTGTCGGAACGCTGGTTTACTTCCTATATTCGAGAAAACACAGCTTATTAAACAAATAATCTCTTTTTAGCCGGCGGTGCCTCACCCGCCGGCTTTTTCCTTTTTTTATGTGCTATACTTTGAATACATATGAGGAAAGGGAGACACACAGATGAAACGATACCGCACTTTATTATTTGATGTAGATGATACCATCCTTGATTTTCAAGCGGCAGAAGCTTTAGCCCTGCGTTTGCTGTTTGAAGATCAGAACATTCCTTTAACAAATGACATGAAGGCGCAGTATAAAACCATCAATCAAGGTCTCTGGAGAGCCTTTGAAGAAGGTAAGATGACACGGGATGAAGTCGTAAACACGCGTTTTTCCGCTTTGCTCAAGGAGTACGGTTACGAGGCGGACGGAGCCTTGCTTGAGCAAAAATACCGCCGCTTTCTTGAAGAAGGACATCAGCTTATTGACGGTGCATTTGATCTCATCTCAAATCTGCAGCAACAGTTTGATTTGTACATCGTGACAAACGGCGTGTCTAACACACAATATAAGCGTCTCCGTGATTCAGGATTATTTCCATTCTTCAAGGACATTTTCGTTTCTGAAGACACAGGCTTCCAAAAGCCGATGAAGGAATATTTCGATTACGTGTTTGATCGGATTCCTCAATTTTCTGCAGAGCACACATTAATCATCGGGGATTCACTAACTGCTGATATCAAAGGCGGACAGCTCGCCGGGCTTGATACTTGCTGGATGAACCCTGACATGAAGCCGAATGTGCCAGAGATCATACCAACCTATGAGATTCGTAAGCTTGAAGAGCTATATCACATTTTGAATATCGAAAATACCGTCAGCTGCTAATCAGGCTGACGGCGTTTCTTTCATAAGAGTCTTTTTTCCTCTTGATAAATTCTTCACCTTATGAATAATATGGTGGTATGCTTTGGTTATATATGTAAGGAGGAGACTCAATTGGCTATCGCCGCCCCGTTAAAAGAAAAAACAGTTCAAAAACCAGGCACCACGGTGTATCCGATTTTGATTATTATCGGAATCTGCCATATGCTCAACGATTCGCTTCAAGCTGTGATTCCGGCCATGTTCCCTATTTTGGAACGCTCCATGAGCCTGACGTTTACACAGCTTGGCATCATCGCTTTCACATTAAACATGGTGTCATCCGTCATGCAGCCTGTTGTCGGCTGGTATACCGATAAACGGCCGCGGCCGTATGCGCTGCCAGTCGGTTTGACCGCCAGCATGCTTGGCATTTTAGGCCTTGCATTTGCCCCGTCATTCGCAACGATCTTATGCTGTGTGTTTTTCATTGGATTAGGCTCGGCCATTTTCCATCCGGAGGGCTCCCGTGTGGCGTATATGGCCGCCGGCACAAAACGCGGGCTCGCACAGTCGATTTATCAGGTGGGCGGAAACTCAGGCCAGGCGATGGCGCCGCTGATCACCGCGCTGATTCTTGTGCCGCTCGGGCAATTCGGCGCTGTTTGGTTCACGCTTGTCGCCGCGCTTGCTGTTATGTTTCTCATGTATATTGCGAAATGGTACGCCTCACGTCTCGGCAGCCTTGCCCAGAAATCAGGCAAACAAAAGAAAACGGCTGAAAACACGGCCATCACCAAATCTGTTGTATCTGCTCTTATTATTATTATATTTCTCATTTTTGCTCGTTCTTGGTATACGAGTGCGATCGGTAACTTTTACACGTTTTACGCGATGGATACCTATCACGTAAGCATTCAGCAGGCACAAAGCTATATTTTTGTCTTCTTGCTGTTCGGCGCAATCGGCACGTTTCTCGGCGGCCCGCTTGCAGACCGTTTTGGAAAACGCTTCGTTATCCTCGGTTCGCTGTTATGCTCGGCGCCGCTGGCGATTGTGCTGCCATTTGCCGGCCCGGTTCTCGCCTATGGCGTGCTCGCATTGATTGGCTTGATTCTGATGTCGAGCTTTTCTGTAACGGTCGTCTACGCACAGGAGCTAGTTCCTGGAAAAATCGGCACAATGTCCGGTTTAACCGTCGGGCTTGCCTTCGGGATGGGCGCAATCGGCGCTGTGGCGCTGGGCGCTCTGATTGACGCCGCGGGACTGACCCCGACGATGATCGCCATTGCCTTTCTCCCTGTTCTCGGCATCCTTGCCTTCCTATTGCCGAGTGACCAGAAGCTGAGAGAATGGCATAGCTGAAAAAACCCCTGCCAGGCGGCAGGGGTTTTTTAATCCAGCTGGATAAAATGAGTGTCAGGCACTGCGTGCTTCGGGATAAAGCCATCCGCAAAGTCCGGAAACGCCGACTGTATTTCATCAATCCATCTTTTCAGATTTAATATATACGGCATATAAATCATCTCAATTGTCGCTTCGTCTTCAATCCGGTAGTACCAGCAAAGATTAAACTCTTTTTCTGTCACCAGTGTAAACCCTGAGAAATGATAGAAAATCAGCGGCGTTTCATCTATATACACGCGGCCGTCCTTTTGCCCGACCTTATAGTTTTCGATATTCCAAAGCGCTGTATTGGCTCCTATTGATTTGACAACATGAACACCTTTAAACTGCGCCGGCCATTTCTCCACATACCTTTGATCACCATATGTCTTTCGTTCCGTATCCATTTCGACCGTGCAAAATTCAATACAGTCCTGTCTCCACTGCCACACCGCTTCATATGCTTCCTTTGTATTACCGGCACCGACAAAGCCTGTATTAAAGCGTCCGGTTCGGTCGTAGTAGGACATGAAGCGCGGCGAATTACGATGATCAGTCAAATACAGAGACGCCGTTGGGTTTTCTGCAAAAATACGCGCCGGATCAGAAAAGAAAAATAGATCCGTATCCATATGGGCAAAGTATTCAGCGTCATCCCACTTGCTCATCACATGAAACAAAAAGGCGGGCTTTAACGTCCAGCAATATTCATGAAACGTTCTGTTGCTTTTCGCTTTCAGCAGCTCCGGGTCTTCCATTTCATGCAGCTGCACAAAGGTGACATGCTCCCATGGAACGTGCTGAAGCAATTCATACGCTTTCTGGTCGACACACAGCACATATAAATGAAAATCATCGCAATGCTCATGGAGAGAATGAATCATAGGCATGAGCTTAAAGATATGTGTCCTTGACACTATCGTTGAAAAATGAAATGTACTCACTTATACCACATCCAATGATCTAAGATCCACGTGCAGCAAATCGTTGACAAGCGCATACAGTGCGTTGGCAAAATCGTTCACGCCTAGCTTTTTCTTCGCTTTCGGCAAAAGCTTGCGGACAGTTTGTAAATCAAAGCTTTTCGCCGTCACCCTTGGGGATTTCTTTCGCCAATCCGGATCAATGTTGCGCTCTTTAACAACATGCAGAAGCTCAAGAAACAGATTCAGCAGCATATCATATTTCTGTGATTCCAGCAGCTTTTGAATATCAGCCATGATTCTGTTCGTCATGTCAGGCGGGAACGGCCCATTAAATGCGAGATGAACGTCTAAGGAGCGGATGTTATTGTATTTATCGCACATATAGGCAATGTTTGCCCGAATATCGTCTACAGACTTACAATTGCTTGGATGTTCCTGATGAACACTGACAATATCGCGGCGAAGCCTGAAGGTCAATCCGGCCTGATGAAGCCTGATCCCGAGGTCATAATCCTCAAACCCGTACCGCACAATGCCTTCGTCAAATAAACCGAGGTCAACCACATGCTTGCGTTTCACAGAGGAATTATTCGTGATAAAAAAGCGCCATGGCATATGATAGCCTTTCAAGTCATCGCCGTACTCATCTAAAATCTTCTTGAGCACGTCTATAAAGTCAGTATCGAGGTCAAAGCTTTTATCAAGAAAGCTTCCGTTTTTGATGTCCGCTTCCTCCAGCAGCTTTTGTTTGTCTTTCTTCGGCATTTCACCTGTGAGCTTTGCGAGCTGTTCCTTATGTTCTTCTTCAAACCGTTCATAATAAAAACTGTAGATCCGTTTCCAAAACAACCCGCACACGACGAGATTCTCTTCGTTCTCATGGGCTTTAATATGTTTTGCCACAAGGTCCTTTGCCGCAAGCATATCGCTGTCATGGAAAATCAGGATGTCTCCTCTGGCATTGCGAAGCGCCTGATTTCGTCCGTACGCAATGCCCCTGTTTTCTTTAATCCGTGTAAAGATCAGCGGAAAATCAGCTTGAAATGACTCAAGCATCGAGAGCGTCCCGTCCTCAGAGCCATTGTCCGCTACAATGACTTCGAATTCTTCATCGCACTCCTGCTGGTTTAATGACAGAAGGCTGTTGTAAAGACGCTCCTTCGAATTATATGCAGGAATAATAACGCTTGCTTTCACTTCATTTTCACTTCCTGTATTTACTCATTTATTTGTTGTCATCTTTTGAAGCAAAACCGTTAAATTCAGGGTCTAACGTTTTCATGTGCTGAATGATATGCGGCAGTGTCTCTTGATACAGTTCATGCACAAACGGCAGATCTGTGCGGGTTGTTTCATGAATCTGTTTGATTTCATTGATGCTGACGATTCGGTATCCGCTGAAATGATAAAAGATCAGCGGACTGCCATCCTCCAGCACGATCCGGCCATCTTTCCAGGAAAACGTATGCTGCCCATAATTCCAATGCCCAATGTTCACGCCGGGTGTTGTAATGTCACACACATTCGGAAACAGCTCAGACATATAATCCAAATAGCCCTGATCACCGAATTTCCCTTCACCCGGTGCATTTTTGCATTCCTCAAGACAGCGTTCCTTCCACCACTCCAAGCAATCCGTGCCTGCATCATCATGCTTGAAGCTGATAAACCCTGAATTATATCTGCCTAAAAGACGCTGCAGCATGTCAATCTGCTCTTTCTCAAAAGAAGGGATTACAATATCCCCCCGTGAAAGCAGCACCGAGCAGTCCGGCTGGTTTTCAAAAATCGGCGATGGATCTGCATAGAAAAAGAGATCCCCGTCAATATACGTCACACGCTCCAGCTCAGGATTGCTGTTCAGCACAGCTTGCAGAAAGATCGGCTTCATCGTCCAGCAATACTCACTTTGATCTCTAGTTTCCTTCAGCTTCAGCAGCAATTCATTTTCAAGAGCGGCCACCGGCACAAGGTTCAGCTGCTTCATCTTCAGCTTCTGTAACACGCGGTGCGTATCTTCATCCATGCAAAGTATAAAAATGGGACTGTCTTGATCAACTTGCTCTAACGACTTAAACAAAGCGACTGCCTGATATAATCTTCCTTTTGATAAAACGGTGCAATACGCGCTGGTCACAGTCTTGTTCACCTCGTTTCACATTACTTTTTGAAGAATTCCGTATACCACTCAATCGTTTTTTCAAGTCCCTCATCAATAGTGTAGGCCGGTGTCCAATTCAGTAGCTTTCTTGCTTTTTCCGCGGATAAATATTGATGTTTGATTTCATTGCTTCCCTGATTCAGCACCTTAGGTTTCAGATTACTGTTCATTTTCTTTAATATTTTCTCTACCAGTTCAAGTACGGTCAGCTGGATCTCATTGCTGAAGTTAAAGGCCTCTCCGGCAAGATTGTTTTCTTCCATTTTTTCTGCAAGAAGAAGATAAGCCTGAACGGCGTCTTCGATATAGAAGTAGTCCCGTACAAATGTGCCGTCGCTTCGGATTTCCGGCGCTTCCCCGTTCAGCACAAGCTGAATCGTCTGAGGAATGATGCGGTTGAAGTTCAAATCTCCGCCGCCGTATAAGTTTCCGCAGCGCGTAATGCAGACCGGAAGCCCGTACGTGTGAAAATAGGTGTGGCTGATCAGATCTGCGCAGCTTTTTGAGACGTCGTACGGGTGCTTGCCTTGCAGCGGCATGTTTTCATCGTATGGAAGGTTTTCTTGATCGCCGTAAGCTTTATCACTTGAAGCGACAATGACCCGCTTAATTAACGGATGCTTGCGGCAGGCTTCGAGAATATTCCATGTGCCGAGGATATTCGCTTCAAAGGTAGAAATCGGGTTGCGGTTTGCCACGCCGACAATCGCTTGTGCAGCAAGATGAAAGACAGTGTCGATCTCATACTCGCCAAGCGCGCGTTCAATCACAGCCAAGTCCTCAAGAGAGCCCCGCACGATGTTCATTTTCTTGATATGTTCTCCCTGATAAAGATTGGATTGAGGCACATGATCCCTGACAAGCCCCGTAACGTTTGCGCCCTGTTCGATCAGCTCTTTCACCAAATAGCTTCCTAAAAGACCTGTGCATCCCGTGACAAATACGTTTTTATTTTTCCAGAAACTCAAATCGTTTCACCATACCTTCCATACTTGTTGTCCTTGATTCCACATTTTGTTGACTTCTAAGAGATTTTTATACGTATCAATGGCCGTCCAAAATCCGTAATGGCGGTACACAGCAAGCTCTCCGTCTTTGGCAAGGTTCTTCAGCGGTTCATCTTCGAACATCGCGTTCCCGTCCTTCGGCAAATAATCGAAAACCTTTGGACTGAGAACGAAGAATCCGCCGTTGATGATTCCGTCACTTGATGTCTTCTCAGAAAATGTTTTCGCCATGCCGTCCTCAACCGTCAAGGTGCCAAACTGCGAGACTTTGTCAATGCCGGTGACAGTCGCGGCAGCACCTTTTGTCTGATGATAGCTGATGAGATGGAAAAGATTGATATTGGCCAGCCCGTCCCCATAGGTAAGCAGAAATGTTTCATCACCGATAAAGTCTTTCGCCTGCAAGATTCTTCCGGCTGTCAGCGTATCTTCCCCAGTCTCCAAAAACGTAATTTTCCACGTTTCAGGCTGCCCCAGCATCTGTACCTCTCCCGTAGAGCTGTCGAGTGTCAGGCTGTTGTGCTTCCATTCATAGTCGAGAAAGTATTCCTTGATTTTTTCTCCTTTATAGCCCAAAAGCAGAATAAACTCGTTTACTCCGTAGTACTGATAAATTTTCATAATATGCCATAGAATCGGTTTGCCGCCTATCATGGCGAGCGGTTTAGGAATGTCATTCGTGACTTCACTCATTCTCGTTCCTTTTCCGCCGCAGAGAATGACCGCTTTCATCTCTACCCCTCATCTCTATGAATATTGAGTTCGAAACCTGGTACATCTTCACAATCTATCAAGGCATTTCCCCGATAATTTGTCCGATTTCAATCCGGTTTCAAAATCTACTGTAATGATATGAGAGAAAGACGGCCTTGGTGACCAAATAGAATCTATTTTTTGAAGTTGGTTATGTAACCAAAAAAAAGAGCCTTCAGCGAAGGCAATGCGCCCGCTCAAGGCTCTTTCTCATCTTTATTTGATTTCTTTTTCCTTGCCGTAATGATAGTCAGACGGATCAACGGCTGTGAAATCACTTAGTTTATG
Organism: Bacillus sp. SN32; assembly: GCF_002837495.1. Taxonomy (NCBI): domain Bacteria; kingdom Bacillati; phylum Bacillota; class Bacilli; order Caryophanales; family Bacillaceae; genus Bacillus; species Bacillus sp. SN32. The sequence goes on along the minus strand of NZ_PJCT01000006.1, from coordinate 51,752 downwards.
GAACCTCAGCAAGTCTTTGTACAGGACACTGTCTGAAAGACTCAGCTGCTGGGTCACTCTTGTTTTCAGATTCTTCGTTTCTTCATTCGCTTTCAGTTTTTCACCTGTCTTCGTATCGTAAATGATATTGTCGACTGATGTGTACTTCGGCGTTACGAAGTCTCCGTTTCTGAATGCCACCGTATCGTCGTGGTCTTTAGAGAATAAATCAGTACCAAAGTTGATATATTTCTGAGAATCAATTCCTTCTAAATGCAGAAGTGTCGGCATAACGTCAATTTCGCCGCCATACGTATGGTTCACTCCGCCTTTTTTGCCAGGAACGCGGATCATCAGCGGCACACGCTGGTTCTGTGCGTTTTGATAATCTGTGATCTCTTTTCCAAGAATCTCTTTCATCGCTCGGTTATGGTTTTCAGAAATACCGTTATGGTCACCGTAAATCATGATGACTGAGTTGTCATACAGGCCGGCTTCCTTCAGCTCCTTGAAGAATTGCTCAAGCGCTTCGTCAAGGTAACGCGCTGTCTGGAAGTAGCTGTCAACTGTGTTATCGCCTGTTGTCGCTTTTTTAAGAGACGCGTCTTTTTCATCAAGGTTAAACGGATAATGGTTTGTCAATGTAATCAAATGCGCATAAAATGGCTGTTTAAGAGATTCAAGCTTTGGAATCGATTCTGTAAAGAACGGCTTATCCTTAAGCCCCATATTAATCACATTTTCATCTGACATATCATACGTGCTTGCGTCGAAGAACTTGTCATATCCGATATGTTTGTAAATCTGGTCACGGTTCCAGAACGATTTGTAATCACCATGCAGGACGGCGCTTGTATAGCCTTCCTTCTGGTCTAAAATCGCAGGAAGCGACTGGTAAGTGTTTTCGCCTTTCGTCACAAACGCGGAGCCTTCAGGAAGACCGAAGATCGAGTTATCCATTGTCAGCTCGGCATCAGATGTTTTTCCCTGGCCTGTCTGATGGAAGAAGTTATCAAAATACGTCACATCTTCCCCGCCGTGCGCAAGTTTATTTAAGAAAGGCGTCACCTCTTCACCGTTTAGCTTGTAGTCAATCAGGAATGACTGGAAGCTTTCGAGGTGAATTTTAATGATATTTTTGCCTTTGGCAGAGCCGAAGTACTCGGCGTTCGGTTTCGCATAATGAGACGTCGTGTAATTCTCGACGCTTGTTAAATCATCGCTGCTTGCATAGGCCCGTTGCGTTTCTGTTTGAGCCGTCTGTACACCGTCATAAATGGTGTAGTTGTATAAACCTAAATATTTCACAATATAATTGCGGTCAAACGTTCTTGTCAGCAGCTGCGGACGGTCTTTTTCCGCATAGTGCAGGTTGATGAAAAACAGTGCGATCCCAGAAAGGATCACTAAAGATGCAAAGCGTTTTTTCATTTTGTATTCTTTTAATTCAGGTCTCCAGATCAATACCGCAATCAAAATGATAATATCTAAGAAATAGAAAATATCATGACCGGCCATGATACTGAAAATCCCGTCTCCCATGTTTCCAACGTTTCCAGACTGTTTAATGTTCGGGAACGTCAAGAAATCGTCAAAGAAACGATAGAATAAAATATTTGCATATAACACAAATGTCATCAAGAAATCGATAATCAGCATAATAATGGCTGATTTACGCCCTTTCGCCAGCAAAGCCAGTCCTAAAAAGAAGACGGCGCTTGAGAATGGGTTAAATATCAGGAGGATCTCCTGAGTTGTGCCTTTTACCCCAAGATTAAACTCAGTCTTGTAGGATAAATACGTTTTTGCCCAAAACAGTATAACAGCCAGCACAAAAAAGCTAAGTTTGTAAGAAAAAAGTTTCTTCATGGCAACCTCTACTTTCTTAAACACTTTAAGTTCTTCATTCATATTTACCTGCTCTTTATATCCTGCCTTCCAATTCCTTCTTTCCAAACAAAATCAAGGCATCACACAACAAGAAATACACCGCGGCAAGCCGGAATATTCATGTTTCGCACCATATCATTTTTATTACAACCATTTGGAAACCAATCACTGGACGAAAGAAACCTTCATTTCGTTTCACATTTTTTTCTCGGAAATAAAAAAAGGATTTCTTTTGTCATGTGTGCCTTTGAAAAAAGAAATAGATACCGAGTATAAGAATAACATAAACTAGCAAAAACGAAAAATAGGTTTTGCAGACAGCCCGCCCTTCTGGCGGACTGAAGTTATTGTATGCATCAATGTTTAGCGCGATCACCATTTTTTCGATAGGACAAAAAAGACTGGATGTCTCCAGTCTTCCAGATTGTTGACAAAAACCTAAAATGGTTTTCATTTTAGGATTTTGTCATCTTTTCAGCGTGATTGAAAACCCTTGAAGTCTAGGAAGGACGAGCATAGGAGCGGATATTCACAGGATGTGATGACGACGGCGTTTAGGCAGGACGCCTGAGAATTTAGCCGTTGATCCACTTCGCATTGAGCACCGAAGCGCAGTCCTGACAACGAATGCGAGGGTTTGCCGACACGCTGAAAGACTGGATGTCTCCAGTCTTCATTATCTATATTCCTGCCCAGACATCTTTGGCGTATATACCGGTATCCTGCAGATGTCTCAGCCAGTTTTGCGCTTCTTGCTCCCCGGTGCCATGGACAGACTGATACGCCTTTTGCAGTGCCGCCTCCACATCCGGGGCCATTTTGCTGCCGTCACCGCATACATAAAGCCTGCCTCCGCGATCAAAAATTGATATTAACGTTTCCGCATGGGCAGCCATGACATGCTGGACATACGTTTTCGGCATGCCTTCTTTGCGGGAAAAGGCTGTGTGGACAGTAACAATTCCGTCTTTTTCAAACTTCTCAAGCTCATCGCGGTATATAAAATCACGATCGTTCCTGCATCCAAAATAGAGATGAGCTTCACCGAGCGTTTTCCCCTCCCGTTTTAAAACTTCGCGGGCTTGAAGGAAACCGCGGAATGGCGCGACTCCTGTGCCTGGCCCGACCATAATGATTGGAGTTTCAGGGTCTTCTGGAAGCTGAAACCGGGATTCCGGTGTGCGGACAAACATCACGACATCATCACCGGCTTTACGCTCAGCTAAATCATTTGATGCCACGCCCCTGTATTCGCCACGGCCGCTCCACGCCGGGCCGCGCACGACACCGACTGTGATCGATGCTTGCCGCGGATTCACTCTTGGAGAGCTTGAAATCGAATAATATCTCGGTTTTAACGGCCGTAAAAGCTCTAAAAATCGTTCAAACGGCATGTCGCACGCTTCATACTTTTCAAGCAGATCCAGCATGGAAATTCGTTTTTTCAATATTTGCTCCTGATAAACACCCTCTGCTGACAGTTCTTCTAATTCGCGCCTATGCGGCGGACACACTGTAAATGCCGCCAGTTCACGTATTTGCGCTCTTGTGGCTGCTTCCTGCACCTCGACGCTGTAGCTGAGAAGATCATGCAGGCTGACAGGACGGCCCAATGGCAGATGCCCCGCACTGCGGCCGCTTGCCGACAATGTCACTTGGTCGGTTCCCTTCAAACCGAATCTGTGAAGAATCCGGCTGACATTGGTTTGGCTGTTTTTTGGCAATACGCCAAGATGGTCGCCCTCTTGATATTCAACATCCGGCGGCAATGCGATTTCGATATGGCGGGTGCTTCGATCGCTGTCCGCAGACTGAAGTTCACGATTTTCAGCAATGGATGCGTGAGAGGCTTCGTACGATCTAGCCAGCGGAGACTCGCCCAGCCCTCTGACAAACTGAAGGCTCAGCGTGCTTCGTTCCTTATCGGCGTTTTCATTAAGCTCCAGTCCGAATGCCTTAATGGCGTCTGCCCACATGCTTTTTTTCCACTCGTCAAGCTGCCCTTCAAAATCACCGCTCACATCCCCTTCCCCGCGCGCAGAAAACCGAGTCGCGCCTTTCTCCGCAAGCTGCTCATCAATGAATCTCGGCACGTATTGATACGTGCTCGCCCAGTTGTGGTCGCCGCAGCCAAATACCGCGTAATGGACGCCCTCAAGCTCACCCGGTTTGATTTCTTGAAGCCACTGCACGAACTGTCCGGCATTGCTTGGCGGTTTTCCATTATAAGACGAGGTCACAATGACAACTGCTCCCTCTTTCGGCAGCTTTCCAATCCGGTCGTTCAGAGGTGCTGTCTCTGTCCTTACGCCGTGAAGACTGGCAGTATCAGCAAGCTCCCGGGCGACGCCTTCTGCGGTGCCGGTATCTGAGCCGTACAGCACGAGAAGCGGGCGGTTGTTAAGACCGATGACCGATGCACCCTTTGCTTCCGTTTTCTCCTTTTGCTCATCAGGCGCGGCTTTTTCAGCTGCCTGGACGTCTGCATGAATGGCTTCCTGATGACGGCTTTGAACCCTGATGTGAAAATCGCCCGGCTTAAGTGTTAAGGTTTGTTTGATATCAAGCTCATAATTCTCATGATCAATCAATGTGAAATATTTTAGAATCATGCCTAACACAAGTGTGGCTTCATGAAGGGCAAACTGCATGCCGATACAGGCCCGTTGTCCATTTCCGAATGGTTTGTACGCATGATGAGGCACTTGGTCCTGATGCTCAAACCGTTCCGGCCGGAATTCTTCTGCGTCCTTTCCCCAAGCGTCTCGATCACGATGAAGCTGCGGAATCAGCACAGAAATTCTGTCATTCGTCGTGATCGGAAATTTTCCGCCAATGACTGTGTCTTCTTTTGGATAAAGGCTGAAAGCCGGAGCTGTCGGCCATAAGCGCAGTGATTCATTTAAAATCATCCGTATGTATGTAAGCTCCAGCACTTGTTTATAGGTCGGCGCTGCATCTGTCAGCACCCGATCGACCTCTTCATACGCCTTTTTCAGTTTGTCAGGATGCTTCAATAAAAAGTAAGTCGCAAAGGAAAGCAGGCCGCTCGTTGTTTCATGGCCGGCAATCAAAAACGTAATGATTTGAAAGCGGATATTTTCGTCGTCGAGCTTTTCACCCGTTTCCGGATCTTCCACATTCAGCATGCGGGCGAGCAAATCTTTTTCATCCTGGTCTCCATTCGCCCTGCGCTCTGCAATAATGCTGTCGACTAACGAAAACATCGTTTGAATATCATGGCGGAATTGCCGCTTTGTTCTGACCATAAGCTTATCTTGAACATCAAGCCGCTGCATTTGATGCATCGCTTCATCAAGCGCCCGCACCATACTGTTGATAAACGGGTGGGGCGTTTCTCTGTAGTAACTGTTAAAGCGGTAGTTAAACCCGCATAGCCCAATGGTGTCGAGCGTCAGCCGGGTCATATCTCCCGGGACATCGACTGCTTCATTCGGGTTGAGCCTTGCCCATTTTTGAATGAGCTGAACAGCGATATCGACCATTTTCTCATGATAGTCCTTCATGGCCCGCTGGCTGAACGTCGGCATCAGAATGTTGTGCGCTTTTCTCCAGTTAGGCTCATGCGTCCAGCTCGTAAACAATCCGTCACCCGAAAATGCGCGAACCTTTTCCAAGGCGCCTTCAATGCTTTTATCAAACCGTTCTTCATCACAAACCTCTTTCACCAATTCGTGGCCGGACACTACAATGGTCGTGCCCGCGGGTGTATGGATTTGAAAAATCGGGCCCTGTTCTTCCGCCAGTTTGATCAGCGAAAGCGTCGGCTTGTCTTTATCGATTAAAGGCAAATTGCCGAGCGGCCCAAACGTCTTCGGCTGAGGAATCGGGCTTGTTTCCTTCATCGAACCATTCCTTTCCGTATGAGATGCCTTCTATTTGACTACATTTCCCTTTCATGGTCATGATTATTCCGTTCTCCCAATTGACGCATGATTGCTGTTTTTTCTATACTTGAGAAGCTGTACAATACGCGAATAAGGTGAGTTTATATATGGATTTTGAAATTCGGTTTTTATCCTTTTATGTCATACAGGTGGAAGGCAAAGATGAGCAGGCGAACAAGCAGTTCAAGCACTTCCAGACCCTTGATACGGGCGAATTTGAAGAAAGCGAGCTAAAGGACTTTCTCGACGGGGAACTGAAAAAAATCGTCAAACGGAAAGCAGACCGCCATCCGCAGTCCGAGCAGGTCCCGACGAAAATCGGCCATTTTATCGTCGAGCCCGGCCACGAGCTCGATTCCAACCCAAACTACAACATGTTCAACCGCGCGCGTCTGGCGGAAACAAAAGAAGACTTCAATGAGCTGAGCGAGCAGTTCGTCCGCACGTACCTTGACACAAGCGCGGTTCGCGGCGGCGTGTTTCTCGTCGCTTCGGCCGTACCAAGAAAATACTTTGACGAGTCATTTGTTTTTATTATGAAATGTGATTTTGAGCCGAAGGTCGCCCGCATCTCTGACGCGTCTTCTCTCATTAAAAAAGTCGAAATGGCGATCACGACAAAAAACATGAAAAGCATCCAATACCCGTACATGCCAGAGGAAGGAATGGTCGAGGAAGGTGAGCTAAAAATCCACCAGGCCTCGCACGCCCGCTATTTTGAGGACTTTCTGAAATTCGTCGAGTACGGCGAATCGATGCCGGAAATCATGAAAAATCAGGTCATGAACATGGTACAGGAGCACGTCTACGAGACATTTGAAGACAACAGCGAAGAGCTCAAGCAGTTCGAGCACGACATTGAGATTTGGGAAGCAAGCGAAAAGCGGGAAATCCAAGAGCGCCTCGACACCCATCAAGTCATCGAAGCCTCCGCCCAAATCATCGAGCACACGCCAGAGGCCCAACTGAAAATGAAAGTCGGAGAAACAGAGATTAAGGGATTGCTAGCGGATTTTGGCGACTCCATTCATCTCGCCAAAGTAAACGGGCGCTATGTCGCACTGATTGAAGCCGAGACAATTTCGTTTGAGAAGGGCAGTTCACCGGTGGAGTTTTATAAGCCTGAGGGGCTGCATGAGGTGATTGAGCGGATAAGGAATAAAACAGAGCAAGACTAAAAAGTCCAGAAATCACTTTCTGGACTTTTCCTATTTAATACCCTTCCCTCAACACCGCATAGCACTCCCCAATCAGTTCTTCCGCTCCCGGCTCTCCTTTCAGCCCGCGGCGGACGATTTCTGAAGATAGGTTCTGGACTTTGAGCGCTCGTGGGGCTCTTCTTTTGTAGTACGCCTGTAATGCTGTTTCGTGGTCGGCGTGGTTTTGGAGTTCTTCGGCGAGGACGATGGCATCCTCGATCGCCTGATGCTGCTCTTTGATGCCAAGGATCATAGGTTAAGTCCGACAGAGCTTGCCAAACAGTCAAACGTCACGAAAGCGACGATTACAGGCCTGCTGGACGGGCTGGCGAGGGACGGTTTTGTCAGCCGCAGGCATCACACAGAGGATAAACGAAAAATCAGCATTGAACTGACAACGGAAGGCAAAGCACGCCTTGAGGAATTTCTACCCGGCCATTTCAGCAAAATCTCCGCGGTTATGGAAAACTACAGCGTCGAGGAAAAAGACATGTTCGTGAAGATGTTAGGTGATCTTTTTGAAAGGCTGAGCGTGTTTAAAGACTAAAAAACCCGTCCGACCAGGACAGGCTAAAGCGTCTTTTCTTCTGAAGCCGGATACGCATCCGGCTGTTTTTTCTTTATGGCCGTAACAAATATGCCGCTGATGACACACAGTGTGCACAAGCTCAAACGGCTCCTTCAATATCACGCCTGACAACATGACAGACGCACGACTCCACCTGTCTTTTTGTGTATGGCAAAAAACGCCTATCCAATGACAGGCGCTTTTTCATTAATCATCACTGCTCAAAATGCCGAAGAAGCGGAGCAGGTTGATGAATAAGTTGATAAAGTCAAGGTACAGCGATAACGCTATAACCGGAATCAAGTCTTCCGTAATGTGGCGGTGTTTGATTTGGTTCAAATCATACAAAATGTAAAGGGAAAAGACGATGGTTCCGATCACGGAATACGCCATCATCGCCGCTGAGTTTAACGGGCTGAAAATGTTGAAAATCCCTACCACTGCGAGGGCGAGCACCGCAACCAGCAGAAATGACCACAGGAAGGATAAATCCTTCTTCATTTTTGCGCCGATTGTGCCTAAGACGGCAAAAATGACAAATGTAGAACCAAAGGCTTCAAGCACGACATAGGCGCCGGCGATGGAAGCGTAATGGCTGACGATCGGAAATAAGGTAATGCCGGAAACGAACGCGAATGTATATACAAACGCATACCCGACCGCTTTTCTTCTGCGCATCCAGAAGGCCAGAATAATCATCGCCACTTCAAGAATAGAAAGCGGCAGCATCAAAGCGGCAGGAACAAATTGGCCGATAAAAAGGCCGACAGTCGCGATCAGCAAAGTGAAGACAAAGACTGTCAAAATGCGTTGCATGATCGATTGCTTACTCTCGTGAACCGTAGCTTGCATGTCAAAAATCCTCCTAAAAAATGATCTTAAAGGTCTATTATATAAAAATTGGATGAAATATGTATATGTTTTAAGGAGAATTTAATGAAAACAAACGCCCTTTACATTATCATTTTGATTCTTTCCTTTTCAGCGAAAAACGGTGCTTTTCTATTTTCTCAATTTGGGTAATCTGAGAATCATGAACCGTAATTTGAACGGTGCCGAAATCGAGTGTTTCCAGCGAGCTGATTATTTTTTCAATCACTTCCGGATCAATCGTTGATTTTGAAACCAAAAGACCTTCCCCCCTGTCGAATAGGTTTTAATTCACAGTATTCTTATAAGAATTATAATATTATGTTTTTTTTGATAAATCAATGGTGATTTCTGTTCAAATCAAAAAGGCATATGATCACCCGGTGACGGACAATCATATGCCTGGAAACTTCCTATTTGTTTTCTTCCAATTCCTCAACAATACAGCGGACACCCATATTTTCTAATGCCTGCTTCAGCGTGCCGTACGTTTCATATTCACTAAAATCAAGCCCCAATTGAATCGATGTTTGGGCCACATCCGGGCGAATCCCTGAAAATACGGCTTTGACGCCTAATAAGAAAAGCGTTTTAGACAGGTTGTACAATTGCTGAGCCACCATGGTATCCACAATCGGAACACCCGAAAGATCAACGACGAGGCTTGTGATTTTTCTCTCGACACAGCGGACCGGCACTGTTTCTAAAATGACCTGTGCCCGTTTTGTATCAATGGAGCCGATAAGCGGCAATATCCCGATTCCATCGGCAATGGAAATGACCGGGCAGCCAAGCTCTGAGATCAGTTCCTGCTGAGATGTGAGCCTCATCAGCATGAATTTTTGGTACTGCTCAGAGAATTCAATAATCAGCTTATCGAACGACTGATTCACAATGCGGTTCCATCGGTCTGCATCCTCATTTGTCACAATCTCCTGATTCTCTTTTATAAATGTGACGACTGCGTCCCAGAATGAGATTCTTGAATTGGATATGGCTTCTACGACCTCATGAACTTGAACATCCTGCTCTACCCTGTTTTTCGCAACGTTTTCCGCCCATTTTGTCATGTTGTCTTGAAAATCGGTTTGATCCTCCAGAAATGCGCTTGCGATTGTTATATTGGTAAATGTATGCTGCTCGGTTAAAAGTGTTTTCGTTTCTTCACTTAAATGGCTGGCGGAATATAGCTCGCCTTTTAGCTGGCAACGCAAACTGAACCATTTCTCAGTAATATCCGCAGTGTTGTCTATGATATATTGATATAATAATTGATCGATATTCACGGTCTGTCTCCTTTTTCGTAATAGAAGCACTTTCATTATAAAATGATAAAGCGGAATTGTGAATAAGACTAGAGAAAAATCAAATGATTCTGCTCTCTGAGAGCATTTCAGCTTCATATCCTTAGGCGAATGCACCAATAAGAGTCCGCCCGCATAAACTGCAGTGTACAGTTTACAATGAGAAAGGACGTTATCACATGTATTATGTTGATCCTTATATGTTTGCGGGGCATTTTTATGAGCCTTGGCCTGCTTTTGAATATGAATACCGATATCCATGGCCTGGCATTGGCAGCGGTGCTGTTCCGGGCTCTGGCGGCGGCTCCGGCCCTGGCATTGGCAGCGGTGCTGTTCCGGGCTTCGGCGGCGGCTCCGGCCCTGGTATTGGCGGTGGCGCTGTTCCAGGCTTTGGCGGCGGCTCCGGCCCTGGTATTGGCAGCGGTGCCAGCCCAGGCTTCGGCGGTGCGCCGCAGGGACCTCCTCCTTCCCAAATACCAGCGAAACCCCCAAAACCGCAGGGTTCTCAAGGAGCCGTTTTGTTAGTTGAACCAATCACCATTCGTCCTTGCCTTTTCCGATTTACCTATGTCTGGTTAACCAATGGCCGCTCATTTTGGTTTTACCCGATCATCCTTGGCAGAAGATCCGTCGGCGGCTTTTATTGGGATTCCTCACGGCGCCGCTGGGTTTATTTCGCCTTAGACACAAATCACATCGATGTTGTAAGCTGCTCATTTTAATAATCAGCCGGTTTCCCGGCTGATTTTTTTATGTTACTTCGGCCGTAAACAGGTTATAGTATTATTATCTTTTCAACTTGGAGGTTTCCCTATGATCAAACAAATTGGCACTGTTGCTGTATATGTCGAGGACCAGCAGAAAGCGAAGCAATTTTGGACAGAGAAGGTAGGCTTTGATATTGCAGCGGACCACCCAATGGGACCTGAAGCAAGCTGGCTGGAGGTTGCGCCAAAAGGAGCCGAGACTCGTTTAGTCATTTACCCGAAAGCCATGATGAAAGGCTCAGAGCAAATGAAGGCTTCTATTGTGTTTGAATGCGAAGACATCTTTGGCACATACGAGAAAATGAAGACAAACGGTGTAGAATTTCTCGGTGAGCCCAATCAAATGGAGTGGGGCACCTTCGTTCAATTTAAGGACGAAGACGAAAATGTGTTTTTATTAAAAGAATAAACTGTTGCGCACGGCGGTTCGATTCCGCCCTGCGCTTTCTTTGACATTGAGAATGAATTTCATTTACAATTATTCATATGTGAGAATGATTGGAGTGAGACAAATGTTTGTACAGTTAAGAAAAATGACGGTTAAAGAAGGCTATGCAGATAAAGTCATAGAACGTTTCAGCGCTGAAGGAATCATTGAAAAACAAGAAGGTTTAATTGATGTGACAGTGCTTGAGAAAAATGTACGCCGCGGTGATGAAGAAGTTGTTGTCATGATTCGCTGGGAATCAGAGGATCGCTGGAAGCAATGGGAAAAAAGCGATGCGCATATCGCTGGCCATAAAGCAAACAAAGGCAAACCAAAGCCTGACTATCTGATCAGCACTGAAGTGAGCATGTACCATGTACGTGCTGTCAAACAAGGGACATACAATCAATAAAAAGCTTGCGCCTTGCTGCAAGCTTTTTTCTAAGAGTCATGTTGATCTGCTTTGTTCGTATGTTACGGTATACAGCGGCTTATTTTTATGCCATTCTGCAAATAACACGTCCTCCGTCTTATCAATGTTCTTCTTTTTCAATTCTTGCTTCAGCCACTGTTCATCCACACCTGCTTCCTTCAGATTATCCCGGACAATCTCTCCATCTATGATTAAAGTGATCGGCAGAGAAACGGACTTCGAAGGAATCTGCAAATCCTTATTGGTCGGTTTGTCAAAGTCGGATTTTGGAAGCACACTGACCATCCCGTTTGTTTCCAAAATCGCATATTCTACTTCTTGAATCGAAAAGCTCCCCGCTTGCCTCAAAAGGCTTTGAAGCTGGTTAATGTCCATCTTATTTTTCTTCAATACTTTATATTGAAGCTCCCCTTTGCGGATGACGATATTCGGCTCGCCCTCCAAGAACTTTCGCGATGATTTCATTTTTTGCGTGATAAATTCAATAATATAAATCAGCACGCCCCACAATAGCGAAGCAAAAATAATTTCTTTGATTTTGATTTCATGATCGTAAACGGCATTTCCGACCAATTCTCCTAAAATTAAAGCAGAGATAAAGTCAAACGGCGTAATTTGAGAAAATTGGGTTTTCCCGAGAAGCTTTAAGATGATAAATAAAATGCCTAGACCGCAGACCAGTTCTACCGCAACGCTTAAATAATTTCCCATATTGATAGCACCTACTTCTTGATTATACTATCAGTATGGTCAATGCTTTCCTTTCTAAACCGGAAAAGCTCCGCTCAACGTTGCATGGTGAATTGGAGCATGTCATTGAAAAGCTGCTCTGCATCACTGCGGTCAATCTGGACAAGCGGGTCATTGAGGAAGGCTTGAAACGCGAGGCCAGCATCCTTTGTTAAACCTGCGTCCGCCACTGCCTCCTGATTGGATATATGCCTAGCCGCCAGCATTTCCACACCTTTCGGAAGCGCTCCGGACAAAATCGGCTGGACACGGTTCCTTGTGATGAATGCGTTTGTTTCGACGATGGCTTGTATAGGAAGGTTTGAGACCTGGCCTTGATTCGGCATATTTACATTTGTGACGAGTTCACTCAATCCGAGAAGAGCCGCTATGATGTTCACGCCTTCTTCTCCCGAAGCTTTCTCAGCAACGCCCCGTTGTTGCACGATCAACCGTTCTGTTTCTTGTCGTTTCTCAGCTCTGTCTTGTTTTCTGAATGATATAGGTGTGAGATGAAATTTCCATACTTCAGGCTGTTTGAGGTATGGGCCGGGAAGAAACTCTGCCAGATGCCTGTCTCCCGCAGCAGGGATGGCGCCATACGTTTCAAATAAATCAAACGCAACACGGTGTGCCGAACAAAAGACGCTGTCCCTCCAGCTTTCCCCCTCCAGCTCATATCCTGATTCCCCATAGTGCGCGCTGAATTCACGGAATATAGGCAGCAGGTCAATATGGCGGTAAGAAGCTTTTGTGATCCATGTAAAATGGTTAATGCCGAGCACATTAACGCGGATATCCTCACGCCGCGGCACCTCTATCCCCAGCCTTTCCGTGACCATTTCCGCCAATAACTTTTGCGTCCCGAATACCTCGTGGCAACAGCCAATCGCTTTGATGCCGGGAAACACTTTATACAGCACTCTTGTACAGACAGACATCGGGTTTGTATAATTAATGACCCATGATTCAGGTGCGTAGTCTCTTATTGCCCGGGCAATTTCCGCAAATATCGGCACAGCACGCAAGCCCCTGATGATCCCTCCAGGCCCGACAGTATCACCTACAGACTGATAAATACCGCAGCGCTCAGGCAAGTGGACATCGACTTCCATATCATCCAGTGATCCCGGCAAAATGGAAATAATGACGATATCCGCGGCTGATAACGCCTTTTTCAAAGTAGAAACAGCCTCATATCTCCATCTGCCGTTCCCGCTGTGATTGCCGATCACTTCATTTTTCTGAGCGGCTTCAAAATCAAGATCATAGAGCGCCACCGTGCCTGACATACGTTCATCAATCGACAAATCACTCATCAGGCTTCTGGCCCAGCCTTGGGACCCCCCGCCAATATAGGCAATCTTAATCTGATCTAATGTACTGATATGAAACACTCCCTTTCTCAGCCTTTCACCGAACCGATCAGCATTCCCTTTGCAAAGTGTTTTTGTAAAAATGGATAGACCGCCAAAATCGGCAGCGTCGCTATGACAATGACAGCGAGTTTAATTCCCTGCTCCGGCGGAACGGCATTTTGCATCGTATCGCCATTGGTCGCCGTTAAATCCGATAAAATCGTGACTTGGCGAAGCACCATTTGCAGCGGCCATTTTGCACTGTCATTGATATATAAGAGAGCGTGGAAGAAATCATTCCAAATCCCGACCGCATAAAACAGCGCAAAGGTCGCTATGACTGGCTTTGACAGTGGCAGGGCGATCCGCCAGAAGACGCCGATTTCGGAACAGCCGTCAATTTTTGCTGATTCCTCCAGCTCGCGCGGCAGCTGCTGAAAGAAGTTTTTGATAATAATAAGGTTGAACGGATTAATCGCCATCGGCAGAATCAATGCCCAATACGTATCCAAAAGGCCAAGTGATTTTACGACAAGGTACGTCGGAATCATGCCGCCTGAAAACAGCATGGAGAAAATCACCAGATTCAACAGCAGATTCCGTCCCTTCACATGCCGCTTCGCCAGCGGATACGCCATTGTGAAGGTGAAAAACAGCTGTACAGCCGTCCCGACCACGGTGATGAAGATGGACACACCCATGCTTCGAAGGAACGTCGGTGTCGAAAACACATACTTGTAAGCATCAAGTGTAAAGGTTTTCGGGAAAATAAAGAAGCTCCGCTGGGCGAGTTCCGCTTCTGTCGCAAAGGAACCGGCGATAATATACAAAAACGGCAAAATGGTAATCGCGCCGACACCGCCGAGAAACAGAATGTTGCAGACGTCAAACACCCGTCCGGCTTTGGTGTTATGCATCGTGTGAATTTCAGCCATACCTCTCCCTCCTCTAAAACAATCCTTCCTGATCAAACTTTTTCGCAATGTAATTGGCGCCAAAAATCAAGATAATCCCGACAACTGATTTAAACAAACCGACCGCCGTGCTGTAGCTATACGCCCCTTGGGTAATCCCCATCATGTACACATACGTGTCGAAGATGTCAGCCACACTGCGGTTGAGCGAGTTCGTCATCAAATACACCTGTTCAAAGCCAAGATTCAAAAAACTGCCGATTCTTAAAATCAACAAAACGATAATAGTGCTTCTAATCGCCGGCAGCGTAATATGCCACATTCTCCTGAACCGCCCCGCTCCGTCCATGATGGCCGCTTCATACTGCTCTTGATCAACCGTAGCAAGCGCTGCCAAAAATAGAATCGTTCCCCAGCCCGTCTCCTTCCAAATGCTTTGCATCACAATCATTGGCCGGAACCAGTCTGCATCCGACAAGAAAGAAATCTGCTCACCTGTCAGGCTCATAATCAATTTGTTGATCACACCTGTATCGACAGTAAAGAAAACGAAGGTGATGCTGACCACAATTGTCCATGATACAAAATGGGGTACGTAAATAAAGGTTTGGATACATCTTTTATACACGGCCTTTCTTACCTCATTCAAAAGCAGGGCCAAAATGAGAGGCGCGGGAAAGGCAAACAAAAGATCCAGACTCGCCAGCATGAGGGTGTTGCGCAGCAGCCGGAAAAAATCCGGATTCATAAAAAAGTCTTTGAAATAATCAAAGCCGACCCATTCGCTTTTCCAGAAGCCGAGATATGGCGAATAGTCTTTAAAAGCGATCAGCACACCCCACATCGGCAAGTATTTGAAAATCAAGAAATAAAGCAGACCGGGAATAAGAAGAAGATAAAGCCATTTGTCCCGTTTGAGCGCAGCCATCCAGCTGATGCCTTTTCCAGCGGTGAGAACAGGTGCATCTCCCTTCTTCGGCACTGTTTCCATATCTGTTCTCCTTTCGTGATACCGGGGCGCCCGCCGAAAGGCAGGCGCATCGGTTTATTTTGACGATTGGTACAATTTGTTCAAGTCCTTCATCAGTTCATTGCCGCCGCTTTTTTTCCAAAGCTCCACCGCATCATCGAACCCTTTTTCATCAATTTCTCCAATGATAAATTGTGTTCTCGCGTCGAGGATGATGTTGTCAAGCTGGGCTCCTTTTTGGGTATAGACATCAGATACAAGCGACTCAGCCGGGTTAAAGACGGCTATTTTTTCTCCTTCGGTTATGATGTCCTTGCGATGCTGGAAGAGCTTGGTTTTCTGGTCTTCGATGTAATACTCGCTTTTCGGAATCGACATGCTGAACTGTGCCAAGCCTTCATGCTCATACAGGAGAGATTTATTGTTTTTTTCAAGTGAGGTGAATACGCCGTCCTTGAGCTCGTAATTGCGGCCCTTCACTCCGTTGTTCGTGAGAATCTGCGCTTCCTTATCATTCATCTTATCGAGGAAGGACAGCACCTCTTTCAGCTCTTTTTCGGTTTTGACGCTTGATTTTGGTATCGTGATCATGCCTGAATAACCAGATGTCGGGAAGGTGCGCTTGCCATTCGGTCCCTCAAGCGAGCCGACGATATCAATGATATCCTTGTTCGACTCATCCGCCTCCTCCATCGCGCTTTGGATTTGAGACGCTCTTGAGCCTGTATCAACGATGACACCCGCTTTTCCTTTTACAACCGGATCATTCCACTTCGCAGAATCCATGACAGCAAAGTCCTTATTGATCAATCCCTCATCATAGAGCTTTTTAAAAAACGTGAGCGCATCCATGTATTCCTTCGTTGTAAAATCCGGAATCAGCTTTCCGTTTTCAACACCGTAGCGGTTCGGAGCGCCGAACCAGATTTGCAGAACATCCCATGGGCTTCCGTTGCCGAGTCCCATCCATTTCGGCACGACCATGCCGTACGTATCATCCTTGCCGTTTCCGTCAGGATCTTTTTCCTTAAAGGCTTTCAGCACTTCATAGAAATCATCAAGCGTTTCCGGCATATCCAGACCGACATTTTTCAGCCAGTCGGTTCTGATGATCATACACGCCCTGATCAGATCCCTCGTTCTGTAGATTCCGTACACCTCGCCGTTCACCGAGCTGTTCTTCAAAATCTTTTCATCTGCCTGGCTTAAATTCTTGTAGTCTTTTAAATAAGGAGACAGCTCCCAAAACGCCCCTGCTTTGACAGATTTGATAAAGCCGGCTGACTTATCTTTAATGACAATCGCGTGAGGCATCTCTCCTGAAGCCATGACGATGTTGAATTTGTCGTTGTAGGATGAATCAGGCACCCATGTGACCTTAATCTCTTTGCCTGTGTATTTTTCGAGCGCTTTTAATGAAGGGCTCTTATCACTTGGGCTTTCCGGCGATAAGAGCGGCGCCATAATTTTGATCGTATCTTTCGAATCGCTTGCTGAATTGGATGTTTCCGAATGGCTGCATCCGGCGATCATCATGGCAGCAAGCGGCAAGGCCATCCATTTTTTTCGCATTCTTATTTTCATGATGCGTAAGTCCCCCTTTTTTCAATTTGCATTTCCCCTTTGCCCCTCTCAATATAAAGCGCTTACATAAATTCTTGCAATCTTCATTTTTTGCACCATTTCTCCTATGAAATTCCGGCTGTTATCCTTTTTTGCCCGATGTTTCTTTTTTTGCCGGAAGGGAATCTCCGATCAGTTCCAGTGCCGCTATGACATTTAAACACCATTGAGAGACAGTGTTCGTTGTCACCCATGGAAGCTCCTCTAGCTGCGTCCATGTCTCGATGCGCTCCGGTTTGATCGGAAGCGGCGTATGGCTGAGCTTATCATCGAGCAAAAGATTCCACGCTTTGGCGGCGAGATGAGGATCTTGTTTTTTTCTCGCGGCGTAGGCTGTCATACCGGCGGCGAACATCGGCCAGTGAAAATGCCCGTCATGAAGAGCGCCTCCGCTTTTTTTCCGTTTTTCCTCATCACTTAGTGTGTAAAATTCGCCGAATTCACTCAGCATATCTTCCCATTCCCGGTCATCAAGAAACTCAGCCAGCTCCATCCACACTTGCGGCGCGCCGAAGGCAATGATCATATGATATCCGCCCGCAATGCCGTCTCCCATGTGATGAAGCATCGAGGTCGCCGGGTCATATTCAAATGTCGGGCCGGATAATAAGCGGAGCGGCAGCCGCTTCAGACAGTTGATTCCCGTTTGGATTTTGTGGAGATATTCCGGATTTTCGGTCCGCTCCCATTCCGCCAGCCAATTCGAGCAAAACGCCGCCCAGTCCGGTCCCGTTCTGGCGTGAGTCGGGTGCTTGCCTTTCTCGTAAAAAGCGCGCATCGGATCGGTTTTGACGAGGGCATAATCGGCATCCTTCACTTCTGTCAAAAGATCTCCCGTCCGCTCATCACCCGTCAGATAATAATAGAATTTATAAAGCCCGGCCATGCTGATTCTCGCTTCCTTGCAGCCGCATCCCCAGTGCACAACGTTATGCCGTGAACCAAGTCCTGCGTATTCACCGAGGTGAAAGCTGTCCGTTTCGCTCGTATGGCGGGTCATGGCTTCTGCCATGCGAAAGATATCCTCTCTGCCTGAGCGGAAAAACGCCTGCCACAGCCATAGGGTCGGAACGAGCTCATTGTTTTGCCATGCGTATCCGCCGAGATCGTACCGCCACATATGCCGGATCGGGTCATACGTATGCATGACATCGCCATAATGCCAAAAACCGTACCATC
This sequence comes from Bacillus sp. SN32, assembly GCF_002837495.1. NCBI lineage: Bacteria > Bacillati > Bacillota > Bacilli > Caryophanales > Bacillaceae > Bacillus > Bacillus sp. SN32. Next base: position 33,634 of record NZ_PJCT01000006.1, on the reverse strand, counting down.
TGCGTTGCTCTACTTCCTTTTTATAAAACAGAAAGGCCGCATCGAGCTGTTCTTCCAGCTCTTTTTTGAGCGGATGGGATGTGTCAATGATGCTCCAAACCCCGAGTGCTTTTGATTCGTAATAGACGTCCGGCTCGCATACAATGAGCGGCGGCGCCTGCCATTTGTCAGCGAGCGCATTGAGGACTTCGTCAGACGGCATGTGCGAAAAGCACGCCAGGCTGATTTCATTTGTGTTCGCAATGCCTGTCGGATCAGAGCGCATTTCATCAAAGCCTTCATACGCGCTGGCCACGTGGGTGTTTCCTGTATAATGCCGCAAATCCATCGCTTCGCCGTCCGGGGGCCAAAGCCAGACGGTCATTTTGGGGCGGCTGACGGCAAGACCTGTGATTTCCAGTGCTGAAGGGTATTTCTCAAAGAAATACCGCAGGCCGAGAGCCACACCGCCATTTTCTCCGCCCGCATAGCAGAGCCCCTTCGCCCGGCAGCCATGCAGCATGCCGATCCACGCATAATCTTTTCCGGTCCGTTTTGACAGGCTGTAATGATCGCTTGAATCCTGCACGAGCTTGACATCGTCCCAAACCGCATTCTGTGTGCCATGTGCAAACCATTCCTTATGCTCTTCATCTGGAGACAGCATTTCGCCATTGATTTGTTTTTCATAAAGCGGATATCGTTCATTGAATTTACGTGTGCCAAACAGCTGGGCGGGTTCTTTATACATCCCTTTCTCTCCCGCAAAGCGGAAATGGCGGTTGTACGGCTCTCCCTCCAAAAAAAGGTCGAATTCGATGCCGAGCCCCTTAACGAATTCTAGTTTACCGCTCCTGTCAATCAGCTGCGTGTGCACAAGGCCGAGCTCAGACAGCCCGGCATAAAACGTCAATCGGATGACAAACGGCAGCCATTCTTCATTCGTTTTATGGAGCACATGCACTCCCTCGATTTTGACTACTGCTTTGACAGGACCACTCTGCTCAATCGTCGCCCGTTTGATAAAGCTGACAGATGCTTCTTGAAATAGAACCGTTTCCACCGCCGACTCTTTTCTCGTTTCTCTTATGGCAACGAGCCTCCCGCCTGCGGCGATCGGCTTTCCGTTGATCTGCAATGATTGAATGAAATCAGATCCTGTTTTATTAATGGTACAAACGAGTGCTCCTGTATCCACTTGGATATCATGCTCTGTCTCATGAATACTGAGCGATTCAGTTGGCTGCGGCACTTCTCTTTTGTGCACTGTAAAGCTTTGGTTTTCCTGACCGCCAAACACCGCCGCGTGCTTCGTCCACTTGATGCTCCCGTCCGGCCAATAGGCCGACGGTTCGCTTTGCACATATCGCGTTTCCGCGTTTTCATTCATAAGCGCCAGACGGTCTCCTTTTTTTAATTCTCCTTTTTTCCATGGCATGCCCCACGTCACGCCGCTTGTCAACTTTGGCTGTTCTGATAACCATTTGATCTTTTTCATCGGTCTCTCCCTCCATAGAAAAAAGCTGATTCGATGCAAAGAATCAGCTGTGATTGTCAAATTGAATCACACGGTATTCATGCGGTCCGACCGCCAGCCTCCCCGCCTTTTCCAAGCGGTGCGTCAACAGATCTGTTCCCGCTTCCGGCAGTGTCACACTTCCTCCTTTTCCATCCATATTCACGATGATCCACACAAGGCCGTTATCGCCTTTGCGCGGGGCAACGATTGTGCCGGGCGTAACATCCGACCGGCTGGAAATACCAGCTTCCTCCGCGTAATGCCTGACGAGCGCTTCCAGCATCGCATCCCCTTCTTTCCCGGATGGAAGCGAGCCCAGCATGACAATTTTCCCCTCGCCGTAATTCCGTTCCGTCAGAAAAGCATGGCCCGCCCCCGGTCCTGCTTCAACCGTGCCAAGGGTGTTTCCGCTATCTGTGTCAAACACCGCGCTCCACAGTCCGAGCGGCGCCGTGATGCCAAACGCTTTTCCTGTATTCACGTTCTCATTCATCGGAAAGGTAAAAAGTGTTTTGATCCCTGACGTTTTCTCAAGTTCGCCAAGTCCGCAATCGGTATGAATGGTATGCTCGCATGTGCGCCCTCCTGTCAGCGGCCCGGTGATCCAGATGCCGCCCGCTTCAGCGAATGCCGAAGCTTTTTTGATAAATTCAGAAGACAAATACGGCACAAATGGCGTAAACAGCAAGCGATAGCCGTCCAGTGGAGCGCCTTCCGGAATAAGGTCACGGTGAATCCCCGTGTTGAGAATACGTTCATAAAAATGCGTCACAAGCGAACGATGCCGGAGTCCCCGGTGAGGCTCAGTTTTAATAAATGCTTTTGCTCTGTCAGAGTAAGTCATCGCCGCCTCGGCTTGAACGGGTTCAGTCAATAGAATAACAGGCTCGATTTCCTTTCTTGCCCGCTCAACCGCCAGCACATTTTGATAGCCGATGGTGGGTTCGCCCCAGGCACTGAGAACCGAGCCGTGGGAAATCTCGCTGCCTGAACGCTGCTGTCGCCATAGCCAGTAGCAAAATCCCTGGCTTCCTAAGGCGTAGGACGATACGGCTTCGGCCTGCAAATACCCGTCTGCGTGCGGGTAAGCGGAGCTTTCAAGCGAGGCGGCATACGACGGACTCGTTTCCAAAATCCAAAACGGGCGTCCCTGTTTCAGATTTCTCCATAAATCACAGTTCAATAAAAAGGCAGAGGCGTTTTCCTGCGAAGCGTACGTGTCATAGGAGGCAAAATCGAGATTCTGAAACATTTGCTCATTGTCCACGCTGAACATGACTGATCCGTTATGCGTGATCGGCGCATCTGAATAGCAGCGGATGATTTTGGCCTGTTCATCCGCAAACGAAGCGATCATCTCCATCGAAAACAGCTGATACATGGTGCTTAGGGAAGCGTGATGCAGAAACGGGGCCGGTCCCGGCTGCGGGACTTGCTCAAACGTCTGATAGGTTTCGCTCCACACATCGGTTCCCCAAGCTTCATTCAAGCGCTCAATCACCCCGTAGCGATTTTTGAGCCAGTCATGCCATAAGCGCAAACATGTCTCACACATGCATTCTGCAACATGGCATTTAAACTCATTGTCTAGCTGCCATCCGATCAGCCCCGGGAGCCGGCCAAGCTCCTTGGCGATGGCTGTGGTGATGAGGGCGGCTTTTTTTCGGAAATACGGGTTGTTCGTACAGGCATGCTGACGGGAGCCATGCCCCATGATCTCTCTTTTTTCATTGACATGCATGCGTTCGGGCCGGCCGTGTGAGAACCAAATTGGCGGGGTAGGCGTCGGCGTGCACATAATCGTTTCGATCCCGCTTTCATACAGCCGGGCGATGATTTCTTTGAAAAAACCGACGTCAATTTTTCCTTCTTCAGGTTCCATGACAGACCAGGCAAATTCGCCGATCCGCACAACATTTACGCCAACTTCACACATGATGTCAATGTCCTGCTGAATCGTCTCTTCATCCCATAATTCCGGATAATAGCAAGCGCCATGATACAGTTTTCTCATCCCATTTTCACCTTTCTTTGATGATCGATTCTGTCAATGGCAGGCCGAGCTCCTTTATGCCTTTTGCCACAAGTTTCGCCATTTCATTTGCGCCTTTTTTTGTAAAATGCGTGTAATCATTAATCCCTTCTGAAATCATAAAATAGGTGTACACTTTTTCCTCGCCCTTCTCAGTAAAGAAAGCGAGACTTTTCTCCATCAGATCAATGAGCTGGACATTCTCCTCTTCAGCCGTCTGCTTCATGGCAATGCAGTAATCAGGAAAATCGTTCAAAAACACGCCGTTTTCGTAGTGAAAGCGGGCTACGGGGGTGACGAGAAGCGGATGGGCGCCTTTTTCCCGCGCGCCTGCGATATACTGTTTTAAATATTGTTTATAGGTCGTGTAGGGCTCGGTATAGCGCTCCGGCTTATTTTTCGACGCGTCATTATGGCCCATCTGCACGAACACCCAATCATCCGGCTCAATCACATCAAGGATCGCCTGAAGCCTGCCCTCTTCGACAAATGTCCTCGAGCTTCTTCCCCCGATCGCTCTGTTGATCACCTGAATATGCTCCGGCAGATGCGAGCCGAGAAACTGCCCCCAGCCCCCTTGATTTGTGCTGTCTCCATACGTTTGAACAGTCGAATCGCCGGCAAGATAAATATGATTTGCCATTTTTCATTCCTCCTCGTTTTTTATACAGCTTCCATCACGGATAGCTCTTCCCTTGAAAAAGACCGGTGCGTACAGCGCTTGAGCATTGGTTCGTCCTGCCCGTTCGTTAATCATCTTGTCGTAGCGTTCAGCCTTTGCGTCTTATCCCTTAGTCCTCCTACAGCGGCGCCTCCGCTTTACTTCCCGCTATGTACAGGGCGGGCTTCGGCGGTTTTTTCATTCCCGTTCCGAGGTAAAAGCTCGTGTGCGGCGGCTGGTTGTAGGCGGTATTCTGCCAGGCGATGCCGAGCCTGTAAACCGGATCATGCATCAGCGTGTAAAAGCGGTGGCGGGTGAGATGTGTCGTTGTATAGATACGGAGCGCGCTGCTGTCTTCCGTTCTCCATATCACTTCTTCCCGCCAGTCTCCGAACAGGTTGGCCTGAAGAACCGGGTTTCCTTTCGTGCCGTTGTTGGACAGCACGCCGGCCGGCTGAAATATCGTCTTCAGACAGCCGGTTTCAGCATCCCATTTTTCAATTTTTGGCCTGCCAATCGTTCCGTCCCAGTCATGATCAAGCAGTTCTCTGACCAAATCACCGTCCCACCAGATGGCGAAATTGGCTGAAGCGGGCGCTTTGTCGCTGATTTTTTCGCCTTTGCCCGTGAAAAGCCCATACGACATGCCATCATTGCCCGGCGGATCAATTCCCCAGACGAGCGACCCTTTGTAGCTTGGATCAATATGAGCTGCCATGCCCCGGCCAACGTCAGTTCCAGCATGGACGCCCCATAATATCTCACCGGTTCCGGCATCTCGCAGTGACAGTCCGTACGGCTTCGTGGCGTCCTCATGCACCTGGAACACTTCAAGCCCTTTTCGTGACGGGTCCAGATCCCCTACATGCATCGCGTCTCCGTGCCCGAGCCCCGTTGAGTACAGGCCGGTTCCGTCATGATCGACAGCCATTGCGCCGTATATGATTTCATCTTTTCCGTCTCCGTCGACATCCGCCACGCTTAAGCTGTGGTTCCCCTGTCCTGCGTACGCTTCATGTCCCGGATGGTTGGAGTCAAATACCCAGCGTTTTTTGAGCCTTCCGTTTCTGAAATCGTATGCCACGAGCACGGCTCTCGTATAGTAGCCGCGTGCCATTACAAGGCTCGGCCGCTCCCCATCCAAATAAGCGATTCCAGCGAGAAAACGGTCCATCCGGTTTCCATATCCGTCTCCCCAATCCTCCAGCTTGCCGCGGGGCGGTTCATATTCCACGGTCGTGAGTGCCTCACCGGTTTCTCCTTTAAACACGGTCAAATATTCCGGACCGGACAAAATTCTGCCCTGTTCGTTTCTAAAATCGGCATGCTCATCACCGATGATATGTCCTTTCCCGTCTGTTGTGCCGTCAGCTGTTTTCATGGCGATTTCTGCTTTTCCGTCACCGTCAAGGTCATACACCATAAATTGCGTGTAATGAGCACCCGCTCTGATGTTTCTGCCGAGGTTGATGCGCCACAAAAAGGTGCCGTCCAGTTTATAGGCATCTATGAGCACCTCCCCGGTATAACCGTCATGAGCGTTGTCTTTTGAATTGGATGGGTCCCACTTCAGGATCATTTCATATTCTCCATCCCCGTCTATATCCCCGACACTGGCATCATTGGCGCTGTAAGTGTACGGCTTTCCGTCCGGCGTCACACCGCCTTCCGGTTTGGCAAGCGGAACCTCCAGGACATTTTCCTGCCAAACACGAGCTTCCTTGGAAAGCTTTTCTTCCCGTCCTTTATTGACAGCCGCCACTTGATAAACAGAGTCAGCCGTTCCATTTTGATCGAGAAAATTAGTGCTTTCAGCGATTGGATCGCGGGTGATCCGCTTTCCATCCCGATAAAGGTGAAAAGCCGTCGTCTCATGATCCGTGCCGAGAAAACGCCAGCTGACAAACACGCCCTGTTCTGTCTTTACCGCAATCAAACCTCTGGTCAGGTATTCCATTTGCCTCTTTTTTGGTTTCATTTTAATGGGAACGGGCTGCGCGCAGCCCGTTCCTTCCCCCTTTCAGTTAAGGCGTATACATATTTGGTTTTGGCTGTTCCGCCATGCCGTCTCCTAAAAAGAAGCTTGTGTGCGGCGGCTGGTTATAGGCGACATTTTGCCAGGCGATGCCAAGCCGGTACACCGGATCGTGCATCAGCGTATACAGCCTGTGCTCAGTCGGAATGGTCGTCGTGTAAATGCGCAGTGCACTGCTGTCCTCCGCTCTCCACACGACTTCCTCCCGCCAGTCACCGAGCAGATCAGCCTGAAGCGTTGGTGTTGCTTTTGTGCCGTTGTTAGCCGCTGCGCCTGATGCAGTCAGCACATTTTTCGATACGCCGTTTTGATAATCCCACTTATCAATTCGGTTGCTGTCCAGCTGTTCCCGCAGCAGGTCGCCGTCCCACCAGATGCCGAAGTTGGTCGAGGACGGAGCCCCGCTTCCGATTTTGACCCCTTTCGCTGAGTAGAGAGAACCGTTTGCCCACACCTCCTGTCCCGGATAACGCGGGTCAATATCAGCAGCCATTCCCCGGCCTACATCCTTGCCGGCATAAACGCCCCAAAGGATTTTTCCGGTTGCAGCATCCCGGAAAGATAAGCCGTATTTTGCATTTTTGTCCTCATGTACTTGAAACACCTCAAGCCCCGGCCGGCCCGGATCAAGATCTCCTGTATGGAGGGCATCCCCATGGCCTAAGCCGGTCGAGTACATGCCTTTCCCGTCATGATCAACAGCCATTGAGCCGAAAATAATCTCATCTTTTCCATCCCCATCAACGTCCGCGATGCTCAGGTTGTGATTCCCCTGTCCGGCAAACGCTTCATTTCCTGACTTTGAGGAGTCCAGCGTCCAAAGCTTTGACAGCTTTCCATCCCTGAAGTTATAGGCAACTAGCATGGTTTTAGCGTAATACCCTCTGGTCATGATCAGGCTCGGCCGCTGTCCATCAAGGTAGGCAATGCCGGCGAGAAAACGGTCAACACGGTTGCCGTAGCTGTCTCCCCAATCCGACACATTGCCGCGCGCCGGTTCAAAATTTGCGGTGACAAGCTCTTTCCCGGTTGAACCTTGAAACACAGTGAGATATTCAGGGCCTGAAAGCACACGCCCCTGTTCATTTCTGTAATCAGCATTGGCATTTCCAATTACTTTGCCCGTGCCGTCTTTTGTCCCGTCTGCCGTTTTCATTGCCACTTCCGCTTTTCCGTCACCATCAAGGTCATACACCATAAACTGGGTGTAGTGCGCGCCCGCTCTGATGTTTTTGCCGAGATTGATCCGCCATAACTTTGTGCCATCCAGTTTATACGCGTCAATCAGCACGTCACCCGTATAGCCATCCTGTGAATTGTCTTTTGAGTTAGACGGGTCCCATTTCAGGATCAGCTCGTATTGCCCGTCACCATCCACATCGCCAACACTTGCGTCATTAGCGCTGTACGTGTAAGCTTCACCCTTTGGCGTCGTGCCGCCAGCCGGTTTATCCAGCGGGACGGAATGATACGGCTGCGCCCATACGGAGGCTTTTTCAGAAGCCGGCTGTTCGGTACCGTTTACAACAGCCCGAACCGTATACGTTGAGCCCGCCGAACCGTTTTTATCTACATAGTTCGTGGTTTTGACAGGCGCAGCATTCAGTTTTTGCCCGTCTCTGTACACATTGAACAAAACAGATGCGTTTTCGGTTCCAAGAAACCGCCAGCTGACAAAAATGCCCCCGTCCGTCTTGACCGCTACAAGCCCCCGGTTCAGCGCTTCCATCTGCCGCGCTGCCCCTTCAGCTTTCACAGGACATACAGAGGTTCCCATCACCAACAAGACCAGCAACGTAATAGCGGTAAACATGCGTTTCCTTCGTGTAATCATCAGACAGCTCCTTCTCATTTATCTGTAAGCGCTTACTTAAATTGGATTTTATGCGCTGTGTGAGCTGTCTTCAATTTCACTTTTTTGCATCTGCCTATTTCGGACACTGCACTTTTTTGCGTATTTGTCATTTTTTTGTTACCCGGCTTGATGATGCTGGGCCTCCGTCTTTTGAAATCCCCTAAGAGCAAAAAACATCAACACAAGCCCAAATAAACACGGGCCGTAAAATGGGATCAGGCCAGGAAGCGTATACAGCAAATAAAGGACAAATCCGCACCCGATCAGCATACAGCCGGTCGTCAGCGGCCTCATGGCGCCAAACAGCAGTGCCTGCGGTATATATTTGCGAAGCGGGAGCTGGTAATGCACATAAAGGGGAAACACATACATCAGCGCGATGATATACAAAAGCCCTGCAAGCAGCGTGCAGCTTGTTACGGCAAAGGACAGCCAATCCGTACTGGCAGAAAAATAATGATAGTTGGCAGACAATATGAGCAAAAGAGTCGAAAATGCCAATCCGATCGCATTAACCTTGAGAAACTCTTTTTTATAGGTATCGAGAAATAACGAAAATATCGGGACATCCTTTTGCCCCATCAGCCATTTCCTTATAACGGCACACATCGCAGCTGTGCTCGGCGCCCATCCGAAAAGAACGCCGCCCAAAAGTGTAAACAACAGCCACAGCCCGTTGAGCCATGCTATTTTCACCACCGCTTCGCAGCCTGCATAAAGCGTGTCCGTTACAGTCGTCTTCATCTTCTCACCGCTTGATGTACGGCAAAATCCCTGTAAGCTGCTTTCATGGGGGCCATCTGCCGGAACCCGATTTTTCCTTTTGTTAACACAGGCCCATATGTGCTGCCGTCGTCCATCCACTCAAGAATGGGCAGACCATTGATTGAAAAGTGCACATAGCCTTTGTCTTTGATCAGCTTCATACGATACGGAGAATCAGCGTCGTCTGGAGAAGGCAGCGGATCGGCCCCCATTGCGGCGAGGTGGAAACCGCGGCTTTTTCTTAAATTGCAGGTGCGGAACGCTCTTTCCTCCGCGTATTTTCTGCGGAAATACGACAGGTGGAGAGCGTTGATGTCCCCCGAATGATACTCGGGGTATTTTCCCGTTCTTTTCCTGAGACTTGGGTCAAACAAATCCTCGCCTCCAATACCCGCAGCGGCAAAAAACAGCATACACAGTCCAGGCTGCTCGATCGGAGAGAAGTCCCATGTCACAATGATGCCGTCTGGAAAGGTTTCCGGACACCAAAAGACAAAGTGCGCTTCGTCCTGGACATGTGACAGGTGCAAGCTGTGATCGTCAAATGAGATCTGTCCGCCTCCCTCCATCCGCCAGTCCTTCACATCGCTTTTAGACCGGAGCGGATTACGGTACAGGCACGCGCCTTCCTTATACATGTTCTTTCCCCTCCCGGCTCACAAGGTGGTCCTTAAGCGGAAGTCCGAGCTCTTCAATGCCTTCTGCCACAAGCTTCGCAACCTCCATTGCACCTTCTTCCGAAAAATGCGTATTGTCCTCAATGCCGTCCGGGTAATTCGGATGTTCATTCGGCTGAAACCAAACGAACAATCGCTTCGACTCCTCCGGCCCGTATGCTTCATACAGCACCTTTGTTTTCGCAAGCAGATCAATCACAGGTACATCGAGCTCCTTCGCCAGTGCTTTCATCGCATCGGGATACTCACCGAGCGTATGCTCGATCCGTCCGTTTTCATCAAAGCGGCGGCGCTGCACCGATGTGACGAACACAGGATGCGCGCCCTTTTCGCGTGCCGTATCTGCAAACAAGGTAAGAAACTGCTGAAATGTGGAGTACGGCTTCGTCCCCCGCGGTTTTTGGTCATTGTGGCCGAATTGAGTCAACAAATAATCGCCTTGTGTGATGTGCTCGGCAATTGCTTGAAGCCTTCCTTCCTCCACAAAAGAATTGGTGCTCGCTCCTCCTTTGGCATGATTGCGGACCAGCACATCTTCAGAAAACAATTGCCCGAATACCTGCCCCCACCCCGCCATCGGCGCTTCATGAGGCGGGCAGTCACTCACAGTGGAATCCCCCGCTAAAAATACTTGAATCGGTTTCTTCATCACATGTTCTCTCCTTTCACGGCGTTTCCTGATACATTTGCCTGAAGACACCCGGCGGCATGCCGACCTGTTTTTTAAAAATCCGATTGAAATAATTGTGGCGGTAGCCGACTTCTTCTGACACGTCATGAATTTTTTTATTCGTATTGACCAGCAGTTCTTTCGCCTTTTCGATTCTGATCTGGGTCACATAATCGATAAAATTAATGCCGGTCACTTGCTTAAATGCCTTGCTTAACGTATATGAATTCATGCCAAGCGCATCGGCACAGCTTTCCAATGAAATGTCCGCCATATACTGTTCGTGAATCATCGCAATCACACGTTCTGCCAGCTGCTTTTGCTGTCTGTTTTTTCTGCCCTCAAGCTTGGAAAGGTAAGGCGTCACCACTACATCAATCAGCCAGGCCGCCGCTTCATTAGGTTCGCGCAATTCTGAAATATCAAGAAACGGGTTCCGATGCTGAAACAGTTCGCTGGGATTGAGCCCGGAATGCAAAATATCCTCCTGAATGCGGGAAAACAGCTGAATCAGGGCGGAATGCACATGCCTGTCTATGGTCGCCTTTTCCGCCAGTTCCCTCATACATCCATCTATAAGTTCCTTGGCTTCCTGTTTTCTTTCCAGCCGGATGGCCTGAACAATTTGTTTTTCCAGCTCAAAAGGGTAATAAGGAGCGAACTGCTCATCCTGAGGGAAGTCGGCCTGCAAATCAATGACCTGATCCCGGTTAGCAAACTTCCTGCGGGATTTGCCGCATTTCACATCCTGAAATAAAGAAGGAATTTCCGTGACACGCTCCGTCTTGCTGCTCAATGTCGAGGTCAGGCATAGTCCGGTTACATCTCCAAATTGGCGTGCCAGCTCCGTTATATACGCCTTCAGATCAGAGCTGTTTGTTTTCATCACAAGAACGGTGACAGAAAGCCGGCCGATATCAAGTATGGAGAGCTGAAAAACGCGTTTAGCCGCCAATTCCTCAGCGATATTAGTCAGTGTAAACACGGCAAGCTGTTCATCACCTTCACGGAAGATGCTTTTTTCACAACGGAGCCCTGTCACCTGTAGATCAAGCACATGAAACGCGTTTCCGCCGATGTTCCAGCCAGCCTCCTCCATCCGCAATCTGAGGCTTTCCTCGTTGTCATAGTAAAAATCGCCCTGTAAGAGATGCTGCAAAAAACTCTTTTTCATATGGGGCGTCTGCCGCAGGAGCTGCTGTTGGAGCTTCCGGCTTTCAAGGGATAGATCCTGCCATCTCTTTTCAATCCATTTGAATTCATCCTGCCCGGACGCCTGCCATGTTTTCTTCTCTCCTCCGGTAAACAAGCCAAGCAAATGCTGGATGGGACGATAGATTTTTTTTGATGCATACCATGTCATGCACACCGCCAAACCGATGCAAATGACCAGCATCACGATGATCACTTTTGATAAAAACACCATCGGCGCTGTAATAGCTGAAAGAGGCGCCGCTGACACAAAGGTCCATTGCTGATGCATCCGGTTCATTTCTCCAAAGGAGACAGAATACACCTTTCCTTCCCATTCCATCTGAAAATGGCCGTTCTCAGCAGGCTGTTTTTTTATCTCATGAAGTAAAGTCTTTTCAAAATCTTTTTCCCCCTCATGAAACAGCACCTCTCGATTTTGATCTAAAAGCAGCGCACTGCCATCAGGATAGGGGGACAAGCTTTGCAGGATTGATTCCATTTCTTTCGGATCAACCGCCAGCATGATCGCGCCGAACGGTTTCTCAGCCGCGCCCGGAATGAGCTGGATCAGCATCGCTTGATTTCCCGACCGTTTCCAATAAATGCTGTGGTCTGAGGCAAGCAGCGAGCGATACTTGCGAAGCGCCTCCTGTTCTGTCAAAGCGCTGTATTCAGGGCTCAGCACAAGTGGCCGGGGGCTGTTCAGAAAGATGGAAGCCTGCTCGATCAGCGGCTGCTGATCCCGCAAAAGAAACAGCTTTTTCGTTAATTGATAGGAGAACGTATAATCTTTCTCCAAATCCCTCTCGGCCAATCCGTTCATCAGTGAAGAATCGTAGGCCATCTGGGTGAGAGCCAGTTCAAGCACTCCCAGCTTCTCATCCATTCGGCTGACCTCACGCGCCACCTGTGTTTCATGCGACCTTTGCAGCTCTTTCTCCACCTTGTCGATCGAAAGAAAGTAGATTGCGCCGCCAGTCAGCAATCCGGGAATACAGGCAATCAGCAAAATGAAGACAAAGTTTCTTTTGAAATACGTTCCCTTCCAGCGAGAAACCCGTTCCTTCTGTTGAGGCTGTTTTTTCATCCCTTTCCCCCCGCCGCTGTCTTTACTGATACACGCGTTTTTTCGTTTTCAAAACATCAGCAAGAAACGTCAGCGCAAGTCCCTGCCCCCATCCTTGTATTCGTTTGTAAGGCACCTGTTTGTATCCTTCGGCATTTTTCATGACGGCTGTCCCGGCCGATACCTTGCTGACCCGTCCGTCCTCTTCCACCGCATCCAAAATGGCGGCAAGCGATTTCTGCACATATTTTGTATACAGCTTTCCGCTCGATATCAGAGCAGAAGCAATACCCGCTGATGCCGAAACCTCCAGATAAGAATCCGGATCATCCAAAATCGTATGCCACAGCCCTGATTCATCCTGAAGCCGGACAAGCGCGCTCAGCTGGTCTCTGAGCGATCCGTCGATGATCATAAAGGAAGGATGTGTCACCTCAATAAGGGGGAGCGCCTTTGCCATCGTGAGTGCCGCCCAGCCGTTCGCTCTGCCCCAATAAATCCCAGACAGATGATTTTGCGCTTTGTTGTCCCAGGCGTGGTAGTACAAATTCGTGACAGGGTCCTGAAGCACATCCTCATGTCCGTGAAACTGGCGCAGGCCGTCTTCAAAATAATCCTCACGCTCCATGATCCGCCCGATTCTCAGCATAAACAGCCCAGCCATCATCAGCGTATCCGCCCATGCCTGTTCAGGGAATACGTATTCTGCCGCATTCACCGTATGCTGAAGGATACCTTCGCCAAAGCGTGGCGCCTTATGCAGCACATATTCCGCCATCTCGGCCGCTGTTTCCAAATACACCTCATCACCCGTCACCTTGTGGAGGAACAAAAGCGTATGCCCGATGGAAACTCCGTTGATCGAAAGCGGCGGCAGCCCATCCTCCAGCTGTTCATCCACCCACGTTTTTAACAGATTGATATATTCCTCGTTTTCCGTCGCTTCATAGGCCTCCGCCACACCGTAAAACGCGACGCCGCCCGGCCAATCCCACGCAAAATCCATCTGAAATGTCCGTTTCACGATCCGGTCAATGACGGACGTCACCTTTTCTTCATCAAAGATAAGCTGTGCCATCTGCAACACTCCTTTTTATTTTAATCCGGTCGTACTGATGCCCTGAACGATATATTTCTGAAACAAAAAGAAAACAAGAATCACAGGCAATAACGAGACGGCCGACATGGCAAACATCGCGCCCCAGTTCGAAGCCGACTCTGTATCGAGAAAAAGCTTCAGCGCAAGTGAAACAGGGTAAAGCTCCGGCTTATTCAAATACAAGAGCGGCTGAATCAGCTCCTCCCATTTCCAATAGAAGGAGAAAATCGCAGACGTCGCAAGCGCGGGGGCAATCAGCGGGAGAATGATCCGCCAAAAGCAGGCAAAGCGCCCACATCCGTCGATTCGCGCGGCTTCATCCAGCTCCTCGGGAATCGTCCGGATAAACTGGATCATCAGAAAGATAAAAAACGCATGCCCGAAAAATTGCGGAACGACAATTGGTTTAAAGGAATTCAGCCAGTCTAATTTCGCAAACATAATATACTGCGGAATCATCAACACTTCATGAGGCAGCATTAACGTCCCCATCATGCACGCAAACCAAAATTTTTTTCCCTTAAACGGAATACGCGCAAATCCGTACGCAATGACAGCCGATGACAGGACGGCACCGATTGTTGACAGTCCGACAATGATCGCCGAGTTTTTAATAAACGTCAGAAACGGCTGTCCCGCGATACCCTTCCACCCTTCAGCATAGTTACTGAGAATAAAAGGGTCGGGAATGAGTGAATGTGAGGTTGTAAAAATACTGGCGCTTTCTTTAAACGAGCTGACAAACAGCCAAATGACCGGGTACAGCAGTAACACCGCCAGCGTTGCCGTAAAAACATGGAACAGTATGCGTTTGGGACTGACGCGCCCGGCTTTTTTTCTTTCTAAAACCGGGGCTTTTCTGACAGGCTCGTTGACCGGCTCCATCCGTCATTCCTCCTTTGACTCGTAATGAACCCAATATGACGATGTTTTAAACAATATGAGCGTAATCAGCCCGACAATGACAAGCATGACCCACGCCATCGCCGATGCGTAGCCCATTTGAAAATAGTTAAACGCCCGCTGGAACAAATAGAGCGAATAGAGAAGTGTCCCGTCAAGCGGCCCGCCCTCGCCCTTCGAAATGATATAGGCAGGTGTAAATGTCATAAAAGCAGAAATCGTCTGCATCACTAGGTTAAAGAAAATAATCGGTGTAAGGATCGGAAGCGTGATCTTGAAGAAACGCTGCACCCGATTTGCCCCATCCACACTTGCCGCTTCCAAATACGAAGACGGAATGTTTTTCAGCCCGGCCAGAAAAATCAGCATTGACGACCCGAACTGCCAGACGGACAGCAGAATCAATGTCCACAGCGCACTTGTCGGATTCTGGTACCAAAGAATTTTTTGATCAATCCCGACAAAAAACAGTAGCGCATTGATGACCCCGTCATTGCCAAAAATATTGCGCCACATAATCGCCACGGCGACGCTCCCGCCGATGATCGAAGGCAAATAAAAGAGCGTTCTGTAAATGGCCGTTCCTTTTGCTGCATTGTTTAAAATGACAGCGATAAAAAGCGCGAAGCCGAGGCGGAGCGGAACCCCGGCAAGCACATACGTAAACGTCACCTTCAGAGACTGCCAATACTTTTCGTCACCCGTAAACATTTCCTTAAAGTTGTCGAGCCCGATCCATTTCGGCGCCGTAAACAAGTCATAGCTCGTGAAGGACAGAAACAGGGACGCCCCCATCGGAATCACCGTAAAGCATAGGAACCCGATGATAAACGGAGAAATAAAAGCATATCCCGCCAGATTGTCTTTTCTTATACTCCGGCTTTTTTTCATTGCGTCTGCCCCATTTCCCGTCAATTATTCCTCTCTAATATCTCATTGGCCTTTTTCCGGAACGTTTTGGCGGCTTTTTCCGGCGATACCTTCTGATACAGAATCTGATCTGACGTATCCTTCAGCAGCTTGATGACCTCCGCGCTTCCCACAGGCTCTGGCGGATCGGCTTTGCTGATGTTTTTTGACGCGGTTTCTACATACTCCACGATGTTGGTTTCTTCCTCATTCAGCTTCGGTTTAATCGCATCCGCCACCTTGTCGGAGACTGGAACGCCTCGCTCGCCTTTAATCAGCTGGTTCGCTTCCTCATTATTCACGAAGAAATTAATAAATTTCGCTGCCTCTTTTTTATGCTCAGAGCTTTTCGGAATGGAAAACAGCATACTCGGCTTCAGTGTCAGCGCCTTTTCCTTCATTTGCTCCGGCGGCAGATAGAGAGACAGCGGCGAGTCTGTCAGCCGGGCAAAGCCCAAATATTGATTGGAGTAGTTCCATGTAATCGCTGATTTGCCTTTGACGATAAAATCGTCCTCCATCCCTTTAATCTGTGCGCTTTCATCAGGTGTTGGGGACGTTTTCGCTTTCACCAGCCTCAGCTGCCGTTCAAAATAATCGACAAACAGCTGATCATCTTGATACGCGAGGCCAGTGCCGTCTTCTTTATAAAAGCGCTCACCCTTTGTGCGCAAATAATAAGGGAAGAAAATATCAGGCGGATGCATTCCGTTGGAACCGTAGACACCGGCTTTTTCCTGAAGATCATACGCCAGCTTCTCGTAATCCTCCCACTTCCAGTTTTCCTGATTGATAGACACACCGGCTTTTTTCAGCAAATCTTCATTGGCAATCACAGACAGCACGTTGACACCTAGCGTAAATCCATATAGCTTATTGTCGATTTTTCCGCCCGACAGCATATTTTCGTCGATTGAACTGACGTCAATCGTTCCATCCTTTGTATACGGCGTTAAATCTTCCAGCTGGTTCTTCTTTCCGTATTGGGCTAAGTAAGCGGTATCCATTTGAATGACATCAGGAAGCTGGCCGGCGGCAGACATGGGCGCAAGCTTTTTCCAGTAGTCATCCCAGTTTGCAAATTCCGCTTCAATATGGACGTGCGGATTCTTTTTCTCGTAAAGTTCAATTACCTTTGTTGTATAATCATGCCTTGGCTGCCCGCCCCACCACGCAATTCTGAGTGTAACGTCTTCTTTTTTTCCCGAGGCCTCTTCCCCCGCTGAACATCCGCTAAAAAAAAAGACGCAGACAAGCGATAACAGCACGTAACAAATCTTCTTCAAACCAATCCCCCCTTTAATGTAAGTGCTTACATTTTATTTTAAAGCGTTCGGGTAGGGCGAAACACTCAAAAAACAGTGGCGAAAGTCAAAAAAACAGAGATGGCTATCCTGCGGAAGCGCCTCCCTGTTTTCTTCTGAATTCTGACGGTGTCAGACCGGTATATTTTTTAAAAACAAGACTGAAATACTTCGGATTATCGCCAAACCCGATTTCTTCAGCAATTTCTGATACACTCGCATCCCGCCTCATTTTCATCTGTTTCATCGCATGTTCAAGACGCACTCGTGTAACATATTGGGAAAATTTCTCGCCTGTTTCCTGCTTAAATAACTTCCCGAGATAATCAGGATTCATAAACAGCATATCCTTCGCCGCCCATTTTAAGGACAGATTCGGATTTCCGAGCTCGTCGGCAATAAGCCTGATCATTTTTGAAATCACTGCGCTCCCATGCAGGTCACCAGACGCTTCAGCTGTGTCACGAAACAGCTGCCCCGCGTGCCGGAGTTCTCCCGCCTGACTGATGGCCATCTTGCGGGTTGCAAAAACCTCCGCCACCTTTTCAGCGGCGTTCTCCTCTGCGGCGAGTACGGTCCATTCTCCGCTGCTGCAAACCGCTGTCAGTGCCGACCCGAGTGCCTCTCTGGCTGCGGCATCAATAGATTGTTCCCCTTTTAAGATCAAGAGGCGGATCTTTTTTCCGGCAAGTGAAGGCGGCGGAGAAAGCTGGGCCACACCGGCGATCAAGCCTTCCAAGTATTGATCGGCTGCAAAGGAACGGATATGGTCGAGCTCGTGTTTTAGATGGGCTGTTTTCTTTTTGTGCACATCTTGCCGCTTCAGCTCAGCAATGATTTCCTCCAGCGAGCTGATAATCTGCTGCTCATTGCAGGGTTTCAGCAAATAATGCTTCACCCCATATTTCATGGCTTCCTTTGCGTACTCAAACTCTCCAAACCCGGACAGGACGATAAATTGCACCGACGGGCTGACGGCTGACACCTTTTTGATCAGCTCAAGCCCGTCCATGCCGGGCATTTTGACGTCTGTGATGACGATATGCGGCTGCTTATGTACAATCTTTTCATATGCTTCATGTCCGTTCTGCGCTTTTCCGATCAATGAGGCGCCAAGCGACTCCCACTCAATGATTCCCGCCATTCCATCAAGGATAATCCTCTCATCATCAGCCAGCAGTATTTTATACATCACACCACCTCATTTCGGCACGGTATTGTGATCACAATCCTCGTCCCCTTTTCATGCTCACTATGAATCCGCAATCCGTATGGCTCTCCGAATGTCAGGCTGATGCGCTCTCGAATATTCCAAAGTCCGATTCCTCTTCCACCCGTTGATTCAAGAATCCGTCCATCCATGCCAGGGCCGTTATCTTCGACCGTAATACAGACACAGCCCTTCGCCTTTTTGGCCTGAATCCGGATGGCGCATGGCCTTGTAAAGGGTTCAAGCGCGTATTGAATCGCATTTTCCGCAAGAGGCTGGAGCGTCAGTTTCGGAATGAGGCAATGCTTCACCTCATCGTCAATATCCAACGTGAAATTCAGGCGCTCTTCAAATCGAAATCGCTGAATGGTCATATAGTGACGTACAATGTCCGCCTCCTCCTGAATGGTCACGATATCCTTTTTCATATGTATGCTGTTTCGCAGAAGAAAACCGAGCGATTCCACCATTTTTGAGATTTGCTTTTGCTGATTCGCCTTGGCCAGCCAATTGATGGACTCGAGCGTGTTATATAAAAAATGCGGATTGATCTGGGCTTGCAGTGCTTTCAATTCGGTTTCTTTAATAATGAGCTGTTTTTCCACATTTTCTTCCATCAGCTCATTAATCCGTTTCATCATGACAGTAAAATGGCGGTTCAGCATGCCGGCCTCATCCTGTGTATGTTCCGGCAGAGAAAGCGACACACCTGCTTCAATGCCGCTGTGCTGTACCGACTTCATCGCGGTCACAAGCTGTTCAATCGGCTCCGTGATGCTGTTGGCGATTTTCCTTCCGAAAAGCAAAACCACACAGAAAAAGAGGAGAAAGCATGTGCCGATCACTGTTTTCATAAAGGAAATTTTCGCGAACATCTGATCAAAGGGGATAACGTTATAGTAGCTCCAATTTTGGTAGGATGATTGAAGATAAGAAATAAAGTAACGTTTGCCATTCTTTTTTATCAAGTCATAACCGGGGTGCTTCAGCGTCTCTTTTGCTGCCTCAGGAACATGCGCTGATGCATGTGCCGTATACACCAAATTCCCGCCTTGGTCAGCAATCATAATGTCTCCGACTGAATCGCCCCAATCCTTCGGCACATCACGAATCATCTGTTTTACATTGACCTGGATCAGCACCATGCCCAAGCCGTTCAGACTCAGCTGGTGATAGGACCTGATCTGCCGTGCTGAAATCAGGACGGGATCTGACCCGCCGAGCGTCATCCAAAGATTTCTTCCATTTTTCGCTTTCGCTCGCTTAAATACCTCTTCCTGCTCCTGCTGCAAAAGATCTGAAGAACTGCTTCCGGCTGAATACTCTGATCCGCGGGCATCAATCACATGAATGGAATCGATGTACTTTTCATCGCTGGCATATCCCGCAAGCTGATCCCAAAGCTCCTGCTTCATTTGATATTGATCATACGTATCATCCCGATTTTGCATGCTCAGGATGCGCTGAATCTGTTCGTCTGTAATGATTTCATATGACACATCCTCTATCTTCTTCAGCTCGTCTTCGATCCTTTCAGAAGACATCCGAAGCACCTCCGAGGACTTGCGGTAAATCTGCTCATCATACACATGAAAGGCATACTGGACCCCGCTGTATACAAACAGAAAGGATACGGCCATAATCAACGATAGAAACACAAACAGCTTATCCTTAATCTTCATCCGCCTGTACCAGCCAGCAACTCTTTTCTTCATGCCGCCTTTTCTTTCTCCTGCCGCTGATCCATTGACCGAAACGCTTTAAAGGACAGCTTCGTTAAGATCAGGCTGAGGAAACTCCCGCTGAAAAACAATAGAAACGTGACATGCAGCAGAACTAGACAAAGCACACCGACAGCGCCCGCCGCCATCAAAAGCGTCACCGCCGGACGGCTGAAGGCAATGAAAAAGCTGATGCTCAGCACCTCTCTGATTTTTACGTCAAAATGAGAAAATACCGGGAACACATACAGCACAACAAACGCGAAAATCAAACTAATGCTCAGGAATACATTGACGAGCACAGGCTGGTCCATCTGAGCCGCTATCCGCATATCCGCAAACAGAAACAGGGCAGCCGTCACAACGATAAGCCCGAGGATCTGTGATGCCCGCCATTCCTTTTTAAACGTCCGAAAAAAGACAGAAAACACCGGGGCATCTGTATTCCCCTTCGCCCATTCTCTCGCCACTGTAAACATCGCGGCAGTAGCGGGCATCAGCCCAAACACAACCAGGCCTGCAAGAGAAAACAAAATCCAAAGCACATTCAAATAGGCCAATCTCATCACCCACGTACAAAAACGATTCAGCCCATTTGTCACACTGTGTATCATCAACATCACCTTCCCGCTTCGGAAAACGCTTTCATTTTAAAGTAATATGTATTTCTCCTTTCGAAAGAAAATTCCTGCCGGTCTGTGAAAATTTCGACATGATGAGAGACGGCAGCAGCCTTATCTTTTCCTGTAACGCCGGATGGCCTTATCGATCAAATATCCGGCAATGGCTCCGAAAATGACATTGAATCCAAGCATTCCGAGCGCAGCCCCTTCCCAGCCGCGTACATACACGAGGCTGTACCAGATCGCAAACACACCAAGGACGATCAGCCCGGCCAACATCCATTCCGGCCGACTTTTGTCAGGAAATCTCATCCGCATCAAAACGGATACGCCAGCAAACAGACAAGCCGTCACAATCCCTGTCACAAATAATATTGGCCACACATCGCCTGCCCTCCCTTTTAGAAAAGACAAAAAAGCCCCTGCAAAGGACGCTTATTCTGCCGTAATCTCTTTCTCAAACAAATGATATCCGGACGCATCAGCACCCATGAATTCATATCCCATACGCCGATAAAAGGAATGCAGGGCGTCACTATCAGCGACACAGTCAAGCCGGATCCGCGTTTTTTCCGGAAAGTGTATGCCCGTCTCCGCCCACTGAAGGACGCGGGCTCCAAGCCCCTGTCCCGCAAACCGGCGGCTTACTGCGAGGCGGTGCAAATAAATGGACTCCTCATGCCCATCGTCTCCCCAAAGCGTCCGGTCCCACTCGCTCGGTTCAGGCAGCAGCATCACGACAGCCGCAAGCTCTTCATCTTTTTTAAACACAAACACATGTCCCTTTTCAATTGACCCCGTGATATCATGTATATCTTGCCCTTTCAGAAGTCCGCTCCATTGGTTAGAACCCCGATCCCGGAGCCATTCAGCTGTTCGGACGAGCAACCCGGTAATCGATTCTGCATCCTCATAGACGGCCGGACACGCGTAAAATCCATCTGCAATCGTTTCGTTCTCAATCTTAAAAGCTGACATAAAGGCCTCCCAATCAAAAAGTAAGCTTGCACACACACCTTGATTATAATGCAGACCAAACTGCAAAAACAGACCATTTTCTCTGTATGTAAAAGGGTGTATGAAAGAGAGGCCAATCTGCCTATTAGAAAATCTTCTTTTTATCCCGTTCTTCTTTTAAAATTTCAACCGCTTCTCTGAAGCGCATAGAGTGTACGATTTCACGCTCTCGCAAAAAACGCAGGGAGTCGTTTAAATCAGGATCATCCGAAATATCAATCAGCCATTGATACGTCGCCCGCGCCTTTTCTTCTGCGGCAATATCTTCGTATAAATCGGCAATCGGATCGCCCTTCGCTTGGATATAGCTCGCGGTAAACGGCACGCCCGCCGCATTATGATAAAAAAGCGCGCTATCGTGATTGACGTAATGATCGCCAAGCCCGGCTTCACGCAGCTGCTCCGGTGTGGCGTCTTTCGTTAACTTATAGACCATGGTCGCAATCATTTCCAAATGGGCAAACTCCTCCGTGCCGATATCTGTTAAAAGGCCGATGACCTTATCAGGAATCGTATAACGCTGGTTCAAATACCGGAGAGCCGCGGCCAGCTCGCCGTCCGCTCCGCCATACTGTTCAATCAAATACTTCGCCAGCGTCGGGTTGCACGTACTGACCTTGACAGGGTATTGCAGCTTCTTTTCATACACCCACATTCAGGCATTCCTCCTTATACTTGCCACGGCCATGGCCCTTTTCCCCAATCCCAATCCTTGCCCGCGGGGCTGTTGCCGAACTGCAGAAGCGGTCCGTAAGAGGATTCGAACTGTCTTTTTAAGTGCCTTGAATAGCCGGAATATTGATTGAATTGCTTCAGCGCATCTTCATCATGAGGATGTGTATTTAAATAAAGACTCAGCTCAACAAGCACAAAATCAGCAGCCTGTATTTGCTCAAGCTGACGATAATATTCGGCGTCAACCTTTTTTGCCATGTGCGTCTCCCCCTCGATAAGGGTTTTCATAAAAATCATAGAGATCCTTCCAAAGGGTGCCTTTCCTCAAAGCCTCCATCGGCGAAAACTGCTCCATGTGCTCAGGCTGAAAGGTCATATAAAGGTTAGGGGGCGTTCTGTAATATTTCTTCCCTATAGGCGGACAGGGATCAAAACGGCTGTGAAAGGGCGTATATGATTTGACAGGCGTAAACGGCTGCATATCCTTCATTCCGGCTCCTCCTTTCTCAAAAACAATGACCTTAATAGGTATGAGGCAGGAGGCAGGATTATGACTGAAACACGACTTAGCTTTTTCAATCTTTAATAAGAAGACCTTCGGAAGCGCCGAAGGTCTTTCTAGACTATTTAGTCCGGAATGAGATCAGTGTTTCCAATACGCAGCATGAGCAGCCGCAAACTCTGACAGCGAACGAGGTTCTTTTCCCGTCACACGCTTCACTGTATCCGTTACCCGATGTTCCGCACCATGGCTGATTGCCTCATCAAGCCCCGCCATAAATCCCGCATAATCAGCCGGCAAACCAGCTGTCTCCATCCGATTCTGCAGCTCGGAACGAGAAATGATGACATGCTCCACCCGGCGTCCCGCCGCTGTACCGATAATCTCTGCCGCTTCGGCATAGCTCAGCGCCTCAGGTCCTGTCAGGATATGATGTGTCTGATGAGGGACGGCATCAGTCAAAGCACGCACGGCTGTTTCTGCAATGTCATCAGCATCAATGAATCCTAGCTTTCCCTCACCCGAAGCCGTGATGATGCGCCCCTCAGTTTGAATCGACATTCGATGCTGGACATTGATGAAATTTTGCATAAAGTATGAAGGCCGCAGCACCGTCCATTCGGGAAATTCGCGCACTGCCTGATGAATCGCGCCAAACACGGGGCCATTCTCAGGGACAACAGACGCACTTAGCATCACTACACGCTTTGCACCGAGACGCTTTGCCTCCTTTAAAAAGGGGAGCACATAGGGAGCCGGATCAAATACACCGACCGGAGCAACAAGATAGATTTGTTTTACCTGTTCCAGAGCAGGCGTAAAACTGGAGGCGTCCTTCCAATCAAAATACACATACTCAGCATCAGCAAGCGCGCCCTTTTTCCGGCTCGCAATACGCACCCTGTGCCCCAGCTCTATTAAACGGCTGGCGATTCGGCTGCCGGTTGTGCCAGTCCCGCCTGTGATTAAAATCGGATTCTGTTTCATCGTTTTCCACTCTCCTCTGTTTGCAAAAATGATCCTCCAAAGGACTCTTTTACAACAAGCGGATTCCAATAATCCTTATAACGCACAATGCGGCCATCTCTCGTTTCGATGACACTGATATAACTTTGGCGATAAGGCAGCCCAGTCTCAACCACATGGCCGTCACATTGAAACTCCGCAATCATCGTATTCGTATCTGCTGAACGGTACACTGTCGGAGCGGTAAATGAAGAAAGATGGATCTGCTTAGGATAATCCTTAATATAATCGTAAATGGCCGCTTTTCCTTCTATTCTTTTTGGTGATCCCTCCGGCGCATAAGGAAACTCAAATACAGCATTCTCATCCCAAAGCTCCACCCAGCTCTTCATGTCCTTCTCAAGCATATAAGCCATAAACTTTCTCAATGTTTCACATGCTTTTTCAAACTCATTCATCAACATTCATCATCACCTCATTTTTATTTCTAGACTATTCAGTCCAAAAAGTACATACATGGGCAAAGAATCCTTTACCACATGTTAATCAAGCACTGATAAACTCACGTCAACATGGTCCTGAAGCCGATCCATATCAGCCGTCACTTTCGCAACAAATGTCAGAGACAGCCTGCTTTGATTCAGGTACCGGGCAAGCGCAGATATATCAGTATCTTCGCCATTCAATTCTCCTTGATCCTTCGCCCTTAAAAGCGCCTGATAAAAAGCGTCTTCAAGCTGCTTGGATTGTCTGTCAAAATACCGGGCAAGCTCAGGGTCATGCGGAATCTGTTCAATCGCGCTGTTAATGATATAGCACGCCTTCGCCCGTTCAGGATCCCTCAGGGCATTGACACCTTCTTGAAAAATATCACGAATGGCTTCCTTTACAGATCCTGGCGCTTCAAGCCTTTCCATAACGGCAGTGTTTTTCCCTTCAAGATACGTTTTCACAGCGGACAAAAACAAATCACGCTTCGTGCCATACGTATCATACAAACTTTGGCGCGCAATGCCTAAATGAGAGAGCAGATCCTGAAGAGACGTTCCTTCGTAGCCATACTCTCCGAAGACCTCTATCGCCCTGTGAAGAACAAGCGCCGTATCAAATTCTTTATTCCTCCCCAAAAGACTATCACCTCCTGAAACAAATGTTACCAGTTTCCAGACTGAACAGTCAAGAAAAAAAGTTAAAAAAACACTCTTGATCTGCAAGAGTGTCCTCTTTTTATCATCATCTTCTTTATTTATAACCGTCTTTTCCCCAGTGGCCCATATGGTGGTGATGGTGGCCATAATGACCATCATGATGATGGTGATGATTATCCTTTCCAACATGGTGATGATGGTGATGAAGATTATCTTTTCCATCATGATGATGGTGATAATAGTGGTGATGTCCATCATTTTCATGGTGCATGCTCGGATAGCTTCCAGCTCCCGGAGAGCCTCCATAGCCGCCGCTTGGGTAACCGCCGTACCCACCATATCCCGGATAGCCGCCGACTCCTCCATGTATGCCGTGATCTGGGTAGCCTTGCATGCCATAGCCCGGGTGGCCTCCATACATGCCATAGCCCGGATAGCCTGTGCTTTGCATGCCATAGCCCGGGTGGCCAATACCAAAGCCCTGATAATGACCAAAACCAGGTCCGCCATACATATGTCTTGTATCAGTCATATTCACTCTCTCCTTCACATAGGTTACAGTCCAGAGTATGAGAATATCTTATAGATCGTATAGGCGTCCGCCTACATACAGCTAAAACAATTTCCGGGACAAAAAAAGCAGGCCATAACAGCCTGCTCACTCCTTACTCACCTAAATCAACGTTATGATATACCTGCTGAACATCTTCCAAATCTTCTAATGCATCAATCAATTTTTCAAACTGTTCCTTTGCATCATCCGGAAGCGTTACCTCACTTTGCGCAAGCATTGTCAGCTCCGCTACTGTAAATTCCTCGACACCCGCGTTTTTAAACGCCTCTTGCACCGCATGGAATTGATCAGGCTCGGCATACACGATCGCGCTGTCATCCTCTTCTAAAATGTCACGTACATCAACATCCGCTTCCATCAGGATTTCAAGCGCTTCGTCAGCCGTTTTGCCTTCCACACCGATTACAGCCGTCGCGTCAAACATGTAAGCAACAGATCCGCTCACACCCATGTTTCCGCCGTTTTTCCCGAACGCCGCACGCACTTCCGGCGCCGTACGGTTTACATTATTCGTCAGCGCATCAACGATAATCATTGATCCGTTCGGCCCGAAGCCCTCATAACGAAGCTCATCGTAATTCTCTTCCGCTCCGCCCTTCGCCTTCTCGATCGCACGTTCAATGATGTTTTTCGGCACGCTGTAAGTCTTCGCACGCTCAAGCACAACCTTCAGCGCCTGGTTGGATTCCGGATCAGGCTCGCCCTGTTTCGCCGCCACATAAATCTCACGGCCAAACTTCGCATAAATCCGACTCGTATTTGCGTCCTTAGACGCCTTCTTCTCTTTAATATTGTTCCACTTACGGCCCATGATGTTCCACTCTCTTTCATATATATCAATCTAAATACTGTTATTCACTTTATCCATTATACCTCAAATGGTTTGGTTGTTTCGAGTGTCTTGCATTAGAAATAGAAGGAATGCCGCGATGTGGAAAATGGAACGTCTTCCGTAAAGCAAGAAAAAGCCCTAGCTAAGGGCTTTCTTCTGATCACTGAGTTTGTAAGGGGAATGATCGATATACGTCGTATTTCGATCTGTTGATTCCTTAAATCCGCCGGAGTTTGTCAGGGTTGGAAACGACATGCTTCCCAATAATAGAGTAACAGCCAGGCACATCATCACTTTTTTCTTAATAGGCATATAAACACTCTCCTTTTAGAATATCTTCTTGGGCTTTCAGCACTTTCCGATAAAACGCAGCGGCTTGTTCAAAGTGACAGCTGCTTTCAAAAACAGCGGCAGCACTCCGGGCACATGCTTCAATGTAAGCGTGCAAGTTCTTTTTTTCGAAATAGCTTAAAAGATCATGAATTTTTCGTTCATCAACAGTCTCCTTGTACACGGCCTGCAAGAACAGAAACAATTCTTTATAAAATTTGTGAGAACGTGCTGTGATACGGTCTAATCCTTCCTCTATGAACTGAAACGCCCGCTGTGTTTGGCCTGTCTTACATAATGTCCAGCTTAATCCAAACAAGACTTTCGGAAGCAGATCAGGCACTTTCTCTCTGCTTACTTTCGCCGCTTTTTGGAAATGTTCTACAGCCATCTGATCGTCTCCTGATCTGTCATAGCTGTTTGCAATGTTCAATAGAGAAATGGCGATAAACCTGTCATTTTGAATGTCCATTGCCAAATCCAGCGCCGCCTCTAAATGCGGGAGCGCTTTATCATAATGTTTGAAATCATCATAGTTGCCGGCGATCACAAACAAGCTTTGTATCGTTCTAATGCTGTATAGAGGATGGTTTTGATAAATGTCCAAGGCTTGAAGAATATGATGCATCGACACATGGGTTTGCTTCATGTGATAATACGCTTCTGCCACTTTAAAATGGAATTCGGCTTTCTCAATATCATCTGACACAACCGGCAGTTCTTTCTCCGCCTCGCGATAATATCCGATCGCTTCCACATATTCTTTTTGGTCAAATTCATACATGCCGCGGAAAAACAAAGAGTAGTATTTCAAAAGGCCTGTGAGTTTTTTCTGAGGGGTCTCAATCGTTTCAAGAAGCTCTGTCACTGTAGGGCGATTCCCGTATGTTTGTCCCGGCTCCAAATAATCAAGCATCAGCTGGTGCCGAAAACACATCAGAGAATAATAGATCAGCAAATCCTGGTCTTCTTCCATCTGCTGAATGTCCTGCTCCACCTCCGCTTTCAGAACCTCAGCATCCGGAACACTAAACTGGCGAATCATCTTGTACCATTCATTAATCTTAACACCGACACGCGAAGACGGTATGGCTTGACTCAACGGCTTCCCTCCTTCTCTATGAGATATGTCATATTCTATCAATCCCAAATTTTGAAAACAATATAGAAGGAAGAAATTGTTTTTTCATTCTGTCAATTTGTTTTTCTCCGCAAAAAAGAACCCTTTATGCAAGGGTCCCATCTCAATCTTATTTCATATACGTATTCACCAGCTCGTAACAGCGCTCTTTCGTCTGTTTGGCAAGCTCTTCCGTTTGGACGACTCGGGATAATGAACCGCCGCCCTCCTCATCATATCGTTTCTGGGCCGCAGCATCCCTATCCTTTATCCATTGGCGCTGTTTCACTTTTAATGCCGCCATGTCTGAAGCAGGAAGCTGTTTTTGCAGCACGCCGTATATCTCGTTCAGCAATCCGTCCCACATTTGATAATTGTAACCGTAATCCTCAATCATCTGATAATCACTTTGATAGTCATTGTGCTTTTCTTTCTGTTCTGTCGCTGACAATTTGGCAGCATAATCTGCTTTTGTGTTTCTCTTTTCCTGCTCACTGCTCTGTGTATCCGCGTTATCTGATGACTCGGTTTCCTCAGCCGTTTGAACTTTTTCTTGCTCCGGAGCCTCAGTCTCGTCTTCATTATCACTCACTATACTGGTATCCTTTGAGCTGATCGCCGCCTGTCTTTCCCCATTTGAACTTTTCACATTGAAAAGATAAGCTGTTCCGCCGGCAGCCTTCGATTCATAGGACTTCACAAATTCCGCCGTTTCACCGTTTCTAGACAGAATCGTTTTCGCTTCTTCTTTTGTCAGCTTGATATCATCCCCTTGAAGCGACTTGCTGTCCCATTTGTTGATCTTCCAATCGCCATCTTCCTTCACCAATTCAAACGTCCATAACGTGCCCATGTTGTTTAATTCTGTTGCCGGATCTATTGATGTAGAATCTATCTTATTCTTGTTCTGTTCATATGTAAAACGCACATCAAAATCAGTGCCGGGTTGAAAAGGAGCATCACACTCGCAAAAGTACTCCCCAGCCAAATCCTTTAAGGTCTGATCTGCAAACGTCTCTGTTGCATAAGGCAACAGACTAGGCCGCAGCTTGCTGAAATCAGCCTTATTCGCCGTGCTCCAGCCGTTTTCTGTTCCCGCTTTATCAAATGCATTGAAGATCGAATCTATATCGTTTTTCAAAGCTGATTTTACTTCCTGCTCCGTCAGCATCGCAACGCTCGCTTTCTTCACTGCTTGCTTTTCCTGATCCTTATCAGAAGCTCCGCTATCAGAACACGCCGATAATAGGAATAAAATAGATAAAAGCAGCGCACCCAATTTATAACTCATTGTCTCTTCTCACCCTTCTGCTCTCTCATGGTAGCTTTCTTATTTTATAGGTCTTTTGTAGGTTTGTACATTTGATTTTTACATAGGCAGAAAGAGACTGAAATGAATTCTTCTTTAGCTATGCCACAATAAAAAAGAACTTCTCAATGGAAGTTCTCACTTATTTTTCTCATAGGATTGTTTGATCAACCCCATAATATATTCAATGTGTTCGTCATCTTTTATGAAAATCTCATAGTCTCCATTTCCCCAGTGACCGGTCTCAGAGACATCGCGCATTTTCTCCTCGGGATCATGCAATTCTCCCTTTTTCATATTCACCCACACCTTAAGTCCGCTTTTTAAAAGTAGAATATCAACGAAGTTTCGCTTACTAGATGTAAACGCAATATAAAGCTTGGTCGGTTTGATTGAAATATGATCGTCCAAATTAAAAATGAATTCCTTTAGCTTCTGATAAAGCTCTATGATGTCAAACGGCTTATCTGCAAGGTGATCCTCTTCAGTAAACACTTTTATTTCTTTGCTAACCTCTTGAATGGTCTCACTTTGCTGCGAAATGGTCTTAATCGACTCGGAGACGCCATCAGCCTTCATTTGATTCAACTGGATCAGATCATTTTCGTACCTTTTAATCTCCCATAATTCAATTGGCAGGTCTTTAAAATGGATGGATTGCTTTTGATACACCGTAAAAACAGGTGAAATAAAAATGACCTTCGACTGCGACCAATCCACATCATCCCGCTTTAACGGAAGATCATGATTCTCATTGTACTCAAGAATGAAATCTGCTTTATGATTGAGCATTGCCGCTAAGTAGGCGTAGCCCTGGTCAACAACACTGAAGTTTTTCGTATTTTTATACTCGATAATCACGAAAGCATTTGTCTCATCATCAAACGCTAACGTATCAATGCGGAAATTGCTGATCCTGAATTCAGATTTCACAAACCTGAGCCCCAACATCCGCTGAAGATTGATTTCACATAAATCCTGAATCTCTTTTTCTTTTTTAAACGGTTTCTCGCGAATATCTTCGATTTGGTTTTGGCTGTTTACTTTATAGAGATACATGCCGGGCTCCTTTTATTTTACTAGTTCCATTAAGGTTTCTAAGGATAGACTCGAAACCGGATTTTGCGTTTTCGTTTTCAGCGTACCGCCAATCATATAAGAATAGTCACGGCACTCTGCCAATTGAAACCGAACTCTATTATTCGTTTTAGTGAGCTTGGCGGGTTCATCTGATTCCCAAGCGTCAACGATCTTGTAAACATTTAAAATCACACCGCTCCGAACAACAATTGCCAGTTTACATTCTTTTGCTCTGGACAATTTCATATCCCAGTTCCCGCAGGCGCGGTTCGTTAGCGTGTCGCCTTTTTGAATATCCTTGATCTTTATGATTAAGAAATCTTTATCCAAATGAGCTCTTCCCCTTTTAATTGATCTATCATCATCATATCAAAACCGTGTACTTAGACACATGCCAAATGACTCATTTTTCCACCAAAACACGTTCTCACCCCACCCTCATCCCACCCCGTGGTAAAATTTTGATATTGAGTGAACAAAAGAAGGGAAATGGTCATGAAAGTATTTGAAGCGAAAACACTGCTTTCGGAAGCGACAGACCGTGCAAAAGAGTATAAAGAACTAAGAACGCAAATGGTAAATTTGAGAAAAGCGTTAAAAAGCGTAGCTGATCTCAGTGACAGCGAATTTTCAGGAAAAGGCGCCAGCAACATCAAAGCCTTCTATCACGACCACGTCGGCGTCACCGACCAATGGATCGACTACATCGACATGAAAATCGCATTTTTCAACAGCATCGCCGGAGCCGCCGAAGACAAAGGCCTCTCAGACGCATACATCGAAGAATCCTTCCTGGAGCACGAACTGGCAAATGCCCATAAAAAATCAAAATCCATCATGTCCGAACAGAAAAAAGCGATGAAAGACATCCTGAACGATATCGACGACATCCTCCCGCTCGATCTGTTTTCAACAGAAACCTTCAAAGACGAGCTGGCCGATGCCAACGACAAACGCAAAAAAACACTGGATAAATTGGACGCCTTGGACGAAGACCTGAAAACAGAATACGCCCTGTCAGAACCAAACGAACAATTTATCAAATCCGACTTCCAAAAGCTCCAAGAAGCAACGGGCAAAGGCAAAAACGCCACACCCATCCACTACAACGCCAAGGCGTACCGTGAGAGTGACATACATAAGAAAAAAGACGACATTGAAAAGCGGGCTGAGGCTTACTTGAAGATTAAGAAAGAGGAAGCGAAGGAACGCGAGATTGAGAAACTGAAAGAAAGACTGAAAAACTACGATTATGCAGATGCCGATGAATTCTACGAAATGGCAAAAACGATCGGCTATGAAAATCTGACAGCAGAACAGCAGAGATACTTCACCCAGATTGAAAACACGCATGAGCTTGAAGCAGCCTTCAAAGGGGTTGCCGTCGGCCTTTATGATTCCGGGAAAGACGCGGTCGTAGGACTATGGGATATGATCACAGATCCGGGCGGAACTGTTGAAGCGATTACAGGGGCTGTGGCTCACCCGATCAAAACGTATGAAGCCATTTCAGCGGCAATCGAAGAATTATACCAAAAAGTATAGCACGCACAAAAAAGTAACTATAAAAATTAACATTAATTCAAATAGGCTGTCAAATATTCCTTGACAGCCTAAGAGCCCTTTTCGATAATATGAGAGACTTCAATTCTTACTCTGAAATTTTTCTTTACTAATCTCAGCTTTTAAATCATTTAACCTCTGTAAAATATTTTTATCATCAGTTAAGATCTCGTATTCTTTTATATTATGATAAGTTTTAGTTTCAATTGTATTAATATCAATTAGTTTAGTATGTTCTTTATTTTCATTCACAGTATACTTTCCATAAAAACTTGAGACAGGCATATATGTCAATGCCTCATTATTTTTATATTTATAACCGCTTGGAATTTTAAGGTGTTTTAGGAATAATAAATATTTTTTATTTGGTTCCATAACATTATATCCAGATTCAACGTTGTAAGTTCCAGAGGAAAAGTTGCTCGGTTCATATATCACGACATTCTTTAAATTATCTTTACTCTTTGATTTTATTGTTTTTTCAACTTTAAAATTTGATTTGAGCGCTTGATTATAATTTTGTCTATTTTCGCCGACTGTACCTACTACTACTAAATCAGATTTTGATATTAGTTCTTTTAAATTTTTGATATTATTATCAAAATATATATTTGTATATTCAGGTGTATAATTTAGGGACACAGTATATCCATCAAACTCACGTAAATCTTTTTTTATATTAACATTATCAATTAAAGAACTTTTCATAATTAAACCGAATATAATACTGGAAACAAACAAAAGAGTAGTAAATAAATATAAAATCTTAATACCTGTTTTCATTAACTTATGTTTCCTTCCATTTCAGTTAATCGTCCATCTTTCACTCTGAACTTTTTGTCTGAAAGTAAATTAATATCATCTTTATTATGACTTGCAATTAAAACTGTTGCTCCCCTTTCTTTCTCTTGTAGTATAATGTTTCTTATTAGTTCCACACCGTCTTCATCTAAAGCATTGGTAGGCTCGTCTAACACTAATAATTTAGGTTTTTCCATAATAGCCTGCGCAACAGCTAATCTTTGTTTCATCCCTAAGGAATATTTTTTATATGTTCTTATATCTTCACTATTAAGCCCCACTCTTGTTAGTGCACTTTTTATTTCAGTATCATTTATCTTATTTTTTATCTTTGATAATAATTTCAAGTTTTCAAAACCAGTTAAGTTATCCCAAAAACCAACTGTTTCAATTATAACGCCTAAATCTTCAGGAATTTCTATATCTTTATGCAGAATTTTATTATTAATCTTAACTTCGCCTGTAGTAGGACGTATAAGACCACATATAGCTCTGAATAGCATAGTTTTTCCCGATCCATTACTCCCTAAAAATCCGTATATTTTATTACTTTCAATTTTTAAATTAATATTATCTAAAACTTTATTTTTTTTCACAATTTTATTTACATTATTTAACTCAATCAATTTAAGTACTCCTTCATTTTAAAGTATATCTTTACGCCTAAATAATAAAGCACTTATTAAAATTATAATTATACTTAAAATTGCTATAATTAATAATAAAATAGCTGAATTTGAACTTCTTAAAATAAAGAAAGAATTTTTTATTTGTATGTCATGTATGATACTATTGTTTTGCCAACCAACCATCGAGTTAATAAAAGGTGAAATATTCGAGATAAAGAATTTATTTTGCATTTTATTGATAACTGTTCCAATTAATAAAATATGAATAAAATATCCTCCTAAAAAAACCACATAACTCAAATTGGTCGGAAGATATACTGTTATTGTATTTACAATTACAAGAATGAAATAAATAGTTATTATTTGCATAATGAATACAAACAAAATAACAACAAAATCATTCAGGTGTATATTCAAATGCATAGATAAGCTAAATAAAATAGTAAATAAATAAAATAGAAAGTAATAAAAAGTAGTATATATAAATATTTCTACATGCCTTTTTATAAGCCAACCAACTTTATTGTTAGTTCTTGTGAATATGTATACAGCATTTCTATTCATTTCAAGATCAATATAATTGCCAAGTTTAAGGATCAAAAATAATTGAGGAAGAAACCAAGCTAATAGAGGGATAATCTCTAGCAAGTTATCCGGCTCTAAATACCCGAATGTTAATAACACCCAAAAACCAACGTCTTTGGTTGTAGAACTATAAAATTGATAGCTATTCAATTGATATAGATTAACTAGTATACTTAGAATAAGTATCATAAATATATTTTTATAAGGAACATTAATATTAGGTCACCTTCTATCTCATTAAATCTCTCTTTTTATCAAAAATATAAACTATAAATCTAATA
>NZ_PJCT01000005.1:0-208501 GCF_002837495.1 Bacillus sp. SN32 | reverse complement strand
CTCAATTTGTTTGGTGGCGATAGCGAAGAGGTCACACCCGTTCCCATACCGAACACGGAAGTTAAGCTCTTCAGCGCCGATGGTAGTCGGGGGTTTCCCCCTGTGAGAGTAGGACGCCGCCAAGCAAGCTTAAACCCAGCTCATTGAGCTGGGTTTTTTATTTTATATCTGTGCTGAGTTGCTTTCGGCAGTATCCATTTTATCAAGCTTCTGCTTTTTAAAGTTTTCTAATACTTTTGAATTCCAATACAATCCCCAGCATGATCAACATGAGAGTCATAAATAATCAAAATGCAGTTTGAACGGGAGACTCATCCAGAATCCATCCGACTGCAATTGGCAGGGTAGTGCCGCCAATCCATTGACAGCGAGCAGCATGCCTGTCGTTTGTTCTGTTTTTCCATGATAAAATTGATTGGTGACAATTAAGATAATGGCGAACATGCCGGCCATAAATAAGTCCTAAGAAAAAACTAAGAATAATCCCTGCAAAAGCTGTTTTATTGATTGCCAAAATACAGAGTTAAATGAGGCCGCTCATATTTATCAGCCTGAGATAATGATGATAGGTTATTTTTTCGGAAACCGGCTCGGGTTGCCAAATGAGAGAAAAGATATTACTGTCATTAAAACGATTCTTGGTTTCATCCGGATATGATAAAATGTCTCAGACTATATTTGAGCCATTTTTTTCTTCAGCAATCATCTTGCGTAATTGATAAAAATTTATTATGATACTCTTTGTATGACAACTCCTTGCCTCAATACAATATACTCAACGTTTCCCCGTTTTCCCCGGTCGTTTTTCTTTTCATTTTCTCCCGTAAAATAAAAAAAGCTCCCAATACAATAGATATGGTGCGGATTTATTTTTTACTAAAAAGGAGTCGTTATATTTGAATAATAGTTTTACATTAAAACAGCAATGGTTCGGGAATATCCGAAAAGACATTCTTGCTGGCATTTTAGTTGCGTTAGCGTTAATACCTGAAGCGATTGGCTTTTCTATTATAGCCGGTGTGGATCCGATGGTCGGTCTTTATGCGTCATTTTGTATAGCCATTATTATTTCTATTTTTGGCGGCAGACCTGGCATGATTTCAGCTGCGACAGGCTCAATGGCAGTCGTTATGGTGTCGCTGGTTGCTGATCATGGGCTTCAGTATTTATTTGCGGCTACGATTTTGACTGGCATTATTCAAGTGATTTTAGGTATCAGTAAAATTGCAAGATTAATGAAATTCATCCCGCGTTCTGTGATGATCGGGTTTGTGAATGCGCTGGCGATCCTTATCTTCTCTGCGCAGCTTCCCCAGTTTGAAGGTGCTTCTTGGAGCATGTATGCGATGCTTGCCGGGTCGTTGGTTATTATTTATGTGCTGCCAAGGTTTACGACTGCTGTTCCGTCTCCGCTTGTGGCGATTATTGTGATGACAATTATTGCGGTCACTTTCCATGTGGATGTGCGGACGGTTGGTGATATGGGCAATATTTCTAGTTCATTGCCTCATTTCTTAATCCCTGATGTTCCGTTTACCTTTGAAACACTGCAAATTATTTTTCCTTATTCAATTGCTTTAGCGTTTGTCGGGTTGCTTGAATCTTTGCTGACAGCGCAGATTATTGATGAAATGACGGATACGGACAGTGATAAAAATAAAGAGAGCCGCGGACAGGGAATTGCGAATATCGTGACTGGATTCTTTGGCGGAATGGCAGGCTGCGCTATGATCGGACAATCTGTCATTAATACAAAAGCGGGCGGTCGCGGACGTTTGTCAGCATTTGTTGCCGGTGCTTTTCTGATGTTTTTAATTGCGGTGTTAAGTCATGTCGTGGTGAAAATCCCAATGGCGGCGTTAGTGGCTGTAATGGTTATGGTGTCTGTCGGCACTTTTGATTGGTCTTCTTTAAAAGGTCTCAAAAAAGCGCCGCTCACGGACTCGATTGTCATGGTTGTGACTGTGGTTACGGTTGTTGTGACGGATGACTTATCTAAGGGTGTATTTGTCGGTGTTCTTTTAAGTGCCGTGTTCTTTGTAGCAAAAATCTCGAAGCTGAAAATCGTTTCTCATGCAGAGGATCAAAAGCTTAGAACGTATCAAGTGAAGGGGCAAATCTTTTTTGCGTCAGTGACTGATCTTACGAATGCGTTTATATATCAAGAGGATATTGAGCGGGTTGTGATTGACTTAACTGAAGCTCACGTATGGGACGATTCTGGTGCGGCCGCACTTGATAAGATTGTTGCGAAGTTTAAGGAACAAGGCATTGAAGCTGAGTTAAAAGGTTTGAATAAAGCGAGTAAATCTCTAATGAAACAGATGGCATAAAATAGAGAAGCCCAGATGAATGAGATCTGGGCTTTTTTATATAACATACACTTAAGCAGCATTGATATAATAGAGAGAAGAGAAATTTTAAATAGGGGACTTGCATATGATGCTTCAGAAGCTGAACCGTGTATTGGGGAGAGTGATGCCGCTGTTAACGCCGACTAGTGTGGTGTTGGGCGTGCTGCTGTCTCAGTTTTTAAATGGGTATGAATGGGCTGTGCCTTGGATCTTTGCTTTTATTACGTTTGCAGGCAGTTTGAGCGCGAACTTTCAATCTTTGAGACATGCATTGTCTCATCCTCTCCCTATGATTCTTGCACTATTCGTTCTTCATATTTTCATGCCGCTTTTTGCTTGGGGCAGCGGCCATCTTATATTTAAAGGTGATCCTTTGACGATTACCGGTTTAACATTGGCTGTTGTGATTCCTACGGGGATTACAAGCTTGATTTGGGCAGCGATGTACAAAGGGAATGTCGGTTTGACACTTTCGATTATTTTAGTTGATACTGTGCTGTCACCGCTAATCGTACCGCTGAGTCTTTCATTGCTGACCGGCGCTCAGGTTCACATGGATGTGTGGGGAATGATGAAAGGTCTGATTGTAATGGTCGTGATTCCTTCTTTTTTGGGCATGCTGTTTAATCAGATGTCATCTCCAGAAAGAACTGCGTCTGTGAGCAGTGCGCTGTCGCCTTTTTCAAAGCTTTGCTTGATGGCAGTGATTGCGATTAACAGTTCAGCGATTGCTCCTTATTTCAAATCCATTGATTTGAGATTTGCAGGAATAGCTGTAACGGTATTCTTTATCGCGTTAACAGGCTATGCCGCTGCTTGGCTGATCGGAAAAATGATGAAAAGGCGGCAAGAGGAAATAGTCTCTCTTATATTTACGGGAGGCATGAGGAATATTAGTGCCGGCGCAGTTCTTGCCGTTACGTTCTTCCCGTCTCAGGTTGCCGTTCCTGTTGTGATCGGCATGCTGTTTCAGCAGATATTGGCTGCTTTGTTTGGCTATATGCTGAATCGTTTTGAATTAAAACCAATGTTGCAGAAAGCATAAAAAAACCGCTCATAGGGTTGAGCGGTTTTTTCCGTATAGCCATTCGAGCGCGTTGATGAACTGTTTGCAGAAATACTTGCGGTGGTGCACCGCTCCTTTTTCAATTGAAAGACACAACTGGTCTTCAGTGAAGCCTTTTTCTTTTAGACTTTGATGAACTTGCTTTGTTTTTTTCAGCATATGTCGCTGAATGGATTGTTTTTCACGGCCTTCTTCACTCCCGATAGACATGAAAACACGTGCAGTGCCGGGCTTTAAAGAAGATATATGAATGGTTTCCGCTGCGTTCTCGTACCAGTATGAACCTGATATAGAGCCTATTTTCCCGAACATTGACGGATATTTTAATATGGCGAACATTGAGATGAGGCCGCCTAATGAGGCACCGATCATTCCTCTTGACTGCGGTTCCCTGGTGACGTTCCAGTTTTCTTCGATTAGCGGAATGAACTGGTTCGTTATATCAGACAGATAGTGATATCCCATTCCGCCGAAGTCCGTGAACCGATCACTGAGTGATGCAGCCGGCCATGGGGTGTATTCATCAAGCCGGTTTTCGGGTTCGATACCGATCAGCACGAGTTCAGGGAGCCTTTGCTGTTGAAATGCGCTTTCTAATAATTCGATTTGGTTTTGGAACAAAGAACTGCCATCCTGCACGTAAACAGCAGGAAATCCCCCGCTGTCTGTGCTGTAGGAAGGAGGGAGGTACAGCGTGAACCTCCTGTTGCCGGCTTTGTGTTCTGAAAGAGATCCTTTCAAGCATTCTCCCCCTTTTTTTGCTTGAAAAGCAGATATAAGAAATAAGGAACTCCGAGGATCGCCAAAATGATGCCTGCGGGCACTTCTGCGGGCTGAAAAAACAGTTTTCCGGCAAAGTCTGCGCTTATCACAAGAAGCATCCCGATTAAACCGCTCAGTGGCAGGATATAGCGATGTTCGACGCCAGCCAGTCTCCGAGAGATATGGGGAGCAATTAAGCCGACAAACGCCATACTTCCCGCTACGGAGACACAGGCGCTGATGATTGCTACACAGGCTACGAGCAGGATGGTTTTTTCTTTATTTGATGAAATGCCGAGGCTTCTGACTGTGTCTTCATCAAAACGAATGGTGTCGAGCAGGCGGGATTTGC
Organism: Bacillus sp. SN32; assembly: GCF_002837495.1. Classification (NCBI taxonomy): domain Bacteria; kingdom Bacillati; phylum Bacillota; class Bacilli; order Caryophanales; family Bacillaceae; genus Bacillus; species Bacillus sp. SN32. The sequence goes on along the minus strand of NZ_PJCT01000005.1, from coordinate 203,967 downwards.
CGATAAGAATCGGTATAAACAGCAGCATCCATGGGAGAACGGCTGTGATATACGTCCAGTTGGCAGACCAGATGCTTCCGTTTTTCCACACCATGGCCATTTGATAGTCTTGCGGGTCCATTTTTAAAGATAAAAACAAAGACAGGGCGCTGAATCCTGAATTGATCGCAATCCCTACCAAAATAATTCTTCCTGAATCTAAATTGCCTCTGTGCCATGCAAATATGTAAATCAGGATCGCCGCGATGAGCCCGCCTATCAATCCAAAGAGCGGCATTCCCATCGCTGCAGCTATGGATGTCACTTCCTTCTGGCCTTGGAATAAGAGCATAAACGCTACAATGCCAGCTCCCGCCCCTGCGTTGATTCCGAGAATTCCAGGGTCAGCAAGCCCGTTTCTCGTGATGGCCTGGATAACAGCGCCTGCAATGCCAAGACCGAGTCCAATAATAGCAGCCATGACAACCCGCGGCAGTCTTAAATCGAACAACAAAATTTCATACTGCGGATTCGGGTCGATTTGAAAAAGAGCGGAGAGCAGCTCAGCAGGACGAACAGAAAATGATCCGCTCGTTAAGCTGAAATAGCTGACAACAAGAATCAAAGCGATGAACAATGCATATTTTTTAGCCATTTTGCTCCCCTCCTTTTCGTTTAATTAAATAAAGGAAGAAAGGTACGCCGATAATGGATGTTACGACCTCAATCGGTGTTTCAAACGGATAGTTGATAAATCTGCTTGCGAGATCACACAAGGTTAAAAAGATTCCGCCCAAAATACAGGAACACGGAATCAGCCTGCTGTAATCAGAGCCGACGAGAAATCTCGTGATATGCGGAACAACCAACCCGACAAACGCAATTTTTCCGGCCAGCGCTACGGCACTGCCGGTTAAAATGATGACGGAAAGCATCGCCATGATTTTAATGGTTTTTTTCTTTTGCCCCAGGCTTTTAGAAATGTCGTCCCCTAATGATACAGCGGTTACCTTTTTGCTGAGAGAAATGGCAATTATAATGCCAATCAGGAAAAACGGAGCGGCAAGCTTCAGGAAATCTGGACTCATTTGATGAAGTCTGGCACTGTACCAGAAACTGAGATCCTGAGAAATTTGAAAATAAATCGACATGGCCGCTGATAAGCTGCTGAGCAGCATGCTTGTGACTGTGCCGATGATGGCGAGCTGCACGGGGGTAAATCCGTTTGGCATCATGGCGGCAAGGCCGAATACTAACACCGCTCCTAACGCTGAGCCGATAAAAGAGTATATCATCATTTCAATCGAAGATGATTGCGGGAGCAGAACCATGCAAAGCGTAATGATAAACGCTGAACCATCTGAAACACCCATAATGGATGGCGAAGCTAAATAATTGCGCGTAATGCCCTGCATAAGCGCTCCAGAAACAGCAAGGGCTGCCCCTATGAGCAGAGCGCCGGCAGCCCTTGGAATCCGGGAATGCCATATAATTTGATGGTCTGTGTTTCCCGGATCGAAATGAATAAGAGATGTAAAAACAATATCTGTGCTAAGATGCTTTGCCCCATAAAGGATTGAAAGCAAAAGTGACAGCGCTATAGCAAATGGAGAAGTAATCAATATGATACGTGTCCACTGTTTTGAATACATACAAAAACCTACTCTGAATTAGTTTTGTGTCAATTTTTCAGCAGCCGCTTTCAGGAAACGGACTTTGCTCCAAGCTGTGCCGCCTTGTGCGAGAGGGTCCACTGAGTTGACATACACATGGTCTTCTTTGACTGCTTTAAGGCTTTTCCAGATTGGATTTTTCTCTAAATCTTTTAAGGCATCAGGTTTGTCTGCATTTTCATCATCAGAAAATTGGACGAAAATATGGTCCGGGTTCATTTCACTTAATTTTTCTAATGAAATCAGCTCTTGCGCTTTTGCAGCTTTTACTTCGTTCGGCGCCTTAAGGCCTAAATCACCGTATAGTGTGGAGTTGAAATACACCTGTTCAGGGTAAATGTAAATGTTGCCTTGTCTGATTCTGATGACAAGCGCTTTTGAATCTTTCGCTTTATCGTTGATTTTTGTTTTTGTTTCTTTTAGATCCTGTTCATAGTCTGCAATAATTTTCTTTGCTTTTTTCTCTTTTCCAGTCAGCTGGGCAAGAAGCATCATGTTTTCCTTCCAGTTTGAAGAGATATGAGAAACTGGGATCGTCGTACCTGCTGTGCTGATTTTTTGCAGTGTTTTTTCCGGAAACTTTGTTGAAGCAAGGATAACATCTGGCTTCATTTCAAGAATCTTTTCAATATTTGGCTCCATTTTTTCTCCGGTTGGTTCGGCTTTATCAGTGATGTCTTTGAACATATCAGGGAATTTGCCGGAGAATGAAATTGCGCCTTGCGGATGAACGTCAAGCAATTTCGCGTCTTCCATTGATTCAACGCTTCCCGTAATGGCAATTTTGTTTGTCGGTACAGTTACTTCATATGTTTTATCAAGGTATTCAATTTTCTTCTTCTCAGATGCTGTGCCGCTTGCCTTGCTGGCAGTTGATTCATTTTTGCTTCCGCAAGCTGCCGCTGTCAGCGCGAGAAGCAAGATTAATAAGGTAAGAGATATCTTTTTCATCTATAGAGCCTCCTGTTCAATTGATAACTATTATCAATTGGAATTATAGAGAATGAACAGATATAACACCATGGACAAATTCCTGATTTATCATGGACAATCTCCGGATAGTAAAGAAACAGTTTGCTGAACGATGCGTTCGTGCCCGCAAGCTGAGTATTCATTCCACGGATCAAGGGATAGAAGATAAACACGGTTATTCCGTACCGCGCTTAGGTTTTGCCATGCTTCTGTCTGCTGTAATTGCTGGTAGTAAGCTATGGTCTCCGGCTCTTTAAAAAGAAAAAGCATCATACAGTCAGCTTGGTAATTTGCGATATTTTCTAACGAAATCGCTTGTTCTGAAGGTGTGTCAGCCGTTGTTGCCGAGCTGAATCCTAAATCCCCAAAGAAAACTTCGCGGACACTTCGGTTATGTGCCAGATAGAAGTTTTGCTTATGCAGCCTCAAAAAGAGAAAACGCAGCCCTTGAACGTGCTGAAGTGTTTTTTTGGCGGCTGTTGTCTGCTGGTCATAATCCGCTAGCCACTTTTCTGCTTCGGACTCTTCCTTTAAAAATGAGGCAGTTTGCAGAAAGTGGGTTCTCCAGCTTTCTTCTGAAGGAAGGTACATGACTTCTGCGATGCGATTCAGGCGATCTTGTTCTTCTGGAGAAATAGAATCCATGCTGACAATCACATCTGGTTCTGCCTGTGATAACGTGTACAGGTTTTCTTCCCACTTTTCATTAAACCGGTATGCACTAAGCTGGACGGGTATATCTGTCGAATAATGCTGATAGTAGTAAGACGTCCATTTCGGATGCAGAGCGGCCGCAAAAGGTATGTGGTGAAGAGGGATGAGATGGCCCATTGTGCCCCTTCCGTATGCGGCGATTTTCTTTCGGCGTTTTTTCATATAGCTTGTAGGTGAACAGCCTGTATATTTTTTGAAGATTCTGCTGAAATAAAATTCATCTTGATAACCGGTTTGGTGTGCGATTTCTTTCAATTTGCAGTTTGATTTTGCCATGAGCCGTTTTGCCTTTGTGATTCGTGTTTTCGTAATAAATTCTGTTACGCTCTGCCCTGTCCATTTTTTAAAGCTTTCACTGTAGTGTTTGGCACTGATTCCTGCCATTTGCGACAGCTGGGCAAGCGTGATTTTTGTATCGGCATGGGTTTCGATATAGTGTTTTGTTTTTTCGATTGCTGAATGTGTATCCGTTTGATCAGATAAACTGGCAGTAAAGAGGTCATAAATCAGGCTTTGTACTTCAATCACACATTTTAGCTGAGAAAGCTGAGACGATTCATTCCATAGTGTGGCAAGCTCTTGAAGCCGGACTGCAAGATTTTCGATATGTGAAACATTCATAAGCTTCAGTTTGGCTAATTCCGATTCTGTGCACGGTGTGAAAATATCTTGTCCGGTTTCCTTGATATAGCTTTGAAGCCTGATCAGACAGGCATCTATATGTCCATCGGCTGCTGGCGTAAAGCCAAAGGTATCGTTAGGCGGACAAACATAAAGTGTCTTTTTTTGCAGAGGATTGGTGTTTGTTCCGATCGAAATATAGCCGTTTCCTTTTAAATGAAAAATCAGCACGAATGAATCGGCTAATTGCTGTTCTGAGAAGAGATCACTTGTCTTTTTTAGATATTCAATTTGTACCGGTTGATAAATCACTGCATTTTGCACGAGTAGACCACCTTTTCAGAAGCTTTCAATTGATAATCATTTTCAATAAAAATTGTACCAAATAAATGAAAGTTTTCCTATATAAAGCGGGTGGGTTTTTAGCATGAAAAAAACCCTTACTTATGTGTAAAAGTAAGGGTCTTTCGTTCAGTAAGAATATGTTACACGTGTAACATACGATGCTTACGTTCTAATAAATGAGATATTTTTTTCTTGTTTTGCTGAATTGTTGGAGTGTTTTTTCATAGCTGTTTATGATGTCCTCAACCGAAGTTCCATTTTCAATTTTTGTCCTGATCAAGCCGTTGCCTGCCAGTTTATCGAATGAACCTGTTGACAGGAACTCAAAATCCTCAGGATAGAGATCGTGTATGGTTTTAATGACTGAAAGACCCGTTTTAACGGCTTCAAACTTATCTCTGTCTGTCACATAGAGCTGCACACCGTGGCAAAGCGTTCCTTGATGTTTAGAAAACGTCGGTGTGAAGGATGCTGCCCTAAATGTTACGCCCGGCAAATGGAGGCTGTTTAATGTTTCTTCAAGTTCTGTGCTTTTGATAAATGGAGCTCCGATCAATTCGAATGGTTTTGTTGTCCCTCGCCCTTCGGATATATTTGTTCCTTCAATCAGCCCGGTTGCAGGATAAACAAATGTGCTTTCCACCGTCGGCATGTTAGGCGAAGGGAGGACGAAAGGCAATCGGGTATCGTCAAAATCCATTTTTCGTTTCCAGTGTTTCATTTTTACCACTGTAAGATCGGCATCAATACTAAATTCTTTGTTGAACAGTAAAGCCAATTCGCCTATCGTCATCCCATGCTTCAATGGAATGGGATACAATCCGACAAATGAGGCGTATTCAGGTTCTAAGATTGGCCCTTCAATATGATTCCCGCCTTGAGGATTCGGACGGTCCAGCACCATAAATGGAATGCCGTTTTCTTTAGCGGCTTCCATTGCGTATGCCATTGTATAAATGTACGTGTAGAAACGGGTCCCGACATCCTGAATGTCAAACATTAGAATATCGACATTTTTCAGCATTTCTGGAGTCGGTTTTTTCGTTTTTCCGTAGAGGCTGTATACGGGAACCCCGGTTTTTTCGTCAATGTAAGAGCCTACTTCGTCTCCAGCCTGGGCGTCACCTCGGACGCCGTGTTCAGGGCCGAATAAAGCTGTCAGTTTGATATCCGGGTTCTCGTAAAGGATATCGACACTGCTTTTCAGAGATGCGTTTACTCCGGTTGGATTGGTGATCAGTCCGATACGTTTTCCCTTGAGCTGTTTTTTATAGTCTGGCAAGAGCGTGTCTATACCAGTTTGGACTTTAGGTTTTTTAGCCGTTTGATTCTTTGAATCGGGTGAAGCAGAGGCAGCGGTTATCGTTCCGAACATCATGAGCCCTGTCAGAAAAGCGAATATTGTTTTTCTCATGTGTCCCTCCTTATTAAAGCGGTTTTCCCGTTTTGATATTTAATCCGTAGCCATATGGATAAAGGGTGTCCCCCGGGTTCGTGACTGATGGGATGTTAACTGGAAGTGTGCCTTTAGGTTTTGCCTGGCCGAAAATCGCCATCACTCCGGCCGGAATATTAGGTTGAAGATAACGGCCATTTGCGTATCCTTTAAAGCCATAGACTGCAATCAGTGCCTTTGCTTCTTCGAAATTGGCGGCATCATATGGGTTGCGCAGGCTCATTAAGACAAATGGTTTGTTGTGCTGCAGTGCGGCTTTCATGACAGCTCTCGGAAACACGGTGGCCCATTTGCTTGAATCTGATATTGTGTCGTCGATGACACCGTCGTTGACGACAGGGTCATTTTTGACGACATAGGAGCCGGTTATGATATAATCAGCCTTTTTTACTTGTTTTGCATGCTCGGCATTAAATACTTGGTTGGCAAAATTCATTTTGTCGACAGATACGGGTTTGATTTTCTTTCGCTTGATGAGATCGTGAATGGTTTGTTCGATTGAAGCAGTTTGTTCTTCGTAAGGTGCCACAATTAAGATGTGGCTGCCTTTTTTAGGCTTGAACGGCAAAGTGTGCTGTTCATTTTTTAATACGGTCACTGCTTTTTCAGCTATTTTTTTCTCTGCTTTGAGGTGACGCTTGCTTCCTACGATTTTTTGGGCTTTGGCTATTTTTTCGTTTGTACTGTCGCTGTTTCGCGCTGGATACATGCCGCGTTTTATTTTTAGGGAAATGATTCTTTCAACTGATTTGTTGATTTGTTGTTCAGGGATATCCCCGTTTTTCACGGCTTCTTTCAAAGCTTGAATAACACGTGCGAATTTCTGTTCTTCTTTCATTGAAGTGACTGAGGCTGGCATTAATGCAATATCGACACCAGCTTTTACGGCCATGACCACAGCCTCTTCCTGTCCGAAATGATCTGCGATTGCCTTCATATTGAGCGCATCGGTAACGATCACACCATTAAAGCCCATTTCCTGACGAAGAAGACCTGTCATCACTTTTTTTGAAAGTGTAGCTGGAACCAGAATGTCTGATCCATCGAGTTTGCTTTTGTATGTGGTGTCGTCGAAGGCAGGGAATTGAACATGGGCTGTCATCACCATATCAGCACCGGCATCAATTGCTTTTTGGAAAGGATAGAGTTCGACCTCCCGAAGCCGTTCTTGGCCATGGGAAACGAGCGGCAGTCCATAATGGCTGTCAACGTCCGTGTCTCCATGTCCCGGGAAATGTTTGAGGGCAGACGCGATATCCTGCCGCTGCAACCCTTTCATCGTATATAGACCGAGGCGTGATGTCAGTTCTCGATTGGAGCTGAATGACCGTACGCCGATTACAGGATTATCAGGATTATTGTTAATGTCCACGACAGGGCTGAAATCTGTATTGATGCCTAAGGCAGAGAGCTCTTTCCCGATGATGCTGCCGGTCTGATACGCATTGATTCTGCTTCTGGCTGCGCCCAGTGCCATATTCCCTGGGAAATTAGTGCCCTCCCCTAACCGCGTTACAATGCCGCCTTCCTGATCAATACTCAGCATGAGCGGGATTTTTGGACTTGCCTTTTGGTAATCGTCTGTCAGTTGGACAGTTTGTTTTGTTGTTTTTACATTTTCTGCAAAAAGGATGATGCCTCCGAATTGATATTTCTTGACGAGGCTGGCGACTTCATCATTCATTTCTGTAAGGGCTTGCGGAGAGGACTCGCCTTCCTTTTGCCAATTTCTAAAATCAGGCATCAGCATCTGACCGAGTTTTTCATCTAACGACATACGATTGACAATCTGATTGGCATCGATTGAACGTTTGGATGCAGAGGCTTCTGTCTGTCTGGCCCCGAAAAAGCATGAAAGAAAGAGAACGGCTGAAAGGATAAGCGGAAAGACAGGTCTCATAGAAACTTCCTCCTATCGTCTAATCATTCACTCCATCGCTTCATAAATCGCGGTTATGACACTTCCATAACTGCCTGTTGCAAATTGATCACCCTCAAAGACGTTTGGATTTTCTTCTGGATCAATAACTGGTGTATGCTTTTTATTTGTTAACAATGCGATGCCTAAATTGTATGCTGGATCAATAATTGTAACTGTCCCTGTCCAGCCGGTATGCCCGTAAGCATTTTCACTGGCATGAGGGCCAAACATCCATTCCATGCTTTTACTTCCGTTCCGCCTCCAGCCAAGAGCGAATGTCGGGTCTGTTGCTGAAGGTGCTGTAAACAGGTCGGCTGTTTTCTGATCAAATAAAGAAATGTTTCGGTATGAACCTTTGTTTAACATGACTTGCAGCAGTATGGCCATATCATCTGCATTTGAGAACAATCCGGCATGCCCAGACACGCCATCCATTGAGTAAAACGCTTTTTCGTCATGCACCTCTCCTTGCAGCGTGTTTGTGCGGATGTTAGGGAATTGAATAACGCCGTCACGTGTATTGCCCATTCGTTCAGTAGCTGCGAAATGTTTCGGTTTAAAGCCCTTTTGCAGCGGATTGTACAAGGTATGCTTCAGCCTGAGCGGTTTGTAGAGCTCTTGCTCCGTGTAGACATCAAGCGGTTTACCGGTGAGTTTTTCGACAATACACCCAAGTAGCATATATCCAATGTCACTGTATACGTGTTTTGTCCCGGTTTGATAATCGAGCGGAATTTTCGTCAAATATTCAATCGTTTTGTCCCGTTCTTGGGAATAGTACTTGCCGGCTTTTTCCGGCGTGTAAAAGTAAAAGCTTGATGGGAGCCCTGATTGGTGCTGGAGGACATCAATGACACGTATCTTGTCTTTTCCTTTTATGAGGTCACCCGGCTGATCCTTGAAACCCGGCAAATATGCAGAAACTTTTTCATAGACGTCAAGTTTTCCTTGGCTAACTAAGCGCTGCAATGCAAAATTTGTTGCGTACATTTTTGTATTTGAGGCTAAGTCAAACATCGTGCGGGTTTTCATTTTGGCCGGACGGCGCAGCAGTTCTGACCCTTCGTACTTTTTACTGTAGCCGTATGCTGCTTTTTTTATGATGCGTCCATCCTTCACCACCACAAGAACGGCGCCTGGAAATCCTGCTGCAATCTCCCGTTCTATCATCTGATCTACCTTCTTTAGCTTCTTCGTCGAGAATTGTGCAGTTTCTGCATTTATGGTTTTCGGCTCAACCAAGTTGTCTGCTGTTTGTGCGAAGGTTTCATTTGGCGCGAATATCGATAGGGTTAAAATGGCACTGAATATGAACAGTGTCTTTGTTTTCACAGGCTAGCCCCTTTCTGTGCTTCTATCCCGTTTACTATCCCTAAAACAGAAACAATTTAATCGAACTGAGAAGCCATTTCATCTTTATATCCGAATGCATAGGTCAATAAAAAGCCGGCCGCGTAGGAAATAAAGAGCCCAACGATATACAGGATGATTTGCGAAGGCAGGACTAGAAAGGAAAGCGGCAGTCCGGAGACACCAATCGCAATGGTGGCTACTTGAAAATACGCTTGAAAGGCACCACCGATTCCAGCTCCTAAACATGCTGTTAAAAACGGACGGCCAAGCGGCAGCGTGACTCCGAAAATAAGCGGTTCACCAATGCCGAGCAGTCCCGATGGAAGCCCGCCGGCGATTGCTTTCCTCAGTGTTGTTTTTTTCGTCTTCACGAAAACGGCAAAGGCCGCGCCTACCTGTCCTGCACCTCCCATAGCCAAAATAGGGAGCAGAGGATCATTGCCAATTGAATTGATCAGTTCCATGTGCACAGGCGTCAAGCCTTGATGCAGTCCGGTTACGACGAGAGGAAGGAAGGTTGCGCCCAGAATAAAGCCTGCAGCGATGCCGCCGATGTCCAGGATGGACAGAAGGCCGGATGTAATGGCATCAGAAATGAATCCGCCTAAAGGCATAAATACGACATACGTTACGATTCCGGTGATTAACAGTGAAACGGTGGGTGTGACAATGATATCGAGTGATTGAGGAATAAAACGGCGAATAAATTGTTCGGTGTAAGCAATGAATATGGCTGCGAAAAGGACGCCGATCAGACCTCCCCTGCCCGGGAGAAGCTCTTCTCCAAATAAACTGATTTTTACGATCTCCGGATTGATAAACAAGATCCCGGCCAAAGCCCCAAGTGCGGGTGTCCCGCCAAATTCTTTCGAAGCGTTAATACCGACGAGAATGCCGAGATAAGTGAACAGCCCTGATCCGATGACTGTCAGGATAACCGCAATTTGTGAGTCTGCAGAGAGCCAGCCTGCTTGAATAATTGCTTTGGTAATCCCAGTAATTAAACCGGAAGCGACTAGAGCGGGAATAAGAGGGATAAAAATGCTGGCAATTTTACGTAAGAAAAGTTTAAAAGGAGTGGCGTTTTTTCGATTGATATCGGCTTTCTTTTTGGCCGCTGCTTCTTTGACATCGGCACCTTCTTCTGCTGACACGAGCTTTGAGAAAGCAGCTGTAACATGATTGACGACTCCTGTGCCGAGGATAATTTGTAAGGTTTCAGCTTCAACGACCCCCAATACGCCGTCAAGCTTTCTTAAACCCTGAGCATCTGCTTTGCTTTCATCGTAAGGCGTAATGCGCAGGCGTGTCATGCAATGCGTATATGAAGAAATATTGGATTTTCCTCCGCATAGCTCAAGGATTTTCTGTGCGAGATGATGGTAGTTATTTTCTTTGCTCATTAAAACCCCTCCCCTTCAAGATGCCTTATTTTATTCTCATAGATTGTATGGCTGCTCTCGTTTTATCTATATAACCGGTTGTCGTTTCATACTGCTCAGCCGCCATGCCTAAAAACAAAACATCAATTATAAAAAGCTGGGCGAGGCGGGAGGAAGTGGCTGCACTTCGAATCAAGGCTTCATTGGAATGGGCTGTATACAAAGGGACATCAGCCAGTGCGGAGACGGATGTCTGACTGAATTGTGTGAGGCTGATCGTTGTGATGCCTTTTTCCTTGGCCATGGCAAACAGTTCAATGATTTCCTGTGTCTCTCCTGAAAACGAAATGGCGAATACGATGTCGTCTTTATCTGCATTTGCGATTAAAGATGCCACAAGATGAGTGTCTGTAAACGCGGTTGCTTGTTTATGAATGCGAAGCCACTTTTGCTGGGCGTCCTTGGCGACAATGCCGGAAGCCCCGAGGCCGATAAAATGCACGGTATGAGCTTTGAGAAGCAGAGAAACCGCTCGTTCAAGCTCTTTGTAGTCCATCAGGTCTGAAGTATCCTGAATGGCTTGAATGGCATTGCCGGCCGTTTTTTCGGAAATGGAGGGCAGCGGCTCGTGGGGAACAATATCCCGGTAGCCCTGAAACGTAGGCTTTGCCAGATCGCCCGCTACTCTCATTTTTAAATCTTGAAATCCTTTTAAACCGAGTGATTTGCAGAGCCTGATGACGGCAGCGTCACTTGAATTGGCTAAGGCGCTGATTTCGTTGACCGTGCTTTCGATTGCTTTGTGGGGATGGGCTAGGATATAATCTGCAAGTTTGCGCTCGGATGGAGGGAGCTTATGCTTCATTGATTGGATGATCGCTAAACCGCCTGTGGCCATTCTAGTTCTCTCCTTATCATGGATGGTAATGTTCGATTGCTTTGTCAATGAAACCGTTTGCTTCATCGAGTAATGTCTTTGCTTGTTTCTGATCTGTGCTTGTTTTGAGCATGACGATTGCTGTTTTGACGTGATGATCGGCTTGTTCCAGAGTGTATCTGGCTGTGTCGTATGAAGCGTTTGTAAGGCTTTGGATGATGCTGATGGCGCGTTCTTTTAGTTTTTTGTTGCTGACGTTGACGTCTACCATCAAGTTTTCGTAAACCTTGCCGATTTTGACCATTACAGCGGTAGATATCATGTTTAGAATCATTTTATGAGCGGTTGCGGCTTTCATACGTGTTGATCCTGTAATGGCCTCAGGTCCGACGACAACCTCAATGCTGTGATCCGCATCCTTGCTGATGGCGGAATTTTCATTGCAAGTAAGGGCGATGGTGTGTGCTCCGACTTTGCGGGCGTATCTTAGGGCGCCTGCGGCGTAGGGTGTGCGGCCGCTTGCTGCGATGGCAATGACGGTGTCATTTGAAGTGAGCTGTATGTTTCTTAAATCTTCAGCTCCTGCTTCTTCACTGTCTTCAATGCCCTCTGCTGCCTGTAAAAAGGCTTCGGGGCCTCCAGCCATGATTCCGATGACCTGATCTGGGCTTACGCTGTAGGTGGGAGGACATTCAACAGCATCCATGACGCCGAGTCTGCCACTTGTGCCGGCGCCTGTATATATGAGCCGGCCTCCATTTTGAAACGATTCATAAGCGCAGTCTACAGCTGTTTTGATGTCGGGGAGAACCTCTTGAACGGCTGCAGCGACTTTCATATCTTCGTTGTTGATCATTTTGAGGATGCCGAGAGTGTTTGCTTTGTGGATTTCAACTGTTTGGCTATTGCGTGATTCTGTTGTAAGACGGTGAAGGTTTAATGGTTCTGACATGAGGATGCCCCCTGTTTTAAAATGATATATCTCAATATTCAGTATATTCATTTCTGTTATGATATTTCAACTATGTTTTTAAATTTTTGAAATTTTATTTCACTCAAGACTATAAGAAATGATGAAGGATCAACTGTTCTCCAAGCGGGCCGATTCTTCGCCGTCCTTTATCAAGGAACCCGCTTTTCATATAAAGGTGTTTTGCGCGTATGTTCAGATGATTGACGGCCAAGATGATTTCGTCGCACCATGGAAAATATCCGCTCACAAAAGCGGGAAGCAAAAGCATGGCTTTTTTCGCATAGCCTTTTCCGTGATGCACAGCGTTTAAAGACAGGGAGCTGAGCAGTAAAGCAAATGGATTGTTAGAATAAGAAGCAAGCGTTTCTTTTGATGCATGTAAAATGAAAAAACCGACTGGAAGGTCGTCTTTTAAGATGACAACCGGGTATCGGTCCTGTATGCCCAGAGCCTGAGACAGCACCTCTTTCGGGAGGGAGGTAAAGCGTTTGTCATCGTTGGTGAGCGTGAATGATTGGAGCTCGGGCAAGTGTTCAGGCTTATAGAAGGATAAAGAAATGTCTTGAGTCATGGGGTGGCCTCCTTACAATATGTCGTTAAGCTCGTTTTCCGAAATGACGCTGTAGCCCGCTTGTTTTAACAGTGCGGCGGTTACTCCGCTGCCGGTGATTTTTTTGCCAGAGAATGTGCCGTTATAGATAAAACCGCTTCCGCAAGATGGACTGTTTTCTTTTAATATGACGGCAGAAGCGTTGATTTCTTTTGCGTAAGCCAATGTTTTCGCGGCGCCTTCCATATATAGTTCTGTGACGTCTTCTCCTGAAGCTGTCACGATTTTCGCTGTTCCATTGAGGACATCCTCGCCGGTGCCTCCTATGATTTCTGCGGGTTCGCGTGGGGTAGAGAAGCCGCCGAGAAGTTCAGGGCAAGCCATGACTGCTTTCTTTTCATCGACGAGTTTTCTGATTTTCTCCGACGCTGCGTGAGAGCCGTTATATCTGCATTCAATGCCTCCAAGGCAGGAACTGACTAGAATCATATTGGTTTCTCCTCTCTTGCTTTGCTTGTCTCTATCATAAAATAAATGGCTTTAGTTGGGAGGCTTTTTCAGTTAAAAAAGGAGTTAAAAAGTTTGAAAATAAAAAAAATAATTTTCCTCTTTACAAACAGGGGGTGACCTGTATATAATAACTTTTGTCAGCTCGACGAGAACACAACGGCCCGTTGGTCAAGCGGTTAAGACACCGCCCTTTCACGGCGGTAACACGGGTTCGAATCCCGTACGGGTCACCATTTGGAGGATTAGCTCAGCTGGGAGAGCATCTGCCTTACAAGCAGAGGGTCGGCGGTTCGAGCCCGTCATCCTCCACCATCTTGCCGGTGTAGCTCAATTGGTAGAGCAACTGACTTGTAATCAGTAGGTTGGGGGTTCAAGTCCTCTTGCCGGCACTGTTTTTTCAAAATTTTATGTGGAGGGGTAGCGAAGTGGCTAAACGCGGCGGACTGTAAATCCGCTCCCTCAGGGTTCGGCAGTTCGAATCTGCCCCCCTCCACCATTATTGGGCTATAGCCAAGCGGTAAGGCAACGGACTTTGACTCCGTCATGCGTTGGTTCGAATCCAGCTAGCCCAGTCACAGACACCTTTGATCAAAAGGTGTCTTTTTTCTTTTCGGGAAAATCATTCCAACTTCTAACTGTTCAGTCTGTATAATAATTTTAAAAATATGTTAAGGTAGTTTATTCACGAATTACCATCTACACCCTGCCGAAAATTTGATAAACTTATTTTATAAAAAAATTGAAACCTTTTGAAACGAAGCTCGTATACATACAGACCGGTGAAGGCAGAGGTTAGATAAATATGGAAATGATGATTAAAAAAAGAATTAAACAAGTCAAAAAAGGCGACCAGAATGCATTTGCGGACATCGTAGATATTTACAAAGATAAAATTTATCAGCTTTGCTACCGTATGCTTGGCAATGTGCATGAGGCGGAGGATATTGCACAGGAAGCTTTCATCAGAGCGTACGTTAATATCGACAGTTTTGATATTAACCGGAAATTTTCAACTTGGCTTTATCGAATCGCGACCAATTTGACCATTGACCGCATTCGCAAAAAGAAGCCGGATTATTACCTCGATGCAGAGGTGGCTGGTACGGAAGGCTTGACCATGTATTCTCAAATCGCCGCAGATGGTGTTTTGCCTGAAGATGCAGTTGTGTCGCTGGAGCTCTCAAACACGATACAGCAGAAAATTTTAAAGCTTCCTGACAAATACAGAACAGTCATCGTATTAAAGTATATTGACGAACTCTCATTAATTGAAATCGGGGAGATTCTAAACATTCCTGTGGGGACTGTGAAAACGCGGATTCACAGAGGCAGAGAGGCTCTTAGAAAACAATTAAGGGATCTTTAAGTGGGGTGATGAAATGAGCTGTCCTGAACAAATTGTGCAGCTTATGCATATGCATCTTGATGGAGATATCCTTCCAAAAGATGAACACGTATTAAATGAACATCTGGAGACATGCGAGAAATGCAGAAAGCATTTTTACGAGATGGAGAAATCCATAGCGCTTGTACGGAGCACATCGCATGTCGAAGCCCCCGCGGATTTTACCGCTAATGTCATGGCAAAATTGCCTAAGGAGAAGAAAAGAGCTTCTGTAAAAAGATGGTTCAGAACCCATCCCGTTATCGCAGCTGCTGCGGTATTCATCATTTTGATGGGCGGGGGTTTTTTTAACAGCTGGCATAATGACCACAATTTCAGCGTGTCCAAGCAGCCGAATCTTGTGGTTCATAACCATACTGTGACCGTACCAGAAGGTGAGACGGTCAAAGGTGATGTCACTGTCAAAAACGGCAAGCTGATTATTAAAGGCAAAATAGACGGGGATGTAACCGTCGTAAACGGCGAAAAGTATATGGCCTCTGCTGGACAAGTCACCGGTCAGATTGAAGAAATCAATCAATTATTCGACTGGACATGGTACAAGATGAAGTCTGCGGGGAAAAGTGTACTCGATGCATTCAATCCGAACGGAGAAGAGTAAAGCGCGTTAGCCGCTTTGCTCTTTTTTTGCGGGCTGAGAGCGCTGGCACATTTCACTTGCTAAATCGAAATGTGGTATAATGGGCTCGCTATGTAAAGTACATATGCGTAACACGTAAAACACAAAATACGAAATGACTGAAATCTTGGAGGACGAGGAAATGGCTTTTGAGGATATCCCTTTTTTGCAGTACCTCGGCAATGCCGTTGATATTCTCCTTGTTTGGTATGTGATATATAAATTGATTATGGTGATACGCGGCACGAAAGCGGTTCAGCTGTTAAAAGGAATTGTAGTCATCGTGCTTGTTCGTATGGCCAGCCAATATTTGGGCCTCAGCACACTTCAATGGCTGATGGACCAAGCGATAACATGGGGATTTTTAGCAATTATTATTATTTTTCAGCCTGAGCTGAGAAGAGCGCTTGAACAGCTAGGCCGCGGCCGCTTTTTTTCGAGGAGCGGCACGCCTGTTGAAGAAGCGCAGCAGAAAACGATTGAGGCCATTACAAAAGCGATCAATTATATGGCGAAACGCCGTATAGGCGCCTTGCTGACCATTGAGCGGGATACTGGAATGGGGGATTATATTGAGACCGGCATACCACTGAATGCCAAAGTCAGCTCTGAGCTGCTGATCAATATTTTTATCCCAAACACCCCGCTTCATGACGGTGCGGTGATTATGAAAAATAATGAAATTGCCGCGGCCGCCTGTTATCTGCCGCTTTCTGAGAGCCCGTTTATTTCAAAAGAACTGGGCACGCGGCACAGAGCGGCTGTCGGTATCAGTGAAGTAACAGACAGTTTGACGATTATTGTGTCTGAAGAGACCGGCGGCGTCAGTGTGGCAAAGAACGGCGACCTTCACAGAGAGCTTACAGAAGAAGCGCTGAAAGAAATGCTTGAAGCCGAGTTTAAGAAAAACACCAGAGACACTTCTTCTAACCGCTGGTATTGGAGGGGCAAGAAAAATGGATAAATTCTTAAACAACCGCTGGGCTGTGAAAATCATTGCTCTGCTTTTCGCGCTCTTGCTTTATGTGGCGGTTAACAGCAACCAAGCACCGACTCCGAAAAAACCGGGTGAATCTTTCTTTCCGACATCAACAACTGATGAAGCAACTCTGACTGATATCCCGGTTAAAGCGTATTATGATGATGAAAATTACGTCGTAACGGGTGTTCCGCAAACGGTTAATGTCACGATAAAAGGCTCGACAAGCGCCGTGAAAAAGGCTCGGCAGACCAAAAACTTTGAAATATATGCTGATATGGAACATTTGAAAACCGGCACACATAAGGTTGAGCTTAAGGCCAAAAACGTGTCGGATGGGCTGACAATCTCAATTAATCCGTCTGTTACGACAGTGACCATTCAGGAACGGACGACCAAAAGTTTTCCCGTAGAAGTGGAGTACTACAACAAAAGCAAGATGAAAAAAGGCTATTCTCCGGAGCAGCCGATTGTCAGTCCGAAAAATGTGCAGATTACCGGATCGAAAAATGTCATCGATAATATTTCTCTTGTAAAAGCTTCAGTGAATTTGGAAAACGCAGATGAAACGATTGAAAAGGAAGCGAAAGTGACTGTCTATGATAAAGACGGAAACGCGCTTCCTGTCGACGTGGAGCCCTCGGTCATCAAGATTACCGTTCCGGTGACAAGCCCGAGTAAAAAAGTGCCCTTTAAAATTGAACGGACAGGAAGCCTTCCTGACGGTGTCAGCATAGCGAATATTGAATCCAGCCCCAGTGAGGTAACGGTTTACGGCTCACAGGATGTGTTGGATTCTCTTGAATTTATTGACGGCGTCAGCTTAGATTTAAGTAAAATTAACAAGGATTCCGATATCGAGGCAGATATTCCGCTTCCTGATGGTGTCAAAAAAATCTCACCGTCAAAGGTGACTTTGCATATAGAAGTCGATAGTGAAGCGGATCAGAAGTTCGAGAATGTCCCTATCAAGACTGTAGGGCTGAGCAGCTCACAAAACATTGAATTTCTTGATCCTGAATCACAAGCGATAGATGTAACGGCTAAAGGCTCTCCCACGAATATAAATAAACTGAAAAAATCAGATATTGAATTGTATGTGAATGTTTCAGATTTAGAGGACGGGGAGCATAGCGTGAAGCTTGAAGTGAACGGGCCACAGAATGTAACTTGGTCCTTGGGGCGGAAAAACGCCAAAATCAAGCTGACGTCTAAGAAAAGCAATACATCAACGAATGATAACAGCAGCAATACATCAGGGAACCAGGATGACACAGATAAACAAACAAATGATCAAAAGAACAATCAGCAAGAAGATACAAAGAACACTGATAAAAACAACAACGATCAAAACCAAGACGAAAATAAAGATCAAAACCAAGATCAGGATGAGGATGAATCCACTGCGAATTCACAATCCTCATCGGAATAAAAAAGGAGCGATTATAAAATGGGCAAGTATTTTGGAACAGACGGTGTAAGAGGTGTCGCCAATAGTGAGCTTACACCTGAGCTGGCCTTTAAAGTCGGACGTTTCGGCGGTTATGTGCTGACAAAAGACAAACAACGTCCAAAAGTGCTGATAGGCCGCGATACACGCATCTCCGGCCATATGCTGGAGGGAGCCCTTGTCGCCGGACTTTTATCCATTGGCGCAGAAGTCATGCGTCTGGGTGTCATTTCTACACCAGGTGTATCTTATTTGACAAAAGCGATGGATGCAGAGGCGGGCGTCATGATTTCCGCTTCTCATAACCCAGTGCAGGATAACGGCATCAAATTCTTTGGGGGAGATGGATTTAAGCTTTCTGATGAACAAGAGGCTGAAATTGAGCGCCTGATGGACGAACCTGAGGATAAGCTGCCAAGACCTGTCGGAGCAGATCTTGGACTTGTAAACGATTATTTTGAAGGCGGACAAAAATATCTGCAATTCTTAAAACAGACAGCTGATGAAGATTTCACAGGCATTCATGTGGCATTGGACTGTGCCCATGGCGCAACGTCATCCTTGGCGACACACCTGTTTGCTGATTTAGATGCAGATGTTTCTACAATGGGGACTTCCCCGAACGGATTAAACATTAATGACGGCGTCGGTTCGACTCATCCCGAAGCGCTCAGCGCGTTTGTCAAAGAGAAAAACGCGGATCTCGGTCTTGCGTTCGACGGTGACGGCGACCGCCTGATTGCTGTCGATGAAAAAGGAAATATTGTAGACGGCGACCAAATCATGTACATATGCTCAAAACATCTGAAATCAGAGGGCCGTTTAAAGGATGATACTTTGGTTTCAACCGTGATGAGCAACCTCGGCTTCTATAAGGCGCTCGAAAAAGAAGGCATCAAAAGCGTACAGACAGCTGTCGGCGACCGCTACGTAGTAGAAGCAATGAAAAAAGACGGCTACAACGTCGGCGGAGAGCAGTCAGGACATCTTATTTTCCTTGATTACAACACGACAGGGGACGGATTATTGTCTGCTATTATGCTGATGAACACTTTGAAAGCCACAGGCAAGCCACTGTCAGAGCTTGCAGCTGAAATGCAGAAGTTCCCGCAGCTGTTAGTCAATGTGAGAGTGACTGATAAATATAAAGTTGAAGAAAATGAAAAAGTAAAAGCAGTTATTTCTGAAGTTGAAAAAGAAATGAACGGCGACGGCCGGATTTTGGTGCGCCCTTCAGGAACTGAACCGCTCGTCCGTGTCATGGCTGAAGCGAAGACGAAAGAGCTGTGCGATGAGTATGTCAATCGCATTGTTGAAGTCGTCCGGTCAGAAATGGGATTAGAGTAACGAAGTCTATTATCAGAGAGTGAACAAGACAAGCGAGGATTACATAAGATAATTGTGAGACATACGGCAAAGTTGTTTAAAAAACAATTGACCGTTTATGCCACATGTTGTAAAATCAAGCTTGTCTTGTTCTTATTTTCTCAATAGGAAAAGAAGACGGGATTATTGCTTTACCTATAATTATAGCGCCCGAACTAAGCGCCCGGAAAAAGGCTTAGTTGACGAGGATGGAGGTTATCGAATTTTCGGCGGATGCCTCCCGGCTGAGTGTGCAGATCACAGCCGTAAGGATTTCTTCAAACCAAGGGGGTGACTCCTTGAACAAAGAGAAATCACATGATCTTCCAAAAAACATGTAGGAGGGGACGATTGAAAGTCCCCTTGAAATTTGACTTTCTTCGTCTCCTTTTACAATCTTAGGAGGAAGAAAAATATGTGTGGAATCGTAGGTTATATCGGTCAGCTTGATGCGAAGGAAATTTTATTAAAAGGGTTAGAGAAGCTTGAGTATCGCGGTTATGACTCTGCTGGTATTGCTGTTGCCAACGAACAGGGAATCCATGTGTTCAAAGAAAAAGGACGCATTGCAGATCTTCGTGAAGTTGTGGATGCCAATGTAGAGGCGAAAGCCGGAATTGGGCATACTCGCTGGGCTACACACGGCGAACCAAGCTATCTGAACGCTCACCCGCATCAAAGCGCACTGGGCCGCTTTACACTTGTTCATAACGGCGTGATCGAGAACTATGTTCAGCTGAAGCAAGAGTATTTGCAAGATGTAGAGCTCAAAAGTGACACCGATACAGAAGTAGTCGTTCAAGTAATCGAGCAATTCGTCAATGGAGGACTTGAGACAGAAGAAGCGTTCCGTAAAACACTTACACTGTTAAAAGGCTCTTATGCAATTGCTTTATTCGATAACGACAACAGAGAAACGATTTTTGTAGCGAAAAACAAAAGCCCTCTATTAGTAGGTCTTGGAGATACATTCAACGTTGTAGCATCTGATGCAATGGCGATGCTTCAAGTAACCAACGAATATGTTGAGCTGATGGATAAAGAAATGGTTATCGTCACTGATGACCAAGTTGTCATCAAAAACCTTGATGGTGACGTGATTACACGTGCGTCTTATATTGCTGAGCTTGATGCCAGTGATATCGAAAAAGGCACGTACCCTCACTACATGTTGAAAGAAACGGATGAGCAGCCTGTTGTTATGCGCAAAATCATCCAAACGTATCAAGATGAAAACGGCAAGCTGTCTGTGCCTGGTGATATCGCTGCCGCTGTAGCGGAAGCGGACCGCATCTATATCATTGGCTGCGGAACAAGCTACCATGCAGGACTTGTCGGTAAACAATATATTGAAATGTGGGCAAACGTGCCGGTTGAAGTGCATGTAGCGAGTGAATTCTCCTACAACATGCCGCTTCTGTCTAAGAAACCGCTCTTCATTTTCCTTTCTCAAAGCGGAGAAACAGCAGACAGCCGCGCGGTTCTCGTTCAAGTCAAAGCACTCGGACACAAAGCCCTAACAATCACAAACGTACCTGGATCAACGCTTTCTCGTGAAGCTGACTATACATTGCTGCTTCATGCAGGCCCTGAGATCGCTGTTGCGTCAACGAAAGCATACACTGCACAAATTGCAGTTCTTGCGGTTCTTGCTTCTGTGGCTGCTGACAAAAACGGCATCGATATCGGATTTGACCTCGTCAAAGAACTCGGTATCGCTGCAAACGCAATGGAAGCTCTATGCGACCAGAAAGACGAAATGGAAATGATCGCCCGTGAATACCTGACTGTATCCAGAAACGCTTTCTTCATCGGACGCGGCCTTGACTACTTCGTATGTGTCGAAGGCGCACTGAAGCTGAAAGAGATTTCTTACATCCAGGCAGAAGGTTTTGCCGGCGGTGAGCTAAAGCACGGAACGATTGCCTTGATCGAACAAGGAACACCAGTATTCGCACTGGCAACTCAAGAGCACGTAAACCTAAGCATCCGCGGAAACGTCAAAGAAGTTGCCGCTCGCGGAGCAAACACATGCATCATCTCACTAAAAGGCCTAGACGATGCGGATGACAGATTCGTACTGCCGGAAGTAAACCCAGCGCTTGCTCCGTTGGTATCTGTTGTTCCATTGCAGCTGATCGCTTACTATGCTGCACTGCATCGCGGCTGTGATGTTGATAAACCGCGTAACCTTGCGAAGAGTGTTACTGTGGAGTAATAAATGTTTAACCCCTTTGGATAAGATTGTCTAAAGGGGTGTTTTTATGTCCAAAAGAGAAAGAACGTCTACAGTGGAAAAATGGATTAAAGAAGGTAATGGTACAGGACCCGACTATCGATCGGCCATGGCTATAGATTTAAGATGTTTCCTCATAAGGCCAGTTAACGAGCTTAAAAGGCTTTAAAACTAGTGACTGCATGAATTTTTCAGTGGAGCGAAATTGCTTTTACTTTCACCTGAATTTTCTTATGTAATAGCAGACCGGAGAGCCTATTGTAATGACAACAGATTTTTTATGACATTTAATAAGGGGCGAGAAATTCATGACATTAAAATGAAAGATGAAAAGAGAATGTACTTGTGGGCCTTAGGTTTTAAAATTCATTCTTTTGTTATTGAGTACATTCCGGTTTAAGTTGAAATGATTCAGTAAAGAACACGCCATAAATAAAAGGTAGCGTATGATTGCCATTCTTTCCATGGAACCGATATTTCTAAGATTTCATCTTTCGTAGGCTTTCGGTTCATATTACGTAATATTTTTATCGAATGAATAAGACCCACATCATCGATTGGAAAAGCCGTCGGGAACCTAAGGCAGCGCATTAGAACATAATTGGCTGTCCAAGGACCGATTCCTCGTATTTTAATTAAGTTTTTTTCAGCATCTTTAAAGTTCATTTTCATTAATTTTTCCCTCGATAATTCTCCACTTGCCATTAATCTGGCTATTCCAATGATATATTCACTTTTTTTTACCGTCATTTTAATATCTGCCAGGTCGGTAGGGGTTAACCGTGCAATTCGTTCGTACGGTGGGAACACCCAATACTTTTTACCATTCCATTCAATAGAATCGCCAAATGCTTCTACAAATTGCTTCTTTAAGGAGTACGCGAAGGCTAAGTTAATTTGTTGTCCTAAAACTCCCCAACATAAAGCTTCAAATAAATCGGGAATGCCGATAACTCGCAACCCATAAAATTTTCGGGCAGGCATTTTAAGTAATGGATCTGCTTTTGCCATTTCATAAAATGGTGTTAAATCGTTATCAAGATCAAACCATTCATGAATATATTTTACAATCTCTTCCCGTTTCCACTGCTCAACAGGTCTAGAATCGTTTAGGAATTGAACAACCATTTGTTTATTATTGATTACGCTTACCTGTACTAAGGACCGAATTTCCCCAATGGCCATAACTTTTGTAATGATATTGTTCTCTATTTCATACATGCATTCATTTTTTTCCCTGGTTAGATAGCCTAGGTTCGCATTCATGTCGAAAATTTCAGGTAATGTAATGACAATAACATCATTGACTTCATGCCATGTCACTTTTTCATTCTCCTTATCTTAAATAATTATAAGAAAACTCACGCTGGTTGAAATTAGTTTATCACATAATCATCTTTACTCATTTTGTTATCTTGCTATTACATTCTAACCACCTTATTTTTTTCTATTTATGAGGTTATAGTGTAGTTATCAAGAATGCTAAACGGGAGTAGATAAAAATGGCCCAAGATATAAAAAACGCGTGTCGAAAATTTAAATTGGGATTCAATTCAAACTGAATTAGATGAGCATTGTAAGGAGAGGTGAGATAAATGCCGGATAGTATCAATAACGGACATAAAGAGAGCCATGAGCATAGAATTTCGAATGATGTAGAAATGATAACAGATGAAAAGTGGCAAGCAATTATAAATAATGATGCAGCGTACAATAATCAATTTTTCTACGCTGTAAAATCGACAGGGATATTCTGTAAACCATCCTGTAAATCTCGCGTTCCGAAAAAAGAAAATGTATGTATTTTTCCAAACGCAGAACAAGCTCTCCGCGCAAATTTTCGCCCTTGTAAACGTTGCAAGCCCACTAATGAAAAAATGCCTGATAGCGAGTGGGTTGATCTAATTACTGAATACATTGATAAAAATTTCACAGAAAAATTAACGCTAGAATCGTTAGCGGATATTTGTCATGGGAGTCCGTATCATATGCATCGAACATTTAAAAAGATTAAAGGCATTACGCTGGTTGAGTATATACAACAAGTTAGAGTACACGCGGCTAAAAAGTATTTGATTCAGACAAATAAATCGATTGGAGATATCGCTATATGTGTGGGTATAGCTAACGCGCCTTATTTTATTACTTTATTTAAAAAGAAAACTGGACAGACACCAGCACAATTTCGTCAAATGAGTAAAATGGAGGAAACGTACAATGGAAACAAATAAACCAACCCTTTATTGGTCTTTACTAATGTTCAAGGAGTGGAATTTTTATATTGCTTCAACTTTAAAGGGGCTTGTGTTTGTAGGTTCACAGAACAAACCAATCGAGGAATTGTTCGAATGGGCTAGGAAACGCTTTCCGGGAAGTCTTCTTGTTGAAGATGATGATAAGCTTGAACCCTATGCCGTTGAAATCACTCAATATCTAGAAGGAAAGCGGAAAAACTTTACTGTTCCAGTTGAGTACGCCGGTACGCAATTTCAGCTAGCAGTCTGGAATGCACTTTGTGAAATTCCTTATGGACAGACGAAATCCTATTCCGACATTGCAAATGAAATAAATAAACCAGCAGCTGTTCGTGCTGTAGGTGCAGCTATTGGGGCTAATCCGGTATTAATTACTGTACCGTGCCATCGTGTAATAGGAAAGAATGGCTCATTAACTGGTTATCGGGGCGGATTCGAAATGAAGACACTGCTCCTCGATCTGGAAAAGCGAGCTTCATCTGAAATGGATGTTCCTCATTGAAAGTGAATCATCTATATGGGTTGGATTATTTTAGAGGAAAGTAAAGACCAGTTTACTGATAAACTTGACAACTTTTAAAATTTAGCATATCTTATACGTAACTTAATAATCGATGCAGATGTTTATTTTTCCTTTTAAAATATGTAGGCCTTTAGCATTCTTTTCATATTTAATTTTAAATATTGATAGGATGAAAAAGTATCCTAATAAAAAAGGAAGAGAACATGAGTCGATTTATTTGATAATCAGGACTATATTAAAGGAAATGAAAACATAGCATAAAGTAAAGACCAATAATAAGGTAGCACTTCAAAAAACTTCGCTGAAGTTAGTTGAAGTGAAGCCGACAATTTTCAGGATTCAATGATCTAACATAATCATTGAAATTTTGAAGTTGTCGGCTTTTTTGTTGGAAAAAAATAGAGATAAATAAAAATTGAAATAAATAATAGACAAATATGATCTGATTGAAAGGTCTTTTGAACAATAATGAGTTTTAAAAAAGGGAGAATTTAGAATGTTAGTTTCGCTGAGTTTGTCATCATTATTAACATTATTTTTTATTATGCTTATGGCTTCTGGGATAAGTGGACTATTGTTTTTACATCCGCGAGTACCCTTGAGTTTTGTTCGCATTCATATTGGGATCTTGGCTTTACCACTTTTGGTTTCCTTACTGATTCTTGCCAATAGTGGTGTGAGTGGAAATGTTGGCCCTTGGCACTTAGATTCCTTAGCTTGTTTAATGACTTTCTTTGTTCTTGCAATTGGATTCATCATTCAGCGTTTTTCTGTACGTTACTTAATGGGGGATCGATCTTATCGAAAATATTTTACGCTTTTTACTTTCACAACAGGTGCTGCTTCAATGACATGGTTAAGTGGCGATCTCCGCTTGATGGTTCTATTTTGGGGAGCAACTCTTGTTGGTTTAACCTTACTTATTAGGTTAAACAGTGCTTGGCAAGTGGCTAGTGAAGCAGCCAAGGTTTCTGGCCGCTTATTTTTGTTAAGTTGGTTTTCTTTGTTTTTTGCGATGATGTGGCTTTTTCATGCCACAGGTCAATGGCAGTTATCATTGGTTGTAACAAATGAAAGTTTAGCTGGGCTGGGAGAATGGGAGAGAACAGGGATTCAGCTATTGATTGTACTGGCGGTGATCATTCCTGCAGCTCAATGGCCATTCCAAAGATGGTTGGTTGAGTCTATTGTTGCTCCAACCCCTGTTTCTGCAATTATGCATGCAGGTTTAGTAAATGCTGGAGGAATAATACTAACTCGATTTTCACCTCTATTTCATGGTGGTATCGCTTCGATTATCTTACTTCTGCTTGCTGGCATTTCTGTATTGATTGGAACTGGAATTAGTTTAGTCCAGGTTGATTATAAACGCCAGTTAGTAGGCTCCACGATTGGACAAATGGGGTTTATGCTCATTCAGTGTGCATTAGGCGCCTATATAGCAGCCATTATTCATCTTATTTTACATGGTTTATTCAAGGCTACGTTGTTTCTACAAGCTGGTTCAGCAGTAGGGCGTCATGAAGTATCGGCTCGTACTAATGAAAGAACATCCTATTTATGGGTCATGGCTGGTCGGATTTTATCCTTAGTTATAGGCGTTGCTTTTTGGCTCGCTGCTCCTGGAGAGGGATATCAATTCATTAGTGCTCTGATCTTAGGGTGGTCATTGTCCGTTTCTTGGACTCAGCTTGTCGCTTTTGGAGAGGGCCGAATTGGCCGAATTGCCGGCTTAACTGTTTTAGGAGGAGCAGCCCTCGTATATTTTATCATTCATAACCTTTTCTATAAGTGGCTGCATACAACCATTTTTCAAAGTGTTCAACCTCCAATGTCAGCTGTCATGATTGTCGTATGTCTCTTACTATTTGGCAGTGCTTTAGGTACGTGGGTTGCTCGTCATCGTTCTTCCGTTTTTTTCGCGGTACTCTATCTTTGGTTAGTCCGATTAGGTGAAGCAAAACCAAAGTCAGTAGAGAGTCACCCAGACTACCTTAAACAATATATTTCATAAGGAGCTAATCTGAGATGGGCATTACATCCGTATTAACGAAAGATAATGTAAAAAAGATAGATACAGATATTGATGTTCAAGAAAGGGATCTTAACGTTTTCATTACATCTGCCAGCCGAGTGATTGCGCCACTTTGGCCTATTTCTACATTTGCTGCACGTAATCCGTGGATGGGACTTGAAAACCAACCTTTTGATCAGGTTGCAAGTTGGTTGAAAAACACTCGCGATGTTGATATATACCCTAGTGCGTCTATGATCCGTTCAGCAAAGAATAAAGGTGAGATTGATGTAGATTTTGTGGAAATGGGGCTGCAGCGTTGGCTTGATTCACATTCCTATCACATCCCACGGGACGTAGCAGAGCGATTTTGTCATGCTGCATTAAAGTTAGATCCCCTGCCTTCCGACCTTTTATCATCACATGAGCTGGAGAAATTAGTAGGTGAATGTAGTGGATTGGATCATATCGAGAATGTGTTTATGCAGCCACTAAGTTCGTATATAGAGAATCAAGATGGTGAAAGGCTAGTCAATATACTAGATCATCATGTCATTAAGTGGAGTAAATTATATCTTGATGACTCTCAAGCAGGCTGGACAATGCCTAATCGTGAGGAAGGTTTCTATCGTGCTTGGCAGCATCTCATTCAATATGATCCAGCACTTAGCAAAAAGCAGCGAGAAAGGGTAAAGGATTGGCCGAAAGAGGCACATTTGGCTTTACAGGAAGCCTTATTCGCACTAGAAATCCCAGAGTCAGAAATCCAGACTTATCTTGAAGGTCATTTACTTTCATTACCTGGATGGGCAGGGATGATGCTTTGGCGCTCCCAGCAATCGAGCCACGAACATGCACTCCTAACAGAATATTTAGCGGTTCGAATATCCATGGAGTGGGCTCTTATAAAGCCATACTTACCTTTGACTAATGAACGATCTAAGAAAAAAATTTCAATTGCTCCCCTTATAGCAGCTTGGATTCATTGGGGTGGGCTTACATTAGAAGAATGGTCACAGATGACGGCCATTGAACAAAACGAATATTTATCATTTGCCTACAGCTTTGATGAGAAACTTCGCAAGAAACTTTGGTTAGAAGCTTGGGAACAAACGTACACTGATCGATTAAGCCAGAAGATCATCTCGAAACAACGTGAAACCGGCGGTAAAAAATCTGCATTAGCTCAATTAGCATTCTGCATCGATGTACGATCAGAACCTTTTCGTCGTCAACTAGAAAAAGAAGGCCCGTTTGAAACGATTGGTATTGCTGGTTTCTTCGGGGTGCCGATTGCAACTTGTGAACTTGGCAGTAAACACAGTCATGCTTCCTTACCGATCATACAAAAACCGCAAAATAAAATAAAAGAGTTCGCAGATGAGGATGTATTCAAAAAATACAATCAACGGAAGCAAGCAATTCATTCTTTAAGCCATACCTTTAAAACGATGAAGCAGAATGCGCTTTCGAGCTTACTACTGCCTGAGCTAAGCGGACCTTGGTTTACTCTGCAAATGGCAGCCCGTAGCTTTGTGCCAAGAAAGGCGGGTCGTTTCATTCGTAATCTCCGTGAGGCTTGGTTGCGCAAACCTGATACAAAACTCTCGCTTCATCATGATGCTACAGAAGCAGAAATACCTGTGGGTTTTACTGATGAAGAAAAAGTGAACTATGCTCGCCAAGCATTAAAAATGATGGGGTTAACAGAGAACATCGCACCATTGGTCGTGATTTGCGGGCATGGCAGTCAAAGCACTAATAATCCTTATTCTGCAGCCCTTGATTGTGGTGCCTGCGGTGGAGCGGCCGGTGGATTTAATGCAAGAGTTTTAGCTGCTTTATGTAATCTATCAGAGGTACGAGAAGCTCTTTTAACTGAAGGAATAAAAATCCCTGAGGATACGGTTTTTGCAGCGGCTGAACATAATACAACGGTGGATGAATTACATTGGCTTTATGTACCAGAGCTTTCCGAAGCTGCACAAGAAGCATTTGAACAAATTGAAGCTGTTATGCCGAAAGTGAGACATCATGTAAACGCAGAACGTCTAGCCCAATTACCGAATTTCCAATCGAAGCTAAAAAATCCGAAGGCTGAGGCAAACCGATTTGCGGAAGATTGGAGTGAGATACGTCCGGAATGGGGACTGGCTCGTAATGCCGCTTTTATTATCGGTAAACGTGAACTAACTCAGGATTGTGATTTGGAAGGCAGAGCCTTTCTCCATAATTATGATTGGAAGCAGGATGAAAGCGGTGAACTCCTAGCAAATATTATTGCAGGACCTGGAACTGTAGCCCAATGGATTAATTTACAATATTACGCATCAACGGTAGCGCCTCATTATTATGGCAGCGGAAATAAAGCAACTCAAACCGTTACTGCAGGTCTCGGCGTTATGCAGGGGAATGCAAGCGATTTGTTAGCCGGACTGCCTTGGCAATCCGTCATGGAATCAGATCACGAGGCCTATCATTCTCCTCTTCGTTTATTGATACTCATCCAAGCACCTAGAGAATATGTAGAACGGTTATTAAATAATGATTCAGCATTTCTGCAAAAAGTTCAAAATGGATGGGTCCGACTGGCTAGTCTTGATCCAGAAGGATGTTGGGAAAGCTGGTAATGATGAATCTAAGCATTTATCAAATGGATTTGTTACTCAATACAAAAATGATAAACATAAGGAAGAGGTGTGCTGTATGAATGTAAACCAAAATAAAAAAGTATTATTTTTGACGGATATTGAAAACGGTTTGGAGCCTATTTTACAAGAAGCGACTAACACTTCTGCAGAGAATATGTTGACTATACAAAGCTATGGTGCCGGTATTTCACATCCTTATGGAGAAATCATGAGGTCTGTTATTTTTGCGATTTACCAGGAAGATGTTGAGGAGATTTTTGTAGTAGGAACAAAAGATAAGAAGACTTCCGCAGGTAATGGACTAACTCAACTTGAAACAATGAAAGATAAAATACAAACATTGGATTATCTCTTTCAAAATTGCAAGCCTGAATTTTTAGGTGGTACGGTCGATGAATGGCTAAATGAAAATAGCAGTGACACCATTGAAAAAAGTGTTGATATGATTCGACATCATCCACTAGTGCCGTCACATGTTAAAGTTCGAGGTTTACTCGTTAATCATAAGGATGGAAAACCCTCAATTATGGAGGGTCCTGATGTTAAAACAGGTCAAGCCATACCTGATCATTGCTTGTCACGATGAAATACAGGTTCAACTTCTAAACGCACCTATATATGGAGAAAGCAGTTCTAAGGAGATTGTATGAGCGCTAATTTAACTGATTTTGTCACGAAAACAATAGAGGAAATGAACTCGTTTGATCGTGAAAATATGGAATGTATGAAAAAACTAATTAGAAAAGCAATTGATTTTTATCATCTAAAGTCTTATGAAGAAGTTGAGGAAACCCATTCAGGAAATGTTCGATTTTTGCATGTCCACTCTATGATGGAAGAAAATATGTTATCCAAAATGATAGTGGTCACAAGAAACGGTAAAACTGATTTGGATATTGAAGGTGTATATGAAGGATATGTTGTAAGAGAATATTAATGAGACGAAATCACAAATAGAATATGCCAATTTTTTTGCTCAGGAGATGTATTAGATATGAAAAAGTCTAAGGGTTCTATTGAATCAGAGATCAGTAAGTCCATCACTCAATGGGAGAAGGATTATCTTGGACGGGGGTCTGTATCTGTTAAGACTGATATACTGCGGGACATGATCATCGTCAATTTAAAAGGGATTTTAACACCAGCCGAATATGTAGTTTGTGGATCAAAAGAGGGTATGTTATCTATCAAACAAACTCGTTCGGAGTTAGTCGAATCAGGTATAGAAGGCCTTAAGGATATTATCCTAAAAATAACCGGAGAAAAAGTGAAAAGTTTTCATACTGATTTAAGCTCCCGGACAGGTGAACGAGTGATGGTATTTAAATTATGTAATGATCTAGAGAAAAATCTTTAATGTAAATGTTTTATGATCACTGATATTCAAGCCAGCAGAGGGCTGAAGGCATTCTGGTTATTCATAAGTTGTAATATTTTTTATTCATAACCTAAGCGGACATAAAGAGATGTCAATTCATAGTACACTGACTTGTTATTCCTGTCGAAAGATCTAACATCCGCTGTTGTTATGAGCGGATGTTTTTTTTACATCTATTTTAAATACATGAATTTGATGCTGGTGATTAGTCACTTGAACAATATTAAATTCATTTTAATTGAAAACATCCTTGTCACCTGCTGGGTTCCTCCAAGTGTTTAGTGACATGATTATGAGACCAATTTCGTAAAGCTTGATGATAAATTTAAGCGGTGAACAAAATTGATATGCTGTCTTCAGTTTCATTTCACGGAATTAGTCAGAGATAAACCTTTAATTAAATATATCCAAAAAACGGATTGACATATCGGAATATAACGATATAATAATCGATATGGAACCAATTGAAGTATTCAAAGCCTTATCAAATGAATCAAGGCTGCAAATTTTACAATGGCTGAAGGAGCCCGATCGTCATTTTGCACCCCATGAAGGGATTGATATGAACACAATCGGGGTATGTGTCAGTCAAATAACAGACAAATTGAAAATGACGCAATCGACAGCTTCTCAATATCTTACCATCCTTTTAAGAGCCGGCTTGATTAAGGCGGAGCGTATTGGAAAGTACACATATTACAAAAGAGATGAAGAAGCCATTGGGAAACTTGCTGACTTTCTTAAAACAGAGATATAAAAATAAACATCAAAAGATGTTTATTTTTACACCATACATATCGACATATTACGATGTGTTTATTTTTTATAATAACATATCGATAATTCGTGATATGTTTATTAATAATTAAGGAGTGAATGTTTTATGTCTAACACTTGGAAAATTTATATTTTAGCCATTGTCAGCTTTTTAGTTGGAACCTCAGAGTACATCATTTCCGGAATTTTGGATCAAATTGCTCATACTCTCGGGATCACTTTAGCTGCCGCGGGCCAGCTTATTACCATTTTCTCACTTGTATATGCTCTTTCTACACCCGTACTTATGGCGTTGACAGCAAGTATGGATAGACGCAAATTGATGATGTATGCCCTAGGTTTGTTTGTGTTCGGTAATGTCCTGGCTTTTGTACTGCCTGGTTATGGATGGTTTATTGCAGCGCGGATCATTATGGCGATGGGAGCAGGTGTGGTGGTTGTCACCGCCTTAACGATTGCCGCTAAAATTGCATCGGAAGGGAAGCAGGGAAGTGCCATCGCTACGGTCGTGATGGGATTTACCGCTTCTTTAATCATTGGTGTTCCGCTTGGAAGAATGATAGCAGTAGCATTAGGCTGGAAGTCTGTATTTGGAGCAATTGCTTTGTTGGGATTGATCGCAATGGTCGTTATTTTCTTTACTCTTCCGCATACTGAAGGGGATAAGCCTGTGCCTTTGCTTCAACAGCTTGCTCTTTTCAAAAAACGGAAAGTGGCTATGGGATTATCAATCACTTTCTTCTGGCTCGGGGGATATTCTGTTGCTTACACTTATTTGTCACCGTATCTCTTGAACATCTCAGGTATAAATGGCAAGCTGCTCAGTGGTGTTTTGCTTATATTTGGAATTGCCAGTTTGGTTGGATCAAAGTTTGGGGGATATAGCACCGATAAATGGGGAGTGTCCTTTACACTCGTTGGCGGGATGACGTTGCATATCGTCACACTGATTCTTCTGTCACTTGTTACTCATTCCTATATCGGAGTGTTGGTGATTCTCATATTATGGTCGTTTGCCGCATGGTCTACCGGTCCGACACAGCAATTTCACCTGGCTACAATAGAACCGGAAATGTCAGGTGTTTTGCTTAGCATGAATCAGTCAATGATGCAATTTGCCATGGCAATCGGCGCAGGTATAGGAGGGGTTTTTGTGGAAAACGTATCATTGGCCTCGATTACCTGGGTTGGTGCGTTAGGGGTTATGATTGCCATTATTGCATCATTAATGATTTTTCATTCACAACCGAAACAGGCGCTAAAGGATATCAATCAATAACACACTGGCTTGTTTTACTTCTTAAAATTCAATAGGATCTAACATCCGCTCGTCAATACAAGCGGGTGTTTTTTTATAAGCTGTTCAAAGTCCGTCCATATGCCTTCCAAGGGAAGACATCGTTCTGTATGTGTCGAAGGCGCACTGAAGCTGAAAGAGATTTCTTAAGGCTTTGCCGGCGGACTGCTGAAGTACGGCACGATTGCCTTGATCGAACAAGGTAATCAGTATTCTCACTGGCAACACAAGAGCATGTAAACCTAAGCATCCGCGGAAACGGCAAGGGAGTTGCCACTCGCGGAGCAAACACTTTATCATCTCACTGAAAGGTCTAGACGATGCGGATAACAGATTCGTATTGTGGAAGTAACCCAGCGCTTGCTTTGTTGGTTTCTGTTGTTCCACTGCGGCTGATCGCTTACTATGATGCGCTGTATCGCGGATTTGATGTTGATAAGCCGCGTAACCTTGCGAAGAGTAAATTTAAAAATAAAAGAATGGAGAATAAATTCTAAAAATGACTTACTTACTGCGTTTGCATCAAATAAATACTGATCGAATGTACAATATAGAGAATTTATTAGAAATCACGAAGAAGTATAGTATCAGCGAGATATGCAAAAAAACAACTTTTTATAATGAAGAAGAGGTCTTTATTTCTACTAGAGACTTTATTTCTCACCCATTATTTAATAAAGGACTGTGGAACAAGCAAATAGTCGTAGTTACAGTTCATTTAACTACGACTATTTTAATTTGTGCAAATTTGGCATATTGGTAATAATTTAGTATGGTATACTGCTATTATATGAGATCAAATATACCTAAAGGAGAGTACTAAGATGAAATTCACAAAGTTATCTATTGAAAATTTTAGAAATTTCGAGAGTGCTACTATCAATATAGATAATAAAAATGTGATTTTCGGTATGAATGATATTGGTAAGACAAACTTTTTGTATGCGTTAAGATTCTTATTTGATCCGGAACTGCGCAGAAATGGTTTTGGGCCTTCGGATTATAACAATCATAATGTAGACAAAAACATATCAATAACTATAACAATTGATCTTAGTGACTTTAATCAAAGTGAAGATACAAAAAAACTTGTTGCCGCAATACACGGTGCACACACCTCGCCTCCGTTAGAAGAGGATTTGTTTTATATCCAACTAAAATCCGAGTTTAATAAAAAAGAGGAATATGGAAATATTGTTCTGTTTTGGGGTAGCGATTACGAAAATTTAGTTGAGATTCCGTCTAGAGGTAATGTTAGTGCTTTTGATAAAGCATTTAAAGTTTTTTACGTTAATCCTTTAGTAAACTTGGACCGCTTATTCAATAAGAACAAAAAACTCTTCTTTGAACAATCAGAAGGACAAAGTGCCGATCAAGATATAATCGATACGATAAAAGGTTTAACTTGTAATGTGAATGATGAAATCGGAAAATTGACTACGATTAAAAAATTCCAAGAAGAAATAACTAAAGAATATAAAACATTAAGAAGAGAAAATGTTAGCGTCGAGTTAAAATCTGAAATGGCGATTAAAGGATTTTTCTCAGATGTAATCCCTTATATCAAGAAAGATGATGACAATGATCGTTATTATCCGACTTCTGGCGATGGTCGGAGGAAGATGCTCTCCTATTCAATTTTTAATTATTTAGCCAAGAATAAATATGAGGACAAGATTATTATATTTTTAATTGAGGAACCTGAGATAAGTTTACATAGATCTATGCAAATATCTCTTTCTAAAAAGCTATTTGAAAACGACACTTATAATTACTTCTTTCTTTCTACGCATTCTCCAGAGATGCTCTATGAAATGAATAATACAAGGCTTATTAGAGTTCATTCTCCAGAGAAAATTAATTGTTGCTCGTATCTATATAACGTAGAGGAACCGTATACAAGTGTTAAGAGAAAGCTAAATAGATCCTTAGCATCCGCATTATTTGCGGAAAGAGTATTATTAGTTGAGGGACCGTCAGAATTAACATTATTTGAAAAGGTACTCTCTATGGTGAAGCCTGATTATGAACTAGAAGGTGGATTTATACTACAAGTTGGCGGTATCTATTTTAAACACTACACAAACGCGCTGAAAGAATTAAATATACATTATATAGTTAAAACTGATAACGATTTAAAGAGGAAGAAAAAAAAGAAAGGAGAATATGAACTAATAGGTCTGAATAGATGCTTATCTCTAATTGATGAGACGAAGTTAGATAATGAATTTATTGATATACCAGAAGGAATGCCAGATAAAGAAGAAAAGATTTTTATCAAAGAAGAAGTTCAACGAAAAAAAGAAGAATTATACTGTAAACATAGTGACATCATAGAAACTCTAAAACAAAATAGCATTTACTTGTCTAGGATAGATTTAGAGAATGACCTATATAAAGTAATAGAAGATAAGATGAAAGAAGTATTTGGTGAAAACCCTGTTAAGCAGTTACAGGATAGCAAATTGTTTAATATGGTAGATTTAGTTATAGAGCTAGATAAACAAGAGTGTGAGGATATATATAATGATGAAAATTTTTATTGTCTCGTAGAATTAACCAATTCTACTAAGCAAGAAGGTGAAGATAATGTTATCTGATAAGGAAATTAGAGAACAAATTTTAAAGGACAATGGAAATGTAATTGTCTCTGCTGGAGCAGGTTCAGGTAAAACCACGTTACTTGTTAAAAAAATTCTTGAAGAG
Organism: Bacillus sp. SN32; assembly: GCF_002837495.1. NCBI lineage: Bacteria > Bacillati > Bacillota > Bacilli > Caryophanales > Bacillaceae > Bacillus > Bacillus sp. SN32. The sequence goes on along the minus strand of NZ_PJCT01000005.1, from coordinate 168,986 downwards.
GGAAAGGCAAAAAATAGCCACTATGGTATAGCTGCAATTACGTTCACTAATAAATCTGCTGCTGACATAAAAGAAAAGTTAGGGAGTTATGATCGGTTTAAAAACTTTGTAGGTACTGCTGACTCTTTTGTTGAATCTGAAGTGATAAGACCCTTTATTGTAGATGCATTCGGGAAACATTATTCTGACAATTTTAAGGTAGATTATTATCGAAACAAATTTAGATCTGCAAAAAAGGGTTTAGAGATCTTAAGAAATAAAAATGTCTTAGGCACCTTTGAAAGAGATAGGGATCAGGATAATCATTTTAATAAAATGAACTTTAAATTTCAAGTAGCGGTATTAATATTAGAAAACTCTTTAGCTGCTCGTCAATATATAAAAGCTAAATATCGTAGATTGTATGTTGATGAGTATCAAGATACAGATTTAGATATGAATAAGTTTTACCTGTATTTGAAGGATAAACTAGGGATTAAATTATTTTTTGTGGGTGATTTAAAGCAATCAATATATAAATGGAGAGGTGCAGAACCGGAAAATTTTAGTAATTTACTTTCGGACGATAGTGATTTTAATAAGTATGAACTAACTGTAAATTTTAGATGTGCTCAAGATATCCAAAATTATTCAAAGTTATTTATTGAAAACGAGGTTATTGAAGAAAAAGACGAAATTACTAGTGTTTTAGGAATTTATTCTGATTTTGACTTGCCAGATGTAGTTAACAATATAATGTATAACAAATTGTTAAAGAAAAAGACTTTCGCTATATTAGTACGTAATAATAACCAGGCAAAACAATATAAAGAGGAATTAACGGCATTGGGTAAAGATTTTACATATATACCGCCCAACCCACTTGATGTTACTACTCCAAATGTTGTTTTCTTAAGAGAGCTCGTTAAATATATAAAAAATGAGAATTACTCATTATACGAACTGCAGAATAATATTTATAGGGAATTAAGTAAGGATGAGCGTACCACACTAAAGACAATGGTTGAAAAACTTGAGACCTGTAAAGATAAGGACTCTATTGATGATTGCTTAATAGAGATATATGGACTTCTTGGAATGGGAATCTATGAAGGAGAACTCGATAACTTTTCAAGCGTATTACTTACGGACGAATACGATTCTGCCTTTGACACTCGAGAGAAGTCCTATTATATAATGACTATACATTCTGCAAAGGGATTAGAATTTGATAATGTTTTATATGCTGCGGGGGATCTAAATCTCTGGGAAGATGATTTCTCTAATTTACATTATGTAGCAATTACCCGGGCGATAGAAAAGTTATTTGTCATTATTGATAGTAGAGAGTACGAGAGGGAAGTAAATAAGTTAATTAGAGAAAAAGAAATAGAAAAAATAATGAATGTGATTCAAATATAGAAAGCAACCTTATTTAAGGTTGCTTTTTTAATAGATAGTAGTATAATTCTTCGCTTATCAGGCCCGAATAAATGGTGAAAGCGAGGTTATTACTATGACTCAACCACAGAAATCTATATAAAGGTGTAACTTTTTATATTGTAATAGCTAGATTTACTGCATTGACGGGAAATTGATGCAATACCTGTTTTGGTTGAGGCCTTAAAAGAGGAAGGTTCTTTGCGTAATATCGCGTCTGCCGTTTTAGGTGAGTTTGGGGAAGATGCGGGTGAAGCGGCGGAGGAGCTGGATGTTTATTAAAAAGTCATGCCGAAGATACAAGGATGGCTGCGGCCATTTCACTTATGAGAATCGTGAAGGCCAGTCTGCCCTTTGGCATCAAAATCGCTCAAGAAAGTGAAGGGCAATCATGTTTTTGGGCTTCTTGGTGTATTGCATGGATCGATCCTTCTTACATTGAACCGAAGATGTATGAATGCCTAAAACGCGAGCATGAACACCCTTCAGGAATGGTTGCTCCGTTTGCGGCTGAAGAGGCATTAGGAAAGCTGATTGCTTTTCAGCTTAAAGATAAGGAGGATTGAAAGGATGAACGCTGAACAAATAATAAAAGAATGGCCCTTCATTTGCCCTGGTTGAATCAATCACAGAATGATTTGACATTCTTGTCAGTATGTATGGCAAAAAGGTCCTTCCTATAAGCAGGAAGGTTTTTTTAATCATGAAATATTTTTTTATTAGTGGGCATATTCATCAAATGTTCTGCTATGCTCCAAATGTACACCTTTCCGTAAGGGCAAAGTTAAATGTGAAAATAAAACTGTTCCAAAGTTAATCAGAAATTTATTTTCATATTGTATCCTTTCAGTATCACGTGAAAGGAGCATCATATGAAAACATTAAGGAAAGTCCTAAAAATTGTTTTTGTCAGCTTGGCTGCTTTGGTTTTGCTTGTATGCGTCTCGGTATTTATTTATCACCATTTCCAGCTAAATAAGGAGGCGGCACTCCTTAAAGAAAAAGGCACATTAGTCGAAGTTGATGGTAAAAAGATGAATGTGTATCAAGAGGGAAGCGGGAAGGATACGTTTGTGTTTATGTCTGGTTCGGGGATTGCTGCGCCTGCTTATGAAATGAAGGGGCTGTACAGCAAGTTTTCAAAAGAAAATAAGATTGCTGTTGTAGATCGGGCAGGTTATGGATACAGTGAAGTGTCTCACGATGACAGAGATATTGATACGGTATTGGAACAGACGAGGAAAGCGCTTATGAAAAGCGGAAATAAGCCTCCTTATATTTTAATGCCTCATTCGATATCCGGGATTGAAGCAATGTATTGGGCACAGAAATATCCTAAGGAAATCAAGGCCATTATTGCGATGGATATTGGATTGCCCCAGCAGTACGTCACGTATAAATTGAGCGGAGTTGACCGATTGAAAGTGAGAGGGTTCCACCTGTTAACCTCGATTGGTTTTCATCGATTTATACCTTCCGCTGTATATAATCCTGAGGTGATTCGGCAGTCGTTTTTAACTGATGAAGAAAAAGAAATCTATAAAGCCATTAACTTTAAGCAATTTTTTAATGCAGATATGGAGCATGAGCTTTTGCAGTCTTACCAAAACGGCAGCAAATCTGTGAATCTGCCGGCGCCAAAGGAAACTCCCGTCTTGATTTTAGATGCAGTCTCTGACCAAAATAGACATTCAAAGTATGCTATACAAAACCGAAAAGACTATGAAGCGTTTGCGGCTCAATTCAATACTGCCGATATAAAGGAACTGAGGGGAACACACAGTATTTATTTATATCAGCCTGATCAAATATATAAACTGTCCATGGAGTTTATGAGAAAGGTTCGCTAGGATGAAGGGTTATCATATTTTAATCGTTGAAGACGATGTGATGATTGGTGATTTGCTGCAAAAGATTTTGCAGCGTGAGGGATATCGTGTGATATGGAAAACAGATGGAGCGGATGTGCTTTCGGTGATTCAGAAGGTGGATTTGGTCATTATGGATGTGATGCTGCCGGGTGAAGACGGGTATCAAATGTCTGCAAAAATCAAAGAGCTGGGGCTGGGCATTCCGGTTATTTTTCTCTCGGCCCGCAATGACATGGACAGCAAGCTTCAAGGTTTGCAGATCGGCGAGGATTATATGGTAAAGCCCTTTGATCCGAGAGAGCTGCTATTAAGAATGCGGAATATGCTTGAGCATCATTATGGGACCTTTACGCAAATCAAACATTTGTATATTGATGCGGTAACGAAAAAAGTGTTCAATGAAAGCCTGCATGATGAGGTATTGTTTACTGCGATTGAGCGGAAAATTTTCTTTTATTTATATGAAAATAGAGACAGTATCCTGACAAAGGAACATTTCTTTGAATATCTATGGCAGCTCGAAGATAGAAACCCGAATATTGTCAATGTGCATATTAAAAAAATCAGAGCTAAAATCAATGATCAAGCGGGTGAGATGATTGAAAATATATATGGAGAAGGGTATCGGCTGAATACCGTTGTGAAGAAATGAAGCTCAAGACAAAATATCAGTTGTTATTGTTTACGGCCGTCATTAGTGTTCCGATGCTATTGCTGGCGGTCAGTGTTTTGATGTCTGTGATTTATGACAGCATGTTTAAAACGATGAATCATGGTATGCCCTTTCACAGGTCGTTTGCGTACCCGGCAATGATCGTTGTATTTTTGATATCGCTCTTATTGTTAGCTTTTTTATTTTCAAAGTCGATTCATTCTCTGTTGCATAAAATCAATCTATTAAATCAAACCATTCGGCATTTGGCGAGTGATCAAAGGGTGCCCGATAAAATTGAAGTGAAGCGTGCGGATGAAATCGGGGAACTGATCAAGTCGGTCAATTTGTTAATTGAACGGACGACATATCGTGAACTGGAGCTGAGACAGCAGGAGGAAATCAAAAAGGAGCTTTTGCAAAAACTGCGGCATGACATTAATACACCTTTAACGGCTCTCAGACTGCAGTTATTTTATTTGGAAGACCAATGTCATGGTCAGGCTGTATTCGAATCATTGTATCAGCAAATCGAATATATCTCGGAATTAACCAATGAATTCAATCTATATTCCGCTGAGACGCTGGAAAGCTCTTATATTGTAAATGAAGAAGTGCATCTAAACGAGCTATTAGAAACAGCGGTGAAAAAGTGGGATTATTTATACAGTATGAGTGGGATTGAGCTGCACTATAAGCCGGCAGATCAAGATGTGATATGGATGAGCAACGCGTTATGGCTGGAAAGGCTGTTTGATAATATTTTTCAAAATACGTTAAGGCATTCAAAAGCTAAAAAGATGGAAGTCACGATTGAACATGGCGATGTTTTTATTCGTGATGACGGTATTGGATTTGATCGGAATGAGAGCAGTGAGGGACTTGGGTTAAAGATTATTGAGGATACATGCAGGCTGCTTGCGATTACTTATGAGCTGCATACAAATGATAACGGAACGGGGTTCTTGTTTTCAAAAGAGTGACCCCGCTGATGTTTTTCTTTCTCCTATAAAATTTATATAATAGGGAGAAAGAAATGGGGTGAACAGCATATGTTTAAAAAAATCATCAAAACGATTAAGTACCTCTCAAGCAGTTCTAGTGACCGATATCGCAGACACCGGCATTACAGCAGCAGTCGGCGCAGACATTATCGCAGCTACAGCAGCAGTTCGGGCAAAAGAAGACACTACGACCGTTATGGCGGCAGTCATCGTTACAAACGCCGGAGCTACAGCAGCAGTTAATCCAAAAAAAGTTCTTGTTCCGCTTTTGGGACAAGGGTTTTTTTATGTGACCGATTGAATGGCCCGGTTTAGATCCTCGCGAATGGAAGCGGTGTGCTGATACTCTTCCTCAATGCCCAATAATCTTTTCAGCAGCAAGGTTACTTCCTTTGTCAGTGTTAATTCCTCCAGCCAAGTGCCGTTTTTCTTCTTTTTTCCTTTATATTGAGAGTACAGCAGGAATAACAGCGTTTCTCCGAGATCGAAGAAGTCATCCTGTTTTCGTACCTTTATTTCCTCCATTTCTTCAGGAGTCAATTGTTTGGCAAGGCCGAAATCGATGAGGCAGAGCCTGCCGTCATTGATGATGATATTAGGCGTTCTGATGTCGCTGTGGAAGATAAGGCGATCATGCAGGTATTCTATAATCTCAAGCAGCTGCGAAATCAGTTGTAATGCCATAAGCTCTGTGAACGGCTGTTTTCGAAAAAATAATAATTCTTCTATATTCTCTCCCTCAATGAACTGCATGACATAATAAGCCTGTCCGTCTATGATGAACTCATCTATGAAGCCCGGAATTTGCGGGTGGTGAATGCTTTTGAGAAGTTTTATTTCCTGCTGGAACCGGACTTTTTCTTTTTCCTTTTTCGCTTTTGTCGGCCGAAGCTGTTTTAAGACATAAGGTGTTTGAGTTAGGATATCGGTGCACAAATAAACCAAACCGTAGCCTCCCATACCGAGGCACTCTTCGATTTTGTATTGATTTAAGATAACGCCGTTCTTTAGAGGGCGGTCAAATAGCAGTTTTTTTAGAAGTTTTAATGCCATGTCTGCACTTCCCTTGGTTGTACTGACTATAGTTTACCTTCTAGACTGAGAATAAAAAAGAGCCGGATAACCGGCTCGGTATAAGTTAAAACTGCTTTGTCACGTCGTATTCATAATCTATTTTTGCTTTTACGTTGCTCATCGTCGATCTGGCTGTCGCTAATGTATTATATTTAAAACTCCATACCTTTGCCACACTGAGTTGATCTGACAAAGAGATATCATAAGACCCTGAAGTCGAGCTGTTTACAAGAGCACGGCGCCATTCGTTGTTTTCGCTCGTCATGATCAGGTGGCGTGTATTTCCCTGGCTTGGTGTTTGAGTGGCGGTTGTCTGAACTCTGGTTACAATGGCATCACGCGGTATCCCAGATTGGTTTGTTAAATCAACCTTGATCACGCTGGAGTCAGAACCTGAGGGGCTAAGGCTTGTATTTCCTTTATTTTCAGCAACGCCGCTGAATTGGAACGTTCCGCTGCCTGATTTGATTCGGTCTTCAATTGAAAGTGTAAAATACATGTTTCCGGTATAGGTGCCTCGTGACACTTTCACATAAAAGGTATCTGTCGTGTTTTGGGCGTCTGCATTTGCATAAATAAAAGAAGAAAACGTATTAGGGTTAATGACTTCTGTCCCTTGAAAAACAGGTATTCTATTCTTATCATAAATTTCAATTTTCATCCCTGTATACGCGCTCTGGTATGTACTCCTCACGTATACTTTTTCTCCCTTATTAGCCGTAAAAGTGAAATAGGCTTCGTCTTGACCAGCTTCCAGTATTGTTGTATCGATATTTTTATATTTCCAATAACCGATCGGCATTGCGGTATCAAATGAATTGTTTCCTGTGATAGCAGTAACTCCGACAGCTGATGCCGAATACGTAAAGGTAGATAAGACAGACAGCATAACAGCGAATGGAATAAGCCATTTTTTCACCATGCAAACAACCTCCTTTTATTTCCATCATACATAATAACGATTTAGGTGTAAATAAATGTTTTTTGAGGTTAATATATACATTATCTTTGCCGATAAAAAAGAATAAGAGAGAATACTCGGGAGGGAATTCAATGCGTCTGAATCGGCAATTTATCCGCACTCAGCTGATGGCACAGAACATATTGAGCAAGAATGCGCCTGCCAAACGGGAGAATGCGACTGAAAATCCAGCGGCAGTGCTGGAAAAGGCATACAGCAGGCTTAAGTCACAATCTTCAACTGGGGGAATCAATCAGTTCAATTATTCTAAAACCAGCGTGTCGGGAAGCAGCGGGACGTTCAGCAAAGTGTATCAATCAGCGAATGATCGAACAGTGACAGACACAGGGGAAGAAACAGTGATTCAATCCCAAAACCCCTATGAATCTGAGAGTGATATCAGAATCAAAATACTAGATGAAAAATACAGCAGGATGAATGCGATTAATAAAACAAAGTCTGATCCATTAGGCTATATTAAGGATAAGTACCAAAATTCAAAGTCTCCTTATTTCAGAAGTGATCTGTCAGCTGCAGAAAGACAGGCCGCTTACGATAATGAAACAGAATGGCTATTCAAAGGGAAGGCGCAAAACTATAACCTCCAGGATGCTGCGTTTCGGAATGTCACATTTCATGGGGAAGTGGAAGCTGAGAATGAAAAGGTGTATCAGCGGGGACAGGTTAACCAGCAGCTACAAGTGCTGTTGAATCGAAACCATATTTATATTCCAGAGGGGACAGAGCTGACGTTTACAATCACACCGATTGACTATCAGGTGCGGGTGAGCGGGACAGACGATCAGGCACTGATTAAGCAGATTGAGCAAGTGCTGCAATCTGGGGACAACAGCAAAGAGCTATTTTTGCATATCATGAAAAGCCAGAGTCCTGATTCAGCACAATTTTCTGAAGAGGCCTATCAAAAGTATCAGGCTGCTCGTGAGATGTATGAAGTTACAGGCTACCATTTGAAGGATTTAGAAGTCATTGATGGACGGTACGTCACGCCTGATGGACGTGACTTAATAGATGTATATAAGGAAGAGCTTGAAAAAGATCCAGTGCAGAAGCAAACGGCTTCTTATGCTTTATCTTACTATCGTTCAGAGCTCAGTAAAATCGCGGAAGCCGGGTATAATGCCATTCCGGATTTCATCCTATCAATTGATTACAGCAATGGATCTCTGAGAGATGTGGGACAAAGCAAGAGCTATGGGACCGGAGATACCGGGTGGCTTGAAGCATTAAAGCGTCAAACGGGTGTGAATTATTAAGTAAGCTGTTCATGTAGAACAGCTTATTTTTTATGAGAATCTAAGGGGTGTATTAATTTCAATATTCAAATAATTTTATTATTTTTATATAAAAGATTTTAAAAGAAGTGAACGATTCAAAACTCTGAACAAAGGTGTTTACCTGAAAAAAACAATTGTATTTTCCAGAGAAATTTATTATGATGAAATAAGTAATTTAGGAGATTATATAACAATTTTAAGTTTGAATTTTCTGATTGTTATCACTGATTCATGTGAAGGCAAGCAGGTCTGCTGTTTTCTCATTTATGAGTATTTTGTTAGGAGGAGGAAGAGGAGTGGCAAATAAAGAATTAAAGAGGGGCCTGGGTGCGCGCCATATTCAGATGATCGCCTTGGGCGGTACGATCGGTGTTGGCTTGTTTATGGGTTCTGCCAGCACGATTTCATGGACTGGTCCATCTGTCCTTCTGGCTTATGCAATATGCGGAATTTTTATCTTTTTTATTATGCGTGCGATGGGTGAAATGCTGTATGTCGAGCCGAGCACAGGTTCTTTTGCGACGTTCGGCCATCAATATATTCATCCGATGGCAGGTTATATAACAGCATGGAGCAACTGGTTCCAGTGGATTATCGTCGGCATGTCAGAAATTATCGCTGTCGGTTCTTATATGAAGTATTGGTTCCCGGATTTGCCTGCTTGGATACCTGGTATCGTGGCAATGGTGATTCTTGGTGCGGCGAATTTAATTTCTGTTAAGTCGTTTGGGGAATTTGAGTTTTGGTTTGCGATGATTAAAATCGTGACGATTATCTTGATGATTATTGCGGGAATCGGAATTATTTTCTTCGGTTTTGGCAACGGCGGAGATGCGATCGGTTTGTCGAACCTGTGGTCTCACGGGGGCTTCTTTGCAGGAGGTTTCTCAGGTTTCTTCTTTGCACTGTCTCTTGTCATTGCGGCCTATCAAGGAGTTGAGCTGATCGGGATTACAGCGGGTGAAGCGAAGGACCCGCAAAACACGCTAAGAAATGCGATTCAAAGTATTATCTGGCGTATTTTGATTTTCTACATTGGTGCTATTTTTGTGATCGTGACGGTGTATCCTTGGGATGAGCTCAACTCACTCGGAAGTCCGTTTGTGTCTACGTTCTCGAAAATCGGAATTACGGCAGCGGCCGGCATTATTAACTTTGTCGTGATTACTGCTGCAATGTCCGGCTGTAACAGCGGTATTTTCAGCGCGGGCCGCATGCTGTATACACTGGGTGTCAATGGACAAGCACCGAAATTCTTTAAGAAGATTTCACGCAATGGTGTGCCGCTGTATGGCACAATTGCGGTGCTGATCGGTTTGGCTGTCGGTGTTGTGCTGAACTATATCGCTCCGCCGAAGATCTTTGTCTATGTATACAGCGCAAGCGTGCTCCCAGGGATGATTCCTTGGTTTATCATTTTGATCAGCCATATCGGATTCAGAAAAGCGAAGGGCGCTGCATTAGATAAACATCCATTCAAAATGCCGTTTGCTCCTTTTACAAACTATTTGACGATTGCTTTCTTGCTGATGGTTCTGGTTGGCATGTGGTTTAACGATGATACTCGTATCTCCCTGATTGTAGGCGTAATTTTCTTAGCGCTTGTGGTCATTAGTTATTATGTGTTTGGGATTGGCAAACGCACGCAGGCCAATTTGACAAAAAGCGAACAAGCAGCTGAATAACGATAAAAAAAGAGACATTCACGGATGTCTCTTTTTTTATTTTTCGCGTATGGATTTTCCCTATTTTAGCAAGCTATAGGGTAAAGATAGCAGAAGGAAAGGTGTTCATGAAATGGATGTTACACTCGGTTATTTGCGCGAATCACTTTCGAATCATCTAGAAAATGAAGTCTGCCAGCGTATTTGCAAGAAGATGCTGGCGAAGCGTTATGCAAATGAAGGGGAATTTGTAAAAGACTTAGATGATAATGAAATGTCTTTTTTGAACCATGTATTAGAAAAAGAAATTAAGTATGCCCAGAATGAACAGGATCAAAAACGGGCCAAGGAATTAAACGAGGTGTATGAATTACTGCTTTGAGAAAGGCGGGTAAGAAATGGGAGCAATTGAACGAAGCGGATATACATTTCAGCCGGAGTTTAGCGTTGTCCGTCAAAACGGAGCCATCCATGTGTACCATCAAGGAGAATTTGTGGAAGAAATCGAATTTGAATTTAACGGGGAATATCCCGATCATGATTTGATTGAAGAGCTTGTGAATCATTATTGTTTTGAGCATGAGATTTAGAGCCCTGCCGTGCAGGGCTCTTTTATTTAGGATGTGATCAGGCCATACTTTTTCAGGATATCCACGGTGATGTTTTTGGCTTTTGTGCCGGAATCATCGACATTGGTGACAAAGACATAAGAGCCATGCTCTGTTTTGATGAATCCGACAAACCATCCTAATCCCATATCAGTCAGGCGGGTTCCGGTTTTCCCGTAGAGCGTGTAATGATCGCCTTCCTCTTGAATCATCATGCGCTTGACGGTTTTCATTACCGGCTTGTCAAATGGAAGCTCCTCTTTAGCCAGTTTCTCCAAAAAAGTTTCTTGTTCCAGCGGAGATATTGTAAGCGAGCTTTGCAGCCAAAACTGGTCGATTCCCCCGCTGATATCCTCGTTGCCGTAAGATAGTGTATGAAGCCATGATTTCATCCTTTCCTCACCGATATCCCGCGCTAATGCCTGATAATACCAGATTGCGGATTCGCGCATGGCCGAGCCAAGCGTATGGTCGCGGTTCCATGATTCGAATTCACGCTTGACCCCGTCCCATCGTTTAACATCGTATTCATCTCTTACAGCTTTGACCTGCAAACCGATTAAAGCGTTCACGACTTTAAAGGTGGATTGCGGAGTTTGTCTTTGATTTGCCCGTTTTCTGTTATAGACAAATGTCTGATCCTTTTGTAAATCGTGAAGAATGAAGGTTCCATCCGTATCCTTGAATTCGTCATCGACATTCATTCTGCTGACATTCAAGTGTTTTTCATGAGCAGATGATGCTGCGTGGACGGAGAAGCCGCCGATCCCTGCAATACTCAGCACAAGCACAATATATATCCATTTTTTCATTTTGTTCTCCCCTTTGTTTTGATTAACTACCTTTTCTCTCTTTCGTTTGTTCTTCCTTTAAAAAATAATCAAAAAGCGCTTAAATTTGGTTTTGTAAACAAATACTGTTACTGGGTTTATAGTCGGAAGATAACGTGAAAATAGAGGGTAAAAAGGAAGGCAGGGTAAGCGGATGAATGAGCAGATTCCACATGACAAAAGTCTCGATAACAGTCTGACACTGCTGAAGGAAGGGTATTTATTTATTAAAAACAGAACAGAGCGCTACAATTCAGATCTGTTTCAGGCCCGTTTGTTGGGAAAAAACTTTATTTGCATGACTGGCGCTGAGGCGGCGAAGGTGTTTTATGATACGGATCGATTCCAGCGGCAGAACGCTTTGCCTAAGCGGGTGCAGAAATCGCTGTTTGGTGTTAATGCGATTCAGGGAATGGATGGCAGCGCGCATATCCATCGGAAGATGCTTTTTCTATCATTAATGACACCGCCGCATCAAAAACGTTTGGCTGAGTTGATGACAGAGGAGTGGAGAGCAGCAGTCACAAGATGGGAGAAGGCAGATGAGGTTGTGTTATTTGAAGAAGCAAAAGAAATCCTGTGCCGGGTAGCGTGCTATTGGGCAGGTGTTCCGTTGAAGGAAACGGAAGTCAAAGAGAGAGCGGATGACTTCATTGACATGGTCGACGCGTTCGGTGCTGTGGGACCGCGGCATTGGAAGGGAAGAAGAGCAAGGCCACGTGCGGAAGAGTGGATTGAAGTCATGATTGAAGATGCTCGTGCCGGCTTGCTGAAAACGACTCCTGGAACAGCGCTGCATGAAATGGCTTTTCACACACAAGAAGATGGAAGCCAGTTGGATTCCCGCATGGCAGCCATTGAGCTGATTAATGTATTGCGGCCTATTGTCGCCATTTCTTACTTTCTGGTGTTTTCAGCTTTGGCGCTTCATGAGCATCCGAAATATAAGGAATGGCTGCGGTCTGGAAACAGCCAGGAAAGAGAAATGTTTGTGCAGGAGGTCCGCAGATATTATCCGTTCGGTCCGTTTTTAGGGGCGCTTGTCAAAAAAGATTTTGTATGGAATAACTGTGAGTTTAAGAAGGGCACATCGGTGCTGCTTGATGTATATGGAACGAACCACGACCCTCGTCTATGGGATCATCCCGATGAATTCCGGCCTGAACGATTTGCGGAGCGGGAAGAAAATCCGTTTGATATGATTCCTCAAGGCGGGGGGCACGCCGAGAAAGGCCACCGCTGTCCAGGGGAAGGCATTACAATTGAAGTCATGAAAGCGAGCCTGGATTTCCTCGTCCATCAGATTGAATACGATGTTCCGGAACAATCACTGCATTACAGTCTCGCCAGAATGCCGTCATTGCCTGAAAGCGGCTTTGTAATGAGCGGAATTAGACGAAAAAGTTAAATTAAAAAGCTCTCTTCCTTTATCGAAGAGAGCTTTTTGATTACTTCTTTTTTTCATCGTAGTATTGGACGGGATACATGGAGCCTTCTGAAACCATTTTGTTGTCCTCGATATCTTGCGGGTCAGGGTGGCCGGCTTTATCAACTGGGAACGTTTCCATGTCTGGCTGTTTTGTTATTTTCATCTTCATGCTGTGAATGAATTCTCTTGCCTTTTGGCGATTTGACGGGTCCTTTAATAGATAAGAAGTGATGCCGACAGTTGAAACAGCGAGACCTGAAAGTAACAGCTTTTGTTTCATGGTGATACTCCTTTCTATTTTAAGAATAGTGTTTCCTGTATCATTCCCGTTTTGGAAATAGCTAAACCTATTGTGTTTTTATCATTGGAATTCACAGTAAATTCCATTTAAGAAGAAATTAGTGACTTCATTCCTGTATTGGAAGGTAATATACATTGACTTATTATAGTTTCAGTCAAAATTCGATAAATATTGACAAAGTAAAGTAATCAGAATAATAATATAATTAGCAAGAGAATGTCATCATACATGAAAGGTGTTTACGATATGAATCAATTGCATCGAAGAATGGGAACGTTTTCCCTCATGATGGTCGGGCTCGGGTCGATGATCGGTTCAGGCTGGCTGTTCGGGGCTTGGCGTGCGGCTCAAATAGCAGGACCAGCTGCTATTATTTCATGGGTTATTGGAATGGTCGTCATTTTATTTATTGCTCTTTCTTATAGTGAACTAGGTTCTATGTTCCCTGAAGCGGGGGGAATGGTAAAATATACGCAATATTCACATGGTTCGTTTATCGGTTTTATTGCGGGCTGGGCCAACTGGATTGCGATTGTGTCCGTCATTCCGGTTGAAGCGGTGGCCTCCGTTCAATATATGAGTTCTTGGCCTTGGGAATGGGCGAAATGGACAAGCGGTTTGGTGAAGAATGGAACGCTGACTGGGGAAGGACTAGCATTTGCCTCTGTATTGCTTCTCATTTATTTTCTGCTGAACTACTGGACAGTCAATCTATTTTCGAAAGCGAATTCATTAATTACGATTTTTAAAATTATTATTCCGGGTCTTACGATTGGAGCTTTGCTGTTTGTCGGATTCCACGGAGAAAACTTTACTGGCGGTCAAAGCATTGCGCCGAATGGCTGGGCAAGTGTGCTGACGGCGGTTGCCACTTCAGGTATCGTTTTTGCGTTTAATGGTTTCCAAAGCCCGATTAATATGGCGGGTGAAGCAAAAAATCCGGGGAAATCAATCCCGATTGCGGTTGTTGGCTCTCTTTTCGTTGCGACAGTGATTTATGTCCTGCTGCAGATCGCCTTCATTGGAGCTGTGAATCCTTCTGATATTGCTCACGGCTGGAGCCATCTGAATTTTAATTCTCCTTTTGCTGATCTGGCGATTGCGCTGAATATTAACTGGCTAGTTATTGTGTTATATGCAGATGCATTTGTATCACCGTCTGGAACGGGGATTACGTATACGGCGACAACGTCCCGAATGATTTACGGAATGGAAAAAAACAAATACATGCCGAGTATATTCGGGAAGCTTCATCCGATTTACGGCGTTCCGCGACAAGCAATGTTCTTTAACTTGATTGTGTCGTTCATCTTTTTGTTCCTGTTCAGAGGGTGGGGCGTATTAGCGGAAATTATTTCCGTTGCTACGTTAATTTCTTATATCACCGGCCCGATCACAGTGATGACATTGAGACGGACGGGGAAAGACCTGTACAGGCCTCTTCGTTTAAAAGGCTTAAACGTGATTGCGCCGCTTGGATTTATCTTCGCGTCACTGGTGCTGTATTGGGCGCGCTGGCCGTTAACAGGGCAGGTCCTGTTTATTATCCTGATCGGTCTTCCGATTTATTTCTATTATCAGGCGAAGGCGAAATGGAAAGGGTTTGGCCGGAACTTTAAAGCCGGCGTCTGGATGGTGTTTTATCTGCTGGCCATGATGGTCATTTCTTATTTGGGCAGTGATAAATTCGGCGGCCTGAATGTCATTCATTATGGCTGGGATATGGTTCTGATTGCGATGGTATCACTTGTATTCTATGTGTGGGCGCTGAAGAGCGGCTACCAGACAGAATACTTAAAGGATGCGAAAGAGATAAATTCTCAGCTGCTTAATGGACAGTCAGAAGCTGCTGCCGGAAAAGAATAAAATATAGAAGAAAACCTTGCGATAGTTGTCGCAAGGTTTTTTGCTTTTAATAACTCTTTTTTACTTTGTGGAAAAGATCAGGATAGTTGGTGAACACTCCTGTTACGCCCCAATCAAGCAGGCGATGCATATCAGATTCATTATTGACTGTGTAAGGGTGAAGCAGGAGGCCGTGGCTGCGGATCATACGGACGTTTTCTTGATTTAAAGCTTTATAATCCGGGCCCGCACCGACAGCGTATGTTTTGATTTCTTCCAGGGCAGCATCTGTCATTGACGCCATTTGTTTGGCTTCCAGCAATTGAACGGTCGGCAGGTTTGGCTGTAATTGATGGACTTTTACCAGGCTTTCTTTGCTGAACGATTGAATGATCACCTGGCCTGGCTTAGAATGCTTCCCCAGTAATTTATGTTTCTGCAAAGAAGCGATCAGTTTTTCTTCCATACCTGGGTAGGTGTCAGGCGATTTTGTTTCAATGTAGTAGTTCGCGTGCTTTCCGAAACGGTCTAATACCTCTTCTAATGTAGGAACTTTAAGGCCGACGTACTGCGGCTTTGCTTTTTCCGGATAGGCTTCATTAAACCAAGAACCGGCGTCAAGCTTCTTAATGTCTGCGAGCGTATGGTCTTTCACCCAGCCCGTTCCGTTTGTGGTACGGTCCAGTTTTTCATCGTGCATGACAATCAATTTCCCGTCTTTTGTCATTTGCAGATCTAATTCAATATAATCTGCTTTCATTTTCTGAGCGGTTTCGTAAGACAGAATCGTGTGCTCAGGCACATATCCAGAAGCCCCTCTGTGCGCGACGGTCAGGATACGGTCAGGTGACAGCAGGTTTCCTTTTGACGCTGCCGACACTGGCGTTACCATAAATGAGAGTAAGCCCAGCGACAGAACAAACAAGGCCAGTATTCTATTTTTTCTCATGATTTTTCCTCCTTATAGATAAGCACTACCTGTCTTTCATATTAAAAAACGGATGTAAACGGCGTGTTGGAAAACTATTAATCTTTTATGTGTCTTTCTTAAACATGCTCTGCCCGTTTTCCTGTATTCCACGTCAAAGCCAAGAAGACGATGGCAAGAATGCAGGAAGAGATCAGCATGATAAAGCCGCCGTTCCAATTAAAACGGTCAACGACAAAGCCCATAATGGCGTTTGCGAAAGCGGATCCGCCGATGTATCCGAAAAATCCGGTCAAACCGGCTGCAGTTCCGGCTGCTTTTTTCGGTGCTAGATCGATCGCTTGCAGGCCGATCAGCATAACAGGTCCGTAGATTAAGAAGCCAATGCTGATCAAGGCGATATTGTCTACGAGCGGATTGCCGGCCGGATTCAGCCAGTACACCAATACGGCAATGAAAACACCCGCCATAAACAAAACGCCTGCCGGTGCCCGGCGGCTTTTGAAGAATCGGTCACTGATCCAGCCGCACAAGATCGTCCCCGGTATGCCTGCGTATTCGTAAAGAAAATATGACCAGCGCGAGTCTTCAGGAGAAAAGCCTTTGGCTTCTGTTAAGTAAGTAGGCGCCCAGTCAACCACGCCGTACCGCACGAAATAAACAAATACATTGGCAAAAGCGATGTACCAAAGAAATTTGTTGTTCAGCACATATTGAAAAAGAATTTCTTTTGTTGTTAATTCTTTTTCCTGATTTTTAAAAGCGTGTTTTGGATAGTCATTCCGATACTCTTCAATTGGCGGGAGTCCGCAGGATTGAGGCGTATCACGAACCAATAAAACAATTAAAAATGAAATGATAATGGCGATGATGGCAGGGAAGAAAAACACGCTTTTCCAAGTGACGAACATCGCGATCCCAAGAGTGACAAGCGGAGCAAGAATACCGCCGCCTATGTTATGGGCGACATTCCAGATCGACATTTTTGTGCCGCGTTCACTTATAGAGAACCAATGGGCCATCGTCCTGCCGCATGGCGGCCAGCCCATTCCTTGAAACCATCCGTTGATAAACATAAAAATAAACATGATGGTGACGCTCGAAGTCACCCAAGGCATTGAAACGAATAGAATATTAACGACTGCTGATAAAAATAGGCCTGTCGCCAGAAAATATCTCGGATTACAGCGGTCAGACACCATTCCCATGATGAATTTGCTGAAGCCGTACGCAATGGACACAGCGGCCAGCACCAAACCCAGTTCTGTTTTCGAAAATCCCTGTTCCTGCAGATAAGGAATGGCAAAGGCAAAGTTTTTCCGCAGCAGGTAGTAGCCTGCATAGCCAATGAAAATACCAATGAATACTTGCAGCCTGAGCCGTTTGTATGCCGCATCCATCTTTGAATCATCCAGTCTCTCAATGTGAGGAGCCGGTTTAAATATATTAAGCATTAACAATTATCCCCCTTTGCTGTTTGTGCTGGATGTGTGGCGTGCCTCCTTTCCCGAAAAACAAAAAGAGCCAGAAAACACCCCTTGTCAAAAGGGGTTGGATTCCTGGCTCTCCTCATCTCCATCCAAGCTATTAACTTATCATGATAGCGCTTTCTTAAATTATCATAGTCCGGAGCGAATGTAAACGGGTAATTTTCAAATTGGGCCTTAGGGAAGTAAATATTATCCTTTTACTAAATACAGTTATGTTTTTTTACTAGTAACATAAAAATCTGGAGGGAGGCTGTTTAAAGGTGGATGAATTAGATATCGCATTCTTTATTTTACCGTTAGGAATTATGCTGCTATCGATTGTCGGGACCTGTATTTGTAAAAACCCGTATCTGATGCCAATGCTTAGTTTGGTGATTTCTCTTGTGCTCACCTTTACCATTTTTAATGAATCATTTTTGGGATGGGCTGTTGTCTATAGCTTGGTTTCTCTGGCTTTATCCTATATCACATTGATTGTGGTAAGGAAAAGGAAGGAATCAGGAAATTAAAAAGACCTCACTTTCTAATATATTGTTGACTAAAGCAACTATATGTGATTATAATTGCCTTAGTCAACGATATTAGAAAGTGGGGATTGATTTGAAAACAAGAGAATCATCTGTCGGGTTAAAATTCAGAAAGTTCAATCGATTTTATACAAACGTCCTTGGTTTCCTTAATGAGCACATTTACGACAGCCCGTTTTCCTTAACAGAAACACGGATTTTATTTGAGATTTATAATACGCCTAATTGTACGGCAAAAGCTCTTCAGGATAAACTGGGGCTTGACCGGGGATATGTCAGCAGGATTGTGAAGCAGTTTGAAAAAGAAGATTTGATCTATAAACAGAGGAGCAAAGATGACGCCCGCCAACATTATATTTTTGTCACAGAAACAGGAAAAACGATTTATAAAAAGCTGGAGGAGAAAGCCAACGAACAAGTAGAACTGATGCTGAATGAAATCAACCAAAAGGAGCAGCACAAGCTTGCCGAGGCGATGGCAGAGATTGAAGCGATCCTTTCACAGTCGCTTTCTGCCAGATCATCAGAGATATCGATTAGAGATTATTTTCTTTCGGAGGATCTTCAACTCCTTATTGAGAAACAAAGACAATTTTACGCGGAGGCTCACGGTTGGGATGACACGTTTTTAGCTTATCTTCAGGAGACATTTGACGCTGACATCGAAAAAATATGGATTGCGGAAAGCGGCGGGAAATTTGCCGGCTCTGTCGGGTTGGTCAAGCATGATGAAAAGACAGTCCAGCTCAGATGGTTTCTGGTTGATGCGGATTTTCGGGGCAGGGGGCTCGGCACGCAATTGCTGGAGCATCTGGTTGCATACTGCCAAGACATGAAGTTTGACCGCATTTTCCTTTGGACGGTGAGTACCATGGCTGAGGCTCGTCCGCTCTATGAAAAATTTGGATTCAAGATAAGTGAAGTGAAACAAGAAGCGCCATTATGGGGACAGCAGCTGACAGAAGAACGGTGGGATTTGGAGCTGTCATGAAAAGACTGCATTATGCTTGGGTCATCGTCTCCGTCACCTTCTTGATCTTATTGGCGGTTCAGGGGGTGCGGCTGTCGTTTGGTGCGTTTGTGGAGCCGTGGGAACGGCAGTTTTCAATGGATAGAAGCACCATCTCGCTGATTTCGACGATGAGTTTTATTGTTTATGGCATATCACAGCCTGTGATCGGTCGGCTTGTGGACAAATGGGGTGCCCGGGCTGTTTTGGCATGGAGTGCGTTACTGACAGGAGTCAGCATTTTCTTAACATACCTAGTGACTTCGCCTTGGGAGCTGTTTTTGCTTTATGGGCTGGGTGTCTCGCTTGGAGTGGGCGGAGCATCGAATGTGGCGGCAAGTGTATTGGTCGTCAATTGGTTCAGCAAAAAGCGGGGACTAGCCTTTGGGATCATGGAAGCAGGCTTTGGCGCGGGGCAAATGCTTCTCGTTCCCGGCTCACTCATGTTGACCCATTGGTTTAGCTGGAAGCTGACGGTTGTGGTGTTGGGACTGCTGTTAATCGTGATTGTCTTTCCGGCTGCGCTGCTGATGCTGCGGAACAATCCTTCAGAAAAGAATACAGAGCCGATAGGCGGACTGGCTGCATCAGAAAAAGAAACAGCACCCAAAACAACAGCTCTTTCAGTGGCCGGGATGTTTCGTATGAGGCAATTCTGGTTCTTGATTTTTCCGTTTTTGATCTGTGGTTTTACGACCGTGGGGCTGATGGATACCCATTTGATTCCGTTTTCTCATGATCATGGCTTTTCAACGACAGTCACGAGTGCTGCTGTCAGTCTTCTGGCAGGCTTTAATATTGCTGGCATCTTGCTGTCCGGAATTGTAGCGGATCGGTGGAGCAGCCGGAAAATCCTGTGCTTTTTATATGCGGTGCGGGCGCTGTCGATCGTGATTCTTATTTACAGCCACGAGCCCTACTTGCTTTTAGCCTTTGCGATTCTGTTTGGATTAGTGGACTTTGCAACGGTAGCACCGACTCAAATACTCGCCACCCAGTACTTTCAAAACTACTCGATCGGCCTCATGATTGGCTGGCTGTCACTCGCCCATCAGATCGGATCGGCACTAGGTGCGTATGTGCCCGGCGTCATCTACACGGTAACGGGTGAGTATACACTGGCTTTTTATTTGTCGATTGGAATGCTCGTGCTTGCGAGCGTAATGAATGTGATGCTGAGGGAGCCAGCGGCGGTTACGCGAGACAGTGCGTCTGTGGTAGAGAAGTGATGAGAGCAGAGGATAAGCATCTCTGATTTGGGATTATTCAGAGATGCTTTTTTTGTATTTTTGTTCTAATACGAAGTCGATCATACCGACTATGCGGGCGTTTTCGGATTTTTATTTGAAGCGTTCTGAACGATTATATTAGCGTAAAACCTCAAACATCTATTGGGAAGTTGAGACTATTTAACATATTTTCACAATAGTTGATTTGTAACGCAGCGTGAGATGTCTGTCGTCTACCCATAAACTGTAATTTAGACATTAAGCATCCATTTTACATCCATTCTCCAACAGCTTCGCTTTCGGTTTCATCTCCGAGATGTAGAGGCCTAAAAGCGTAATGGCGCCTCCTAGAAGAGCGATCCATGTCATGTTTTCATGCAGGATCAGGACGGAGGCGGCGATTGTGATAACCGGGACCAGGTATATATAAGCACTGGATTTGACGGCTCCGAGCACGCCAACTGAATAATTCCAAGTGGCGAAGCACAGGGCCGAAGCGCCAATCCCTAAGAAAAGCATGTTGAGTATATTTGAAGCAGATGAAAATCGGCTTAGGTCAAAATGGAAGTCGAACAAAAATAAAGCGGGAACCATAAACAATAAACCATACAAAAATACTCTCTGTGTCAGCTCGATGATGTGGTGTTCGTAAGCGCTTAATTTTTTCATGAATATCGAGTATCCGCCAAACACGAGAGCAGCCCCGGCAGCCATGATGTCTCCGAGCGGATTTAGACGCAGTACGATATTGCCGTTGAACGTAATCAATAAAAGCCCGATCAGTGCCGAGCCAAATCCAATGAAAAAAGTCAGCCGCAGTTTTTCGCCTTCAAGCAGAAAATGGGCCAGCACCGCAGTGATCATCGGAATAATGGCCACGATCATGCCGACATTGGATGCGTATGTATAGGTGAGAGCTATATTTTCTAATAGAAAGTATAAGGTTATGCCAAATAAACCAGCCCCGGCAAATAACAGCTCCTGCCGCCAATTCCTGAACGGAATCATGTTGGGACGGACGAGGATAAGAGCGATAAAGCCCATCAAAAACCGATAAAATAATATTTCCATTGGAGAGAAGTCAGCCAGCAGAACTTTTGTCGAAATAAAGGTTGTCCCCCAAATCAGAATGGTCACAATGGCTGCGATATGCCCCGAAGTTTCTCTTTGTATGTTCATCTGTGAAGCTCCTTTTCAAAAATCTTCATGTATTGCTTCGGCGTCAGCCCCACCTGCCGTTTAAAAAACTTCGTCATATGGCTCTGATCGCTGAATCCTGTCTGAAATGCCGCATCAATCGGCCTTACCCCTTGTTCAAGAAGTTTTTTCGCTTGATTAATCCGGATTGTTTCCATGTAGCTATTAGGGGTAATGCCTTTTTGTTTTGTAAATGAACGCAATAAATGATACTTGCTCCAGCCTGTTAATTCACTCAAATCATTGAGTGTGACATTTTCGGCATAATGCTCTTCTAAAAATTCACAAACCATTTTGACTTCGTCTGATGGTTCTGGAACGCTGCTAAGGAACGTGACATCTGAATAACGGCGGATCAGCTCTTCTAATAGATGAAGAAACAGCTCCTCTTTACGCAAAGCTTGTTTTTCCTCGGATATCAAAATATGCAATTCCTGCAGGCTGGCTGTCAGCTCATGGCGGAATAACACATGCTGGGAGAAATAAGGGAGATGCCCGCAGCCAGTAATCTCTTTCACCGCCTTCTCCATGATATCCGGCATAACATTGATACACCGATAATCAAGCGTCCGGCCGTCAATCTGTTCACAGCTATGCGTGTCACGGGGGTTAAAGAGGAGAAGATCACCTGGATTGATGATATATTCTTGATCCTGACAGGCCAGATACCGTTGCCCTTTTTCAATAAATCCAATCACATAATAATCGTGAAAGTGGTTCGGGAACTTTTGCATAATTCCCTTGAAACGGTAGGCTTCTATATGAAGGTGTGGGTCAAGCTGTAGTGTGCGGGTTTCGTTTTGCATGGGATGCCTCCTGTCGGTGTGGTGGTCTTGGATTAAGTGTAGCATGATTTAGGGGGATTTCTTGTATGATGTTGCTGTTTAGGAATAGAGAAAGCAGACCGTTATTGGTCTGCTTTCGTTACCTTGTATGATTAAGTATTTTAACGTAAATCTAAATATTCCCATATTGCTCGATAATCGCTTTATCTGCACAATACTGATAAAATTCTTCTATTAATTTATCAACATCTTGCTTACGAGCTATTTTTTCTAACCAATCTCCTGGGATCCCATCTAGCTTATAATACATACCTGCTATCGATCCTGTTATTGATGCTACAGTATCAGTATCTTCTCCTAAGTTCACTGCTGTTAGTACAGCCTCGGTAAATGAAGATGTAGTGCCGAAACACCAAATTGCCGCTTCTAAAGTATGAACGACATACCCGTCTGATCGAATTTCTTCTCTTGGTGTATTCAAAAAGCTTTTTTCAAAAATTCTTTTATAATGTGTTAACTCTTTATGGTATATATGTTCTTTTTTGAAATTCTCGTCGAAAAGCTCTTTCACTTCTCTTAAAGATGTATCAATTGAATTGTTATAATATAGCCTTAGTAATAGTTCAACATAAATAATGGAACCAACTATAGCACGCGGATGGGCATGGGTTATTTCAGTGTATTTCTTGATCATCTCCGCTTTTTTCACAAAATCGAATTCCTTATGCAAAATAAACACTAATGGTGAAATTCTCATTAATGCTCCATTTCCGTTATCAAATTCTGACTGACCGCCGCATTTTTCTGGCAGAACACCTTTCCTAAATCGGGTAATTGCTTCAACGGTCGTCCTGCCAATGTCAAACATTTCACCATACGGCGTCCAGTAACCTTCATCTTGATACTGTTTAAATTTCTGCATTAAATCATTTATGTTCCCTTTTTCAATCATATTCTCCATCTGGCACAAGGTCAGAGATGTATCGTCAGACCAGGTTCCAGGAGGTTGATTATAGGTGCCGTATCCTACCATATCCTGCACATGAAAATCTCCTCTTTTTTTGAATTCAACAGGGACTCCTAACATATCTCCTATAATGCCACCGTATATTGTTGGAAGAACTTTGTTTTTTATATTAAGTTTAAGAAAGCTCTTATTGTCATCTTCCCATCTATCTATCATTCTTCTGCCTCTCATTTTTTCACCCACTTAAATTAAGTCTAAAATAATATGTAACTTATTGTTGGTATCAACATGTGCGCTTTTAATAACCATCTCTTGCCCAAAATTTAAAAGTAACTCAGCTTCATTAGGAAAGTGGCTTATCTTTCCGAGATAGGCTGCATTGGTTCCTGCTGGAACATTTATTTCCCATGAGACTTCCATGTGATCAAAGGATGATTCTTTAACAATTGCTGTACTAACAAAACCATTGTCTCTGAAAATCTTTCCAATTAATGATTCAGCATTAATGTCTCCATATTTGTTAATTTCAATTAATGACTCTAAAGGTCTTAGGTCTGTTCCTCTAAAAACTTGTAAATTGTGTGGAACTCGCGCTTTATCCAACCCATTCTTTATATTATAGATTGTATCTAAATCAATGCCATCTAAAGAATCACTAATTCCTCTTAGATAATCATTTATTTTTTTGTAATCATCACCAGTATATTGCTTAATTGCATCTTGTTCACTTGGGGTTAATGATTTAATCCAATCGTCATAATACTTGCTCCCCCATTGGTGTGCTTCCTCTACGGTTTTAATATCACATGTAATTTTAGAATTTTCATTTGGTCCTACGCCACCTGATTTGCTATGGTCGCTGCTATTCATCTGGACAAAGTTTTCAAGTTTCTTATCAAAATCCTTCTCTAGTTTCGGAATAGGGCTTTCAATGTTCCCAACTCCTTGTATTGCAGATTCTAGTTGATTGTTACTTGGCAATTTGAAATAAGGTTTTGCTTTTTCAGTAATGTTCTTTGCTATAGATTTATGATCGTCCACAAAAGCCTTTGTTTCCTTTGTCACGAATTTCCCTGCTTTTGTTGCAGATGCCACTTTTCCGAGTCCCTTGGCGCCAAAAAGGGAAGCAACTGCGTAGGTGATGTAGTGGGAGCGGCTATAGACATCACCATGAACCATATTGTCGTTCCAAGATTTTTTAAATGAATCGACCATGTATTCAAAAGTTTCGGGAGCGCTATAAATGATATTTTGGAGTTCCTGTCCGGCTTTGACTTGTTCTTCGATGCCCATCTTGCCCTGTGCTCTATACGACCATATAGCAAGATCGTAAGCACCGACTGCGAGGTCGCATGCACCGGTAACGATATCCTTTCCGGCATCCCAAAGCCCGACAATTACACCTTTTCCTCCTTCGACAAGCATTTTTCCTGTTTGCTGCTGTGCTTTCATTTGAACGATGCTTGAATAATATTGTAATTGCTCAGCGCTCAGGTTGTCAGTGCCAATCTTTTCTGCAACTTTCAGGTATTCATCAGGATCAGTAGTTTTGTCGAGTTTTTTCTTGAGATACTCGATTTCTTCCTGTTTTTTTGCTTTGATGAACTGCTGAGCTTGTTTGTGTATATCCGCTTTGTTTTGATAAACATCTGTTTCGTGAAAGGCTTTTGCATTAAAACTTATTGGGTTGGTACTTCCGCCTTTGCTGGTGGCACCGGTCAGCGCTTCGAAAAATGCCCGAACCTCATGTTCTACAACTTCGGAGGCCTCGTAATCACTGTTCAGTTTCTCATCAAGGTTATGCAGATGTGTAATCGTTTTTTTTCGTTTTTTATCTGCTTTATCCAGTTTATCGGTGACTGTGGAATTGTCAAAGAGGGACAGCGGTAAAATGTCATCAATAGAATTCAGAATTGATTTAATTTCTTTTTGCTGTGCCTCTATAATACCGTCTGCTTTGACTAGACCATTATACAGTTCGTTATCGAGATAAGATTCCTCGATATATGCATCGTCATCAAATGTTGCTGCTTCAATAGCGGATGGAATATTTTTGAAAAAAGCGATTCTCATGTCAATGAGGTCCAGCCACAGATCCGCCCCTGTCGCTTGTTCCTTATAGAAGGCTTTAATTGCGTTAGCTCCTTTGCCTGTCATGGCATCATCCAAGTTTGCCATCTTTTTGAACTGTTTTTTCAATGTAGCCATGTGCTCTCTCAATGTTTGGTAGACTTTAAGGCGCGTTTCGGCAGTTTCTAAAATCGTACTTACTTCAAGAATCTTCATTTAATACATGTCCTTTCGCCTGAATTTTCCTGTAAATATGGTACCATGGTGAATTTAGGAAAGGAGCGGAAACTGAGAAGTCAAGGAAAAACAGTACTTTTTTACTGATTCTAATTATTCATTTTACTCGCAGATATAAAATCTACTGGAATCAGCTGTCGTACCCATTCTTGGTGGCTTCAAGATCTCAGTTTTTATATTGAAGATTTCAGGTGGTACTGTACGGTATGTGCGGAGTTCGCCAGCCATTTTTTTGTGGAAAGCGTTCTAATCATGCAACTCGTGATGAATTCTTATTTTATCTTTTTTAATAAAAATTTATTTTTCAAATATTTCAGTTATAATGGTTTGGAACAGATAGGAGGGGCAAAGATGTATCAATCAAAGAAGGTTTTATTGTTAGGTTCAGGTGAGTTAGGTAAAGAGGTAGTGATTGAAGCCCAGCGTCTTGGGGTACTGACGGTGGCAGTTGACAGTTACGAGCATGCTCCGGCAATGCAGGTCGCGCATAACAGTTATGTCGTTGATATGCTGGACCCAGAGCAGATCAGAACCATTATTGAGAAAGAAAAGCCGGATTTGATTGTGCCTGAGGTGGAGGCGATCGCGACGGATGAATTGCTGAAGCTTGAAGAAGAAGGGTTTCACGTCATCCCGAATGCCCGTGCGGCCAAGCTGACGATGGATCGGGAAGGCATCAGACGGCTTGCGGCGGAAACGCTTGGACTTGCGACGGCTGGCTATGAATTTGCGAATACATATGATGAATTTATACAAGCGGCAGCACAGATCGGTTTTCCTTGTGTCGTTAAACCATTGATGAGTTCTTCTGGAAAAGGCCAAAGTATCTGCCGCTCTGAAGCGGATTTAGAGAGCTGCTGGGAGACGGCGATGGAAGGCGGACGGGTGAAAAACGGCCGCGTGATCGTTGAGGAGTTTATCCCATTCGAATCAGAAATCACACTCTTAACCGTACGTGCGGTTAACGGTACGGCATTTTGCGAGCCGATCGGTCATGTGCAAAAGGACGGGGATTATATCGAATCATGGCAGCCGCATGATATGACAGAGCAGCAAATAGAAGAAGCGAAGCATATTGCGAAAACGATCACGGATGAGCTTGGCGGATACGGCCTGTTTGGTGTTGAGCTGTTCCTTGCGAAAGATAGGGTATATTTCAGTGAGGTATCTCCTCGTCCGCATGATACGGGTCTTGTCACGCTGGTGACGCAAAATTTGTCAGAATTTGCGCTGCATGTCCGGGCGGTTCTCGGCTTTCCGATTACAGAAATCACACAGCTTTCTCCTGGCGCCAGCAGGCCCCTCAAAGCGCCGGAAGAATTAGCGGATTACTCTGTTGAAGGATTGGAAAACGCACTGGCAGTCCCAAAGACTCAAGTGCGCGTCTTTGGAAAGCCGATAACGAAAGCCGGACGTCGTATGGCAGTTGCGCTTTCTGCTGCTGATACAGTTGAAACGGCAAGAGAGATTGCTAAGAAAGCGTTGGACCAGCTAACGATAAAATAGAGTTTGAGCAGGCCTTGTCATGGTACAAGGCCTGTTTTTTTCTTCCTCCATAAAAGTTTTATCATAAGAATCAGAAACCTGATTATAATGTAAAAGTCTTCCATCAATACGGTGGTTGACACTAAAGGAGGGAGATGACAAAATGAAATTAGTTCCAAGATTCAGAAAACAATGGTTCGCTTACTTAACGGTTTTGTGTTTGGCTTTGGCAGCAGCGGTATCTTTTGGCGTACCGGCAAAAGCGGCAGAGAACCCGCAAACTTCTGTATCGAATACCGGTAAAGAAGCTGATGCTACGAAAAACCAAACGTCAAAAGCAGATCAGGTTTCCGCCCCTTATGAGGGAACCGGAAAAACAAGTAAATCGTTATACGGCGGCCAAACGGAACTGGAAAAAAACATTCAAACCTTACAGCCTTCGAGCATTATCGGAACTGATGAACGCACCAGAATCTCCAGCACTACATCTTTTCCATATAGAGCAACCGTTCAACTGTCAATCAAGTATCCCAACACTTCAAGCACTTATGGATGTACCGGATTTTTAGTCAATCCAAATACAGTCGTCACGGCTGGACATTGTGTGTACAGCCAGGATCATGGATGGGCTTCGACGATAACCGCCGCGCCGGGCCGCAATGGTTCGTCATATCCGTACGGCACTTATTCAGGCACGATGTTTTACTCCGTCAAAGGATGGACGGAAAGCAAAGACACCAACTATGATTACGGAGCTATTAAATTAAACGGTTCTCCTGGAAACACGGTTGGCTGGTACGGCTACCGGACTACAAACAGCAGCAGTCCCGTGGGTCTTTCCTCGTCAGTGACAGGATTCCCGTGTGACAAAACCTTTGGCACGATGTGGTCTGATACAAAGCCGATTCGCTCCGCTGAAACGTATAAGCTGACCTATACAACCGATACGTACGGCTGCCAAAGCGGCTCGCCTGTTTATCGAAACTACAGTGATACAGGGCAGACAGCTATTGCCATTCACACGAACGGAGGATCGTCATATAACTTGGGAACAAGGGTGACGAACGATGTATTCAACAATATTCAATATTGGGCAAATCAATAAATACAGCAAACTAGCCATATTCATGTCTATTTTGTTTTTATGCGGATGCAGTTCGCAGACGCATTCTTCTCAAAAAGAAACGACTATTCCTGTCACTCTTCATGTGGAGGATGCTAAGGGGCTGCCGGTCGAAGGGGTTCAAGTGACGATTGTCAAAGCGCCTGCTTCAGATGAGGAGCCGAGTACAGAGATTGGCGAGATACTCGGTAAAACAGACAAAAACGGAGATATCAAATGGGATACCGGCAGAAAAGGCGATTACTCAGTCGCGTTGACGAAGGGTGAAACATCAGTAACCCATCAGATCTCGTTAACAGAGGATAAAAAAGATCATGCCATTCCATTAGTCTTCAAAGAATAGCAGTTTCCTTGATTTTAAGGGAACTGCCTTTTTTATTTATTGCAGGAAACCAAACTATATACTGGAAATTTATTATGTGAGATAATAAGAAATAGGTATTTTTTCTTACGAGACAAAAGGGGCGTTATCCTTTATTTTATATCAATCAAACCCGGAGGAAAAAGAAGAAAATGATACAAGATTCAATGCAGTTTGCCGCGGTTGAAAGTGGTCTGCGCTTTTACCAGGCATATGATCAAAGTCTTTCTTTGTGGCCGATTGAGTCGGAAGCATTCTATGTTTCTACTCGTTTTGGAAAAACACATATCATTGCAAGTGGGCCAAAGGACGCACCTTCGCTCATTTTGCTTCACGGGGGCCTTTTCAGCTCTGCGATGTGGTATCCGAATATCGCGGCGTTGAGCCGTCAATTTCGTACATATGCGGTCGATATAATAGGAGACAAAAATAAAAGTATACCATCAGCAGCCATGGAAACGAGAGCTGATTTTGCAGAATGGATGAAAGATGTCTTTGATTCTCTTGGACTTGAGACGGCACACCTGGCCGGCCTTTCGCTTGGCGGCTCCCATATCGTGAATTTCTTACTCCGCGCGCCCGAAAGAGTAGAGCGGGCGGTTGTTATGAGTCCCGCTGAAGCGTTTATTTCATTTCATCCGGATGTCTATAAATACGCTGCAGAGCTTACAGGGGAAAAAGGAGCTGAATCATATATCAAGTGGATCACAGGCAACAGTTATGATCTGCATCCTTTACTGCAAAGACAAATTGTGGCGGGCGTGGAATGGCAGGATGAGCAAAGGAGCCTGAAGCCGACAGAAAACGGCTTTCCGTACGTGTTCACAGACCAGGAATTGAAATCGATACAAGTCCCGGTACTGCTGATGTTCGGTGAGCACGAGGTCATGTACCATCAGCAAATGGCCTTTGAGCGGGCTTCGGTATTGTTGCCGGGAATTCAGGCTGAAATCGTAAAGAACGCCGGACATCTGTTATCTCTGGAGCAGCCAGAGTACGTCAATCAACGCGTCTTGTCCTTTTTATGCGGGGGGATAAAATAGTAAGGAACATGAAAAGATTGGCATTCGTTTTTCAAAAGGTAACAAATGTTGTATAATAATAGAATTTGAATGCTGCTTTTTTGGGAGCATTCTATGTTATCATGCTTATTGGAGAAAAATTTTTCCTGTAACGCTATTCGATCACTATCGTCAAATAATATAGATGGTTTTACAATTGGAGGTTTGGTTACACTGTGAATTACATCCCCTGTATGATTACGATAGGAAACTTCATTTGCGGATTGCTGGCGATTCATTCCTTGCTATATCACAACATTCATTCAGCAGTGCTTTTTATTTTTACAGGCATGTTCCTTGATTTCTTTGACGGGATGGCTGCTCGTAAGCTGAATGCCGTTTCTGATATGGGGAGAGAACTGGATTCGTTTGCCGATCTGGTTACCTTTGGGGTGGCTCCTTCTATGCTTGCTTACAGTGTCGCGTTGTATACCCTGCCATTTATCGGGATCTTATGCGCATTGACGTACAGCATTTGCGGAATGCTTCGCCTCTCTAAATTTAACATTGAACAAAGCAAGCTCCCGACATTTATCGGTATGCCGATTCCGTTTGCGGGCATGTGTCTCGTTATTTTAAGCTTCACCTATAACCCGATCCTTCTGGCAATCGGCACTTGCGGACTTTCATATTTAATGGTGAGTAAAATAAAATTCCCTCATTTTAAAAAACATGCGGCAGAAAACCTGGAGTCCGGGAGATGGAATTAGTTCAGCAGCTCATAGCGGATTACGGTTATCTCGCTATTTTTTTGATGTTGGTATTAGGGATTGTAGGATTGCCGATTCCAGATGAAGTAATGATGACCGTTGTTGGCTATTTCACGCATACCGATGTATTGAATTATGAGCTTTCGATATTGATCAGTTTTGTCGGGGCTTTGTTAGGTATGCTGATCAGCTACATGATTGGCAGAAAAGCCGGACGCCCGTTTATCGATAAGTACGGCAAGTGGGTCGGCTTAAAAGAAAAGAGAATGATGAAAGTGGAAAAATGGATGAAGAAATACGGTCCATATTCTCTTATTTTAGGTTATTTTATTCCCGGCGTCAGACATGTGACGTGCTACTTTTCGGGGATCGGCAAAATGGATCTGAAAACGTATGTTGCGTTTGCTGCAATCGGCGCCTTTTTATGGTGCTTTGTTTTTATTACAATCGGAAGGGTTATAGGGATTATTCATGTTTAATACGGCTGTAAAGATTCTGTATCGATCATTGATAGAGCTGACGAATCATCGTCTGTCATCCTATCTGATTAAAGGATTTTGCGAGTCGAAAATCAGCAAACCGGTCATTCCGCTTTTCTCAAAACATTTTCGGCTGAATTGGGATGATGTGGACGGTACGGCTGCTGATTATGGATCGCTGTCCGAATTGTTCATTCGACAAATAAATCTGGAGCGGCGCCCTGTGTCAAAAGAGGCGCATGCGGTGGTCAGCCCTGTTGATGGTGTAGTTCAGACGGTAGGAATCATCAACCCGAATCAAACCTTTACGGTGAAGGGAAAAGATTACTCATTCGCTGAGCTGACCGGCTGTAAAAGCGCAGACCATCAATACAATGGCGGTTACTTCGTCGTGCTGTATCTAAGCCCGAGGCATTATCACCGTTTCCATTCTCCGATCAGCTGCAGGTATCAAAAGCTGGCCGAGCTCGGAAATCGCTCATACCCGGTAAATCAACTAGGCTTAAAATACGGGAAAGATGTGCTGTCGAAAAATTATCGGTTTGTGTACGAGCTGAATAGCGGCAGCCGAAATGTCCTGATGATTCCTGTCGGCGCGATGAATATTAATTCTATCGTGCAGACGAGCACCCGTGCTGAATTGGAGATCGGCGAAGAGCTGGGATACTTTTCATTTGGCTCAACCGTCATTTTGATTTTTGAAAAAGACGCGTTCCAGCCGTCCGCCCATTTAGCAGAAGGCCAAGAAGTTCAAGTCGGAGAACTGATAGGTTACGAAGAGTAAGAAGAGGAGCTTGCATAAACGCAGCGCCTCTTTTTTTGAAGAAAGGTGAGACTTATGGAGAAACAAATCATCAGCTGGATTACAGATTATCAGAACACCGGAGATGAAGCCGTCCTGCGGCAAGTGCGAGAAGTGTGCTGGCCGATCGTTGAAGCGGTTTTGCAAGAGAAGGCAATAGATGATGAACAAGCGAACAATTTGCGCGAAAAAGGAATCGAGCGGTTTCCATTCATCATCAGCAAATACCAAGCGGATGTGCAGCTTCCGGTTGAGACATTTTTACGAAATACGTATCGGTTTTACTTTCATCAGGTGATGAGAGAATCCAGCTAAAGCTTCTTTCAACAGAGAAGCTTTTTTTGTTGGCAGGAAAAGGAAACTTTTTCTATATCTATCTCGTAATGACTAGAGAACCTAGCAGAAAAGGAGAGATAGAATTGAAACGAATGATAGTGAGAATGACCCTGCCGCTGCTGATTGTCTGTCTGGCGTTTTCTTCTTTTTCAGTCTCGACACGTGCTGCTTCTGAAGAAAAACATTGGGAGCGCTGGATTGAACGACATGCACAGCCACTGGATGCTTCCAATGCTTCAAACAAAGACCTTCGATTTCTAAAGAAGGTGCTGAAAGGGAAACGAATCGTTCAGTTAGGGGAAACGACACACGGCGCTGGTGAAATCAACGCCACAAAGGTCAGAATGATCAAATATCTCCACGAAGAGCTGGGATACGATGTATTGGCATTTGAGTCTGGCTTTCCTGATACAAATGCATCCTACCTTAATATGGACCAATTAACCCCTAAAAGCACGATGAAAAACTCCATTTACGCTGTATGGCACACAGAAGATGTCGTTGAATTGTTTGATTACATGAAAGAGCAAAAAGAGAAAGGCGATCCGCTGATCCTTACCGGTTTTGATATTCAAAGCATGAAGAATTCATTCAATGATGCTGCGACTCATTGGGTAAAAGCGGTGGACCCTGAGAAAGCAGAGTTGCTCTCCCAATCAGAAAATGATTTTTCAACATTAGTGACAGACAGCAATACGTTTGATGAATTTTCGCAAAAGAAGGAAAAGCTTGTGAAAAACTATCAGAAGCTGATCAAGTTCACTAAAACACATGCTTCAGAGCTAAAAGAAAACCTTCCAAAAGAGCCGAAAGCTTATGAGATGTTTATGCATTCTCTTCAGCTGAGAATTGACGTAATGGAAACGTATATGCTGGAAGAAATGAAAGAAAAACTAGAGGAGTATCCGGAGAATATTGAGGATTTTTCATTCTTTATGAGAGACCGCATGATGGCTGAACAATTTCAGTGGGTAGCTGACACCCTTTATCCGAAAAAGAAAATCATTGTCTGGGGCCACAATTACCATCTACGCAAACAGAATACGAAGATGATAAAGGACTGGGTACAGCTAAACGGCCCTAACATGGGTGATTATTTGCCGGAGCAGCTGAAAAAACAAACATATACGATTGGCATTTATGCTTACTCAGGTGCGAGTCTTGATAGCTCCGATAATAAGACTGTTAAGCCGGTTACAAGCCCGCCGCCGTCTGGGAGCCTTGAAGCTTTGCTGAAAGCGGCGGACCGACCGGCTGTTTTTGTTGATTTTCTCCATACCAAAAACAAGAAAGGCACTTCGTGGATGTATACCCCCCGCACAGCACTCTATTGGGGATTCACAGAAGAGCAGATGATCCTTAAGGAACAATATGACGGTGTCATTTGGCTGGAGCATATCACGCCATCTGTCATTATCAAGTGAGCGGTGTCCCCTGTGCTATAACAGATGGAGTTCACCTTTTGTTTGATAGTTATCAGATAACTACATCGATTAGTAAATGAATGGAAAATACTTGTGTACCGTGAGAAACCCTTGTGCCGCTTAGGTTTGTAAGAGCTTGGATATTTTTATCAGTCTGGGCGGATCTGTTCATCTTTGCGGCATTTTCCTGTATGATATAGTAAGAGTGTGCATAGCAACTAACTATAATTGAACAGGGTGTTTAAAACATGGAAAAACAATACAGAGTATTACTTTACTATAAATATGTTCCGATTGAAGATCCAGAGGCGTTTAGAGAGCAGCATCTGGCTTTTTGTAAGGAGCTTGGTTTGTTAGGCCGTATCCTTGTTTCTTCTGAAGGAATTAACGGTACGGTATCAGGTAAGGTTGAACAGACTGAAAAATATATGGAAACAATGAAAGCTGATCCTCGTTTTGCGGACATGGTATTTAAAATTGATGAAGCAGAAGGCCATGCCTTCAAAAAAATCTTCGTCCGCCATAAAAAAGAGCTTGTAACGCTTCGTCTTGAAGATGATGTCGATCCGAACGAAACAACAGGCCAGCATTTGAAGCCTGCAGAATTTTATGAGAAGATGCAGGATCCAAACACAATTGTCATCGACGCGCGTAACGATTACGAGTATGACCTTGGCCATTTCAGAGGTGCGGTCCGTCCTGACATCGAAGCCTTCCGCGAATTACCTGAATGGATCGAAGAACACAAAGATATGCTTGAAGGCAAAAAGATTTTAACGTACTGTACAGGCGGCGTACGCTGTGAAAAGTTCTCAGGATGGCTGGTGAAGCAAGGCTTTGAAGATGTAGCACAGCTTGACGGCGGAATCGTGACATACGGAAAAGATCCAGAGGTGCAAGGCAAGCTTTGGGACGGCCAGTGCTACGTATTTGATGAAAGAATCAGCGTGCCTGTCAACCGTGTCGAGCATGTGATTGTCGGTAAGGACTACTTTACAGGAGAACCGTGTGAGCGTTATGTGAACTGCGCAAATCCATCTTGCAATAAAAAAATGATATGCACACCGGAAAATGAGTATAAATATATGCGCAGCTGCAGCCACGAATGCCGCACGAACCCAAGAAACCTGTATGTGAAAGAGCATAATATGACAGAAGAAGAAGTAAACGCAAGACTGGCAGCGATTGAAACAGAAGATCACGCTGCTGCTGAATAAAAAAAGAACACCTCGGATTGAGGTGTTCTTTTTTTCTATATGCTTTCGGTTTGGCTGTTTGCGGAAACCCATTCTTTTTGGCGGAAAGCCTTTTCCCATTTTGATACCACGATACAGGCGATCGCATGTCCCGGTACGTTCACGCCCGTTCTCGCCATGTCCATGACGCGGTCAACACCCGCGATAATGGCAACGCCTTCAGCCGGCAGTCCTACAGCATTGGCAGTCGCCAGAAGAACTACAAGCGATCCTGAGGGTACAGCTGCAATGCCTTTACTGGTCATCACAAGCACAAGCATCATGAGCAGCTGCTGGGACAATGTCATGTCTACTTGAAAGGCCTGTGCGAGAAAGATACAAGAAACTGATAAATATAAGCTGGAGCCGTCACAGTTCAATGACAAGCCGGAGGGAACGACAAATGATACCACTCGTTTGGGACAGCCGTATTTCTCCATTCTATCCATCAGCTGAGGGAGAATGGTTTCAGTGCTGGTGGTGGAAAATGCAATTAAAAACAGATCCCATATCATTTTCAATACTTCGAAATACTTAATCTGAAAGATGAGACCGACAAGCGGAAAGAGGACAAAGAGGATCAGGAACAGGCCAAGGAATACGGTGCCAACCAGCTTAAACATAGGGAGGAGGAGTTCAATGCCATATTGGCCCACAGAAGCTGCCATCAGGGCTAACACGCCGATAGGAGCAGTGACCATGACGATTTGCGTGAGCTTGAACATAATCTGAGCGGTAGATTCAAAGAACTTCATTACTGGTTCAGAAGCTTTGCCGATACCAGCGGCGGCGACACCAAATAAAATGGCGAAGAAAATAACAGCAAGCAAATCATTTCTGGCCATGACATCAATAATGTTTGTAGGGATAATATCCAGGATCATTTGCTTGAAATCAACAACTTTGTCTGTGTAGCCGGAAAGTTCATGAATATCTTTTTTTGCCAAATGGGAGAGGTCAAGCCCGACACCTGGTTTTAAGACATTCGCTAATAAAAGTCCAAGCCCTAATACCAACGTTGTAATCACTTCGAACCAAATGATCGTCTTGATACCGAGGCTGCCCATTTTTTTCATGCTTCCGCTTCCTGCGGCTCCAATGACAATGGTAGAAAACACAATCGGCACAACAATCATTTTAATCAGGCGGATAAATCCATCTCCGACAGGCCTCAGTGCCATCCCGAAATCAGGAAAAAAGTGGCCGATCACTGCGCCGACAGCCAAAGCGATTAAAATTTGAAACGCGATTAATTTTTTCAAATGAATCCCCCTTTAGAACGATAGAATTTAGGCATATTCATATCATTCGTGATTCAAATGCAAACACCTTTTTTCAAGTTATTTTATTTTGACAGCGCTTTCATTATGTTGGCGAAAAAGTCCCCCGCAGCAGGGGGGACTTTTTTACTTCATTTGAATGTGCTTTAGATCTTCTTCAGAGGTATTTGTGAAAATAACCGGTGTTATGGCTGAAGCGGCATGCTGCTTGATGTAATCGAGATCAAAGGTGAGAAGCAGTTCGCCTTGTTTGACGGCTTGTCCGCTTGTGACATGTGCTTCAAAGCCTTCCCCATTCAGTTTGACGGTATCAACGCCGACATGAATCAGGATTTCAGTGCCGCCGGCGCTCATAAAGCCGATGGCGTGTTTTGTCGGAAAAATCGAGACGATCTCGCCGTCCGCAGGTGCAACGACTTTTCCTTCTGATGGTATAATCGCAAATCCCTCGCCCATCATTTTTTCTGAAAAGACTTGATCAGGCACATCCCCTAAAGAGACTGTTTCTCCTTTAATCGGATAGATAAAGGTCTCACCGGAATCGGGCTTCTGCTGTTTGTCAGTTACCGTGTCCAGCGCGGCGGCGGTGGCAGGGACGCCTCCGGCCATGATTGTTTTGATGTCGTCTTTTAAGGCATCGGACTTGGTTCCGAATATTGCCTGGAAGTTGTTGTTGACCTCCAGCACACCTACTGCACCAAGCCGTTTTAATTCATCCTTGCTGACTTGGCTTGGCTGATGAACGGTCACACGAAGCCTTGTGATACATGCATCCAGGTTAGCGATATTTTGCTGTCCGCCCAAGGCCTGCAGCACGTGAAAGGCAAGCTGGTCTTTTGCAACTGGAGCTTTCTCCTCATTCTGACCGTCTTCATCTGTCTCACGGCCGGGCGTTTTCAAATTCCATTTCAGAATCGCAAATCGGAACAAATAATAATAAATGAAAGCAAACACGATCCCGACAGGAATGACAACCCAGCCGTTTGTAGACAGTCCGTAGTTCAAGACGTAGTCAATTCCGCCGCCTGAGAACGTATAGCCGTGGCGGACATGGAATAAATCACAAACGACAAAGATGACGCCGGCAAGAATAGAGTTAATCAAATAGAGCACAGGCGCAACGAACAAGAAAGAAAACTCAACCGGCTCTGTAATTCCGGTCAGCATAGATGTGAGTGCCGCAGAAATCATCACGCCGGAGATCATTTTTTTCTTTTCCGGACGCGCGGTATGGATAATGGCAAGAGCAACTGCCGGCAGACAGAAAATCATGTAAGGGAAATCCCCCATCATAAAGCGCCCGGCTGTCGGGTCTCCCGCGAAAAACCTTGTCAGGTCGCCGGTTACGGTGTTGCCTGTTGATGGGTCTGTGTATTCTCCCATCATAAAATAGAAAGGCGTATAAAAAATATGATGCAGGCCAAAAGGAATCAGCAAACGATAGATCGTTGCATAAAAGAACAGGCCGACTGTTGAATCGGCAATTAAACTGCTGGCTGCGTTAATTCCGTTTTGGATCAGCGGCCAAACGAATGAGAAAAAGACGCCGATCACCAATGAACTGACGGAAGTAATAATCGGGACAAAGCGTTTTCCAGAGAAAAATCCAAGGACCGGATGCAGCTCGATTGATGAAAACCGCTTATATAAATAGGCGGCGAGAAGCCCGATAATGATTCCTCCGAAAACCCCCATATCAATCAGGTGCTCGGCTCCTTCATACGGAGGCTGAAGGCCGAGTAATTTTCCCATATTGTCGAGGGTGACGGTTAAAATTAAGTATCCGATGACAGCGGCAAGTCCGGCTACACCTTCTCCGCCGGCTAATCCGATCGCGACCCCCACGGCGAAAATCAGCGGGAGATTATCGAATACAACGCCGCCTGCATCCTTTATAATAGGGATGTTCAGTAAATCCTTGTCTCCGAAACGGAGCAAAAGACCTGCTGCCGGCAGGACGGCAACCGGAGTCATCAACGCGCGGCCAAGCTGCTGCAGAATTTGAAATGCCTTTTTAAACATGACAGTCTCCTTTTATTGTTTTATGAGCATGGAGCACTCTTTAATTTTTGAGCTGCTTTATAATCGGCGATAACGGTTACATGATTGTGTTTTTGAAGAATGGAGGCTGGTACTTCTGTCGTGACAGGACCTTCAGCCATCTTTTGAATAGCGTCTGCTTTTTCCTCGCCGCTTGCTAAAAGCACAATATGTTTGCTGAATTCCATGATGGTTTTAATGCCCATTGAAATCGCGAGTCTCGGCACCAGCACCGGATCACCGCCGAAGAATCTGGCATTTGCCTGTATCGTGCTTTCCGAGAGCTTCACAACACGTGTCCGGTCCTCAAAATCAGATCCCGGTTCATTGAAACCGATATGGCCATTGGCGCCGATGCCGAGAATTTGGACATCAATGCCTCCCGCCTGGCGGATGAGATCCTCGTATACTTTGCATGCCGCCTCAAGCTGCGGATTGTCTCCTTGCGGGATATGAATATGATCAGGCTGCATATTGATATGCTGAAAAAGATGCTCATGCATAAAATGGTTATAACTTTGCGGATGAGATGGAGAGAGACCAGCGTATTCATCCAAATTAAATGTAGTAACCTTTGAAAAATCAATTTCGCCTGCCTGATAGTCTGAAATCAACTGCTTATACAAGCCGACCGGTGTGCTTCCTGTTGCCAGGCCGAGAACGGCATCTTTCTTAGCTTGTATTTGTTCTTTAATAATGGCAGCGCTTAACTTACAGAGTTCTTCGTAGTGCTCGGCGATCAGAATCTTCATGTGACACCCCCTCAAAGAGATAGACAAGCACCTTATTTGTCATGACCAATTTATGATACTTGTCATTACGAATTTAGCACCGCCCTTATCAAACTGTCAATATTAATTTCAGAAAATTTGTTATAAAAGAAGGATACAAATCTTTCATATTGGGATGGCAAATGGTATTATGGTCTCAATTAAAAAGAACGGAATGCATACAGAATGGGGAGAATGAAATGACAGCTTTATATTCTGTTATCAAGTTTAAAATCATTGAGTTAATTAAATCGGGCAAATATCAGGCGAATGATCAGCTGCCGACGGAGAGTGAGTTTTGCGAACAATATGATGTCAGCAGAACAACTGTGAGGCTGGCTCTGCAGCAGCTAGAGCTTGAGGGATATATTAAAAGAATTCAAGGAAAAGGGACATTTGTATCGGCGGCAAAAATACAAACGCCGATTCCGCATAAGATTACGAGCTTTGCAGAACAAATGAGAGGCCTTCGTTCTGAATCAAAAGTGCTTGAGCTTGTGGTGATTCCTGCCGATCACTCCATTGCCGAGCTGTTGAAAATGAAAGAGAATGAACCTGTCAACAAGCTTGTCAGAGTCAGATACGCCGAGGGGGAACCTTTGCAGTATCATACCTCATATATTCCCTGGAAGGCGGCACCGGGGCTGGCGCAGGAGGAATGCACCGGCTCGCTGTTTGAATTGTTAAGGACAAAATACAATATTGAAATCAGCAGGGGCACGGAATCGATCGAACCGATTTTAACGGATGAAACGATCAGCGGCCACTTATTAACCAATGTCGGAGCGCCTGCGTTTTTATCAGAATCCCTTACCTATGATAAAAATGAAGAAGTGGTGGAATATGCGCAAATTATTACCCGGGGAGACCGAACGAAATTCACCGTTGAACAGTCATATCATTCATAAAGCAATGTGTTTTAAGAAGGGAATGGTGGTTCTATGTTTTTATTGACGAATGGAAAAGTGCTGTGGGGAGCAGTGATTGCTGCATTCATCCTTTCAATTGTATTTTACCCTTCTCTGCCGACGCAGATGCCGATTCATTATGATGTTGCGAACAGTCCGGATCTGACGGTTAACAAGCTGGCGGGGACTGTGATGCTGCCTGTTTTGATGGTGGTGTTTGCATGGGCGCGGAAGATCAATTGGCAATTAGTGTTCGCAGTGTATATTTTGCTGATTTGCCACATTGTCGTCCTTTGTTTAGCGGTCTAAATCAAACAGCCAGAATAAAACTGGCTGTTTTTCTTTAATTTCAGCTTCATCTGACAATGAATGTGGTGTATAATAGCTGATGATCCTAAAGAATATTCTGAAATTTATAGGTGTGAAGCGGCGTATTATTAAAGGAAAGGCTGTATACTTTTTGCAGCTTTAAAAAGACTGAATATTTAAACAATTATGTGAAAGGTGTGCTGATTAGATTGAATAAGCTTATTGAACGAGAAAAAACTGTATATTATAAGGAAAAGCCCGACCCGTCTTCCTTGGGGTTTGGACAATATTTTACAGATTATATGTTTGTGATGGACTACGAAGAGGGGATTGGATGGCATCATCCGAGAATTGCGCCGTACGCACCGCTTACGCTTGATCCGTCTTCATCTGTTTTTCATTACGGCCAGGCTGTTTTTGAAGGATTAAAAGCATACAGAACAGACGACGGCAGGGTGCTGCTGTTCCGTCCGGATCAAAATATCAAACGGCTGAACAGATCGTGTGAGCGCATGAGCATGCCCCCTTTAGACGAAGAGCTGGTGCTTGAGGCATTGACGCAATTAGTTGAGCTGGAGAAAGATTGGGTTCCAAAGGAAAAAGGAACGTCACTGTATATTCGTCCTTTTGTCATTGCCACAGAACCGAGTCTCGGTGTGAAGGCATCCAGGAGCTATACATTTATGATCGTGCTTTCGCCTGTCGGCTCCTATTATGGCGACGATCAGCTGAAGCCGGTTAGAATCTATGTCGAAGATGAGTATGTGCGGGCGGTCAACGGAGGAGTCGGGTTTGCAAAAACGGCTGGAAACTATGCCGCCAGTCTTCAGGCACAGCGGAAAGCGAATGAACTGGGCTATGATCAGGTACTGTGGCTGGACGCCATCGAAAAGAAATATGTGGAAGAAGTAGGGAGCATGAACATCTTTTTCGTCATAAACGGGGAAGCTGTCACACCTGCTTTAAGCGGAAGCATTTTAAGCGGGATTACACGTGCGTCTGCGATTGAATTGATTCGAAGCTGGGGCATTCCGGTTCGTGAAGAGAGAATATCGATTGATGAGGTGTATGCGGCCTCTGCACGCGGAGAATTGACAGAGGTCTTCGGCACAGGCACGGCAGCCGTCGTTACGCCTGTCGGTGAACTCAACATTCATGGAAAAACGGTGATTGTAGGAGACGGGCAAATCGGGGACCTCTCGAAAAAGCTGTATGAAACGATAACAGATATTCAGCTTGGCAAGGTGAAAGGCCCGTTTAACTGGACAGTGGAAGTGTGAAAATCGAAAAAGAACCTGCCCGGAGGCAGGTTCTTTTTATTTTGAATGAGTCATATCAGCAGTCGGCTGGCTTTTGCGGTTTTTCACATAATACATTGCATAGCAAATGGCCATAAACGGAACGCCGCAATACAGTGCGATTCTTTGATTCGGATCAAAGGCAATGCCAATGACGGAAGCCAGGCATAACAGAAACGCTGCAATCGGCACGAACGGATACAAAGGGGTCCTGTATTTCAAATCAGTAACCTTGTTTCCCGCTTCGATATAACGTTTTCTGAACATGAATTGAGAAGCAGCGATACCCATCCACACGACTACGACGGCAAAACCGGAAATCGACACGAGCACAACGTATACAGTGTCTGGCGCAAATACGCTGGACAGCAACGACAGAATGCCGCCGATCATGCTGAACACCAGCGCGTTAAACGGGGTTCCTTTTGACGTCAGCTTTGCAAATGTCGGATGAAGCGTTTTTTCTTTTGATAAAGACCACAGCATCCGGGAAGAAGCGTAGAGTCCGGAATTAGCCGCTGACAGGATCGCTGTCAGGATAACAAAGTTCATGATATCAGCTGCGTATGGTACACCGACTCTGTCAAAGACAGCGACAAACGGGCTTTTGATGACACCTGCATCTTGAATCGGAATCAGCCCTGACAGTACAAAAATTGTTCCGACAAAGAAGAGTGAGAGACGCCAGACCGTTGTTTTAATCGCTTTTGGTATCGTCTTGTCAGGATCAACGCTTTCACCGGCTGCGATTCCGATTAGTTCCGTTCCCGAAAAGGCAAAATTGACGGACAGCATCGTCATCAAAATCGGGACAAATCCATTTGGGAAAAGCCCGCCTTCCGCCGTGAAGTTAGACAGCATCGGAGCGGCTTCTCCGCCTTTGATCGGAATGATGCCGAACATGGCAGAGCCGCCTAAAAGAATAAATAATACAATGGCTAATACTTTGATGCTGGAAAACCAAAATTCTGATTCAGCGAAAAATTTGACCGAAAATGCGTTAAGCAAGAAAATGAACAGCGCAAAGACGGCACTCCACATCCAAACCGATGTATGGGGGAACCAGCGCTGCATTAACAGGCCGGCTGCTGTGAATTCTGATCCCAATGCCACCGTCCATGTCAGCCAGTACAGCCAAGCGACCGTAAATCCGGTGCCCGGCCCTATGTATTTGGCTGCATAAGTGTGAAAGGCGCCGGTCACAGGCATGGCGACTGACAGCTCACCGAGGCATAGCATGACCAGATAGACGATGCCGGCCCCGACTAAGTAGGCAAGTATCGTTCCGGCCGGGCCTGCTTGCTGAATAGTATAACCTGAGCTTAAAAACAGCCCGGTTCCGATGACACCTCCCAAGGAAAGCATAAAGAGGTGCCGGCTTTTCATGCTTCTCTGAAAGTTTGTCTCATTCTTGTTGTGGGCAGAGTTCATCTTTCTCCAACTTTCTATCAGCGATTTATTTCCTCCTAATAAAAAATCTCATGTCAGGAAGTGACACGAGACTCCGGCGAACCGGCTTTAAGTTAGAATATACAAACTATTCCGATAAGTCAAGTTGTTTTTAAAGAGCGGGCCCAAGCCGCGATTTCTTGAATATCTTCGGGTTTTGTCCGGCAGCAGCCGCCAATCAGTCTCGCCCCTTTTTCATGCCAGGTGCGGGCGCTCGCCCCGTAAGATTCTGCGCATGCTGCGCCGTTCCACGTTTTTGATTCCGGATCATATTGCTCACCTGAATTCGGGTAGACAATGATCGGTTTTGACGTGTTCTTTTTTAACTCCTCTATCAAGGAAGGGATATGCTGAAGCGGCGTGCAGTTGATGCCGAGTGCTGCAATTTGGCGGTGTCCATCAAGCCACGATGCGCAGTCAGCGGCAGGTGTTCCGTCACTGATATGCAGGCCGTCTTTAGCACTGAAGCTGATCCACGCATACGTTTCAGGAAATTCCTTCAACAGCTGAACAATCGCTTTGGCTTCAGTCAGACACGGAATCGTTTCGCATGCCAAAACATCAGCTCCGGCTTCAATCAGCGCCTTCATCCGGGGACGATGAAATTCAATCAGTTCATCTTCTGGTATTGCGTAGTTGCCGCGATATTCAGACCCGTCTGCAAGATAAGCGCCATAAGGGCCTACGGAAGCCGCAATGATCGGTTT
Source organism: Bacillus sp. SN32 (assembly GCF_002837495.1). Taxonomy (NCBI): domain Bacteria; kingdom Bacillati; phylum Bacillota; class Bacilli; order Caryophanales; family Bacillaceae; genus Bacillus; species Bacillus sp. SN32. The sequence goes on along the minus strand of NZ_PJCT01000005.1, from coordinate 125,814 downwards.
TGGCCGATTCAAACGGTTCTCTTCAAGCGACCAAAATTCATCGCGTGCTTCAGCTGCTATGCTGACGGACAACTCGATGAGCCGGCGTGCTTCCGCTTCGCTCAGCCCGCGTGCGGCAAAGCCTTCAAATGTAGACTGATAGCTGGCGGTGATTGCACAATCGGCGCCTGCCGCGAAATAATCAGTATGAACTTGTTTAATCAGCTCCGGCTCTTCCATCAGGATTTTTGCCGACCACAGACTGTCGTTCAAATCACAGCCCTTGCGTTCAAGCTCGGTCGCCATGGCGCCGTCTAGCACAATAAGCGGGTATGTATCTAATATGTGTTGGATAGGATTCATAGAATGTACCGATGCCTTCTTTCAGATTTTTTTGAAAAAGATATGAAAATCGTAATGGAGGCTTACGTGTTTGTCAATAAACGCAAAAAGAGAAAGGTGTTCAGCCCATATGTCTGAACACCCTTTTCTTATGATATTTGTTTGTTGTGCGTGTCAGTCTTTGTGTCTGAAACCGGCCAGCACTCAATGCCATTGTGGTTTTTGAGCACATCTTTATAAAAGACCGGATCCTTGCCTGCTTTTTTCTGGCGTGTATAGTCTTTCAGCGCCGTAAAAACGACCTTTGATAGTAAGAAAATCGCGATTAAATTCACGATGACCATCAAACCCATGAACAAATCAGCAAGATCCCAGACGAGCTGGACTTTGGCAACACAGCCAAACACGATCATTGCCAGCACGCCGATACGGTAGACAAAAATCAGTTTTTTGCTTTTGTTCAAAAAGCCGATATTGGTTTCGCCATAATAATAGTTTCCAATTAGAGCACAGAATCCGAATAACAAAATCAGAATCGCGAGAAAGCCTGATGCCCATGATCCGACATGGGAGCTGAGGGAGGCTTGTGTCAAGGCGATTCCGCTCAGACCCGGAGTATGATAGGCATCCGAAAACAGGATGATAAAGGCGGTGCTTGTACAAATGACCAGTGTATCTGTCAGTACACCAAAAGCTTGGATCAGCCCCTGTTTGACGGGATGGCTTGTTGTGGCGGTGGCAGCGGCATTCGGTGCGCTTCCCATTCCCGCTTCGTTTGAAAAGATTCCCCGTCTGACGCCTTGCATGAGTGCCGCGCCCAAAGCCCCGCCGGCGGCCTGATCAAAACCAAACGCATTTTTCACGATTAGCGCAAGCACACCTGGCAGCTGCGTAATGTTGGTGAAAATGACGAAAAATGCAACTCCGATATACAGGACAGCCAATACGACGACAATGGATTCAGCCAGCTTTGCAATGCGCTTGACTCCGCCAAAAATAATCGTGCCGAATACAGCAATTAAAATGAGTCCCAATGTCAGGCGGTTTGTGCCAAACGCGTTTTCAAAGGCAAGGCTGACTGTATTGGATTGAACCGAGTTGAAGACGATACCGAACGATAAGGTGATTAACACAGCGAACAGCGCGCCCATCCACCTTTTGTTCAGCCCTTTTTCCATGTAATACGCCGGCCCGCCGCGGAAGCCGTTTACATCTTTTACTTTATAAATCTGAGCCAGTGTGCTTTCCACAAAGCTGGATGCTGATCCGATAATGGCGATAATCCACATCCAGAAGATTGCACCGGGCCCGCCGAGTGCAATGGCGATGGCAATGCCCGTAATATTTCCCGTTCCGACACGGGCCGCCATGCTGATGCAAAAGGCTTGAAACGGAGAAATGGTGTTTTTCGACCGGGAAGCAGCACCTTCTCTTAATACCCTGACCATTTCTTTCAGCATGCGAACCTGTAAAAACTTAAGCCTGAACGTAAAATAGATTCCCAGAGAAAGGAGCAAAACAATTAATAGCTTTGACCACAAAAGATCATTTGCGATACCCACGATATGTTCCAGGATTTGCTGCATAGAATCACCTCTTTTTTCATATTTAAAAAATGCTGAGCTCCCACTCCTGCGCCATATGCTTCAGCAGCATACCGCCAGTGAGGCTGTTGCCGTATTCATCAATGGCAGGCCCGTAAATGCCGATGCCGCATCCGGATTGAAAAGGCTGTTCTCTTCTGGCGCTTGGAGGCACCAGCGCCATGATGCCGCCGGAGACGCCGCTTTTGGCCGGCACGCCGACAAACGCCGCATATTTGCCTGAAGCGTTGTACATGCCGCACGTCAGCATTAATGCCTTGGCCAATTTTGCCACATCTTTTGGAATCACCTGCTCGCGTCGAATCGGATGATACCCGTCATGAGCAAGGATCAGGCCGATCAACGCAATATCTTCTGTGGTGCTCTCCATAGCGCATTGCTTCAAGTACACCTCAAGTGTTTCTTCTACTTCAGCTTCTAAAAAGTTTGTTTCTTTTAAATAGTAGGCCAGCGCTCTGTTGCGGTGGGCGGTTTCCCATTCAGAACGGAATACTTCCTCATGAATTCTCGGCCGTTTTCCTATCAAAGTTTCCATCACCGAGTAAAGAAACTCTAGCTTTTCGTATGCCGATTCTCCGGGAAGAATCGAAGCGATGGTGAGGGCGCCCGCGTTGATCATGGGATTGAAGGGCTTTCCCGGCTTGTTGATTTCGAGCCGAATGATTGAATTAAAGGCGTCGCCTGTCGGCTCGACATCTACGCGGTCCAGCACATAGGGAATGCCGCGGCTCATGCAGGCGGCAATAAAGCTAATCACTTTTGAAATGCTTTGCAGGGTAAAAGAGACGTTCCAGTCGCCGGCGTGTATCATCGTTCCATCAGGCTCCAATACACAGATGCCGAGCTGTGAATCATTGACTTTTCCTAAAGCGGGGATATAGTTTGCGCTTTGTCCATTGGCGGCAAAAGGGCGATAGTATTCAACCCAATCATGAAGCTGTAACGCCGGGTTTATGTCTTTCTGGTGCTCTTTTATCAATTCTTTCATCGAATTCCTCCTCACTGATTTTTTTCTTAAAGGACTGAGGTGTATCAAAACGAAGGCTAAAGGGGCGTTAAACGCTTTCATAATAGCGGAAGGTATAATTACTGTATAATGGAGACTACAGAATCATACAAAATACGACAAAAACATTTTGAAAATAAGCAGTAAGATTTATAAAAACCTCATGTTCTGGGTCAAAAGCAATTTGCAGGTTTTCTCCCGATTCCCCAAAATAAAAAGCGAGGATGTGATCAACATAAAACTGGAACGGTTTATTGAAAAAGACGGATATATACTGGCCCTCATGCTGATTACGGTGCCGCTGGCCGGTGAACTGAAATTTTATCCCCTCAATGAAGAATTCCGGGTCAGCTTTGGGGCACCGGTTTTTTTCTTCTTTTTATCATTGTTGCGGCATGTGCCCGCTGTGCTGCCGGGTTTTCTGACTGGAGCGGCTGTTTTCATCTTTCGCGTCTTTCTGGAATTATGGGGCGGAGGACACAATGGGCTGACTCCGATTCTGTATGATCAAGCGTCTGGCTTTTTCTTTTATATGACTTACGCCTGTCTGTTTTCCATATTAAAGGCCAATCGTTTCCGTGAACGGCCGATTATGCTCGGTTTCATTGGGTTTATGATTGAAGTTGTGTCAGATTGTGTCGAGCTGGCTGTGCAATTTCTCATTTTTCATACGGTTGTCACGCCTGAGAAAATCACTGACATTGCGGTGATTGCGATTTCTCACACATTTATTGTGATGAGCTTTTATAGTGTGCTGAAGCTGTATGAAACACAATCGAGAGAAAAACAGACAAGGCAGCAGCACGAGCACATGCTGATGATCGTTTCCAATTTATATGAAGAAACGGTGCACCTAAAAAAGACATTGAAAACGACAGAGAAAGTGACAAACGATTCGTATCAGCTCTATCGGGAAATGAAGGGCAAGGATGTTCAGCTGAGCGGCAGAATCTTGAGACTGGCCGGAGAGATTCATGAAGTGAAAAAGGACAACCAGCGGATATTCGCAGGGCTTTCAAAACTGATTTCGAATGAGAGTTTGAGAGATTATATGAGGGCTTCTGATTTGCTGCAGCTCGTGATTCGAATGAATGAAAAGTACGCTGAAGCACTAGGGAAGCAGATTGATTTTTACTGCTCGATCGAGGGAGAGCATGACGAATATCACGTATTTATCGTGCTTTCGATCATTAATAATCTAACAGCAAATGCTGTAGAGGCTATGGATGAAGAGGGAATGGTCAGCCTGAGGCTCCGTAAGCCAAATGAGAGTATGGTAGAATTCCAGGTGGAAGACAATGGCCCCGGGATTTCCGAGAAAATCGGAGACATTGTGTTTGACCCGGGCTTTACTTCAAAATATGACGAATTTGGCACGCCTTCTACAGGTATCGGACTTTCCTACGTAAAGGAAATCGTGACAGAGCTAGAAGGGGATATCACGTTTGATAATCAGCAGCGGGGAGTGGTGTTTGCCATCAGGCTGCCTGTCCGGCATTTGATTCAGAAAGGGTGAACCAAAAGCTATGCGTTTTTTTATTGCAGATGATGACCGTGCGGTGCGGTCAATTTTAAGGCAGATCATTGAGGACGAAGATCTCGGGGAAGCTGCTGGTGAAGCAGACGACGGAAGCCAAGTGGAAGGGCATATGCTGCAATTTAAGCAGATTGATATTTTATTAATCGATCTGTTAATGCCCGGAAGAGATGGCATTGAGACGATTCGTCAGATCCAGAATACGTACTCCGGCAAAATTGTAATGATCTCTCAAGTGGAGGCGAAGGAAATGGTCGGGGAAGCGTACTCGCTCGGCATCGAATATTTTATCCATAAGCCGATTAACCGCATTGAAATTGTCACGGTTCTCCAAAAGGTGAAGGAGCGGATCGAGCTTGAACACTCGATTGGAGCCATTCAGCATTCTCTAAGCCGGCTTGTCAATCGGACTGAACGGAAAGCGCGTCCCCAGCAGAAGAGTGACAGCGGTTTAAAAGAGGCAGGAACATTCCTGTTGTCCGAGCTGGGCATGATGGGAGAAGGCGGCGCACATGATCTCATGGCGGTCCTGCAGTATTTAGCAGAACACGAGCAATCCGAGCCGCACGAAAAACAAAGCCCTTCGCTAAAACAAATATTCACCCAAGTAGCGGTACGGAAGCTGGGGACAGGAGCCTCACAGACGGAAGTCAATCGCGAAATGAAAGCCTCGGAGCAGCGTATCCGCAGAGCGATTATTCATTCGCTGCACCATTTTGCTTCACTGGGCACAACTGATTTTTCGAATCCAAAATTTGAAACCTATGCATCGAAATTCTTTGATTTTCCGGTTGTCAGCCAGAAAATGAAAGAACTCCAATCCAAGGATGCAAAACCCCTTGCACCTGCTAGAATAAATATGAAAAAATTCATCCACGTGTTTTTTTTGGAAGCAAAGCTTTTGCATGAGACGATGAAACAAAGAAGGATATAAACCAAACAGCCGGCTGACCTGGCTGTTTTTTTGCTGCGCAGAATCCCGGCCGGACAGTGATTTACCGCTTTTTTATAAAATATCAGAAAATAAAGATATTGACTTATTGTTTATTTGTCTTACAATTAAACAAAAGGATATATGGGGAAGGAGCGGATGTGAAAGGAAAATTAATAAAAGCGCTTACAGATAGAGGCTGTATACACAAATAACAGGAGGTTATGTTGATGAGCCGTATCAGAAAAGCACCCGCTGGAATTTTAGGTTTTCCGGTTGCTCCTTTTAACACACAAGGAAAACTGGAGGAAGAAGCTCTTTTTCAAAACATTGAGTTTTTGCTGAATGAGGGCTTGGAAGCGATATTTATCGCTTGCGGGTCTGGTGAATTCCAATCTCTCAGCCAGAAGGAATATGAGCAAATGGTGGAAGTCGCAGTCTCGGCAGCCGGAGGAAAGGTGCCGGTCTACACGGGGGTGGGCGGCAACCTCAGCACAGCGCTTGATTGGGCGCAGCTGTCGGAGAAAAAAGGCGCCGACGGCTACTTGATCCTGCCTCCGTATTTGGTGCATGGCGAACAGGAGGGGCTGTACCAGTATGCGAAAACGATTATTGAAAGCACTGACTTGAACGCAATTCTTTATCAGCGCGATAACGCCGTTCTCTCTGTTGAACAGATCAAACGTCTGACCGAATGTGAACAGCTTGTCGGTGTCAAAGACGGGGTAGGAAATATGGATTTGAATATCAACCTCGTCTATACGATCGGCGACCGCTTAGGATGGCTCAACGGAATGCCGATGGCTGAAGTGACGATGCCGGCTTATCTGCCGATCGGGTTCCACTCTTACTCTTCAGCGATTTCAAATTATATCCCGCATATTTCGCGAATGTTCTATGATGCATTGAAAAACGGAAATGACGAGCTTGTGAAGGAACTCTATCGGCATGTGATTCTGCCGATCAACGACATTCGCAAACAACGAAAAGGCTACGCCGTATCCTTAATTAAAGCCGGTATGGAAATCATGGGTTTGAATGTAAGGAATACAGCCAGACCGCCTGTCGGCCCGGTTGAAAAAGATCATTATCAGCAATTGGAAGCAATTTTGAAGCAGGCGGCTGACCGTTTTCCGAAAAAAGCCGCGACGGTTTGACCAGAAAAAACACGAAAGGGGCAATGGGCATGTCTGTGATCACGGAACAAAACACGTACCTCAACTTTATTAACGGAGAGTGGGTTAAGTCTCAATCAGGCGATATGGTCAAGGTCGAAAACCCTGCCGATGTGAATGACATTGTCGGATATGTACAGAATTCAACGGCTGAAGATGTGGAACGTGCCGTCGCCGCCGCCAATGAAGCCAAAACGGCTTGGAGAAAGCTGACGGGTGCCGAGCGCGGCCAATACTTATACAAAACAGCGGATATCATGGAGCAGCGCTTGGAGGAAATCGCCGCCTGTGCAACGCGTGAAATGGGTAAAACATTGCCGGAAGCGAAGGGAGAAACAGCCCGTGGGATTGCCATTCTGCGCTATTACGCCGGAGAGGGCATGCGAAAAACGGGTGACGTCATTCCGTCTACTGACAAAGACGCACTCATGTTTACCACCCGTGTTCCGCTCGGTGTGGTCGGCGTGATTTCTCCGTGGAACTTCCCAGTGGCGATTCCGATTTGGAAAATGGCGCCGGCATTGGTATACGGCAATACCGTTGTCATCAAACCGGCGACAGAAACAGCTGTGACATGCGCGAAGATCATTGCCTGCTTTGAGGAAGCGGGGCTCCCGGCAGGGGTCATCAATTTGGTGACAGGCCCGGGTTCTGTTGTCGGTCAGGGGCTTGCTGAGCATGACGGTGTAAACGCCGTTACGTTTACCGGTTCAAATCAAGTCGGAAAAATCATCGGGCAAGCCGCTTTAGCGAGGGGAGCCAAGTACCAGCTTGAGATGGGCGGCAAAAACCCTGTCATCGTAGCTGATGACGCTGACCTTGAAGCTGCGGCCGAAGCTGTCATAACGGGGGCCTTCCGTTCAACCGGCCAGAAATGCACCGCGACAAGCCGTGTCATTGTACAAAGCGGAATTTATGAGCGCTTTAAAGAAAAACTGCTCCAGCGCACAAAAGATATTACAATCGGAGACAGCTTAAAAGAGGATGTCTGGATGGGACCGATTGCCAGCAAGAATCAGCTTGATAACTGCCTGTCATACATTGAGAAAGGCAAACAGGAGGGGGCTTCCCTTTTAATAGGAGGAGAAAAGCTGGAGAACGGAAAGTATCAAAACGGCTATTATGTTCAGCCTGCCATCTTTGACAATGTGACATCTGAGATGACAATTGCCCAGGAGGAAATTTTCGGTCCGGTGATCGCCTTGATCAAGGTGGACTCGATGGAGGAGGCGCTAAACATCGCTAATGATGTGAAGTTCGGATTAAGTGCATCCATCTTCACGGAAAACATCGGCCGAATGCTTTCTTTCATTGATGAAATCGATGCCGGGCTGGTTCGGATCAATGCAGAAAGCGCAGGTGTTGAGCTGCAGGCGCCTTTTGGCGGCATGAAGCAGTCGAGCTCCCACTCCCGAGAACAGGGTGAGGCAGCGAAGGACTTTTTCACAGCGATCAAAACCGTTTTTGTGAAGCCGTAATGGTGCTGGAAAGAGGCATGCGTCTCTTTCCCGGCTTTATCACAGCCAGCATATGATTCTCTACTTTGAAAAGGAGAAGATACTATGAAAAAAGACTTTGCGAATGTTACACCGGCGGGCAAAAAAACGTCCGTGCGCTGGTTCATCGTGTTTATGCTGTTTCTTGTGACCTCTATTAACTACGCGGATCGAGCGACGCTTTCCATCACCGGAGATTCCGTCCAGCACGATTTGGGATTGGACTCGGTCGCCATGGGATATGTCTTTTCTGCCTTTGGCTGGGCCTATGTCATCGGACAGCTTCCGGGCGGCTGGCTGCTGGACCGTTTTGGTTCAAAGACTATCATTGCGTTAAGCATCTTTTTCTGGTCGTTTTTTACGCTGCTGCAAGGGGCGATTGGCTTTTTCTCCGCCGGCACAGCGATTATCCTGCTGTTTGCACTGCGTTTTCTGGTTGGTTTATCAGAAGCGCCTTCATTTCCCGGAAACGGCAGAGTTGTTGCCTCATGGTTTCCAAGCTCCGAGCGCGGGACAGCTTCAGCCTTTTTTAATTCAGCACAATACTTCGCAATCGTCATTTTTTCTCCTTTAATGGGCTGGCTTACCCACTCTTTCGGCTGGCATTCCGTCTTCGTTGTCATGGGTATTGCAGGCATTCTTCTGGCTGTCATCTGGCTAAAAACGGTGTATGAACCGAAAAAACACCCAAAGGTTAATGAAGCTGAGCTTGCGTACATCGAACAGGGCGGCGGGCTGATTTCCATGGATGACAGTAAAAGCAAACAAGAAACAGAATCGAAATGGCCGTATATCAAACAGCTGTTAACGAACCGCATGCTGATTGGTGTGTACATCGCGCAATACTGTATTACGACTCTCACCTATTTCTTTCTCACATGGTTTCCGGTATATTTGGTTCAGGCCCGCGGCATGTCTATTCTTGAAGCTGGGTTTGTCGCTTCCCTGCCGGCGCTGTGCGGATTTGCCGGCGGCGTCCTTGGGGGCATTGTGTCAGACATCTTACTCAAAAAAGGCCGTTCACTGACCTTTGCAAGAAAAGTGCCAATCATTGCCGGCATGCTGCTGTCTTGCAGTATGATTGTCTGTAACTACACAGATTCAGCATGGCTCGTCGTTGTCATTATGTCGCTCGCGTTTTTCGGAAAAGGCTTCGGCGCATTGGGTTGGGCTGTCGTGTCGGACACGTCTCCGAAAGAATGTGCAGGATTAAGCGGCGGTTTGTTCAACACTTTCGGGAATATTGCCTCAATTACAACACCGATTATTATCGGATACATTGTCAATGCTACTGGATCTTTCAATGGCGCGCTTGTGTTTGTCGGCGCTAACGCGATTGCGGCGATCCTCAGCTATTTGCTGCTGGTCGGGCCGATCAAACGGGTCGTGTTAAAGAAACAAGAACAAGACCCCGATCAATCGTTGCCTGTCTAATATTTATGAAAGCGCTTTATAAAGGGAGGAAAATGCATGAGTTCACCGATACAAGAGCAGGTTCAAAAAGAAAAAAGATCGAATATTCCCTCAATTTCTGAAATGAAGGTGATTCCTGTTGCGGGACATGACAGCATGCTGCTGAATCTAAGCGGAGCACACAGCCCGTTTTTTACCCGGAATATCGTAATCTTAACAGACAGCAGCGGAAATCAGGGAGTCGGCGAGGTGCCTGGCGGAGAGCATATTCGCCGCACACTGGAGCTGTCAGAGCCGCTTGTTGTCGGAAAATCTATCGGTGCGTACCAGGCGATATTGCAAACGGTCAGAAAGCAGTTTGGCGATCAGGACAGGGGAGGGCGAGGAAACCAGACGTTTGATTTGCGCACCACTGTGCACGCCGTCACCGCACTGGAAGCGGCTTTGTTAGATTTGCTTGGAAAGTTTCTTCAGGAACCGGTCGCGGCTTTGCTGGGCGAAGGGAAGCAGCGTGATGAAGTAAAAATGCTCGGTTACCTCTTTTACATCGGCGACCGAAATCGGACGACCTTGCCGTATCAAAGCGATGAGCAGTCAGATTGTGCCTGGTTCCGTCTGCGCCATGAGGAAGCGCTGACGCCGGAGGCCATTGTGCGTCTTGCCGAATCCGCACAGGAGCGCTATGGCTTTCAGGATTTCAAATTGAAAGGCGGGGTGCTGCGGGGAGAAGAGGAAATCGAAGCTGTTACCGCATTATCGAAACGTTTTCCAGAGGCAAGGATCACTCTTGATCCGAACGGGGCATGGTCATTAGAGGAAGCTATTGCATTATGCAAAGGAAAGCAAGATGTGCTCGCGTATGCGGAAGATCCATGCGGGGATGAGAATGGCTACTCCGCTCGTGAAGTAATGGCTGAATTCCGCCGCGCGACAGGGCTTCCGACTGCGACAAATATGATTGCGACTGACTGGCGGGAAATGGGTCACGCGATTCAGCTCCACGCGGTCGATATACCGCTGGCTGATCCGCATTTTTGGACGATGCAAGGGTCGGTGCGGGTTGCGCAAATGTGTCATGATTGGGGTTTGACATGGGGCTCGCACTCCAACAACCACTTTGATATTTCCCTAGCGATGTTTACCCATGTAGCAGCAGCGGCTCCGGGGCGGATCACGGCGATTGATACCCATTGGATCTGGCAGGACGGGCAGCGATTAACGAAACAGCCTTTTGAGATTTCTTCTGGCTGTGTCAAGGTGCCGGATAAGCCTGGACTAGGCGTCGATATTGATATGGAACAAGTGGAAAAAGCGCATGAGATCTATCGGAAAATGAATTTAGGCGCACGGAATGACGCGATCCCAATGCAGTTTCTGATCCGCAACTGGGAATTTGACCGGAAGCGCCCGTGTCTTGTGCGATAAGTTTGATTGTAAATATTGTCATATCCGCTATTTTGTCTTACAATTGAACAACTGAAGGGAGAGTTGTTCGTGTACGAAGGTTTAGAGGATTTGAAAGTCGATACAGTCAATCGGAAAACATTAGCCAAGCAGGTCATCGAACGGATTGTCCATTTATTATCGAGCGGACAGTTGAGGGCCGGAGACAAATTGCCGACAGAAATGGAACTGATGGACATTTTGCATGTCAGCAGGCCGGTGCTTAGGGAGGCGCTCAGTTCACTTGAAACGCTGGGCGTCATTACGAGAAAAACACGAGGGGGCACATATTTCAACGATAAAATTGGCATGCAGCCATTTTCAGTCATGCTTGCTTTGGCCACTGATAATCTTCCGGCTATCATTGAAGCGCGGATGGCGCTAGAACTCGGGCTCGTGACAATTGCCGCGGAAAAAATCAATGAGGAAGAGCTTCAGCGTTTGCAGAAGACGATCGACGATATTGCCAACAGCACTGACAATCTTTATGGTGAAGCGGATAAAGAGTTCCATCGAATTATTGCGTTAAGCGCCAATAACCCCGTCGTTGAAGGGATGATTCAGTCCCTGCTGATCACCCATGCGAAAATTGACAGCCAAATTCCGTACAGGGAGAGAGATGTAACGGTCGAATATCACAAAAAAATCTACGACGCCCTTGCCAAAAGAGATCCGTACAAAGCACATTACCACATGTATGAACATCTGAAATTTGTCCGTGACAAAATTCTAAAAGGAATGGATGAAAAATAATGGTGAGCAACCGCAGTTGAAACGTAAGAGCTGCGGTTTTTTTAAAACCAATTTAGAAAACGCTTACTAAGATATGAGGAGTGATTTTCATATGGCGATGAACCTCAGGAAGAACCAAGCCCCCCTTTACATCAAAGTGCATGAAATAGATAACTCCGCGATTATTGTAAATGATGGAGGACTGCCAAAGGGCACTGTTTTCTCATGCGGGCTCGTACTTGAAGAGGATATTCCTCAAGGCCATAAGGTGGCCCTCACCGATCTCAATCAAGGGGACGAGATCGTGCGTTACGGAGAGGTGATTGGATTTGCTGATGAGACGATCAAACGCGGGAGCTGGATACGGGAAGCCCTCGTGAGAATGCCCGCTCCTCCGGCGTTAGACGATCTTCCTCTCGCAAACAGAGTGCCGCAGCCGCGGCCCCCTCTTGAAGGCTACACGTTTGAAGGATACCGTAATGCGGATGGCAGTGCGGGGACAAAAAATATCCTCGGCATCACGACAAGTGTTCAATGTGTTGTTGGCGTTTTGGATTATGCAGTCAAACGAATAAAAGAAGAGCTGCTGCCGAAATACCCAAATGTCGATGACGTTGTGCCGCTGCATCATCAATACGGATGCGGTGTGGCGATCAATGCGCCCGACGCTGTCATTCCGATCCGCACGATTCAAAATCTCGCGAAGCATCCGAACTTCGGCGGAGAAGTAATGGTAATCGGATTGGGATGTGAAAAGCTCCTCCCGGAAAGAATTTCCTCCGAAAATGATGATGACATTCTATCGCTCCAGGATCACCGAGGTTTTGCGGCGATGATCCAATCCATTTTGGAAATGGCGGAGGAACGGTTAATCAGGCTGAACAGCAGAACCCGGGTGTCATGTCCTGTTTCGGATCTGGTTATCGGCCTGCAATGCGGCGGCAGTGATGCGTTTTCCGGCGTGACGGCGAACCCTGCCGTGGGGTATGCGGCTGATTTATTGGTTCGCGCAGGTGCAACGGTTTTGTTTTCTGAAGTGACAGAGGTGCGGGATGCCATTCATTTATTAACGCCGCGGGCTGTCAGTGAAAAGGTCGGACAATCACTGATCAAAGAGATGAAGTGGTATGACAGCTATCTTCGGCGGGGAGACGCAGACCGAAGCGCAAACCCGTCACCAGGCAATAAAAAAGGCGGATTATCCAATGTGGTGGAAAAAGCGTTAGGCTCGGTAGCGAAATCAGGCACAAGCCCCATCTCCGGCGTGCTCGGCCCTGGTGAAAGAGCAGAGCAAAAAGGCCTGCTGTTCGCGGCGACACCGGCAAGCGATTTTGTGTGCGGCACCCTGCAGCTGGCTGCGGGCATGAATCTGCAGGTGTTTACGACAGGGAGGGGAACACCATATGGCCTGGCTGCTGCACCGGTGCTGAAAGTATCGACTCGGCATTCCTTATCAGAGCATTGGGCTGATTTAATCGATATCAATGCCGGCCGAATCGCGACAGGAGAGGCCAGTATTGAAGACGTAGGCTGGGAAATCTTCAGGACGATTTTGGATGTAGCAAGCGGCCGCAAACAAACGTGGGCAGACCGTTGGGGCCTTCATAATGATTTGTGCTTGTTTAATCCTGCTCCAGTGACTTGATTCATGTTTTTATAGCAGGAAGATGGAATATGCTGTAAAATGAAAATCAGCGTATAGGAAATGGAGGGGTTATAGCATGGCATTCATTAGATTCCGAGTGACACGAATTCAATAGTGAACAACTCTCGCCTGAATGCGGGAGAATCGGGATGAATCCGCCTATGTATAAGCCCTTATATGGTTATCAAAAAAGAGGGTGGCGTGCCTGCCCTTTTTTGTGCCTTCAAGCATCCCTTCTCTCTACTGCAGGCCTGAGCATGAGAAAGGGGAAATGGGATGACAAACCTTAACGAAATACAGCTTATCACTGAGATTGTCGGGCTTGCACGCAGCCAAGGTTTGACGGTTCATTCTGAGAACGCGCAATTGAATGAAACCGGAATGGACTTTCAAGTTGTATTTGCCAAGGACGACACAGGTATGCCATGGGTGCTGCGAAAACCGCGGCGAAGTGATGTTGTGGAAAGAGCATCTGCAGAAGGCATAACGCTTGCCTTTCTCCGCGCGAATCTGACTGCTGATGTGCCGGATTGGAGAATTCATACATCGGAATTGATCGCTTACCCCATGTTAAAAGGAACGCCGGCTGCTGGAATTGACTTGGAACAAAAGCAATATGTATGGAATATGGATCATCAGCCGCCGTCAGACGACTTTGTCCGCACACTTGCCGACATACTGGCTGAATTACATGGCACGGATCAAATATCTGCTGGGCAATCCGGAATAGAAGTGATAAGGCCAGAAGATTTCAGGCAAATGACAGCAGACTCTATGGTTGATGTGAAGAATAAGCTTGGTGTATCTAGTCAGCTTTGGGAAAGATGGCAAAAGTGGATAAATGATGATGCATACTGGCCTGGTTTTTCTGCACTGATACACGGCGATCTCCACCCGCCGCATATTCTTATCGACCAAAATGAACGTGTCACAGGACTTCTGGATTGGACAGAAGCGAAGGTTGCCGATCCAGCCAAGGATTTTGTTCTTTATCAAACCATTTTCGGGGAAAAAGAAACTGCCCGTTTACTTGAATACTATAATCAAGCAGGCGGCCGGATATGGGCAAAAATGCAGGAACACATTTCAGAGATGCAGGCGGCGTATCCGGTGGAAATCGCCAAGCTCGCTCTGCAAACACAGCAGGAGGAGCACGTTCATATGGCGCTGGAAGCACTCGGTGTAATATCGGATTAAGAATTGACTTCATTTCATGAACCAAGTATTATAAACTTTACAAATAATAGAACGGAACAACAATCGTGAGGAAGAGCAAGTACGCATCAGAATGGAGGTTCAGAGAGTCGGTGGCAGGTGTGAACCGATCCTCCCCTGATGCCGAATGGGCTTCTGAATTGCTTTGCTGAACGGATAGTAGGCGATGCCGGGTTTCTCTCCCCGTTACCAAGAGAGGAGTATCGAAACATAGGTTTTCTGTACTTAGAGTGAACGGCTGTATAGCTGTTAATAAAGGTGGTACCGCGAGACCCTCGTCCTTTGCATAGGACGGGGGTTTTTGTGTTTCTTAAAGGAGGTGACGGCCAATGGACGATGGCTGGTGGTGGCATAGCAGATGAGTTAGAAAGGAGGATATCAAATGGTCATTGCAACTGATGATCTTGAGGTCGCATGTCCTAAATGTGAAAGAGCGGGAGAAATCGAAGGAACACCTTGCCCGGCCTGCAGCGGAAAAGGTGTTATTCTGACTGCTCAAGGATATACGCTTCTGGATTTTATCCAAAAGCATTTGAATAAGTAAAGGAGAAAAGCTGAGATGAGATGAGAGCAGAAGAGCAGAGTAAGATTCGTGAGGCCGCAGCAGGTACGATTTTTTTGCTGATCGGAACAGTTTGTTTTGCGTCTAAATCGATTTGGATAAAATGGGCATACCAAATGGGTGCTGAGCCAGATGCCGTGCTGCTATACAGGCAGCTGCTGGCTGTTCCGCTGTTTTGGCTGATTTTTTTAATATACCGTCCTCCAATGCCAGACGGTAAGAAAAAAGGAGACCTATGGAAGGCTTGTGGCGCGGGAGTGTTTTGTTTTTTTCTGTCTCCCTTGCTTGATTTTATCGGGCTGAACCATGTATCCGCAATGGTTGAACGTATATTGCTGATGAGCTATCCGTTGTTTGTGTTTGGATTCACCGCGTGTCGTGACCGGAAAAGGTCCTCAATTCAGGACCTCTTCGCAGTTCTGGCGGTCATGTTTGGGCTTTTCTTGGCGCTGGCCGGCTGGAATGCTGAGCTTTTCCAGGCGAATATGATTGGAGCTGTATTCATTTTGTTATCTTCGGCCGTCTATGCTGGTTATCTTGTCCTTTCCGGGCATCTCGTCCATCAAATCGGGGGGATCCGTCTCAATGCATACGGGATGACAGCTGCTGGAGCTGCCATGATGCTTTACACAGGGATCAAATCGGGCTGGCATGAATACGCCAATGGCAGCATATCCGCTTTCTATGTATGGTTTGTTCGCGGTAATTGCAGTCGTTACCACAGTGATTCCATTTGTGCTAATGCTTGAGGGCATAAAACGAATCGGGGCACAGCGAGCCGCCGCCATTTCAATGGCAGGGCCTATCCTGACGATTTTCTATGGAGCTTTATTTCTCGGTGAACGGCTCGGGCTTATTCAAGTCATTGGATGCGCTGCCGTATTCTTTGTCATTACGGGCATGGAATACAGGAAGCTGAAAACAGGAAAAAAAGAATAATTTATATAAAACACACACGTTTTTCAATTACAATAAGTGTAATTACGTGTGTGTTTTTTGATTTTGTAAAGGTTAGGTGAGAAGATGCAGCGCATATTGCTTGTAGAAGACGACCACTCAATCAGTGAAATGGTGGATCATTATTTAACAAAAGAAGGCTTTGGAATTGTGCATGCCTTCGACGGAGAAGAGGGCATCCGGCTGTTTCAGCAGGGTTCATACGATTTGGTCCTCCTTGATATCATGCTCCCGAAGCTGAACGGCATGGATTTTCTGAAAATCATCCGGGAAAAAAGCAATATACCGGTCTTAATGATTTCGGCAAAAGACGGAGATGTGGACAAGGCATTGGGACTTGGCTTTGGGGCGGATGATTATATCGCCAAACCGTTTTCGATGATTGAGCTGACAGCTAGAGTAAAAGCCGCGATACGGCGGGCAACGCAATATTCGGCAGAGGAGCCGGCTGTGAATAAGGTGATCCAGATTCACCAGCTTGCGATAGATATAGACAATGTTTCCGTTTTGAAAAACGGAGAGCCGCTCCAGCTGACGTCAACAGAATGGCAGCTGCTGTGCTTATTTGCATCAAATCCTAAAAAAGTGTTTACGAAAGAACAAATCTACCGTTCCGTTTGGAATGAAGAGTACTTTGATGATCAGAACATCATTAACGTACATATGCGGCGGCTCAGAGAAAAGATTGAGGATGACCCCTCCTCCCCTCAATATATTAAAACGTTATGGGGCATCGGTTATAAATTAGGAGAGTTTTAGAATGACAGTGCTATGGGTGGCCGCTGTCATCGCTCTGGCGTGTCTGAATGTGATTCAATTCATAATGAAAAAGAAGCGGGACGGGAATCTGGCTTACACGGCTGACCAGCTTAGCTACATGCTCAGCCGGGATTCGGCAGGACAAATTTTGCTTCCTACAGACGATCATGCGCTCAAAAGCTTGCTTGTTAATATCAATCTTATCGTTGAGAATCGTCAGCAGATCAGCGCCCAATTTGCCAAAACAGAGCAATCCATGAAGCGGATGCTGACCAATATGTCTCACGACCTGAAAACGCCGTTAACGGTCATTCTCGGTTATATCGAAGCCATTCAAAGTGACCCGAACATGCCGGACGAAGAGCGGGAAAGATTGCTGGGGAAGCTCCGCCAGAAAACAAATGAACTCATTCAGATGATCAACTCCTTTTTTGATTTAGCGAAATTAGAATCTGAAGATAAAGAGATCCCGATTACCAAAGTACATATGAACGACATATGCAAACGAAATATCCTGCACTATTATGACGCTGTTCAGTCAAAAGGCTTTCAAGCAGCCATCGATATCCCGGATACGCCGGTGTATGCGCAGGCGAATGAAGAGGCTCTGGACAGAATCCTGCAAAACCTATTGTCCAATGCGATTCAATATGGCGCGGCCGGCAAGTTAATCGGGCTGACGCTGTCTTATGATGAAAGGAACATCGCCATCACCGTATGGGATCGCGGAAAAGGGATTAGTGAAACCGATCAGCAGCGGGTGTTTGAGAGGCTGTACACACTTGAAGAATCCAGAAATAAAGCATTTCAAGGAAGCGGACTGGGTTTAACCATCACAAAACGGCTTACAGAAAAAATGGGAGGCACCATATCCGTCCAAAGCAAGCCGTACGAACGGACTGCATTTACGATCACCTTGAAACGCATGACATATTAATCGTAAGAATTTCTTAAGGTTTGAGAAATAAAAATGACAGGGCTCGCCGCTACAATAGAAAACAGGAAAAGAGAGGGAAGGAGAAACAAAGTTGACTTATATCGTACAAACAAACGGGCTGACCAAAACATATCAGGGCAAAGAGGTCGTATCCAATGTCAGCATGCATATTAAAAAAGGTGAAATCTATGGCTTTCTCGGCCCGAACGGCGCGGGGAAAACAACCATTATGAAAATGCTGACGAGCCTTGTCAAACCGACAAGCGGTGAAATCATCATTCTTGGGAACAAGTTCACCCACACGTCATATGAGGTGCTGGGGAACATCGGCAGCATGATTGAATATCCGATTTTTTATGAAAACCTGACAGCTGAAGAAAATTTAGATCTGCATTGTGAATATATGGGATATCACAATAAAAAAGCCATACAAGAAGTGCTGGATATGGTGAATTTAAAACAAATCGACAAAAAACCCGTCAAAACCTTTTCCCTCGGGATGAAGCAGCGCCTTGGAATTGCGCGTGCCATCCTCACGAAGCCGGACCTGCTCATTTTGGATGAGCCGGTGAATGGTCTTGACCCTATCGGCATTAAAAAGATCAGGCAATTGTTTCAAGTGCTGAGCAAAGAGTACGGGATGACACTGCTGATCTCAAGCCACCTGCTGGGTGAAATCGAACAAATCGCGGACACAATCGGCGTCATTCGGGACGGCAGGCTGCTTGAAGAGGTATCAATGGAGGATGTCAGGGGCCAGAACACTGAATACATCGAGCTTGTTACATCGAATCAGACAAAGGCCTGCTTTGTTCTTGAGAAAGAGCTGCAATTAACCAACTTTAAAATTTTAAATGAGAAAACAATCCGAATTTACGAAGCCGAAGCCTCACAGCCTGCTATATCCAAAGCGCTGATTTTAAATGATGTAGACATTGAATCAATGAACAAAAAGTATACGTCGCTGGAGGATTATTTTATCAAATTGATCAACGGCAATAGCATCAGTGCGTAAAGGAGGAGAGACACGTTGATGAATTTGATCAGAATCGAATTAAGAAAAATGAAAATGGGCTGGTATATCAGAGGTGCCCTCATTGCCAACGTGATCATTATGGGTTTTATGTGGCTGATCAGTTATTCCGAAAAAGCCGATGGCGGGGTTTCGTTCCAAAGTACGGATGAAGCATTCCTCATCATCGGCACCTTCGTCAGAGCGGTATTTATCGTATTTGGCGCTGTGCTGATCGTAAAATTGGTGATTTCGGAATATAAAAACAAAACCATTCTTGTGATGTTCACGTACCCGATCAGCCGTAAAAAGCTGCTCACCGCTAAGCTCATGATCGCGGGCGGACTGACGTTTATCACGATTTTACTTTCAAATATACTCATAGCCGCCGGTTTCTTTTGGCTGAACTCGATCTACCATTTCATACCAGGAGAGCTTACTTTCGAGATCATTTCTCAACAGGCGGTCAAAATGGCGGTTTTCGCTTTTGGCGCCGCTGGAACCAGTTTAGTTCCCATCTTTTTTGGGATGCGTAGACACTCGGTTCCGGCGACCATCATTTCATCTGTAGTAATTGTGATGCTCATCAGCTCAACAAGTCCGGGCTTCTCGATTTCATCTGTTGTGTATATCCCGTTATCGTTAGCGGCATTCGGATTGTTCTTTTCCTACATGGCGATCAGGAATGCGGACAAGCAGGATGCGTAAACAAAGGCGCCCAATAAGTATAAAAGGCCGATGCTGTCAGCACCGGCCTTTCCATTATGAGTCTGTTCTTGTTTCAAGATAATGCTTCTTGCCAATCTCTTTGCTCATCATATAGAAATGGAAGCAATATTCACCGATTGCCATGACGATCGCGCCGAATAAAGCCGCCAACGCAACTTCACCGCCAGTCATCCCCAGGGAAAGCGGCATGCCCATCAGCCAGATCACAAGAAAGGCCAAGCCAAAATCAGCCAAAGTTGCAATCATATTATTCCATCTCGGCAATACATACAGATCGCCCAGCAAATAAGAAATAACCCCTAACACAATCGTCATTAGCAGCGTATCACCAAACGTGAAACCAAAGCCCAGACCAAGCACCAGATACAACACAATAATCGTCATAATACCTTTAATAGCGAGCGCTTTCACATGTGTCATTACAATTCCTCCTTTTGTCATTTGATTTGTTATGTATAATTCCTCAAATGTAAAAAGTTAAACCTTATTTCTTTTCGGAGGCGGGTGCAAATCTGCTGGGGAGGGGTCAATGATGTGAATCCAGGAATTGAGGCTGCGGCGCTTCGACAGCGGAAACGTGAAGCTTGTACTGCACCGGACGCTGCTTTGATGCCCAACAGCCCATTATGTTTGCTGTTTTTAGATGAATAAATTTAAAAACTTCTCCTGTCCCTCCGTCATCACTTCTGAAGTAATGAAATATGATGAAAAGAGATCAAGGGGAGGTGACGTGATGGCGGTCGTGAGAGCAACGAGTGCGGATGTCGATTTGATGGCAAGGCTGCTCAGAGCGGAAGCGGAAGGCGAAGGCAAGCAGGGGATGCTGCTTGTCGGCAACGTTGGAATTAATCGGCTGCGGGCGAATTGCTCAGATTTTAAAGGCCTCCGCACCATCAGGCAGATGATTTATCAGCCACACGCGTTTGAGGCTGTGACTCATGGATATTTTTATCAAAGGGCGCGAGATAGCGAGCGTGCCCTTGCACGCCGGTCGATTAATGGTGAAAGGCGCTGGCCTGCAAAATTTAGTTTATGGTACTTCAGGCCGGAGGGGGACTGTCCAGCCCAGTGGTATAACCAGCCGTTTGTGGCCAGATTTAAGTCACACTGCTTTTATCAGCCGACGGCGGAGACGTGTGAAAATGTATATAACACATTTTAGAGACAGGACACCGTTCAAATTGAACGGTGTTTTTATTTGAAAAGATGCAATGGAAAATATTCCTGTGAGATAATCGAAGAAAAAAGAGCTGACGGAGATGACAGAATGGCAACAATTGACCTGCAAAAGAAAAGTGTAAAGATCGTACTGGAGAAAAAGCAGTTAACGAAGGTGACGGCTCGTGTCGGACTGGTTCTTGATATTACGGGATCGATGAGACCGCTCTACAAAAACGGGACGGTTCAAAATGTGGTGGAGCGGATTTTGGCAGTGGCTGATCAGTTTGATGATAACGGTTTGCTGGATGTATGGGTGTATGATAATGAATTTTCCCGATTAAAGCCAGTTTCAGAAAAGGAGTTTTCGGGCTATGTCGATCGTGAAATTTTAAATAATGACCGCTTGCATAAATTCGGCAGAAATGATGAGCCGCCAGTCATGAAGGACGTGCTGCGCAAATATGTTGCGGAGGAACCGAGCTCGTATCCTGCTTTCATTGTTTTTATCAATGACGGGGGCTGTAAAAAGTCAATCAAACCGATAATTGAAGCTTCTTCTGATAAACCGGTGTTCTGGCAGTTTGTCGGCATCGGAAACGGAAACTTTGATTTTCTCAATAAACTGGATACGCTAGAAGGGCGTGTCGTTGATAACACGAACTTCCTGCATATCGAAGAGATTGACCGCATTTCTGATGATGAGCTTTATGATGCTCTGCTTGCTGAATTTCCATTTTGGCTAAAAGAAGCGAAGGAAAAAGGGATTGTAAGAGAACAAGAGCCTCCTGCTGAAAAGCCGAAAAAGAAGGGCTTTTTCAGCAGATTGTTTTCGAAATAACTGATAAGGCACTGAGTCATTCTACGAAATGGCTCGGTGTTTTTGTTTTTTTAAGATCATGTGAAGAAAAATAGTCCGAATGGGCGGCTTGCAAATGACAGGATATGCAGAAAACGCGTCATTCAGCCAGCTTTCGGCATGTTTCAGCGGCAGGCTTGTGAGGGAAGACCTGTTTTTGATGTTCAGCGCTTACAATCGGTTCACACTTCTTCACAGTCGTTTAACAATGATTTCCTATAATGGAGACGATCAATGAGGAGAGAGGGGATCTTGAATGGCATACGACAGTCGTTTTGATGAATGGGTACAGAAACTGAAAGAGGAAAGCTTTCAAAACAATACGTTTGACCGCCGTAAATTTATTCAAGGAGCGGGGAAGATTGCAGGACTTTCTCTTGGATTAACGATTGCCCAGTCGGTTGGGGCCTTTGAAGTAAATGCTGCGCCTAAATTCTCAAGCTATCCGTTTACATTAGGGGTAGCGTCAGGTGATCCGCTTTCTGACAGTGTCGTGCTTTGGACACGCCTGGCACCAGATCCGCTGAACGGCGGAGGAATGCCGAAGCAAGCAGTGCCTGTCAAATGGGAGGTCGCAAAGGATGAGCATTTCCGCAAAATCGTAAGAAAAGGCACTGAAATGGCGAAACCGAGTCTTGCCCATTCCGTTCATGTGGAAGCGGACGGGCTTGAGCCGAACAAAGTGTACTATTACCGTTTCAAAACCGGCCATGAACTAAGCCCTGTCGGAA
Organism: Bacillus sp. SN32; assembly: GCF_002837495.1. Taxonomy (NCBI): domain Bacteria; kingdom Bacillati; phylum Bacillota; class Bacilli; order Caryophanales; family Bacillaceae; genus Bacillus; species Bacillus sp. SN32. The sequence goes on along the minus strand of NZ_PJCT01000005.1, from coordinate 103,592 downwards.
AAACAAAAACACTGCCTGCCCCTGGCGCCAATGTGACGCAAATGACCTTTGCATTTGCTTCCTGCCAGCAATATGAGCACGGATATTATACGGCCTACAAGCATATGGCAAAGGAAAAGCTTGATCTTGTCTTCCATCTCGGTGATTACATATATGAATACGGTCCAAATGAATATGTATCAAAAACAGGCAATGTCCGCACGCACAACAGCGCGGAAATCATTTCGCTGCAAGACTATCGGAACCGTCACGCTCAATACCGTTCTGACGCCAATCTTAAAGCTGCACATGCGGCATTCCCTTGGGTTGTAACTTGGGATGACCATGAAGTTGAAAACAACTATGCCAATAAAATACCTGAAAAAGGACAGTCGGTTGAAGCATTCGTGCTCCGCCGCGCGGCAGCATACCAGGCATACTATGAACATATGCCGCTCCGCATTTCCTCTTTGCCGAATGGCCCAGATATGCAGCTGTACCGGCACTTTACGTACGGAAACCTGGCGTCCTTCAATGTACTTGATACCCGCCAGTACAGGGACGACCAAGCCAATAACGACGGCAATAAGCCGCCTTCTGATGAATCGCGCAATCCGAATCGGACCCTGCTTGGAAAAGAACAGGAGCAGTGGCTCTTCAACAATTTGGGCAGCTCGACAGCCCACTGGAATGTGCTGGCGCAGCAGATTTTCTTTGCCAAGTGGAATTTCGGGACAAGCGCAAGCCCGATCTACAGCATGGATTCGTGGGACGGCTACCCGGCTCAGCGCGAACGGGTTATCAATTTCATTAAAAGCAAAAATCTGAATAATGTTGTCGTACTGACAGGTGATGTACACGCAAGCTGGGCATCGAATTTGCATGTCGATTTCGAGAAAACAAGTTCAAAAATATTCGGAGCCGAATTTGTCGGAACCTCGATCACTTCCGGAGGAAACGGCGCCGATAAGCGGGCGGATACGGACCAAATTTTAAAAGAAAATCCGCACATCAAGTTCTTTAACGACTATCGCGGATATGTCCGCTGTACAGTGACGCCTCACCAGTGGAAAGCCGATTATCGGGTCATGCCGTTTGTGACCGAGCCGGGCGCAGCCATTTCCACGCGGGCTTCATTCGTTTACCAGAAAGACCAAACTGGGTTGAGAAAGGTATCATCCACAACAATCCAAGGCGGGGTGAAGCAATCCGATGAGGTCGAAGAGGATCGTTTCTTTGCGCACAACAAAGCCCACGAAAAACAAATGATTAAGAAGCGGGCAAAAATCACGAATTAAGGAGTGAAAATTATGTTTTCAAACATTGGAATACCGGGCTTGATTCTGATCTTCGTCATCGCCCTCATTATTTTTGGCCCTTCCAAGCTGCCGGAAATCGGGCGTGCCGCCGGACGGACACTGCTGGAATTTAAAAGCGCCACAAAATCACTTGTGTCTGGTGATGAAAAAGAAGAGAAATCAGCTGAGCTGACAGCGGTAAAGCAGGACAAAAACGCGGGCTGAATGCTGATGAGGCAGACACCGGGTCTGCCTCTTTTTTTATGAAAGGGAGGGCTTTTTTGAATGGATAAAAAAGAAACCCATCTGATCGGGCATTTAGAAGAGCTTCGCCGCCGGATTATCGTCACCCTTGCGGCATTTTTTCTATTTCTCATCACGGCTTTTTTGTTCGTACAGGACATTTATGACTGGCTGATCAGGGATTTGGATGGAAAGCTGGCTGTGCTTGGGCCGAGTGAAATCCTCTGGGTGTATATGATGCTTTCCGGCATTTGTGCCATTGCGGCTTCTATCCCTGTTGCCGCGTACCAGCTGTGGCGTTTCGTTGCACCGGCGCTGACGAAAACGGAGCGCAAGGTGACGCTCATGTACATACCAGGTTTATTTGCGTTGTTTTTGGCGGGCATCTCCTTCGGATACTTTGTCTTGTTTCCGATCGTGCTCAGCTTTTTGACTCATTTATCCTCCGGCCACTTTGAAACGATGTTTACGGCTGACCGCTACTTTAGGTTTATGGTGAATTTGAGCCTGCCGTTCGGCTTCTTGTTTGAGATGCCCTTGGTGGTGATGTTTTTAACAAGGCTGGGCATCTTAAATCCTTACAGACTGGCCAAAGCGAGAAAGCTTTCCTATTTTCTGCTGATTGTCGTGTCCATATTGATTACACCGCCTGATTTTATTTCTGATTTTCTCGTGATGATCCCGCTTCTTGTCCTGTTTGAAGTGAGTGTCACCCTATCGGCGTTTGTCTACAAAAAGAGGCTGAGGGAAGAAACAGCGGCGGCCGCTTAGTGCAGCGTACCGCCCGGTGACTTCACATCCTCATCATATTGTGCGGCCGTAACAGCGGCGATTCTCAATGCCCGGACAATCGTGTCCAGGCTGAGGCTCGGCGCTGTTTTGTCGATTGTTTGCTGCGGAATGTAAGGAATATGAATAAAACCGCCGCGAATGTGCGGGGATGTCCGGCTAATGTGATCCATTAACCCGTAGAACAAATAGTTGCATACAAAGGTCCCCGCTGTGTATGAAACCGCAGCTGGAATGCCGTGTTCCTTCATCTTAGCAGTCATTCGTTTCACGGGAAGCCCTGTCCAGTAAGCGGCGGGCCCATCTGGAGAAATCTCTTCATCAATCGGCTGATGCCCTTCGTTATCGGGGATTCGCGCATCTGCAAGGTTGATCGCCACTCGTTCCGGTGTAACCTGCATCCGTCCTCCTGCTTGGCCGACACAAATTACGATATCCGGCTGATGTGTTTGAATGGCTTGGCGCAGAGTGTCCAGAGCGGATCTAAAGACGGTTGGAATTTGTTCCGCTGTAATAATGGCTTCTTCTGTCTCGAAGCCATTAAGCCGTTTCGCTGCTTCCCATGATGGATTGACGGTTTCTTTGTCAAAAGGGTCAAAGCCTGTGATCAGCACTTTTTTTCTCATTCTCCCATCTCCTTTTTCTTTTATTCTATTGTTTATTTATGGGTTTTTCATCAAAATAATGTAAAGGAGTGAATCATAATGGAGCATTTGCCGCAGCAGTATCGTCATTTATTCCCAATCTTGCAGACGCATACGATGCTTGCCAGCTGTTCTCAGAGCGCATTGGCAGAGCCTGTATCAAGGGCGATCCAGGATTATCATGACAGCCTGCTGTATATGGGGACGAACTGGAAAGAAGCGATCGAAAAAACAGAGTTTGCGAGAAACGAGTTTGCAAAGCTGATCGGGGCTGAACCGGATGAAGTGGCGATTGTGCCGTCAGTTTCTGATGCGCTGGTTTCTGTAGCATCGTCCTTAACTGCATTTGGAAAGAAGCACGTTGTATATACAGATATGGATTTTCCGGCGGTGCCTCATGTTTGGCAGGCACACTCCGATTATACCGTATCCGTCATTCCATCAATAGACGGTGTGATGCCGCTCGAACAGTATGAAACGGATATTTCGGATGAAACAGTACTGACGTGTGTTCCTCACGTTCATTATCGTGACGGCTATGTTCAGGATATAAAAGCGATTGCCGAGATTTCTCAGAGAAAGGGCTCTTTATTGTTTGTAGATGCTTATCAATCAGCCGGGCATATTCCCATTGATGTGAAGGAATGGGGCGCAGATATGCTGGCGGCAGGCACCCGGAAGTATTTGCTCGGCATACCGGGTGTGGCGTTTCTTTATGTGAGAAAGGAGCTGGCTGACGCACTGAAACCGAAAGCATCAGCTTGGTTCGGCAGAGAGAACGGATTTGATGGGGCTTATGCGAAAGGCGCGCGCCGTTTTCAAACGGGCACCCCAGCTTTTATCAGCGTATCCGCAGCTGTAGCGGCTTTATCGCTGCTGAATTATATTGGGGTTTCTCATATCCGGGATCATGTGAAAACGATCTGTGTCGATGCAGTTCAATATGCCGCTGAAAAAGGCCTGAAGCTGGCGGCGGGACAAGAGGGGATTCAGCCGGGCATGGTTGCGATCCGGGATGAGCGGGCATCGGAAACGGCGGCGTTGCTGAAGAAGAAAAAAGTGATTTGTGCGCCGCGGGACAATGTCATCCGTCTCGCTCCCCATTTTTATAATACGAAGGAGGACATGCGGCACGCGATTGATGAAATCGCGGCGAAAACGATCCACAAGTAAACATAAAAAAAGCCCCTGAACACTAGTCAGGGGCTTTTCATATTAATGATCTACCTTCACGCGCTTCATAAAGAAAGCGCCAATTAAACCGATAATGGCAACAATCATTGCAAACACAAATGCGTGCTGTACGCCTGCTGTCAAAGCTTGCGGGATGACTGCCGGATCGGCAGGGTTTTTAACTGTATTCATATAATCATGCTGGCCTGCAGCCATAATGCTGACCGCAACCGCTGTTCCGATAGCGCCGGCCATTTGCTGCAGCGTGTTCATAATGGCGGTGCCGTCTGGATAAAATTCGCGCGGCAGTTGGTTTAAACCGTTTGTCTGTGCAGGCATCATGATCATAGAAATCCCGATCATCAAGCAGGTGTGCAGGATGATAATCAGCACAGCCGTTGAAGTGGTCGTGACATTTGAGAAGAACCATAGTACAACAGTGACAATCACAAATCCCGGAATGACAAGCCATTTCGGCCCGTATTTATCGAACAAGCGGCCTGTAACAGGAGACATAAATCCATTTAAAATACCGCCCGGCAAGAGAACAAGACCAGATGCAAATGCAGTCAGGACTAAGCCGCCTTGCAGATACATCGGCAGAAGCAGCATAGATGACAGAATGACCATCATACAAATGAACACCATGATAACACCCAAAATAAACATCGGGTATTTGAACGCACGGAGGTTCATCATCGGCTGCTTCATTGTCAGCTGGCGGATTGAAAATAGGATAAGGCCGACAACGCCGACAATCAGCGACACGATAACAGTCGGGCTGGACCATCCCCCGGAGCCTTCACCCGCGTTGCTGAATCCGAACACAATGCCGCCGAAGCCAATCGTCGACAGGATGATAGACAATATATCGATTTTCGGCTTTGTCGTCTCAGATACATTCTGCATATATGCGATACCGAACACAAGCGCCAGCACAAGGAACGGAAGAGAGATCCAGAAAATCCAGTGCCAGTTGAGATGCTCCAGAACCAATCCTGAGAAAGTTGGGCCGATGGCGGGCGCGAACATAATGACAAGACCGATCGTTCCCATTGCGGCGCCCCGTTTATGAGGCGGGAAAATCACCAAGATTGTGTTAAACATTAGGGGCAGTAAAAGACCGGTTCCAAGTGCCTGAACGATCCTTGCCGCTAATAAAAACGAGAAGCTCGGCGCAAGCGCCGCAATGAATGTACCTAAAATTGAAAAGATAAGTGACACGGTAAATAGCTGTCTTGTTGTGAACCACTGCAACAGCAGTCCTGAAACAGGAACAAGGATACCGAGTACAAGCAGGTAGCCCGTCGTTAACCATTGGACGGTTGCCGCTGTAATGTTCAATTCCTTCATAAGGTCGGTTAACGCAATATTCAGCGCTGTTTCACTGAACATGCCGATAAAACCGGCCAACAGCAAGGAAATCATAATCGGCATCACTTTGTATTGCTGAGATGCTTTAGCTGTTGTTTCCAAAATCATTTCCCCTCTCTATCAACTGCATGTAGTATGTCGTTTTTTATCTCTTCAGCAGGTCAGGAATGCAGCTGGAGATATGAAGGAGCGGCGTACTGTTTTTTGCCGTCAAAGATAAAAGGATGCCGCCTTCAATCATCGCGTTAACCACAGTGCTGGCTTCTTTTGCACGGCTCTCGCTGCAGCCAGTCTGCCGCAGTTTTTCCTCATACACAGAGGCCCATTCTTTGTAGGCTTCATGACAGGCTTCGCGCAACGGTTCGCTTTTCAATGACGTCTCAGCCGCTAGCAAGCCCACAGGCAAGCCTTCAATGTCTTCCGTACATGAAAACTGGCAGGAGAGCTCCTTCAAAAAGGCTTGAATGCCTTCCGCTGGATCGGTGCAGGATTCCATGCAGTCCGCGATTTTCTGACGGATATACTCCTTCATCTCATTCACGGCTTCGATCGCAAGCTGTTCTTTACCCCCGGGAAAGTGGTAGTAAAGAGAGCCTTTAGGCGCGCCGCTTTCCTTTATAATCTGGTTCAGCCCCGTGCCGTAATACCCCTGCAGCTGAAAAAGCCGGGTAGCTGCCGAAAGGATTTTCTCACGGGAATCTCCATAACTCATAACATTCCCACCTTACTGAATTGCAATCAAAAATATAGTGACTGGTCTATTATCTTGATTCAATCATCAATTGTCAAGAAAAATTCATTGTATGAAAAGACAAAAAAAGAAGGATATGACAACAAAAAATACTGAGAGAAAAGCTGACTGATCTTTTGACTGAATAGATAAAATGTTCAATGATTAATCATCATATGGATGTAAGGAGAGAAATAGATGAAAAAACAACGAATGCTCGTACTTTTTACCGCACTATTGTTTGTTTTTACCGGATGTTCACATTCTCCTGAAACAAAAGAATCCCCGAAAGAAAAAACGCAGACACAAAAAGTCTCTTCGGCTTCTGCCTCTGAAAAAAAGGATCTGCCAAACATTAGAATTTTAGCGACAGGAGGCACGATAGCTGGTGCCGATCAATCGAAAACCTCAACAACTGAATATAAAGCAGGTGTTGTCGGCGTTGAATCACTGATCGAGGCAGTTCCAGAAATGAAGGACATTGCAAACGTCGGCGGCGAGCAGATTGTTAACGTCGGCAGCACAAATATTGATAATAAAATATTGCTGAAGCTGGCGAAACGCATCAACCACTTGCTCGCTTCAGATGATGTAGACGGAATCGTCGTGACTCATGGAACAGATACATTGGAGGAAACCGCTTATTTTTTGAATCTCACCGTGAAAAGTGATAAACCGGTTGTTATTGTCGGTTCGATGAGACCTTCCACAGCCATCAGCGCTGATGGGCCTTCTAACCTGTACAATGCAGTGAAAGTGGCAGGTGCCCCTGAGGCAAAAGGGAAAGGGACGCTTGTTGTTCTTAACGACCGGATTGCCTCAGCCCGATATGTCACCAAAACAAACACAACCACAACAGATACATTTAAATCAGATGAAATGGGCTTTGTCGGAACAATTGCCGATGATATCTATTTTAATAATGAGATTACCCGTAAGCATACGAAGGACACGGATTTCTCGGTTTCTAATCTTGATGAGCTGCCGCAGGTTGACATTATCTATGGATACCAAAATGACGGAAGCTACCTGTTTGACGCTGCTGTAAAAGCCGGAGCAAAGGGGATTGTATTTGCCGGTTCTGGGAACGGGTCTTTATCTGACGCAGCCGAAAAAGGGGCGGACAGCGCAGTCAAAAAAGGCGTCACAGTGGTGCGCTCTACCCGCACGGGAAATGGTGTCGTCACACCAAACCAAGACTATGCGGAAAAGGACTTGCTGGCATCGAACTCTTTAAACCCCCAAAAAGCACGGATGTTGCTGATGCTTGCGCTCACCAAAACAAATGATCCTCAAAAAATCCAAGCTTATTTCAATGAGTATTGAAGAAAAGAAGGCGAATAAGCCTTCTTTTTTTGGCTTTTTAGGACCAATAATGACCTATGAATCTTAAAATTTCTTTAAAAATAAGCCAAAATTACCCTTTACTTAATTAATTTGGTAACGTAATATATTTGGAGAATTTGTTACAAAAAAAGGAGGATATTATGAAATTTGTAAAAAGAAGGATCATTGCACTTGTAACAATTTTGATGCTGTCTGTTACATCGCTGTTTGCGTTGCAGCCGTCAGCAAAAGCCGCTGAACACAATCCAGTCGTTATGGTTCACGGTATTGGCGGGGCATCATTCAATTTTGCGGGAATTAAGAGCTATCTCGTATCTCAGGGCTGGTCGCGGGACAAGCTGTATGCAGTTGATTTTTGGGACAAGACAGGCACAAATTATAACAATGGACCGGTATTATCACGATTTGTGCAAAAGGTTTTAGATGAAACGGGTGCGAAAAAAGTGGATATTGTCGCTCACAGCATGGGGGGCGCGAACACACTTTACTACATAAAAAATCTGGACGGCGGAAATAAAATTGCAAACGTCGTAACGCTTGGCGGCGCCAACCGTTTGACGACAGGCAAGGCGCTTCCGGGAACAGATCCAAATCAAAAGATTTTATACACATCCATTTACAGCAGTGCCGATATGATTGTCATGAATTACTTATCAAGATTAGATGGTGCGAGAAACGTTCAAATCCATGGCGTTGGACACATCGGTTTATTGATGAGCAGCCAAGTCAACAGCCTGATCAAAGAAGGGCTGAACGGCGGGGGCCAGAATACGAATTAATGAAAAACAAAACCTTGAAGAATGCTATTCTTCAAGGTTATTCTGCTTTCAGCACAATGGTTTTCGCAGCCATATCATGAACGGTTTGTTTTTTCTTCGTAAATGCGGCAGTCAAATAGATCAGGCGGGAGAACACATGCACCCACGCTATCAGGTAACGGACAATGGCTTGCGGGAAGGTTATTTTTTTATATGTTTCGTCCCTCACGATTTGCAGCCCGATGATTTTTTTGCCCAGCGTGCCCTTCCAATTTGTCAGCGGCATCAGCAAAGGGTACACAATCAGCATCAATATGGCGACAATAATGACACCGGCGGACCCATCGCCAAACGTAAATCCGGCTGCCAAAATCACTGCTGCGGCAATGATTACATCAAGTAAAAGAGCGCAGGCGCGCAGCATGAAACCAGCTAGTTCCAATAGAAACACTCCTTAAAATGTTAAATAAATACCTAATGATTGTAAAAAAGAAGGGCCTAAAGTGGGAATAGGTGATAAGCCTTAAATCACAAAAGTTGGTGAAAATGTCATAGGTAAATTGGCATAATCAACCAGCTTATCACATTACCAAATTCTTTTTTAGCCCGAAACCAAGCCCTCAGAAGTTATTTTTGTTAAAATAGAAAAGTTACAACAGAATTCGGAGGGTTTATTGTGGGAAAAGTGAAACGAAATGCCCCTTGCCCATGCGGCAGCGGCAAGAAATATAAAAAATGCTGCGGAAGTAAAGTTGTCGACTTCCCGGCGGAACTAGCGGCAAAAGAAGCGAAACAAATTCAGGAAGACTTAGTGGAGTATGCCTTCACAGTACATAGAGAAAGCATTTCAGGCTTTATCAACCAGCATGATTTTCTTTCTGCTATGGACAGACAGACGAAAGACATCAGCGTATTTAACTTAGGAATCTGGGGAATCTTCTTCCACCCGCTTGCTGGTGAGAAGACAATCTTCGAAGAGTACCTTCAGAAAAAAGGCGATTCGATCACTCGTCCGAAAACGCGTGAGATCGTAGAATCATGGCAGAGCATGACGCCTGCTTTATTGCTGCTGAAGGACCTGAAGGAAGGCATCATTCACTTTGAAGATGTCATTACGGCAAAACAATTCGAAGTGGAAATGGACGCCAGCAATCAAGACCTTCCTCCAGTGGGAAGCCTGATTCTTGGATACCCAATCCACGAAGCGGAAAAAGCAGAATTCTTCATGCAGTTCACGATCTTCCCGGTGAAGAGAACAGAAGCGCTGATCAGCAAGGTGAAGAAATATGCGGATGCCGCTGTGAAGGACGGCAAAACGCCGGAGGACTTCATGAAGCAGGAATTCAACAACGTTCTGTTCGCGTTGTTAGCTGAGAAAGATGAAGAGCCACAAGCAGAGAAAGCGGAAGTAAGCACTGTTGAGTGGGCAAACGACTTGGAGAAAGAAACCGCTGCGGCTATTGAAGAAGGCATGAGCGGGGAAGAGTATCCGACTGAATTGATCCCAGCTGTTATTGACATCTGGAAAACATTCTGCGAGAAAAAATCACCTGTCATCAGAAAGCCGGAAGCTTTTGCAGCGGCAGTTGAATATTATGTAAACGCGATTTCTCTTAACGGCGCGTCCGTTTCCCAGGCTAAACTGGCGAAAAAATACGGCGTTAGTGCATCAACGATTTCCAGCCGTTACAAAGAAATTGAAAGCACGCTGCAAGATGAAGCAGATCGTTTTGCACAAGCGTTATCCTCATAATGAAAAAAACCTTGAAAAGCTTGGCTTTTCAAGGTTTTTTTATTTCTGAAACGGAATTTTGATTTCTAACCGGAAGACGGGGTGGCGGTAGGTAAAATCCAGCCTGCCAAAAGCGCTCTTCACCAGTTTTTGAATGATATATGTGCCCATGCCTTCATGAGCGCCGTTTTTCGTTGAGCGGCCAAACGATTGATAAATTGTATCGAGCACTTTTGGGTCCATCCCGGGAGTGCTGTTTTCACAAGTCAGTACATAAAGCCCGCTGCGCAGTGAAGTCTCCAGTTTAATCTCTGCTTTTTCTCGGGTCTCCGCCGCGCTGTCGAGCGCATTTTCTAATATGTTGCCGACCAAGCTGACCTGATCAGCAGGCGAAAACGGAAGGGAAGAAAGCGGTGTATGCATATGCAGCGAAACACTCACATTCGAGGCGCGGGCTTTTTCTAAAAAATCATAAAGCACCCCTGCAACGTACGCGTTCTCTCCTTTCAAAAAACGGTCATATTGACTGAATTGATCCGCCCAGTTTTGAATATATGCTTGTGTATCTGCCTTGGGCTGAGCTGATTTGATTGCAGTGATATGTTTCATTGTGTCATGATTCCGGCTTCTGACATCAATCAGCATTTGATTGGCGTGCTGTTCAGCTTGAGTCAGCTTATCAATTTGATCAGAAAGCCTTGCCTGCAAAGCAGACTGTCCGATACGGAGCCCTTCACACCCTGCAAATATCGCGATTACACATAATGCCGGCATGATGTCTGTGCCGATCAGCACTACTCCCGCCGACATCACTTGAATCACGGCAATCCATGCACAAAGCCCTGAGGAACAGTGTTTCCACACCCGCTTCGTATTCCAAATGTACAATCCTGCAGCAGCTGCGCCTAAAACAGCGGTGAGCCAAGAGGCGGCTGTACTGTGTGAAAAAGCAGCAGCTCCCTGATAACATATGAAACTAAATAAAATCAGATAAAGACATTGAAAAAGGGTAATCACGTACTAAACTCCTCAAAAATAGTAGTTTTGAAAATAATCAAGCTGCTGCTTAGTGATCATCGCTTTTTTAGACGTTCCCTCAAAGGAAACTGTGAATGAATGCTTGGTATAAGCGGAAAAATGCTTTATGTAATGAATGTTGATAATAAAGGAACGATGCGAACGAAGAAAATCTTTTTCGGGCAGGTCGCCTTTAATATCATTTAATGTTTGATACGTTTGCACCTCTTCGGCGGTTGTCACAATCGTCGTCGAACGCCCCGTCCGTTCTGCGAAAATAATATCCTTCTTTTGCAGGACGTGCATTTCAGACTTTTGCTTTATCAATATACGCCCATTCAAACTCGTTTCCGTTTTCTTTTTCAAGTAGCGGTCGAAGGAAGCGGCCAGACGGTCGGCATAGTACGGCTTCATAATATAATCATGGACGTTCAGGTCAAAGGCGTGAACCGCATAACCGCCGTGACCGGTAACAAAAATCACATCCACATCAAGTGAATGGGATTTGATCAAATCAGCAAGCTCGTAGCCAGACATATGGGGCATCTCGATATCGGCAAGCAGCAGATCAATGTCTCCGTTCTTTACCCGCCTGTAGGCTTCCTTCGCTGAATCGGTGGAAAAGACAATTTCGACGTCCTGCATTCTGGACACGATCGCTTCCAGCTTCTCTAAATCTACTCGATAATCATCTACAAGTCCGACTTTTACCATTATCATTCCCCTAGTTACATAGAATCATCTTTATTCTATCCCATTTCGCGACATAAAAAGAACTCTTTGCGACAACTTTATCCAACTAATCCAGCTTTTCGTATATAGTCATTACTAGAAATAAAGATAAGGGAGATTGTGACATGATTACACTGACCGATTGCAGCCGCAGGTTTCAGGATAAGAAAAAAGTAGTCAAAGCGGTGCGAGATGTAAGTTTAACAATTGAAAAAGGAGAAGTCGTCGGCATTCTCGGAGAAAACGGTGCCGGCAAAACGACGATGCTGAGAATGATTGCTTCCTTGCTTGAACCATCACAGGGTGTAATCACAGTAGACGGCTTTGACACGGTCAAGCAGCGTGCTGAAGTCAAAAAAAGAATCGGTGTCTTATTCGGAGGAGAAACCGGGCTTTACGACAGGATGACCGCTAAAGAAAATCTCCAATACTTCGGCAGGCTGTATGGGCTGAACCGCCACGAGATCAAAGCAAGAATAGAAGATTTATCGAAACGGTTCGGCATGCGCGATTATATGAACCGGAGAGTGGGCGGGTTTTCGAAAGGCATGAGGCAGAAAGTCGCCATTGCCAGAGCGCTGATTCACGATCCGGACATCATTTTATTTGATGAGCCGACAACTGGGCTTGATATTACGTCAAGCAACATCTTCCGCGAATTTATACAGCAGCTGAAAAGAGAACAAAAAACGATTCTTTTCTCCAGCCACATTATGGAGGAAGTGCAGGCGCTCTGTGACAGTGTCATCATGATTCACAGCGGAGAGGTGATTTACCGAGGGGCGCTTGAATCACTATACGAGAGCGAGCGCAGTGAGGATTTGAATTACATCTTTATGTCTAAGCTTGTCAGGGGGATTTCTTAAATGCTGAGCCATATTTATAAAAAAGAAATGATCGACGCTTTGCGCGACAGAAAAACGATTTTACTCACAATCTTAGTGCCGATGATTATGATGCTTGGACTTGTCTTTTTTTATGAAAGCATGCTGTCCGACAAAGGGGAGCAGTACACGCTGGCTGTCGGCCATTCGCTTCCGCCCGCACTGGAAAGCAAGCTTAATGAGATTGACGAAATCAGCGTAAAAACATTTGCAAAGCCTGAAGAGGCAGTTGATGAAGGAAAAGCAGATGCCTATCTGAACGTCCCGAAAGAGTTCGACTCATATGTCAACAGCATGACACCTTTTAAGGTTGATGTTTACGGCAATTCAATCGATCAAGGGTCTTCAAATGCCATGCAGCTTGTGCAGTCTGCCTTAGATCAGTACAAAAATGAAATTGTGCAGCAACGTTTAACAAATAAGCGCATTGATCAATCGGTCATCCAGCCATTTACGATTCAGCAAAAGGAAGCGGATGAGGAGAAAGGGACTTCCGCTATTATGCTTTCCGCCATTCTGCCCATGCTGATTCTGACTTCCATTGTTTCCGGCGCAATGCCGATCGCTCTTGATATCATGGCCGGTGAAAAGGATCGGAAGTCAATCGAGGCGCTGCTATTAACGCCAGTCAGCAGAAACAAAATGCTGGTCGGCAAGTGGCTTGCGGTTTCCACTTTTGGCGTGGCTTCAGGTGTATTGGCTTTGGTGTTTTTGATTTTGTCCACCGTGTTATTTACCGAAAATTTAAAAACGGCCTTCCAGCTGGGAGATCATATGTGGAGTGTAATCGGCGCTTCAGCCTTAATCATTGTGCTCTCTGCATTGCTGATATCTGCGATGGAGCTTTTCATCAGCATCATGTCCAGCTCGGTAAAAGAAGCGCAAAGTTATATGTCTCTCGTCGTCTTTTTGCCTGTATTCCCGATGTTTTTCATCTTCAGCAAGGCACCGAACCAATTTGACTTATCATACTTTCTCATCCCGTTTCTGAACCTGCATGCGTTATTTAAACAGCTCTTATTCGGGATGGTTGATCCGGCTGCCATTTTATATACGTCGGGAACCATCGCCGTGCTCATCGCCATCTTCTTTTTACTAGCCAGAGCCTGTTTCCTGAAAGACAAATGGGTTCTTCCAAAATAAACTTGCGAAAGGAGAAATACACTTTCTCCTTTTTGTATATCCTGAAAAAAGAAGGAAAATAGAAAAAGGATATCTAATACAAAAAGTGACCCTGCACTATTTTTCATCAAAATTGGTTTCAAAGGAGAAGGAACAATGGATCAAACACGTACACTCGGCAAAACGAAGCTGAAGGTGAAGCGGATCGGATTCGGCGCGAATGCGGTCGGCGGGCATAATCTATTTCCAAATCTAAATGATGAAACAGGGAAGGATTTAGTGCGCACGGCATTGGATGGCGGCGTCAATTTTATCGATACCGCCTTTATATATGGATTGGGGCGATCTGAAGAATTAATCGGCGAAGTCGTACAGGAACGCGGCGTGCGGAATGAGCTCATCATCGCCACCAAAGGAGCTCATAAAGAAGTGAACGGCAGCATTGAATTAGACAATAGCCGGGAGTTTCTTCGCAGCGAGGTCGAGAAGAGCCTGAAGCGGCTGAAAACAGATTATATTGATTTGTATTATGTTCACTTTCCGGATGGAAAAACACCTCTCGCTGAAGTGGCGGGCACTTTGAAAGAGCTGAAGGATGAGGGGAAAATCAAAGCAATCGGCGCTTCGAACCTCGATTATCAGCAATTGCAGGATTTTAATGCTGATGGCTATTTGGAGGTCTTCCAGGCCGAATATTCTCTCATACAGCGTGATGCCGAGAAAGAGCTTCTTCCATACTGTGAACAACAAGGCATTTCCTTTATTCCTTACTTTCCGCTTGCGTCCGGACTGCTGACAGGAAAATTCACGCAAGACACAGTCTTTGATGATTTCAGAAAGGATAAACCTCAATTTCAGGGTGAAACGTTTATCCACAATCTCAAAAAAGTAGATAAGCTGAAAGCAGTAGCGGAGGAAAAACAAGCGGATACGGCACATGTCGCCTTGGCGTGGCTGTTAACGAGACCGGCGATTGATGCCATTATTCCAGGAGCTAAACGACCTGAGCAATTACAGGATAACCTGAAAACCTTGAACATTGAACTCACCGAAGATGAAGTGAATTTCATCAGCGACATTTTCAAATAAAAAAGGAAATAGCCTCCGAGGCTATTTCCTTTTGGTGTTTTATTCTTTGATGAATGCTTCGACTAATTCTGCTGCTCTGTAATCATCCATATCAAGCTGCCATTGGTCGATGTCATTTTTCTTCATTTTTACTTCGACTGTTTTTTCAGATGAAGCAGGTCCAAGCTTTTTAAATTCCTCAGGGTAGACTTGAAGCGCGTATTTCACTGCCTCTTCATAGCTGGCACTAGAGTTTTTACTGTAGTAGTCTTTCACTTTGTCTTCGATACGGTCTGAAAGAGAAGATGCATCTACAGGCTTAACTGTGGCTTCAACAATTGCTTCGTCTTTAGAGATTGAAGTCGTTTTTGCTTGAATGGAAGAGTTTTTGCTTAATCCCTCTTTAATGCCGTTCACGATATTATCAAGCGCTTTGCTGTCCGCATATGTGCTGGAAAGGCCGGAAGCTGAGAGATAACCGTCTTTGGCTGATTCATTAAAATCATTTACAATTTCATTTTTGTTAGCACCGGTGATTTTTTCGAAATCGGCGTTATCTTTGCCGAAAAGAAGGACATCAACATAAGCTGATAACGCTTTTGCAGAATCTTGGAGCTTATCTGCCGTCGCCAGAATTTTTTTGTCTTTTCCGTCAATTTTAAAAGTAACTGATTTTGGCTTTTTATCACCGTAAGATTCCGGCGTATAGTTGAGCTCGTATTGCTTGCCTTTATCTACAACGAAGAAAAGATTTCCTTCAACGGATTTGTCAGCGTTAATCGTGCTGCCTTGAAGCTTTTCGCTATAGTCTTCAGGGTCTGTGTCAGACATTTTGGTATCACCTTGATACAATGTGAAATCCATACTGTCTACATTTAGCGGGTCTTTTCCTGTGTTTTTCACCGCGACATTGACTTTTAACACAAGCTGGTCATCAGAAGTGGACTTATCATATTTAGACGGAAGCGTATAAGAGACATCCTTGATTTTGACTTGAGCTATATCTGAGCTTTTTTCTGTTTCTGATTCTTTCTTCTCCGCGCTTGTTTTGCTGCCGGAACAAGCAGCTGTAAACATCATCAGCAGAAGAATTAGGAAAACAGCGTACGTTTTTTTCTGAAACATTCATTTTTCCTCCTCAAATGGTTTAGGAAAGGGGAGTCTTTTGTCTTTGAGAAATGGATCTTTTTGAATGGATTAGCATCATATAACCAAAAAAATCAGTTCTTTTCTCACGGTTTTCACCGGATTTTCTGGAAACTCCGCCCTCCTTTGTCATGAATGGACCTATAAAAAGTTACAACGGAATTAATTTTAAGATTATTAGCTTTTATATTGAATAGGTTCATCATCCTATTTTTGGTGAAAAATGTTCTGGTAAAACTGGTAAACTCAGAAAACTGTGTATTTTAGACTATTACTTTTTGATTAGTTGAAGGGAACATAAGAAGGATGAAAGGGGCTGCCTTTGTGAAGAAAGAGGAACTGAAACAAAAAGCACTGGAAATCGGCAGGGTGCCGACACATTTAAAACTGGAAATTGAAGATTATGGCGGTGATGACAAAAGAGCCTATTTTTGTTGGACAGATCCTCAGGATGAGAATATCGGCATTATCGTGGAACTGGGACCGGACGGGGAGCTGGAATCCCTTTCCCGTGATATTGAGCCTGAAAGCGGAGAAAGGCTGTCTGAGGAGAAACTAGAGGATATCATGCGCCAATTTGTCGAGACTCATCATCCGGGGGCACTCTCTGCCTTTGTTCGTGAAGAAAATGACCGTGCATACGGCGATAAAGTGAGATTTTCATATGTTCAAATGGAGGCTGGGCTTCCTCTCCCCATGAGCGGACTTATGGCTGATGTTTCCTTATCAGGTGAGATCGTTTACTTCCGCTATTACGGCGAAGCGGGCAGCATCATCAAGCCAAAGAGGGTCGCGGATGTTGAAGAGGCACTTGCCTTTATCAAGAAGGACGTGGAGTTCGACCTTTTGTTTGAGGTTCTCCATCGTTCTGTTTACAAAAACGGAGATGATCAGCCGCATTTGGTGTATGAGCCTGAATGTAGGGCGATTACCGTACCTGCGGATTTGGTTCAAGAAGAACAAGGAGGAGTTGATGATGACGATGATTACAGGGAGCCGGAGAGCTTTCCTCTCCCTTTATTCGAGGGCATCCGCGAAAAGGCCGATCCTGACAGTATGATTGGTATTGAAAATGGGTTTGTCAAAGAGCGGGAAGCGGATTTGGGAGATGGGAGAATCGGAATCGTTTGGCGGAATCCGGATGACCCTGTGTATCAGCCGGCGGATAAAAGCATGGACAGCTGGTTTAAGGGACGGACTCATCAAGTGCTGAAAACCATCTATAACAAAGAAACCGGAAAACTCGAAGGCGTCATGTCATTTATGGAGAAAAAAGGGCCGCTGACAGTAACCTTGGCAGAGTGTGAAAAAATCGCGCTTCGCTTTCTGTTTGCTTTATTTCCGAATGCCGATCAATATTTTAGGATCAGATACGACGAAAAGGATGAAGAAGAAAACGCAGTCGCTGGTTTTACGTTTGAAGCGCATTGTCACGGAGTTCCGATCCGATTTGGGCAGATCAGAATTTGTGTCAGCCGCCAGACAGGGGATATCACCGTTTATATGGGACCGGATATTGACCCAAATAAGCTGGCAGCCATTGATCCCATTCCGGCCATTTCAGTTGAACAAGCCAAGGCTATCTTTTGGCAGCATTTTAAAGTTGAGCTTGGCTGGGAAAGAGAGTACGGAGATGATGAAGAACACAGCTACCGGCTCGTCTATAAGCCAGTGTATCCGCGTTTTATCGATGCACATACAGGAGAGCCTGTCTTCAGCTCATGGTAAAACAGCCAAAAGTCACGCAATTGCCTCAGGTATAGAAGAGAGTATGTGATGAAAGTAACAGAAAGAATCTCGAAAAACAATGACAATAATAGAAAAGGACCTTTCTTCACTTTAAATGAAGAAAGGTCTTTTTATATAATAAACAGGATTCTCTTTGTCGTAGACTCTTTGAAAGGGATGACTTCATTGGTTAATAAACAGCTGAAAAAGAAGGCGCAGGAGATCGGAAATGTACCGACGCATTATGAGCTTGAGATAGAAGATTACGACCAAAAGCAAAAGAAGAACGGGCAGGCATATTTTATCTGGAAGGACCCTAAAGATCCGGAAAAGCACATTACAGTTGAACTTAGAAATGACGGCGCTTTGCTCACCTTTTCAACAACTGTCCGCTCCGAGACAGACAAACAACTTCCAGATGCTGAGCTGAAGCTGACGGCTCTTCAGTTTGCCGCTGCCAATCATCCCGGCACATTTATGAATTTTCATTTTCAAGGCAAGGAAGAACGGGGGCAGCACATCCGGTTTGTCTATACCAAAATGGAGCTGGGGCTTCCGATTCCCAATTCAGGCTTTTTAATTGATATGACACGCAGCGGTCAGATTGTCCACTTTCTATATTACGGGGAAGGGCATAAAGCCGAAGTTCCGACGGAATTTGTAGCAAAAGAGAAGGTTGTGTCCCATTACTTAAACACAATGTCTTTTGAGCTGATGTACGATGTCATTGATGGCGAACAGGAACCAAGGCTTGTATATGAACCGATTCTCCCGGGATACAGCTATCCCGCAGATGTAGACGAAATTGTGCCCGACCAGCATATCGCAGATGAAAGAATAGAAAACACGGCGCCACTGCCGCCGCTTCAGTACAAGGAAGAAGTTGATATATTTGCCTTGCTGGGTTTTACCTATGATATGCAGAAAGTCAGTGAAAGAGACTTTGGGGAACAAATTGGAAGCACGTGGCGCAGGGGCGCTGCGCCGGAGCGTAAGGATTTAAGCATAGGAAGCTATTTTGAAACGAGAAATAAAAACACAATCAAAATGAAGACGGATAAAAGAACCGGAAAATTAAAAGCAGCGCTTTCTTTTATGGAGCGGCAGAACAACCGCCAATGCTCCACGGAAGAATGCCAAGAGATAGCGCTTCAATTTTTGTATGCCCTCTATCCGAGAGCGGCGGAGTTTTTCAGGGTGAATCCCGTCCGAATTGATGAAAGAGGGAGAGTCCGCAACCATTTTTCTGTCTGGTATAAAGGAGTGCCGCTGCGGTTCGGCGCTGCCCGCATCATTGTCAATCCGGAAACTGGGTTGATTGACGCTTTTATGGCGCCTGATATTGAACCTGAACAATTGGAAGCGATAAATCACAGGCCGGATGTTTCCGCTGAAGAAGCGAGAGAAGCGTTTTTAGCCGCTTTTGATGTGAAGCTGGAATGGCAGCCTGACTTTACTGCAGGCAGTGACCAGCACTACAAACTTGTCTATAAGCCGGTTTACCCTTCCTATATTGATGCGCACATAAGGAAAAAGAAAAGGCTGTGAGGGGTGTCTAGTTAGGAATCATCTCCAAGTGGGGGTAGTCCTTGAATCGTTTCCAATCCCCGCCCCATTCAAAACCGAGTGTCTTAGCAATCTCGACAACCTCCAGCCAATCTGATTTTCCGTTTTGATTGCCGTCATATTCCATATCCCATATGATGCTTCCATCCTTTTTTTGAAGGGCGAAATCAATCGCTAAACCATAGTTATGATACGATTCCCCTCCTCTTGCATAGGTGACAATATTCCCTTTTTTTGTACGTCCCTGTTTATATAATTCATCTTGTTCCTTAAAGGACCTGAATCCTTCAGTAATGACGACGGTAATGCCTTTATTCGCTGCAGCGGCTTTGAGTGCATCGGCATTCTGCTTCACAATCGGATGAAGATCCGAGGGGACAGGCATGTCCTGCAGGGCGTTTTGAGAATGCCATTCATGCCGAATATAACTAAAACAAAGATCTAGAAGAAATAGAATACATAAGATAACAAATGTTTTTGCGGGTAACTTCATATCGGTCTCACTTTCTCAAGATGTGCTGAATGTTAACGCTTTTAAGTGATTGACTCTCTCTAAAAGCGAACAGCTATGATAAAATATAACATAAATAGTAGCAGGAGGAAGGAGGCAGACCGATGAGAGCAAAGATTCCATCAGAAGAAGTAGCAGTAAAGCTGAATGAATGGTACAAGCTCATTCGCGCATTTGAAGCAGATCAAGCAGAAGCGTTAAAGCAGGAGATTGAATACGATTTAGAAGATATGGAAGAGAACCAGGACTTGCTTTTATATTTTTCTTTGATGGAATTCCGGCATCGAATCATGCTTGATAAGCTGATGCCGGTGAAAGACAGCGACACCAAGCCTCCGTTCTCTGATATGCTGAACGAAATTGAAAGCAATCAGCAAAAACTCACGGGCTTATTGGAATACTACTTTTATTATTTCAGAGGAATGTACGAATTCAAGCAGAAAAATTTCATATTAGCGATCGACCATTATAAACATGCCGAGGAGAAGCTCGAGTATGTCGAGGATGAGATCGAAAAAGCTGAGTTTCTTTTTAAAGTCGCAGAAGTATATTATCACATCAAACAAACGTATTTTTCCATGAATTATGCGAGCCAGGCGCTTGATATCTATACGAAATATGAACTGTACGGTCGCCGCCGGGTTCAGTGTGAATTTATCATCGCCGGAAATTTGACCGATGTGTATCATCATGAAAAAGCACTGACCCACTTGTGCAGCGCTTTAGATCATGCCAGGCAGCTTGAAGAAGCATACATGATCGCCGCTGCCTATTATAATGTCGGACACTGTAAGTACAGTCTGGGTGATTACAAAGAAGCGGAGGGCTATTTCAAAACAGCCGCCGCCATTTTTGAGGAGCACAACTTTCAGCAAGCTGTTCAAGCTGTATTTTCACTGACCCATATCTACTGTAAAGAGGGAAAATACGACAAGGCAGTAGAGGCGTATGACCGCGGGATAAAGAGCGCGGCTGAATGGGAGGATGACATGTACTTGACGAAATTCCGCCTCATTCATGAGCTGTATCTTGGAAGCGGCGACCTGAACGTGCTTACAGAATGCTTTGACCTGCTGGAATCCAGGCAGCTTCTTGCCGACGCCGAAGATCTGCTGCATGATACAGCGGAACGTTTCAATCAGCTGGAACATTACGAGTCCGCCGCTTTCTTTTACCGCAGGCTGATGAATATTAAAAAGAAGCTTGCTGAGCAGCGTTTTCAATAGGAAATGGCAGAGAACTACAGGTTCTCTGCTTTTTTTGTGCTGTTTTCAACTCGGAAAAACAGGGTATTTTCCACTGCATAGTGAGAAACAGAGGAGGATATCAAGTATGTACAAAGATTTAACCGGAAAAACAGCGATTGTGACAGGGTCTTCAAAAGGAATCGGGAAGGCCATTGCGGAACGGTTCGGACAGGAGAAAATGAATGTTGTTGTAAACTACCACAGCGACCCGTCTGGAGCCGATGAAACCCTGGAAATCATTAAGCAGAACGGAGGGAAAGCCGTCGCAGTTGAGGCGGACGTGTCAAAAGAAGAGGGGATTCAGGCGCTCTTGGACACAGCATTAGAGCATTTCGGCACGCTCGATGTGATGGTAAACAACTCCGGTTTTAACGGTGTTGAGGCGATGCCGCATGAGATGAGTCTTGAAGATTGGCAGAGAGTGATTGATGTCAATGTTACCGGAACCTTTCTGGGAGCGAAAGCAGCACTTAACCACATGATGAAAAACAATATCAAGGGCAATGTGCTGAATATCTCAAGTGTTCATCAGCAGATTCCGCGCCCTGTCAACGTTCAGTATTCCACATCCAAAGGCGGCATCAAGATGATGACGGAAACGCTGGCGCTCAATTATGCGGATAAGGGAATCCGCGTCAATGCGATAGCGCCCGGCACCATTGCCACAGAATCAAATGTTGATACGAAAAAGGAAGAGAGCAGGCAAAAACAATTGAAAAAAATCCCGATGAAAGCCTTCGGAAAGCCTGAAGAAGTGGCGGCAGCAGCGGCTTGGCTCGTATCTGAGGAAGCAAGCTATGTGACCGGCACAACACTTTTCGTCGATGGCGGGATGACACTTTATCCGTCTCAGCTTGAATAGAACACAAAACAGGGGGATTGCGGGATGAAAACAGACTGGTGGAAGGATGCAGTGGTGTACCAAATTTACCCGAGAAGCTTTCAGGACAGCAATGGAGACGGAATTGGGGATTTGCGGGGGATTATTTCCCGTCTTGACTACATAAAGGAGCTCGGGGCAGATGTGATTTGGATTTGCCCGATCTATCCTTCTCCGAATGTTGATTACGGCTATGATGTGACAAACCATAAGGCGATTATGGATTCTTACGGAACAATGGACGATTTTCACGAGCTGCTGGACCAGGTGCATCAGCGGGGATTAAAGCTGGTGATGGACTTTGTGTTAAATCACACCTCGGTCGAGCATCCGTGGTTTAAAGAAGCGGAGCTGGACAAAAACAGCAAATACCGCAGCTATTATTATTGGCGTCCCGGCACAAAGAACGGCCCGCCGACGGACTGGCTCTCAAACTATGGGTGCCCGGTCTGGCAATACGAAGAGCACACCGGAGAATACTATCTCCATATGAATGCCGTCAAACAAGCTGATTTAAACTGGGAAAATCCCGAAGTTCGCCAGGCGGTGTATGACATGATGAAATTTTGGCTCGATAAAGGGGTCGACGGTTTGCGAATTGATCAGCTCCATCTCATTTCTAAGAAAGAATATCTTCCTTCGTATGAGGACTATATCAATCAGCAGGCAGAGCCGAAGCCCTTTCAGCCAAATGGCGAACGAATCCATGACTATTTAAAAGAAATGACAGATGAAGTGTTTTCCCAATATGATGTCATGTCTGTCGGAGAGGTCGGCAGTGTCACACCGGAAGAAGGCCTGAAATATACGGGAACAGATAAGCATGAGCTGAATATGATTTTTCACTTTCAGCATATGGAGCTTGATCAGCAGCCCGGAAAAGAACATTGGGATTTGAAGCCCCTTGAGCTTTCTGATTTAAAATCGGTTTTGACAAAATGGCAAAAGAAGCTTGAACATCAAGGCTGGAATACATTGTTTTGGTGCAACCATGACCAGCCCCGGATTGTGTCCAGATTCGGAGACGATGGGGAATACCGCAAAACATCAGCGAAAATGCTGGCAACCGTACTTTATTTTATGAAGGGCACGCCGTATATTTATCAGGGAGAAGAAATCGGGATGACAAACGCGCCGTTTACCCGGATTGAAGACTACAAAGATATCCAAACGATCAATATGTATCATAAACGGGTGTTTGAAAAAGGCTATGATCCAAATGATGTGATGAGATCGATCTTAGCCAAAAGCCGGGATCACGCCCGGACCCCGATGCAGTGGAACAGCGGCAAAAATGCCGGATTTACTGACGGCACGCCTTGGCTGAAGGTCAATCCAAACTTCACCGCAATCAATGTGGAGGAAGCGCAGGGAGATCCTGATTCGGTCTTAATCTATTACAAAAAGCTGATCAGCCTGAGAAAGCAGTACGCTGACCTCATGAAAGGGAGCTTTGATCTTTTGCTTCCGGATGATCCGCAGTTGTTTGTATACATGAGAGAAAACAGTAAACAGCAGCTTTTGTCGGTCAATAATTTTTCAAAAGAGCAGGCTGTTTTTCAGTGGCCCAAGAACTGCGGCAAAGCTCAGGCCTCTCTGCTTCTCAGCAATTATAACAACGATGATCTTGCTGACGAAATGGTGTTCCGGCCTTATGAGAGCAGGGTCTATCTTTTGGACAAAACAAACTAATGATTGAAGTAGCCCGGCATTCTTAGCCGGGTTTTTTAGTACATATATTCGCTCTGCAGGCGGGAAGAATAAATGAAAATGAAATTTATTCTTGCAAAACGTAATGACTTCGGTTTATTATGATATAGGATTACAAAATCGTTATCATTTTGATTTAAAGTTACTGAAAAAGAGGGGATATACGATATGTTTAAAAAATGGAGCGGTTTGTTTGTGATTGCAGCGTGCTTTTTATTGGTTGCAGCATGCGGTAACTCATCAACAAAAGGGTCGGCGGATTCAAAGGGTGATAAACTGCACGTTGTCACAACGTTCTACCCGATGTATGAATTCACAAAACAAATTGTAAAAGACAAAGGCGATGTGGATCTGTTAATCCCATCTTCCGTTGAACCGCATGATTGGGAACCGACGCCGAAAGACATTGCCAACATTCAGGATGCTGATTTGTTTGTTTATAATAGTGAATACATGGAGACATGGGTTCCGTCAGCTGAAAAAAGCATGGGCCAAGGCCATGCCGTTTTCGTTAATGCAAGCAAAGGCATTGATTTAATGGAAGGCTCTGAAGAAGAACACGAAGAGCATGATCATGGGGAACATGAGCACAGTCATGCAATGGACCCTCACGTATGGCTCAGCCCTGTTCTGGCACAGAAGGAAGTTAAAAATATTACGGCGCAAATCGTGAAGCAGGACCCGGATAACAAAGAATACTATGAGAAAAATAGTAAAGAATATATTGCAAAACTGCAGGATCTTGATAAACTATATCGTACAACCGCAAAAAAAGCGGAGAAAAAAGAATTTATCACGCAGCATACAGCTTTTGGCTATCTGGCAAAAGAATACGGCTTGAAGCAGGTTCCGATTGCAGGGCTTTCACCTGACCAAGAACCGAGCGCAGCCAGCTTGGCAAAGCTGAAAACATATGCCAAAGAACATAATGTAAAAGTCATTTACTTTGAAGAAATTGCATCCTCAAAGGTCGCAGATACGCTCGCCAGTGAAATCGGCGCGAAGACAGAAGTGCTGAATACACTGGAAGGCTTGAGCAAAGAAGAACAGGATAAAGGTTTAGGGTATATCGACATTATGAAACAAAACCTCGATGCCCTGAAAGATTCACTATTGGTTAAATCATAAGATAGTGTGCGCCGGAGGGTGCACACTATTTCTTTGTGAGAAAGGAAGATTAACATGAATCTCGTCTCATTGAAAGATATCGTTTTCGGCTATTCCCATACGCCTGTTTTAGATAAAGTATCACTTGATATTGAAAGCGGTGAGTTCGTCGGCATCACTGGACCAAACGGCGCATCTAAATCGACGCTCATAAAGGTAATGCTCGGCATGCTGAAACCATGGGAAGGCACAGTGACGATCAGTAAAAGGAATACAGAAGGGAAACGCCTGACCATAGGGTACGTCCCGCAGCAAATTTCTTCATTTAATGCCGGCTTTCCGAGCACGGTGCTGGAGCTTGTTCAGTCAGGCCGCTATACAAAAGGGAAATGGTTTAAACGTTTAAATGAAGAAGATCATCTTGAAGTAGAAAAAGCACTGAAAATGGTGGAAATGTGGGAGCTCCGCCATCGTAAAATCGGTGATTTATCAGGCGGACAGAAACAGAAAATCTGTATCGCCAGAATGCTCGCCAGCAACCCGGATCTGCTGATGCTGGACGAACCGACGACAGCTGTTGATTACGACAGCAGAAAAGGATTTTACGAATTTATGCATCACCTTGTGAAAAATCACAACCGCACAGTTGTGATGGTTACTCACGAACAAAACGAAGTACAGCAATTTTTAGATAAAGTGATTCGATTAGAGAGAGGAGAAAAAGGCGGATGGAAATGTTTGACTTGGAATTCATGCGACGAGCTTTTCTAGCAGGCGGCATGATCGCCGTCATGGCTCCGATACTAGGAGTGTATCTCGTTCTCAGAAGACAGGCCTTAATGGCTGACACACTTTCACATATCTCATTGTCAGGTGTTGCCATCGGCTTTTTTCTCAGCACCAATATAACCGCAGCAAGCATAGTCGTCGTGACCATTGGCGCGATCGGAATTGAATACATGCGGCGGGCGTATCGGACTTATTCAGAAGTGTCCATTGCCATCTTAATGGCAGCTGGTTTGTCCTTCGCGATGTTTTTAATCAGCCTTTCCAAAGGCACAGCCAATATGAGCATCGATCAATACCTATTTGGATCGCTTGTGACAGTAAACCAGCAGCAGGTCTATATTATCAGTATTATCACACTGCTGATCCTGCTTTATTTTATCGTACTGAGAAGGCCGCTCTACCTGCTGACGTTTGATGAAGCAACAGCCAAAACATCGGGAATCAATACAAACGTTCTCTCGTTGTCATTCAGTATTGTCACAGGCCTTGCGATTTCAGTCATTATTCCGATCATCGGGGTCCTTCTTGTATCAGCCCTGCTCGTATTGCCGGCAGCATTCGCCATCAGAATTGCAAAAGGCTTTAACATGGTTTTCATTACAGCCATACTCATTTCGTTATTCAGCGTATTTACGGGACTGACATCATCCTATCAGCTCGGGACGCCGCCAGGTCCGTCTATTACCCTGCTATTGATTGTTTTGCTATTAATCGGATTTGCAGTTCAGGGAGTTTGGACGTTTATCAAAAAAGAAGCTCAGCGCAAAAAAAGGCGCTGATAACATAAAAAGCAGTTTTCCCTAGGGAAAACTGCTTTTTTTATAGAAACAATCCGGCAAGGCGCTCATACGATTCTTTTTTCGCCTCAAAATCAAACACATTGCACAGAACCATGATTTCATTTGTTTCATAGCGGTCTGTGAGGTCTAACAGCTGTTGTTTGACAGTGGTTGGAGAACCGATCACCATCCGCTTTCTGTTTTCTTCTATGAGTTTTTTATCGGACGCTGTATAGGGATGGGCTTTAGCCTCCTCGATGCTTGGCACGCGGCTGTCCAAGCCTTTCCCGACGCGAAGAAGCCACAAATCCTGGCTTAATGCGAGTTCTTCTGCCTCTTCATCTGTTTTCGCGCAAATGACAAAAATCGTAAAAAGTGCGGACGGATTCGAAAAATGGGCTGAGGGCCGAAAGCTTTCCCGGTAGATGCGGAATGCATTTTCTCCTCGCTCGGGATTAATGAAATGCCCAAACACATATCCAATCCCCTGGTGCGCCGCGCGTCTTGCGCTGTTTTCACCAAGACCAAGCACCCATAGCTCGGGTGCCGTGCCAATAAGGGGCGCCGCTTTGATTCCGGCATACGGATGGTCGGGAGGAAGGGAATCTGTTAGAAAATAAGAGACATCCTGCAGCTGTCTGTTAAATTCGGTTAAGCTTTTTTTCACCCCGTCCGTTAACGCAATCCTGGTTTTTGTCGTGCCGCCGGGGGAACGGCCGACGCCGAGGTCAATCCGGTTTGGATACAGGGCCTCAAGCTGGCGAAAGGTTTCAGCCACTTTAAATGGGCTGTATTGGGGCAGAAGCACGCCGCCTGATCCGACACGAATGGTGTTTGTCTGTGCTGCGATGCGGGCGATCATGATTTCAGGCGCTGTGCTTGCCAGTCCTTTCGTGCTGTGATGCTCGGCAAACCAATAACGCTTATAGCCCCACTGTTCGCTTAATTGGGCAAGCTCAACCGAATGCTGAAGAGTTGTCACAGGGCTTTCTCCTTTAGAAACAGGTGCCTGATCAAGTATGCTTAAATGAATCAAAAGGCCGCTTCCTTTCTGTCTGTTTTTAGATGGTGACACAAGAATAGGCAAAATGACTTGCCCGCGTCAAATGGTTTGTTTAAGAAGCGCACTTTATAGCATTTGCAAATCATATATCAAATATGGAAGTTTTTTTTCGAGGTTTTTCGTCAATTATTCTTAACTTTTACGAAACTTTGATATAATAACAAACGTATATATTAGTAATTTACGGCTTATTTTCCTTGTGAGCGTAAAAATAAATGTGACTATCTTCACATTTTGATGAGTAGGAGTGAATCGTGTGGCAATTTCTTTAGAAAAAGGTCAACGAATTGATTTAACAAAAGGAAAAGCCGGTCTGTCAAAATTGATGGTCGGTCTCGGCTGGGACCCAGTGTCCTCAGGCGGAGGGTTCTTCAGCAAACTGCTTGGCGGAGGCGGTCCGAATATCGACTGTGACGCTTCAGTGCTGATGCTGGAAAACGGAAAATTCACCGAAAAGAAAAATCTGATTTATTTCGGCAACCTGAAAAGCCGCTGCGGCGGTGTACAGCATACAGGCGACAACCTGACGGGTGACGGTGCGGGCGATGACGAGCAAATTATGATAGATTTAGATAAAGTGCCTGGAAACATCGATAAGCTTGTATTTGTAGTGAACATTTACGATTGTGTCAGAAGAAAACAAGATTTCGGCATGATTCAAAATGCGTTTATCCGCGTAGTTGATCAATCTAATCACGAGGAAATGCTCAAGTACAATTTGAGAGACAATTACGCCGGCAGAACAAGCCTGATTACAGCAGAAATCTACCGCAGCGGCAGTGAGTGGAAGTTTGCGGCGATCGGTGAAGGCACAAACGATACGAGATTAGAAGATATTATCAGCCGATACGTATAAAAGAAAAGGAGTGGATGAAACATGACAATTTCATTGGCAAAAGGACAAAAAGTAGATTTAACAAAAACAAATCCGGGTCTTTCAAAGGTTGTTGTCGGTTTAGGCTGGGATACGAACAAGTATGACGGCGGGCACGACTTTGATCTTGACTCAAGTGTGTTTCTGTTAGACGCTGCAGGCAAATGCGCATCTCCAAACGACTTTATTTTCTACAACCAGCTTGAAGGCGGCAACGGTTCAGTCGTTCATTCAGGCGACAACCTGACTGGTGCTGGCGAAGGCGATGATGAGAATGTAAAAGTAAATCTCAGCGCTGTACCGGCAAACATTGATAAAATCTCATTTGTTATTACCATTCACGATGCAGAGGCGCGCAGCCAAAACTTTGGACAAGTATCAAACGCGTTTGTCCGCATCGTAAATGAAGAAACAAATGAAGAGCTCATCCGTTACGATCTTGCAGAAGATTTCTCTATTGAAACGGCAATCATTGCAGGGGAGCTTTACAGACATAACGGCGAGTGGAAATTCTCCGCAATCGGCTCAGGCTACCAAGGGGGCCTTGCCCGCATTGCAACAGACTACGGTTTGCAAGTCGGTTAAGACAAATACGAAGAGCAGAAAGGAGAGAGGCAGTATGGCCATTCAATTATCAAAAGGACAGCGCATTGATTTAACGAAAACAAATCCGGGACTGACAAAAGCGGTGATCGGCTTAGGCTGGGATACAAACAAGTATTCCGGCGGACACGATTTTGACCTGGATGCTTCGGCCTTTTTAGTTGATGCGCATGATAACTGCGTAAATGATCTCGATTTCGTCTTCTATAATAACCTTGAACATCCGAGCGGCGGTGTCATCCATACGGGTGACAACCGCACGGGTGAGGGCGACGGAGATGATGAGCAGATTATCGTTGATTTCTCAAAAATCCCTGCTCACATTGAGAAAATCGGCATCACAGTGACCATTCACGACGCTGAAGCACGCAGCCAAAACTTTGGACAAGTTTCCAATGCATTTGTCCGCGTTGTGGATGAAGAAACGCAGAATGAGCTTCTTCGCTTCGATTTGGGAGAAGACTTCTCCATTGAAACAGCTGTTGTCGTTTGTGAGCTTTACAGACACGGCGGCGAGTGGAAATTCAATGCGATCGGCAGCGGATTTTCCGGCGGGCTGGCTGCATTGTGCCGGAATTACGGTTTGCAAGTGTAAGCGAGTGACAAATAGAGAAGTCACCGTTTCAAATTAATAGGAGGAAAAAACTTGGACTTTTTACATCATATTTTGTCTACGTATGCTTCATTTTTCGATTGGAAAATGTGGGGGGAAGTTCTGACCGATCCTGTTTCCTGGGGTTTGATCGGTTCCCTTGTTGTTTTGGAAGGCCTTTTATCGGCCGATAACGCGCTTGTTCTTGCGGTCATGGTTAAACACCTGCCGGAAAAACAGCGGAAAAAAGCGTTAACGTATGGTTTGTTTGGAGCTTATATTTTCAGGTTTATTTTCATCGGGCTCGGTATGCTTCTCATTAAATTCTGGTGGATCAAGGTGCTTGGCGCGCTTTACCTGGCTTGGCTCGTCATTAAGCACTTCTGGATAGGCGAAAAAGAAGAGGAAGCGGACGGCATGAAGAAAAACTCTTGGATGGTCCGTACGTTCGGGATCTTCTGGGCGACTGTCATTTCAGTAGAATTAATGGATCTTGCCTTCTCTGTGGACAGCATCCTGGCCGCGTTTGCAGTATCTGAAAAAGTATGGGTGCTTCTGATTGGCGGTATGCTTGGTATTTTAATGATGCGTACAGTGGCAAAAGTGTTCCTTGTGCTGATTGATAAAATTCCTGAGCTGGAAAACACAGCATTCGTCTTAATCGGCATTATCGCGCTGAAAATGGCGGGGAGCGCTTTCCATTACGAAATGCCGCACTCTGTATTCTTCATCATCATTATCGCTGCATTTGCGGTAACATTGATCATTCACTACATCAATAAACAAAAGCAAGTGCGCGAACAAACAGCCGCTTCAAAAGAAGAATAAAACAAAACAAGGAGGGAGGTTCAATGTCCTTCCTTTTTTGTTACCGAAATATCGTTCAATGACAAACCGGAAAGGAGGATATGATGAGACAAGAAGAACTAACCATTCATAAAGCACTTCCGGCTGATGGCGATTGGAAAAGCCTGCTGTTTCAGCCATTGCCGGAGCGGGATCACTATGAAACTGCACAAGGCCTTTCTTTTTCTCGTCTTGCCGGACAGATATTGGGCACGCCTATTGATGAGACGGACTACTATAACGAGCTGTATGAGCTGTCTGTAAACGACCGCATAACGATTTTGAGTGAAACGCTTGATAAAACAATCGAACCGGAAACATTTCAAAAGCTTCAGCATATTCATTCCATCAATCAGAAAGAAAAAGGGCTGTCAGTCAGCCGCTTTGTTGCCTTTCTGGACGGGGAAAAGCTGATTGCGAAGCACTCAAATCCCTTGATGCACCGCCATTTAAGAAAAGCGCTGATGACGCTTTTACATACCTTTGCGGACAGTCATGAAAAGGGGCTGAATCATCCTGATTTTCGCAGAGTGCTGCTTGATGTCTCGAAGTTTTCCTTAAACCATCTGAACCCTTGGCTGGAAAAAACCGATATAGAGCGGGAGATGCCGAAGGTTGTTTGGTATGGAGATGCGACGAAAAGCCAGCTCTATTTCTTATATTATCTGATGCTAGTCGGCTGTGATGTACTACTGTTCCATCCGGCGGGAACGGATCAGCTGGCGCTTGTCGACCCGAAGCAGGAGCTCGGTTTTACGGAAAAGCTCCCGGATGTTTCTGAGCTTCAGCCGTTTCCGAAAGAAAAACCTGACCGGAAATCAACAGTGGCTTACCGCTCAACAAAGGAAATTGAACATGTGCTGAATCACGAGGAATCCATGCTGTATAAGCCGTGGCAGTTCAGAGATCACACACCGGTGTCTGTTACGCTGAAAACGACCTATGATGAATTGTTTTTAATCACGAAAGAACGCGCCTTTATTCGGCCGAATTTCAAAGCAGATAAATATTCCATTGAGATTCCGAATGTATTCGCCAAAATTATGGGCGTGTCGAAAGACAATAAGGAATATTGGAACAGGCTTCATACTCTAGCGGATTATCAGGAAACAGAAATGGTCAGAAGCTTTCCATTTACAGAAGAAATAAAGTCGAACTATCAATTTCACTACAGCCACGCACTTGATCAAGAAGGGAACATTGATCCGGACAAGCTGATGGCAAGCAATGTGTGGCAGTACAAACAGCTGCCGGCAGGCGTTCAGACTGCCATTGCCAAAACGATTTCGAGAATGTGCAGGCACCCGCGGCTTAAGGCTTTGCATCAGGAACAAGTCAAGGATGTTCAAATCTATTTGTTTAAACAAACAACAAACCTGCCTGCTAATCTGCTGAAATTGATTCAAATGTTCGACTATGCGCAAACTGTTCCGAAACTCGTTTTATATCATACGGAAATGAGCGGCGGACTCGCGCGTTCGGATGCTGCCGCCCTGCTGTTCCTGAATGAAATCGGAATCGATATCATCATTTATAATCCGCCCGGACACCAAGATATTGAGCAGTTTATTGAAGAGGACCAGTATGATATCCACTGGCTGGATGACATGGTGTTTCAGCAGGACTACAAAGAGCCTTCGCTTGTGAAAAGGCTCTTCAGAACCATTACCCAAAAATAAGGAGAGAAGAAAAGCATGACAACAGAAAATCAAAATCCGCTTGTTCTCGATAAAAATGAAGAGATTTCCCAGCAAAAAGCTGACGATATCCGTCTTCAGCTCCGTCAGGAACCAGAAGTGAAGCGGCTTGCTCAACAAATTGACGTCAAAAACCAAATGGAGCTGCTTGAGTACGGCAAGGAGCCGGCCGTTGAAATATCCAAGTTCTCTGACCGCATCTTAGGGATGATGAAAACAACAAGCGTGACAGACTCCGGCACAATGCTGACTCAGCTTGGGAAAATCATGGACCGCTTCGACAAAAATGATTTTGATGAGCCAAAGGGATTAATGGCGAAAATTTTTAAACGCGGCGGCAGCATGATTGAAAAAATCTTTAAAAAGTATCAGACACTTGGCGGAGAGATTGAAAAAATCCACGTTGAGATTTCAAAATACAAAGATGAGATGACGAAGACGAACTACACGCTCGATGAAATGTATGAAAACAATATCAAATACTATATGGAGCTTGAAAAATACGTCGTTGCCGGGCAGATGAAACTGGAAGAGATGCAGTCGATCCTTCCTTCATATGAGGAAAAAGCGGCAAGCGGAAACCAGCTGGCGCAAATGCAGCTCGATACATTGCGCAACGGCATTCAGGCGCTTGAGGAACGGGTGTATGATCTGGACATGGCACGGATGGTGGCGCTTCAAACCGCACCTCAAATCCGTCTCCTGCAGCGAGGAAATGCAAAGCTGATCGGGAAAATCAACTCCGCGTTTATCATTACCATTCCGATTTTCAAAAACGGCATTATTCAGGCTGTTACGGTAAAGCGGCAAAAGCTTGTGGCTGATTCCATGAGCGAGCTTGACCGCCGGACAAACGAGATGCTGAAACGAAATGCTGAAAACATCTCGAGCCAAAGTGTTGAAATTGCCAGAATGGCCGGCAGACCGAGCATAGATATTGAAACGATCGAATCGTCTTGGAACACGATTGTCAGCGGCATGCAGGAAACAAAACAAATCGAAGAAGAAAACAAGCGCCTCCGCGAAGACGGCGCGAGACGAATTGCACAGCTTCAGGATAATATTAAAAAAGCAGCATTGCAGCAATAATAAAAACCCCGCTTGTGGAACATAAGCGGGGTATTTCAATTACATCATTTAGTTAATGACAATGTGTAAAGACAGGTGTAAACTTAAACGGTAATCATTTTGCATATCAGAGGTGTTGGCAATGGGAAAACAACAGCCTATATCCCAGCGTAAACTGCTGGGCGTCGCCGGTTTGGGGTGGCTGTTTGATGCAATGGATGTCGGAATATTATCGTTTATTATCGCCGCGCTCCATGTAGAGTGGAATCTGTCGCCCGAAGAAATGAAATGGATCGGAAGCGTCAATTCCATCGGCATGGCTGCGGGTGCGTTTTTGTTTGGTTTGCTTGCTGATCGAATCGGCCGCAAAAAAGTGTTTATCATCACCCTTTTATGCTTTTCCATCGGAAGCGGCATTTCCGCTTTTGTGACAAGTTTATCGGCATTTCTAATCCTTCGTTTCGTGATTGGTATGGGACTTGGCGGCGAGCTTCCAGTCGCTTCAACACTCGTTTCGGAAGCGGTTGTGCCTGAAAAGCGGGGCAGAGTGATTGTGCTTTTGGAAAGCTTTTGGGCCGTGGGCTGGCTCGCAGCGGCCTTGATTTCTTACTTTGTGATACCAAGCTTCGGCTGGCAGGCTGCCCTTCTGTTAACTGCGCTGACTGCTTTTTATGCGCTGTACCTGCGGACGAGTTTGCCTGATTCGCCGAAATATGAATCGCTTTCTGCCAAAAAGAGGTCGGTGTGGGAGAATGTAAAAAGCGTCTGGGCAAGACAGTATATACGGCCGACCGTGATGCTGTCGATCGTTTGGTTCTGTGTGGTGTTTTCTTATTACGGCATGTTCCTATGGCTCCCGAGTGTCATGCTGCTGAAAGGCTTCAGCATGATTCAAAGCTTTGAATATGTCCTGCTGATGACGCTTGCTCAGCTACCTGGCTATTTCTCTGCCGCATGGCTGATTGAAAAAGCGGGCCGGAAGTGGATACTCGTCATTTACTTGATTGGCACAGCAGGAAGCGCCTATTTCTTCGGAACGGCGGATTCCTTAAGTCTTCTGCTTACGGCTGGCATGCTGTTATCGTTTTTCAATCTCGGTGCATGGGGCGTGCTGTATGCTTATACCCCGGAGCAATACCCGACTGCGATTCGAGCAACAGGTTCAGGAACGACAGCAGCGTTTGGAAGAATCGGCGGCATCTTCGGGCCTTTGCTCGTCGGAACTCTGGCAGCCCGTCATATTTCATTTTCGGTCATCTTTTCAATCTTTTGCATTGCAATCTTACTCGCGGTTGCTTGTATTTTGATTATGGGGAAAGAAACGAAACAAACTGAGCTAGAATAGGAAAAGCACCTCTTGAAAGAGGTGCTTTCAGCGTGTCGACAAACCCTCGCATTCGTTGTCAGGACTGCGCTTCGGTGCTCAATGCGAAGTGGATCAACGGCTAAATTCTCAGGCGTCCTGCCTAAACGCCGTCGTCATCACATCCTGTGAATGTCCGCTCCTATGCTCGTCCTTCCTAGACTTCAAGGGTTTTCAATCACGCTGAAAAGATTTTGTCAACAATCTGAGGCACCTCTTGAATGAGGTGCTATTTTTACATTTGCGCCCGGGCTGCGGATTGGCGTTTCCCGGTTTTACTGATTGCCTGGTAGAGCGTCATAGAAAGTATGAACAAAATGGCAGTAAATCCTGTGACAGCTCCGAAATGCTGTGTGCTTTGATATAAAAAACCTGCAATACTTGTACCGACAGTGGTCCCGGCATACATAGCGGCATTGGAAAGGGAAGCGATGGTTCCTCGCGCATTTGGTGCAATGGATTGAAAGACACCCATCATTAACGGAAAGATGATGCCAGCTGTAAAGAACGTGAGAAAAAAGCCGGCTTCTACTAAAAACAAGTTTGGAAAGAACGGAAGAGCGAAATAGAGAGCGCCCATTAGCAGCATCCCGCTGATCAGTGTTTTAAACATGCCCAGCTTTTCTGAAACCCGGCTGCCGATAAGGCTCCCGAGCATATTTCCCAGTCCGAGTACAAGCATAGCTGCGCCAATTTGTGACACGGTTAAATGATAATCCGCGGAAAGCCAAGTACCCAGAAAGCTGAACGAAGCGAAGTTTCCGGTTTGAAACAGAAAATAGGCAAGCAGAATGACCGATGTTTTCGGCAATGAAAAAAGCTCCCGGTAGGGGTTGACAATTGATGGTCGCGCCAATGGTTCAGAAGGCAGGATATCAGGCATGACCGCCGCCAGGATCAATAGAAGAATAAGCGAGCACGCTGACAAAACGAAAAATGGCGTATGCCATGTAAAGGAAGCGAGAAACCCTCCAATAGGAAGTCCGAGCATTTGTGAAGCGGCCAAACCTGCTGTCGCAATCCCCATGCCTTTTATGATCTGAGAAGGCCGGACAATGATTGGGATGGACGCCCAAATTTGAGGCGTCACAAACGCAGCGCTAACGCCTGCGGCAAAACGGAACAGGCACATGGCGGCAAAAGAGGGAGCGATGCCGCATAAAAACGTGGATACGATAAAGCCTGCAAGTCCCCACAGCATGACTGTTTTCCTGTTCAGCCGGTCTGAGATTGGGCCTGCAATGAAAGCGAAGAGCGCATAACCGAGTGCATAAGCACTGACCATCCAGCCTGACAAATCAGTAGAGACATGAAACTGATCCTGTAAAAGGGGGAGAAGCGGCGAAAGCAAAAAGGTATCTGTGCCAATGACAAACATGACACTGAAGAAAAGCCAAATGCGATTCAAATTTTATCACTCCTATTGTTTTATAACTTTGAAACTATGAAACAAATATGTATAGAGAAAACCCTTTGTTAGAGGGTTTCCAAAAAGCCAGGCAGGTATGTGTGAAAGGTGTCTTCACGCAGACTGACGTATTTTGTCCGCGAATCTTTCCGGGTTGCCGTCAATCCCGCTTCACGCAGCGTTTTAAAATGATAAGATGCCGTGGTTTTGACAATATTGCACTTTTCACCTACTTCACCGCAGCTGAGTTCTTTTCCGCTGACATAAAGCGTACGAATAATGGCAAGCCTTGATTCATCAGACAGTGCTTTAAAAATTTGCGCTCTGATTTGATCATCTGATTGTTTCATAGTCATGAAACTATAATACATAATTGATGTTGAAAAAGCAACTTATTTTTCCAGTAAAGGAGAGGGAAGTCATAAGAGGAAGAAGGAATTCAATTCCAATAAAAGCGTTTTCAACTAAAGATAGGCGAAAAATCACCCGTAAAATACAATCATATAGGAGGATTACAGAGCATTTAGAAGCATAAATAAGATCATGTGGTCACATGGATGTTTATAAAGAAATGGTACAGAATAAAAGAGAATATGCTGTTTGTGTGGGAAGTTACATAAATGTTACGGTAATAAAGATTGCTTAATATGGAGGGAAAATATGAGTGTAGATGAGAAACCAATTAAGATAAAAGTCGAGAAAGTCTCTAAGATTTTTGGGAAACAAACAAAGAAGGCAGTTCAAATGCTTGCCAACGGAAAGACAAAAAAAGAGATCCTGAAAGCAACCGGATCAACCGTTGGGGTTAATCAGGCAGATTTTGAAGTATATGATGGTGAGATATTTGTCATCATGGGTCTATCAGGGAGCGGTAAATCAACTTTAGTACGGATGTTAAACCGGCTTATTGAACCGACTGCCGGAAATATTTACATTGATGGTGACATGATAACAAATATGTCTAAAGACCAGCTCCGGGAAGTCCGCCGGAAGAAAATCAGCATGGTCTTCCAAAAGTTCGCTCTGTTCCCGCACAGAACGATACTTGAAAACACAGAATACGGACTGGAACTTCAAGGTGTAGACAAACAAGAGCGGCAGCAAAAAGCGCTTGAGTCTCTTAAGCTCGTCGGGCTCGAAGGATTTGAACACCAATATCCAGACCAGCTTTCCGGCGGGATGCAGCAGCGTGTCGGCCTTGCCCGCGCGTTGACAAATGATCCGGACATCCTTCTGATGGACGAAGCGTTCAGTGCGCTTGATCCACTGATTCGTAAAGATATGCAGGATGAGCTTCTTGATCTTCACGATAATGTCGGAAAAACAATTATCTTTATTACGCATGACTTGGACGAAGCGTTGCGGATCGGCGACAGAATTGTCCTAATGAAGGACGGCAACATCGTTCAAATCGGCACGCCTGAAGAAATCCTGATGAATCCATCTAACGAATATGTTGAGAAATTCGTCGAAGATGTTGATTTGTCTAAAGTCCTCACAGCAGGCCACATTATGAAACGCGCTGAAACAGTGCGGATTGATAAAGGGCCTCGCGTAGCATTGACACTGATGAAAAACCTTGGAATTTCTTCAATTTATGCAGTGGATAAACAAAAGAAATTATTAGGTGTTATCTATGCGTCTGATGCGAAAAAAGCGGCTGAGTCTGATTTGTCACTTCAAGACATCTTGAATACAGAATTTACGACTGTACCAGAGAATACGTATCTGACTGAGATTTTTGACGTTGTGTCCGATGCGAATATTCCAATTGCGGTTGTGGATGAGAAGCAAAGAATGAAAGGAATTGTCGTAAGAGGCGCGCTGATTGGCGCACTTGCCGGCAATAACGAGTATATCAACGCTGAAGGCACTGGCGAACAAACACAAGATCCTTCTGTACAGGAGGTGAAGTAAGATGGATAGACTGCCTAGAATACCTTTAGCAGATATCATTGACCGTTTTGTTGACTGGATTACGATGACGTTTGGCGGATTCTTCGACGGAATTGCAAACGGATTGGCCGCTTTTGTAAATGGAATTGTCACCGGTCTTGGATTTATTCCATCTATTTTGTTAACGATTATTTTCGCCGCACTTGCGTGGTGGATCAGTACAAGGGGAATTGCGTTATTTACGTTGATTGGATTCCTCCTGATCGATTATTTAGGATATTGGGACCCAATGCTGCAAACATTGGCGCTTGTTTTGACATCTGTGATTATTTCGATTGTGGTCGGGGTTCCGATCGGAATTTGGGCGTCTCAGAAAGAAACGGTTCGCCGTATTGTAACGCCAATTCTTGATTTAATGCAGACAATGCCTGCTTTCGTATATCTATTGCCGGCGATTTTCTTCTTTAACATCGGTGTTGTGCCGGGTGTTGTTGCATCTGTTATCTTCGCGATGCCGCCGACAATCCGCATGACTGTTCTCGGTATTAAACAAGTGCCGGCGGATCTGATTGAAGCGACTGAGGCATTCGGTTCTACAACAGCTCAGCGTTTGTTTAAAGTTCAGCTTCCGCTTGCGACAAAAACGATTTTGGCCGGAATTAACCAGAGCATCATGCTTGCGTTATCAATGGTTGTTATCGCCGCAATGGTCGGTGCACCGGGACTTGGTTCTGAAGTATACAGTGCCGTTACACAGCTGAAAACCGGGGTCGGAGTAGAGGCCGGTATCGCCATCGTTATCGTTGCCATTACCCTGGACCGTATTACTCAAAATATTAAAGTGAAGAAGAAAAGCAGGGGGAATGCCTGATGCTTAAAAAAATCATCGGCATCGGCGTTTCCGCCATGCTGGCGCTCTCACTTGCGGCTTGCGGTTCAGAAAACGATGAAAATGCATCCGCAGCAGAACAGGTGAATAAGACCATCATCGGGATTGACCCCGGTTCAGGGATTATGTCCCTGACTGACAAAGCGATGAAGGATTATGACCTGAATGACTGGACATTGATTTCAGCGTCAAGTGCTGCGATGACCGCTACGCTTAAAAAGTCATACGACCGTAAGAAACCGATTATCATTACAGGATGGACACCGCACTGGATGTTCTCCAGATATAAGCTGAAATATCTCGATGATCCGAAACAATCTTATGGCAGCGCAGAGGAAATCCATACGATCACACGCAAAGGCTTCAGCAAAGAGCAGCCGAATGCCGCAAAGCTTCTGAGCCAGTTTAAATGGACGCAAGACGAAATGGGCGAAATCATGATCAAGGTGGAAGAAGGCGAGAAACCTGCTAAAGTTGCTGCTGAGTACGTCAATAAACACAAGGATCAGATTGCCGAATGGACAAAAGGCGTTCAAAAGGTGAAGGGAGACAAAATCAACCTTGCCTATGTGGCGTGGGACAGTGAGATTGCAAGTACAAACGTCATAGGCAAAGTCTTAGAAGACTTGGGCTATGAGGTAACACTTACTCAGGTAGAGGCTGGGCCGATGTGGACTGCAATTGCGACGGGAAGTGCGGATGCATCCCTTTCCGCATGGCTGCCGAATACCCATAAAGCATACGCCGC
This sequence comes from Bacillus sp. SN32, assembly GCF_002837495.1. Taxonomy (NCBI): domain Bacteria; kingdom Bacillati; phylum Bacillota; class Bacilli; order Caryophanales; family Bacillaceae; genus Bacillus; species Bacillus sp. SN32. The sequence continues at coordinate 64,192 of NZ_PJCT01000005.1, read as the reverse complement.
TAAATATAAAGGCAAATATGATGATATTGGCACCAGTATGACTGGTGTGAAGATGGGGCTTGTTGTTCCTCAATATATGAAAAATGTCAACTCAATTGAAGATTTGAAGAAGTAATCAAAAAAGCAGCCTGTGACAGGCTGCTTTTTTTGCGTTATTTTACGTAAGCGGCAGCGGGTGAATCAGCCTTTTGAAAAGTTTTTAATACGGCATTCGCTAAAATGTGAATGCCGTTGAACATCGCATTTCTGTCAAAGGTCATGTGCGGATGATGGAGCCCCGGCTGGAGCCCGCAGCCTAGTCCGAGCATCGTTGTTTTCAGATTCGGCACCTTCACGGCGTAAAAATGGAAATCCTCTCCGCCGGTAGTGACAAGCGGGTCATCAAGCCGCTCAGCCCCGATGATATCTGTAATGGCTTCTGCCATGATCGCTTCAGCTTCTTTGTTTTGTGTTGCCGCAGGAAGGCTGTGTTCTTTTTGCAGCTCGATTTTTGCGCCGAATGCAGCGGCGGCCGCTTCACAGGCTCTTTCTGTCTCGGCGATTAACGCCTCCATGGCTTCATTGGTCTGTGCGCGCAAATCAAGGCTGAACGATGCTTTTCCTGGAATGATGTTAGAGCTTTCACCGCCGGCTTGAAGTTTTGTCATTTTGACGGTATGCGGGATTTGCGGGTCAATATGAATGAGTCCGAGCTTATGTACAAGAAATGCCGCAATTTCAATGCTGTTTTTCCCGAGGTGCGGACGGGCGCCATGAGCCTCTTCCCCGATGATCGTTCCCTCAATGTGCTGGCTTGATCCGTGCAGAATAGACGGAGCGCAGCGGCCGTTCTGTGTTTCCTGAATCGGACGGACGTGAACGCCATACAAATAGTCGATATCATCAAGCACGCCTTCTTCTATCATTTTCAAGGCGCCGCCGCCTTTTTCTTCTGCCGGCTGAAAGATAAAACGGATTGTGCCCTTCGGAAGCTCAGGTTGTTTTTTGAGCAGCATTAACGTGCCCAATGCCATTGTCATATGTGAATCGTGTCCGCAGGAATGGTTGGCGCGAAATGTGCCGTTAACCTCCTGCCACAGCGCGTCAATATCAGCGCGTACCGCTACAACAGGTGAGCCTGAGCCGATTTCGCCGACAACCCCGGTGCAGTCTGAAAACGTGCGCGTCCGGCACCCTAAATCCTCAAGCTTTTGTTTCAAAAATGAAGTTGTCTCATATTCCTTCCAGCTGACTTCAGGGTTCGCGTGCAGATGCTCGAAGATGTCCATAATGGTTTGTTTCATGTCTTCTGAAAGCTTTTGCATGGTAAGAAATACCTCCTTCTATCAGAATGAATTTTTACCTTCTTTACTTTATTTATATTGAAACAGGAAGATAGGCTGTATATAATATAGCACATATTGCTACTATTCAGAATAATTAATATTTTCAAACAGAGGGGATGGATCGAAATATGAGTATGCCAGCAGCCGAAACACAGCCTAAGAAAAAACGAATGACATTTAAAATGCCTGACGCCTATGTCCTCTTATTTATGATTGCTTTCATTTGTGCAATCGCTTCATATATTGTGCCGGCAGGTGAATTTGACCGCGTGACAAAGGGGGATGTCACGACCGCTGTTCCGGGAAGCTATCATTCCATTGAACAGTCTCCGGTCAGCTTGATCAGCTTTTTTACTTCTCTACAGGATGGAATGGTTGGATCAGCACCCATCATCTTTCTGATCTTATTCACAGGCGGCACCATTGCTATTCTAGAAAAAACGGGTGCCATCAACGGCCTGATTTACAATGTCATCAGCAAATTCCGCACAAAGCAATTATTATTTATTTGTATTGTCGGCGCATTGTTCTCCATTCTCGGAACAACCGGGATTGTCGTGAATTCAGTTATCGGTTTTATCCCCATCGGCCTCATTGTGGCACGATCCTTAAAATGGGACGCAGTCGCGGGAGCCGCTGTTATTTACATCGGCTGCTACGCTGGATTTAACTCCACCATATTATCACCGTCACCGCTCGGTTTATCACAATCAATCGCGGAGCTCCCTCTTTTTTCTGGAATCGGCCTGCGAGTTGTGATATACATATGCTTTTTGCTGTCTTCTATTATTTATATCTATTTGTATACGAGAAAATTAAAAAAATCCAAAGATGCCAGTGTGTTAGGAACAGATTGGTTCCCTGCGGCAGGAATGGGCGAAGCCGGTAAAGAAGAAGATCAGTCAGTGCCGTTTACCGTTCGCCATAAGCTGATTTTGGCTGTGGCGGGACTCTCACTTGTCGGATTTTTATACGGCGCTTTGAAGCTTGGCTGGTCAGATTCCCAAATGGCTGCGACATTTATTTTTATTTCTGTCCTTGCCGGTTTAATAGGCAGGCTTGCGGCGAACGATATTGCCAAAACCTTCATTACGGGCTGCCAAAGTCTTGTATACGGGGCGCTGATTGTCGGGATGGCACGAAGCATTTCCGTTATCCTTGAAAATGGAAAGCTCCTCGATACTGTCGTCAATGCTTTGGCTTCACTTTTGGACGGATTCAGCCCGATTGCCGGGGCAATCGGCATGTATATCGCCAGTGCGCTGCTTCATTTTCTCATCTCTTCAGGGTCTGGCGAAGCCGTTGTATTTATTCCAATCCTGGCGCCGCTCGCTGATTTGATGGGAATCACGAGACAGGTTGCGGTGGAGGCAGTTATGCTTGGAGAAGGGGTCGTCAACTGTGTGAATCCGACATCCGGCGTTCTCATGGCGGTGCTTGCCGCCAGCGGTATTCCGTATGTCAAGTGGCTGCGGTTTATGGTGCCGCTTGCTCTGATTTGGTTCTTGATCGGGCTTGTCTTTATCGTGATCGGCGTCATGATCAATTGGGGGCCGTTTTAACGATTGCTGCCCGCCGGCTTGTACGGCGGGCTTTTGAGTTATTCATTGCAGAAGCGCAGGCTGTTATTGTAACATGTAAGCCATAAGCCATTCGTAAAAGTGCGGGAGGAAGGTCATGAATAATCTGCGTAATAGACTTTCAGGCGTGAATGGGAAAAATAAGAGAGTAAAAGAAAAAGAACAAAAAATCTGGTCGGAGATTGGGATGATAGCGGGAGCATTTGCGCTGCTTGATGTGATCATCCGCGGCATTATGTTTGCATTTCCGTTTAAAGAATGGGCTGCAAGCCTTGTGTTTTTGTTCATCATTATCTTATATTACTGCATCAGGGCTGCGGCATCCGGAATGCTCATGCCGAGAATAGACACCAAAGAAGAACTGCAAAAACGGGTGAAGCAGCAGCGAATAGAATCAATTGCGGTCGCCTTTGCGGTAGTGGTGCTTACGATGTACGACAGGGGGATTCCCCATACATTCTTCGCTTGGCTGAAAATGATTCTTCTTTTTATCGTCTGCGGCGGCGTTCTGTTTCTGCTTCGGTATGTGATTGTGAAGCTGGCTTACAGAAGAGCGGTAAAAGAAGAAATAAAAAAGAAATCATCTTGAAAAATAGATGGTTTCTTTTTTTGTTTGGAAACAGTTTACTATATCATCAGCGATTGGACTCACATACAGAAGCTTTGATGTAGATGATCTTATATTAAATACACTAGGCTCTACTATTGGATACTTATTTTATAAACTCGTTTATCCAATGGTTAGACAGGAGCTATTTGAAGTGGACAGCACTAGCAAGACGTCTACGAAACAAAAAGTACGCAAACATATATAAGAGCCAATTATGGCTGTAAATCAATGAGAACCAGGAAGCCACTGGTTCTTTTTTATGACCTAATATTTATGTCTCACCAATTCCAGATTCCAGACATCGATCTTTTCCTTCAGCTGCACCTGGTTCAATCCTGGACCTTTAGTACAAGAAAGTTTTGCCAAGATAAAACACGCCCGGATCTTTCCGGACATATTTTATTTTGGCAACTCTTCAATTAGCTTATGAAGTTTTTTATAAAGATGATAGTAATCCTTAAAGAATTGCTCTATGTGGCCCGTATCTTTTATTTCTATGAGACCGGTGATTTTGTCCGTGTTTCATAAAAGCACAAAAGGATCGCTAATTTTTGTAAACAGGCAGCTGCCACAAATAAATTGGTCTTAACAATCCGTAAAGGGCTGGAGAACACCCCTTTACGGATATTAACCTTGTGTGCTTTTTGGCTGTTATAAGAAGGTAACACTGATTCACAGGAATCCAGGAATGATTATCAATTCCTCACATAGAAAATAAATATCTTTGAAAATCTCTTGCAGCAAAAACTTGGATATATTCCTGATAGTCTATATGATTCTTTTCTTAAAAAGTACCTGGATAAGATTAAGAACGGTAAAAAGACCAATGAAAAAATGAAGATATACTCCAAGTAACATACCTGGTTTACATATCTCAACGCTATGTGTATCATTAAATACAATCAATCTTTGTGCTTGAGGATTGGTTTCTACCGGCCTCGGAATTAGACCCTCCGGGGTTATTTTTTGTTAGGTGACATATAAATTTCTATTTGATAACATCATAAATAGCTCAAGGTGCTACAGTTTGGCGCCGTATTATAGTTTTGCTAACTCATATAAAGGACGGGCGGATAACGTGGAATATAAAACGGTGACTGTAAAGAAACAACGGTTTGGCGCAAGTCGAATAGTATGTTTGATAATCGGTATCTTACTCGTTTTTGTTGGTTTCCTCTTAAGCCTAACGATAATCGGAATAATTGCGGGTGGTATGCTAATCATCTTCAGTTTACCGTTTTTTGCAGTCGCGAAAGGCGGCGCAAAGTACACGTGCCCTAACTGCGGTTATAAACACAACGGAGTAGCTTCGGGCAGCGTAAACGCAACTTGCAGACGATGTAAGCAAAACATCGCTGTAGATTGGATCGAACCTCCGGATAAAGTAGTATAAACGAAACCAGCCCCATCCTTAACCGGATGGGGCGTTTTTTTGAAAGCAATAGCTTGTTGATTTTATTTCTGGATATAAATGGATATATGATATAATTATATTGAGCTCTTTAAATAAGAATTCTTTTTAAAGTAGCCTGAGTATAATATCATGAAAACCAAAAACGTGGGGGAATTTGTTGTGGGAAAAGTAAATTTACAAGAATGGTTGGCGCAAAAAAAGGTTCAAGAATCCATCAAAGAGAAGATTAAGGAAATTGAGAGTTATGATATTCAAGTTTATCATGAGGATTTTTCGTCTGCGGAAGTTACTTCTGCTATTGCAAATAAAATCGAGAGTTATGATTCCACAATTTTAAGCACCGAAAAAGATGGGGACGATACTGTAATTGAGTTTAGTGTGGATATTGAATACGAACTTGAGATTTCTGCTGAAGAGTTAGATGCTGATTCAACTCCTTATGATAGTGAAACGAAAGATTACGCATGGGAGACGTACGAAACAAATACATATACTAGCACATTATCTTTACCTACAACAGTGTGTGCGACAATCACAGATAATGAAAACTATAGGATAACATATGTCCAAGTAAACAACGGGGAGTCAATAACAGACTACAAAAAGCCTTCTGATCTATAAAAACGACAGGGGAGAGAAAGTAGAAGGAAAACACGTTTTTTTCCTTTGATTGAAAAAGCCGGTATCGAACCGGCTCAAAACACAAAACCTAGTGAAACCTTTATTTACTTGTGATTCTCCCAAATATCATCATGTAAATTCCATATAAAAGTGTAAAGATTGAAAAACCACAAGTAATTGTTTTTGCATTTAAAAAATCTTTAAAAATAGCAGAGATAATAATTCCTAGCCAAAGAATTACAACATAATCACTTAATCCAATAGCCAATTTACTCACTGAATATTTTCTTGCTTGCAGTAGGAAAAACTTTTTCTGTATAGGTTCTATTTTTGTAAACAACTCAGAGTGTTTGTTGATTTCTTTGTTTTCAACCTTGCTTTCCCAATTCTCTTGCCAAAATTTTGAACCACGATTAACTAATGTCCAACATAAAGAACAAATAAATCCGAAATCAGCAATAATAATTGATAAGTAAAAATTTTTTCCGTATAAACTAGAAAAACCAACAAATGCTGAGGCTATAAACCCCCAAAAAAACAATGATCTCTTCCAAAACAACTCGATTTCAAAATTACGAATCTGTAAACTAACATCAAATTGTTTTGTGTCACTATTATTATTTTTTGAATTATTCACCGATTATCCTCCCATCTAATAAGTACTACTAATTTATATTCCAATTATTACTGTAACATTTGTGGGATTGTCAACTCAGACTTGTTGGAAAAACCCCATGGGTTGTTACCCTACAGGTCTTTTCGCAAAGGGATAAAGGGAATGGTGTTCCCTATCTAAATATGGTTTGAGAGAAAGGATTAGAGAGGCCATCGTCTAAAAAAAGCAAACTCAGCATATGAAATCGGATAACGCTCTGAACTGATTAATGTCATTAACTATGATTTTAATGAAGTGCTATAACCGGCTACACACTTTAAGATATAAAATTTCTGCTGTCTTCCCAAGATGGTACGCCAGCTCGCATGGTGGAATTTATGCTAAAGTCAGCGACATAAGTTTCATTCATTGAAAAAATTGAAGTCTGAACCTGGAGATTTTGTTTTTGTTGAACCTTTCTCGTCCAATGTTAAACATCTTTTTATGACTAAACGTAGGAAACTTGGATTTACCTTCATTCGTTTCTTTGAGAGAGTAACCTCTTCATTACAAAACCACTCCCTTACACTTGTTCAATAAAATTCCGCGAAAAATATAAATAGCTCACTAACACTGTTACAAAGTAAACCTGTTACATTGTGAACAATCACAGGAACATTTATATATCAAGGGTTCAACCTCCCCCTACTGAAATTTACAATGTCGCTGTGATGTCGCGGCCTCACCAGATTTTCGACTGCTAGCCTCTTCCCCTTCAGCTGTCCAACTACTCGTACAGCTGTACCTGCCACCCTAAGCGAGGGAAGCGTTCATAGTTTCGGGCAGCTTTTTTTATAGGAACATTGATTTGTATTCACTCTGCCAAGTTGTTTTGATAGAGTGATTGTGATAATTTAAAATGTAAGCGTTGACAAAATTCTCCAGTCTTCACATCGGTTTGAAAGGAGGAAGCGGAAGAATGAAGTAAGAGGGATTTTTGACTCCGAAGTAAGTCTTCAAAAAATCAAATAAGGAGTGTCAAGAATGTTTGCAAAACGATTCAAAACCTCTTTACTGCCGTTATTCGCTGGATTTTTATTGCTGTTTCATTTGGTTCTGGCAGGACCGGCGGCTGCGAGTGCTGAAACGGCGAACAAATCGAATGAGCTTACAGCACCGTCGATTAAAAGCGGAACCATTCTTCATGCATGGAATTGGTCGTTCAATACGTTAAAACACAATATGAAGGATATTCATGATGCAGGATATACAGCCATTCAGACATCTCCGATTAACCAAGTAAAGGAAGGGAATCAAGGAGATAAAAGCATGTCGAACTGGTACTGGCTGTATCAGCCGACATCGTATCAAATTGGCAACCGTTACTTAGGTACTGAACAAGAATTTAAAGAAATGTGTGCAGCCGCTGAAGAATATGGCATAAAGGTCATTGTTGACGCGGTCATCAATCATACCACCAGTGATTATGCCGCGATTTCCAATGAGGTTAAGAGTATTCCAAACTGGACACATGGAAACACACAAATTAAAAACTGGTCTGATCGATGGGATGTCACGCAGAATTCATTGCTCGGGCTGTATGACTGGAATACACAAAATACACAAGTACAGTCCTATCTGAAACGGTTCTTAGAAAGGGCATTGAATGACGGGGCAGACGGTTTTCGATTTGATGCCGCCAAACATATAGAGCTTCCGGATGATGGGAGTTACGGCAGTCAATTTTGGCCGAATATCACAAATACATCTGCAGAGTTCCAATACGGAGAAATCCTGCAGGACAGTGCCTCCAGAGATGCTGCATATGCGAATTATATGGATGTGACAGCGTCTAACTATGGGCATTCCATAAGGTCCGCTTTAAAGAATCGTAATCTGGGCGTGTCGAATATCTCCCACTATGCATCTGATGTGTCTGCGGACAAGCTAGTGACATGGGTAGAGTCGCATGATACGTATGCCAATGATGATGAAGAGTCGACATGGATGAGCGATGATGATATCCGTTTAGGCTGGGCGGTGATAGCTTCTCGTTCAGGCAGTACGCCTCTTTTCTTTTCCAGACCTGAGGGAGGCGGAAATGGTGTGAGATTCCCGGGGAAAAGCCAAATAGGCGATCGCGGGAGTGCTTTATTTGAAGATCAGGCTATCACTGCGGTCAATAGATTTCACAATGTGATGGCTGGACAGCCTGAGGAACTCTCGAACCCGAATGGAAACAACCAGATATTTATGAATCAGCGCGGCTCACATGGCGTTGTGCTGGCAAATGCAGGTTCATCCTCTGTTTCTATCAATACGCCAACAAAATTGCCTGATGGCAGGTATGACAATAAAGCTGGAGCGGGTTCATTTCAAGTGAACGATGGTAAACTGACAGGCACGATCAATGCCAGGTCTGTAGCTGTGCTTTATCCTGATGATATTGCAAAAGCGCCTCATGTTTTCCTTGAGAATTACAAAACAGGTGTAACACATTCTTTCAATGATCAACTGACGATTACCTTGCGTGCAGATGCGAATACAACAAAAGCCGTTTATCAAATCAATAATGGACCAGAGACGGCGTTTAAGGATGGAGATCAATTCACAATCGGAAAAGGAGATCCATTTGGCAAAACATACACCATCATGTTAAAAGGAACGAACAGTGATGGTGTAACGAGGACCGAGGAATACAGTTTTATTAAAAGAGATCCAGCTTCGGCCAAAACCATCGGCTATCAAAATCCGAATCATTGGAGCCAGGTAAATGCTTATATCTATAAACATGATGGGGGCCAGGCAATTGAATTGACCGGATCTTGGCCTGGAAAACCAATGACTAAAAATGCAGATGGAATTTACACGCTGACACTGCCTGCGGACACGGATACAACCAACGCCAAAGTGATTTTTAATAATGGCAGCGCCCAAGTGCCCGGCCAGAATCAGCCTGGCTTTGATTACGTGCAAAATGGTTTATATAATGACTCGGGCTTAAGCGGTTCTCTTCCCCATTGAGGACAAGGCTAGACGGGACTTACCGAAAGAAACCATCTATGATGGTTTCTTTTTTGTTCATAAATCAGACAAAACTTTTCCCTTGCAAAAGTTTGTGAAGTGTTGCACAATATAAATGTGAAATACTTCACAAACAAAAAGACATCAAAGAGAAACATACCCTGGAAGGATGATTAATGATGAACAAACATGTAAATAAAGTAGCTTTAATCGGAGCGGGTTTTGTTGGAAGCAGTTATGCATTTGCGTTAATTAACCAAGGGATCACAGATGAGCTTGTGGTCATTGATGTAAATAAAGAAAAAGCAATGGGCGATGTGATGGATTTAAACCACGGAAAGGCGTTTGCGCCACAACCGGTCAAAACATCTTACGGAACATATGAAGACTGCAAGGATGCTGATATTGTCTGCATTTGCGCCGGAGCAAACCAAAAACCTGGTGAGACACGTCTTGAATTAGTAGAAAAGAACTTGAAGATTTTCAAAGGCATCGTCAGTGAAGTCATGGCGAGCGGATTTGACGGCATTTTCTTAATCGCGACAAATCCGGTTGATATCCTGACTTACGCAACATGGAAATTCAGCGGCCTGCCAAGAGAGCGGGTGATTGGAAGCGGCACAACACTTGATTCTGCGAGATTCCGTTTCATGCTGAGCGAATACTTTGGCGCAGCGCCTCAAAACGTGCACGCGCATATTATCGGAGAGCACGGCGACACAGAGCTTCCTGTTTGGAGCCACGCGAATGTCGGCGGTGTGCCGGTCAGTGAACTCGTTGAGAAAAACGATGCGTACAAACAAGAGGAGCTGGACCAAATTGTAGATGATGTGAAAAACGCAGCTTACCATATCATTGAGAAAAAAGGCGCGACTTATTATGGAGTTGCGATGAGTCTTGCTCGCATTACAAAAGCCATTCTTCATAATGAAAACAGCATATTAACTGTCAGCACATATTTGGACGGGCAATACGGTGCAGATGACGTGTACATCGGTGTGCCGGCTGTCGTGAACCGCGGAGGGATCGCAGGTATCACTGAGCTGAACTTAAATGAGAAAGAAAAAGAACAGTTCCTTCACAGCGCCGGCGTCCTTAAAAACATTTTAAAACCTCATTTTGCAGAACAAAAAGTCAACTAACCGCAACTTTAGAGTAAAGGGCTGATTGTCAATGTGGGAGCAGTTGTATGATCCGTTTGGAAACGAGTATGTGAGCGCACTTGTGGCGCTCACTCCGATTCTCTTTTTTCTTTTGGCTTTAACTGTTTTGAAAATGAAAGGCATTCTTGCGGCATTTCTTACCCTAGCCGTCAGTTTCTTCGTCTCCGTTTGGGCATTTCATATGCCGGTTGAAAAAGCGATTTCTTCTGTTTTGTTAGGAATCGGGAGCGGGCTGTGGCCCATTGGCTACATCGTCCTGATGGCGGTGTGGCTGTATAAAATCGCAGTGAAAACCGGGAAATTTACCATTATTCGGTCCAGCATTGCCGGCATTTCGCCTGACCAACGATTACAGCTATTATTAATTGGTTTTTGTTTTAACGCGTTTTTAGAAGGCGCGGCCGGTTTTGGTGTTCCGATTGCGATTAGTGCGGCGCTGCTCGTCGAACTTGGTTTTAAACCGTTAAAAGCGGCAGCGCTCTGCTTGATTGCAAACGCCGCCTCCGGAGCCTTTGGGGCGATCGGGATTCCTGTCATCACAGGGGCGCAGATTGGTGATTTGTCTGCTCTTGAGCTGTCTCGGACATTAATGTGGACACTGCCGATGATCTCATTTTTAATACCATTCCTGCTTGTATTCTTATTAGACCGAATGAAAGGAATCAAACAGACATGGCCCGCTCTTCTGGTTGTGAGCGGTGGGTATACAGCGGTTCAGACACTGACAATGGCGGTGCTCGGGCCGGAATTAGCAAACATTTTGGCGGCCTTATTCAGCATGGGCGGGCTTGCCCTCTTCCTCCGCAAATGGCAGCCGAAAGAGATTTACCGCGAGGAAGGGGCCGGCGATGCTGGTGAGAAAAAGGCATACCGTGCCGCTGACATTGCGAAAGCGTGGTCTCCATTCTACATTTTAACTGCGGCGATCACCATCTGGAGCCTTCCTGCCTTCAAAGCGCTTTTCCAAGAAGGCGGGCTGTTATATCAATCAACGCTCCTGTTCAAAATGCCTTTTCTGCATCAGCAAATTATGAAAATGCCGCCGATTGCGCCATCTGCCATGCCGTTAGATGCAGTCTTTAAAGTTGATCTGCTGTCAGCGACTGGTACAGCGATTTTAGCGGCGGTCATCGTGACAGGGCTGTTCAGCAAAAAGTTCTCCTCTCGGGATGCCTTTGCTTCCCTGAAGGAGACAGGAAAAGAGCTGTGGGTGCCGATAATGACGATCTGCTTCGTGATGGGGTTTGCCAATCTGGCCAACTTCGCAGGGCTCAGCTCTTCAATTGGGTTAGCATTGGCGAAAACAGGAGACCTGTTCCCGTTTGTCAGTCCTGTTCTCGGCTGGATTGGCGTGTTCATCACCGGTTCTGTTGTCAGCAATAACGCTTTGTTCGGCCATTTGCAGGTTGTCACCGGAGCGCAGATCGGTGCGGGTTCTGACTTGCTGTTAGCCGCAAATACGGCGGGCGGTGTCATGGCGAAACTTGTTTCTCCTCAATCTATCGCCATCGCTGCCGCAGCGGTCGGCCAAACAGGCAAGGAATCTAAACTGTTTAAAAGGACAGTGGCGTACAGCCTGATTCTGTTATTGATCATTTGTATATGGACGTTTATTCTTGCAAGATTAGGAGTGTAATAGAAAAAAGCAGTACATGCCCAGCATGTACTGCTTTTTTATGTTAATTTGCTTTCTTTGTCATTTCGGCTGTTGTTTTTACTCTGGCTTTTCCCATAAACAAAATGGTAACCGCCGCGAGGACAATTGGAATCAAAGCGAGCAAAAACACATACGTAATACTTGATGACATCGCGTCAATAATGCGATTCAGGATCGCATCAGGAATCTGGGAACGTGTTCCCGCTTGGAATATCTCTTGCGGGTCGCCAATATTTTGCGCAGCACCTGATCCCGCTGAGCCTTTCATACCGCTGAAGGCGTCGCTCAGCTTGTTCGTGAATACGTTTGTTTGCACCGTTCCGAAAATGGTGACGCCTAAGGTCATGCCAAATGATCGCAAAAATGAATTTGTAGAGTTTGCCGTTCCCCGAAAGCGAGGTTCAAGATCATTCATCGATGCCGCCGGCAGCAGGGAGAAGTTAAAGCCTACACCAAAGCCTGAAATCATCATAAAGACTGTCAGCCATACCCGTGCTGTGTCAGGCGTCATATTGGAAAGAAGCAGCATGCCGATAAAGAAAGCTATAACAGATATCAGCATCAAATTGCGGAAGCTTGCCTTCGTTTGGAAGATCCCGCCGATCATGCTTCCGATGACTGATCCAATCATCATCGGCGTCAGAATGAAGCCCGCGCTTGTCGCCGAGCTGCCGTAGACCGCCTGAACGAAAATCGGAATAAATACCGCTAAAATAATAAATGTTCCGCCATACAGGAAAGCGAGAATCTGTGCTGTGGCAAACAAGCGGTTCTTAAACATCCAGAAAGAAATAATCGGCTCTTCTGCTTTTCTCTCCACAATAAAAAAGGCAATGAAGAAAACGGCGAATACAATAAACAGCCCGATGATCTGAATGGAATTCCAATCGTATGTTTTGCCGCCAAGCTCAAGGGCGAACATCAGGCATACAATGGATACGACTAAGGTAATCGCGCCGCCCCAGTCTATTTTCTGCTTTCTGTGCTCCAGAGATTCTTTGTAGTAGCGAATAATGAAAAACAATGACAATGCGCCGATCGGCACATTGATGTAAAACACCCAGTGCCAGCTGATCGAATCTGTAATGATCGCGCCTAAGAGCGGACCAAGAACACTGGATAATCCAAATACAGCACCGAACATGCCGGACATTTTTCCGCGTTTTTCCGGCGGAAACAAATCAAAGATAATGGTAAAGGCAATCGGCAGGAGCGCGCCGCCTCCGATCCCTTGAATGGCCCGGAAGATGATCAGCTGATTCATCGTCTGGGCAATCCCGCATAAAGCAGAACCGATTAAGAAAAAAATAAGTCCAAACAGGAAAAAACGTTTTCGGCCGTACATATCGGAAAGCTTGCCGTAAATCGGCATGCCAGCCATAACCGCCACCATATAGGATGCCGTCACCCAGGCAAATTTATCGAAGCTTCCAAGATCGGCTACGATATTGCCCATCGCGGTGGCAACAATCGTATTGTCCATTGCAGACATCAAGATGCCCAGCAGGAGACCGAGGACCACAAATTTGGTGGAAGCCTGTTTTGCTGTTGTTGTGTCCATTTGTTCTACCTCCTCTTACTTTTCTATGTAAGTTCTGATATCATGATAATAGTTTGATTGTTGAATATCTCGATTATCAAGATAAACTCGATTTTATAGGGAGGACTGTCAGTTGTCAACAAGAAATTCCAGAAGTGAGTTGGAAAAGACTGCTGTTCAGCTTTTTCGAAAACTGGGCACAAGAACGGTTCTGTTTCATCAGGCAGCCGCTCAAGCTCTCGGTCTGTTTCCCACCGATTTGAAATCAGCTGACATTTTAAATGAAGCAGGGCCGATGACGGCCGGAGAACTGGGGAAAAAAACCGGCCTCAGCACGGGGTCAGTCACGGCGCTTGTTGACCGGCTGGAAAAAGCGGGGTATGTGGCTCGTGAAAAGGACCCGAACGATCGCAGGAGAGTCGTAATCGTCCCTTTGACTGCTTCGAAAAAACATATAAAGGATTTGTTCCGTCCTCTGTCTGAGTCAACGATGGATTTGTGCCGCGAATATACGGAAGAGGAGCTGGAACTCATTTTCAGTTTTGTAGGCAAAGCCGCCGATATTATGGAGGAAGAGCTTGAACGTCTGAAACAGTAAGTGAATTTGTGCATAGCTTGGCCCGTTCCCGAATAAATTGTACAAGTTACATAAGAGAAGGGAGTACGGGCCGGTGAACATTTTTTTGAGCTATATTGTGCTGGGACTGTCCTTGTCTGCGCCTGTGGGGCCAGTGAATGCGGCGCAAATAGACAAAGGAATTAAAAACGGTTTTTGGCATGCATGGATTTTCGGTTTAGGCGCCATGACAGCGGATGGGCTGTACATGCTTTTTATCTATTTCGGGCTATCGCAGTTCTTGACCGCTCCATTTGTGAAAACGTTTTTGTGGCTGTTCGGCTTTTTTGTCCTGACCTATACCGGAATTGAAACGCTGAAAAATGTCAGAGAACCGATGGATGTGCGAAGCTCGCGGGGGAAACCGTCATACAGGAAAACATTCGCATCGGGTTTTCTCATTTCATTGTCAAACCCATTGAGCATCCTTTTTTGGCTTGGAATTTACGGAAGCATTCTTGCGAAAACAGCAGAGGCCTACAATATGAATCAGCTTCTAATCTATAGCTCCGGCATCATGATCGGCATTTTAATCTGGGATTTCTGCATGGCTATCACAGCCAGTACGTTCAGAAACCTGCTTCATGAAAAGCTATTGAGAGGATTGACCGGAATCGCCGGTGTATCCCTCCTTGTGTTTGGCTTTTACTTTGGTTATCAGGGCATCAAACAGTTATTGGGCTGATTCATGAAGGACAGTCACCTGCCGCTTCCAGTTTTAATATAGTATCCAGATGATACTGGAGGTGGATCAATGGTGAATGGGATTTACACCAAAAGTTTTCTGGAACGTATTCAGGAAGAGCTTCCTGAATGGCAAAGAATCGCTTTTGAACTGCTGGCAGAAACTCTGGCGGACGACGCGGATACGTTTCCATGCATTCCCGGACGCCAGGCGTTTCTGACTGATCAGCTTCGGATTGCTTTTGCCGGAGATCCGCGGGAAAACCGTACAGCGGAGGACCTGGCTCCGTTGCTTGCGGAGTACGGCAAGATATCGCGGGACACGGGAAAATACGCATCCCTCGTTGTGTTGTTTGATACACCGGAAGATTTGGCGGAGCATTATTCGATTGAAGCGTATGAAGAGCTGTTTTGGCGCTTTTTAAATAGACTGAGTCATCAAGACGAAAAAGAATGGCCGGAAGACATTCCGGCCAATCCTGAGCATTATAAATGGGAGTTTTGTTTTGACGGCGAGCCGTATTTCATTCTGTGCGCTACACCGGGGCACGAGGCAAGAAGAAGCCGGAGCTTTCCTTTTTTTATGGTCACGTTTCAGCCAAGGTGGGTGTTTGATGACCTAAATGGATCAACTGCATTTGGCCGTAACATGAGCAGGCTGATCCGATCTCGTTTAGAGGCCTATGATCAGGCTCCGATTCACCCGCAATTAGGCTGGTACGGAGGAAAGGATAATCGTGAATGGAAGCAGTATTTCCTCCGTGATGACGAAAAACAGGTATCGAAGTGCCCGTTTTCTTATTTAAAGAACATGTTCAACAAAATGAAATAAATAATCAAGGACTGGCAGGGCGATCTTTATGACCCTGCTTTTTTTGATAGATCATGGTCACGATGGCGATGATCACGAGAAAACCTATGCTGACGAAAAAACCGGGCCGGCTTGATTTTTCAAACAATGTACCGGACACAGCTGCAGCAATCAGAACCATCGCTAAATAAATTTGCGTTTTTCCCATGCCCTCGGGATCAGTCAGCTTTTTGCTGGAGAACAGGATAAACAGCCAAGTGTATAAAAGCATAAGCCCCGCAGCTGTTGTCATATGCTCATAAATGTTTTTAGGCAGCACTAACGACAGAATAATGGAGAGGACAAGCCCCGCAAACGTCAGCCCAAGTGCCGGCCAGCATATTTTTTTGCCTTCCTTTAGAGTAAAGCATTTCGGCGCGTCGCCGTCATCAGCCATTGTACAAAGCAATGTCGTAACGGCAAAAAGCGAAGCGACAAGGGTCGAGAACCCGGCGATGATGAAAATCCCGTTAAATATATCAAGGATGATCTCAAGGTTATATCCTTTTAATGACGTAATGAACGGACTGTCCTGTTCAGTAAAGGCGTGTAACGGAACCAAAAGCAGAGCCAGCCCGATTGAAATGATATAAATAATTGCCAGCGTCGCCAGCATCAGTTTCCCTGATTTAGACGCTTCCTCAGGTTTTTTTAAGTGAACCGCCATCAGCCCCATGACCTCAATTCCGCCAAAAGCGTAAAACGCGTAGATTAAACCTGTCCATAGCCCCATGGCGCCGTATGGGAAAAACTCACTCGTCTTATTTGGAACATGTATGCCATGATTTCCGCCGGACAGGATACCGCATAAAGCCAGGATGGCAATGACAATAAACATAAAAATAGCAGCTGTTTTAATGACTGCCAGCACGTTTTCTGTTTTTTCAAAGACGGACAGGCCGGTGAAAATAATAAGGAGCCCCAGTACCGCGTAGATTGAGGCAAACACCCATAGCGGCACTTGAGGAAACCAATGCTTCGTAAATAGCGAAATGGCTGTCAGCTGGCTTCCGGTAATCAGCATTTCTGATGTCCAGTACACCCAGCCGTTGCTGAAGCCTGCCCATTTGCCGAATGCTTTTCGGGCATACGCACAAAACGAACCTTTTTCCGGCTGCTTCGCCGATAGCTTGGCGAGCTGTTCAAAGACAAAATACGTACCGATCCCTGCGATCAGAAATGAAAGGAGAACGGAAAAACCGCTTTTTACAATTGCGATGCTGGAACCGAGAAAGAAGCCTGTTCCAATCGTGCAGCCGACTCCGATCAGTGACAGCTGCCACCAAGCCAGATTCCCTTTTGGCTGGTCTTTTTTTGTTTGGCTCATTATTTATTCAACCCCTTTTATCTAAGGTTAGATTGTGATCTGTCCGAAGCTTATATACATCGGATTTTTGCCTCTTTTTACATGGAGAAGGAAGCGGACGCTCATACTAATGAAAAAAGGAGCAAACCAATGACACAGCAATATATTGTGGAGCCGAAAAAAGGGCTGGGGCTGAAGCTGAAAAAGGGTCAGATTTTAAAGGTGGTTGATGTAGAAGGGCAGCAGGTGGCTGATTTTGTCGCATACCATGCCAAGGATTTTTATGAACACCTTGATCAGGGAGCGACGATAGACGCCAATCACTCCATTCATGTGAAGGTCAACGACCATCTCTACTCCAACCTGTATAAGCCGATGTTAACCCTGATTGAAGATACGGTCGGCAAGCATGATCTGCTGCTGCCGGCCTGCCGTCCTGATATGAACAGGCTCTTATATGGGAAGCAAAAGGATGAGTTTCAGGATACGTGCTATGACAATATGAACCGTGCGCTTGAGCAGTTTGGCGTACCGAAGCCTCACATGCATTACCCATTTGCGATTTTTATGAATACTGTCCTTGATGAGAAAGGGAATCTGTCTGTGGAAACACCGCTTTCGAATGCCGGAGATTATGTAAGGCTCAGGGCGGAGATGGATTTAATTGTCGCGTTTTCTTCCTGCCCGATTGAAAAAGGGAAATGCAATGGCGACAGTGTGACATCCATACGGGTTGAAGTCAGCTGATCTCTCTTGTTCACTGTGAATGAAGACCTGTGCTATATTTAATAGGGATACATAACAGGCATGATTCATTTTCATTGATTTGGGGAAATGATCAGTAACAAGGGAAAATGTACAGGAGGAATGATTGGGATGAGCATGCAGGAAAAGATTATGCGTGAGTTACATGTGAAGCCCTCAATTGATCCAAAGCAAGAAATTGAGGACCGAGTCAATTTTTTAAAACAATATGTAAAGAAAACCGGTGCTAAAGGCTTTGTATTGGGAATCAGCGGGGGCCAGGATTCAACACTTGCGGGAAGACTCGCTCAGCTTGCGGTGGAGAGCATTCGCGAAGAGGGCGGAGACGCTCAATTTATCGCGGTCCGTCTTCCGCATGGCACACAGCAGGATGAAGACGATGCCCAGCTTGCTTTGAAGTTTATTAAGCCGGATAAATCATGGAAGTTTGATATTAAATCGACAGTCAGCGCTTTTTCTGATCAGTATCAGCAGGAAACAGGCGATCAGCTGACTGACTTTAATAAAGGAAACGTAAAAGCAAGAACAAGAATGATCGCGCAATACGCGATCGGCGGCCAGGAAGGCCTGCTTGTGTTAGGAACAGACCATGCTGCTGAAGCAGTGACTGGTTTCTTTACGAAGTACGGTGACGGCGGAGCAGACCTCCTGCCGCTGACAGGCTTGACGAAGCGCCAGGGAAGAACCCTGCTG
This sequence comes from Bacillus sp. SN32, assembly GCF_002837495.1. Lineage (NCBI taxonomy): Bacteria > Bacillati > Bacillota > Bacilli > Caryophanales > Bacillaceae > Bacillus > Bacillus sp. SN32. Next base: position 45,749 of record NZ_PJCT01000005.1, on the reverse strand, counting down.
AAAGAGCTGGGTGCACCGGAACGCTTATACTTAAAAGAACCGACTGCCGATCTGCTCGACGAAAAACCGCAGCAGTCGGATGAAACAGAGCTTGGCATTTCCTACGACGAGATTGACGATTATCTCGAAGGAAAAGAAGTATCAGCGAAAGTATCAGAAGCGCTGGAAAAACGCTACAGCATGACTGAACATAAACGCCAGGTTCCGGCGTCTATGTTTGATGACTGGTGGAAATAAGTTAAAGAAAGCCCGCTCTCGGAGCGGGCTTTTGTCGTGTACAGAAGCTTTATTTGATGCGGATATGATTCAGCTTTACCATTAATCTGTCGGTGAACCTTCGGAGGCTGCCTCTCGTATCAGGATCTAATGGAAGTTCGGCTCTCGCGGCAATGTTCTCTGCCACATCCTGAATCGACAGGTTGTCTGTTTGAATGTGGTCCTCAAAAATAGGTGATGATAAACCTTCAACGCAGCGGTCAATTTGTTTGGCGGCCCAGGAGTTTTTTCCTTCTGCTCTGGTGCGCAGCCTTTTTAACAAGGTTTCCTTTGAAGCCATTAATGTAAAGTGGTGAACGATCCTCCCTTCATGTCTGAGCCTGCCGATGATCTCATTGAAGTATTCAGGATGTACAATCGTCATGGGCACAATAATGATGCCGCGGTATGTATCTGTCAGAGAAGCTAGCAAACTGTAATTGAACGCCCGCCATAAAGGATAGCTTTGAAAATCGTCCTTTGCGATCTCCTGCGGCACCATGGAGCGCAGCGCAAAACCCATTTTCTCGGGATCATACACGTAAGATGGTTTCAGCCTTCTGTGCAGTTCGAAAGCTGTTTGTGTTTTTCCGGAACCGAATGCCCCGTTTATCCAAATGATCATCGCCATTTCTCCCTTCCTATTTATCATACAGAAAAAGACCCTTCCATCGAAGAGTCAGCTGGAAAAACAATAAAGGCGGAAGGTTTTAATGCTTTTTTGCGTCGAAGTATTAAAATACCTGCAGAAATGTTGTACAATGAATGTCATTCAGGCAAAAATGGCTAAACAACAAAGCGCACTATAAGCTTGACCGGTAAAGCCGGTATCTATATAAATATTCGCTAAATAAGCATATAATGAATATAAAATTTCATTCCTTAGGAGGATTTCGCCGAAGATGAACGCTAAACGAGCCATCCCAGTAAGAGAAAGAAATATCGTCCTGATCGGATTCATGGGTGTAGGAAAAACAACAATCGGCCAATTGGTCGCTAAAAAATTATATAGAGATTTTATTGATATTGACCAAGAGATCGAAAAGGATTTCAATATGACAATTCCTGAGATATTTGAGAAAAAGGGAGAAGACTTTTTCCGGAAAACGGAGAAGGAATATATTTTAGACATCTGCCATCATAAACGATTCAAAATCGTATCTCTGGGCGGGGGATCTTTTAAACAAGAAGAAATCAGAAATTGCTGTCTGGAAAACTGTCTCGTGCTTCATCTGGACCTGTCATGGGAGAACTGGAAGCAGCGCGCGGATTTATTGATCGAAAGCCGCCCTGTACTGCATAACCGTTCAATGGATGAAATGGAACAGCTGTTTAACGAAAGAAAAGTCATTTATGACAAGCACAATTCAAAAGTGGCAACAGACAACCTTTCCCCGGAAGAGGTTGCCGATTACATTGTTGAGACATTAAAAATTGGCTGGGATCTTTATCAGCCGATGTAAAAAGCCGTGCGCAGCGCACGGCTTTTTTTATCGTTTTATCCCTTGTATCAAAATCGCTTTTAAACAAAAGGAGATGGGCTGTCCGTTTTGGTTCAATGTAATACAGAACGTGTCGCGTGCTTCGTCTGATGCGTGATTCAAGTGGGTAATGATTTGTTTTTCCCGGTCAGCGGGAGTTCCGCCTCGTTTGATCCAGCTATCGTATTGAATCGGCAAATTCCACTTTTGGATGTCTTGATAGGCCAGTTGATTGGCGCTGAACATCGCCTGCCATTCTGATAATGAGCTTTCTCGAACATGGGAAGGGTCTCGAAGCCGGTTCAAATGATTGACAAACTCATCAAGAATGGGATCTTCAGGCGCGTAATGATCAACTAAGAGAAAACGTCCGTCCTGTTTCAGTACGCGTGCAATCTCGCTGACAGCTTTGCGGACATCTGAAAAATGGTGGGCTGCGTATCGGCAGGTGATGATGTCAAATGAATCGTCGGGGAAGGGGAGTGACTCTGCCGTTCCTTGCTGAAAGCGTACGTTTTCAGCTCCTTTTTCTTGCGCGAAGGAGGACGCAACCTCAACCATCTCTTTCGTCGCATCAACACCGATGCACTCCTGTACATAAGGAGAAAATGCCAGGGCCGTATGGCCGGCGCCCGCTCCTATATCCAGCACTCGATGCTCTGCCCGGCATTCCGCTGTTTTGATCATCAACCCCAAATCTTCCCCCTCGGCAAATACCTTTTCATCCCGATACATCTCGGCGTTTTTAGAAAACGGTGTTTCATTAGTCATTTGAACCAGCTCCTTCTTTTCGTAAATGATGATATGGATTATGTTAGCAATTTCTGTTATGATTCGTCCAAGATATAAAAATGATGAAAACGATAGGTTCAACCTATGGAGGCTGAAATGGATATTAAAGTGATGGAATATGCAGCTGAAATTGCCCGGCACCAAAGCTTTACAAAGGCGGCGGAACATCTTCATATCGCACAGCCGTCTCTCAGCCAGCAAATCAAAAAGCTTGAGGCTGAGCTGGGGCTTACCCTTTTTCACAGATCCCATAGCTCTGTTACACTGACACCTCACGGCAGGCGTTTCATTGAAAAAGCCGAGGACATCATTCGTTCCAGAGATGATTTGCTTCGGGAAATGCAGGAGCGATCACAGGGAATCGGTCATAAATTATCCATCGGGATTCCTGCTGTAACAGGGAGATATCTCTTTCCCCCGCTGCTGAAGCAGTTTTTGGCGCGCTATCCTCATGTGGAGGTTCAGCTTGTTGAAAAAGATCCGGTTTCATTAGAGGAGATGACGGCAAAGGGAGAAGTTGACCTTTCTGTTTTATCCTTGCCGATCGAGGATGAACGGCTCTCCATTACACCCTTGCTCACGGAACCGGTTGTTCTCGCGGTGCCGAAGGAAAAACAAAGGTGGATGCCGCCGGAATTGGTCGCGCTGATTGAGAAAGCGCTGGAAGAAGATGAGGGACGCCAGCCGTGTGTGCCGATTGACATGGTAAGGAACGTGCCCTTTATTCTGTTAAAAGAAGGCTTCGGCTTTCGCAGGACAGTTCTCGATCTCTGTGCGGAAAGCGGCTTTAAGCCGAATGCTGCCTTTAAGACGAGCCATATTGAAACCGCCCAATCTCTTGTGGCTAATGGATTAGGTGTGACTATGGCACCGAATATGGTCAGAAGGGATAAAGATCCGGGTGTGATCTATTTATCGATTCAATCCGCGCCATCACGAACCCTCGTCTTTGTCTTTTTAAAGAACCGCTATGTCAGTCTGACGGCCCAGGCCTTTATGGAACTAAGCCGGGAAAGTCTTAAACAAACGTTTGATGAAGGCTGTCTGGGAAACAAAGATGAAAATATTTAGAAAACAAAGACGAAACGTGGTAGTATAGGAATACAAACTAAATCTTATAAAACAAAGGGGAATAATCGGAAATGCAACTATTCGATCTGCCGCTCGACCAATTGCAAACATATAAGCCTGAAAAAACAGCACCGAAAGATTTTTCTGAGTTTTGGAAATTGTCTTTGGAGGAACTTGCAAAAGTCCAAGCAGAACCTGATTTACAGCCGGTTGACTATCCTGCTGACGGAGTAAAAGTGTACCGTCTCACATATAAAAGCTTCGAAAACGCCCGGATTACCGGATGGTACGCGGTGCCTGACAAGCAAGGCCCGCATCCGGCGATCGTGAAATATCATGGCTACAATGCAAGCTATGATGGTGAGATTCATGAAATGGTAAACTGGGCACTCCATGGCTACGCCACATTCGGCATGCTTGTCCGCGGCCAGCAGAGCAGCGAGGATACGAGTATTTCACCGCACGGTCACGCTTTGGGCTGGATGACGAAAGGAATTCTTGATAAAGATACATACTATTACCGCGGTGTTTATTTGGACGCCGTCCGCGCGCTTGAGGTCATCAGCAGCTTCGACGAGGTTGACGAAACAAGGATCGGTGTGACAGGAGGAAGCCAAGGCGGAGGTTTAACCATTGCCGCAGCGGCGCTGTCAGACATTCCAAAAGCCGCGGTTGCCGATTATCCTTATTTAAGCAACTTCGAACGGGCCATTGATGTGGCGCTTGAACAGCCGTACCTTGAAATCAATTCCTTCTTCAGAAGAAATGGCAGCCCGGAAACAGAAGTGCAGGCGATGAAGACACTTTCATATTTCGATATTATGAATCTCGCTGACCGAGTGAAGGTGCCTGTCCTGATGTCAATCGGCCTGATTGACAAGGTCACGCCGCCGTCCACCGTGTTTGCCGCCTACAATCATTTGGAAACAGAGAAAGAGCTGAAGGTGTACCGCTACTTCGGACATGAGTATATCCCTGCTTTTCAAACGGAAAAACTTGCTTTCTTTAAGCAGCATCTTAAAGGCTGATAAATGTGAAAAGCCGCCGCATATCATCAGGCGGTTTTTTTCTGCAAACTGCCGGAATGAGAACAGACTGGAGACGAATAGATATGAAACAAAGAATCATTGATGAATTAAAACGGATCGAGCAGTCATACGGAGTCAAAATCGTGTATGCCGTCGAGTCAGGAAGCCGCGCATGGGGATTTCCCTCGCAGGATAGTGATTACGACGTCCGCTTTATTTATGTGCCGAAAAAGGAGTGGTATTTTTCAATTGAGCAGGAGCGTGATGTCATTGAGGAACCGATTCACGATTTGCTGGATATCAGCGGCTGGGAGCTGAGAAAAACGCTTCGGCTTTTCAAAAAGTCAAACCCTCCGCTCCTCGAATGGCTGTCCTCAGACATTGTGTATTATGAAGCATTTACGACCGCAGAGCAGTTAAGAAAACTGCGCACGGAGGCATTTAAGCCTGAAGCAAGCGTGTATCACTATATCAATATGGCGAGAAGGAACGTCAAGGATTATCTACAAGGACAAGAGGTCAAAATTAAAAAGTACTTCTACGTTCTTCGGCCTATTTTGGCCTGCCAATGGATTGAAAGGCACGGAACCATACCGCCAATGGACTTTACTGTTTTGATGAATGAACTTGTTGCTGAACCCGAGCTGAAGGCTGAAATGGAAACCTTGCTTGAACGGAAAAGAAGAGGAGAAGAGCTTGACCTCGAAGCAAGAATCAATGTTATTCACCAATTCATTGAAACGGAAATCGAAAGAATCATGGAAGCGGCAAAAGAACTGAAGGCAGAGAAAAAAGATATGACACCTGAGTTGAACCGTTTGCTTTTGAATACGGTTGAAGAAGTGTGGAAGGATGGAGGAAGCTGATGTTTTTTGTCGCTTCCTTTTCTCCTTTATTCGACAGAATCCCCCCCGACTTTCTAACTATCTGATTGTGGCAAACCCACAAAAATAATCAGAATCTTTGTATTTTGAGAATATTGTGAACGTCGGTTTTGTCCATTTACAATAAACTCATACAAATACTTCTTAGATTGCGGGGTGTTGAGGTTGGAAGTGATCACAAGAGATTTTTTCTTATTTTTATCCAAAAGCGGCTTTCTCAATAAAATGGCGAGGAACTGGGGAAGCCGGGTAGCAGCGGGTAAAATTATCGGCGGGAATGACTTTAACAGTTCAATCCCGACCATTCGACAGCTTAACAGCCAAGGCTTGTCAGTTACTGTCGATCATTTAGGCGAGTTTGTGAACAGCGCCGAGGTCGCACGGGAGCGTACGGAAGAGTGCATTCAAACCATTGCGACCATCGCGGATCAGGAGCTGAACTCACACGTTTCTTTAAAAATGACGTCTTTAGGTTTGGATATAGATATGGATTTGGTGTATGAAAATATGACAAAAATCCTTCAGACGGCCGAGAAACATAAAATCATGGTCACCATTGACATGGAGGACGAAGTCAGATGCCAGAAAACGCTTGATATTTTCAAAGATTTCAGAAAGAAATACGAGCATGTGAGCACAGTGCTGCAAGCCTATCTGTACCGGACGGAAAAAGACATTGACGATTTGGATTCTTTAAACCCGTTCCTTCGCCTTGTAAAAGGAGCTTATAAAGAATCAGAAAAAGTAGCTTTCCCGGAGAAAAGCGATGTCGATGAAAATTACAAAAAAATCATCCGAAAGCAGCTCTTAAACGGTCACTATACAGCGATTGCCACACATGACGACAAAATGATCGACTTTACAAAGCAGCTTGCCAAGGAACATGGCATTGCCAATGACAAGTTTGAATTTCAGATGCTGTACGGCATGCGGTCGCAAACCCAGCTCAGCCTCGTAAAAGAAGGTTATAACATGAGAGTCTACCTGCCATACGGCGAGGATTGGTACGGCTATTTTATGAGACGCCTTGCAGAACGTCCGTCAAACATTGCATTTGCTTTCAAAGGAATGACAAAGAAGTAAAAAAGGAGAGATTATCATGACAACACCTTACAAACACGAGCCATTCACAAATTTCCAAGATCAAAACAACGTGGAAGCGTTTAAAAAAGCACTTGCGACAGTAAGCGAATATTTAGGAAAAGACTATCCGCTTGTCATTAACGGCGAGAGAGTGGAAACGGAAGCGAAAATCGTTTCAATCAACCCGGCTGATAAAGAAGAAGTCGTCGGCCGAGTGTCAAAAGCGTCTCAAGAGCACGCTGAGCAAGCGATTCAAGCGGCTGCAAAAGCATTTGAAGAGTGGAGATACACGTCTCCTGAAGAGAGAGCGGCTGTCCTGTTCCGCGCTGCTGCCAAAGTCCGCAGAAGAAAACATGAATTCTCAGCTTTGCTTGTGAAAGAAGCAGGAAAGCCTTGGAACGAGGCGGATGCCGATACGGCTGAAGCGATTGACTTCATGGAGTATTATGCACGCCAAATGATCGAACTGGCAAAAGGCAAACCGGTCAACAGCCGTGAAGGCGAGAAAAACCAATATGTATACACGCCGACTGGAGTGACAGTCGTTATCCCGCCTTGGAACTTCTTGTTTGCGATCATGGCAGGCACAACAGTGGCGCCGATCGTTACTGGAAACACAGTGGTTCTGAAACCTGCGAGTGCTACACCTGTTATTGCAGCAAAATTTGTTGAGGTGCTTGAAGAGTCCGGATTGCCAAAAGGCGTAGTCAACTTTGTTCCGGGAAGCGGAGCGGAAGTAGGCGACTATCTTGTTGACCATCCGAAAACAAGCCTTATCACATTTACGGGATCAAGAGAAGTTGGTACGAGAATTTTCGAACGCGCGGCGAAGGTTCAGCCGGGCCAGCAGCATTTAAAGCGTGTCATCGCTGAAATGGGCGGTAAAGATACGGTTGTTGTTGATGAGGATGCGGACATTGAATTAGCGGCTCAATCGATCTTTACTTCAGCATTCGGCTTTGCGGGACAAAAATGCTCTGCAGGTTCACGTGCAGTTGTTCATGAAAAAGTGTATGATCAAGTATTAGAGCGTGTCATTGAAATTACGGAATCAAAAGTAACAGCTAAACCTGACAGTGCAGATGTTTATATGGGACCTGTCATTGACCGAGGTTCTTATGATAAAATTATGAGCTATATTGAGATTGGAAAACAGGAAGGGCGTTTAGTAAGCGGCGGTACTGGTGATGATTCGAAAGGATACTTCATCAAACCGACGATCTTCGCTGACCTTGATCCGAAAGCAAGACTCATGCAGGAAGAAATTTTCGGACCTGTCGTTGCATTTTGTAAAGTGTCAGACTTTGATGAAGCTTTAGAAGTGGCAAACAATACTGAATATGGTTTGACAGGCGCGGTTATCACAAACAACCGCAAGCACATCGAGCGTGCGAAACAGGAATTCCATGTCGGAAACCTATACTTCAACCGCAACTGTACAGGTGCTATCGTCGGCTACCATCCGTTTGGCGGCTTCAAAATGTCGGGAACGGATTCAAAAGCAGGCGGGCCGGATTACTTGGCTCTGCATATGCAAGCAAAAACAATCAGTGAAATGTTCTAAGCGGGACTAAATGGGCATCCTCCCTGCGGGGGTGTCCATTTCATCCATATACTATAAAAAAGAGGAGGAAGTGCCATAGAAAACACACAGCTGATTATTTCGATTTGTATTTATATGGCGGGAATGCTGCTAATCGGCTACTTTGCTTACAAGCGTACGTCGAATCTGACGGATTACATGCTGGGAGGACGCTCTTTAGGTCCGGCAGTAACCGCTCTCAGTGCCGGCGCTGCCGATATGAGCGGCTGGCTGCTGATGGGGCTTCCGGGCGCCATGTTTTCTACTGGTCTGAGCGGAGTTTGGATTGTGTTCGGACTTTGTCTTGGAGCGTGGGCGAACTGGCTTTACGTCGCACCGCGGCTGAGAACCTATACTGAAAAAGCGGGGAATTCCATTACAATTCCCGGATTCCTGGAAAATCGCTTCGGAGATCAAACAAAGCTTCTCAGACTGTTTTCGGGAATTGTCATTTTAGTCTTTTTCACGTTTTATGTATCGTCCGGCATGGTGTCCGGCGGCGTTTTATTCAACAGCATCTTGGGGATGGATTATCACACCGGCCTGTGGATTGTGACAGGTGTTGTTGTGGCATATACCCTGTTTGGCGGCTTTTTGGCAGTCAGCTGGACAGATTTTGTTCAGGGGATCATTATGTTTGCCGCACTCATTCTTGTGCCGATCGTTACGTTTTTCCACACGGGAGGAGCAGGTGATACAGTTGCTGAAATCCGCTCTGTAGATCCTGATATGTTTAATATTTTCAAAGGAACGAGCGTCCTTGGCATTATTTCTTTGTTTGCCTGGGGGCTGGGATACTTTGGCCAGCCGCATATTATTGTGCGTTTTATGGCGATCACGTCTGTCAAAGAGATCAAAAGAGCGCGCAGAATCGGGATGGGCTGGATGATTTTGTCTGCAGTAGGCGCAGTGCTGACCGGTTTGGGCGGAATCGCTTATTACCATCAGCGGGGCATGACACTGAAGGACCCTGAGACGATTTTTATTCAGTTAGGGAATATCTTGTTCCATCCGATTATCACGGGTTTTCTGATTTCAGCGATTTTGGCCGCGATTATGAGTACAATTTCTTCCCAGCTGCTTGTGACATCAAGCTCTCTGGTAGAAGATTTGTATAAGTCGATGTTCAGACGCTCAGCTTCAGATAAAGAACTGGTGTTTTTAGGCCGTCTGGCTGTTCTGGCTGTTTCAATTGTCGCGTTGGTTCTGGCTTGGGAGAAAAATAACACCATCCTTGGATTGGTCAGCTACGCGTGGGCGGGCTTCGGTGCATCATTCGGGCCGGTTGTACTGCTCAGTCTGTTTTGGAAACGAATGACCAAATGGGGGGCACTCGCCGGCATGATTGTGGGAGCAGCGACTGTAATCATTTGGGCGAATGCCGGTCTTTCGGACTTTCTGTATGAAATGATACCTGGTTTTGCTGCGAGTCTATTATCTGTCTTTTTTGTCAGCATATTGACGCAGGCTCCGTCACAAGCTGTCACAGACCAGTTCAACGACTACCAAGATACAATGTCGCAATAAAGATCGAAAGGAGGAGGAAGGGGCTGTCCCTTTTTCCTCTTTTCTCCTTTTAAGCGGCCATTTTTTTCTTTTGGAAACAAACGTATTTTTTTCTATACAAAAAGACCCCGTATGGATATGATTAAAGTAAAAAAAGTATAGGAGAAAAAGGTATGGAAGAGCTTTTAGAGAGAGTTTTTTCATTTTCAGATGTTGATAAGCTAATTGATTTTATTAGCTATGAACTGCAAAAGCCAGTGATACTGGAAAGCGCGGATTTCTTTTTGTTAGCCTATAATTCTTACTATATTAACCATTTTGATTCTGCCAACCAGCAGACTATTTTTTCGAAAAAGTGTCCGGTCCAGATTTTTGAGAGGTTTCTGAAGGACGGAATTATTGAAAAATTGAAAACAGAGCCTGAGCCTTTTCGCGTCAATAAAATTGAAAGCATCGGGTTAAACCAGAGGGTGGTCGTGAGTGCAAAGCACAAAGGGGAAGTCATGGGCTACATCTGGATTCAGGAGCTGGACCAAAATCTGACGGATGAAGAGCTCGACTTTTTGTACGAGACCTCCTTCCATGTCGGGAAAATCATTTATAAAACGAATAAATTGAAACAGGAAAAGGAAGAAAAAGCAGAGGATCTCATCAAACGGGCGATCTATCAGCAATTTACCTCTGAGAAGGAACTCAGACGGGAAGCTGAAAGGATCAACACCGTGCTGCCTTCCATGTTTTCAGTTGTTATCCTGCACGCCGCAAATGGGGATGGGGAAGCGGTTGAGGATCTAAAGGAAAATATCAGGTCGTACCTGAATTTACGGGATAAGGTCAGTCATGTCTTAACGATCGAATCAAACATTGTCATCGTCGTAGCGAGTTTTTCCCAAAAAAGCTCCGTCTCCTCAGCAGCTTCTGAGTTTATTAACAAGCTGTTAACACATTTTCACTTTCAAAAAATACCTACCCCTATTTATATCGGTATCGGAAACGAATATAATCACCTATTAAAACTTGGCAAGAGCTACACAGAAGCACTTGAAGTCATCAAAGCCGCAGAAATCACCGGCAATCAGGAAAACATTCCATATGAATATGCCAAACTCGGCATTTACCGTTATTTAGAAAGCATCGAACAGAAAAATGAATTTTTAGAATACGAGAATAAAGATTTAGCTTTATTAAAAGCGAAAGACGAAGAAAGCAGCACTGAGCTGCTCAAAACCTTGGAAATCTATCTCCTCAACAACTGCAAAACAAAACCAGCGGCAGAACAGCTGTTTATTCACCAAAATACATTGAATTACCGCATCAAACAGATTACTGAGATGACGTCGATCGATTTAAGCGATTTCAGAACGCGGTGCCAGCTCTATCTCGATTTGATGCTGATGAAAAAGAAATAAAAAAGAAACCAGTACTTGTACTGGTTTCGTCTTCACTTAAAATCCTCTGTAAACATACGGATCATCAGGTTTTTTAATGGTATTCCAGTCAGTTACTTTGACGACAGGGAGAGTTGACTTGAATGGCTGGTAATATTCTGAGGCCAGAGTGCCCTTAATGTGAATCCATTCATCATCCTTGATGTCCATGTCCTTCGGAAATTCCACAAGCATCCCGTACACGCCGGAATCAGCGATACAGTGAATGATGCCAAACCTTAATACGAACAGCTGATTTTTGTTAATAGCGTTTCCTTTGTAAGCAAATCCATGAAATTCTATCGTCCGTCCGAGAAATTCACCCGGATAGTTATAGATGGTTTCCATTCCTTTTAGGAAATCGTCATCGGTCAGAGAAATCTCTTTTTTGCTGGAATACTTATTAAACAGCTGTTTCATTTGTTTGTCATAGCTGTCTTGCGCGTAATAAAGGCTGGCATCAGGCCGCAAATACTGTGTTTGGGAGTAGTGATCTCCGCTCTCCATCGCCTTAAACGAGAACCCTTTTGTTTTGACAATGGATGAGTCAAGCGTTGCAATCGGGAAGAAGATGCCTGACACCAAAGGAAAAAGAAAAACAATATAAATCAAATAACGCTGATAAAATGGCTTGTTTTGTTCATGGTCATGCTCGTGATCATGGCCGCACCCGCAATCATGGTCATGGTGATGCCCGCTTTTTTCAGGCGACTTGATAAATAGGTACGCTTGAACGGCGGTCAGAATAGCCAGCAGGAAGATCGCAATAAAGGACAGATAGGAATATTTCATATTGATATATTTTGTTAGATTTCCTGAGGCATGCAGATGATAAAAGAAAAACGTAAATCCCATCAGCACCAATAGACGAAACACCCAATCACCCCTTTACCAGTAGTGATCCCGCTAAAACAATCACGACAATGTATGTAATCAGCAGGAAAACAAATCGTTTTTTGAAGGCCGCAAGCATCATCAATAGATTCTTAATATCCACCATTGCGCCAAAGACGAGAAAGGCGATTAACGATCCTAATGAAAATGTGCTGCTGAAGGAAGACGCGATGAACGCATCAACTTCTGAACAAAGCGACAGGACAAACGCCAGACCCATCATCACGAGGGAAGAGGATACATCATTCTGCCCGATCGCAAGCAGAGTGGATGTTTTGACATACGTCTGCATAGCGGCTGCGATAAAGGCGCCGATGATTAAATATTTTCCCACGGAGAAAAATTCATCAATGGCATGCCGCAAGGTCCCGCCCAGTTTTTGGAGCAAGGTGCCGTGATGATGATGGTGGTGCCCGGGTTCATCAGGCTTTAAAAGCTGGTTATCCTTAAATTGATAGGATAAGATGACCCCGATGATCAGCGAAACGGCGAGAGCCAGTCCGCCTCTGTAAAAGACAACGCTCCATCTATTCCCGAACGCAATATAAGTAGAAAATAAAACGATAGGATTAATGATAGGCGCGGTCAGCATGAAAGCAACGCCCGCATGCAGAGGAACTCCCTTTAACAGAAGCCGCCTCGTAATCGGGATGATGCCGCATTCGCAGGCGGGAAATAAAACGCCGGCCAGCGCACCGAATAAAACGGCGAGAAAACGGTTTTTCGGTATGATTCTTGCAATCATTTCTTCAGAAACAAACATTTGAATGATTCCGGAAAGTATGACGCCAATCAGAATAAACGGAATGGCTTCTATTAAAATGCTGATAAAAATAGAATTCAGCTGAAGAAAAGATGATTGTGCTGTCACAATAAAACCTCCGCTCATGTTAAGCTGCCTTTCTTATGATACCAGAAAAAAAGGCACTGCTTGTTTGACGGAGGAGGGGAAAGGATCGTTTCACTTTGGTTAGGATTCCAAAAAGCCGAGTAGGATACTGTCTGTTTCTGCAGCTTCTTTTCCGAGCCAAATCAGGTGTCCCCATGAGTGAAGCAAACAGAGAGCAGCGCCACGAATGTGCTCTTTTGCATGATGTGCATGTGACAAGTCAACCAATCCATCATAAACACTTTGCATAATCAGCACGGGACATATGATGGCTTGCAGGTCTTTTAAAGAGACAGCGGCGGTTTGTGACAAGTCAATCAGAAATCCTTCACCCGAGCGCTGCCGGCTGTTCATTTTCCGAAATGCTTCTATGTCTTTTTCATTCATCAAGGACTTGATTCGCTGAAACGGAATCGTGCTGAATTGGGGGCTCATAGCTCGAAACATCAAACGCGGGAAAGCGTTATTCAAAGAAGAAATCAGCTTCCATATCCACTTTTCCACCGGCGGGCGGAAGAGAATTCTCCCCAATTTATATTCAGTGTCTTTTGGGGTGAGCCACTCTTTGGTGACCGCGGATTGCAGAGTCAATGTATTTACTCTTTCTGGATAATGTGAGGCAAAGCATATGCCGCTCGGCCCTCCTGCTGAGATGGCGATCACATGGACACTGTCGATTTGTAAATGATCTAATAATTTCACATAGAAACGGCAGGCGTTGGCAAGACTTTTTCCAATTTCTTTTGACGTTCGTCCATAGCCAGGCCTTGAAGGCGTAATGATGGAATACCCTTGCTCAATCAACGCTGTGTATCCGAATTCCTCGTAACAATTTGAATGCCCGCCATGCATGACAAGGATCGGGGTTCCCTTGCCTGTCACAGAATATTCTAGTGTACTGCCATCGAAGGTGATCGTTTCGACTCGTCTTTTCATCTGTTTCACCCATTTGTTTTTTGCCTATTATAGAGTTTTCAGCAATTGACCACAAGGAGAAGAAATGAATAAACAAAGGCCCTTGAAATATGATATACTTTGTATTGATATTCATTCTCAATTAAAACTTTGATATAGATGTGAACGGGAGGCAGGACGGATGGCTGAGAATCAAGAGGTATATGACGTTACGATTATAGGCGGGGGGCCGATTGGGCTGTTTACTGCTTTTTACTGCGGGATGCGGGAGCTGAAAACAAAGGTAATCGAATTTTTGCCGAAGCTCGGAGGGAAGGTGTCTTTATTCTTTCCTGAGAAAATCATTCGCGATATCGGCGGCATACCGGGGATTGCGGGAAAGCAGCTGATCGAGCAGCTGAAGGAGCAAGCGGCAACGTTTGATCCTGATATCGTAATGAATCAGCGTGTGACCGGGTTTGAACGCCTGGATGACGGCATTATTGTACTGACGGGTTCTGAAGGGGAAAAGCACTATACAAGAACTGTGATTTTGGCTTGCGGCATGGGTACGCTTGAGGTCAATGAGTTTGACAGCGAGGATGCGGCCCGATATGCGGGCAAAAATCTTCATTATGGAGTGGAGAAGCTCGATGCGTTTAAAGGGAAGCACGTGGTGATATCAGGCGGCGGAGATACTGCGGTCGATTGGGCTAATGAGCTGGAACCGATTGCGGCGTCTGTGACTGTCGTTCATCGCCGCCAGGAATTCGGAGGAATGGAAAGCAGCGTGACGAAAATGAAGCAATCATCGGTGCGGGTGCTTACTCCTTATTGTCTGGAGCGGCTGAGCGGCGATGAAGAGCGCATCAAAAGCGTGACGATTTGTCATACTGAATCAGGCCAAAGGGAAGATATAGAGGTTGATGAGCTGATCATTAATCATGGCTTCAAAATTGATCTCGGGCCGATGATGGAGTGGGGGCTGGAGATTGAAGAAGGCAGGGTGAAAGCTGACAGACATATGCGAACGAATCTTCCGGGCGTGTTTGTGGCGGGCGACGCGGCTTTTTATGAAAGCAAGCTGAGATTAATTGCCGGCGGCTTTACCGAAGGCCCGACAGCAGTCAACAGTGCTAAGGCTTATTTGGATCCTAAGGCTGAGAATATGGCGATGTATTCAACCCATCATAAAAAATTGGTACATAAATAAAACAGCCCTTGGGGGAAAGGGCTGCCAGCCATCAGCTGTGAAGGAGCTTTTTCTGCGTCTGTTGATTCTGAATGAAAGCTAGCAATTCATCCTGTTCTTGTACGGCTGTGAATCCATAAGCCCCGGCAGCTGAGTCATCGCCTATACAGACGATAGGAGGCCGGCTTGCTGACAATTCCGGCGAAATGCCAATTTGTTCGCCACCATTGATCAATTGCTGAATGGACAGCTTGTTCGGGCAAATGACCATGTGCAGCGGGGATTCACTGATGGTACGCTGAATCATGTGGGTGAACCGGTCATCTATGACGTTTTCATGAGTGATATAAAACGAACAGGATGCATGCTTTTGCATGTTTTCCACTGCATGGCGGCTCCCGACAACAAGACGTTTTTCTGAATCAGGCTGAATGGCGGTGACAAGAAACCCCCGTTTTTCCAGCTCCGTCTTTGCTTGCTCAGACGCTGCACTCAGTTGGGCTGTCAGCTGGCGGATGTCGATTTTCTGAGAAGCCAGTGCTCTGAAAAATTCACAAACCGCCCGGCGCGATGTGAAAAAAATGTCTTCAAAGGTGCCGATCTTTCGAAGAATTTCTTCATTGACAGGCATGTTTTCTGTCCGCCATTTCGGCCATTCAATGACATCAGCGCCGGAATCGCGCAGCTTGTCTGCAAGCGGGTCTTCATCTTCGCCATGAGTCACAACCATCAAATGCCGTCCGATGAGCGGTTTGCTTTCAAACCAGCTGTGTGTTTGAAAGTTGACGATGTCTCCGATGACAATAATTGCAGGGTTTGTAATCTGGTATTCCTGCACTTTTTGCTGAATGTTCTCAAGTGTTCCTTTCACACTCCGCTGGCGGCCCCACGTTCCCCATTGGATGACAATGACAGGGACAGAAGGCGATTTCCCGTATGAAATAAGCTGCTGGCAAATATAAGACAAGTTCTTGACACCCATGTAAAAAACAAGGGTTTGAACGCTTCGGGCCAGCCCTTCCCAGTCAAGGTTCGGCGTGCCTTTTAATGATTTATCATGCGCTGTAATCATGGCAAAAGACGATGCAAAATCCCGATGCGTGACGGGGATGCCCGCATATAGCGGCGCTGCAATTCCAGAGGTGATTCCCGGCACCATTTCATAGCGAATGCCGTGCTCATGAAGAGCATCTGCTTCCTCGCCGACTCTGCCGAATACGCTCGGATCTCCGCCCTTCAAGCGAACGACGGTTAACCCATTTAATGCTTTTTCAACCAGCAGGGCGTTAATTTCTTTTTGTTTCATAAAATGGCGGTCTGGCAGTTTTCCGCAATAAATAAACTGGCAGTCCGGTGATGCAAATTCGAGCAGCTTCGGGTTGGCGAGCCGGTCATATAAAATCACATCTGCTTCCTCGAGCGCCTGTTTTCCTTTGATGGTGAGCAGGCCTGGGTCGCCGGGTCCGGCTCCCACGAAATATACGATTCCGTTCTTCATGATCATGTCATCCTTCCGTCACTGTAAAAAATGAAGGACCACTAGAAAAGTGATCCGGTCTTTTGATCAATATACGAGATAAACATGTTCTCCTTCGATCAGCGTTTCATATGTTTTGACACATCCGTGGTCAGGTTCTTGGACGATTCCGTCTTCTAAGGAAATTTTCCAGTCATGCATCGGGCAGAAAACATATTCACCGCTGACGATGCCTTCTGCCAGGACGCCGCCCTTATGCGGACAGCGGTTTTCGATGGCGCGGATGCTTCCGTCTGAAAGCTTGAAAACCGCGAGCTCCTTATCTTCAATATACACTGTTTTGCCTAATTGTTCAGGCAATTCTTCAATTTTTCCGATACATACTTTTGTTACGTCTTTGTTTACCATGTCCATTCCTCCTCAATGATTGTTTCTGTCATTATGATGTGGTCACGACATTTTCAAATAATTCTTTAGAGGTTTGTTTATCCTCTAAAAAGTCTTTCCACGGATCCTTGTGGACAGAGAGTGTTTCATTCATTCGGCCGTTCAGCTCCTGCCGCTTTTCCGGATCGTTTAACACGGATTGGACATGGGATAAACCGACGCGCTCAAGCCATGCGGACGTACGCTCCAGATAGTTTGCGGTTTCCCTGTAATATTGCAGGTAAGCGCCCGCGTATTCTAAGACTTCTTCATTTGTTTTCACCTTCATCAGCAAATCGCCGGCACGCAAATGGGTTCCGCCGTTTCCGCCGACATAAAGCTCCCAGCCTCCGTCGATGCCGACAACGCCAAGGTCCTTAATGCCGGATTCCGCACAGTTTCGCGGGCAGGCAGACACGGCCATTTTGACTTTGTGAGGCGTGTTCAGCCCTTCGAATTTTTTCTCAAGCGCAATGCCCAGTGCCATGGAGTCTTGTGTGCCGAAGCGGCAGAATTGCTCGCCTACACATGTTTTCACTGTGCGGAGCGTTTTTCCGTACGCGTAGCCCGATGGCATATCAAGATCTTCCCATACCTTCGGAAGGTCTTCTTTTTTCACGCCGATAAGATCAATTCGCTGGCCGCCTGTCATTTTCACGAGCGGGATCTCATATTTGTCAACGACATCGGCGATCTTGCGCAAATCTGTGGAGTTGGTCACGCCGCCGTACATCCGAGGAACGACTGAGTATGTTCCGTCTTTTTGAATATTGGCGTGCATTCGTTCATTAACAAAGCGGGATGTCCGGTCATCCTCGTATTTGGTTGGATTGATCATGCCTAAGTAGTAGTTCAGAGCGGGCCGGCATTTAGAACAGCCTTCTGGCGTTTTCCAGCCGAGCACATTCATGACTTCTCTTGTATGTGACAGCCCTTTGGCTTTGATTTCTTCTACGACTTCATCTCTCGACAATGTGGTGCAGCCGCAAATGGCTTCTTTTTGCGCTGACGCATCAAAGTCTGATCCGAGCGTATGCTGGAGGATTTCTTCTACGAGCGGCTTACAGCCTCCGCATGAGCGGGATGCACCGGTGCATGCTTTGATTTCGTCCGTTGACGAGCAGCCCTTTTCCTGTATGGCTTGAATAATCGCACCTTTTGACACGCCGTTGCAGCCGCAGATGATTTCATCGTCGCTCATCGCTGCGGTTATGCTTGTGCCTGCTTCTTGATTGAGAGGCTGTAAGATTGATATTTTAGAGGTTTCAGAGATATCGGCTTCTTTTTGAATCATAGAAAACAGGCGATTGCCTTCGCTGCTGTCGCCGAATAAAACAGCACCGACAATTTGATTGCCTCTCAGGACGATTTTTTTATAGATGCCGTCCTGCTCATCGAAGACTTTAATCGCTTTTTTCTCCTCTGATTCGTTAAAGTCACCGGCAGAGAAGACCTCGACGCCTGATACCTTTAACTGTGTGGAGAGAACGGAGCCCTCATACGGTTTTGTTTCGATGCCGCAAATATGCTTCGCCAGCACTTTTGCCTGTTCATAGAGCGGTGCCACAAGCCCGTAGGCGATTCCTCGGTGCTCGGCACATTCGCCGACCGCGTAAATGTGCGGGATTTCAGTCTGCATATAATCGTTGACGATGATGCCGCGGTTAACCGGAATGCCGCTCTCGGCGCCGAGTGTTGTATTCGGGCGGATGCCGACAGCCATGACGACTAAATCAGCTTCAATGCTTGTGCCATCTTTGAAGCGAAGGCCTTCGACACGGTCATCACCGACAATTTCTTCTGTTTGCTTTTCAAGTAAAAAGGTCATACCTTGTTTTTCTAACTCGTTTTGCAGCAGGCGTCCTGCCGTTGCATCAAGCTGGCGCTCCATCAGGAATGGGGCAAGGTGGATGACGGACACATCCATGCCAAGATTCAGCAGTCCGCGAGCTGCTTCCAAACCAAGAAGTCCTCCGCCGATGACGGCAGCTTTTTTATATTGTTTTGACGCGGCGAGCATTGTGTCTGTATCTTTTATGTCCCGGAAAGCTGTGACGCCTTTTTTGTCTGCGCCCGGAATCGGAAGGATAAAAGGGACCGAGCCTGTCGCCAGGATCAATTCATCGTAAGGCTGGATTCTGTCTGCATCTGTGATGACTGTTTTGTTTTCCGTGTCCACTTTGATGACTGTTTCATTTGTATACAATTGAATGTTGTTTTCTTCGTACCAGTCCCAATCGTTTAACGTAATATCTTTAATATCTGTATCGCCTTGAAGCACTTTTGACAAAAGGATTCGGTTGTAATTGGGATGCGGTTCGGCACCGAAAATTGTGATCTGAAACTCGTCTTTAGCAACACTCAGTATCTCTTCAATGGCCCTTACCCCGGCCATTCCATTACCAACAAGAACTAGCTGTTTTTTTCCCATCAGATGATCCGCTCCTTATCAATGTTTTTTCCAGCGTAGCACAGCAAAAAGGAATATTTAAGATACATGTTATAAAATGTAACAAAATATACGAAAAGTTCTAAAAATTTTATGAAAAATTTAAATAGGTCTGATTCGGACAGCGCATACCTTAAAACCGGGCATTTTACAGGCTGGATCTAAGGCTTCTCCGATTAAATCATTCACATTTTGAGCGTCTGCCCAATGGATGGGAACAAAAACAGTATCTTTTCTGATTTGTTCTGATAATTTGCTGCGGACGGTGATGCTTCCCCGCGGCGATTCTATTTTTACCAGTACACGGTCCTCGATATTGTAGGTCGCTGCTGTTTGCGGATGGATTTCCATAAACGATTCAAAATGTCTCGCGGCAAGGGCGGCGCTTTTTCTTGTTTGGACGCCTGTTAAGTAGTGAGACATGACTCTGCCTGTCGTTAAATAAAGCGGATAATCGGCTGTCGGCTTCTCTTTTGGAACAGGTGGTTCGTTTGGAATCACACTTAATGCCGCTTTTTGATCCGGATGAGCAAATGATTCTGTAAACAAGCGCCCAGTTCCGGGATGATCAGATTCCGGACACGGCCAATGAATGCCGCCTTCACGTCTGAGCCTGCCGTATGAGATGCCTGAATAATCGGCAATCCCGCCTCGGCTCGCTTCTCTCAATTCATTAAAAATATCCTCCGCTGACGTATAAGAAAAGTAGCGGCCCTTGCCGAGAGCGGATGCGAGATCACAAATGATCTGCCAATCATGCTTTGCTTCGCCGGGACATGGCCGGCTTGCTTCTCTTAATGTCACGCGTCCTTCTACATTTGTCATGGTGCCTTCATCTTCTAAGTAAGAGGAGGCGGGTAAAATCACATCTGCGTATTTCGCAGTCTCAGAAATAAACAAATCGATTGCAACAAAGAATGTCAGTTTACGTAAAGCCTTTTTTACGAGATTCGCATTTGGACTGGAGACAGCAGGATTGGAGCACATGAGGAACAATCCCTTGATGTCGCCGTCATTGATTTTTTCCATCATTTCATAGGCTGAGACACCTTTTCGCGGCAGATCATCCTGATGGATTCCCCACACTTTCGCAACATGTGCCCGGTGTTGTTCGTTTTCAATAGATCGATAGCCCGGAAGCTGATCGGCTTTTTGGCCATGCTCTCTTGCACCTTGCCCGTTGCCTTGTCCGGTGATCGCCCCGTAACCTGAGTAAGGCTTGCCGATTTTTCCTGTGATCAGCACCATGTTTAAGAAGCCTTTCACAGCCGCTGTTCCATCGGTTTGCTGTTCAATCCCGCGGGCTGTAAACAGCATGCCGGACGTTTCCTTGGCAAACTTTACAGCAGCTTTTCTTATATCCGCCAGCGGGACACTGGTCTGTTCGGCGATGTCATTCAGGTCCAACGAGTCAGTATGCTGCTTCAGCTCTTCGAATCCATTTGTTCGTGATTGAATGAAATCCTCGTTTATAAGCTGTTCGTCAATGATGATTTTGACGAGGCCGTTGGCAAGGGCGGCGTCTGTGCCGGGTTTGATTTTCAGATGAAGATCGGCGATTTTTGTTGTTGCTGTTTCACGCGGATCAATGGCAATGATGTAAGCTCCGTTTTCTTTCGCTTTTTCAAAATACGGCATAATCGTAGGCTGGCATTCCGCGATATTGGTGCCGGCCAGAATGATCACACGGGTGTGGGGAATGTCTGATAAGGGATTCGTTAAGCCTCTGTCGGCTCCGAATGTTTGGTTGGCTGCGGTTGCTGCGGCGGACATACAAAGCCTCCCGTTGTAGTCGATGTATTTTGTCTGTAAGCCCACCCGTGCGAATTTCCCTAACAAATACGCCTCTTCATTTGTAATCGAGGCGCTTCCGTATACCGCCATGGCGTCATGGCCGTGTTCTGCTTGGATCATTGTCACTTGGTCTTTAATGTAATTCAATGCTTCTTCCCAGGAAACAGGGATAAACTCGCCGTTTTTCTTCAGCAGAGGGCGGGTGATGCGAGAGGAGTTCAAGGCATGCTGGTGAGCATTCATGCCCTTCATGCATAGCCGCCCCTGTGTTGTAGGATTATTAATCCCGATCGCAGTGTACTTTTTGCGCGTGACGATGGTTTGTTCCACGAGCTGCATTTTGCACTGCATGCTGCAAAACGGGCATTGAGTGTCATATGTTTTTTCTGATTGGACGTCTTGCTGTTTATCACGGAAATATCTAAGCAGTCGTTCAGTCAAAATGCCTCATCCTTTCTTATATGCGCCCGTCTCTACAGTCGGGTTTTGAATCAGTGACAGATCTGTTTGGAGGCTTTCCAGCAGCTGTGCCCTTAGGTCTTCTTCGAATAGCACTTCTCTGATATGAACGATCCCGAGACGGTCTATCCACTGATGAACACCTTCTAAGTAATGAGCCGTTTCCCGATAATACTGGATCAGTCCTTTGATCATGGCGGCAGTGCTGTCTTCGTTCACAGTCACGCAAAACAGAGCTCCTGAACGGGCATGAGTTCCCCGGACGCCGCCGATGTGAATGTCCCAGCCAGCTTGTGTCCGAATTGCGCCGACATCTTGCAGGGCGGCATCGGTGCAGTCAGTTTCACATGATAAGCTGATAGAAATGGGAGCGGGTAAGGGAAGCGTCTCAAGTTGTCTTTCGATTTGGGCTGCCAGCTGCTGAATCGATCGATTTTGCCCGCATGTACATGCTTTGACGCTTTGCAGCGTGTGTCGGTGTTCATTAGTGTAAACGGGCATTTTTAGGTCTTTTTTCATGTTCGGGAGATCCGCAGGCTTGATCCCGGAAAGCTTCAGCCTTTGGCCGTGAGTGATGGATACGTCGGAAATGCTGTATGCCTCAATGATGTTAGCGATGGTTCTTAGCTGATCCGCGTTTGTCCGCCCGCCGTACATTTGCGGAATCAGGATGCATGTCTCTTCAGTGGCTGGCTCAGGCTGTACAAACCCGGGGTACAGCATTTCCAGATAGTATTGAATCGCAGGAACACAAGTACTGCATCCTTTTTTTGTTTTCCAGCCAAGCTGGTTTATCACTTCTGCCGGATTAGTGAATGGCCTGCGCTGAAGCTCAGCAATGATGTCGTCTTCTGTAAAATCAGTACAGCTGCAAAACGAAAGTGTGCCGGCGGGCTTCGTATATTCGCTGTTGGTCATGTACCTCAAAAGGTCTTCAACGAGCGGTTTGCATCCTCCGCAGGACCCAGAGGCTTTGGTGCAGTGCTTGACTTCCTCAACAGTTGTTAAGCTTTTCGTGTTCACCGCATCTTCAATCGCGCCTTTCGTCACTGTGTTGCATTGGCAAATCGTTTCACTGGAAGGCATGGATTCAAATAAAGTGCCGCTTGTCTCCGGTTCGATGATCTGCTTTTTGACAATGGAGATGTCTCGTTGTTTAAGCAGGCTGTCGAGAAGCCGCTGCTTGTCACGGGTGTCTCCGAATAAAATAACGCCGGCCAGTTTGTCATCTACAAAAAGTGCTTTTTTATAAACGCCTGCTTGTTCGTCGTAGATTTTGATGCTCGTCGTGCGTTCATCCTCTTGGATCTTTCCTGCTGACCACACATCGATTCCAGCTATTTTTAACGCCGCAGATGGTGCTGAGCCTTGATATTCCTCACATGGAACGCCGCAAATATGACTGGCGAGAACTTTTCCCTGCTCATAAAGCGGAGCGACCAATCCGTACACCGTTCCGTTATGCTCAGCGCATTCACCAACGGCGTAGATATTCGGTTCGCTTGTCTGCATGAAGTCATTCACGATGATCCCGCGGTTCACTTGGATTCCAGCGGATACAGCCAATTCAATATTCGGTCTGACGCCGGCCGCCATCACAATCAAGTCTGCTTTTAATGAAGAGCCATCTTTAAAATGGATTCGGTCTGCCTTCGTGGTGCCGGAAATGGAGACGGTGTCTTTCTCCAAAAGAAAGGTTAGGCCTTTTTGTTCCAGCTCTGTTTGCAGCAGCCGCGCCGCTGTTTGATCGAGCTGTTTTTGCATAATGCCGGCGGAGTGGTGAATGACGCTGACATCCATACCGAGATGCTGTAAACCGACTGCAGCTTCCAGTCCTAATAAGCCGGCTCCGATTACCGCAGCCTTTTGAAAGTGCTGGGCCATGTTCATCAGCGCTTGGCAGTCTTCTATTGTCCGAAATCCATAGACACCTTTTTTGTCTGCCCCGGGGATAGGGAGAATATGAGGGGAGGAGCCTGTTGCCACAATGAATTTGTCATAAGACAGGATGCGCTTGCGATCCGTTATGACCTGCTGCTGATCTGTATCAATTTGAATAACCGTTTCGCCTGTGTAAAGCGTGATCCCGTGCTTGTCGTACCAATCCTTGCTGTTCAGTGTAATATCATCGAGTGACGCTTCACCCTGCAATACAGAGGATAAGAGAATGCGATTGTAATTGGGATGCGGCTCGCTTCCGAAAATGACAATCTCAAACATGTGGCGATTCAGCTTTAATACTTCTTCAATACAGCGGATTCCGGCCATGCCGTTTCCCGCTAACACCAATCTTTGTTTCTTCATGTATCAGACCTCCTTTGCGAAGCTCGTAAGTTTTCTCCTATTAAAAATTATGTCACAATGCACTGTTAACGCATTAAACGTGTCACAAAAACTTACACATGTCTTTTCCAGAAAATAATGGTCCTATATCCTTGATTCAGAAAATGTAAAATAATGAGGGTCTAGAAAGGGGAATCTTATGAAGCTGTCGGAACTGAAAACTAGCGGTCATCCACTCACTTTGCTCTGTTCCTTTTTATACTTTGATGTCAGTTTTATGATATGGGTTATGCTTGGGGCGCTGGGTGTTTATATTTCTCAGGATTTTGGCCTGTCTCCTTTTGAGAAAGGGCTTGTCGTAGCTGTGCCGATTTTATCTGGATCAGTGTTTCGTATCATTCTTGGTATTTTAACGGACAGAATCGGACCGAAAAAAACGGCAGTGATCGGGATGCTGGTGACGATGATTCCGCTGCTTTGGGGGACATTCGGCGGCCGTTCCCTGACTGAGCTGTATGCCATCGGGATTCTGCTTGGCGTGGCGGGGGCAAGCTTTGCTGTAGCGCTGCCTATGGCCAGCCGATGGTATCCGCCTCATTTGCAGGGGCTTGCGATGGGGATTGCCGGAGCGGGGAACAGCGGCACGTTGTTTGCAACCCTGTTTGGCCCTCGTCTGGCAGAGCAGTTCGGCTGGCACATTGTCATGGGACTTGCGCTTATTCCATTATTGATCGTCTTTATTCTTTTTGTATCCATGGCAAAGGATTCTCCTGCACAGCCGTCTCCCCAGCCGCTCAAAAGCTATCTGCATGTGTTCGGGCAAAAGGAAACATGGTTTTTCTGCCTGCTGTACAGCGTCACATTTGGCGGATTTGTCGGGCTCTCAAGCTTTTTATCTATTTTCTTTGTTGATCAATACCAGCTGTCAAAAATTCATGCGGGGGACTTCGTTACATTATGTGTGGCGGCGGGGAGCTTTTTCCGGCCTGTCGGGGGCTTGATTTCGGATCGTGTCGGCGGCACGAAAGTTCTTTCTGTATTGTTTGTCATCGTGGCACTGTGTATGGCCGGAGTCAGCAGCCTGCCATCTCTCTCAATGGTTATTGTTCTATTGTTTGTCGGAATGATGGGGCTCGGAATGGGAAACGGCGCAGTATTCCAGCTCGTGCCGCAGCGTTTTCGCAAAGAAATTGGCATGGTGACGGGAATTGTCGGTGCGGCCGGAGGAATCGGTGGGTTTTTCCTGCCGAACATCTTAGGATCTCTCAAACAGATGACAGGCACATATGCTATCGGTTTTATCACGTTTTCCTGTATCGCGCTGCTGGCGTTTGCACTTGTGCTTGCCGCAGGCTATTACTGGCGGAAAAGCTGGAGCGCGGAAAGCAGCCCGGCGGATGTGTAGGTTTTTGACGGACACGCGTTTGTGCGTGTCTTTTTTATTTTCTCTTGATTTTCAACAGTGAACCGATCAAAATAAATAGTAATTATTACGATTTGTTAGTGAGAGGAGTTTTCTGAATGAATCAACATACGCTGCTCCCGAAAAAAACGGAGCGTCTTCAATACTTTGGATCGGTCAGTCCGATCAAAGGCGAGAAACCAGTGGAAAAAGAGAAAATGAAGGACCTGCAAAATATCAGGAAGGATTATTTTTTTGATATTCAGCATGTAGGTGTCGCTAATGTGTCCCATCCAGTCACAATCACTTCTGCCATGATGCCTGCCGAGCAAACAACGGCTGCGAACTTTACAATGACTTGTAATTTGCCGAGAAATCAGAAGGGGATTAACATGAGCCGGTTAACAGAGCTGCTGCAAGTCTATCATCAAAATGGCTGGGTTCTCTCATTTTCCTCTCTTCAGCAATTTACGAAAGAGCTTGCAGAAAACATGGACATATCATCTGCCACAGTTGAAGTGAGGTTTCCGTGGTTTTTCGAACGGAAAAGCCCGAAGCTTGAGAAAGCGGGTTTGATGCATGCTGATATATTCATGTCTGTCACCTATCGCATAGATCAGCCGTTTAAACAGCGTGCCGGCATCTCAGCAAAAGTAACGACTCTGTGCCCTTGCTCCAAGGAAATCAGCGAATACAGTGCCCATAATCAGAGGGGAACGGTCAGCATTTGGGCTGATATTCATCCGGCCGCATCGCTGCCAAGTGATGTTAAAGCTGATTTGCTTCACGCCGCAGAATCAAATGCTTCTGCGAGACTGCATCCGGTATTGAAGCGGCCTGATGAAAAAGCCGTGACAGAAACGGCCTATGAAAACCCGAGATTTGTTGAGGATCTCGTCCGGCTGATTGCTGCGGATTTGTTTGAGCTTGAATGGGTGTCAGCCTTTGAGATTGAATGCCGAAATGAAGAATCGATCCATCTCCACGATGCCTATGCGAAGCTGTGTTTTTCGAAGGAAGTGGATAGAATATGAAACTCTCATTATTCATTGTTGCAGTTCTTATGCCAGCCAGCCTGCTGTCAGCCTGCTCCGATCACACAGAAGAACACGCAAGTATCAATACAAAGAAAACGGTCGAAAACATAACGGACGTTCGAAAAACAGCAAAAACAAGCATTGATTGGATGAAGCCTTCGGGCGGAGAATACCCGGATATTAAACAGAAGCATGTCTGGATTGATGTGAATGTGAAGGAGCAGAAGGCTTACATCAAGGAAGGAAGCAACACCATCTATACAATGATGATCTCTTCTGGTCTTGATCAAACAAAAGATGATGCTACGCCAAAGGGCACCTTTTATGTAGAGCCTGAACGGGGAGAATGGTTTTTCTCCGAAGGATACCGGGAAGGCGCAGAATACTGGGTATCATGGAAAAATCACGGTGAATTTCTATTTCATAGTGTGCCAATGACTAAGGATCAAAAAGTCATCAAAACGGAAGCAGAAAAACTAGGAACGAAAGCATCTCACGGTTGTATCAGGCTGACCATTCCAGATGCGAAATGGATATATGAAAATATCCCTGAACATACAAAAGTGGTGATCAGCTGAATTGAAAACCGTTGACAAAAAGGAAAAAAGGCCATACAATTTAAATCGTAACAATTACGTTTTGTGATAAATGGCTTATCATTGTCTGTGCATCTGTGAAAAGCGGAAAGGCATCGATTAAGGATCTTGCTGTCGGCAAGGGCAGGGATTTGCGATGGGGAAAAGGATTAAACGCGGTTGGAGCCTTTACTGATTTATAAATCGGGTGGCAGCGAGAAATAAGCGCGAATAGCTGCTCTACACCATTGTACATACGGCGAAGTATTCAATTTAAATCGTAATCATTCTATTTTAATGGAGGCATTATTATGAAAAAAATTCCGGTTACCGTACTGAGCGGTTATCTAGGTGCGGGAAAAACAACATTGCTGAACAGCATTCTGCAAAATCGCGAAGGCTTGAAAATAGCGGTTATCGTAAACGATATGAGCGAGGTGAACATTGACGCGGGCTTGGTTAAGCAGGAAGGGGGCCTTTCCAGAACAGATGAAAAGCTTGTGGAAATGTCAAACGGCTGCATTTGCTGCACGCTTCGCGAAGACTTATTAATTGAAGTTGAGAAGCTGGCAAAAGACGGACGGTTTGATTATATCGTCATCGAATCGACAGGAATCAGTGAACCGATCCCGGTGGCCCAGACTTTCTCTTATATCGATGAAGAGATGGGAATCGATCTTACAAAATTCTGTCAGCTGGATACGATGGTGACAGTGGTTGATGCCAACCGTTTTTGGCATGATTATCAGTCAGGCGAAAGCCTTCTGGACCGCAAAGAAGCATTGGGGGAAGAGGATGAAAGAGAAATCGCCGATCTCTTGATCGATCAAATTGAGTTTTGCGATGTACTGATCTTAAATAAATGTGATTTGGTCAGCGAGCAAGAGCTCGAACAGCTTGAAAAAGTTCTTCGTAAACTGCAGCCAAGAGCCAAGTTCATTCGTTCCGTCAAAGGAAATGTAAAACCGCAGGAGATTTTGCATACAGGGTTATTTAACTTCGAGGAAGCGAGCGGATCGGCGGGCTGGATTCAAGAGCTGACGGCAGGCCATGCGGAACACACCCCGGAAACAGAAGAATACGGTATCTCTTCATTTGTATATAAGAGACGTTTGCCGTTTCATTCTACACGGTTTTATCAATGGATAGATCAAATGCCAAAGAACGTGGTTCGTGCCAAAGGAATCGTCTGGTGCGCATCTCATAACAACCTCGCTTTGCTGATGTCGCAAGCAGGTCCGTCGGTTACGATTGAGCCTGTATCTTATTGGGTGGCGGCGCTGCCGAAGCTTGAGCAGGAGCAAGTCAAACAGCAGGAGCCGGAAATCCTGGAGGAGTGGGACCCGGAGTTCGGCGACCGCCTAACGCAGCTAGTTTTTATCGGAACTGACCTGGATGAAGAAACGATCACGAAAGAGCTTGATCAATGCCTGTTGACTGAGTATGAATTTGATTCCGACTGGTCGCTGTTTGAGGACCCGTTTAAATGGAAGCTGAATCAATAGAAAAAAAGCCGTCCCATGGGGAACGGCTTTTTTTAATGAAACGTTTGTTTAAACATAATGAGCGTATTTTTTCTCAAGGATATTCTGAAAGACCGCGGCAATGGAGCAGATGGCCCAATAAATGAGAGCGGTCAGAATATACATGGTCATATAATCAAACTCTCTGCCCCCGATGATTTTCGCATGCTGGAGCAATTCCGGCACTGTAATCATCGCAGCGAGAGATGACGCCTTGATTAAGTCGAGCAATACATTGGCAAGCGGAGGCAGCGCAATACGTATCGATTGCGGCAAAATGATGCCCCTCATCGTCTGCCAATATGAAAGACCCAGCGAGGATGCGGCTTCCCACTGTCCTTTTTCGACGGATGAAATGGCTGAACGGTTAATTTCCGCAATGTAGGCGGCGCTGTTAAGGCTAAAGCCGATTAAAGCAGCCGTGACAGCGGAAAATTGAATGCCGATATAAGGAAACCCGAAATAAAGGATAAACAAAATCACTAAAATCGGAACGCCCCGCATAAATGAGATATAGAGCTTCGCCGGCCATCTTAACAAAGCAAGCTTAGACATTCTGGCGAGTGATATGAACAGGCCGATCACAGTTCCCGCAAACATGCTTACAAAAGAGATGAGCAGTGTATACCCAATGCCTTTTATGACATAAGGGAACGATTCAATAGCCAGCTTCGTGTTGAAAATATATTCCCATTGAATGCTATTGATCATGGCGTCCGATTATAAATCAACGTCCTGAACGTCGGCATCAATTTTTTTTGATACATCTGCTTTATTGAAGAATTGTTTCGACAGTTTAGTCAAAGAGCCATCCTTGCTCATCTCTTTCAATGCTTCGTTCATCTTTTTCTGAAGTGCCTCATTGCTTTTTTTCATGACAAGGGCCTGTTTGTTCGGCATGTACTTGATGTCAGGATGAATTGTAATGTTGAGATCCGGGAATGCCGCGAGCGCAAGTGTCTGCAGGTAATAGTCGTTTAAAATGACGTCAGTGCGTCCGTTGGCAACATCTTTTAAATATTGCTCATTCGTCGCATTATCATAAATCACTTCTTTGGCGCCGTATTTTCTCGCGACCTCCATGTAGACGGTTGTAGCCGCGCCAGCCGCTTTCTTCCCTTTTAAATCATTAAGCGTTTTAATCCCTGATAAATCGTCTTTTCGGACAATTGCCGTACCGTATGAATATTTATATGGAGTAGAAAATGCGAACTTCTTCTCGCGGTCCTTCGTCACATCGATGTCATTCGCGGCTGCGTCAACCTGTCCGCTGTTCACCGCTGTCAGCATCCCGTCAATGCCCATCTCCTTGAACTCAACCTTCAGTCCCAGGCGTTTTGCCGCTTCACGAACGACTTCAACCTCGTAGCCCGTCAGCTTATCGGAGCCAGAGTCGGTATCATGATAAGAAGTGGGATAAAGCGTACCTGATGTAGCGACTACGATTTTCCCTTTGTCCTTGATTTGCTCCCAGCCTGTATCCTTGGAATCGGCTTCATTTTTGCCGGAACAGGCTGCCAATATAAGAAAGAAAGCCATTGTGAAACTGAATATAACGGCTTTGGAATGCATGAATGATTTCACCTATAGTTCCCCCAATCTGTTAATCAACTAAAAAGATAGCATTGAACATAAGGGGTTGCAATATGTTGATCGCGTTTTCAAAAAGTTCGAATTGTGTATACAAAAGGCATAGTGGGTGTTTAATAGCGGCTATGAAGGGAATTGGTGATGAACAAAGGAGTTGTCCAAGGATGAATGCCCGACGTACCAAGGAAACACATGTGGACGTGAAGGATGCAGCAGACCCGTCACTCATCTATGCCAATACCGGAAGAAATGGTCAAGAAGCATGAAATCGATCTTCAGAATAAATTAAAGTCTTGCTGATGCCCCTAAGGCATATGATATATTCGATGAGAAAGAAAACGGAAACATTTAAACCATAATGGGGGAGTCAAATGAATATTTACAAACCAGCCGGATTTTGGATCAGACTTGGAGCTGCATTGTTAGACTATATTATAGTCTCCGTGCCGCTTTTGCTGATCTATTGGCTGATTACAGGAAAAGACCCAAACGACAGCATGTTCATCAGTTTGGTTGTTCTGCTGTATTCTATTTTGCTGCCGGTGTTTTGGCGCGGTTATCTTATCGGAAAAAGGATCTGCGGAATCAGAATCGTAAAAAAAGACGGATCACAGGTCAGTCTGTTAACAATGTTTTTACGGGTTATTGTAGCCGGCCTGGTTTACTGTATAACCTTCGGACTCGGCTTGATCGCCAGCCTGATTCTGATTGCAGTACGAGAAGACAAACGGACCCTGCATGATTTAATCGCGGGAACATATGTCACTTATGCGACACCAGGTGAAGAAGAACTTAATGCTGACGAAGAGATTAGAAAGAGCGAATAATGGTTCGCTCTTTTTATTTTTATGCATAAAAAATACAAGGCAGCAAAACATATGAAAAATAGGATTGGAGGAATAAACTGGATGAAACGAATAACCATCAACATCATCACAATGTTCATTGCAGCGGCTGTCATTTCTCTGACCGGTACAGCTGAGGCCGCTGAAAAACAGCAGCAGCCTCCCGCAAATGTTACACTGACAGATCAGCAAAAGAAAGAGATTGAACAACTGGAAGCAGAGATTCTTAAAAAGCGCAAAGACGTGATCTCAAAGTATGTACAATACGGTATCCTGCCTAAAGAAAGAGGAGAACACATCAAAAATCACTTGGACAAACACTTTGAAATGATGAAACAAAACGGCTTTGTTCCGAAGCACCATCCTCATCCGCATAAATTTGAAAAAAGACATTAAAATGGTAAGCATCCAATGGGAATTGGGTGCTTTTGCGTTATTTACAGGTAGGCAATATTAGCTGAGCTGTTCCGCGACTAACATCGAGTTGATATGAAACGCGTTTCATAGCCTATGATAGGTTTATCAATAATTCAGGAGTGATAAACACTATGATCCACCAGCATCCAGAATCTTTTCCGAAACATTTTTTGTGGGGCTCTGCTTCTGCAGCGTACCAGATTGAAGGCGCTTGGAATGAAGATGGCAAAGGCCCTTCTGTTTGGGATGTGTTTACGAAAATACCGGGCAAAACGTTTAAAGGAACCAATGGCGACATTGCGGTTGACCATTATCACCGATTTAAAGAAGATGTCGCTCTGATGGCTGAGATGGGGTTAAAAGCGTATCGATTTTCCGTCAGCTGGCCACGGGTTTTTCCAAAAGGAAAAGGAGAGATCAATGAAGCAGGTCTAGCGTTTTACGATAGACTGATTGATGAATTGCTTTCTCATCACATCGAGCCGGTTCTGACTTTATATCACTGGGATTTGCCTCAAGCGCTTATGGACGAATACGGCGGGTTTGAATCCAGAAACATCATAGAGGATTTTAATCACTACTGTATTACTCTTTATAAACGTTTTGGAGACAGGGTGAAATATTGGGTTACGTTAAACGAACAGAACTACAATTTTAATCACGGATTTATTACAGCCATGCATCCGCCTGGAGTGAAAGACAGAAAACGATTTTACGAAGCAAACCATATTGCGTTTCTGGCTAATGCAAAAGCCATCGAATCATTTAGAGAATATGTGCCTGAAGGCAAAATAGGTCCTAGCTTTGCTTATTCTCCGGCCTACCCTTTATCAAGCCATCCAGAGGATATACTGGCATTTGAAAACGCCGAAGAATTTACGAACAATTGGTGGCTTGACATGTATTGCTGGGGAACCTACCCGCAAATTCCATTCCGCTACTTGGAAAAACAGGGATGGGCGCCGACAATCGAAGCAGGAGATATGGAGCTGCTTGCCAAAGGGAAGCCTGATTTTATAGGTGTCAATTATTATCAGACGATCACCTATGAACGAAATCCGCTTGATGGTGTGTCAGAAGGGAAAATGAATACGACAGGCCAAAAGGGAACCAATCAGGAGACGGGGATACCCGGAGTGTTCAAAACGAAAAAAAATCCGCATCTGACAACGAGCAACTGGGATTGGACAATTGACCCAATTGGGCTGCGTATCGGTCTTCGCCGAATTACAAGCCGCTATCAGCTTCCAGTGTTTATAACAGAGAACGGTTTGGGTGAATTTGATAAAGTTGAGAACGGCACTGTACAGGATGATTATCGAATTGATTATTTGCGTTCGCATCTTGAGCAATGCAGACAATCCATCAGTGACGGTGTCGATTTAATCGGCTATTGCAGCTGGTCGTTTACTGATCTGTTAAGCTGGCTGAACGGCTACCAAAAAAGATACGGATTTGTATATGTCAATCGTGATGAAGAAAGCACATACGATTTAAAACGCTTGAAGAAAAAAAGCTTTTATTGGTATCAAGATGTCATCAAGACAAACGGAGAAAGTTTATAAAGAGTCCCTGAGAGTTATTCTCTCAGGGGTTTTTCATTACACAGAAACAGCATCAATAATATAAGTGTCGGCGTGCAAATCTGACATTTCAGCCGGCACAGTCCAGCATGTCAATTGATAGTCTCCTTTAGGCAGATCAAAGGACAGTCTTTTAGACATGATGCTTTCAATATGAATTCCGTTTTCTGTGACATGAAAAGGAACAGTCACTTTTGTTTCGTAGGAGTTTACTGTTTCTGAACTGTTCAGGCGCAAAAGAATAAAGGCCTTTGTATTTCGCTGTGCCTCAAAGGAAATGGCTCCGTCTGCCGCAGCATATCCTTTTTCAATCGCTTCGTCAGTCCAATCCATTACAGGAGGTGTAGAATCCTTTTGAAATACAGTAAATTGATGATATGAAATCGAAAGTTCTTGCGGCTTCCATGATTTGATCAATGTGCTGTTCCTCCTCTATGTACTGTTTACTGAATTGTGAATAAAACCTTTGTGCCGTCTGGGTAATCGGTAAGCTGATGTCCGACCCAAGAGCCTGCTCCGCGGTTGTCAGCGGGAGAAATGTATTCTACAGAAGCTCCCTCACCGCCTTCTTTGCACATGGCCATTGGCCATTCATCTCTGTCATACCCCTTTTTGGAAGGTACGTCCTTTAATGATTGCTCGCGGCGTTCCTCAGCTCCGTCTCTGTCGATAGTGCACACCTCTGAGTGCCCTTCATTTATCGCATCCTTAATATGCTTGGCCGTTTCGGGATAACGGTCAGAAGGGAAGGAGATTGTTTCATCATATTCTTTCGTTTGAGACGTTTTTTGATCAGCTGAGAAAAAGTCTCCTTTTATCAGGCCGGCAGCTGCAGCTGCTATTATGACGATGACGAGAAGTATTGTTTTTATGATGTCCGTCGTGATGTTCACCTCCCGCTTTTAAAACTGACACAAGAGTAATCCAGAAAGCATTTGGTGTAAAGGTTTAAATTTTATGTTTTACGCTCAGTTTATTGCAAAAATCGTAATTTTAGCAGGTCGAAATATTTGTTTTCAGCAAAATACGATTGCCAATTTACAATAATGATAGTAAGTCATCAGCCGTTTTCGGCTTGATTAATCATTTTAAATTGGCTTATGATACCGGTAAGCTCCTCAGCTAATTGAGAAAGTGTTTCAGAAGCTGCGGTAATCTCCTCCATTGCAGCAAATTGCTCCTCTGTTAATGCAGCCGCTTGCCGGGTATTTTTAGTAGATTCTTTAATGTCGGCCGTATTGGCTGCAAAGGAATCATTTATATGATGTGCACTGGCTGAAATGTTTGTTACAGATGCTGATAAATCACTAATCTCGGCGCTGATTTCACCTGTTGCAGCTGCAATTTCCTTAAATGCATCTCTGGTGCGCTGGATCATGGTGACCCCTTCTGCAGCTTCTGTTTTCACATGCTCAACAGATCTTGCAGACCGGTTCATATCCTTTTGTATTTCTATGATCAGTTTTGAAATCTGCCCCGCAGACTGTTGAGACTCTTCTGCTAATTTCCGTACTTCATCAGCAACAACAGCAAAGCCTTTTCCTTGTTCACCGGCTCTGGCAGCTTCAATCGCTGCATTCAGCGCAAGCAGGTTTGTCTGATCGGCAATTTGGGTGATGACCGATAAAATTTGCTCAATTTGTTTAGAGCGGCCGTCTAACTGGTGTATGATTTCTCCGCTTTTCTGAATTGACTGGTGAATCGCATCCATTTGCGCCTGTACATTTGCAATTTCCTTTTGCCCAATGTCTGCTTTTGATTGCGCGAGCTGCCCTTTGTCAGCGATAGCGGCAGTATTTGCAGAAATATCCCGGATGTCTGCTGAAGCTTGTTTTAATGAGCTTTCACTGTTTTCAATTCGGGTGATCTGATCTTGGGCTCCATTTGCAATCTGCTGTACAGCTTCTGTGATCTTTTCTGAAGCTTGATTTGTTTCCTCTGCTCCGGCTGAGAGCTGCTGAGAGGCTGACGCAAGCTGAAGGGCTGATTGTTGTACGGTTTGTATGGTATCGTTCAGCTTCATTCTCATCTTATTATAATAGACGCTTAGTTCTGATAGCTCGTCACCGGTTTTGTCTGACACCTCTATTGTCATATCTCCGTTTCCGGCACTTTCAAAGGCGCTTTTTAAAGCGTTCAGCCGCTTGTTGATTTTTCTGGTGAAAACCAAGACAAGGATGACTGATACCATAATCACGATAACAAGAACGATAGCGAATTGAGTGAAAAGTGATTGTGTAAGTGATGTTAAAATGCTTTGATTAGCTCCGGTATACAGCATGCCGATGATGTTCCCATTTTGATCTTTTAACGGCATGTATGCAGTCTGATAAGAAGAACCTGCTACATCTGCTTGTCCGTAAAAACGCTTTCCTTTCTTTAAAACAGCGGCAATAACTTCAGAAGAAGCCTGGGTGCCGACAGCTCTTTCGCCATTTTTCATGACATTGGTTGCAACACGAGTATCGCCTTGGAAAATGGTAATGGTATCACCTGTTTTTTCGCCAAGCAGATCAACAATATCTTCATTTCCATTGATTTGTGTTTGCCCTTTATAGAGCTTATTGTTTTTCACCTGCCAGTCGCCTGACATGACATCATCAATATAAGTGCTGCTTAAAGCAAGATCACCTTTCGCTTTTTCAGTTGCCATTTGTTTCATGCTTTCTGTAATTTCCTTAAGCATCACAGTGCCAACTGATGCCGAAAACAAAAGAATCACCACGAAAACGAGGCAAAGAATTTTAGTTCCTAGCTTCATCTCAAGTCGTTTTATCAACATAATTCCTCCCTTTATGATTTGTAGGTCATATTACTTATCGGGTTTTTGGGTTTAAAGTTTTATTTTAGAAAAAATAAAACCGGCCTGAGCTTCAGGCCGGTTGTGTGATGCTATTCAAGGTTTGCGTGGTGAGTGAACATAGTTTCAGAATCGAGTCCTTTTTTCTCCATGAGTTTTAAAATCACTGCATCATAGAATAGCAGCAAAGTTTGTTCAAATAATGATCCCATTGGCTGAATGGTTTTATAGCTTCCGTTTGACTGGTCTTTAGGAGAACCAGGCATTCTGATGATGAGGTCCGCTTGTTTTCCGATGCTTGATTCCGGATTGATGGTTAAAGCGGCAACAATTCCGTGTAAGCTTTTTGCTTTTGCTGCGGTATGAATCAAGCTTTTTGTCTCGCCTGATCCTGAGCCGATAATAACTAGATCTCCTTTGGCGAGCGGCGGAGTGAGAATCTCACCTACAATATGGGCGTTGAAGCCCATGTGCATCAGTCTCATCGCGAAGGATTTTGCCATCAGGCCAGACCGCCCCGCACCCGCGGTGAAAATTTGGTGGGATGAAAGAATGTGATCGGCAAGCTGGTCAGCTTCTTCATTAGAAATATAAGCTACTGAATTGTGTAACTCATTGAGAATTTCCGCTACGTATTCAGTCGTTTTCATAGGAGTTATCCTTGGACAATCAGCTGCTTCATTTTTGAAGCTGTTTCAGCCTTATCAGCTGCGCTTGTAATTCCGCCCCCAACAATGACAAGGTCAGGGTTTTGCTTGATCACTTCTGGCAGTGTATCAAGTTTGATGCCGCCCGCGATTGCGGTTTTTGCGTTTTTTACGGTATTTTTGATTGTCGTTAATTCTTCGAAAGAGTTTTTGCCCTCTGCTTGAAGATCATAGCCAGTGTGGACGCAGATGTAGTCAACGCCTAGTGCGTCAATTTCTTTCGCACGGGATTCGATATCTTTCACGTTAATCATGTCCACTAAGATTTTCTTCTTTTGTTTTTTGGCTTCTTCTGCTGCGCCTTTAATCGTTGCATCGTCTGTAGCCCCTAAAACGGTGATGATGTCAGCGCCTGCTTCCGACGCTTTCATAATTTCGTAGCCTCCGGCATCCATGATTTTCAGGTCTGCAAGAACCTTCAATTGAGGAAATGCTTCTTTTATTTCTTTAACGGCTCTTAGGCCTTCATTAATGACGACCGGTGTTCCGATTTCAACTACGTCGATGTATTGTTCTACCTCTTTGACGAGCTCAATGGCTTCCGGGATGTTGACGAGGTCTAATGCAAGCTGTAATTCCATTGTTGATCCACTCCCTTTTTCGAATTATTTTTCATTCTATAGGTTCTCTTATTTGATGAGAAGTAGGCACTTTGAAGTCAACAAGTTACTTGGAGGATACTGTGAGGAGAGACAATCAGATTTCTTTCGCTTGATTTTATGAGTGAGTATAATGAAAAAAGAGTCTGCAAAAAAGTAAGTAAGTGATGATACGTATCTAACATACAAAAAGGTTACTAAGGGGGGATTCTATTGAGCCGGATGGACGACAAAAGGTTTAATTGTGAGAAGGAATTAACGCTTGCAGTGATTGGCGGTAAATGGAAGATGCTCATTTTATGGCATTTAGGAAAAGAAGGCACAAAACGGTTCAATGAATTAAAAACATTGATTCCTGATATTACGCAGAAGATCCTCGTGAATCAGCTGAGAGAGCTTGAGCAGGATATGATTGTTCACAGGGAAGTGTATCCGGTTGTCCCGCCGAAGGTTGAGTATTCTCTGACCCCGCATGGAGAAAGCCTCATGCCTATTCTTGAAGCCATGTATGAGTGGGGGAAAGGCTATATGGAATTGATTGATATCGACAAAAATGTCATGAAAGAATCGTTGTAAGACGCTCTTCGCAAGGGTGTCTTTTTTTTGCCTTTTTTTCGGTTTTTGCGCGGTACACATAGTCATGTAAAGATTGTAAATTGCATTCAGCAATAAAAAAAGATTGAACGCAGCAGTTTGGTTTAAAAATTTTTATTTTTCTGTAAATAATGTTTAGTGGAAATGATTGCGGCATCCCGCAAAAATATCCCTGTAAATAAACTGGAATCTTTCGGCATCCCGCATGAAACTTTTCACCCATTTTTCGGTGATAAAAACATTTTTTTCATTTAAAGTGAACGGTAGTAAGATAAAAAATATTGAAAACAATGAATAAATAGCCAAAATTGTTTCCTATTAGGATAGGGGATCTTGCGGTCTTTATCCACTTATGTTAAACGCCGCAATGCTGACTGACGGCTGCCCGTTTTAATAGCGGCAATCTGTTTTTTTGTTTGGAAGCTCTGCTTTTTAAGTGTAGTACTTTGGGCTATTTCGGCTGTTAGTTCATAAGAATTAAAAGCTGATATGGATAAGAAAGAGAAAATGCGTTGCACATGTTCACTGCTTATAAAGATTAGGGGAGGTATGACAATATGGAAATAACTTTTTACCCTTTAACGGATGCACAAAAACGAATTTGGTATACAGAAAAATTTTATCCTCACACGAGCATTTCAAATCTTGCGGGGATTGGTAAGCTGGTTTCAGCTGATGCGATTGATTATGTACTTGTTGAGCAGGCGATTCAAGAGTTTATTCGCAGAAATGAAGCCATGCGCCTTCGGTTGCGGCTAGATGAAAACGGGGAGCCTGTTCAATATATTAGCGAGTATCGGCCTGTTGATATAAAACATACTGACACTACTGAAGATCCGAATGCGATAGAGTTTATTTCACAATGGAGCCGGGAGGAAACGAAGAAACCGTTGCCGCTGTACGATTGTGATTTATTTCGTTTTTCCTTGTTCACCATAAAGGAAAATGAAGTGTGGTTTTACGCAAATGTTCATCACGTGATTTCTGATGGTATCTCCATGAATATTCTCGGGAATGCGATCATGCACATTTATTTAGAATTAGCCAGCGGCTCAGAGACAAAAGAAGGAATCTCGCATTCATTTATCGATCATGTTTTATCTGAACAGGACTATGCTCAATCGAAGCGGTTTGAAAAGGACAAGGCGTTTTGGAACAAACAATTTGAATCGGTGCCTGAACTTGTTTCCCTGAAACGGAATGCTTCCGCAGGAGGAAGTTTAGATGCTGAGAGGTTCTCTAAAGATGTGCCTGAAGCGCTTCATCAGCAGATTCTGTCATTTTGTGAGGCGAATAAAGTCAGTGTTCTTTCGGTATTTCAATCGTTGCTCGCCGCCTACTTGTACAGGGTCAGCGGCCAGAATGATGTTGTGACGGGAACCTTTATGGGCAACCGGACAAATGCTAAAGAGAAGCAGATGCTTGGCATGTTTGTTTCTACGGTTCCGCTTCGGACAAACATTGACGGCGGGCAGGCGTTTTTAGAATTTGTCAAAGACCGGATGAAGGATCTCATGAAGACACTCCGCCACCAAAAGTACCCGTATAATCTCCTGATCAACGATTTGCGTGAAACAAAGAGCTCTCTGACCAAGCTGTTTACTGTTTCTCTTGAATATCAGGTGATGCAGTGGCAGAAAGAAGAGGATCTTGCCTTTTTGACTGAGCCGATTTTCAGCGGAAGCGGATTAAATGATGTCTCGATCCATGTGAAGGATCGATGGGATACTGGGAAACTCACCATAGATTTTGATTACCGCACTGATTTATTTTCACGTGAAGAAATCAACATTATTTGTGAGCGCATGATTACAATGCTGGAGAACGCGTTAACGCATCCAGAACATACAATTGATGAATTAACGATGATTTCTGATGCGGAGAAAGAGAAGCTACTTGCGAGGGCGGGCGGTAAATCTGTGAGCTACCGTAAGGACATGACGATCCCGGAACTGTTCCAAGAAAAGGCTGAGCAGCTTTCAGATCATCCGGCGGTTGTATTTGAAGATCGTACATTGTCCTATCGAACGTTACATGAACAATCGGCACGCATCGCCAATGTGCTGAAACAGAAAGGGGTTGGCCCGGACAGTCCTGTCGCGGTTTTGATTGAACGCTCTGAACGGATGATTACAGCTATCATGGGGATTTTAAAAGCCGGCGGAGCCTATGTGCCGATTGATCCGGGTTTTCCTGCTGAGCGCATTCAATATATTTTGGAGGACTGCGGGGCGGACTTCATCCTGACTGAATCGAAGGTTGCGGCGCCTGAAGCCGATGCTGAGCTGGTTGACTTAGATCAGGCGATTGCGGAAGGTGCAGAAGAAAGCCTGAATGCAGATGTGAACGCACGGAACCTTGCCTACATTATTTACACATCGGGAACAACCGGACGCCCGAAAGGCGTTATGATCGAGCATCGCCAGGTTCATCATTTGGTTGAATCTCTGCAGCAGACGATTTATCAAAGCGGCAGCCAAACCCTGCGGATGGCATTGCTTGCGCCGTTCCACTTCGATGCGTCAGTGAAGCAGATCTTCGCGTCGCTTCTTTTGGGACAAACCCTTTATATCGTACCGAAGAAAACAGTGACGAACGGGGCCGCTCTTGCTGCATATTATCGGAGAAACAGCATTGAGGCGACGGATGGAACACCGGCTCATTTGCAAATGCTGGTAGCAGCGGGCGATTTTGAAGGCCTAAAACTGAAGCACATGCTGATCGGAGGAGAAGGCCTGTCATCTGTTGTTGCGGACAAGCTGCTGAAGCTGTTTAAAGAAGCCGGCACAGCGCCGCGTTTGACCAATGTGTACGGGCCGACTGAAACGTGCGTTGACGCGTCTGTTCATCTGGTTATCCCTGAGAATGCAGTTCAATCAGCGTATGTGCCGATCGGGAAAGCGCTGGGGAATAACCGCTTATATATTTTGGATCAAAAAGGCCGGCTGCAGCCTGAAGGCGTGGCGGGCGAGCTTTATATCGCGGGAGACGGTGTGGGCCGAGGCTATTTACATTTGCCTGAATTAACGGAAGAGAAGTTTTTACAAGATCCATTCGTGCCGGGCGATCGCATGTACCGGACCGGGGATGTGGTACGCTGGCTTCCAGATGGAACAATCGAATATTTAGGCAGAGAGGATGACCAGGTCAAAGTCCGCGGATACCGGATTGAGCTTGGGGAAATTGAAGCCGTGATTCAGCAGGCGCCAGACGTTGCAAAAGCCGTTGTTTTGGCACGCCCTGACGAACAGGGAAATCTTGAGGTTTGCGCATATGTTGTGCAGAAGCCTGAAAGCGAATTTGCGCCAGCCGGCTTGAGGGCGCATGCGGCCAGACAGCTTCCTGACTATATGGTGCCGGCTTACTTTACAGAAGTGACAGAAATTCCGCTTACGCCAAGCGGCAAAGTCGACCGCCGCAAGCTGTTTGCACTAGAGGTGAAGGCTGTCAGCGGCACTGCCTATACAGCGCCGCGAAATGAGACTGAAAAAGCAATCGCAGCCATTTGGCAGGACGTACTGAATGTTGAGAAGGCGGGGATCTTTGACAATTTCTTTGAAACTGGCGGGCATTCATTGAAAGCCATGACCCTTTTAACAAAGATTCATAAGCAAACAGGCGTCGAGATTCCGCTTCAATATTTGTTTGAGCATCCGACGATTGCGGCTCTTGCAGAGGAGGCTGATCACAGAGAAAGCCGGGCATTTTCGGTGATTGAACCTGCTGAAAAACAGGAGCATTACCCGCTTTCCCTGGCACAGCAGCGAACATATATCGTCAGCCAGTTCGAGGATGCGGGAGTCGGCTACAACATGCCGGCAGCAGCAATATTAGAAGGGCCTTTAGATATTCAAAAGCTGGAGCGCGCATTTCAGGGGTTAATCCGACGCCACGAGTCATTGAGAACATCATTTGTTCTTGAAAACAGCACGCCGAGACAGAACATTCACGATAGCGTTGATTTCAACATCGAAATGATTGAAAGAGGCGGCCGCTCAGATGAGGCAATTATGGCTTCATTCGTTCGGAAATTTGATTTAGCGAAAGCTCCGCTGTTCAGAATCGGTTTGCTGGGGCTTGAAGAGAACCGTCATATGCTGCTGTTTGACATGCACCATTTGATTTCTGATGGTGTATCCATTGGCATTATGCTGGAGGAGTTAGCACGCATTTATAAAGGCGAACAGCTTCCTGAACTTCGTCTCCAGTATAAGGACTACGCTGTATGGCAAAGCAGGCAGGCTGCTGAAGGGTACAAGAAGGACCAGGCTTATTGGAAGGAAGTCTTTGCAGGCGAGCTCCCGGTGCTTCAACTTCTGTCCGATTACCCAAGACCGCCTGTTCAAAGCTTTGAAGGGGATCGGGTGTCAATCAAGCTGGATGCGGGGGTAAAGGATCGCCTCAATCGTTTGGCTGAACAAAACGGCGCCACTTTATATATGGTGATGCTGTCCGCTTACTATACGCTTTTGTC
This sequence comes from Bacillus sp. SN32, assembly GCF_002837495.1. NCBI lineage: Bacteria > Bacillati > Bacillota > Bacilli > Caryophanales > Bacillaceae > Bacillus > Bacillus sp. SN32. Next base: position 3,737 of record NZ_PJCT01000005.1, on the reverse strand, counting down.
AAAGTATACGGGACAGGATGACATCATTGTCGGGACACCGTCAGCGGGCAGAAATCACTCCGATACAGAGGGCATTATCGGGATGTTTGTCAATACGCTTGCGATTCGCAGTGAGGTGAAGCAGGATGAGACGTTTACCCAATTGATCTCGCGTGTCCGCAAACGGGTGCTGAATGCCTTTTCTCATCAGGACTATCCGTTTGAGTGGCTTGTTGAAGATTTGAACATCCCGCGTGATGTTAGCAGGCATCCGCTGTTTGACACGATGTTCAGCCTTCAAAACGCGACAGAGGGCATTCCGGCTGTCGGCGATCTGTCCTTGTCTGTTCATGAGACCAATTTCAAGATTGCCAAATTTGATTTGACGGTGCAGGCGAGAGAAATCGATGAAGGCATTGAGCTTGATTTGGATTATAGCACGAAGCTGTTTAAACAAAGCACGGCAAACAGGCTGCTTACGTATTTTGCGCGTTTGCTTGAAGATGCTGCGGCTGATCCGGAGAAGCCGATTTCTGAGTATAAGCTTCTTTCTGAAAAGGCGGCTGCTTCGCAAATTCAGCAGTTTAACCCGGGCAGAACACCTTATCCGAAAGACAAAACAATTGTTCAGCTGTTTGAGGAGCAAGCGGCGAATACGCCAGATCACACTGCGCTTCAATATGAAGGCGAATCACTCACTTATCGTGAGCTGAATGAACGGGCCAATCGTTTAGCCCGCGGCATTCTTTCTCTTGGGGCTGGCGAAGGCAGGACAGCGGCTGTCTTATGCGAGCGGTCAATGGATATGATTGTGTCGATCTTGGCAGTATTAAAATCAGGTTCGGCTTATGTTCCGATTGATCCGGAACATCCGAGTCAGCGGATGCAGCATTTCTTCCGTGACAGCGGAGCAAAGGTGCTTCTCACTCAGAGGAAATTAAAGGCTTTAGCGGAAGAAGCGGAATTTAAGGGCGTTATCGTGCTAGCCGATGAGGAAGAGAGCTATCATGCCGATGCGCGCAATCTCACACTGCCTCTTGATTCTGAAGCAATGGCCAACCTGACGTATACCTCTGGAACGACTGGAACACCTAAGGGGAATATCGTGACACATGCCAATATTCTCCGCACGGTGAAGGAAACGAATTATCTCAGCATTACAGAACAGGATACGATTCTCGGTCTTTCCAATTACGTGTTTGACGCGTTTATGTTCGATATGTTCGGATCTTTGTTAAACGGAGCCAAGCTGGTGCTGATACCGAAGGAAACCGTTTTGGACATGGCTCGCCTGTCCCGTGTCATTGAACGGGAGAACATCAGCATTCTCATGATTACAACCGCTTTGTTCCACTTGCTTGTGGACTTGAATCCGGCGTGCTTGTCAACGCTTCGCAAGATTATGTTTGGCGGGGAACGGGCTTCGGTTGAGCATGTCAGAAAAGCTTTGCAAACGGTTGGAAAGGGCAAGCTCCTTCACATGTATGGACCGTCTGAAAGCACGGTTTTCGCGACGTATCATCCGGTTGATGCATTGGAGGAGCACACGCTGTCCGTTCCGATTGGAAAACCGGTCAGCAATACGGAAGTATACATTCTTGACAGTACGGGACACGTGCAGCCTGCCGGGATTGCCGGAGAGCTTTGCGTCAGTGGCGAAGGACTCGTGAAAGGCTATTACAACCGTCCAGAACTGACTGAGGAGAAATTTGTTCCCCATCCGTTTACATCCGGCGAACGCATGTATAAAACGGGAGACCTTGCGAGATGGCTGCCGAATGGCGACATCGAATTTATCGGGCGAATCGACCATCAGGTGAAGATTCGCGGACAGCGCATCGAGCTTGGAGAAATCGAACATCAGCTGCAAACCCATGATCGTGTTCAGGAAAGTGTTGTGCTTGCCGTTGATCAAGGAGCGGGAGATAAACTGCTTTGCGCTTACTATGTCGGAGATGGAGACATCTCATCACAAGAGATGAGAGAGCATGCTGCGAAGGACTTGCCGGCATATATGGTTCCTGCGGTGTTTATCCAAATGGACGAGCTGCCGCTGACAGGGAACGGAAAAATTGACCGGAGAGCGCTGCCGATTCCTGATGCCAACGTTTCAAGAGGTGTTTCATATGTTGCGCCACGCAATGAAACGGAACAAAAAGTCGCAGACATTTGGGCACAGGTGCTTCAGGCTGAACAAGTCGGCGCTTATGACCACTTCTTTGACATTGGCGGACATTCATTAGCAGGCATGAAGATGCTTGCCTTGGTTCATCAGGAACTGGGCGTTGAGCTGTCACTCAAGGATCTCTTCCAGTCACCGACGGTTGAGGGCTTAGCACAGGTGATTGCCTCTGCTGAAAAAGGGACAGCCGCAAGTATCAGCCCGGCAGAGAAACAAGATACGTATCCTGTTTCTTCACCGCAAAAACGGATGTACGTGCTTCAGCAGCTTGAGGATGCGCAAACGAGCTATAACATGCCGGCGGTTCTGCGCCTGACAGGTGAGCTTGATGTTGAAAGGCTTAGCAGCGTCATGCAGCAGTTAATGCAGCGTCATGAAGCCTTGAGAACCACGTTTGAAATAAAAGATGGAGAAACGGTGCAGCGGATCTGGGAAGAGGCTGAGTGTGAGATAGCCTATTTCGAAGCCCCGGAAGAAGAGACAGAGCGGATCGTTTCTGAGTTTATTAAGCCTTTCAAAATCGACCAACTTCCACTGTTCAGAATAGGGCTTATCAAGCATTCAGACACTGAGCATGTGTTGCTGTTCGATATGCATCATATTATTTCTGACGGTGCATCTGTCGGTGTGCTGATTGAGGAGCTTTCAAAGCTGTACGACGGAGAAACCCTTGAGCCGCTCCGTATTCAATATAAGGATTATGCCGTGTGGCAGCAGCAGTTCATTCAGTCTGAGCTTTACAAGAAGCAAGAAGAGCATTGGCTGAAGGAGCTGGACGGAGAGCTGCCGGTGCTGACGCTTCCGACTGATTACAGTCGGCCTGCCGTTCAAACATTTGAGGGAAACCGCATTGCATTTTCATTAGAAGCAGGCAAAGCTGATGCTCTGCGCAGGCTTGCAAAAGAAACGGATTCCACGCTTTACATGGTGCTTCTGGCTTCATACAGTGCATTTTTATCAAAACTTAGCGGGCAAGACGATATCATCGTCGGTTCACCTGTGGCCGGACGATCTCAAGCGGACGTCAGCCGCGTCATCGGAATGTTCGTCAATACATTGGCGCTGCGCACGTATCCGAAGGGTGAAAAGACGTTTGCCAACTATCTTAACGAAGTGAAAGAAACGGCACTCAGCGCTTTTGATGCGCAGGATTACCCACTTGAGGATTTGATCGGAAATGTTCAGGTTCAGCGTGACACAAGCAGAAATCCGTTATTCGATGCAGTTTTTTCAATGCAAAATGCGAATATAAAGGATTTAACAATGAAAGGGATTCAGCTTGAGCCGCATCCGTTTGAACGGAAAACAGCCAAGTTTGACCTCACGCTGACGGCTGACGAAACCGACGGAGGGCTTACATTCGTACTCGAATACAATACAGCTCTGTTTAAGCAGGAAACGATTGAACGATGGAAGCAATATTGGATGGAGCTTTTAGATGCTGTTACTGATAACCCGAACCAGCCGCTTTCCAGCCTGTCACTGGTCACCGAGACAGAAAAGCAAGCGCTTCTTGAGGCATGGAAGGGCAAAGCGCTGCCTGTGCCGACAGACAAAACGGTTCATCAGCTATTCG
>NZ_PJCT01000004.1:0-229321 GCF_002837495.1 Bacillus sp. SN32 | reverse complement strand
TACCCACGTGTTACTCACCCGTCCGCCGCTAACATCAGGGAGCAAGCTCCCATCTGTCCGCTCGACTTGCATGTATTAGGCACGCCGCCAGCGTTCGTCCTGAGCCAGGATCAAACTCTCCGATAAAGTAGTTTGACTGACTACGCACATCGCTGTGCGATTTATAAAAAATGAATTAACAGGTACGTTTTGTCTTGTTTAGTTTTCAAAGATCATTCAATAATGGAGCGGGTGATGAGAATCGAACTCACGACATCAGCTTGGAAGGCTGAGGTTTTACCACTAAACTACACCCGCGTGGTATCTTATATGGCGCGCCCGAGAGGAGTCGAACCCCTAACCTTTTGATCCGTAGTCAAACGCTCTATCCAATTGAGCTACGGGCGCTTATCAAGCGACTTAACTATCATACTATCATTTGATGTTGAAGTCAAGAAGTTTTTTAAAAATGTTTTTCGAATCTTTTTCAATTCGACTTTTCTTATTATACACATTTTCGAAATCTTGTAAACACCTTAGAAAAACTTTTTTGTTTTTCTGTTTTGTTTCACGCTGTTCATCAGCGACGTTTAATAATATACCATGCCTGTTTTATTTGGTCAACACTTTTCCTGTATTTTTTTATTTTCTTCTTTCACGCCTTCCCATGCTTATCATGTATATATTTTATCTCATCTTACAAATAATATAAGAAAATCTCTTAAGAAGAAATGAGGCGTGTTATGTATTACTACAAAGAGGAACTGATTAATATCATTAAACCGGACAAGCCAGACCCGGCAGCTGCTAAGGTCCTGCAGGAGATATTAGGCGGTCATTACGGAGAAATGCGTACAATGATGCAGTTTTTTTTCCAAAGCTCTAATTTCAGAGGAAAGCAGAAACAGTATCGCGATCTGCTTCGCGGCATTTTTTTAGAGGAGATTGCCCACGTTGAACTGGTTCAAAACACAATCAATGCTTTATTAGATGAATCAGGCGGTGAAGGTGTCGGCAGTCAAGGTACAGATCAAGCGCCACTTGATGAAGCGGTTAAACATGCTAATCCTCATCATTATATTATTGGAGCGCAAAGTTCCCTTCCTGTTGATGCAGGGGGCAATCCGTGGAACGGGTCGTGGGTGTATAACCACGGAAACTTAATTACTGACCTGCTGGATAACCTGCTTCTTGAGTCGACAGGTGTGCTGCAAAAAACAAGAATTTATGAAATGAGCTCTAATCAGACGTTCCGCGAAACACTTGCTTTTCTGATTGTACGCGACAATGCTCACCAGAATGCATTCGCGAAAGCGCTCGAGACATTGGGCGTTGAATGGGCGAAGCTGCTCCCTGTGCCGAATTATGACATTAATAAATATCCTGAGTGCAGAAAGTATGTCGAATTAGGCTACCATAATGCACAGTTTAACTTTAGGTTGGATGAAACGAGAATCAGTGAAATCTATCAAGGGAAATCTCCAAGCCGAAATGGCGGAGAGTTACAAGTAATAGATCCTCCGGCAGGCTTTCCCGTACCAGTGCTTCCTGAAATACCAAATGAACACAGTCCTGGGTTAGGCGATATGAATGCTTAATCCAGTGGGAAGGTGCTCAAGAAACTTCTTGAGCACCTTCTTAATTGTGACATTACGGATTCACTCAACGATTGGCGTTAAAGAATCGCCATTCCATATTTCTCCTTTATTGAGTGTCCAGCTGTCATGATATAAAGCTGAAGCCCCCTTGTTTACAGCTGGGCTCCATTCATCATTCCATGCCAGAAAGTAAATGGTTTTAGGATATCTTTGTTTTATTGCATTGATAAATAGGCTGTAATCAAAGCTGCCGTTTGCTGTTTGCGGGCCGACTTCTGTAAAAGCAAATGGTTTATTAAGCGCTGTTAGCTGATCATATCCATTGATCGAGTAGGCATCTTGAAAATACGCATCTAATCCGACAATATCCACGTAAGACGCGCCCGGGTAGAAATCAGTTTTAAAATCTCGGTTGGCGTCGGGAGAGTAAACCCAAATCAAATGATCAAGTCCTCTTGTGTCGGTCATATAATGATAGATTTTCTTGTAGAGCTGTTTATATAAAGAGATTCTTTCATTATCCTTTTGGTTATATGATGTGAGTCCCCACCAAAACCATTCACCGTTCATTTCATGCAGCGGCCTGAACAAAACAGGCACACCTTGGTTCTCCAGCTCTTGAAGTCCGTCAGCAATTTTGCTGAGCATGGCATTCAGCCGCTCCCCTTCTGCTGTTGAAGAATCTAGTATTTTTTTATACTGATCGTTTGTAATCGGTGTTTTAAAATGCCCTGACTGAAAAGCAGGATTCGCCAGGTGCAAGCTGATTTGAGGGATTCCACCATTTTTCCAATACGATATTAAATCGCTGTTGCAGCTTACATCTATTGAATCTTCAATATTTGCTGTTTCAAGCCATCCTCTGGCATAATCGCAGCCGTAAATAGCAGGCAATTGCCCGGTGGCGCTTCGGATTCTATCAGCCTCAGCCATAGAAAATGTGTCATGACTGTAACCTCCGAACGCTCCGGAAAGGACTCTGTTTTCCGTTCGGTTCGGCAGGTGCGCAAGCCAGTTCATCACTGCTTTTGTTGTCTGCTGTGCATTAGGATTCACAGGCGACACAGTATGCGCTTCAATTGGTTTTGCTAAAACAGCAGACGCAAGTAAAAATAAAATGAGCAAAGAGATCGTATGTTTCTTAAACAAATGCAACTCCCCCATTCATTAAGGATGAGATATCATGAATTCACATGTTCCTTCTATTGAAAACTCGCCAAAATGCGCAGGCAAGACAAAGTGTGAGCCTGCATTGCATTCATACTGACTACCATTATTTATGATTCGTCCTGATCCGCTCAGAACACTCCCCAGCAAATAGGTTTGATATGAAGGAAAAGCAGTTCGGCCGCTAATCTTCCATTTGTACACTGAGAAATAATCTGATTGCACATAAACAGTGATCTCGGCGTTACCAACTTCTTTCACTTCCGGTGTATGCACTTTATCGATATGCGGTATCGTTATGACTTCCATGGCTTTTTCTATATGAAGAGTTCTTTTTTGGCCCTGGTCATTACAGCGGTCATAATCGTATACGCGATATGTTGTATCAGAGTTTTGCTGGATTTCAAGGACAAGGGTTCCCTCACATAAAGCATGGAGTGTACCGCTTGGCACATAAAAGAAATCTCCGGGCTTGATTTTGATTCGCCTCAGCAGCCCGTTCCAATCACCGCTTTCTATTCGTTGTTTGAACTCTTCCTTTGTGCTTGCATGATGTCCCAAAATTAGTTCGGCGTCATCTTTGCAATCAATGATATACCAACACTCCGTTTTACCAAGGTCGCCATTTTCGTGCAGTTTTGCATAATCATCATCAGGATGGACTTGCACGGAGAGATCCATATTGGCGTCCAGCAGCTTTACCAGCAGCGGAAACACCTTCCTATCTGGAAAACCGAAAATCTCTGGATGATCTAGCCATACTTGATCTAGTGTCTTTCCTGCCAGCGGGCCGTTCTTTACAGCCGACGGGCCATGGTCATGTGCAGAAACGGCCCAGCACTCACCTGTTTTTTGTGAGGGTATTGCGTAGCCAAAAGCTTCACGAAGCTTCGTCCCTCCCCATAGTCTTTCTTTAAAGACAGGCTCTAAAAATAAAGGATGCGTCATGATCGCACCTCCCCGGATGCTGCCTCTGCTTGTAAGGCCTGGTGCGCCAAAACTAGCGTGCCGATGATTCCGGCGTTAGAGCCTAAACGTGGAGGTACAATATAATCACTTATATCATCTGACAATTCAGAAAAATCTAAGTAGTTGTTCATAATTTTCGGTACATATTGATAGATATAAGAAAACACTTGTTTCTGTTGCATGACGCCGCCGCCAAGAATGATTTTTTTAGGTGCAAGGATCAAAATATACTGAGCCAGTGCTTGGGCAATATAGTACCCTTCCAGTTCCCAGACTTGTGCTATATCTGATAAATCCGCGGCATTTTTTCCCCAGCGCGCTTCAATGGCGGGACCGGAAGCCAAGCCTTCAAAGCAATCTCCATGATAAGGACACTTCCCTTGGTATGCGTCATCCGGGTGCCTCCGGATATAAATATGGCCCATCTCTGGGTGCGACAGCCCCTGAAGGAGCCTGCCCCCTACAATTGCGCCCGCACCGATGCCAGTGCCAATCGTTATATACAGGCAGCTGTCGAGACCCTTCGCTTCACCGAAAAGGAATTCACCCAGCGCCGCAGCGTTGACATCTGTACTAAATCCGACTGGGATTTTCATTTCGTTCTTAACGGTTTGCAAAAAGGGATAGTGTCTCCAGCCCGCTTTCGGCGTGGCCGTAATGGTACCGTATGTTTGACTCGTTTTATCGTTATCAACGGGACCAAAGGAGCCGATGCCGATTGCCTGTAATGAAAATTGGCGAAAATATTGAATTACTTTCTCTATCGTTTCATCCGGCATCTTTGTAGGGAATTCTATTCGGTCAATGATTGTTCCATCTTCTTTACCGACAGCACAAACAATCTTTGTGCCGCCTGCTTCAATACCGCCAAGCATGCAGATGGCCTCCTTGTTGTCTCCGCAATCAGCGCCGTATGTTTACAGAAGTCACAACAAACTTGTCATGCCGATGACGTGAAAAGGAATATTCAAATGGAATCCCGGTATCTAAGAAGCCCACATGTTCCACTTCAAGAATTGGATCATCCTGTTTACAGCCCAGATGCTGCTGGTCAATATGATCAGATTTGCAGGCTCTGATTTTCCGATGCGTTCCGGCGATTTTGAGCTGCAGCACATTTGTAATATGATTGTAGATCGAATCATGAAGGACATCGTCATTAATGCCCGGTATTAAATGAGTCGGCATATATGTTTTTTCTAATACATAGGGTTCACCTTCTACAATTCGCAGCCGAACGACATAATAAACCGGTGTTTTCTGATCAATAGACAAATGGGCGGCAACTTCCTCAGTGGGAAATTGCACTTCAAACTGAATGACCTTGCTTTGGATTTTTTTATCTTTCAGCAAGTTGGTCAATCCGAGAATCTCATTGCTGACTACATGGACATGGTCATCCTGTATTGCAGATTGAATAATAAACGTGCCATGGCCTCGTTTTCTAAACAGCAGACCCTCGGCAACCAAATTATCCAAGGCTCTCTTCATCGTCATGCGGCTTGAGTTAAATTCTTTTGCAAGAGATACTTCATCAGGAATGGGCTGATCGATCGGATATACGTTATTTTTAATTCTTTTTCTCATTTCATTTGCAATGATTTCGTATTTATTCATTGGTATCCTCCGGCAGCTGTTAGAGTCTGATATCACATAAGCTTTTACGGATATCATAAGTTCTTTTCCCTATTTCATCAATGTTGCGGATTTTCGTCATCTCTATTCGTTATGATGATTGCCGGAAGATCTTGACCTTTGGGAAAATCTAGAAACCGCTTTGCTCAGCAACCTTTTTGAACCAATTTCCGCTCTTTTTGACGGTCCTTTCTCCGTCTTTCTCGAGATTGACTGATACAAATCCGTATCGGTTTTTATAGGCATTTGTCCAAGACCAGTTGTCCATGAACGTCCATAAGTGATAGCCTTTTACGTTTGATCCTTCCTGTATGGCGCGGTGAATCCATTTGAGGTGCTCTTTTATAAATTCAATCCGGTAATCATCTTGAATGATGCCTTGTTCATCCCTGAAGCGCTCTTCACCTTCAACCCCCATGCCGTTTTCAGAGATAAAACACTCGATGTTGCCGTAGTTTTCTTTTAAATTGATCAAAATATCATAAACGCCTTTTTCATAGATCTCCCAGCCGCGATGCGGATTCATTTTGCGGCCCGGCATGACGTAGGGATCAAAATACCTGTCCGGTAAAAAAGGAGCGTCGGGATTCGGAAGATGTTCTTTCGCTTTCACACGTCTCGGCTGGTAATAATTCACTCCCAACAGGTCAACCGTGTTCTTTTTGATGATGTCAAGATCTTCAGCGTTGTAATCTGGCATAAAGCCTTCATGCTTCAAAATGTCAACCAGCTCTTTGGGAAATTCGCCTTTGACAGATGGGTCTAAAAAAGATCTGTTAAAAAACGCGTCTGCGATTTCCCCGGCTTTCACATCCGCCGGATGGCTGCTTCTCGGGTATGAAGGGGTCAAATTTAAGATGATGCCGATTTTTCCGTCCTGCTTCATCTCCCTGTAAGCCTGAATGGCGCGGGCACTTGATAGCATCGTATGAAATCCAACCTGGACGGCCTCTTTAAAGTCGACCTTGTTTGGGTAATGAAAATCATATAGGTATCCGCCTTCTACGGGAACGATTGGTTCATTATGCGTGAACCATTTTTTCACCCGGCCGCCAAACAAACTGAAGCAAGTTCTTGCATAGTTTTCATACGCGTCAACCGTCTCTCTGTTGACCCAGCCACCGATTTTTTGAAGCGCCATCGGCATATCGAAATGAAACAAATTGACAAAAGGTTCAATTCCGTTAGCGATCAACTCATCAATGACATTGTTATAGAAATTTGCGGCTTTATCGTTGATCTCGCCCGTTCCGTTTGGTATTAAACGTGACCAGGAAATCGACATCCGGAACGAGTTGTGGCCAAGCTCCTTCATCAGCCTGATATCTTCTTTATAGTTGTCGTAAAATTGGGATGTGTCTGCGGGGCCGACATGATCAAAAAAACGATGCGGTTCTTTTTCAAACCAATAATCCCATATATTCTGGCCTTTTCCGTCTCTGTCGGCGGCACCCTCCGTTTGTGTTGCTGAAGCCGATGATCCCCACCAAAAATCCTTTGGAAAACGATATTGTTCTGTTTGTGCCAAGTCTCTCTCCCCTTATGTCACATTTTTATGCTGTTATCATTTTGCTGAGCAGCTGAATCCTGCACAGCCTGTTCTTTTTCTTTTGCCAGATTTAATTTATCCATTGCTTTTAGGAATGGAAACCAGATCACGAAGACAATCAGCAGATTGATAAGCTGCATCACGCCCCCCATGATTGAGTTCGTCGCCATGATGCCATTAATGAATAATGGAACCGTCCACGGCACCGTCACACCAGTCGGAGGCGGAACGAGCCCGGCTGACATAGCCAGATAGGTGACGAGCGTAACAACCATCGGTGCCAGCACCCAAGGCACAATAATGATCGGATTCATGACAATCGGAAGCCCGAAGATAATCGGTTCGTTTACGTTAAAAATACCGGGAGCGAGGCCAAGTTTTGATACTTGCTTCATCTGCCTGCTTTTCATGAATATGAGAATGGTAAACACAATCGCAAGCGTCATCCCGGTTCCGCCCATCCCTACTGTATAAATCTCCATAAACGGTTTTGAAATAATATGAGGGATTTCTTTTCCCGCCGTGTAAGCAGAAAGGTTTTCTACCTGCAGTGTATTCCAAATCGGGTCCATCACGGAGTTGATAATGATCTGTCCATGCAGTCCGAAAAACCAAAGAATTTGAATGAAAAACACGGCAATCAGCGTTGGGATGATACCGCTTCCAAGTCCGACAAGCGGAGCCTGAATCGCGTGATAAATGACGTCGTGCATATTTGTTTTAAAAAACAGAGTCACCATTACGTTAATCAGCAAAAATACGGTCAATGTGATAAAAGCCGGAATAAGTGCGGCGAATGATTTTGCTACAGCAGGCGGAACGCCGGCTGGCATTTTGATTGTCAGGTTTTTTTGAACGATTCTTCTGTAGATTTCGCCAGAAAGAAATGCCGTAATCATCCCAAGAAACATCCCTTTTGCACCGAGACGGTCGACCGGGATAACCCCTGTAACGGCATCTCCTGTTTCCGGCTGAACGATAAATGGCGTTAAGAGCAAAAAGGAAACCAAAGCGATCGCTCCGCCAAATACAGCTTCGACCTGATAGCTTTTTGACAGGTAATAGCCTATCCCGAACACAACAAAGACAGACATAATGCCCATAGTCGCCGTGGAGGCAATGCCGAAATGAGACTGAAACGATGTAAGCATTGAGGCATTCATGATTTTGTTTAGAAACGGCAAATTCGTTAACACGACAAAAATGGACCCGAATATCGTAAGCGGGAAAGCCAGCATAAATGCATCACGCAGCACTTGCAAATAGCGGTTATTGTTTAACCTCCCTGCAATTGGAACAAGGAATTGGCTGATTTTCTCGAACACCCTATCCACCCCGATTATTTATAGATTCTTTGTTTTAAAAATATCAAGCATCTCTTTCACTAATTCTTTCATGGATAATGTTGACATCAGGTGATCCTCCGCATGCATAAGCAGCAATGAGAAAGCTTGTGCTTCTCCGCCGGATTCCTTTTGTATCATTTGAAAGTGAATGTCATGGGCCGCGGATAAATCCTGCTCAGCCTTGGCAATGAGGGCATCCGCCTCATCCTTGTTCCCTTCTTTGTAGGCGCGCAGTGATTGTATGATGCAGCTGCGGGCATTGCCGCTGTGCAGGATAAGCTGAAAACTGATTTGTTCGTCTGTTAAATTCGTGATTTTCACCTGTTCCATTATTGATTCTCCATTAAGGACAATGCCTGCTCATACGCTTTTTTCCCATCTGCCATTCCGTAGGCCATCATGTCAATGACTTCAACCCGAATGTTGTATTGATCCGCTTCTTTTTGGAGTTCGCTTTTCAGAAAGCTCATTTGCGGACCGATCAAAACGGCATCCGCTTTTCTCATGTCTTCTTTTGCTTTATCCTGGCCAACAGCCCAAATCTCTGCTTCCTCACCGATAGACTGTGCGTATTCCTTCATTTTTGTCACCAATAAACTGGTAGACATTCCTGAACTGCACGCGAGTAATATTTTTTTCAACTGCTATCCCCCCCTTGTGATTAAAACGCTTACACCGATTATTATAGTCATTTATTTTTAAATGTCTATACTTTTGTAAAATAAATATAATCATATGCTTGTCCGGTTCATCATTTTGTAAATTTTTCTATGGAAGATTCATTCATAATGTGGTACACTCATCAACGGAAACGAATCAATTAAATAGCTATTATCACTTGTATAACCTCAATAATATGGTTTGAGGGTGTCTACCAGGAACCGTAAAATCCTGATTACAAAATTTGTTTATGACATTTTTTGTAATCAGGATTTTTTTTATTTATCAAAACATTTAAGTAAAGGAGTTTGTTATGAATTTCAAAGTTTTCCTGCTTGCAGCTTCTACGATTGCAGTCGGATTGGTTGAGTTAATTGTGGGTGGAATTCTTCCTCAGATCGCAAATGATTTAGACATTTCCATTGTTTCAGCCGGACAGCTGATCAGTGTGTTTGCGCTGGGATATGCAGTATCTGGGCCGCTGCTTTTGGCATTGACTGCGAAGATTGAGCGGAAGCGCTTATATCTAATTGCTTTATTTGTTTTCTTCCTTAGCAATCTTGTCGCCTATTTCAGCCCTAATTTCGCAACACTGATGGTATCTAGGGTATTGGCAGCAATGAGTACAGGGCTGATTGTTGTGCTTTCTTTAACAATTGCCCCGAAAATTGTAGCGCCTGAATACAGAGCCCGCGCAATCGGAATTATTTTTATGGGATTCAGCTCTGCTATCGCATTAGGCGTGCCGCTCGGAATCTTAATCAGCGATTCCTTCGGGTGGCGGATTTTGTTCCTTGGCATCGGCCTGTTGGCACTGATCTCCATGCTGATTATTTCAATCTTCTTTGAAAGAATACCGGCGGAGAAAATGATTCCTTTCCGGGAACAACTCAAGACGATCGGTAATCTGAAAATCGCGAGTTCACACCTCGTCACGATGTTTACATTAGCTGGCCACTACACGCTTTACGCTTACTTTGCGCCGTTTTTAGAAGAGACTCTTCACCTGAGCTCTTTCTGGGTCAGCATTTGTTATTTCCTTTTCGGGATATCTGCTGTATGCGGAGGCCCTTTCGGAGGAGCGCTATCTGACCGGCTTGGTTCCTTTAAGAGCATTTTGCTGGTGACCGGTTCCTTTGCCATCATTATGTTCTTACTGCCGCTGTCTACATCGTCTATGATTTTCTTTTTGCCTGTCATGGTGATTTGGGGTCTTCTGAGCTGGAGCCTCGCCCCGGCTCAACAAAGCTATTTAATTGAAATTGCACCTGATTCGTCTGACATTCAGCAAAGCTTTAACACATCGGCCCTCCAAGTCGGAATTGCCCTTGGCTCAGCCATTGGCGGTGTTGTTTTGGATCAGACGGGTACTGTGGTGTCAACGGCATGGTGCGGCGGATCGATTGTGATCATCGCTGTCCTGTTTGCTTTCATTTCTTTAACAAGACCTGTTCAAACAGCAAAAAAATCCTCCTTGTAAAAGGAGGATTTTTTATTATTTAGCTGATAGCTCATCTTCGGTGACCCATTTGTGGTTTTTCACTTTTTCGCCGCTTGTTGTCGATGTATAGTCAACCATGTATACAGTTGTTTTTTCCGCGGAATCGATCTCGGCTGTTGCTCCTTTCATGCCTTTCATATGAGAAGCCTCTAAAATCACCTGATCTCCGGGTTGTAACGTTTTATCTCCGGCATCTTTGATTTCTTCTTGGATCACCCATTTGTGATGATCCACACGCTGTCCCCCATTAGTCGGAGTATAAGAAACAACATACGCAGTTGTATCATAGGCACCTGTTACCGTAGCTTCAGCATCTTTCATGCCTTTCATATGGGAAGTATTGATGATTACCTGGCTGCCTACTTTGTATTTCGGATTTTTAGATTCCTGTAATCCCTCTGGAACGTCAGCTGATCCGGAATGGTCCATCTCTTCATGTGATGAGGAGTCTGAATGATTGTCATGTGTGCTTTCTTTCGTACTGTTGTTATTGCCGCATGCTGATAAAACAAAAACAAGAGATAACATCAGAATTCCCAGTGCATTTTTAGAGATTTTCATGTTCATTCTCCTTTGCTTCATTTTTTTCCTGTAACTTTTGCCCGCAGACAATGAAAACATGCCCTCTCGATAATACTATACCCCCGAACGGTATGTAAATACGCTGATATTCTCATAAAGCGTTCCCGCAGTTTGTCCTATTCCCCTTTGTTTGCAAAGCCAAACATAAAAAAAGCCGCTGTCAGGCGGCAATTACTGATTTAAGATTTTAATATACACACCTTTTTTTGCTTTTTGATAAGCGGCCTCACCCATTTTCCTCACCTTTTCAGAAACATCTGAGGATTTGATCCATTTGTCATCAAGAAAAATGGATGGATCGATTAGGCGCATTTTCTTCTTTTGATGGAAATCGTACTGGATGTCATCTTCTATTACTTGTATGCCGGGATGAATAGATGTAAGCAAGCTCAGGACTTCTTCATTTTTTGATGCACGCAGGATGTTCAGTACCTCTTGGTCCGTTTTCAGCAGATCCACTGCGGATATGACATCATGCCGCAGCGCTGCCTTCAATGCTCGCGCTAAATATTCATATCCATATACATTCACAGGATTCAAAAAGAAATCAATTACTTCCTTGTAGTACACACTGACAAACCATTCGGCGGCTTCAATACTATCAGGAAACATCCTTCCGTTTCTCACAATAAGATGATCCAAAAAGGTTTGCGCTTCGTGCAGGTTAATGTGTCCATATCGGTACATATCACGCAGCGTATAGTCTGTCCGATCAGCACAAAGCTCCGGTGCGGGCTGTTCGAGCAATGTCCACCTTGAATCGTCAGATAAAAGTTCTTCGGTATGATAGCCGTGTTTTTGTAGAATGTCCGGGATTTCAGAGTGAACAATGACTTGTTGAAAGATGTTTTCATGATAGTCTTCTGCTTGATTTTCAAAGACAACGTCGACCACATGAGAAAAAGCTGTGTGTGATACGTCGTGGAGCAGACCCGCAATCTGTTCTTCTATCGTTCCTCCGAGCTTTTTGATGAGGAGCATTACGCCGATGGAGTGCTCATACCGGGTCACATTCCACCTTCGATTGACTAAAAAGCTTGCTCCGCCTTGATAGATCCCTTTTAATCTTTGCACAGGAGCGCTTTTGATAAGCTCTTCCAGCACTCCGTCTATATGGTGGTGCCCGTAAATGACATCGCTGATTTCCATGCCGTCACCTCAACATCTATTTTTTTTGTTATATATTGTTTATATTGATAGTACACATGCAATCTTTCAATAGAGGAGTGTTACGATGATCATCATCCCAAACAATGAGATAGCGAAACATATGTTGACCGCTTTTTTTGCCAAGCATTGGGGTACACCCGAGATGGCGATTTCCAGCGGCATTTTTCGATGTGATGAATTAGATGGATTTGCCGCAGTAAATGAAAGCGGCGAAATCATTGGCTGTATTACATACACAATAGATGGGAAAGATTGTGAAATTATTTCATTAGATAGTATGATTGAAAATAAAGGAATCGGCACAGCTTTACTTCAGCAGGTTGAAGAGACGGCTAAACATGCACATTGTCAACGAATAAAGCTTATCACAACGAATGATAATGTACATGCGATGGCGTTTTATCAAAAGAGAGGCTATCAATTCGCCGAAGTGTTTCCGAACGCAGTTGAAAAAGCGCGCCGACTCAAGCCAGAGATTCCAGAGGTGGCTGAAAACGGCATTTTGATTCGGGATGAAATTCTATTTTCGAAGGTAATTAATTAAACGAATAGGAGTCTTTTATGTCCAGTCATTATAAATACCCTCTCATTTTCACGGCATTCCTATTAATCGCTTTCTGCTTGATCTTTTTTTCCTATCACCTGATTCATCATGTTCGTTTGGAGTATCCGAATTGGCAGGGAGAAAGCAAAGATCAGAATTGGGAAGCTGTTTTCAAAAAAAATGAAGATGCACCGAATGAATACAGCGGCGAACTTTATTGGATCGGTGAACCACATGAAACAGACAACACTTATTTGGAATCATTGATTGTAAAAAAGGATGATGAAGTTCTGCTGAGTTCTGACACGGAAATCCCGATGCATGATTATGCTGGAGGCACTTTTTCTGATGGAAGCGCAAAGGAAAAGTCCGTTTCTTTTTTAGAGCGGTTAGATGAACATGAGCTTGAAGGCCATGATATAACCATTGAAGTGAAATGGAAACAAGGTGATCATTATTCTGCGAGTCAGCTTGCGCTCAATGAAAAGACCTTGTTTGAGGAAAAGCAGCAATAGATGATCAAAACGAAAAATAGACAAATGAAAAGGCATAACATATTTTATACAGCTCATATGTTATGCCTTTTTCTTCATTTCCGCCAAAAAGTGGAGCAGTCCGCCTTATCCAAAATATTAAACTCAATCATTTTCTCAAGTAGCGTGTAATCAACTGGACCATTCCAAGGGATACGTATCAGCTGCTCGGTGTAATCATATCCGGCCTTCACAATATCATCCTCTACGTGCGCTATCGTTACTTTTTCAGGAGCGACAGCTAAATGCTTTTTAGAAACACTAAAGCCAATAATAAATGTACCGTGATCCGTAAACATCGGTTGATTCCATTTTATTTCTGTATGTAAATTTGGATATTTATCTTTGATCCAAGTCAACACCTCTTCCGTTCTTTCTCGGTGGAACGGGTCATCAATCCCCGCTAAGTACTCAGAAAAAACGTCCATGTTGTTCCCTCCTAAAATAAAATGATGCCACTCCATATGAATTGCTCAGACATGTGCTTACACAATACCTCTTTCCAACATAATACTTAAAATTGTTCAAGATGTAAGCGGGTTGCTTCTATGCGACTATAGCAGATTTCAGTCCGCCTATCCACGGCCAGTATCTATTCCTCCAATTTATTTCTTTAGTACTATCACTCTTTCCTTCTTTTGATAGCAGTTCATTATTCTTGTAAATTCAATCTTTAAAATCGATTAATACTAGCTTAACAGTTTAAAAATATAATTGGGTTGTCATTGAGATTCATCTATATTTAGGAGGTTATCCAGTTGAAAAAATTCCCGAAGAAATTACTGCCTATCGCGGTTTTATCATCAATTGCGTTCAGCAGCTTAGCCAGCGGCAGTGTGCCTGTAGCCAGCGCCCAGGAAAAGAAAAAGGGGAACCAAGACGAAATTAAGAATGTTATTGTTCTGATTGGTGATGGTATGGGTGTGTCTTATACGTCCGCTTATCGATACTTAAAGGATAATAAAAAGACAAAAGTTGTGGAACCTACGGCTTTTGATCAGTACCTTGTCGGCCAGCAAACAACTTACCCCGATGATCCTGAACAAAATGTAACGGATTCTGCAGCGGCGGCAACGGCTATGTCTGCGGGAATTAAAACATACAATAATGCCATAGCCGTGGATAACGACGGGTCAGAAGCCAAAACGGTGCTTGAAGCTGCGAAAGAAAAAGGAAAAGCAACAGGACTTGTGGCCACTTCAGAAATTACACACGCCACTCCGGCCTCTTTCGGTTCACACGACCACAGCCGAAAAAATATGAACTCAATTGCGGATGATTATTTTGATGAGATGGTCAACGGCAAGCACAAAATTGATGTCCTTCTAGGCGGAGGAAAGAGCAATTTTGACCGTAAGGACCGTAATTTGATCAAGGAATTCAAAAAAGCGGGATACAGCTACGTGGATAACCGCAAGGACATGCTGAAAAACAAAGACAGCCAAGTTCTCGGCCTATTCGCTGACGGCGGCCTGCCTAAAAAGATTGACTGGACGAAGGATATTCCATCACTTAAAGATATGACAAACACAGCCATTAAAAAATTAAACAAGGATAAAGACGGATTCTTCCTCATGGTGGAAGGCAGCCAAATTGACTGGGCGGGCCATGACAATGATATCGTCGGCGCCATGAGCGAGATGGAAGACTTTGAACAAGCTTATAAGGCGGCTATTGATTTCGCTAAAAAAGACAAGCACACATTGGTTGTCGCAACGGCTGACCACTCAACCGGCGGATATTCCATAGGTGCGGACGGCATCTACAATTGGTTCAGTGAACCCATTAAAGCCGCAAAGCGCACACCTGACTTTATGGCAGAAAAGATCTCTGACGGCGCGGATGTTGAAAAAACGTTGAAAACATATATCGATCAAAAGAAATTGGCTTTAACAAAAGCCGAAATTCAATCTGTTGAAGAAGCGGCAAAATCGAAGGAAGTGCTGGATATCGATAACGCAATCGAGAACATCTTTAATAAACGCTCTCACACTGGATGGACAACAGGCGGACATACCGGTGAAGATGTTCCCGTCTATGCATACGGTCCGTCTAGTGAGACATTTGCCGGCCAAATTGATAATACAGAAATCGCAAAAAATGTCTTCAAGGCTTTACAATACAACATTAAGATTAACGATAAGTAAAAGAATACAAGGTGTCCCGTTGCTTGTATGAAGTAACGGGATCTCTTTTTAATGGAGGAATCATCATGAGAAGAATTCTTTCAATTTTCGTTTTTGCTATCATGCTTGCGGGCTGCTCATCAAACGCCAGTACTGAAAAACAGCATGCAGGCGGGGAGAAAACAGTAAAAGCTGAGCCGCAAAGCACTTCATCCCAGAAGGACAGCACAGATGATTATCAGCCTAATTCCCAGGTAACTGATGACCGGTCATTGCTTAAGGTCGGCCAAACGTTTTCAGATGATAAAGGAAAAGCTGTCTTAAAAGATATCAAACAAGTGAACAAAACCTATAAGATTGGCGACGTGGAGTTAACGGTAAAAGAAATGAAGCTGATCCACTTGCGCCCGGACTACAGCATGATTGATTACTTTCATGAGTTAACACACGATGAAGAGTTTGATTTCGTTAAGGTCTTCGTTGATATCAAGAACACCTCTTCAAAAAAAGTAAATGTTGCGCCGATTGCATTGATGAAAACAAATACGGGCGAAACCTTTGATTGGAACAAAGATATTTATCTTGAAGAGTTAAACGGCGAATTGGAAGGTGGCGCCGAAAAGTCCGGAAATCTCGGCTTTATTGTGAACGCATCAAGCGGCCATGCTCATGATAAGGCCGCGGATGCTGAGAAGAAAACAAAAAAGATCAAGTGGATCGAAATCACGACAAGTGACGTCTTTGACCATAACCATAAGAAAATCAGCGATGCTCAAAAAATCAAAATCAAGTTTTAAATCAAGAACTCCCGTACAAGGTACGGGAGTTCTTTTTCTTATTTGTTTTTTTGGCGAATCAACTCATCAATCAGCTCCATCACTTCTTCCATGTCCATACATTCTTTGAAGCTTTGATTGATTTTTTTAATGCCTGCCGTATACTGATCGTTGCGCAAAACCTCATCTACGGCTTGTTTTAATATTTGGGCATTGACTTCATCTTTAGAGATGACATAGCCTGCATGGAGTTCAGAGAGACGCTGCGCCACCATCGGCTGATCCTTGTCATGAGGCATGACAACCAGTGGCACGCTGAAATGAATGCCTTCGTTTACGCTGTTCATTCCGCCGTGTGTAATGAAAACATCCGATTGCTCCAGCACTTCCAGCTGAGGGACATACGGAGCAATGATAAAGTTTTCCGGCGCCTGCTTTAATTTGGTCAGGTCCGCTTTTTCTCCGGCAGCGATGACGACTTTTCCGTTAAAGCCTGAAAATGCATCAATACAAAGGTTGAAGAAATCCTCTGTATGATCCAGTACAGTCCCCATTGAAATATAAATGACCTTCTCATCTTTTAGCTGTTCAATCGGGAAATCTGTTTTTTCCACTCTCTTTGGAAAGCTCGGCCCGATAAATAGACATTTATCCCCGAAACGATCACTTTCTGGCTGAAAATAACGGCTTGTATACACTACGTTCAATTCACCTTTATTGTTCATGAATTGAACCAGGTTTTTCGGGGCAACACCGTACGTTTCTTTCATTTTTGCCAAAAGGTCTTCGCACTCTTGATCCAATTCAAGCGGCGCTCCAGAATCCGGATGCAGCGGCAGGATTTTCAGGTGCTCCTCGCCAAACAAGAAAGACGCCGATGAAGAGACTCCTGGAATATCTAAGTAATCCCTTACCAATTCCCCCGCGCCGAATTTATCATAATAAACAAAATCAAATTGAATGCTCTTAGATAAGTCTTTGACAATCTGTAAAATGTCCAATGACGTTTTGATATGGATTTTCACGAAATCAAGAATGCCATTGGGCGAACCGACATGAATAGGTGTCGTTCGCAGCAGATCCCGGTGAAGATGGACCGTTGCTCCCGCTGCTTCTAATCGTTTTTTATATTTTTCAGTGGATATATAATGGACATCATATCCCTTATCGGAAAACGCTTTTGTAATGCCTAAGGTAGGATTCACATGGCCTTCCGCAGGAAAATTCAAAATCAATACTGTCTTCATGTAGACAACTCCCTCTCAAATCGTATTCTGACTCTTTGTTTAATCAGACTACTACTAATCGTAAAATGGGAACACAACCCATGCAAGGTACAAATGAATGAACTATTCTGCTGCTCTGGACTTAATCAAAAAAAAGACACCCAAGCTCTGGTGTCTTTTTTTACACTTTTCTGATCGTAAAAAATTTCCGCAGAAGCCATGGGCCCGGTGTAAAGCCCAGCGTTAACTGCCAAGCGCCAATAGCCTGCAATCTGTATTCGCGGACGATCTGCATCTTCCGGCTCATGCTCCTGACATCCTCAAACCATACCTCATGCGTCCGCCCCTGCTGATCACTGTACCGGAAAAACGGTGATTGATATTCGGCTGAATATTGTATCGGGGCTTGGTACCTCATCGCTCTTTCGATTGCGTTTTGATTTGAAATCGCTGAAGCAACTGTGCCCGGCTGGTACGGGATGATCCAGTCGTACCCGTAGAGCGGGACTCCGATAATGATTTTTCTGCTCGGCACCTGCGCAATCGTAAACTCAATGGTTCTCCTTATTTCAGTAATCGGCGCTACAGGACCCGGCTCACTTCCGGCATGATGCCAATCATAAGCCATGATAAACATATAATTGACAACCGCTCCTATCCCCCCGTAATCGTAGCCTCTCAGCCATGGAATATTATCACTTGTTTTTGCAGGAACAGCTATCGTCAGCACATACCCTCCCGCCTGAAGTCGATCTCTCAGCTGGCGTAAAAACCCAGTGAAAAGATCGCGATCCGCGGCGCTCACCTGCTCAAAATCGATTGTGACACCCCCATATCCCCTTGTGGAAACTAAGTTATAAATGTTGTTGACCAGATTGGTTCTCGCTGTTGGATTGTTCAGTACTTGGTGAACAATCTCCGTACTGAAGCCTCCTGATGTAAGGTTCGTTATTGTTGCCAGCGGCGTGACTCGCCTTTGCCAAGTTGTCTCAATAGCGGCCGCATCATTCAATTGGTTTGCAATGTCGCCGTTCGGTGCAATATGGTATTCGAAAATCGAAATCGAAGACGAGTATGGCGCATAATCATTGATTAATTCCCGATCGAGGTCTGGGTTACGAAGCACATAAAAACTTAACGTTCCCGCAATGTAATTTGAGATCGAAGGAATCGTTATTTTTGCTCCCGCTTGTAAAGCATTTGGGCTGATGCCCGGATTGGCGGCTCGCAGTCGCTCTAATGGCACAAACGCTTTAGCTGCAATGGCGGTAAGCGTATCTCCCGGCTGGACTGTATATACATAAAGAGGGATAAGCAGAGCCTGCCCCGGCACGATATTTGTCTCATCTAAACCATTCACACCCCGTATTTGATCAACAGAAGCACCGTATCTTCTGCCTATCGAAAACAAAGAATCACCAGGCCCGACGATATGGATAAACATGTTTAACCCCCATTATTCGTTAGTCAAACCATCATAAAATCTTATTAACGGGGCCTCTTAGATATGTGGTGAATACATAAAAAAATACCAAGGGTTCTGCTCCCCCTTGGTACCGGATCATACAAATCAATTCTCTTTTCCTTCTTCAAGCACATGCTTCAAATGCTCACAGTCATGATTGAAATGAGCCAGCACATGTTGTTTGGCTGCTTCTTTGTTTTTCTTTTTCACTTCTTCAAATATCCTGCGGTGCTCACGCAGTATCGTTTCTGCACGGTGGTCGCCGGTATAATTAAGGATTCTGCAAAAATGAATCAGATCATTTACATGCTCAAGCAAATTTTTCAAATGTCTGTTATGGCTGAAATCAACCAGCAGCTCATGAAATTTTTGGTTTAAACGAATGATTTCCGTATCTTCCGTGCCGTTGTGAATCGCTTTCTCTGTTTCTTCAAGCTGTTTTTCGAGTATGGTCAGCTCTTCTTCGTCCGCTTCGTCTATGACTAATTCGACTGCCAGCTGCTCCAGCGGAATTCTGATTTTATAAATCTCATCTACATCTTTTGCCGTTAATGACGTGATCGAAAATCCATTTCGGTCATCCGCTTTTAACAAACCATCTTTCTCAAGCAATCGCATGGCTTCCCTTATCGGAGAGCGGCTGACGCCAAAGCTTTTCGCCAGCTGTGTTTCGTTTATCCGTTCCCCAGGCTTAAAAGTCCCGTTGAAGATCATTTTTTTTAGCTGGTTATAAAATTGCAGGTAGTAGGGAGTCGGCTTATCTAATTTAAAATCGTCCATATATAATACCTCTTTTGAATATATTCAAGGGCTTTTCTTCATCAAAATCATATAACAGATGGTAATGGGAAGCAACAAACTGCCTTGTCAGATCCCTGAATTTGAGGTACGATATGTTTGCTGAACGACGGTCGACGGACTACTGGCAACCGAAAAACGGCGTGTTTTTCTTCGTCAATAGGACACCATACCTCCGCCAGAATAGCGCACGATTACATTTTTACATCTTTTCAATGGAGGAAAAAATATGCTCATTATTCTTGTTATGTTTCTTCTAGGAATTATTTTAGGCTTTATTGGCGCCGGTGGAGCCGGCTTTGTCATTGCCCTTTTAACGCTTCTTTTCCATATCCCGATTCATACGGCTTTAGGCACTTCACTTGCCGGCATGGCTTTTACAAGCTTATCAGGGGCATACAGCCACTATCGCGAGGGCAACATTCAAATGAAAATCGGCTTAATAGTCGGAGGCTTTGCTGCGGTTGGCTCATTTTTCGGCGCCAAGCTGACATCTTTTATTCCGGCTGATTTGCTTCATTATTTGACGGCTGGAATGTTATTTTTATCAGCAATTCTCATTTTAATCAGATTATTTATTTTAAAAGAGAAGGCTCAAGTGAATCAAAGCACTCTTTCAACGTATACGAGAGCGGTCATCTTAGGAATTGTAGCCGGCGTTCTTTCCGGCACATTCGGCATCGGGTCGGCACCTTTTATTCAAATCGGTTTAATGATTATGCTGAATCTGTCCATTCGTCATTCTGTCGGAACGACGATGCTTGTGATCATCCCTCTGGCTGTAGGTGGAGGCATCGGATATATTACAGAAGGTTTTGTTGATTACGTTTTGCTTGTCAAAGTTCTAGTCGGGACAATGTGCGGTGCCTATGTAGGCGCGAAATTCACCAACCTCATGCCAAAGGTGGTTTTGAAATCAGCCATCTTTTTGACTCCGGCGATTGCAGGCCTGCTGTTGTTATTCTAAATAAAACAAAAAACCTGACGTCATGTCAGGTTTTTTTATGAATTCTGCCCTACTCGTTCTTTCGTTAATCCAAAAAACGCCAGTGAGCCGATGACAGCTGTTACAAACATGATGGCTCCCATCGGAACGGCTGTTGTCTCATTAATGCCTACAAGCGGTGACACGATTGAACCGAGGAGCAGCGGGAGCATCCCAAGCAGCGCACTTGCACTTCCGGCGCGGTGCCCCTGCTTTTCCATGGCCAGGGTAAACGTGCTGGTCAGAACCATGCCGATCGTAATCATGTAAATGAAAATGGATATGACTAATGTAGCAAGAGGACCGTGAATCATGGTCATGGTTAATAGCACAGCCGTCGCAATCATAGCCGTAATGACCGCTATACGAAGCAGACTTTTTTCATGAATGATTCCGCCAAAGCGTCCGATGATAAAGCTGCCCGATATAATCGCCAGCCCGTTAATGCCAAAAAGAATACTAAATACCTGCGGAGACACCCCGTAGATATCCTGGTATACAAAAGGCGTACCAGACACATATGCAAAGCTTCCCCCGTGAATAAATCCGACAGTTAACGCGTACCCCATAAAGGATCGATCCTTCAGCAGGCTGCCCATCGTTTTGACGGATGTTCCGATTGAGCTTGGAATCCGTTTTTCCGGCGGAAGCGTTTCTTTTAACCTCAATGCAATCAGAAGAACTAGTAAAAATCCGATGATCATGAGGACGTGAAAAATTGTATGCCACGTTGCGAACGGCAAAAGCAAAATGGCACCGCCTGTCATAGGCGCAACCATTGGCGCCACCGCGGTAATGACCATTAACAGCGAGAAAAATTTAGAAAGCTCTCTTCCGGTAAACACATCGCGGACGATTGCGCGAGACAGCACAAGCCCTGCAGAAGCAGTGAAGCCCTGTAAAAAACGCGCAGCCACTAAAGTTGTTATATTGGGCGACAGTGCACAAAACAGAGAAGATAACGCAAATAAAAAAATACAGATTAATAGCGGTTTTCGTCTTCCCTGCGCATCGCTGACCGGCCCGACAATCAGCTGGCCGATCGTAAGCCCGACCAGACAGGCTGTTAAACTTAACTGAACAAGTGAAGCACTTGCTGATAAATCTTCCGCGATTTCAGGAAAACTTGGCAAATACATATCTATATTAAGCGGGCCCAATATAGCAAGCATGCCGAGCAGAAACGCTAGTGCCAAGCGTTCTTTTCCAGTTGGATTGTGCAGCATGTTATCAAACCTTCCCTTCAACCTAGTCCCTTATATAATGGATGTCAGCTCCAACTATGGATTGAAGCTGTGAAACATTTGTATATTGTATCATAACTTTCAGCCTGTGAAAGCCGCTTGAGCACGGGCTCGGCAAAGTGATATTCCGAACACCTATAAAGGGAATGATGCGGGGAATCATCGTGATCAGCATCATCTGAAGAAACGGCCAGCTTTTTTTGCTAAGTTCTAGCCTAGCGAATTTTATGCGCTGGGAGGTTGTTCAAAAGTGCAAATGGCTTGCAAGATGAAATCAATCGTTGTATATTAATTGACGTGTCAATCATTGATATATCAATTAATAGTTTTGACAGGAAAGAAGGGATGGGTTTTGGCGTCATTTTGTTCAGAGGAAGCCGAGATTTTATATCAGCTGCAAGGCGTGAACAAGGTGATTGGCGTGAAGTTCGAGGCATGCACGGGCATCAGCCAATCTCGTTTGGAATTGCTGACATTGCTTTATCATGCAGATGAGATCAGTCAAAGCGACCTTCAAAAGAAAGTAAATATCGATAGCGCAGCCGTTACCAGACACCTGAAACAGCTGGAAGCTAAAGGCATGGTATCAAGGCGGCGCAAGCCTGAGGACAACCGCATCACCCTTGTTCGGTTAACAGACCAAGGAAGAGAGCGAATTGAGTCTTCTAAGAAGGAAAAGGAGCGTTTCATGAAGGAAATGCTCGCAAATGTAAGCGCAGAAGAACGCCGCCTGCTCATTGATGTGCTGGCGCGCATGCGAAACAATATAAATAATATCGAAGCTTAAGAGGAGTGTATCAACATGATCAAAACAAACGATTTTATGGAAATTATGAAAGGCCGCCGTTCTATCCGCAACTATGATCCGGCAGTAAAAATCAGCAAAGAAGAAATGACAGAGATCTTAGAGGAAGCAACAACTGCCCCATCTTCTGTTAACGCGCAGCCATGGCGTTTTCTTGTCATTGACAGCCCGGAAGGAAAAGAAAAGCTCGCACCGCTTGCAAGCTTTAACCAAACACAGGTCACAACATCATCTGCTGTCATCGCTGTATTTGCAGACATGAACAATGCAGACTACCTAGAAGAAATCTATTCAAAAGCCGTGGAACTTGGTTACATGCCGCAGGAGGTCAAAGACAGACAAATCGCCGCGCTGACCGCACATTTTGAAAAGCTTCCGGCACAGGTCAACCGTGAAACGATCCTGATTGACGGAGGTCTCGTTTCCATGCAGCTGATGCTGACTGCACGCGCGCATGGCTACGATACAAACCCGATCGGCGGATACGATAAAGAAAACATCGCGGAAACCTTCGGATTAGATAAAGAACGTTATGTACCGGTTATGCTACTTTCTATCGGAAAAGCAGCAGACGAAGGCTATGCTTCCTACCGTCTGCCGATTGATACAATTGCAGAATGGAAATAAAACAAAGAGCCCGGGAATGTTTTCCTGGCTCTTTGTTTTTAAGTACAGCCGCCGTTTGATCGTCTGATCTTTTTTGGTAACACGTCTGAAGTTAGTCGTTTAGTCATGAGAAAAGAGTGATGACCATTCATCACTCTTCTCTCGATTATTCTTTTCCTTTCTTCCTGCCGAACGGCCACCAGTTTCCTTCTCCAAAGGTCGCAATGATTGCCGGGATGAAGAGCGGAAGAATGACAAGGCCGTAAAGCAAGAGCCCGATGATGATAACACTTGCCACCTGCATCAGTGTATTGACACCTGAAGGCATCATCGCCGCGAACGTACCGGCCAATATAATGGCAGCTGTAATAATGACAGATCCCATTTTGCTCATTGACCTGACGACACCTTGCTCAATGCCAAGGTGCACCTCTTCCTTAAATCGATCCAGCAAGAAGATCGAATAATCTACCCCTAACGCGATCAAGATGACAAAGCTGAAGAATGGCACTGCCCAGCTGACACCCGCGTTTCCTAAGCCGTTTACAAAAATTAATTCTGTTATGGATATCGACGTATAGTACGTCAGCAGCAATGACGCGATCATATAAATCGGCATGATCATTGAGCGGAACAAAATGGTTAACACGATAAACAGGCCTATAATCATAATCACCATTGTTCTGGAGAAGTCCGTTGTGGACAGCTCCTTTAAGTCCGCATTCATACTCGTGACCCCGCCGTATACGATCTGTGCATCCTCCAAAGGAGTGCCGTCAACTTCGTTTGCGACAGCTTTTTTGATTTGGTTTATTGTCGTAATAGCTTGTTCTGAGTACGGATTTGAATCCAGAACGACACTTAATTGAACACCTTTGCCGTCTGCAAAGGAATACTGGTCAATTGACTTCTTAAAGTCTTTGTCCTTCATTACTTGATCAGGAATGAATATGCCAGTATCTCTTACAGTTGGACTTTTGCTCATGTCCTCTAATATATCACTGGAAGCTGTAATACCGTCAGAGACTTTCGTCAGGCCCTCATTTGCGCTTTTCACGCCTTCGGACAGCTTTTTTAGGCTTTCTGTCAGCGTTCCGGCTTGTGCCTGCTGGCCTGAGAGCTGTTGGTTCGCTTGTTCAAGGCCGGTTTGAATCTGGCCAAGCTGTCCGCTTATTGCCGTAAGCTGCTGCACGGTCTGTGCGGTATTGCCGGTTTGGGAAATCTGTTTGCTCACGAGCTGCAGCTGCTGATTGATTTTGCCCAAGCCATCTGCCGCATCGCCCAGTGAACCGCCAGACCCTCCATTTGAGGCCGAGCCGGTTTGCCCTGCCATTTGATTCAGTCCGTTTTCTATATCCGTTAATCCGCTTTGGACATCGGCAATCCCTTTCACCGTCTTATCCAGCCCGTCTGAAACCGATCCTAGCTGGTTATCAATATATAAATCTTTGATTTTTTCACCAGTCGGCTGCGTGATGGTCATGACAGAGTCAACATGATCGACTTTCTCGATCGCTTTGCTGATGTTTCCGAGATAAGGGATTGTATCAGCTGTTGTAAGATCTTTGTCTCCTTTTACGACAACATTGATCGGGAACGCTTTTCCTTCCCCGAATCCATCCTTAATGGCCTCGAGAGCTTTTATAGATTTATAATCGCTGCTGATTTCCGCAGTTGAGTCGAATGAAATCTGGTCATCATAGGTCAAGATGAACGGAAGCGTAATCACCACCGTGATGACAATGAACAGAAACGGACGCGCAACGGAGTGTCTGCCGAGAAACGCCCATAGTTTGTTATCACTGTGTGACAGCACTTTCTTAGAAGGCCAGAATAATTTTTCACCCAGCGTCACCATAAATAATGGCAGCAGTGTGTAGAGGATGATCATTAAAATTCCCACACCGACTGCTACCCCTACTGCGGATTGGAAAATCGCAAACTTCGCAAATCCTAAGGCGGAAAATCCGATCAATACCGCAAATCCGCTGATAAATAAGGTTTTTCCCCCTGTGCGGTAAGCGATAAGCGCCGCTTCTTTTTTATCATGCCCGTTTGCCAATTCTTCACGGAATCGTGTAAGAAGCAGTATGCAGTAATCTGTTCCAATGCCGAACAAGATCGCGACTAAGAAGGTTTGCGTAAACGTCGAGATTGGAAAATCAACATTGTATACAAGGATGCCCAGTATGGATTGACTGATCAGATAAGAAAAACCGACAACCACAATCGGGATAAAAGGCGTCACAACAGATCGGAACACGATCAACAGTAAACCGATGATCAGGCAGACTGTGATCACTTCCGTTTTCTTAAGCCCTTCCTCTGAGCTGTGAGCGAAATCCTGGTTGATAAGGGAAGCTCCCGTAATATATGCCGTCAAGTCATCAGGAACGATTTGATAAATCTCGTCCGCAATTTTTTCCGCCTTTTTATCAGAACCTGTAATCGTGATAGGCATGAGAACGGTTTTCTTGTCTTTCGACATCAACTGGTCTTTGACTTCTTTTTCCGCTGACAGAGGAGATGTTACCTCTTCTACACCGTCGATCTTTTTGATTTTATCAATCATTATCCGGAGCTGATTCTCTGTTTCTTTCTTTATAGCGTTGTCTAATGTAAAGACAACACTGATCGAATTATTGTCTTCTCCCGCTTGTTTTAAAATGGCGTTTGCCCTTTCTGAAACAGCATCAGCGGGAAGCTGGGCCTGCCCCTTTTGATTGGCCAGCTCCGTTAAGTTCGGAGAAAACAAACTCAAAACGACGGTAAGTGCTAATACTATGGCTGCAATTGCCCACTTGAATTTGATGATTGCTCTCATTCGGCAGAATCTCCTCCTTTAAATTTGCTTTTTAAAATGGTGAATATCTCGATGATGGAATGTAAGTGTTCCTCATCTATATCATCAATCAACGGTTTGAGCGCGTTAAAGATGGCAGAATCTAATTCTTCTAGTATGTGTTCACCACTGGGTGTAATGTTAATAAGCTTAGAGCGCCTATCACTTTTTTCCGGACAGTCGTCCCATTGAACCAATCCCTTTTCGAGCAGCTTTTTCAGTCTGTTAGAGATCGCGCTCTTATGTACATTTTGGTACATGGCCAGGCTGCCGGGAGAGGTTGGGCCCTTGACTTTTAAAATTTTCAACAGGTCTGCCTGTTCCCTTGAGATATGCTTGAAGACATCCTGATTGATTTCACGATGCACAAATTCTGTCCCTTCAAGCAGGACTTCCACAAACAGGTTTATCGCCTGACATAGCTTTTGTTCATTCAATATCTTCCCCTCCTCATTATAGTTTAACCCGCTAAACTTTATGTTCAATGTCAATTAGTTTATTCCTCTAAACTATATATGTCAACAAATTTTATTCACGGGCACTCTACACGAGAACGCACGTTCGTGTATAATAGAAGCTATACACATGAAAGGGGGAATTTTAACATGTCAGATTTGGCGTTCAAATTGTATGAATATAACGTCTGGGCCAATCAACAAATATTCAACCGATTAAAAGAGCTTCCAAAAGAGGTATACCATCAAGAAATTCAAAGCGTGTTTCCGTCAATATCCCATGTATTGTCTCATGTTTATCTTTCTGATCTCGGCTGGATTGAAGTGTTTTCCGGCAAAACCTTGAGCGATGCTTTGGCTTTAGCTGAACAGCTTAAAGAACAGACAGAGGCAAAAGAAATAGAGGAAATGGAAGACCTTTTTCTGAAGTTATCCGAGCGCTATATACTATTTTTACAGCAAAAAGAACAGCTCAATAAGCCACTCCAGATTCAAAATCCCTCAAGCGGAATCATGAAAACAACTGTTTCCGAACTGCTTCCCCACGTTGTCAATCACGGGACATACCACCGCGGCAATATCACAGCAATGCTGCGGCAGGCAGGCTACGCATCCGCACCGACAGATTACGGGCTCTACCTGTTTATGAAAAAAACTGAAAAAGCATAAGAAAGCGGCTCCCTAAATGGAGCCGCTTTTTTCGGGAAATAGTCCAAATCACATTAAAATTCTTTTCATCAATCCTTTTTTAGTAAAAAAGATAGAAATTTTAGTGTTATAATAATCATTAAAAATAGATTGCTGACTCAATAAACAATTTTCAATGGAGGAACACATAAAGTGACAGACGACATGACGAAAGACAATATAAATCAGCAAACGTTGCAGAGAGGCTTGAAAAACAGGCATATCCAGCTCATCGCCATCGGCGGAGCCATTGGGACAGGCTTATTTCTCGGCTCGGGCAAATCGATTCATTTTGCCGGACCTTCGATTTTATTTGCTTATATGATCACAGGGATCATTTGCTTTTTAATTATGAGATCGCTGGGTGAACTGCTGTTATCAAACTTGAACTATCACTCTTTTGTGGATTTTGTACAAGACTACCTAGGCGATATGGCAGCATTTATCACCGGCTGGACATATTGGTTCTGCTGGATTTCCATTGCGATGGCTGATCTGACAGCAGTCGGGCTCTACACTCAATATTGGCTCCCGGGTGTGCCGCAATGGGTGCCCGGCTTGATCGCTCTTATTATTTTACTGATTATGAACCTAGCGACAGTCAAGCTTTTTGGAGAATTAGAATTTTGGTTTGCTTTGATTAAAGTCATTGCCATTTTGGCGTTAATCGTCATTGGCCTTGTGATGATTTTCAAAGGCTTTTCCACAAGCTCAGGAGTGTCCAGCTTCACAAACCTCTGGAGCCACGGAGGCCTGTTCCCGAATGGCATGCACGGGTTTATCCTCTCGTTCCAGATGGTTGTGTTTGCTTTTGTCGGCATTGAGCTTGTCGGACTTACAGCCGGTGAAACAGAAAACCCTGAAAAAGTAATCCCTAAGGCGATCAACAATATTCCTGTCCGTGTGCTGCTTTTTTATATCGGTGCTCTTCTCGTGATTATGAGCATCTATCCTTGGGATGTCATCAATCCCAGCGAAAGCCCATTCGTACAAGTATTTGTCGCTGTTGGCATCGTCGGGGCTGCAAGTATTATCAACTTTGTTGTGTTGACATCCGCTGCTTCAGCGTGCAACAGCGCTGTATTCAGTACAAGCCGTATGGTCTATTCCCTGGCGAAAGATCACAATGCGCCTGAGTCAATGGCGAAACTGACTCAGCGTAAAGTGCCTAGAAATGCTTTATTCTTTTCAGCTATCGTGATTTTAATCGGTGTTACGTTAAACTACATCATGCCAGAAGGCGTATTCACCCTGATTACAAGTATTTCAACCGTATGCTTTATCTACATTTGGGGAATTACGGTCATCTGCCATATGAAATACCGCAAAACAAGACCTGAATTAGCGAAAACAAACAAGTTTAAGCTTCCGCTTTATCCGTTTACAAATTACCTGATTCTTGCGTTCCTGGCGTTTGTTCTGGTTGTGCTGGCACTGGCACAGGATACTCGTGTTTCCTTATTTGTCACACCGGTTTGGTTTATTTTGCTGATTGTGATTTATAAAGTGAGAAAAGCGAAGCATCAATAACACTCGAAACTCCTGCCTCAAAAATGAGAGCAGGAGTTTTTTTGATGAAAATGACCTTTGCTTTTGAATTTGAAGGTATGCTATAGTGTTTGTAATCAAAACAAGAAGGGATGATGGGTGGACAATGATTAACTAATCTTATTTTTACCGTTTGAAATCAATATTTCAAATCAAAAAATAGGATTAGTCTGCCCATTTTCTATATATACGACACTGCTATTTATAAAAAATAGCTTATTTGATCATGCACAGGCACGGCTAATCCTTCCAACACATTTGGGAGGATTTTTTTATTCTCCCTTTAAAGCGAGGGATATGGATGAAAGAGATCGTAACATTAACAAACGTTAGCTATGAAGTAAAGGATCTGACTGTTTTTAAACATGTAAACGCCAGTGTTCAGCAAGGAGATATCATTGGGATTATCGGAAAAAACGGCGCTGGGAAATCTACGCTGCTGCACCTCATTCACAATGACTTAGCCCCTGCACAGGGTCAAATCCTTCGGAAGGATATAAAACTGGCTTTGGTTGAACAGGAAACCGCGGCGTATTCCTTTGCGGATCAGACACCTGCCGAAAAGAAGTTACTGGAGAAATGGCATGTGCCTCTTCGTGATTTTCATCAGTTAAGCGGCGGTGAAAAACTGAAAGCGCGGCTGGCGAAAGGACTATCAGAGGATGCAGATCTGCTGCTGTTAGATGAACCGACAAACCACCTTGATGAAAAAAGCCTGCAATTTCTCATCCAACAGCTGAAACATTATAGCGGCACTGTGATTCTCGTTTCTCACGATCGATATTTTTTAGACGAAGCCGCAACAAAAATATGGTCGCTTGAGGACCAGACGCTGATTGAATTCAAAGGGAATTACTCCGGGTATATGAAGTTCCGGGAGAAGAAAAGACTCACCCAGCAGCGTGAATATGAAAAGCAGCAAAAAATGGTTGAACGGATTGAAGCACAAATGAATGAGCTCGCTTCTTGGTCGGAAAAAGCCCACGCCCAATCGACGAAAAAGGAAGGGTTTAAAGAATATCACAGGGTAAAAGCGAAGCGTACGGATGCCCAGATAAAATCCAAGCAGAAGCGGCTTGAAAAAGAGCTGGAAAAAGCAAAGGCGGAACCCGTCACCCCAGAATATACAGTCCGCTTTTCAATCGATACAACCCACAAAACAGGAAAACGTTTTTTAGAAGTTCAGAATGTAACAAAAGCGTTTGGAGAAAGGACCCTCTTTAAAAACGCCAACTTTACGATTCAGCACGGCGAAAAGGTTGCGATCATAGGCCCCAATGGCAGCGGAAAAACGACATTACTGAACATCATTCTGGGACAGGAAACAGCAGAAGGAAGTGTATGGGTGTCGCCGTCTGCAAACATCGGCTATTTAACGCAGGAGGTGTTTGATTTGCCTTTAGAACAAACACCGGAAGAGTTATTTGAGAATGAAACATTTAAAGCAAGAGGGCACGTTCAAAATCTGATGAGACACTTAGGTTTTACAGCTGCCCAATGGACTGAACCGATCAAGCATATGAGTATGGGTGAGCGTGTAAAGATCAAGCTGATGGCATATATTCTGGAGGAAAAAGACGTGCTGATTTTAGATGAGCCGACAAACCATCTCGACCTGCCGTCACGCGAACAGCTGGAAGAAACACTGTCACAATACAGCGGCACATTGCTGGCGGTTTCACATGACCGATACTTTCTCGAAAAAACAACAAACAGTAAACTCGTCATCTCAAACAACGGCATCGAAAAGCAGTTAAATGACGCCGCTCCTTCTGAAAGAAATGAGCGGGAAGAGCTTCGATTAAAGCTTGAGACAGAAAGACAAGAAGTGCTGGGAAAACTCAGTTTTATGACGCCAAATGATAAAGGGTATAAGGAGCTTGATCAGGCTTTCAATGAGCTTACGAAACGAATAAAAGAGCTGGATCATCAAGACAAAAAAGACTGAGGGAGAAAGTTCAAGCGGCATTGAAAAGGACAACAGCTGTTGTCCTTTTTCTTTATATGTTCAAGCCTCCCATGACATTAATCTTTCTAATGATGACTTATAGTACCCTGCCACTGCTTCCAGATAGGCATGTTGTGTTTGGGTAACGTAAGCGGCTTTTCAGCATAGCGGTTTCCGCATACGTATATTGGTCATGGCATAACCCATCTTCTGATAAAGATAGACGGCTGTCTCGTTGTGTGCAAACACATGAAGAGCCAGCCTTTCCGCACCAAGCTCTCTTGCTCTTTCATCAAGCGTTTGAAGCGCCAATTGAGCAAGTCCTTTTCCGCGAAAGGCTTCATACAACCCAAAGGAATAGATAAACGCTTCCTTTTGCGGATGAAACGGATCAGCATACAGCCAGAGCCAGCCCATTCTTTCCCCTTGGTCATTTGTGATGTTCCAAAAATAATGATTGCTGCTGTCTCGCCCATTCGGAATCATGTTCTCATATGCCTGCTCTGATTTCTCAAGCGCCTCTTTTTCCGTCCAAGTTCCTGACGTTATGTTTTGTTTCGCATAATTTTGCACGGACATCCCGCGAAAGGCTTCGAACTCTTCCTCAGTCATGTCTTCCAAAGTTAATGCCATCCTGTATTCCTCCTTTATAAAAAAAGCCCAGCTGATGCCGGACGAATAACGCAGAAATGGAGCTCTATTTTACTGATTCAGTTAATTCCTGGACTTTCTATTATTCGATAAGAAAAGGAGATTTCCTGCAAATGGGCTTGTTCTTAAACATTAGTGAAAAGCTTACGTGTAACTCCCCAGGATGATCATGATAGAAACAATCAAACAAATCAACGCTGGTATCGCCATGATGACCGATTGTCTTGCTCGAAACATATGCGCATGAATTGCTCCCGCCATGAGAACGACAAACAGAACACCTGCTCCAATCGCTGCATACCGATTCCAAATTCCCGCTGTCATAGCAAGTGCCCCGGCTATTTCAAGAATGCCAGTAACAGTCAGAAACCATAATGGATATTGATAATGCCGCCAATGCTCAACTTGAAAGGGAACGCGGCTTACCTTTATGATGCCTCCCGCAAGCATAAAAACTGCCAAACTGACTTTCGTAATAATAGATATCATCTTACGTCATTCCCTTTCGGAAGCATCCCGTAAATTAAAAGATTCACAACCTCTGCTGCGAGGCTTGCCGGATCTTTGATTCCGGTTAACAAAAATGAATCGGTTAAATGTTCAATCATGCCGACCAAACACTCAGCGACAGTTTCCATATCCAGTTCAGAGTGAAAATAGCCAAGCCGCTGTTCTGCTTCTAAGTTCTCTTTCAAAACCATCGCCAAGTCTTTTTTCATTTGTTTTGCTTCCGGGTTGAGAAAAAAGCCGATCTTGGTTAAATCCTTGTCCTCATCCAAAAATTGAAAAACAGTCTCTACAGCTAGCAGTACCCGTTTTGACACATCCTCCGTGTTTAATCCGTTTTCCAGAAGAAGTGACTCTGTCAGCTTTCTGACTCGAGAGTGAAAATCGGTTATTAACTCGGCAAAGATGGCTTCTTTGCTTTGAAAGTACAGGTAAAATGAAGGCTGCGTGAACCCAGCTTTTTTCACAATTTCACTTACCTTCGCGTCATGGAATCCCCGAACCGAAAATTCATTAGCGGCAACTTTGAGTAACCGTTTCCGGCTTTCTTCTCCTTTACGTCCTTTACTTTTCAACTAGGACCACCCCCAAAATAATACTCACGAGTAATGTTACTTACGAGTATTATTTCATGGCATTAGCTTCATTGTCAATGATTTCAAACTCATCCTGTTGCCAGCTTCCTTTATTAAAGGGTCTTATGTATTTCGAATAACTGAATCAATTTATTATATCAATGGCTTTTCATTCACTGATAAGTATTTTCTGAATAGATTGACATTCAGGCTGTGACAAACTTTATTCTTTTTTTCTAACAAACATCACTCCGGGGCCAGATAGAGTTTTGCCCGCAAATGCAAGGAACAATTGGGTGCAGCGGCGCATAATGTACTGTACAGAAAGATGGAAGGGTGTGATGGGATGCCGTCTACAGTAATCAACCTATATTATTTGAAGATCAACAGTATTTCGGGCAATGGTTCAATTACAATAGGCGAAGCTGCTTATAACAGCCCTACCAACAATCAAAAATCTCAAGGGACCAATTCTTCTTTCGGTGATACCTCACCTACAGAATCGGTTATGGAAAACTTCTTAAACGATCCTGATGTAAATGATCAGACATCTATCGGCAACTCTGATACATCCAACGTTAATGCTCCTCCGATTGCACCACCGCCAATTTTAGATTAAAGGGGTTTCGTCTATGCCATATCAAATTAACATCGCAAATATTAAGATCAACGGCGTCACGCAAAACGGAAATATAGATGTCGGCCCGACTGTGCACAACAGCCATACTGCGAACAGCAAATATTTTGGAGCAAACTTTTCCTTAGGGGATCTTTCGCCTACGTCTTCACTTTTGAACACTGGAAATATTGATTCAGACGTTAGTGACCAAGACCAAATCGGAAACCCTTCTGCGCCTATTGCAAATCAAATTTAAGGAGAATCTCATATGGATTTCGAAAAAATTCGAAAGTGGCTTGAGATTACGAATGAATATAAACAAAGTGACTTTTGGACAAATGTGCTCAAATATAAAGCCCCGGAACATTTTTTTGATTCCGAAGCTTCTACATTTGTTTACGACTTTTATCAAGATGAAGAATATAATTTTATCATTGTGGAAATGCCCGGTGTGTATGAGGAAGAATTAACGATCCGTTTACTATCTAAAACCCAGCTGCTGATCAAAGGAACGA
Source organism: Bacillus sp. SN32 (assembly GCF_002837495.1). Taxonomy (NCBI): domain Bacteria; kingdom Bacillati; phylum Bacillota; class Bacilli; order Caryophanales; family Bacillaceae; genus Bacillus; species Bacillus sp. SN32. Next base: position 195,710 of record NZ_PJCT01000004.1, on the reverse strand, counting down.
TCACGCCTGTTTTTCCAGCCGAAATGGAAGTGCTGCGTGAACGGTATTACGGAGAAATTGAGCGAATCATTCAGCTTCCCGAAGCCACTGAATCTCATTTGTTACAGATTCAGCTGTTAAACGGGCTTCTGCACATTTCGTACCCAAGACAAATTGAAACCATTGCGTTCAATAAGGGGCTTTAAGATTGATTGTTCCTTCATTCCTTATCCATAGGGACTGATATATGGTCTTTATACTGATCCACATAAATATCCCCATTACCCAGCAGCACTGCGTACACGGTCTCTTTCACCTTTATGTCTCTTTTTTGCAATTCTTCCAAAAGCCAGGATTCCGTCAAACGATTCTGCTTTAAATTATTCTCAATGATTTCTCCGTCCATAATAAGCTCTATAGGAAGCCTGTGTTCTTGGTTTACCGCAATCATTAAATCCTGTTTGGTCACATGCCGGAATTGCGGTTTTCTTAACACAGTCAGCTGACCATTCGTTTCAAGAATGGCAAAAAGAACTTCTTCGATATTAAATATTTCTTTTTCCCGCAATTGCTGATTTAAATAATCAAGTGTGTAACGCATTTTCCTCATATTTGATTCAAGTATCTTCCCGTTTTGAATCAGCACTGTTGGATCTCCGGCAAAAAATTTCCTCAGCTTCCTGTTCTTTATCGACAGAAACGAAATTAGAAAAATGGTTAACACAAAAATACTAAACGAAATGGCCATATTGTGCGGTTTTATTGAAGTATTGTAAGCTAATCCACCGGCAATCGCCCCTAGTGTGATCGCCGCAATAAAATCAAAAATCGTCATTTGAGAGATTGTCTGTTTGCCTAAAATTCGTTCTGCGATTAACAGCAAGCCAAAGCTGGCAACCGTTCTAATGACAACTTCAAGTTCAATCATGTTATGGCGCTCCCCGCTTCCCAGATTGTTTCGGCCAAAAAACTCCTGTTGCTATCATTGTTTGGTTTAATATATCCATCTATACCAAAAATATTGTTCGGTTCAGGACAGAATGAACCGACTGCCTTTCGGATATATTAAATTGCGATTGGCCGGAAGGAAAGCCAATCCCATGACAAATCTAATTCATCATTGGTCAGGTGGTAGCATGAATTTCACTTGGGAATCTCTTGTTCTCATTGTAGCCGGAGTCATCTTGCTGAGAATTTCAGGAAGAAAATCAATCGCACAAATGACTTCAACTCAAACGGTTGTCATGATTTCGATCGGAACTATTATCGTTCAGCCAATCATCGAGTACAGCCTCTTCAAAACATTAATTGCGGCGGCAATTTTCACAATCACACTCATCGTTATGGAATGGATCCAAATGAGATCGAACTTCATTGAAAAGATGTTAACCGGAAAAGCAAAAATTGTTATTGAAAACGGTCAGCTTCATATCGAAAACCTGAAGAAGATGAGACTTACAGCTGATCAGCTTGAAATGCAGCTACGGCTTCACGGCGTTACGGCTATACAAGATGTCAAAATTGCGACATTAGAAGCAAACGGGCAATTAGGAATAGAATTAACTGATGACGCCAAACCTTTAACTGTCAGGGATCTAAAAAAACTCATTCACCCGAATTTCATTAATAAGGACGGACAAGCCCATTTGTCTAGCAATCAGAATATTTTTGATGAAATTGACAAAAAGAATAAAAAAAACATCCCTAAAAAACTGCATTAACAAAAGGCACTTGGAGAATTTTGCAGGTTTTTGTCTCTCACTGAATGTTTTTGCCGTTTTGTTTAAGCAATTGCTGCTCACACACCATATTGTATAAACAGTCATAACAGAGAGGAGAGATGAATGATGAAATTCCCAGTTTATATTCATTCGATATCCGGAAACAGCGTTTTTAATAACGGTTTTGCATTTTCCATCAGCCCTTTCTCTGTTTCTAAAGAGACAGATGGTTCCGGAGGGAATAATACAGGTTTGGTTTTTGAATCCAATGCTTTAAGCCAAACAAGCTCCGCCAATCAAGCCCTACATGTTACAAATGCGGTCCAAGGACTGCTTTCCAAGCTTTTAGCATAAACATAAGAAATTAACACTTCATGAGGTGCCGTATGGCTTTTCCAATTATTCACACGAACTTTTGGGATGCTGTGATAGCTGTTCCAATCATCATATTGATAACCCAAATCCTCAAAATATTATTGAAAATCCCCAAAACTTTTGTACCGTCAGTTGCCTTAATAACAGGCCTTGTCATTTCTGTTTTCATAAGCCATCGACACAGCCTCTTTTCTGGCGTATTTATGGGCTGGTTTTATGGCTACGCTGCTATAGGCTCCTACTCATCATTAAAAACGACCATCTTATCCTTTAGGCAAACGAAAAACGATACATCAAATTCATAGATGACATATAACGATCTGCCGCCTCTTTATCAGGCGGCTTTATTTCTGCTGATAGGTTGATCACCTTCAAAAGAGACTCATTCACTCGCTATTATTTTTACCATTATGTTGATGCAAAGATATAAAAACGCAATATCATAGAAGTAAATAGACTGCCAGCGTCCTTTATGACAGCTACTTCTGAGTGAAAGGAGTTTTTGAAGCATGCGATCTCAAATCAACATTTCAAATCTCACGATAAATGGAATGACACAAAACGCCAATACAGATATCGGACAAAACTTGCAAAACAGCCATACTGCGAACAGCAAAAATTACGGTGTCAATTTCACATTAGGAGATTACTCTCCTTCTAATTCAATTATTATTTCAGCAAGTTGTGATAATGATACAAGTGATCAAGGGCAGGTTGATAACCCTTCTTCGCCTAGTGAAGAATAAATTGATGCAAAAAAAGAACTCATTTGAGTTCTTTTTTTTGCCTTATTTCTTTATTCGCCTTCATATAATCGATAAACCCTTTTCAGCTTTTGTTCAAGCTGTTCAAAATGAACAAAACGGGCTTCTCTTAGAAACTCAGTCCCATCAATGAACAAAAGAAGCACAGGAACGGTGAAAACTGAAAATCTGCCGGCGACCTCTGCTACATCGTCAGCATTGATATGCCCCAATTTGATGTTTGGAAACTGATCCAATACTATTCTGAGCTGGGGCAGGACTGCGTGACATACTGTACAGGCAGGCCTTGATATATAAATAAAACTGAATTTGTGCTGTTTGATAAAATTATCTATAGAATCTAATGAATGTAATTCTGTCATCTCTTTCATCCATTTACTCCTTCAAATAGGTCTGTCTTTTATAACCAAGCTCATCAATACGTATCATTCACTATACTGATTTATATTTATTATATCCGCTTTTTTACTTTGCAGAGTACCTGCAAGCTTGCCGAAAATGTCAAAATAAAAGAACAGTTACTGACAAGCAGCAACTGTTCTTACATACTTTCGTATTAAAAATGCAAAGCGTAAGCTCCTGAACCGATGAGTGCAACCCCTATGGAAACTGCAATGAGCACCAGGTTATATTCAAAACCTCCGGCGCCATTCGCAAAACCTTTCGCTCCATGGACTTTTACGATAGCACCTAACATGATGATCGTTATGATAGCAGCTCCAAGCGGGAGGAATACGCCTAAAATAAATAGAATTCCGCTTACTAACTCCCCAAGACCTGATAGAGCGGCCGCAACGTTTCCTGGCTTCACCCCAATTGATTCGAACCATTGTCCGGTTCCTTTAATCCCGTATCCGCCAAACCAGCCGAATAATTTTTGTGTACCATAAAACAAAAACACTACACCAATCATTATACGAATAAGCAACAGTCCTGCATCTTCCATTTGTATCTCTCCTCATCTTTGATTTTATCTGATTCTTTGCTGACAGTATCCAGCAATCATCAATTGAATATATGTTTCTTTATTTTTTATGTGTCAAATCAATCTAACTCTCTTACTTCAAACGGCAGCAGCCCTTGTTCAATTTGTGTGCGATGCGGTTCATATTGTACAGGCAGCATCAGTTTTTCGCCCATTGTATCCTGTGTTTCATCATGTGCAAAGCCTGGAGGATCAGTTGCGATTTCAAACAGGATTTCCCCATGTTCCCTGAAGTAAATGGCATTAAAGTAGTTTCTATCCCGAACAGGAGTTACACCATATCCGTGGGAAGCAATATATCTTTGCCAATCTAACTGATCTTCATCATCGTTAGCCCGCCAAGCGATGTGATGCACCGTTCCGGCCCCCATTTGCCCGCGGCCAATAGGCGTTAACTTAAGGTCAATCACATTTCCGATATCACCGGCGGAACGATAACGAACGAAGTCTCCTTCTTTGCCGACTCGTTCCAGCCCCATGATGTTTTCTAAAAGCTCAGCGGTTTTGTCAGGATGCGCTGATAATAGGGTTGCACCCCCAAAACCTTTAATGGCAACATCGGGCGTTACATCTCCGAAAGTCCACGTGTTAGCCTCTCCTTCTTCTCTTTCCACGATTTCTAAGTGCAGTCCATGAGGATCATCAAATTCTACATATTGTTCCCCAAAGCGCTCGATTTTGGTGTATGGAACGTTGAACTTTTCTAGTCTCTTTTCCCAAAATGCCATAGCCCCTTTCGGCACGACATACGAGGTCACGCCAACTTGACCGTCTCCAATGACGCCTTGGCGGGCTCCGGCCCACGGAAAGAAGGTAATGATTGTTCCCGGCTTCCCGCCTTCATTCCCAAAATAAAGATGATACGTACCTGGGTCATCAAAATTGACAGTTTGCTTGACCAAACGAAGCCCAAGCACTCCTGCGTAAAAATCTGTGTTCTCTTGAGGGTGACCGACAATCGCTGTAATATGATGAATTCCCATCGTTTTTTTAGCCATTTTTATCCGCTCCTTTTACATATACTCAACAAACTCATTCACAGGCTTCCGGTAGCCGCGCGGTCTTCTGCTCTCTGTTTTTTCTTTTCCAATCGTAATCATCATGACAACCTCAAATTGGTCGTCTATGTTCAAAATCCGTTTTACGGCTTCCGCATCAAAGCCGATCATCGGGCAGGTATCCCAGCCTTTTTCCTTAGCACTCAGCATAAACATCATCGCAGAAAGTGAAGCATTCCTTATCGCCTCATCTCTCTTAAATTGTTCTCCCCTGTTTTCATAAAACGAAACGGTGTCTTGCACCATGTGGTCATACTCTTGCTTATTTAATATCCCCAATACCTTTAACCCTTCATAGATATCGGCAGCTTGTTGATATGCCTGCTTATCCCCTAATACTAAGAGAACCGCAGAAGAGCTAATCACTTTATATTGTCCATTTGCGGCCTGCTTCAGCTTTTCCTTTACGTCCTGGTCAAGAACCGTCACATATTTTGTATGCTGCAAATTAAAAGCCGATGGTGCCAACGCAACCAATTCAAACATCTCATTGAGATCTTCTTTTGTGATTGGATGACCTGAAAGAAAATTGCTTGCAGATCGTCTTTCATTGACTAAATGAGTAAATTCAGCCATTACGCTACACTCCCTTTTATCTCGAATTCGAGATATTATGTTATAAAAAATCATATTGAATATTGTGTAAAAGAACTGACAACGATTGAACACTTAGAGTTGCGCTTGATCGCTGATCTTTTCAATCGAATGTCTCGAATTAAAATATCTTGAATATGAGATAATAGTAAAATACAGATCCTCTCATGTCAATAGGTTTTTGAAAATTAGGTGGAAATTTTTCACTGACGGCAGCATTTTAATAGCGAATCATCACTGTTGTTACATAAGAACTCATTTGTTTGCTGTATGACCTTTTAGCACAGCTCCAACTTTTTTTCTGTCACCTTATTTATTAGTAAACAGGAAACAACGTTGCTATAGACCCACTCGAAATTGAATTGGTATGATAAGCAAAGTGATTACACAGGAAAGGATACGGAGAGCGTATATAGAGCACTCCTATTTTTTTGTGCAGTTTTATAGGAGGAAAAAATGGCAAGTGAAAGAGAACAAATAAGCAGAAAAGTTGCTTTGATTGCATTGATCGCCAATCTGATCTTAATGGCAGGAAAGGTCTTTTTTGGGCTGGCAGGCGATAGTGAAGCCGTGTTTGCAGACGGAATACATTCCGCGGCAGATGTCGTTGCTTCGATTGCAGTCTTGGCAGTGATCGGCATTTCCAATAAACCGCCCGATCAAGACCATCCTTTTGGTCACGGAAAAGCTGAAGTCATTAGTGAGGCGATTGTAGGAATTATCTTAGTGATCGTATCCGTTTATATCCTCATAGAAGCGATTCTGTCCTTTGTTAAAGGGCCAAGCGTTCCCCAATACAGCGCATTGTTTGCGGCTCTGATTTCGTACGTGGCTAAGGAAATCTTATATCGTTATTCTATAAAGCAAGGGAAAAAATGGAACAGCAAAGCGATTATAGCGATTGCGTACGATCATAAAGGCGATATCGTTGCCTCTCTTGCCGCTTTTATCGGCGTCCTGTTGGCTATCATCGGAAACACCCGCGGCTGGCCCTATCTGTTGTACGCCGATGCCATTGCCAGTGCAATCGTTGCTTACCTCATTTTTAAGATTTCAATGGAATTAATCAGGCCGTCTGTTGATGTGCTCATGGAAAAGAGTGTTGATCCCGAGCTGATAGAGGAATATAAAGCTGTTATTTTTCAATGTGATCAAGTAAAACGAATTGATAGAATCCGCGCGCGAGAACATGGCCACTATAAATTGCTTGATGTCCGTTTATCTTTGGATCATGATTTGACAATTAAGCAGGGACACGACATCGCCCGCGAAATTCGAAATGAAATCAAAAGACAGTTTTCAGATGTAGAAGAAGTGCTCATCCATGTAAATCCTTATTTCGAAGAATGAAAAGCTCCTTTTTAGAAGGAGTTTTTTCTTTATGCTGCAAACTTTACCTTTAGAACTCGCCGTACTATATAATGTGGATGTATATCAATCATAGGGACAGAAAGGTTGTTAGAATGAAGGAATTTTTTTCGATTGGAGAAGTGTCAAGGTTATTCAATGTGAAAATCTCTGCTCTTCGGTATTATGATGAAATCGGTCTGTTGAAACCGGAATATAAAGATGAGCAAACGAACTATAGATATTATTCTACCCAACAGTTTGAGCGGCTGGATACCATCAAGTATTTGAGGGCCCTAGGCCTGCCAATCAATAAGCTTCTTGATTTTTATAACTCTCAAAATACAAACACTCTTCTTCATTTACTAAAAAGCCAGCAGGCTGAAATTGATCGCAAAAAGAAAGAATTGGAATGCATTGAACGAAAGATCTCCCGACGCATCACACATATAGAAGATGCCGTTAACATGCCGTTATATCAAATTACAAAAATCAAACTTCCCGCAATGCGTGTGGCTTACTTGCAGCATGAATATGTTCTCGGCCATGATATCGAACATTCGTTAGCTGAATTGAGAACCCACCTGAATGTGAACGAAGATATATTCATAGGCAAGATCGGTTTATCCATATCAGCAGCAAATGTGAAAGCAAAACAGTTTGACAAATATTCCAGTATATTTATGATTCTTGAAGATGAAAATGAAAAAACTTCTTCAGAAATCATCTTTCCTTCAAGAGAATATCTGCAAATTAGGTTTAAAGGGTCACATCCAGAAGCCGAACCATACTACAAAAAATTACTGGCATATATGAAAGAACATCATTATGAGGTAGCAGGGGATTCAATCGAAATCACACTCATTGATTATGGCATTACGAATAACCTAGATAATTATGTGACTGAAATCCTGCTGCCCATCAAATAATCTCATGAATATGTTTTGATCTCCCTTGACTCTCTACTAACTAGAGGGTTTATTTTTTATGCAGGAATGATTTTTGGAGGAGAAAGCTTATGTTTGGAACGATTTTTAACACAGTGATGATCATTGCAGGAAGCATAATTGGGGGGATATTCAAAAAAGGCATTAAAGATGAATACCAGGATATTTTGATGCAGGCAATGGGATTCGCTGCAGTCGCGCTGGGGATCAACGCCATTACACAGCATTTGCCTGATAGTAAATATCCCATTCTATTCATCGTGAGTTTAGCCATTGGAGGTTTGCTAGGCCAGATCATCAATTTAGAATTACGATTCAACAAGCTGGTGAACAAATTTTCTAAAAGCAATTTAGCAGAGGGCTTATCAACTGCGGTCTTATTATTTTGTATAGGTTCGCTGTCAATATTAGGCCCTGTTGAAGCCGCTTTGCATGGAGATTATACATACCTTCTGACAAACGGGATGTTAGATGGGATCACCTCCATTGTGCTCGCTTCAACTTTTGGTTTTGGAATAGCGGCTGCCGCACTTGTATTATTTGCCTGGCAGGGCTCCATCTATTTATTTGCACAAGTAATGGAGAGCGCAATCAATACAGACCTTATTAATGAAATCACAATTGTGGGAGGCATACTCATCCTCAGTTCAGGTCTAAGCATTCTTGGAATCAAGAAGTTCAAAACACTGAATCTGCTGCCTTCCCTCCTGATCCCTCCTGTTGTGATTTTTGTGATTCATGCATTTGGATTGCGGTTTTAATGAAGCGGCTCCACAAAGGAGGTTAATATTCTGTTATATTGATTTTCAATAATCTGTTCCAATCGTTTTATTTCCTTTTCCTCGTGGATTTGACGTCGAATAACAACTGTATTATATTGTAAATAAAGTCTGTTATATCAAAATCAGATTCCCCATCACGAAACGGCACATTCATTTAAACAAAATTGGGAGGGGCATTTGTATGTCAAACCATTCATCTAGTATTCCCGAATTAAGTGACAACGGTATCCGCTATTATCAAACTTATAATGAAAGCCTTAGTCTTTGGCCGGTCCGTTGCAAATCATTCTATATATCTACTCGTTTTGGTCAAACACATGTGATTGCAAGCGGCCCAGAGGATGCCCCGCCGCTTGTATTACTCCACGGAGCATTATTCAGCTCGACGATGTGGTATCCCAACATCGCCGATTGGAGCAGCAAATACAGAACTTATGCAGTTGATATCATAGGTGATAAAAACAAGAGTATTCCTGAGAATTTAAGCGGTACAAGAACGGATTACACCAATTGGCTTCTTGATGTGTTTGACAATCTGGGGATCGAAAAGTCCCACATGATCGGACTTTCGCTTGGCGGTCTCCATACGATGAATTTCCTTTTACGTATGCCTGAGAGAGTAAAAAGCGCAGCTATACTGAGTCCGGCAGAAACGTTTTTGCCATTTCATCACGATTTCTACAAATACGCTCTTGGCCTTACAGCGTCAAATGGAGTTGAAAAATTCTTAAATTGGATGATGAATGATCAGAATGTGCTGCACCCGATTTTTGTGAAGCAGTTTCAGGCAGGGGTAATGTGGCAGGATGGATCAAGAAATCCAAATCCTAAAGCCGACGGATTTCCGTATGTTTTTACCGATGAGGAATTACGTTCAGCAAGAGTTCCTATCCTATTATTACTTGGTGAACATGAAGTCATCTATGATCCCCACTCAGCCCTGCACCGAGCCTCTTCATTCGTTCCTGATATTGAGGCAGAAGTCATTAAAAATGCCGGACATGTTTTATCGATGGAACAACCCGCTTACGTAAATGAACGTGTAATGCGTTTTTTCAATGCAGAAACAGGCATTTCACGGTAAGGGCTTATAAGACATTCATAAAGTCCTGCAATATGCTTCTAGCCGGGCATTTCAAAAAATAGAGTCCCTCTTATGGACTCTATTTTTCTTGGACAAAACCCGCAGCTGGTTTTGTGTGCTTGTTTCTTTAGGTTTCTTATATAATCAGTTGTAAAATCCTTTATTCTTAAGAAGAATTATCAAGAACCTAGGCATCATGGAGAGAAGGCAGCGTCAAAAAAATCATTTGATATGCTTTATCACTTCTCCTGGGATGCCTGCTAGTATGACGCAGCTTCCGCCAATATGAAACAAAGTTCCATCCATATCGAAAATGAGTGATTGTGCCATAAGTGTCTCCTTTTAACTGCCGACTCCATCTTCCAAATACCACCATAAGCAAAAAAGCAGATCATTAAAGATCTGCTTTTTCTATTACACACTGATTTGTTTCTTTTGTTCATGATCTATTTCCGGCTGTATTTCCTTTGTCAGTTGATGCCCTTCTATATCCACGTTCGGAATCATCTTGTCTAACCATTTCGGCAAATACCAGGCTGCATTCCCCATCAGCTTCATGACACTTGGAATCAGTGTCATTCTTACAATAAAGGCATCAAAGAGCACACCAAAGGAAAGTGCTAATCCGTTGGCTTTAATAGAAGCTTCGCCTGCAAAGATAAATCCTGCAAAAACGAAGATCATGATCAAGCCGGCTGCTGTAACAACAGGACCACTGTGTTTTAATCCAGCCTGAATGGCTTGTACTGGATTCTTTGTTTTTACATATTCTTCACGCATTCTGCTGACAAGGAATACTTGATAATCCATGGCTAACCCGAACAGAATCCCAATAGATAAAATCGGCAGGAACGCGAGTATCGGCCCTCTTTCAGGTATTTTGAAAAAGTCGATGAGATTCCCGTCTTGCAAGACAAATACACAAATCCCAAGAGTGGCTGTCATCGTCAACATGAAACCTGCAACAGCAACAAGCGGCACAAGCAGCGAACGGAAAACGATGGTCAGCAATACAAACGCAAATCCAACAATAAGTACAGCAAACACCGGTATCGCATCATTCAGGCGATCTGAAATGTCAATATTCACTGCAGTCGATCCAGTAACAAGCAAATCTACTCCGTTTTTATCTGACAAACTGCGTACATCGTGTACCAAATCTTTCGTTGTGACATCATTTGGACCTGTTTCCGGAACGACCGTAATGATGGCAAAGTTCCCTTCTTTATTAGGCATTGCAGGGGTGACACTTGCTACATGGTCTAAACCCTTTATTTCTTTCACTGCATCTGCGAAAGCCTCCGCCTTATTTTCTGTAGCATTTGTGGCATCCGCTACGATTGTTAATTGGCCATTAAATCCTTCTCCAAAGCCTTCGGCAAGCAAGTCATATGCCCGGCGATCCGGATTATCCTTAGCTTTCATCCCAGCATCAGGCAAGCCCAGTTCCAAATGCATAGATGGGATACTAATGACGATCAAAATCAGAATGCTGCATACACTTAGCATGATAGGATTTTTGGTGACAAAGCGTCCCCAGACATTTGTTTCAGTGCTTTGTTTTTCTATTTTCTTGTTTGATTTCGGAATCATCCGCTTCCCTGCAATCGATAAGACCGCAGGCACAAGTGTGATTGAAGCCAAAACAGCCATCAGTACACTAAGCCCTGCTGTCAGCCCCATCGCAGACATAAAAGGAATGTTAACGACAGTTAATCCGCAAAGTGCAACGATAACAGTAAGTCCGGCAAAAACGACTGCGCTTCCCGCTGTTCCTACGGCTCTCGCAATTGATTCATTCTTTTGTATGCCTTCGCCTAAAAACTGGCGGTGTTTCGTAAAAATAAATAAAGCATAATCAATACCAACAGCAAGGCCAATCATTCCGGCTAATGAAAGACTGACGGAAGCAATATCAAATACTTGTGTCCCAATCAAAACCAGTCCAATACTTACACCTAAACCAATCATTGCAGTTAAAATCGGCAAACCTGCTATTAATAAAGAACCGAATGTAATGGCTAAAACGACAAAAGCCAAGATAATGCCGACAATTTCAGAGACACCGCCTATCTCCATCTCGGCTCCCGGTACATCTCCGCTTAGCTCAGTTTGCAATCCTTCATCATCAGCCATTTTCAAACTGTCTTTTAAGTGTTTGATAGAGTAATCCTTTATATCATCTGCTGATGATTTATACTTGATATCAGCATAGGCAACTGTGCCATCTTTCGCGATTGTCCCTGTCACAAAAGGACTTGCAATCGAGTCAACAGAATCATCTTTACTGATTTCTTTGAACGTATCTTCTATTGCTTTTTTTGCTGGCTTCCCAGTAAGTTTCTCCCCATCACCAGCACCGAAAATAACCCGTATGCTCCCTTTATCAGGACCGTGAGGAAATTCTTTCTGAATCACATCCATCGCTTTTTCCGAAGGTGTGTCAGGTATGGACATATCTTCAGAAAAACTTGGTTTTAAGGTGACTGCAAGGCCTATCGCAGCAACTAACACAACGATCCACGCACAAATTGCTTTTATGCGATTGCGAGCAACCCATCCTCCTAATGTATATAACATTTTTGACATGATAATCTCCTTTCAACACATTGCTTGATCACATTCTTTCTCATTGTAGTTGACAATGAAATGAAAAAAACGTACATTCGGGCATGTACGTTTGGGCAATTTTCAAATATGCAGTTTAGTTGTCTATTGTCAGAATACCTTTTTGCATGGCAATCGTTACTGCCTCAGTTCTTGAATTCGCGCCTAATTTATTGTAAATGGACGTTAATCTGGACTTTACTGTTCGCTCAGAGACGCCCAAATCAAAGGCAATCGCTTTGCTTTTAAGACCTTTAGCAATTGCTTTTAGAACAATGACTTCCTTTTCTGTCAGCTGCGTCTCACTGCGCTGCTTTTTCATCCGCTCAAATTGGATTTCTTGCAGACGTTTAAGGATATCAGGCTGCAATAGCACATTTCCTCTGATGGCTGCATCCATTGTGTGAAAAAGGGTTTCTGAACTCGTATCCTTTAACAGATATCCTTTCGCTCCTAATTCAATCCCTTCGATCATTAAGTGATCTTCATTATATGTAGTCAAAATAATGATGGGGGTATCGTGTTTTTCTTTTATTTGTTTAATGGCCTCTAACCCGCTCATCTCCGGCATATACAAATCCATCAGAATGATATCCGGTTCTAACTCATCTGCAAGACGGACTGCGACTTTTCCATTTTCCGCCTCTCCTATAATGGTGTATTGATCATTCGTTTCAATTAAAAGCTTCAGACCTTCCCTCACGACAAGATGGTCATCAACGATTAAAACCTTATTCATCTTGCATCTCTCCCTGAATTGGTACAGTGATCTCAATTTGTGTTCCTTTCAATTTTGTACTCTTGATATTGAATTGGCCATTTATTGCCCTGACGCGTTCTTGTATGCCAAGAAGCCCATAATGTCCTCTCTTTTTCTTTCCTTTTTCAACATCAAATCCCTTGCCGTTATCCTTAACTGTTAAATGGAGCCTTCCCTTTTCATCATCCCAAATGGATATCCAGATTGTTTTCGCCTCAGCATGCTTTGCCGCATTCGTCATGCATTCTCCAATGATGTAATAACAGTTTTCAGCTGTACGCACATCCAGCACCTGATGCAATCTGTAATCTAATAAACAAGCCATGCCTGTCGACTCTATAAAATGATCCATTAGCGAGGTAATTCTTTCTTTTAAAACACCGATTTCTTCTGATTTGCTGCGGAGATCGTCAATAGCTGAACGTGCATCAGCTAATGTGCTTTTCACTCTTTTCATCGATTGTTGTATGATTTCCTTCGCTCTCTCTGTGTTGCCTTTGGCGAGATGAACATGAATCGCATCCAGCTGCATATTTAAACTGACAAGACCTTGAGCAAGCGTATCGTGTAAGTCTCGGGCCATCCGCTGTCTTTCGTTCTGCAGCGTCAGCTGTTCTACCTGCTGATGAGCCAGCTCCAGCCTTTCAAGAGTCAATTGAGCTTTTATTTTTTCATCGACTTGGGCAAAAAATGTTGCGGCATAAGTGATGATGACAATCATGATCGGCGCAGCAATAACAATAAAATGCAAAACTTCACCTTTATGAAGGTGATACGCCGAATTTATGACCAGCAGCAGCAATAGATAAAGAATGAGAAAAGTCCTTCTTCTGTCTGCCATTCCTATAATTTGTCCAATTAAAAATGCATAAAGGCCGATAATCACAAGTATAAAGAAGCCAGTCATGAGATTAGCAAGTGCAAAGGTGATCAAACCTTGTACCACGAAATACAGAATCACTCTTTTCTTAACCCAGCGATATGAGTGCCAATGAAGCAAAGCAAAAATGGCGATTAATATGGTAAACGCATAAAGCAATAAAATGGGCCAGCCCCCAGAAACAAATTGCAGCACGATAGAGGCTATATAGATCATGAGAATAAAAGCCAGGCCCGGCACTCTGAGTGCAAGCATGTTTAATGCCCGCCTATCATGTGAGTAATATTTATCTTTAAAAGGATTCCTTATAAGCAAACCTTATCCACTTCCTTTACCTGTTTCACCGAATAGAGATTCATGAAAATCGAACTCATATTTCAACGTGCAAACACACATGTATCCAATCATTTTATAGGAAGAGAAGGAACACAACAATATCAGGTGCAGGGAAACATTAGAGTTTCCAACAAGTGATCATTGCCCAAACGTACATGAACGTTCTGCCTCTATGTACGTTTTATCTTTTCAAATTTACCTTTAAAATCATAAGGAACTTACTATTCATTGAAGGAATGATCATCATTGAAATCGATTGATCTCACAATTTTATCATTAAAGAGAAAAGGAATCCGGACCGAAAAGGTATTAAAAAATCAGAACCCTGATCGATTAAGCCATATGACAGACAAAAATGCGCAACCAAAAAGCAAGGAAAAAGAGGATTGAACATGTATTGGTTTCTAGGTGCTTTATTATATTTTCTGATCGGTACTTATATATTCATTAGAGTCACTAGAGACAGCCAATCAGGCTCATGGATACTGCTTGCATTAGCAGCTCCACTCATCATTGCTGGCTACCCTTATTTTTATTCAAAGAAGCTTCTTTCCAAAAGACGCTGAAACAGCTGTCATTCAAACCGCACATTGGTAAAATGATCAATACCGGGATACAATCTAGGTATTCTATGGAAAGGAGTCTTGCTTTATGAGTCAAAGAGTGTCCTACTATGAGATTGCACCTGAAGGTATGAAAATCATGATGGATATGGAGAAATACACGAAACAATCCTCAATTAACCGAACGACGAGAGAACTAATCAAAATCAGAGTCTCTCAAATGAACGGCTGTGCCTACTGCATAGATATGCATACGTCCGATGCCCGCAAAATGGGGGAAACTGAACAGCGAATTTACTGTTTACATGCTTGGAATGAATGTGATTTTTACTCACCTGAAGAGAAAGCGGCTCTCGAACTATCTGAACACATCACGCTCATTCCATCTAAAAGGGTTCCTGATGAGCTATATCATCGGGTGCGGGAACATTATGATGAAAAACAATATGTTGACCTTGTTCTCATCATTAATCAAATAAACAGTTGGAACCGTATCTCTATTGCAATGGGGAATCGAGCTGCTTCAAAATAAGAAGAAGGAGTAAGATTAGAACAAATCTTACTCCTCCTAGATATCGTGCCTCATCATCTGGTGTTTCCGCTTCAAAGTCCTAAATCTTCACGTTTAGGTGCTTTTCAAACGCGATTTTCCCGCTTTGTGTTATCCTAATCGCTCTCGTTTTAGGCATACGAACGATCCATTCTTCTTCTAACATGCGCACCAATAAGGCGTTTCCTAATGCTCCTGCAATATGATGCTGCCGTTCACTCCAATCCAAACAGCAGCGGGCAAAAGCTCTCCTCTTATTCCGTTGTTGCTCTTCATTGATGCCTAACTTTGAAAAGAATAAAGCACCCTCTGAAGTCACCTCAAAGTTTAAATCAACTTTTTTTAACATCCCCTGCTCAACTAATGAATGTGCCATTTGCACGCCCACATAACCTGCCAAATGATCATAACAGGTACGGGCAAAATGCAAGTCCTTTTTCTCTTTTGACTCTTTTAAAGATTTGACTTTTGCTTTAGGCGCAATATGAAGCAATTGTTCGATCACATTTGCAGCATCTGAGTCAGACAATCTGTAATACCGATGTCTCCCATGCTTCTCTACGCTAATCAGCTTTGCTTCAAGCAATTTATTCAGGTGAAAACTTGCGGTTTGAGGTTTAATGTTAGCGAGATATGCAAGCTCTCCCGCAGGGTGTATCCTTCCATCCATCAGACTGAGAAGAATGGAAGAACGCGAGGGATCTGATAGCAACGAAGAGATTTTTGCAATATTAGGATTCATGATTTTCCTCCTTACATTCATATTTCGATGATAGTTGAAATGTTAATCCTTTACAATATAAATGTAAGCGTGACAAGGGGGAAAAAACATTGGACATCAAAAAACGAGACACTCGTCGATTTAAAGAAATCAAACCCAAGATCATGTATTATGGTACCTCGACATTTCTTCTAACCACATTGAATGAGGATGGAACCACTAATATTAGTCCTATGTCTTCTTCTTGGGCTCTTGGACATTATATAATCCTTGGAGTAGGACTGGGAGGAAAAGCCATCGACAATTTGGAAAGACACAAAGAATGTGTCATAAACTTGCCTGGCCCGGAATTATGGGAAAACGTTGAAAGAATTTCATCTTATAGCGGAAAAAAGAGTATACCGCCTTTGAAGAAACAGCTCGGATTTACATATAAAAAAGAAAAATACGAGGCAGCAGGGTTAACGCCTTTACAATCAAAAACAGTATCACCAACACGAATCAAAGAATGTCCTATTCAAATAGAAGCCGAAGTGAAACACATTCGGTTTCCAGAATATGAATCGTCATTCGCAATTGTAGAGACGCAGGCACTACATTTTCATGCCGAGGAAAGTATTATACTAGACGAAAACCATATCAACCCTTCCAAATGGAGCCCGCTTATCTATAATTTCAGACATTACTTTGGTTTAGGAAGAGAAGTCGGAAAGACTTTTCGTTCAGAGACATGATCATTTTAAGACCGAACCATGATTTGGTCTATTCTAGTAACCCTTGTTATTATCAGATCAAGCGATCATTAGGCTTGATCTCTTTTTTAGTGAAACATCCATTTAAGGATATAAAAGTTACTTACTTGCCAGTTCTTTTATCATTAAACCCAACTCATAAATCCCCTTTTGAAGGTCTTCAAGAGATGCATAAGCATATGATAAGCGAATATAATTCCCTTTTTCCTGAGCATAGATACTGCCGAGATTGATTAGAATCCCTTTTGATAAGGCTTTAGTATAAAGTAATTTCATTGATATGGAAGGCAATATTTTTATCCAGACAAAAAATCCTCCTTTTGGGATATTCCATGTCGCCACATCTTTCAAATGAGTTTCTAAAACACTCAAGGCCAATTCTCTTCTCACCTTTAATTGCTGCCTAACCTTTTCTACATGCTGCTGGTATTGGCCGGAAGTAAACCACTCTGCCGCTACTCTTTGGGATAAAGAACTGGATCCGTAATCTGTTTGCATTTTAATGTCAGATAAACGTTCAATCACCGGTTCCGGTCCGACGATCCATCCAATCCTCAAGCCTGGGCTTAATGTTTTCGATAAACTTCCTATGTACAGTACGTGTCCATTTTTATCAATTGTTTTAATAGGATATGGCGGAATTTCATCGATCCATAACTCACGATAAATGTCATCTTCAATAATAGGAAGCTGTGTATTCTCACTTACTGCTAGGATTTCTTCCCGCCGCTTTTTAGACATAAGAATACCAGTCGGATTATGAAAACATGGATTTGTATATAAGATAGCCCTTCCACGCTCTCCTCTTGTTAAATGAACATTTTCAGGCAAAAGTCCTTCATTATCCATAGGAAGTCCAGTCAGCTTCATACCAGCTGATTGAAATACGTGTAATGAATAAAGGTAGGAGGGCTGATCAAGATAAACGGTTGATCCTCTTTGTAACAGCCCCATTGATATCAGCTGCAAGGCTTGCAACGCTCCTGAGACAATCAGAATGGAAGAAGATGAGACGTTGATTCCAATGGTTTTTAAATAGTTGCTCAATGCCTCCCTCAAAGGTAAGTAACCTTTTGGTTCTTCATATCCGAATGCCTCCATGTGTTGAGATACCTTCCCCATCATCTCTTTCATAACAGCCAAAGGAAAAATCTCAGCTGAAAGTTCACCTTTACTGAGCTGTATAAGGTCTGTATTTGATTCTGATTGATTTATCTCTTGAACGATTTTTCGGCTTGGCATCTGAATACCAGAGGTGACATATCGATCCCAATCGGGAGCAGAATTCTTAGCCATCAGTGTCCATGTGTTGTTGATAACAACTGTGCCTTTCCCCATTGTGCCTTCTATTAGCCCATCGGCCATCAATTCCTCTAAGGCTGTAATCACTGTGCTCCGATTTACCTGAAAATCTTTTGCAAGCGTGCGCTGGCTTGGAATCTTGCTTCCAATCGGCCACTCTCCATTTCCTATTTTCTCTTTAATAAAATGAACGATTTGTCTGTACTTAGGGAGCTTTTTCATCTTTTTTTCTTCTGGAAAGCTCATAGAATCGGTCTCCTTAAAATAAATTGGTTGGGTCAAAATCCGTTTAACTGGTTGAAGCTATATCACCAAATCTTTATTAATATAAAAACACATTAAATAACTGGTTGGTTTTTGTAAAGGGGAGTGAGAGGAATGCGAAAGAAAACAGTTCAAATAATGATATCTCATAGTCTCATGATTGGTTTATGGGCATCTGCTTTTCCGGGAATTCGCGCAGGACTAGAAGGGTACACACCAGAACACCTTGCTTTATGTCGTTTGTTAATCGGCTCTATGGCATTATTGCTTTTTGCTGTTTTGACTCAGATGCGCCTACCCGACTTGAAAGACATTCCTGCCATTTTTCTTTTAGGGTTTTTAGGTTTTGCACTGTATCACATTTTGCTGAACATCGGTGAAAAAACAGTTAGTGCCGGAGTTGCAAGCTTACTCGTTACTACGGCACCGATCTTCTCAGCCATGCTATCCCGCCTGTTTTACAAAGAGCATTTTGGATTTACGAAATGGATTGGCTCTGTCATCAGTTTATTGGGTGTATTATTGATTGCATTTGGGGCGGGAGACTTTACATATTCAATGAGCGGTATCTTGGTCATCCTGCTGGCAGCATTTTCGGAAAGTATTTATTTCGTTTTTCAAGCCCGCTATATAAAAAAATATGGTTTTATTCCATTCGTTACATTCACCATTTGGGGCGGAACAATACCTATGCTTGTGTTTCTGCCAGGCTTAGGCGAAGAGATGATGAACGCTTCAATAAGCGCAACTTTGTCTATCGTTTACTTAGGATTATTGCCGACGGTTATTCCTTACTTCGCACTAGCATATGTCACTTCACTCGTCGGTGCTTCAGAAGCAACCCTTTCACTTTATGTTACACCGGCTTTAGCCTTGATCATATCTTGGATCTGGATCGGCGAAATACCCACACTGATCTCTCTGCTAGGCGGAGTGGTTACAGTTGGCGGGGTATGTTTTACCTATTTAACACCCAATAAAATCAAACGATATGGAAACGCTCTTATACATAAATAAAGAAGATACCCGCATCATTTGGTATCTTTTTAATAAGCTCATTTATCAATTAAAATTGCATTGTTTACCATAGTCCTCTAATCCAACGATAGCTCAATTCCCCCGATTTTGTTGACGATGGTGAAAATATATCCAATTATAGTTTGGTCTGAAGTTCTGAATAATCACTATTAAAAAGAATGCTATAATGAGTGATATTGCAGACTCTAAGATAGATATATTCAATTTAATCATGAAACAGGGAATGAATGAAATAATGGATAAAACGAAAATACTTATTATTGAAGATGATGAAGCAATAGCAGATCTGCTTTCATACGGGCTTACGCAGGAAGGTTTTCAAACGTGTACTGAATCTAACGGAGCTTTAGGGATGAAACAGTTAGACCAATTCAAACCCGATCTTCTGCTGCTTGATTGGATGCTGCCAGATTGCAGCGGATTGGATATCTGTAAAAAAGTGACCCAACGCTATAATATCCCTATACTTATGATCACCGCAAAGTCAGATATCACTGATAAAGTCCTTGGGTTGGAATTTGGGGCTGACGATTATATTACAAAGCCATTTGACTTGCGTGAAGTTATCGCCAGAATTCGTACAATACTCAGGCGTCTTGAACAAGCTAACCACGTGAATGATCGAGGATCGTCTAATGAGGATCACATTCAATTAAAAAATATTGTGATGATCCCAGACGAAAGAATAGTAAAAAAAGATGGGATCATTGTTGATTTGACTCCTAAAGAATTTGATCTGCTTAAGACATTGATTGACCATCGTGGAAAAATCTTTACACGTTCAGAGCTGTTGGAATTTGTTTGGGGCTACGATTTTGCCGGGGATACACGTACGGTAGATACTCATATCCAAAGGCTCCGTAAAAAACTGGATGCAAGCGACCTCATTAAAACAGTGTTTGGCATTGGATATAAATTCGAGAAGCAGGAGGAGTAGAGAGTGTTACGGACGATCAAGGGTAAATTTATTATTGGTTTTTTTCTGATTTTTTCTCTCTCTTTCCTAGTACTCAATCAAACGGTCAAAAGCGTCATTTGGTCAAGCAATGAAAAAATTGTAACCTCAGATTTAATAGAGTTAAAAAAAAACAGCATCGTGTATATCAATCAAGCATTTTTAATCAATCATTATAAAAACAATGAACTATACTTCGGCGATATGGCCGATGAAATAGTGGATAGTTTAACTCATTCAACAGGAAGCAATGTAGGCGTTTATACCGTAGATGGCACTTTGTTGTCTTCTTCTAATAAAACAGTGTTTTCGCAAGGCATTGACGAGGACCTAACAAAAGCAATTAACGGAAAAAATGCTTATCATATCACCTATGATCGAAATCAAGCACAGGTGTTTTTTTCTTATCCAGTTGTCATTGATGGTGCAAAAGTTGGCATATTGCGTTTTTCTAAAGATTTTAATTTGCTTTACAAACAAAGCGGAGAGATTTTAAATATTATTTTTTATATCGCTCTTGCGATATTTGTGGCGGCGTTTCTTTTCTCTTATATACTCTCCAGACACATCACGATTCCAATCGTCAAGCTGACAGAGGCCACCTCAGAAGTCAAAAAGGGAAAGCTGGATGTGGATATCCATTTTTCTAGAAAAGATGAAATTGGCCAGCTTACGGTTAATTTCAATGATATGATCACCAGAATTAGGGATCAAATTTCAACTATCGAAAAAGATCGGGACAGGTTAAAGGAACTTAATGAACAGGAAAAACGTTTTTTTGACAATATGACCCATGAACTGAAAACACCTCTGACTTCTATTCAAGGCTATGCTGAAATCATAAAACAAAAAGGGGAATCAGATCAGGCGTTTTTTGATAAAGGAATGAATCATATTGTTGAAGAAAGCCGGCGTCTGCACAATTTGGTTATAAAACTTCTTGAGGTATCTAGAGAAACCTCTAAAGAACAATTCGATAGGATTGATGCAGGAACGATTTTGAAAGATGTATGCGAATCTATGAAATTTCGTGCAGAACGATATAAAAAGAAGATCACCTATGAGATAGAAGACAGTCTCTATGTGTATGGTCAAAAGAATAGAGTGCGCCAACTCTTTATTAATCTTTTGGACAATGCGATCAAATACAGTTTATCTCATTCAGAAATCATGATTCAGGCTAAAGTTGCGGGAGATCAGGTTCTTTTTATGTTCAAAAATCCAAGTGATCCATATGACGACAAACAATACACAAAAGTGTTTCAGCCTTTTTATTCAATAAACCAAAAGGTGACGGAAGAAGGAAGTTTAGGGTTGGGGTTAAGCATAGTTAAAACAATTGTCGAAAAACATGGAGGAACAATCAAGATGTTCTACGAAGAAAACCATACAATCATCACTATTGAATTAGCTTACATGAAGGTTGAGAAATGATCATGAAGAACAAACGGTTTATTATATTGTCAGGGATATTATTGATTTCCTTGATTTTTGTATCCAGCTATAATATGGGCAAGCGATCTGAAACCATTATCATTCCAAACAAGGAAGAGAGCCAGATTGATGACGATCAGAAGTCGGGCTCCTTTCAGGTGAAGAAGATATATCGCCTCCCTCAAGCTGACCAGTTGCTTGGCTGGTCTTCATCAAACTCTGTAGTTGGTTTTTTCAAAGGAAATGACACAACGCAAGGTAAAGCGCAGCATCTTCAGAATGTCTCCTATCCTTTTGAAAAACCTGAAACTCTACAGAGCATTGACCGCAATACTTCCAACCTTAAGTTGTCTCCCGACGGGAAAAGTATCGCCGGATTAACGATGTCATCAAATAAGATAACACTAAATCTAATATCACTGACGAACAGAAACAAAAAGGAAATAGCCAGCTTTTCTTCTAGCAAGGATGCCTTTGTACAGGATATTTCATGGTCAAATAATAGCAAATACATTTGTTATCTTGTCATTGACACGACAAAAAATGACCAGACTGCGGTCAATGTATTCAACATAGATTCCGGAACCCTCAAAACGTATCCATTGAAGAATGTTGATGAAAAGGATTCGCTTACGGCAGTTTCCATTTCAGATGATGGACACAGTTTGCTGCTTACCATGTTACAAGGGCAACAATACCGCATTATGACGGGGACCATCAGCGGTGACAGCATCACTGTTCAAAATAAGCGGCAGATTAGCCCCTATGGTAAACCTGTTTGGTTAAACAATGACCAATTTGTATTTTTAGGTATCGGAGAAACCTTATACGAATACGACCTCAGAAACAGTGAGCTCTCTGTTCTGCTCGAAAATGTAGCTGTTTTTACCATATCTAATGATCGAAAGAAGATCGCTTACTCTTTATATGACAAGGACAATACTTATGCAGGAAAGCTGCAAGGGAAAAATGTCCTCTACGCAGAACCTATATACCACGGCGCCAACCCATCAGAAATATATTGGAGTCCAGATGGCAGCAACCTGCTTGTTTATGAACAAAACCAGTATACTTCTATGGAAAACTCATCAGCCCGATTTTTTGACGATCGCTCTTATATCATATCCTTCAAGTAAACCTTATTTCTATTGAATAGAAATAAGGTTTTTTCTTATACCTGCAAGATATTACATAACAATGATTCCTTCATTTGTTGACATTTTGTTTACAAATTGATCAAACTTCTGCGATAACTCCCATCTATATTAAAAGAGCATCATTTTTACCGGGCTTTGTCTCCAAAGTTTCATTGGCCTTCTAATTTATGTGACTCGTTCGCGAGAAAACTAGTTTTGATATCTACAATTGAGGAGTTGGAAAAAGTGTCAAATTCACCAAGAAGGGATCGTAAGTTGAATCAAATAGGAAAAATAGGTTTTGGGATATTGATTATTCTAGGTGTAACGTTACTATGCATTTCCTGGAAGGCACTTGCCGGCCCAAAGCAGGAACCAATAAAAGAAAGTACAAACGCTTCTGAGCAGGCGCATATAGAAACACACAAAAATTCAGCACAGAAAAAAGAACAAAAAAAACCTGCTGAAATCGGGAAGGTCGTTTATTTAACATTTGATGACGGACCAAACCCTGCTGCTTCAGAGAAAATTATGGATTTGCTTCATAAATACAATGCAAAGGGAACGTTTTTTATGTTAAAACCAAATATCGAGCGAAATCCTAATATTGTGAGAAAAATGGCGGAAAACGGCCATTCTGTTGGGTCTCACGGCGTGACGCACCAGGTTTCCGAAATCTATAAATCCCCTGAAAGCTTTGCTGCAGAAATGAACAATACATTGGACTACATTAAAGAAACAACCAAAGTCAACACGCATTTAATAAGAGCACCTTACGGGTCAAAGCCTTACATTACTGGCCCTTTTAGAAATGTTGTGGAGCGTGATCATTTTAACCTGTGGGATTGGACGGTTGACTCAGAGGACTGGAAGTACACTCATGGAGAGTTTGTTAAGAGTGTCATTCAGCAAGTCAAAACCCTTGAAGGAAAAGAGCCGCTTATTGTATTAATGCATGAAAAGCCAACTACCGCGACTTATTTGGAACAATTATTAAAATATTTCCGGGAAAGCGGATACGAAATGAAAGCAATTCATGATTCAATCAAACCGGTACAATTCAGATTCAATTGAAGTATAAATTTAAAGTATCTTATATGAACTACAAAATATCACGGAGATAAAAGAATTATTTATTAGAGAACCGTTAAGAACCAGTACAACATATAAATATTCAACTTGATCAGAAAGGAATTTGATAGTGAAAATCGGGAGAAGGAAACTGAAAATGCAGAGTATTTTATTGTTTGTTCTAGCCCTCTTGTTAACCATTGGAGGCCTGACCTGCTATAGCATTTACCGAAACGTAGCAAAATCGGTCAACCATATGTATGAACCTCTGCAAAGAGATTCTAAGCAACAAGATGCTAGTCTTGGACATGATCCTATATCGATTCTTTTGCTGGGAGTAGATGAGCGCCCCGGTGATAAAGGACGGCCTGATTCGATGATCGTACTGACTTTAAATCCAGAGACGAAAACATCGACGATGGTAAGTATACCGCGTGATACCAGAGTATTTATGCGATCAAAGAATACCAATATTAAAATGAACGCAGCATATACTTACGAGGGTATTGAAGGTGCCGTTCAAACCGTTGAACAATTTTTAAACATTCCAATCAATTATTATATCAAAGTCAATATGGAAGGGTTTAAAGATATTGTAGATGAGATTGGCGGAATCACAGTGAATAATGATTTCCCTTTTACCCTTGAAGGGGTGCATATACCAAAAGGGGAACAGCACCTGGATGGAAAGGTTGCCCTTAAATACGCACGGATGAGAAAAGAAGATCCTCGCGGTGATTTTGGGCGGCAGCAGCGGCAGCGAGAAATCATTAACCAAATTATTCACGAAGGAGCACAATTAAAATCATTAAAAAACTATCAAGGAATTTTAGCTGCCTTAGAAAAAAATATACAAACAAACTTAACACTTGATAAAATGATTGATATTCAACGCTCTTATAAAGAAGCCGTTCAACATGTCAAACAGATCGAAATAAAAGGTGAGGATAAAAAGATAGATCACTTATGGTATCACGTTGTAACTGATGAAACGAGAAAGGACTTATCGAAGAAACTTCGCCAGCAATTAAATCTAGATTCTTAATAAAATAAAAACCGTTATTCACCAACCGCTTACTCATGTAAAGAGAAGAGTTCTTGCCTCTTCTCTTTTTTATGATTTCCCGGAATAAAAAAGAGAGTATTCGATTATTTTCTTAAACCCTAGTTTAGCTGCTAAGGCAATGGAAGAATTGTTGCAAATATCACAATCCCAGCTAGGAACAATCCCATTTTCCATACAAAACGCTATAAACCTATTTGCTACGCAATAAGCTAACCCCAGTCCTCTATATTCCTCAAGTGTATAGATATCCATTTCCGCTCGATTATGCCCTAAAAATATAGAGGTACACTCACTTACTACATGATTGCCATGTAATACGGCAAATCCAAAACCTTTTGAAGCAAACTGTGAGACAGAATTCCAATACTCCTCATAATACGCGCTGTTAAACGCTGTGCTGTGTGAAATGATGTCTTCGTCTATTCTTTTCAATACAAGACCCTTTGGCAGTTGCAAAGTCTTTTTGAAAGATTTTGGTTGATAAGAAAATGCAGCTCTTCTCATTTGGTTTAAGTCATCTTTCAGTATGGGTTTCAGTACGCTATCCCATGTATCACTGGAAGAAAACAAGGTAAATCGTTTTGATGATTTCACTTGTTCTTCATAATATCCTGCAATGAAATCATGAAAATCCCGATTCCCTTGGTCTCCCGCAATAAAATAAATGCCTGATTCAGTTCCTATAAAAAACGATTTAGGAAAGGTTTGATCATCTGCATAAACAGCTCCCGGAATGGTTTGGTCTAATATTGAATAGACAAATGTGGGACAATATTTGTCATCAAACATTGTTTTTAAGCTACTGTATTTTTCTTTTGTTAATTCCTGCAAAACAGACAACTCCTTTAAAACACCGTCTCCTTCATGATTCTGTTCACAAATCAATTTTCCTCTGTCACCAGCTAAATAACTTCCCTGTTACGAATCTCAGACAAATAAAAACAAAAACAGGTGTCTGCACTCAGCTCGCAGACACCTGTTGAACAACACATTGCATTATATAACCCAAGGAAACGCTGAGTATATCGATTTCTTATTCCCCAGTTACAGCAAACTGTTTTAAACGGTCACCAATTTCATCACATACCCTTTGGAAACACTTCTTCTGTTCCGTGTGCTTTTGCCGGATCATCAAATTTATCCGATGTTTGATTTGAAATATCAATCCCTGCTTCTTTCATTGCTTTGACAGCACTCGATGTCATCCATGAGCTTCGATTCCTGCGCTGTACACATTCCACTTGTCCCCAAGGTATTTTCTCCCCCACCCTTCAGCCATCTGGCTGCGGCAAGAGTTACCTGTGCATTATTTTCCTTGATATAGTGACCTTGTCCTTTTAGAAACAAGAATGGATTATCAGCAGCCAAATATACAGGCCGACAAGTGTGATCAATAAAGTGGGTATCGTGAGGATAATTCCTGTTTTAAAATACGTGCCCCAGGAAATCTTCATACCTTTGTGCGAAAGAACATGAAGCCATAATAATGTCGCCAAGGAACCAATCGGTGTTATTTTAGGTCCTAAATCTGAACCGATCACATTTGCATAAATAAGTGCTTCTCTCATCATCCCATGTGTATCTGTACCGGCAATAGCCAATGCGTCAATCATAACAGTCGGCAAGTTATTCATAATGGAAGAAAGAATCGCCGCAATAAAGCCCATTCCAATTGTCCCAGCAAACAATCCTTGATCAGCTGCGGCTTGAATCACATCTGAAAGGACATCCGTTAATCCGGCATTTCGGACACCATACACAACAACGTACATGCCAATTGAAAAGAAAACGATAGCCCATGGCGCCTCTTTCACCACTTTCTTTGTATGGACGGCCGGACTCTTTTGCGCAGCGATTAAGAAAATGATCGCAATGCTACCCGCTACCACTGATACAGGGATAGAAAAAAATTCACTTGCAAAATATCCAATTAACAGCAGCCCTAAGATATACCATGACAGTCTGAACATGTTTTGATCTTTAATTGCTTCAACAGGTTTTTTAACCTCAGTCAGATCATAGCGTTTTGGTATGCTTTTTCTAAAGAAAAGGTAAAGTACAATGATGCTCGCCAGCAGCGAAAACAGGTACGGGACAACCATTCTGGATGCATAATCAATAAACGTAATATGAAAATAGTCCGCTGAAACAATGTTGACCAAATTGCTTACTACTAAAGGAAGCGAAGTGGTATCCGCAATAAATCCGCTGGCAATGATAAAAGGAAAAACTAATTTTTCATTAAAATGTAATGCTCTGACCATCGCTAATACGATCGGTGTCAATATAAGAGCTGCACCGTCATTTGCAAATAACGCGGCGACGATAGCTCCTAATAGAGATACATAAACGAACATCCGCACACCGTTTCCTTTTGCAGCCTTAGCCATATGAAGCGCTGCCCATTCAAAGAAACCGATATTATCAAGAATTAACGATATCAGTATGATGGCCACAAAAGCCAAGGTCGCATTCCAAACAATCCCTGTCACAGTTAACACATCATGAAAATTGACAACACCTGCTATTAGAGCTAAAACTGCGCCTCCACAGGCTGACCACCCTATAGATAAATTTTTCGGCTGCCATATGACCAATACTAGAGTTAATAAAAAGATGAATACTGCCAAAATCATTGATGTCAATCTAATGCCTCCTTACTGGCAACACGCTTGAGTTTTCTTTTGTTTGATATGGTTTAACAATTCATCCTCCTGATCAATTTGATGTAAGATCAATTGCAATGTATCAAACTCAGGACAGGAACCATTTATTGAATAATAACGCCATTGGCCTCTTCTGTCCTCATTCACAAAACCTGCGTTTTTTAATTTCCGCAAATGCTGGCTTATGGCGGGCTGGCTCATTTCGAACATATCAACCAATTGACAGACACAATATTCTTTTTCAAGAAATAATCTCATCATTATAAGCCTAGTTTGATCACTAAGTGTTTTCAAACAACGAGTCATCGCCGCAACATCAATCGTCATATGAGCTCCTCCTTCCCAAATCAATATATAAGCAAATCGTTATATACACGCCAAATGATTATACATTCCCCTTTACGTTTCCATATGTAGCGCTCCGTATATCTTAAGGATCAAAACTTTGAAACGAAAACCTGAGTCGCTCCCCGCGTTTCCTTAGCGCCCCCGTCATTATATAAACTTTTATTTATATAAACAATCCCTTATATTTATTCCGGTATAAATATTAGACTATTTCAGTTATGGGAGTAGTCATAGAGCCCAAGATGAAAATAGACAGATCCTCTGGATATTAAAAAACAGGTCTCTTTAGAGGCCTGTTTACATTGCAAGTATTTTTTCCATTGCCATGACACTTACATAATGGCCATCGATTTTCCCCTGTTCTTTAAATACTCCAACTTTGCGATATTCCATTGAAGTATAGAACCCTTGTTCCAATCGATGAAAAGGAAATGTAATAATATGATGTTATGTATTCACGATTGAATAACTTCTTTTTCGACATCCGATAATTGCGCTCAGCAACAAAAATCTTATCTCTCACTTTTCGATTAGAGAGAACCAATTTGTCATATAAACCGTAGCTTTTGCAGTTCTTATCAGCTACATACTCTCTGTAGCAGAGGTAGCTTGAACTCCCTTAAACGCGTTCATCACCAAATCATGCACATAGGAATCATTCACCTCATCCCCTGTTATAAGCAGACGATAGAAAATTGGTCCGTAAATGAGATCTATGCTTACTTCAATATCAAGATTCTCTCTCAATTCACCTTTCTGAATTCCCTTTTCTAGAAGGCCTTTCGCTTGGATGCGGCGAGGCTGGAAAAATCGCGTGCGATATTCTTCTGCCAATTTTTCATCCAACTGCCCTGCACCTATTAATTCCTTAATCACGGTTCCTTCCCGGCTTGTCAAAAACCTAGCTAAATTCGTGGCGTGGGTTACTATATCTTGTACTGACGACCCTGTATCAGGCACAGGCAGCCTGTCCGTCGCGGTCGAAAGAAAGCTGTCCATGATAACGGCAGCCTTGTTAGACCACCATTTATAAATCGTTGCTTTACTCACTTTCGCACGCTCGGCAATTTTATCGACTGTCACCGCATCGAAGCCTTTTTCCAGCAATAGGTCATAGGCTGCAGAGAGAATCGCCTTATGCGTTCCTTCATCACGCGGCCGCCCTCGTTTACTCTGCACATGAATCATTCCTTCCCGAAATATAAACTATACGTTCAGTATACTTAACCTAAATAAAAAAGAAAACAGAAACCTATTTACAAAACTGAACGTTTAGTATATTATTTTCCTTAATCAACGAAACTGAACGTTCAGTTTATAAAATCACTTGTGTTGAGAAGTCATGATTACACTCAAAAAACCACTTAAAAAGGAGTTCATTCTTATGGCTAATGGAAACAAACAAGCAGGTCAGAGGGTTTCACCCAGTTTAACCCTTCTTCTCGCAACTGCATGCGGTATCATTGTTGCTAATCTTTACTATGCACAACCCTTGGTCGGATTAATTAGTAAGGCAATTGGACTTTCTCCAAGCAGTGCTGGATTGATTGTCACACTCACCCAAATCGGATACGTTGCCGGCTTACTATTCCTTGTCCCTTTAGGAGATATTATCGAAAACAAAAAACTTGTCGTTACATCGCTCCTTCTAAGCGCAGCAGCTTTGACACTAACAGCATTTGTGAAGCATGGAACACTGTTTTTAGCAGCTGCGTTTTTCGTCGGATTGGGATCAATCGCAGCCCAAGTG
Source organism: Bacillus sp. SN32 (assembly GCF_002837495.1). Classification (NCBI taxonomy): domain Bacteria; kingdom Bacillati; phylum Bacillota; class Bacilli; order Caryophanales; family Bacillaceae; genus Bacillus; species Bacillus sp. SN32. The sequence continues at coordinate 165,875 of NZ_PJCT01000004.1, read as the reverse complement.
CTTGTTCCATTTGCATCATACCTTGCATCAGACGCTGCACGCGGCCGGGTTGTTGGCAATGTCATGAGCGGCTTATTACTCGGTATTATGCTTTCCCGTCCGATATCTAGTCTAGTCGCTGATATCTGGGGGTGGAATGCAATATTCGCTTTGTCCGCCGTGGTAAGTGTTATCCTGGCCATCGTATTATCAAAAGTGCTTCCTGCCAGAAAACCAACAGCAAATACAAACTATACTGCCTTACTCGGTTCAATGTGGAAGCTGCTGCGCACGACTCCAATCTTACGCCGCCGTGCCATCTATCATGCGTTTGTATTTGGAGCTTTCAGCTTGTTCTGGACTACCGTTCCTTTATTATTGTCGGGTCCTGATTTTCATTTTTCTCAGAAGGCAATAGCACTCTACGCATTGGTGGGCATTGCGGGTGCAGTCGCTGCACCAATAGGCGGCCGGCTGGCTGATCGAGGCTTGACCCGGCTTGCCACTGGAATCGCTCTCGGTGTTGTCGTTGTCTCTTTATTACTGCCGCTCATGATTCAGAGTAGCTCCCCCGTCGGTATAACAGTTCTAGTGGCCGCAGCTATTCTGTTAGATATGGGCGTATCTGCAAACCTCGTGCTCAGTCAACGTGCTATTTTTTCGTTGGCGCCTGAAATTCGCAGTCGATTAAACGGATTATTCATGGCGATCTTCTTTCTAGGCGGTGCGATAGGGTCATCAATTGGAGGATGGGCATATGCCTCAGGGGGATGGAGTACAGCATTATGGATTGGAATCGCTTTTCCGGTCATCGCTTTGCTTTATTTCATCACAGAGAAATAAGTCTTTCACCAAAAATAAGCAGTCAGGACCAAGCAAATAGCTTATTTTTGGTGGCTTCTTCTTTTTTCGCTATATGTTAAAATCCCTCTGCTGAACAAGAAAAAATCCTGCTTGGTGAGTACAGGATTTTCCAAAATCAATCTTTATGTTAAATCGACACCCTCCAGCTGTTTCAAATATCTTTGCAGGCGAACCTTCGGGTTTAATTCTATATTTGTAATATGCTTTACATACCGATTCGCACTTTCGGCAATTTCTTGGTCACCGATTGTATTGGCGCGATATTCGGCAAAGGAAGGCAGATAGGTCATGCCTACTAAATGGGCAGATGCTTGGAACGGTTTTGTCAGCTCGCTTATCGAAAACAAGTTATATCCGCCGGCTTGATAAGAGTGTTCAGGTGAACCGATGGACATGGCAGTTACCCACTCTTTCCCCTTCAATTTATTTCCGCCGGGACCATGAGCCCAGCCAAACGTAAACACTTCATCAAACCACTGTTTTAAAAGCGGTGGGCTGCTGTACCAGTATAATGGAAACTGAAAAACGATACGGTCATGGGCCAGGAGCTGCTGTTGTTCAAATTCCACATCAATTGGTTGATCGCGATATTTTTCATAAAGATCATGGACAGTTACATCTGGTTCACTTAAAACGGCTTCTTTCCACTTTTTATTGATACGAGAGGATTCTATATTCGGATGTACAACGAGTACGAGTGTTTTCATATGATCCATTCCTTTCATTCCTTAGATGTGACATCATTATATGATGTATATTAAAATATAAAAAGTACGCACATTGAATGTATATAGTATCAAAAAGTATACTATTAGGAGTGAACAGCTTGAGAAATCGTAAACTCGGCATTGATTATTCTTCTGATGACTTTGAAGGATGTCCGGTGGAGACAACATTAGATATCATCGGAGGTAAGTGGAAAGGCATTCTTCTTTATCATCTCATTGACGGTAAAAAGAGGTTTAATGAGTTTCGAAAACTATACCCAAAAATTACCCAGCGTATGCTCACGCTACAATTAAGAGAATTGGAACGGGATGGCGTGATTCACCGCGAGGTTTATAAACAGGTCCCTCCAAAAGTCGAATACTCTTTAACTGAGTTTGGAAGAACATTAGAACCTGTTATCCTGCACATGAAGGACTGGGGAGAAAAATATAAAGACAGGATTGATAAGCTCGAAGCAGCACGCAAAGCTGAAGATAAAATCTAATAACCAGAAAAAATACCAAGGGTTATGACGCCCTTGGTATTTCTGTGATTCAGACCTTCACCGGTGACACCCACAAGCCTCAAAAAGTGTTTTTGATTAAATTACCCGCGGCATGTCAATTACGGTTAAAAAGGTCATTCTATTTTTTAATGATGATTAAGACTTCTAAAATTGCTGCCCTTCACTTCAGCTACGTCATATACGGTGACAAAGGCGGATTTATCAATATCATTAATAATTTCCTTTAGTTTGGTTTCTTCTAAACGGTTGATGACACATGTGATTTCTTTAAATTTCTCGTGGGAAAAACCCCCGTAAGCTTCTTTATATGTGGCGCTTCGGCCTAATTGATCACGTATTGTCTCTACCATTAATTCAGGTTGGGTTGTAATAATTTGAAAGGTTTTAGAGCCGCTTAAGCCTTCCTCCACAACATGAATCACTTTGGATGCAATGTAGTAAGCAATGACTGAAAGCAATGCCCCTTGTAAGCCAAATACTGTGGAAACAAAAATAAACACAAATAGGTTTAAGAATAGAATGAGATCGCTCGTTCCGAATGGCAGTTTTCGGGATAGCAGCACAGCAAGCATGTCAATACCATCTAATGCGCCGCCATTACGCAGCGCCAGCCCCATTCCAAATCCAAGGATAATCCCGCCGACAACGGTAATTAACAGGGTATCTCCTTCTATGATAGCGGGTGTGTGGTGGAAAAAGCTTGTCCCCGCGGCAAGCGATACGATTCCGATAATTGATAATAATGCAAAGCTTTTCCCAATTTGCTTATATCCTAACCAGACAAATGGAATGTTGATCACAGCAATCAAAATCCCCAGCGGCAAGTTGAATAGCTGTGAACCAACGATGCTAAGACCCGTCACCCCTCCATCAGATACACTGTTTGGAATGAGCACTGTTTCTAGTCCATATGCCGCAATGATTCCTCCAATGATAACCATGATGATTTGGAGAATCATTTTCGCTTTAAATTTCTTATGTTTTTTGGTTGTATTCATACCATTCCTCATTTCTCAAATATTTCGTTATATTTAAATATACCATAATAGATATTTTCAGCTAAAAACATGCATTTTTTAAAATAAAGTAATTAACAGTAAGGTAACCCTCTTTGACTTAGAACATTCATGTACCGTGCCGCCTGTTGAGCAAGCGGCCCCTTTCACTTCAGATCGTGAATCGCCCTCAAACTTCAACACCGAAAATCCTGAATTATTCTGATATGATACCTTAAAAAGGAGGTTCGATTACATGGATAGCCTGTGCCGCAGTAAACAAGCCCCATTTGAATACACCTTATCTCTTATAGGGGGCAAATGGAAAATGAGAATTCTCTATGAGTTAGGGTGTGAAAAAACGATGAGATACGGCGAGCTGAAAAGGGCTATGCCCTTCATCACCCATAAAATGTTAAGCGCACAGCTTAAGGAATTGCAAACTGACGGCCTTATTCATCGGTCTGAGGTTTCTCAAACCCCACTGAAAGTAGAGTATTCGTTATCTGACAGAGGGCGATCTTTGTACCCCCTCATAGATGAAATGTGTAAGTGGGGAATGGCACAAGGAATGCCTCATATGTAAAGCTACTTACAAAAAAGTGCGTACTTGTTTCCCAATGAGAGGAATTTTATACTGAATGAAAATACTTCGTTTGGAGAAAAAAATGAAAAAACAGGTCTATATCATTCATGGCTACAGAGCTTCCTCAACAAATCATTGGTTCCCTTGGCTGAAAAAACGTCTGCTCGCAGATGGGGTCCAAGCAGACATTTTAAACATGCCTAATCCGCTCCAGCCAAGACTTGAGGATTGGCTGGAGACACTCTCTTTTTATCAACATACTTTACATGAAAATACGTATTTGGTTGCTCACAGCTTAGGGTGCCCCGCCATTTTGAGATTTTTGGAACATATTCAATTACGAAAACAGCTTGGCGGAATCATACTTGTTTCCGGCTTTGCCAAATCATTGCCCACTTTACAGATGTTAGATGAATTTACACAGGGATCGTTTGATCATCAAAAAATCATCGAGTCCGCGAAGCACCGTGCTGTCATTGCTTCTAAGAACGACCAAATTGTTCCATTTTCATGGAGCAAGGAGCTGGCACAACAAATTGACGCTGCGTTATACGAAGTCCAGCACGGGGGTCATTTTCTAGAAAATGAGGGGTTTACTTCTTTGCCTATTGTTTATGATATTTTAACCTCTTATTTTTCAAAAGAAACCCGCTAACATCTTTCACCCATCTGCTTCAATCGAGCCCGCGAAAAGCGGGCTTTCTGAGTTATCGTTTCATCAATACGGATAACTCACCTTCAAACACTTTTACTTCTTTTTGATTATAAGTAGATAACAATACTGTGAGTATTCCCAATTCATTTCTCTTTGGCTGCTTATCAAGAACCTCAACAATTGTAAACAATTCATCATCCGGATATACGGGTTTTATGAATGTCATATGATTCATCTCTGTTCCGGCTATAATATCGTCTCCATAGAGACCTTCTTCAATCCAAAGTTTAAAAGATATGGCCAGTGTTTGTATGCCGGAAGCGATAATTCCATTAAATCTGCCTTTACTCGCTTTTTCTTCATCTACATGCATATACTGAGGGTCAAATTCACCCGCAAACCGCATAATATCATCTTTTGATACTTTTAATGATTTCGTTTTGAAGACCTGGCCAATTGTAAACTCATCTAACTTCATTCTTACACCTCTATTTTTTCAATTGTCTATTTTGTTTATTTTAGCACTGTGATGAGCAAATAAAAAATTCTGTTTTTCGCTAAACAGACATATCGTGGGCTGGACTGCTGGCACTCATCATATACTTAAAAAATATTGAACAGCTCTCAACACTTAGTTCCGTCACTTGGCCGTTTTGCTAAACTGAAAGCTCCCTCATATCTTCCAGGCAGCCTTCAGTTTTTTTATGCCTTCTCTTATGTCGGATTCAGAAACCCCTGCAAACCCGAGCGAGACCGTTTTTGCAGGAGGATGATTTTGATAAGAAAGAGAAACAGGATAAATTTTTACTCCATGTTTTTTCGCCTTCTCAATTAACTCTTTTTCACCAAATGGCAAATAAACGTCAAGTAAGATACGAAGCCCAGAGTTTTCTCCGCGGATTCTGACATGCTCTCCTAATTCCCTTTGCACTGCCTCTAATACAATGGCTCTTTTTTTGCGGTAAAGTTTTCTCATTCTGTTGATGTGTTTTTGCCACTCTCCATTTTTTATAAATTCAGCTAGGGTTAGCTGACTGTGGCAGGACACTGTTTGCTTATATAAGGACGTGATTTCATGCCCCTTTTTTAAAAGAGGTGAAGGAAGAATCATATAGCTGATACGCAGCGAGGGCAAAAGAGACTTAGAAAAAGTGCCCATATAAATGACACGGTTATGCTGATCAAGCCCTTGAAGAGAAGGAACCGGCTGTCCTGTGTACCTAAATTCTCCGTCATAATCATCCTCTATGATAAAGGATTGATTTTCGGCCGCCCATTTGAGCAGCTGAATTCTTCTGTTTATTGTCATTATGGTTCCCAGCGTAAATTGATGGGAAGGTGTGACATATACAAGGTTTGGCTGCTGTTCTTTGACCTTCTGTATACAGATTCCTTCATCATCGACTGGTATAGGAACAATATTCATGCGGTTGGCTTCAAAAATCTTGCGTGCTCTTGGATAACCAGGATCCTCATACCCTATAGAAATATTCGGCTCAAAAACTTGGCACAAGATTTGCAGCAGAATAGGGTTCCCGGCACCTATAATCACTTGTTCAGGGCCGCAATGAACCCCCCGAGATTGATACAGGTACTCTGCAATGAGTGTTCTCAGCTCAAACTCTCCTAAAACATGTCCCGGCCGATAAAGCTCGTGTCCATATTGGTCTAAGCTATTGACCATGCTTTTTCGCCATGCGGAAAAAGGGAAGTAAGAAGAATCTACATTTCCATAATGAAAATCAATCCATTGTTTATTTTCTTCTGCTTCTTGTTGAATGGGTGTTGTGCTTGGCATTCTATCATAAGCAAAATCAGAATCATGATAATCAGCAAACCACCCGCTTCTTGGCTTGCTCACAATATAACCTTCAGCAACGAGCTGTTCATAGGCACGTTCTACAGTCGTTTGGCTGATGGAAAGCTGATTCGCCAGGAGTCTTTTTGAAGGAAGCTTCATTCCTTTTTGAATACGGCCCCGATGCATATTTTCTTTAAAATACTGATAAAGCTGCTGATAAAGCGGAATATCCAGAGTTCTATTCAAAAAAGGCGTGATATCCATTTGCACGTTGTCTCCTAACTGGTATGCATTTTTTTATGAAAACTGGCCGTTTAAAAAAGGCCAATTCCAGTTTATAGTCATTGTAATCCTTAGCTGCTGGTTTTGTTAAGAAAATACAGACAATGAACAAGAAAGATATGTGGAGTGATTATAATGAACAAAACAACAAATGGCTGGATAAATGGTTTTATAGGCGTACTCATTTTCAGCGGCTCGCTGCCTGCGACCCGTTTGGCTGTGTCAGACTTCGATCCGTTATTTCTCACCGTTTGCCGCGCTGCGATAGCTGGTGTACTGGCGGGAGGTCTCCTTCTCATCTTCCGGCAGCAGCATCCTGCCAAAAGAGACCTCATTTCATTATTAGTGGTAGCGTTTGGCGTAGTGATTGGTTTCCCGTTGCTGACAGCTTTAGCGCTTCAGCATGTCACATCCGCACACGCCATTGTCTTCATTGGACTTCTTCCACTCGCAACGGCAGTCTTCGGCGTACTGCGCGGGGGTGAACGCCCTCGCCCCGTCTTCTGGATTTTCTCAGCTGCCGGCAGCTTGTTAGTAGCAGGTTTCGCCCTCATTCAGGGGGGAGGTTCATCCCCGCTTGGCGACGCGTACATGCTGGCTTCTATTGTCGTATGCGGTCTTGGTTATGCAGAAGGGGCCAAACTTTCACGGCGTCTGGGGAATTGGCAGGTGATCTCATGGGCACTCGTTCTGTCGCTTCCTCTTATGCTGCCATTGTCGTTCTTTTTTACGCCGGACTCATGGTCGGCGATCGGCGTTCCCGCGCTGCTCAGTCTTGCATATGTATCCTTATTCAGCATGCTGATTGGCTTCGTGTTCTGGTATCGAGGTCTTGCCCAAGGGGGAATTGCAGCGGTTGGGCAGCTCCAGCTTCTCCAGCCTTTTTTTGGACTGCTGCTTGCCTCAGTGATACTGCACGAGAAAGTAGGCTGGGCACTCGTAGCAGTGAATATCGCCGTTATCATGTGCGTTGCCGCAGCTCGGCGATTTGCAAAGTAAGGCAGACCATTAAGCATAAACTTCAAAAATGCATGAAAGTATAAAAATACCAAGGGCCAGCAACCCTTGGTATTTTGTATGCAATCGAGGAGACTTGAATCTCTCGCTTAGACAAATAAGTCACCTTCTTGTTCCTAACGATTCGCAACACCCATTTACCTGCCGCCATTATAAAATCCGCTCTAACAAATCCCCCACTTTTTCTGCCATGACACGAGGCGGGTAAGGCATTTCGTTTTTCAACCACCATTCCACTACCCCTACGTAAGCATTTGCTATAAATTCAACAATGACATCTTCACTTTGGCCGTAATTCTTGCCTTTCGTTACATCTACATCTTTCCTGAACTCTTCGATATTAAACTTAAGGAACTGACTGCGAAAATATCGAGCGCCTTCACTGGCTAACATCGTCGAAAAGAATAAATAATTACTCTCAAGGTATTCCATGCAGTGTACAGTCGATTCAATCCAGTCCATTTCAGCTGCCGACTCACAAAAATCCCCCATATTGTTTATATGCTCTTCCATAATTTTTTCTAATAGATCAAATTTATCTAAGTAATGAAGATAGATTGTTCCCCGGTTTACATTTGCCCTTTCAGAAATTTCCTTAATCGTAATATGATCAAAACTTTTTTCAGTCATCAGCTCAATCAGAGCTCTTTTAATAGCCTCTTGGCTTTTGGTTATTCTTCTATCCACTTTGGACATAGCTTTTCACCAAACTTTCTTAAGATAATCAACAATTTAGAGTGGAATGTTGAATAATCAACAAATCGCCTGAATGTAACCATTGTACACACCAAGTTTTTATTTACAATAATAAACAAATGTTGATTAGTGAATCATGCTTTTTTCTCGAATGAAGTCATTGTCCATTTTAGTTAGTTGAGAATTATTTTGTAAACACAAAGAAAGAGTGTTATTTCGATGAAATTAGACCGCTTATCCTAAAGGTACTCTAAATTCAAATTTGATCTGCAGCCCAACTATAAATCCGTCAAGAGGCAGAATGTAATGAGGTGAAGAATGATTAAAAGACAATTTACGATCATTAAGGAAACAGGGTTTGCGCGACCAGCTACCCTGTTAGTCAGTATAGCTCATCGGTTTACATCAGATATTTTTCTTGAATACCAAGGGAAAACTGTTAACCTCAAACAATCACCCAAATCCATAATGGATATTATGGATTTAGGAATTAAACCCGGAACCAAAATATATATACACGCAAATGGATCTGACGAAGCGAAGGCTATACAAAAAATGAAAGAGCATTTACTAAAAAACGCTTATATACAGTAATCAAAATCAGACACACAATATATCGTAGTAGCGGGTTTGTTATCGTTGATCATCGGGGTGGTATTTATTTTGCGACAAAACAGCTTTTCAGATCATGCGTTCATTTTTCTTCTGGTGATCATTCAACCTAAAATACAAAAATTAAAAAGGATCTACAAACGAAAATGGAGGGTTTATATATGTGCAGCAGAACATAATACCAAGGGCAGTTATACCCTTGGTATTATTGGATACCGAAAGAACTTAAATCTCTACAGGTGCTTATAAGCTATAAATGGTTAGTCCCGTGGCATTTCTATGTGCTCCGTTTATGCTTAAGGGTGTTCCACATTTTAATGGATACAATAGAAACCAAAACAAATGATGCGACAACCAATACAGTTCCCATTAATGACTCACTAAAATTGATCACAATGAAACTCGAAAATATCAATAAAGGGATATTCGTAACGATAACCGTTAAAATGTAAGTGGTATACTTGATTCCTACAGCTGCCGATAAAAAACAAACGACATCTGTTGGAGCTATTGGACAAATCATCCCCAGCGCCAAAAACTTATAATTGTAAGTCTCCAATAATTTTTTCAACTCTGGATATTTACGTTCTAAATCCTTCATCATGTTCCCGCTTGAAAACACAGAAAAAGGGGCAAAACTTCTTAAGAATTCTTAAGTTTTCGCGATGTTATTCAAGATCGTTTCCTCTTCTTAAACAGTTTTCAATATCATCCTATCTATTCCATGGTAATATTTAGATACATAAACTTATATATGAAGCTGACCTGAGTTAATGGAGAGGGAGGAATGAATGAAAGAATGAAGAAACACAGAAAGATATATTTTTGTATTACTGCCCTGCTGCTCATGATTTTGCTTGCTGGATGTACGGGCAGTAAGGATGAAGAAGCACATCAACCTTCAAATCAAGCTTCTGCTGTGCAAACTGACGAAAAACACACTGAGACTGAAGACAGCACCAAAATACGCAAGGATGAATCGGAGCCAATAACAGAATCAGAAGAATCCGCAACAAAAGCTGCAAATGAGACCTCTTCAGCAGAAGAGAAAAGCAAAGAAGACAATGTATTGGCAGCATACTCTTCGGAAAAAATCGAATATGCCAGGGTTTGGCTTCAACTTGGACCTAATCAAGAGATAGATGAATTAAATGTTCGACATATTTCGGCTGGCGAGCCAATTAATCCTAATGATGATACAAGTGCCAGCTATCCAGAAGATGTGACCCAGTTAGCAGGTTCTCGTTTAGTGGATGGATCAGTCACTTATCATGGCAATGGGGATGGCACGATTCATGTATATAATGTGCCTTTACGCTGGGATTCCGCTGATGATGTAGAAAAAGGCGTCATGCGGGAAGTGACTGAGAGTATCATAAAAAACAGAAAAACAGTGTATGTTGATACAGGTGACAATGAAAAAATCAAGCGGCTCATTGATATCATGATGATTCATTAATCAGTATTCGTTTGTCTGCATCCGACTAGTAAAAAGTGGTTAATAAGGAAATGAGATACATTAATATAAAAACAAAGTTTGAAGTGCAGTAACTTGCTGAAAAATCTTCCGGTTCTATTAGTTCTCCTAGGCATTCTAAATGTGATGAGCCGTACCATTGAGCTATTTCTAGGTGTTGCATTAATATTTTATAACGCTGTCTAGTGGCATACAATGTTAATCAAAAGAAGCATTTCAGCAGTAAGTGAATGTTGTCCTAAGAAAAAACAAGCATCTTACTATGCTTGTTTTTTCTTCTATAGAAAGTATCTTATTACGCTATGATGCTATTCCTTTAGCCTGAACCTTGGCGGGCTAATCCTTTAATCCCTTTCCATCGAGAATTTTTTGCACATATTTTTCGACTCTCGATTCTCGGGTTTTGGATTGTTTGGCTTGAGAAAAATAAAGAGTGTATGCTCTTTGCCGTCCCGGGGTCAATGCTTCAAAAGCAGTTTTCAAGGCAGGGATTTCATCGAATTTATTTTGAAGTTCTTCAGGAATGTTCAATTCAATATTTTTGTTAACATCCACTTTCAAACCGGCTTTTTCAACTTCAATGGCTTCGTGAATATAGGCTTTCAAAATGTTTTCTAGCTCATTTATTTCCTGAACATTTGTAAACCGAATCTGGCGCGCCGCCTGTACATTCTCCGTTTGTTGAATGAGAATTCCATGGGCATCCTGTAATAAGGCACCTTTGTGAAACAGAAGCGCACAATATTCTTTAAACCCATGTATTAAAACGACATTTTTATTATTGTATGTGTAACAAGGATGCATCCACTTAAAATCTTCAGTCAGCTCACAGTCAAGAATGATGGTTCTCAACTTCTCAAATTCTTCCTTCCACTTTTTCGCTTTACTTAAAAATTCATCAACCTTCGGATTCGTTCTGCTATTTGTCATGAAGGAATTCCCCTCTTTCCAATCTTTTTACATTTACGTGAATTCACAATAATGAAGTCCAGTTTTATTTTTGACATCTCGTTATTTATTTTATTCTTCTATAGGTTCCTTCTCTTATTATTCAATAGATTAAGCTTAAAGTGGGGATGATGCAACAACAAAAAAAAAGAAGGCCCACAAAGCCTTCTCATCTTGTTTTATTATTCCACTGACAATCTGAAAAAATAACAATTTGATTATTATATATCTTTTTTATTCTTGCCAATGCATAAGGTTACGGCAACACTAGCTATACTGACTAAAGTTCCTGCAATAGAAACTAGAATTGTCAAAAAGCCATTGGGAATAAGAAATCCAATTGGAATGAGCCCCAGAAAAGTGAAAACGATAAAACATTGGTATACACCAGATATTATTCTTACAACCAAATTGCCAAAAAAGGACATGACTAATGGAGGGATAAATAAAAATACAACGATCCCAATTGAGATCATCAAGATAAGAGGTTCATCAAATGAGATGACATGATCTCCTGGCGACTCTTTAGCGGCCGCTAAAACAACAAGTATAGACATCATTAGTGTAACAAAAACAAGAGAAAACCTTTTTAACAACGTTATGACTCCTTTACCTAAAGCGAGTAATCCTGCCTTTTTCAAATCCGATAACCATTTTATGTGATTCAATTAAAGAATATGCAGTGAGTGACACAGCTATAAGGAATCCTGGTCACAAATCTTTATACCAAAATTGCTGATTTAGATTTAATGGAGCAACTATAGTTAGTTAGATTATTAGACGACGCAATAGACTTTATCTAACAATATAACAAATTAATGTAAATTAAACAATCCTATCCTTTATCGTCCCCTAAACCATACCACCACTGGAATGAGTAATAAGGACAACATCCCTCCAGTAAATGATAATGCTAGGTAACTTGAACCTGCCACAATCATTCCAGATAATGCTCCGCCAGCAGCCCCTGACAACGCAATCAGAACATCCACTGTCCCCTGCGTTTTAGCTCGTGTGGCAGTATCAGTTGAATCTACAATAAGGGCAGTCCCGCTTATCAAACCAAAATTCCACCCTAATCCCAGTAAAGAAAGAGCAATGACGAGAAGAACCATAGAATCTCCCGGAGCAAATGCTGCTATTACACCTGCCAAAAGCAACGTTGTTCCAGAGGAAATAGCCATTGCGGTACGTCCCAACCTATCTACAAGAACACCTGTAACCAGTGAAGGGAGATACATAGCACCTATATGAAAACCAATAACAAGCCCTACTGCCCCCAAGTCATGCCCATGATGTCTCATATGAACCGGTGTCATTGTCATAATAGCTACCATTACTATTTGGGTAAGAACCATAACTGTTGCCCCAACGATTATCCCTTTTTTGTTTTCTGTATGCTCAGTTGCCGCCAAATGTCCTTTATCACCAGGCTCTTCATTTGCCGCTTCTATTGTTTTTGCTATAACTAATGGATCTGGACGAAGCATAATGAAAAGGACCACACCTGCTAACATATATGCTGAGGCGGCTAAAATGAAAGGGCCAGCAAGTGATGGAACACCAATAGAAAGAGCGAAATCCCCCATCACATTCACTAAGCTTGGACCTGCCACTGCGCCAAATGTAGTAAAAACCATCGTAATACTAACAGCAGTCGCCCGCTGCTTATGATTTGCTAAGTCTGTACCTGCATAACGGGCCTGTAAATTAGTGGCTGTACCTGCACCGTAAATAAGCAATGAAATAAATAACAAGAAAATACTATTTATGATTGCTGCCATAATAACGCCTATTGCTCCAAGTCCGCCAATCATAAAGCCAGCTGAAAGACCTGTTCGACGGCCATAACGTTGAGAAAGTCTTCCAACAATTAATGCAGATCCTGCTGACCCTAAAGTAAATAAAGCAGAAGGAAGACCAGCAAACGCATCAGTGCCAAGCATTTGCTGTGCAATAAGCGCACCGACAGTCACTCCTGCCGCCAGCCCCGCACCGCCAAAAATTTGTGAGATACTCACAACGAATAGTGTACGCTTGTATAACGATTTTTGTTTTTCTGGTGAACTGATGTAGCTTTGTAATGAAGCAGTTTGAACATCTATTGCTTTTACGCTGTCCTTGTCTAACATCATCTGACCTTCCTTTCTAAAAGCCAATTTTGTATAAACCTCCCTCTAGATGTGGATCATCATAACACGCACAAAAAAGCCATACAATGTCATAATTGTATGGCAAACAATATTAGGTAAGATCGTCTAGCAAACGTCTCAGGATCATTAATCCTTGTTCAAGCTCTTCAAGTGTTTTTGGTGCACAGACAGAAACCCTTACAGCCCTTTCAGGACAACTATTTCCCACTACAAAGCGTTCAGCCGCATACACTTGCACGCCATGTCGAGCAGCCAACTCTTCAAATTCGGCACCAGACATTTTACCCGGTAACAACAACCAACGAAAAATGCCTGTTTCAACACCTAAACATGTATATCCCGCAACATATCGGTTTACGAGTTGATTTCTGCGAATGGTTTGTTCACGATGACTCTCAATTAAGACTTCAAATTGATTTGATACAATCGTGCGAGCAGTAAGTTCAGCTAATAGCGGGGAAACGGTTATATTTAAATTATAAAGCGCCTTTGATATTGGCTCCTTATATTGTCTCGGCACTGCTACATAAGCCAAACGCAGACCTGGCGCTAACGATTTTGATAAACTTGCAATATGGATAACCTGTTGCGGTGCGAATGAGGCGAGTGCCGGAAGCGGATTTTTGTTGAGAAGATGGTACGATGCATCTTCAATAACAAATAGATTATATTTCTTTGCAATGTCTGCAACCATTCTTCGATTCTCAACAGACATAAAGGAAGTCGTCGGATTATGATAATCCGGGATCAAATACATACCTTTAATATTTTCGTTTTTACACGCATATTCAAGTGACTCCGGACTCATTTCATCGTTTTCTGATTTTATCGGTACGATTTGCACACTAAGCAATGATGCAACAGTTTTTAATCCAGGGTACGTATGATGGTCAACACCGATGCGGTCTCCAGGCTTACAAAGACTCGCCAAAGTCGCGGCAATCGCATTTTGTCCCCCATTTGCAAATAAAATGTGTTCAACAGTTGTTTCAAACCCGCCTCTTTGGATGAGCTTTACAGCTGCATCTTTTTGCCAAAGGCTTTCACCTGCCCGGCCATAGCTAAACCATTTTTCATAATCCTCCTCCTGAACCATGTTTTTTAGTTGGTGTAACAAGGGCTCATAGGAAGCGTGATCTGGAAGTATTGCTCCCATTTCAATTAAATGTTTCGGCTTTGTATCCTCAAGTAAATACGAATTCGATAACGCATCATACGATACAAATGTGCCGCTCCCTACAGTCGCACTTAACAACCCCTTTAACTCACACACTTTAAATGCTTTTGAAATCGTACTCACATTTAAATCTAAATAATCGGCCAATTCTCGCTGTGGAGGAAGTTTTGTTCCAGGTAATAAAACTCCGTTTAAAATATCCTGTTCCAATTGCCCTGCAAGTGCTTTATAAATAGGCTTTTCAGCTTTATCAATCGATGGCTTCCAGCTCATCGGATAATTTTCAAAAGAATTGATAGGCATGATACGCATCCTTTTTCACTCAATTATATGAATGTGCTGCTTATAAGACAATTATAACTTTCTATATTGATGCCTTTTTATGAACAGCATGCTTCAATAAAACCTGTACAAATACAAGTGAATCACTTACTTTATTTCATATAAGTCATCCTGCAAAACTGTGCACAGAATGTCGGATAAATACATTTCACTCCTGTTATTCTTTGGTTAAAGGAGGCCAAATAAATGGATTTGCTTAAAAGTATGAATAGGGCGTTAAAGTATATTGAAGAAAACCTCACTAATGATATTGATTTTCAAAAGGCAGCAAAGCTTGCTTTCTGCTCTGAATATCATTTTAAAAGGATGTTTTCCTTCCTTGCAGGTATTTCATTATCGGAATATATTCGTCGCAGACGTCTTACTCTTGCAGCTTTTGAACTGAAAGACAGCAATGTAAAAGTGATTGATATTGCAATAAAGTACGGTTATAACTCACCTGATTCTTTTGCACGGGCATTCCAAAATTTACATGGCATAAACCCATCAAAAGCCAGACTTAATGGCCATCCCCTTAAAGCTTATCCACGAATGACCTTCCAGCTAACAATTAAAGGAGGAAATGAAATGAACTACCGTATTGAAGAAAAAGAGGCATTTCGCATCGTTGGCATTAAAAAAAGAGTTCCTATTATTTTTAAAGGGATTAATCCGGAGATTGCATCTATGTGGGAAAGTTTAGATGAAAAAGCAATAAATAAACTAAAAGAGCTTTCTAATGTAGCACCATCAGGCCTCATTAGTGCATCCACGAATTTTTCTGAAGGTCGGACAGAGGAAAACGGAGAGCTCGATCACTATATTGGCGCAGCCACAACGAAACAGTGTCCAGATAACTTCTCAAGGCTTGAAGTTCCTGCCTCTACGTGGGCTGTATTCGAATCAATCGGGCCATTTCCGGATACACTGCAAGAAGTATGGGGACGTATTTATTCCGAATGGTTTCCATCGTCAAATTACGAACAAATAGAAGGTCCAGAAATATTGTGGAACGAGCATAAGGATGTAACATCACCATCTTTTAAAAGTGAAATTTGGATACCAATTACAAAGAAGAAGAATTGAAGGTTCTTGAAGAAAGAATACCAAGGGCGTCAAAACCCTTGGTCTTTTTGATACTGCCGAGAGGGCTCAAACTCCACCAGTGTTTTTCATTGCCGGACCGTTCATGTAAGCAAAAAAAGCCCTTATATATCCCGATTTGCATGATTCCTAATCTTTAATAAAGATTTTTCACTCTGCATAGAAGGCTCTTTATGTAAAGCCAATATTAAAGTTATCCCTATAATACAAATAGCACCAATCCATTGAAAAGAACCAAATGGCGCTTTTAACCAAACGACAGTTGTTACAACAGCGGATAGAGGTTCTAAGCTGCCTAATAGGCTTGTTTCTTTGGGAGAAAGGCTTTCCAAGCTTTTTATGAAGAACCAGAACGCAATCATTGTTCCAAATAATATCACAAATAAAATATATGCATACGCCTCAGCAGTTAATCGTTGAAAATCCAGTTGCCATGGCGGATGGATAAAACCCAATGCAAAACCGCCAATAATCATAGCCCAACCTACAACGACAAGAGAATCAAATTTATGTAATAAACCAACGGCATATAAAGTATAAAAAGCTGCCGCGAATCCTGATAAAACTCCCCATACTACTGCAGCTGCCGGCACTGAAAGTTGAGATATTGAACCATTTGTTAACAAAAAAAAGCAACCCACTAAAGCAAGTACAACAGTAATGATATCTTGTTTGGTAAGAACCGTTTGTTTTCGCAAAAGCGTGTAGATAATGACGATTACTGGGGATAAATATTGCAATAATGTAGCAACGGCAGCATTCCCATGTTGAATGGATGCCATATATGTGTACTGCACAGCTAGCATTCCCAATAGGCCAAAAATAAGAAGCTGGCCAGCCGACGCTTTGTTTTTCCAAACCTCAATAACCTGAGACCGATCCTTTCTGAACAGTTGCAGCATTAAAAGTAACATTCCAGCCGTAAGCAAGCGTGTCGTTACAAGCCAATTGACATCAATTTGATATTCTTGAAAAAGTTTTTTGGCTACTGTGCCTCCAATTCCCCAACATGTCGCCCCTGTTATAACATAGAACAATCCCATTCTTCTATTGGAAGTATTCATACATGACTCCTCACTAATAAATATAATAATAGTGTTATAATAAATGCAAAACATGATAAAAAATACTCAAATTGAATGAAAAAATATAAATATATTGAGGTGAGAAGTCAGAATGAAGAATTTTGTGATCGATCAAAATTTAAAAGAATTAACAGAGCACCGAACGGTAGAATTACCAGTTGCCTGTTACAAGACAACGATCAATCAAAATATAAATGGCTATATTCCGCTTCATTGGCATGATGAAATCCAATTTGTTTTGATACTAAAAGGGATAGCTCTCTTTCAAATAAATGAAGAAAAAATAGAGGTTCACGAAGGGGATGGATTATTTATCAATAGTGGCTGCCTGCACATGGCCGAAGAAAAGGAAGGCTCGGATTGTACGTATATTTGCTTGAATGTGTCACCCCATTTCGTTTTATCTCAGGAACTGTATTCAAGCTATGTTCAGCCCTATATGTTTTCAACCAATTTGTCCTATTTATTTTTGGATGGAAATCAACAGTGGGCAAAAAATATTCTAGATGCTGTTAAAAAAATAAATCAATTGATTCAACAAAAGACATCGCTGTATGAGATTGACATTACGATGCAATTAACGTTAATGTGGAAAAACCTGGTCGTTAATGGTTTTCAATTAGAGTACGATCAATCTGAAATGATAAAAAGTCATCGAATGAAACAAATGTTAAACTGGATCCATCTCCATTATGCTGAAAAAATCACATTAGAGGACATTGCAAAAGCTGGCCAACTGAGCCGTTCTGAGTGCTGCCGTTATTTTAAACGAATGCTGAATAAGACGCCATTACGTTATGTAATGGATTATAGAATTCAAAAAAGCTTATTATTACTGCAACACCCTGAATCTAATGTGACAGAAGTGTCTTATCAAGTTGGATTTAACAGTACCAGTTATTTCATAAGTAAATTTCAACAAGCGATGAATATGACGCCATTATCATACAAAAAAATGAATTTATAAAGTTTATTCTATTATTAAATGGAGTCCCCTTAAGGTGTTTACGGCTTTAAAACCAACATTGTATAATGATAGTCATTCTTAAAAATCGAGGTGATCATAACATGTTTTTAGCTCCACTATTTGAAAATGATGTTCCAGTAGCACTTCTCTGCCCTTAATGGAGTAAAGTGACTACTTCTCTCCGTTAGGGCATTTATTGACCTAATTTTAAATACGGAGGGAACAAAAAAATGAAAAATACCCTGTTAGGTTCTATATATTTAGCTTTAGCCGCTAGTATCTGGGGTGGCATGTATGTTGTGGTTAAGGTTGTTGTCGCAGTAATTCCGCCTTTTGAATTGGTTTGGATCAGGTACGTCATCGCTATCCTTGCGCTTCTTATTGTTGGTTTAATAAGGAAACAATCTTGGAAAATTCATAAGCGCGATCTTTTATTAATTGTGGCCATTGGAATTGTTGGCAACACCATTTCAATTGTTACACAAGAATATGGAACGATGTTGTCTTCAGCACAAATGGGAGCAATTATTACGTCCTCCACACCAGCGTTCATGGTTATTTTTGCTCGTCTATTACTTAAAGAACCATTGAATATAAAAAAAGGAACTTCAATAATTTTAGCAACCACAGGCGTATTATTTATAGTTGGAAACGGACATATTGATACCTCTAATCAGCTTGGCGGTATTTCTCTGCTTGTTGCAGCACTTACATGGGCACTGATGTCAGTGCTTATCAAACGCGTGCCAAACAGCTATTCGCCTATACTTGTTACCACGTATTCAACTTTTGTGGCCATTGTGGCACTAACTCCTTTTGTAAAACCTAGCACGATTTTCACGCCACAACTGCATGACCCTAAAATTCTAGGTGGTCTTTTGTATTTGGGAATTGTTTCAACCGCTTGTGCTTTTTTATTGTGGAACCGCGGCTTACAATTATTAAATGCCTCAAGTGGAGGCCTCTTTTTCTTTTTTCAGCCTCTGGTTGGAACCTTACTCGGATGGATTCTGCTGGGAGAACAAATAGGCGGGACATTTTGGATAGGTTCGTTTTTAATTCTGAGCGGTGTTTTATTAGTCATTAAAGAGAAAGAAAAAGAAGTGAAGTCATAACAAAAAGAAAAGCAAACTATTTTATATAGTTTGCTTTTCAATTAACCTTGTTCTTTCCCCTTTACTTCTTTTTGTTCTGGTCTTCATTTATAATCTCTCCTTTCTTTATTTTTCTTCTCGCCTCAATACCCATCTGAAGGTTGTCAATTTCCCTGATAATAATGCCAATTTGGTGGCTAAATGTTTATCAACAAACCTTTTTCTGTTCGCAAGATAAGTGATAATGCATCATTAAGTAAGTGGGCCGTTATCCATATCAAATCGGTATAGAAATTAGAACTTAATCATGTGCTTTTAATATTTTTAGCTGACATTTCACAAATATCGTTCCTTCTTATTTCTACTCAAATATTTCTGTGATGTCATTGAGCCAATGAAAAACTGCTCACACGGATCAATTGACCTTTTCCTGATTGGAAATCCGACACGTTCCCTATTGTTTTTGCTTGATCTGTTTTTTCAAAAAAGTTATTGACATCAAAAATTCGATCATGTTATTATTAAAAGTTTGATATTCCACCTCCATATATGGTAATCTTAAGAAGGTTACCATATATGGAGGTGGATGATATGTTTCAAATTGGCGATAACATTGTTTATCCAATGCACGGAGCAGGTATAATTGAAGCCATAGAAGAAAAAGAATTCTTAGAGGAAAAACAACAGTATTATGTCATAAGAATGTCAATCAGTAATATGACAGTTATGATTCCAACGCGTAAAATATTGAGTTCGAATATACGACCAGTTACCGATATACTTGCATTAAAACACATTATGCACATTTTTCAGCATGGAGAATCAGATAGGTTACTGCCATGGAAGCAAAGGTATAAAATAAACACGGACAAAATAAAAACGGGTGAAATACAAGAAGGCGCTGAAGTTGTACGTGATTTAATGCGTATGAAGAAAGAAAAAGCACTTAATGCAAGCGAAAAAAAAATGCTGGATAATGCATATGAATTTTTGATTAGTGAACTGGAAGTAATTAAAGGAATCACTGAAAAGCAAATAAAAAGTTTCGGTTAGATAGTGTATTGTTCCCAAAAAATATTTCGGAATATTATGATGAAAAGCAAATCTTCTCCAACTTATGTTTAGAACATTAACGACCTCTTTTGTTATTCCTACATTCTAATCCATTTTATTATTTACATTTCTTCTGCGAAGATTGAAGTTTTACCAAAAAATTAAATAAAATAGTCACTTGTTTTTAGTATCTGATTCACACTGGCACTGACAAGGAGCCGTAAGGATGGAAGAGAGGTAGGGCTTTCATTGTTTTAGGTATCTCTAAGTGATTATTTCCAGAAGAAAAAAACAATCGATCTCCTCATTATTTTTAAGAATTTCTTATATCCACTGCCACATTGAATAATAATTGTTTATCTTCTTCTCATAAAAGAGATATGCGAGTTGATAACATCTAGATGAAACCATTTTTATAATTCATCTATACTTAAATTAACGAACAGGTTAGTGAAAAAAAGAGTTATCTATGCTTGAACAAAAAATTAAATATTTTATATACATTCCGCATATTGTCAATCCAGTATGTTATACTGTAAACAAACCTTTGAAGTTTTAAATCTTTTTCTATTACCTTGTAGCATCTCCCTACTCGAACGTTGAGTAGGGTTTTTTATTGAGTATGATATAGACATAAAAAAACAGGCCCTATATAAAGAGCCTGTTTGTATAAACGATTGAAGATTAAGCTTTTTGAACGTTAGCAGCTTGAGCTCCACGAGCACCTTGCTCAACGTCAAACGATACTTTTTGACCTTCGTCTAAAGATTTGAATCCGTCACTTTGGATTGCAGAAAAGTGTACGAATACATCGTCTCCATTTTCGCGTTCGATAAAGCCAAAACCTTTTTCTGCATTAAACCATTTAACTGTACCTTGTTCCATTTTTGTTGCCTCCTAGTGTGTAACCACACAGTATATACTATCCTTGCCCAAAGTATCATCAAGACGAAAAGTCAATCTTCATACTATCCTTTACACCGAACAAAAATAATTCTTCTTTATTATATCAGGAATCGGAAATAACTGCAAATTATATTTCCGATTTATTCATGGCATTATTTGTTAAACAGGTGTATACCAGCGCAGAATAAGAGACCTATTAAAAACTTTGGTTTGAAAACACCGTGAAAAGTGAATCACGAGTGGCTTCAAACCTTTTTCTTTGCTTAATAGTACTTAGCTCAGCTGTTTCTTGTTCAAGAGCAAGATAATCTTTTAAAAGCAGGGCTGTTCACTTGTAAAACTTTGTTTCTGCAGATGTTTCCAAACAGTCACTCATGGATATACCCATTACTTCATTCCTTATTTCCTCAAACAATCAATGTTCACGGTCAAATAAATCGATCCCCATGGGGGAGCATTGAGAGAGTTTGACCCAATAAAGTGCTGGGTATAATCTTCATACGCCTTTTGTATCCCGGCTGACTCTGCTAATAATAAACTGGAAATCAGTTTATTATTTCCAATAATTTTACAGATGAATGGGGAGAATACTTATCATATATGAGGTGTATAACGTTAGGCCTTCTAAGGCTATAAAACGTTTTCTACACTTAGAAGATCACCAGGGAAGGGGAAACTTTTTAATATGAAAGAACAAAACCTAAGGACTTTGAGAAAACTGGTTACACCTTATGAAAAGTCCGATTTACACAAAAGCATTTGTCAAATCATTAACACATTGGTGCCATTTTTCCTATTATGGTGTTTGGCATATAAGAGCTTGTCGATTTCTTATTTCCTTACATTAGCGATTTCTGTTGTTGCGGCAGGTTTTTTAGTGAGAACCTTCATCATCTTTCATGATTGCTGCCACTATTCCTTTTTTAAGAACAGAAAGGCGAATCGAATCCTTGGAACATTAACAGGAATTCTGACTCTGCATCCTTTTGATCATTGGGCACACGACCATTCTGTCCATCATGCGACAAGCAGCAATCTGGACAAACGCGGTACAGGCGATATTTGGGTACTGACGGTTGATGAATATAAGAAAGCCTCAACTAAGACAAAAATAATGTACCGATTGTACAGAAATCCGTTTGTTATGTTTATTATTGGGCCGATTTACGTTTTCGGGATTGCCAATCGTTTTAATCGAAAAGGGGCAAAACGCAAAGAACGGATGAATACGTATGTAACGAACCTGGGGATCGTCGCTTTGGCAGCACTTTTATGTTGGGCTATTGGCTGGCAAAACTTCCTGCTGGTTCAGGTGCCGATTTTTATGATATCAGGCTCTCTCGGAATTTGGATGTTTTATATTCAACATACGTTTGAGGATTCTTATTTTGAAGAAGATGAGCATTGGGAATATGTAAAAGCAGCAGTTGAAGGAAGCTCTTTTTATAAGCTTCCAAAAGTCATGCAGTGGCTAACAGGCAATATCGGTTTTCATCATGTTCATCATTTAAGCCCGAGAGTCCCAAACTATAAGCTTGAAAAAGTGCATAACAACACTGAACCATTGCAAAACGTTCCGACCATTACACTGGCAACAAGCCTTAAGTCGTTAAAGTTCCGCCTATGGGATGAAGAAGGCAAAAAATTTGTTGGTTTTAGCCACTTAAAAAAAGCTTCTAAAAGCCAAGTATCGGCGCGGCTAACAACGGATTAAAATAAACTCCCCCATAATGGATGATAAGGGACAGTCAAAACAATGAATATCTTTACTTTATCATCTATATTGATTAAGAATTTTAATCTCTTCCTTATTATAAAAAGGCTGACGAAAATGATCGTCAGCCTAATCTTTGTTCTCATATCCGCTTTCCATAAATGATATATCGCTTTGGAGCATTTCCAATGTATGAAAATGGATAACACGTAGTTAGAATGAGCTCCTCTTCACTATGCTGCAACGTAATAATGGAAGTATCATTTTTATCGACAATTTTCATGTTCTCAATTTTATACTGAAAACTCCCATACGGAAGCAGAATCTTTAATTGATCACCTTTTTTTAGTTCTCCTGTTCGGCGGAAGACGGTATCCCGATGGCCTGATAGAACAATTTGTCCGTTTTCATCTGGATAATAGCTTCCTTTGTAATGGCCGACTCCTTTTTCCAGATCATCCGCATCGGTTCCCTCTACTATCGGAAGCTCTGCGTTGATTTTAGGAATCTCCAGAATGCCAACTGCCTCTCCGAACTTAGGCTTAAATCCTTCTTTATCTGAGCCTTCATTTTTTCCAGAAGGGCTCTTTAATGCAAGTTTTGCCTCATCTAAAGTTTGTTCTGTCTTATGACTGATGTCCACCACTTCCCAGACTCCGTAACCTACAAAAACGAGTCCAGCAATAATGATGAATATAGGAAGATATTTCTTCATGCAACATCAGGCATTTCTTTTTCTTCTAAAGTACCAAAGTGCAGTTCCTGCTACTAACAATACCAAACCAACAAGGATCAGATTATACGTATTTGTTGCTGTATTTGGAAGTTCTTTTCCTGTATTTGTCTTTCCATCTGTTTTTTCTGGTGTTGGTTTGCTTGGCTTAGCAGGTTCATTTGGTTTCTCAGAACCTTTCGATACAACATTCATCTCTGCTTTTGGCTTATCAGGATTATCAATACTGCTGCCATTTACAGTTGCCACGTTTATAATGGTTTTGCCTGCATATCCCGACTCAATTTTCGCTTGGAATGTCACAGTCCGCCACTCAGTGTCAGTGACATCGCCAAAGTTAGCAGTAATCTTGCCATCCTTGATTGTAGCTTCTCCGCCGTTGCTCGCTTTTAAGCTGCCTTCGACATACTTCAATCCAGCTGGAAGATCATCTGAAATCACCAGATTTTCTACTTTACCGTCGGATACTGTATTTCGGGTTTTAATGGTGTAGACTACCGTATCCCCTGCTTCATACTTTTCCTTATCTGAATCCAAGTTCTTCACTGTTTTTTCAGATTCTAAAACAGGATTTCGCGGATATACCTTCACTTCATGGCTCGGTTTGTCAGGGGACTTGATATTGTCACTGCTGATGTTTGCAGTGTTGACGATATCTTTACCTGCTTGACCAGACTTCACTTTTGCTTCAAATGTTACAGAGTGCCATTTCGTATCGGTCACATTGCCAAACTCACCTGACATCTTACCGTCGGCAAAATACCCATGATCATCGTCTTGATCATCACTTACTGCTGTGCCATCTACTTTCAATGTTCCCGAAACATATTCTAATCCTTCCGGAAGAGAATCCGAGATGACAAGATTTTTGACAAGACTGTCTTCCATCGTGTTTCGGGTTTGGATTGTGTAAAGAAGCGTGTCGCCAGATTCCGGATGGTCCGCATCTTTATTTCCATCAGCTTTTTCCTTAATGGAGGCTGTTTTCTTTGATTCTAATTTTGGATCTTTCGCATCCACTTTGATGTCTGTTCCCGGTTTATCCGGTGTGTCGATATTGCCGCCGTCAACGGTTGCCACGTTTTTAATCGTTTTTTCCGCATAGCCGGACTCAATTTTCGCTTGGAAGGTCACAGTACGCCACTCGGTATCAGTTACGTCACCAAAGTTAGCTGTGATTTTGCCGTCCTTGATTGATACTTCTCCGCCGTTGCTCGCTTTTAAGCTGCCTTCGATAAACTTCAATCCGGCTGGAAGTTTATCTGAGATAACAAGATCAGTCACTTTACTATCAGCTACTGTATTTCTCGTTTTAATGGTGTAAACAACAGTATCTCCTGCTTCATACTTTTCTTTATCTGAATCCAAATTCTTTGCTGTCTTTTCTGACTCTAAAACTGGATCTTTCGGAGAAACTTTAACCTCATGGCTTGGTTTATCTGGTTTATCAACATTACCACCTGTGACACTGGCAGTATTGACAATATTTTTACCTGCTTGACCAGCTTTTATTTTCGCTTCAAAGGTAACAGTATGCCATTCGGTATCAGTCACATCACCAAACTGGCCTGACACTTTGCCTTCTGTCACATCGCCTTTATCGTCATCTCGGGCATCACTAACTGCTTTATTATCTACTTTTAGTGTGCCAGGAACATATTCTAAGCCTGCCGGCAGTTTATCTGCGATGACAAGATCAGTTACTTTACTGTCTGTTACTGTATTTCTTGTTTTGATCGTGTAAACAACCGTATCTCCTGCTTCATACTTTTCTTTATCGGAATCCAGATTCTTCGCTGTCTTTTCTGACTCTAAGACTGGATTTCTTGGAGAAACTTTGACCTCATGGCTTGGTTTGTCTGGTTTATCAATATTGTCACCTGTGACGCTGGCAGTATTCACAATTTTCTGATCAGTCTGCCCAGCTTTCACTTTCACTTCAAAGGTAACAGTATGCCATTCGGTATCAGTCACATCACCAATTTGACCCGACACTTTGCCGTCTGTCATATCGCCTTTATCATCATCTTGAGCGTCGCTGACGGATTTATTGTCTACTTTTAGAGTTCCAGAAACATATTCTAGTCCCTCTGGAAGTTCATCTGAGATGACTAGGTTTTTCACCAGACTATCCTCAACTATGTTTCTTGTCTGGATTGTATAAAGAAGGGTATCTCCCACTTGTATCTGATTCTCTTCTTTATTGCCCTCTGCTTTTGCTTGAATACTTGCAGTTTTCTTTGACTCTAAGTCAGGGTTCCTAGGATAAATTGCGACTTCATGATTCGGCTTATCCGGAGTCTCGAGATTACTGCCGGTAACACTAGCCGTATTTTGAATTGTTTCGCCAGCTTGGCCAGCTTTCACTTTCGCTTCAAAGGTAACAGTATGCCATTCGGTATCAGTCACATCACCAATTTGACCCGACACTTTGCCGTCTGTCATATCACCTTTATCATCATCTTGAGCGTCGCTGACTGCTGTGCCATCTACTTTTAAAGAACCCGAAACATATTCTAGTCCCTCTGGAAGTTCATCTGAAATGACGAGATCTTTAAGCAGACTGTCCTCAATTGTGTTTCTCGTTTCGATTGTATAAAGAAGGGTATCTCCTACTTCTGGATGTTTCTCATCTTTATTGCCATCCGCTTTTTCCTGGAGGCTTGCGGTTTTCTTCGATTCTACATCCGGCTTTCTTGGATAAATTTCGGTATCATTGCTCGGCTTATCTGGTGTCTCGATGTTACTGCCTGTAATGGTAGCCGTGTTCTTAATCGTTTCACCAGCTTGGCCGGCTTTTACTTTTGCTTCAAAGGTCACGTTATGCCATTCCATGTCAGTCACATCGCCAATTTGGCCTGACACTTTGCCATCTGTCACATCACCTTTGTCATCGTCTTGGTCATCGCTGACTGCTGTACCATCCACTTTCAGAGTGCCTGGAACGTATTCCAGTCCATCTGGTATGGCATCTGAGATTGTAAGGGCTTTTACCTCACTGTCTTCTTCTGTATTTCGTGTTTGTATTGTGTAAAGAAGCGTGTCTCCTACTTCTGGGTGATCAGGATATTTGTTTCCTTCCACTTTTTCCTTAATTGCTGCTGTTTTCTTTGATTCTAAAGCAGGGTTCCTAGGATAAACTTTCACTTCATTATTTGGCTTATCCGGTGTTTGGATATTATCTCCTGAAATGCTTGCCGTATTGATAATATTCTTTCCTGCTTGACCAGGCTTCACTTTCACTTCAAAGGTCACATTATGCCATTCAGTATCGGATACATTACCAACCTGTCCTGACACTTTGCCATCAGTATATTGTCCTTTGTCGTCATCCTGACCATCACTGACAGAGACACCGTCTACTTTTAGTGAGCCTGGAACATAGTCTAAGCCTTCCGGCACCGTATCCGAAATGGCAAGGTTTTTCACTTGACTGTCTTCAACAGTATTTCGGGTTTGAATCGTGTAAAGAAGTGTATCTCCCACTTCTGGGTGATCCGCATCTTGGTTTCCATCCGCTTTTACCTTAATAGCAGACGTTTTCTTTGATTCAAGTACAGGATCTTTAAAAACAACCGGAGTCGTTACTTCGTTTGATTCGGTTTTTTTACTTGTATTCGTTAATAAACTGTCATAGTTTATTTGCGCTTTGTTAGAAATTTCTTTGCCAGCATAACCTGTCTTGGCCTTCACTTTAAACTGTACAGTCATCCCATTTGGCAAGTTGTTCGTGTTAGGTAAATTTCCTAATGTAATATTTACTTTATTGCCATCGAAATTGCCTTCATCACCATCGGATGCATCAGTTAAGTTTTTTGTTGTGGAACCGTTCATTAATTTTAATGATCCAGGAACATATTCAGTTCCCTCTGGAATTGCATCGGAAAAGCTTGCATCAGCAGCAACGTCTCCGCCTTCATTTTTGATTTGAACCGCGTATGTAAGCTCATCCCCGGGTTGTACCTCTCCCTGTGGTGAAACTGACTTATTTGCCGTCACACATGGTTCTGTTCCTAAGAAAATATCATCCAAAAAGTTGCCGGCCCCTATGTTTCCAGCCGCTGTACTTACAGCTTCGAAACCGAATCGAGTTGTCGTTTGGCCAGCTGGGACAGTATAAGAACCTGTATGAGTTCCCCATGCAGTTTTTCCATCAGAAAATTGTTTTTGAACAACGGTATCATACGGATTATTAGTAGCTGCCCCTATGCGAACCTGCATGGTGTCAACACCTTGCCGTCCCATATGGGATAAACGCCAATAAATCGTTTGTCCAGGCGTTGTTTTCACGTCTTGATACAACATGCCATTTTCAAAAGCGTTTAATTCAGCCCAGCGATTGCCATCCGGAGGTGCTGGCCAATTTTTCACAACAGCCGGAATATTCTGTGCATAGTTCCATATTTCAATTGCCTTATCAGTAGTTTTCCAACCAGGAACTTCAGACTCATAGTAATAAAGACCCGAACCATCATGTGCTGATCCTCTTGCAGCACCTTGTTCAAAGCTTCCGTTAATCAACGCAACAGGAGCTGGACAAATATTATCTGCACTTTGAGTTACCTCTGTAGTATCTTCAGCATGAATATGATTCGGCAAAACTGTCAACACATTTCCAGCAATCAATAACAAGACTGCAAAAATCATTAGGGTTTTCCTAAGATTCAGTATGTAAGCTTTAGGCACAAAGCCCTTTCTCATAGACTCCCACTCCCATTATTTAATTGTTTTATGAACCTACCTCCCGATAAATTCACACGAATCGGAATATTTGTTCTTTATTTGACCTCCTCTCGAATTAAATATATATAACAAGTACATCTTTTACAATGTGACAAAATATTCATATATTTGTCATAAAATAAGGTTGGATTGCAAAAAACATCAAGTATTTGTCGTAATTTGTAAAGAGTAATTTGTCCTTTTTTGTGTGAATCTGTTTAATTTTCTAGATATAAGCGATTTGCGTATATGACTCTCATATAAGTAAAAAGCAGGGGAAGAACAGGCTATTGATTCAACATCATCAATATAGAAAGATTTGATTACTCTGATGCAAAAACAAAAAAAGATACCAATATGTTTGGTATCTTTTTTGATAGTTCAAGCTCCTCAAAACCATATCTTTTCTAAGAAAGAATAATGCCCTTTATTATTTATGACTAACCATCAACTTACATCCAAGAGCAATAAATACTGTTCCAGAGACTTTATTGAGAATATTATTGAATTTCTTGTTGTCTTTGAGTGTTTTTGTGGCCATAGTGGAAAAGTACGTGACTAAAATGTACCACAATAAAGCTATAACGGCGAAGATGCTCCCTAAAATAAGAAAGGACAATGACACAGTCTCCCGTGATGTAGATGCAAACTGAGGCAGAAACGATAAATAGAATAGAATGTTTTTAGGGTTAGCGATGTTTGTAACAACCCCCTGGATATAATGTTTTTTAAGCGTTTCGTTAGCTGTATCCTTTAAAGTTATTCCGTCACTTCTCTTAAGAAGTGCTTTCATTCCAATGTAGATCAAATAAAGCCCTCCTACAAGTTTTATAGCAGTAAACAGAACAACCGACTTAGCTAAAATAATAGATAATCCAACAGTTGCAAGTATTGTATGAACAAAAGCACCGGTAGCAATTCCAGCAGATGCGGCAAAACCACTTGCTCTGCCATTTGAGATACTTCTGCTTAATACAAACACAGCGTCTATGCCAGGAGCAGCTATAAAAATAAATGATGACAACACAAACAAAAAAAGATCATGAATTCCAAACATATATTTCAACTCCTAAAATTCCACATTTCATCTGCGAAAATTTAAACGAATCAACTTTTTTTGAACAACTTTTCAGCATACCAAGAACTCATAACAGTTTTAAAAACCTTTTCCGCCAATCCTCTGCGAGAGCATCGACTTTCAATATTTCTTCAATTGATTTTTTATCCTGTTTTTGATGAAAAAGAACTTGTGTGGCAGAAAGTACAGTTATTTCACATGGGTCCTTTTCAACAAGCTCTATTTCTGAATGAGACTCAATCGTCCCTTCTTTTAGCACCCGAAAAAAATAACCGGTTAGACATGTTTCAACCACTTTTTTCAGAAAATCTCTCTCTTCATTGTATTTAGATATAGTTGCACACGGCACCCTTCCTTGTGTTACTTGAATGATGGTACTGCCTATTCTATACACATCACCTATATAAACCTGTTCTTCCAACATGCCTGTTGCAGTAATGTTTTCTCCGAAAATAGGCGGAGTCATCTTTTTATTAAACATTCGTTCCCAATAAGAATAATGCTCAAATGGATATAAACATACTGCTCGTTCAACACCGCCGTGAAACTTGTGGTTAGCAACATCATCACCAACGAAACCGGATTTTTTCAGCTCAATAGATGATACACTAGACTTACCTATCGCGGACAATTCTTTTCGATTATTCCAATCATATTCCTTAGGTTTTCCAACAGCTAAATGAATGATTTGTCTATTCATGATACCCCTCCAATCGCCATGAGCCTGTATTCAATCAAGGTCTCCAATCGTTAATTTGAATTACATACAGTTTCTTTAAGGGCACTAATAAAAGCATGAGTTGCAGCACTCAAATATTTATCTTTTCTATACACAACTCCAATTTCACGAGAAAGGTTAGATTTTAAAATTGGTATGATTCTTATATTAGGGTGATTAAGGTACTCTAAATAAGGTTTAGGAAGTATTGTTACTCCTACTCCTTTAATAACCATATTCATTAAAGATTGCATGGTTGTAATTTCAAAAATCGGCTTAGGAAAGAATCCTAATTCTCTACAAGCTTCATCTATAAGTTTTCTAATAAAATACTGTTGTGGGAGTAAAATCGATGGTGTTGTCTTTAGCACCTCTAGATCTAACATATCCTGATTCTCTAACGGGTGACCTTTAGGCACTGCAAAAGCCATTTCCTCTGTGGATAAAGAAATTGATTCTAATTCATCGCCTTTCATAGGTAAGAATACAATCCCCAAATCCAACTTATTTTCTATGAGTTGTTTGTGAATGTCCCCAGTACGCAGCCCAAAAACGGATATCTTCACACCAGGGTATTTTTGATGAAAACTCAGTAAAGTAGGCGTGATCAGATAATCCTCGACTGTCAGCAAAGTGCCAACCAAAATTGTCCCTCTTTGAAGTCCATTTAATTCATCTATCGAGGTTTTAGCCTGTTCTACCTCATAAAAAATTTTGCGAGTATACTTTAAGAGCAGCTTTCCTGATTCAGTAAGTGCTGTTTTTTTACCAATGCGGTCAAATAAAGGAGTGCCAATTTCATGTTCTAATAATCTAATTTGTTGACTTAAAGAAGGCTGAGAAATTCCTACTTTTTCAGCTGCTCTTGTAAAATGAAGTTCTTGGCATACTGCATAGAAATATTCAAGTTGTTTTAATTCCATCTAGTGCCTCCTTTAGAAAATGAATAGATACAGTTTAGAAAGGGGCGTAAGAGTGCTAATGATGCCCCTACTTTATAGTCTGTATCTATTATAGTGATTTTAAACTGGATCCCTTGATGGGTACATATTCGTTTTTCGCTGCCCCTATACCCGAGATCAAAACAATAACTGAAGTAAAAACTAACATAAGTAAAGGAGCAGTCCAATTATGTGTAACGTCGTGTAACCAACCAAATAAAACAGGCCCTATAGCAGATAGAAGATAACCTAAAGATTGAGCCATACCTGAAAGTTCAGCTGCCTCGGTGGCATTTTGAGTACGCAGGCTAAAGAACATCATAGCTAAACTAAATGCAAATCCAATTCCGATTCCAATTATGATCATCCATAAAGGCATAAGAATTGTATCCCCATACATGATAGCAACAAACCCAAAAATTAATAGAGAAGCAGATGAAGCTACTAATAACCGCTGGCTTTTTAAACGTCCAGCTAAAATAGAAACGAGAAATGTTACAGGAAGCATAGCAAGTTGCATTAAAGACAACGTCCACCCAGCTTCATGAGTGTTTAACCCTTTTTCCTCAAGAATTTCAGGTATCCATGTAATCACTGTGTAGAAAATGAGAGATTGAAACCCCATAAATAACGTAACATTCCACGCTAGCTTAGAACGCCATAAGCTGATTGATTTCACTTCCTCCCCAGTTTTTTCAACCTGAATAGACTTTTGTTGATATTGCAGCTGTGGCAGCCAAATAAAAATGGTGAGCAGAGATAAAAGTCCCCAACATCCAAGGGCCCCTGACCATCCCAAACCTAAAGATGACGAAATCGGAATACTTATACCAGAGCCAACAGCTCCAAATAAATTCATAGATACTGCATAAAGTCCTGTCATCAGACCTATTTGTTTCATAAAGTTATATTTGATAAGACTGGGCAATAAAACATTGCAAATGGCAATTGATGATCCGATTAAAATCGTTCCTATAAATAATGTTTCTTTTCCAACAAAAGAACGTATTCCAATCCCAATCGTTAATATCACTAAGGAAATCAATAGGGTAAACTCCATACCAAAACGCCGAGCTAAATTGGACGCAAAAGGAGATAAAAATGCAAAAGCAAGTAAAGGTATTGTGGTTATGACTCCTGCCAGTGTATTAGAAATCCCCAGGTCATCACGAATTGCAGCTACTAGCGGACCAACTGATGTTAGTGAGGCTCTAAGATTTGCACCAATTAGGATGATACCTATGATAAGCCATCCTATCCTAGGCTTTAAATCCAACCGCGATTGTCCTACGTAATTTGTTAATTGTGAATTACCCATGATCAATATTGACCCTCCGTATCACCCAATGACACCTTTTAGTTGCAATACGTTTATTGCTTCAACTGCACTTGTGTTTCATCGAATGAATAAGATTACAAGCAGTGAAATCGTTACTGGTTTGACTCTTACAATCAATTTATCGGAGAACGACATGGCCCTACTTTTATTCCCAAAGAGTTATAGTGATTCTTTATATTCATTATTGCTTGACCGCTTGTAACTTCAATAATTAAATCGTTTAATTTTCTAAGATCAACTGGTTGATTCAAAATTAATTGGTGAAATAGTTGTTTAATCTCCTTTGGATATACATTCCCAACCATACTTGACAGCCCATTACAGCCATTAAGTATTTTTTCCGGAAGATTGATATCACCACCGGCGAACATCACAAAGTCATCCGGTAAGTTTGTACTTGAATGACGTTTGGCATCACTCTCTTCTTTAAGTCCTACAAGATTTGCATGTTTTTGATTGATAAGAGTTTCAAATGATTCAGCACTTAGCTCAAATCCTGTTCTGAAAGGATTATTATAAAGTACTACATGTTTAGTTGTGTGTTGCAGCAACTCATTAATATAGCCAATAGCCTGTTTTTGAGTTGGTTGAATATAGGGTGGGAACTGAATGAGAATTGCGTCAAAAACAGAATCCTCAAGCTCCTTAATGAGTGTTATTGCATCTTTGGTTCTTGTTGCTGATACACCAAACATAAGTTCAACGTTTTTAAATTGTTCTTGATTAAAATAATGAATAATCTGGATTCGTTCTTCAATGCTCATTGAATTTTGTTCACCGGTAGTAGCAGATACAAGTACAGAATCTATCCCATTTTCTTGTAAATAGTCCAGAATGTCATTAAAACCTTCTACATATAAACTCTCATCATTATGAAATGGAGTTGGAATAGCAACATTAAAATTTTTCATAAAATACCTCCGTTTTTTATTTTTAAAGAATTAGCCTTTTACTTATACCTCGATGGTTTGAAAGCAAGTTTAATTTTCAATAAAAGTATAGGTCAGCTTAACTTATAATACAATTCAATTATTTATATAGAAATGATAGGTAAAAACTATCGTTTGACTGACTAATCGTTAAAAAATTCGCATTGAATTCGGACAATCATTTTATAGACAGAAAAAAGAGGAGCAAACACCTGGTTCACTCCTCTAACTTAGTTTCTTTAGATTTTGGCTTCTTCGTAGTAAGAAAACGCAGATAATTCAGCAGCAGAATCTTCAGGTGTATAGAAAGCATATTGAATATATTTTCCACCATCCATAGAACAGAATTCTGTAAAAACAACAATTGAGATGGTTAAGGAAATGGCTGATAAATTATAGGACTTATCTTTAGGTAAGCGGGCAGTTTGTGGACAGTAGATCATTTAAAAATAAGCACAAAAAAATACCAAGATCGTCAAAACCCTTGGTATTATTGGGATGCGGCCGAGAGGACTTGAACCTCCACGGGTTATTCACCCACTAGGCCCTCAACCTAGCGCGTCTGCCATTCCGCCACGACCGCGTGATCATTAAATTGTGTTTGTGCTGGTTTAGTAGGCTCTTAACCTAGTAAAACCGATTTGCGTGCACTTTGTAAATAAAGTGCGGGTGAAGGGACTCGAACCCCCACGTCGTAAGACACTAGATCCTAAGTCTAGCGCGTCTGCCAATTCCGCCACACCCGCAAAAAGACAAATGGTGAGCCATGAAGGACTCGAACCTTCGACCCTCTGATTAAAAGTCAGATGCTCTACCAACTGAGCTAATGGCTCTTACTATTAGATTTCAAAAAATAAAAAATGGCTGGGCTAGCTGGATTCGAACCAACGCATGACGGAGTCAAAGTCCGTTGCCTTACCGCTTGGCTATAGCCCAACGAAATGGAATGACCCGTACGGGATTCGAACCCGTGTTACCGCCGTGAAAGGGCGGTGTCTTAACCGCTTGACCAACGGGCCGATGGTTGAGAACTTATATCGAAATCTTATGGCGGAGAAGGAGGGATTTGAACCCTCGCGCCGCTTACGCGACCTACACCCTTAGCAGGGGCGCCTCTTCAGCCACTTGAGTACTTCTCCAATATGGCTCCACAGGCAGGATTCGAACCTGCGACCGATCGGTTAACAGCCGATAGCTCTACCACTGAGCTACTGTGGAATAATGAGACAAGACTTATTATATCAGCCTTGATTTACAGTGTCAAGAGGTAAATGTTTTTATTTATCTCTCGTAACGACTTTTATAATGTAACACAGGCTTGCCATATTCGTCAACCTTTTTCACGAAAAAATTCTTTTTATTTTTCCGCGGCATTTTCCGCACCTGTATCTGTCAGGGTTCATGGCGCGCTTCTTTATATACTGTTGGCCGCAGGCCGTACAGATATACATATAAGTTTTTTTGTTTTCCGCTTTTTTCTTAAGGGGTGTACAGAACCTCGGCGCGTTGACTTGCTGCAAAAGCATTCTAAAATCTCTGTCTCTGTGCTTGTACCCTTTTCCTTCAAGATGAAGATGATAATGGCAGAGCTCGTGCTTGATGATGCCGATCAGTTCCTCCCTGCCGTGTTCAATCAGATATTTTCTGTTCAATTCAATGTTATGGGAGGTTAACAGGTACCTGCCGCCAGTGGTTTTAAGCCTGTCATTAAAAAGCGCCTGATGGCGGAACGGCTTTTTAAAATATGTTTTAGAAATATCCTCTGTCAGCTTTTGAAGCTCTATATTATCCATAGTGCACCTCACTTAAAAAACATTGAACGGGACAATTCACCGTTCGCATACAATATGGTAATCACCGTCCCTCTTATGATAAAAGCTGAGGAGGAATGAGCCTATGCCAAATTGGCTTAAAAAGCAGATGCAAAAAGCGTTCCTTGAAAAAGATAATTACCAAATTAAACTGCTGAATCAATGCTGGTATTTCTATAGGAAAAAACACTGCTCGTAAGCAGTGCTTTTATTTTACCATAGACAGCGATACTCTGCCTTTTTGTACATCTACGCCGTCAACCCAAACTGTCACGATATCGCCGACAGATACGACATCAAGAGGATGCTTGACGAATTGATTGCTCAGTTTTGAGATATGCACAAGCCCGTCTTGTTTGACTCCAATATCAACAAACGCTCCGAAGTCCACTACATTGCGCACGGTGCCCTGCAGTTCCATTCCCTCTTTCAAATCTTCCAGCTGAAGGACGTCTGTTTTCAGCAAAGGCTTAGGCACCTCATCGCGCGGATCGCGTTCCGGCCTTGTCAGCTGTTCACAAATGTCTTTCAGAGTGATTTCGCCGATTCCCAGCTCTTTTGCCGTTTCAGAAAGCGCCAGCTGATTGATTTTGTCCTTCAATTCCGCCGTGCCGATATGTTCTGTTGAAAGTCCGAGTTTTTTCAAAAGCGCTTTTGTTTCTTTATAGCTTTCCGGGTGAATGCCTGTTCTATCCAAAGGCTCTGTCCCTTCCTGCACTCTTAAGAAACCGATACATTGTTCATAGGTTTTCGCACCGAGCCTTGGGATGTCCTTCAGTTCTTTTCGATTTGAAAACTTTCCGATTTCCTCGCGTTTTTTGACAACGTTTCCTGCTACAGACTTCGATAATCCAGCTACATATTGAAGCAGCGCGGCGGAGGCTGTGTTGACGTTTACTCCAACCTGGTTTACGACAGTTTCGACGACAAACCGCAGAGATTCATTTAAGCGTTTTTGGCTGACGTCATGCTGATACTGTCCGACACCAACAGACTTCGGATCGATCTTAACGAGCTCCGCGAGCGGGTCTTGAAGTCTCCGCGCAATAGATACGGCACTGCGCTCTTCAACCTTAAGGTCAGGGAATTCTTCTCTGGCAAGCTCTGAAGCCGAATAGACGCTTGCTCCCGCTTCATTGACGATCACATAATAAATTTTGCGCGGCATGTCTTTGAGTACATTGACGATGAATTGCTCTGTTTCTCTGGATGCTGTGCCGTTTCCGATCGCCACCATCTCGACTTGATACTGCTCAAGAATCTTTTTCACTTTTTCATGGGCTTCTTTTGTTTTGTTGACTGGCGCATGCGGATAGATCACATCAATTTTCAAGACTTTTCCGGTCTCATCTGACACAGCGAGCTTACAGCCAGTTCGAAAGGCTGGGTCAACACCGAGAACGGTTTTACCTTTCATCGGCGGCTGCAAAAGAAGCTTTCTCAAGTTCTCTGAGAAAATATGAATCGCCTGTTCATCAGCTTTTTCTGAGAGCTCTTTCCTGATTTCACGCTCGATTGCCGGCTGGATCAGCCTTTTATAGCTGTCTTCAATTGTCTCCTGCAAAATCTCTCTTACGGATGTTGAGCGATTTTTGATGATTTGTTTTTCTAAATACGCCTTAATGTGATCCGCAGGCGGTTCGATCGCTACCTTTAAAATGTCTTCTTTTTCGCCGCGGTTCATTGCCAGCACCCTATGCGGAACAACTTTTGCAATTGGCTCTTCATACTCGTAATACATTTCATACACATTTTTCTCATCGGTGTCTGCCGACTTTCCGGCTGCAGACTTAATGGTTCCTCTTTTGAAGGTTTCCTGGCGAATCCACTTTCTGAAGGTCGGCTCGTCTGAGATTTGTTCTGCAATAATGTGCTTGGCACCTTCAATCGCTTCTTCTCGTGTGAACACTTCTTTTTCTTCGCTGATGTATTGGTCTGCAGTTGCTGCCAGACGATCATCTTGGGGAAGTGTCAGGATATAGTCGGCAAGCGGCTCAAGGCCTTTGCTTTTGGCGACTGTCGCCTTTGTTTTACGTTTTTGTTTATAAGGGCGGTAAAGGTCTTCCACTTCCTGAAGCTTCACCGATTGCTCGATTTTACGTTTTAGATCATCTGTCAGTTTATCCTGCTCTGCAATCAGCCTGATGACTTCTTCTTTTCGCTGATTCAGGTTTTGTATGTATTGCCAGCGTTCAGAAATCGTCTGAATCTGAACCTCATCCATTGAACCCGTCTGCTCTTTTCGATACCGGGCAATAAACGGGACTGTATTGCCGTCCTCAAGCAGGCGGATGACACTTTCAACATGTTTTTGTGATAAACCTATTTCTTTCGCAATTTGCTGTTTTAAAAGGGCTGACGTTTCCATGTAACCAAAGCCTCCAATTTTGTCGTTCTTTCTCTAGTGTATCAAAAACCGAAAA
This sequence comes from Bacillus sp. SN32, assembly GCF_002837495.1. Lineage (NCBI taxonomy): Bacteria > Bacillati > Bacillota > Bacilli > Caryophanales > Bacillaceae > Bacillus > Bacillus sp. SN32. Next base: position 128,461 of record NZ_PJCT01000004.1, on the reverse strand, counting down.
AAACACATAAAAAAAGAAGCCGGTATTCCGGCTTCTTCTTGTTCTTATTCTCTAGGACAGCTGTCCGAGAATATAGGTCAGGTCATCTTTTCTCGATGTCGTATACATTTTCAGCGAATTCGATATTTCTTCTACCGATTGGCCTTTTTTCAAGTGGGAGCGGATATCAGGTACGTTGAGTCCATCTGTATGTATAATGAACTTTGAACCCTTTTCATAGGTGGCGGTGTGCGTTTTGTATTTTTGCGGCTTGCCTGATAAATAGCCCGAAATCGGCAGAGGATAAAAGCTTTCACCAGACGGGGAATGCAGAATAAACCGTACATTTCCGACAGAGCAGTACGTAAACTGCCTTTGCTCAAAATTGATTTTCAGGATAGATGCTGTAGCGCCTCTTTTGTTTTTCATCGCCTGATTACAGCGTTCGATAATGCTTTCTACGTCTTCATTCGCATAGTTTTCCACTAAGTCTTTGATGGCTGCAGAGGATTCGTTAGCAAGTGATCCACTTCCCAGTCCGTCAGCAACCGCGCAAATTAACTCCTTATCATCAGCTTTCATAAAAAAGCTGTCACCGCAAATCGATTTCCCTTCTTTATTCAGTTGATATACTAGAGTTTGAATATGCTCGTTTTCTTCAACCTGGATCATTACATTAACTCCATCGAGGGATCTTCAATCAAGGCCTCTCTGAGCTTCTTCACAGCTTTGCGTTGCAAGCGCGAGACGTGCATTTGAGATATACCGAGAATGTCCCCAGTTTCTTTTTGGCTTTTGTTTTGAATATACGTAAGGTCTATGATTTGTTTTTCACGATCTGAAAGGACATGAAGCACGCTTTGCAGCATCAATTGCTGGTTGACCCGCTCATATCCGTCCTCCTGTGATCCGACGATATCAAGAATCGTGACGGTGCTTCCGTCCGAATCCGCTTCAATGCTGTGGTCAACGGATAAAGCTTGATAGCTTTTGCCCATTTCCATCGTTTCAAGAACCTCTTCTTCAGAAACATCGAGGAATTCGGCAATCTCTTCGACTTTCGGCGATCTTTGTGTTTCAGTGGTCAGCTGATCAACCGCCATTTTGATTCTTGGACCCAGTTCTTTAATTCGTCTCGGCACATGAACGCTCCATGTTTTATCTCTGAGGAAACGTTTAATTTCACCGATGATTGTCGGAATTGCAAAAGCTTCAAACGATTTGCCGACAACAGGATCGTATCGCTTAATCGCGCCTAGCAGCCCGATCATGCCGACCTGGCGGAGATCCTCGTGGAAGCTTTTGCCTTTTGAATATTTTTTCGCAAGCATGTCAACCAGATTTGTATACACCCGCACAAGCGTTTCCTGCGCTTGTTCATCTTGCTTTGTTTGGTAATCGCTTATGAGCCGATCGACTTCATCTTTAGTTAGTTTCGTAGTTTTTGATGGTTGTGTCATGATCAACTCGCTCCCCATTTAAATACTTTGTCATCGCTACGGTGACGCCGGAGTGGTTTTGCACTCTGACTTCATCCATGAGCGTTTCCATTAAATATAGACCGAGCCCTCCTTCTGATAATTGATCAACTGTGTGCGAAGGTGTGTACGGCCCTAGATCCTGCTGCTTTTGATCAAAGTCAAAGCTGTCTCCTTCATCCGCCACAATAACCTCTAAACGGTCTTCAAACACACCGAATCGTATTGACACTTCCCCATTTTTATCTTCTTTATAAGCGTGCTGGACCGCATTTGTGCACGCCTCGCTGACTGCGATTTTCAAATCTTCAATTTCATCGTACGTATAGCCCATTCTGCTTGCGACCCCTGACAGTGTCAGTCTTATAATTCCCACATATTCAGGTTGGGCCGGCACTTTCATTTCGATGTAATCAGCGTTATTCTTCATTGCACTCCACCTTCTGACTTTGCAGAAATATCAATGATGTCCTTCAAGCCTGTAATGTCAAACAGTCGGATCAGCCGTTCAGAAAGATTTTCAAGTTTCAGCGAACCGCCTTGTTTTTTCACCATTTTAAAGGTCCCTACAAAAACGCCCAATCCGGTACTGTCCATGTAGCTGACATCTTTCAGGCAAATTCTTAAGTCAGCTCCTTGTTCTGCCAGAGGAACGAGCTTCTCTCTAAGCACCGGGGCTGAGTATACATCAATTTCTCCTGCAATGTTTACTTGTATATCATTCTCGTTTTGCTTCACATCAACATTTATATTCATTCGTATCACCTCAAATTTTCCTTCAAATCACTAGTTGCTTTATACCCTGGTCTGACAGACGTTAAACCTTTCTCCGCAAAACAATTAACGTAAAATCATCGTGAAGCTGAAAATCCTGCAATTTGAGGAGGCTGTCATAAATGTTTTTGACCATTTCCTGCGCGGAGGAACACATATGTTCCTCAATGAGCTTCTGCAGATCAGGACGCTCCAAGAAACCGTTTTCCGTTCTGCATTCTGTGACGCCGTCAGAAAATAAAACAATCATATCGCCCTTTTCCAGATGCTGATCGAATTGTTTGTAGTCATAGTCCTGCGAGATGCCGAGAACGAGTCCTTTGGCCTCTAAATCGTAAAACGTGTTGTCTTTTTGAGAATAATAGAATCCCGGTTCATGTCCCGCTGAAGCATATGTAAATTGATGCTTGTCCATATTGTAATTCGCATAAAACATCGTAATAAACATACTGGCATCAACGTTTTGTTCAACAACACGATTCAAATTTTTCAGCACTTGAGAAGGGTGTATGCCCGTTTCCGGCAAAGAGTCCATCGCGTATTTAATCATGGACATGCATAAAGCCGCTGGAATGCCTTTTCCGATCACGTCCGCGATTGCGATATTGATGGATTCCTTGTCTTTGACAAAGTGGTAGTAATCACCGCTCATCTGTTTAGCAGGAACACTGATGGCGCCGATATCCAGCGCTTCTTCCTGAGGAACTTTAGTTCCGAGCAGCGTCTGCTGGACATTTGCCGCGATTTCAATTTCTGATTTGATTTCCTGCTGTATCCCTCTAAGGGTTTGATGCTCCTGATAAGCCATTCCATAACCAATCATGACTTCTATTAAAAAATCCAGCGAATGAAACACATCTTCCGGGAGACTTGGATACAGCTCCTTCAGCACTTTTCTGTGAATGCTGATGATTTCTTCCGGAGGAATTTGGTGCTCGATTGTTTTTCGGCTGAATTTTTGGGCTTGATATAAAGATGTTTCTGTTAATTCGGCTATATATCGACTAAGCAGCTGATGATACCGCTGCTCAATAACCTCCCTAAAATCCACGTTCTTACCTCCTACCGAAGCCATTTGATGGCTTGTATCTCTGTTCCTTCCCCCGCTACGGAATTTAAGCTGAATTCATCCATCAGCCTTTTGACCCCGGGAAGTCCTGCACCAAGTCCTCCAGACGTTGAAAACCCGTCTTCCATGACTTTTCGGATATCAGGAATTCCCGGCCCTTGGTCTTCCGCTATAATTTTCAGGCCTTTTTTTCCTCTGTCTGCGACCTGTTCAATTCCAATCTGCCCTTTGCCGGCATATAAATAAATATTCCTGGCTAATTCTGAAATAGCCGTTGTAATTCTAGCCTGGTCTACCGTGCCGAAACCCAGTTCTTTCGCAACGTTTCGTCCCAACTGTCTGGCGGCCACAATATCCCATTCTGTCATGATTCTTACACAGGATTGGTCGTTCATTCGCTATTCCCCCAATTCCCGCTTCAATGTCTCAAGCCCCTGCTCTAAGTCGAGCGCAGTTTCGATTTCCTCAAGTGCGATTCCAAGTTCAATCAGCGTCACTGCCACAGCGGGCTGAATGCCGGTCAAGACAACTTTTGCCCCCATTAACTTAGACATTGTAATGACGTCGCCCAGCACTTTCGCGATAAATGAATCAATCATATCCACAGATGTCAGGTCAATGACGACTCCGTTAGCACCTGTTTCGTATATTTTATTTAATAAGTCTTCTTGAAAAGTTAATGCTGTCTGGTCATCAAGTTCCCATTGAATGGACACTAATAAGCAATTATACAGTTTCAAGATCGGGATTTTCGGATGTCTCAAAATGTTATTCCCCCAATGAAACGATTTTTCGATCCGTCATTTCCAATGCTGTTTGAATTCCTTTTTGCAGGGTATTCTTAGTTATAACTTGGGATAAATCAATCCCCAAATTGACGATGGTTTGAGCAATTTCCGGGCGGATTCCGGCCAGCAGGCATTTTGCTCCGACAAGCCTTACTGCTTCTGATGCCTGAATAATATGATGGGCAACCATCGTATCGACGACAGGGACACCTGTAATGTCAATCAGCACGACTTGGGAACGGTGTTTGACGACGCCATTAAGAAGGTTTTCCATAATTCGTTTCGCGCGTTCGGTATCAATTGTTCCGACAAGAGGCATCACAGTGATATTTTCAAACACCGGGATAAGCGGCGCAGACAGCTCTTGCAGCGCGATTTTTTGCAGAGATACTGTTTTTTCCCATGAGATTGAGTATTGATTAAAAATTTCTGTGTTAATCGGGCTGAAAAAGCGGTCAATCTGCCAGATTAATTCCGTGCTCTCTTGATCTGGCAATCTCTTATCATTCATTTTCGTGTAGAGACGCTTCCAGAATTCAGCAAGCGCAGTAGCCAAAAACTTCATAGACAGTCCGATTTGGACCGCTCGAAGCGCCAGTTCGCTGATTTGGCTTTCAGCAGCATTTTCGTCCTTAACAGACAGCAACAGAATGTCGATATATTCTTTAGATATATTTTCATACACTTGGTCAGTCAGCTGATAGGATTCTTGCTCGCTTAATTCTTTTAGGGTGTCAGTCCACAGTTGGAGCAGTTCATTTTGATTTTCGGCAATGAACTGGTATACAGTCTGGTTCGACATCAAATTCGCTTACCTCCCAATAAAAAACAACATATTTTTTCGTTATTTCACTATTATATCGTTTATGTTTTTTGAAAACAAAAAAAGTTGCTCTATTTGAGCAACCTGCAAATATGTCTAAAAATCAATGAGTGCCAAACTGATTTGTAAGGCTTCATCAACCTTATCCATCATTTCATCATCCAGATGAGTAATCTTATCCGTTAACCTTTGCTTGTCAATCGTCCGAATTTGCTCCAGCAAAATAACGGAATCTCTTTCAAAACCGTAGCGTTTTGCATCGATTTCGACGTGGGTTGGTAATTTCGCTTTCTGTATTTGTGCTGTTATGGCTGCAACAATAGCAGTTGGGCTGAAGCGATTTCCGATGTCATTTTGGATCACTAAAACCGGGCGCACCCCGCCTTGCTCTGAGCCAACAACAGGAGATAAATCAGCAAAATAAACATCGCCGCGTTTCACAATCAAATGATTATCCTCCGCTGACTAAGCGCTCAACTGTCGTTTCAGCCTCGCACTCCGCAAAGTGAGCCTCAGAAGAAATATTCAGGTTGATTTTCGCCATTTCCATATAGCCGCGTCTCATCAAATCACGGTTGTGACGAGTTGTTCGTTCGCTGACATACGCTCTCACTGCTTGTGATATCAGTTCGTTTCTGCTTCGTTTCTCCCGCATCGCTACACCATCCAATTCAGCTACTAGGTTTTCGGGCAAGCTGATTTTCATTTCGGTTCTTGCGCTGGATTCAGACAAAAAACATACACCTCCACCAAACTTACGGATACGACTCTTTTATCCATCCAGTGATAATGATACCATTATTCACTCTTCAAGCAAAGCTGTTTTATGAATTCTCCATTTAGGTAAGTTAATTGCTTGTATTTACCTGCAATAAAGGATTTCTTACTTCCATTATACTCCCATTTTCCAAAAACATACGGGGAACACGGGAACTTATTGTACAGGCCACCTCATAGTTAATGGTTTCGAGCCTTCCTGCAATCTCATCCATGGAAATATATTCATCCCCCTGCCGGCCTATTAATGTGACTTTTGTGCCCGGCGGATATTCCTGATCCAGCTCCACCATAAATTGGTCCATGCAAATTCTGCCGGCAATTTTCAGGCGTTTTCCCTTCACAAGGATGTCGGTCCCTTTCAATTTTCGGAGCCAGCCGTCCGCATAGCCTACAGGCACCGTCCCGATCCATGTGTCTTTTTCTGCTGTGTACTCGGCTCCGTAGCTGACGCTCTCGCCTTTTCTGATCAGTTTGACATGTGACAGCGTCGAATGCAGGGTAAATGCCGGACGCAGCTGAAACGGTATCTCGTCCGAAATGTCAGCAGACGGGCGAAGGCCATACATGCCGATGCCGAATCTGACTGCATTAAAAAAGCCTTTTTTCAGCCGGAGTCCGGCGGCGCTGTTCGCGCAGTGGACCATCAGATTCTTTAACGGCAGCGGAGCAATCAGCTCTTTAAAACGCTCAAACTGCATTAAGAAATAGCCTCTTTCTTTTTCATCCGCTGTCGCAAAATGGGTAAATACCCCTTTGCACTTTAAACGAGGGTTGCGGTCAAGAATTGCCATCACGTTCTGAACTTCTTCCTCTGTTTTTACACCAAGCCTGTTCATCCCCGTATCGACCTTCAGATGAAAATGAAGATAACCTTTTTTCGTGTGGCGGGCTGCCTCCTGAAGCCATTCAACAGAATAACCCGTTAAGGTCACGTCATACTCAGCAGCGATTGCCACATACTCCGGGGGAACCGCGCCAAGCACCAATATAGGTGCCTTCAAGCCCTTTTTGCGCAGTGAAATCGCTTCATCCAAAATGGCCACCGCCAAGCATGAAGCACCTGCGTCAAGAGCAGCCTTTGCTGTTTCTGCATCACCATGCCCGTAGGCGTTTGCTTTCACAACTGCCATCAGGTGGACATGTTCACCGATATGTTTTTTCATATTGCTGACATTTTCCTTTATCGCGGACAAGTCAATTTCCGCCCACGTATCTCTGTAAAAAGGTTTTGTGCTCATTACGACACTTCCTAGCTTTTATTCAATATCATTTACATATCATACTAAAATTAAAGGCTAAAGGGAAACGATGTCTAACGAAAAAAAGGCCAAATCATGTTTGGCCTTTGGCGGTTATTTCGATGATTGTCCCTGCATGCTTTTCGCTACTGTCACCATTTCCTCTTTAGAAAGATCTTTAGAAGAGAGAAGGTAATCTACGCCGTCATATGTCCATGATAATGATGCATCCGACAGGGCGCCGATGGTGTAGCCGAGATTTACCGGTTCGCCGTTCAGCGTAACGGAGGAGGAAGCCTTGGCAATCTGGGCTTTTTCCTGAATTAACGTAAATGATTTTTCTCCTCCGTACGTCATGATGATGCGCTTCCCGTCCTCAGTAGATATATCTTTTTCTTCAAGCAGCTTGACTCCAAGCGGCAGTTCCAGCGGCGTTTTGACCGCAAATGTATCGGAAGGCTTCGCGCTTGTGGCGACATCCATTTGAGAAAGGGTCATATTTTTCTTTTCATCAAATGATTCTTTATCAAATTGTTTATTAAATTCAAAGCTGCTGAATTCTACTTTGACCATCACTTTCCGGTCAGTATCCATCACTTTGACAGATGACGGGCTCATATCTTTTTTGTTAAATGTGATTTCTTGCGTGGGCAGCATTTTGTTATGCTGATAGTTTGTTTTTGTTTCGAATACGTATTTCTTTTCTTTCGCTGTGAAAACTGCATCCGAATCGTTTTGAACATCCTTTACGAGCGATTCAAACAGATAAACCTGGCTGCTGTTGTTTGGCCAATCGCTTTGAAATCTGAAGCTCTTATTTAAAGACGGCGTGAGAACGAATACTCCGTTTTCATTTCGTAAAATGACTTGGTTTTGGTCCTTTTTCGGATTCTCTAAATAAACCCTGTACAGAGACGGCTTTTTGTGCCAGATTTCCACATTGTATACTTGAGGCTCACTCCCTGTCTCGATGGTCATTTTCGCTTTTGCTTTGTACGAGGTGTATTCTTTCGCCTTTTCATCTAACCCGGCCACAATATCTTGCTGTGTTTTTTGCCCGCAGGCAGAAAGAATAAGAACAGCAAGCAGTCCCGTTAAAAGCAAAACAAAGCTTTTTCTCACCTTTTTCAACCCCTTTTTCTCAATTGATGTAAAAGGAAGAAATCGCTTGTTTGACTTTAACGGTACGCTCGGTACACGTTTAGGCAGAACAGATGCGTACCATAAAAGCCTCAAACAACTTGTCTCCCTTAATGCACTATCAAATATATGAGTGGGGTTTCCCTAATATGCAGACTAGCTTGACAACCTTTCAATCACAACCTGCGCGGCAGCGTACTCTTTTGTATGAGTGATCGATACGTGAACAGCGGCCTGGCTCAGTTTCGTGCAAATGATATAGGGCTTGCCATTTTGGTCTTTCCTAATTTCAATGTCCTGAAAGCTGAGCTGCCTCCCAATACCGGTGCCAAATGCTTTCGAGAAAGCTTCTTTTGCCGCGAATCTGCCCGCGAGAAATTCGATTTTTCTTTTCTCAGAAAGCTCATGGTATTGGTCAAGCTCACTTCGCGTCAAAATCCGCTCGGCAAACCTTTTCTGGCGTCCAGCCATAGAGGCGATCCGTTTAAGCTCGGTAATGTCCAGCCCAATGCCGTAAATCATGTATGATAACCTCCTTTGCGTACGTACTATTTAAATGGTTTGTCTCATAAACGTGTTACTATAGATATACCAAAATGAAGAAAAGGGGCTCGGAATGTTTATACGGACTGAAAATTTTCAAACGTTTATCAGGCTTTACCCCGTTGTCACCTTTATATTGGCTTTGCAAGCTGTTCTCTGGCTGTTTTTTTCACTTCCTGCCCATTCAGTCGTGTTATGGAGGGATACCGTCACAGGCTATAATCTAGGTGTCGCAAACGGTGAATGGTGGCGGCTGATCACACCGATTTTGCTGCACGCCGGTTTCACACATCTGCTGTTTAATTCCATGTCCATCTTTTTATTTGCCCCGGCTTTGGAACGCATGCTGGGAAAAGCGCGTTTCCTTCTTGTATACGCCGGCTCCGGCATCATCGGCAATATCGGCACTTATATTACAGAGCCGCTTGATTACGTGCATGTCGGTGCTTCAGGCGCCATTTTCGGGCTATTCGGCGTGTACCTGTTTATGGTTCTTTTTCGCAATGAGCTAATAGGGCAGGAGCATTCCAAAATGATCATCACACTGCTCGCATTTGCCGTTCTCATGTCGTTTATCAACTCCAATATTAACATGATGGCCCATCTGTTTGGACTATGCGGCGGGCTTCTTCTTTCGTTTTTATTCGTGCAAAAAAAAGAGCGGCGGTATTAACCGTCGCTTCAGATTGTTGACAAAATCCTAAAATGGTTTTCATTTTAGGATTTTGTCATCTTTTCAGCGTGATTGAAAACCCTTGAAGTCTAGGAAGGACGAGCATAGGAGCGGAGCGAATGTTCTCATTCGTGAGCACCGAAGCGCAGTCCTGACAACGAATGCGAGGGTTTGTCAACACGCTGGAGCGGCGGTATTAACCGTCCGCTTTTTCATATGAGTACCAGTTTAAAATGAAGGCTGCATCCTCTTCACCTACATCCCTCACCGTTAATTCTTCCATATGGCTCGATGATTTCACTGAAGTAGAAATGGTATACAAGCGGCCTTTCTTTTGGAAATAGGATTGGCTGAACTTGCAGACCTGCATTCGTTTTTTCAGTACAATGGCGGTTGTTCTGCCTATAAATCTAGACGTCAGCTGAAGACGGTCCCCGTTGATCGTCCATGCAGCCTCTTTATACGCGAGATAGCCGAAGAGCAACTCTATCGGCAGCAGGATGACTGACAGATAGCCCCATGGCTGAAAGAAGATACATAACGGAATGATCAAAAAGAGTGAAAAAATGACAGAACGGAACAAATAGCGTTTCAACGCGCGCCGCGGCAGGCGTCGGCAGTTTTCTTCCAGCGTATATTCCGGCGTAAATGTTCGGAGCATGTGCGGAAGCTTTTTTTTATGAATCATTGGAAAGAGAATGGTCAAAGCGCCTTCTTCTTTTTCCCGGTCGCCGCCTCCTGCGCTGACGATGGACACCGTTACAAAGCCGAAAAGCTGGCGAATGATATTTTCTTTGATTTTAATGGCTTGTATTTTTCGCAACGGAATCGTGACTTGATGTTTTTCAATAATTCCCCTTGAAATCACCAGTTCCTGCTCTTTTTTTATGATTTGAAAGTTCGCGTATCTAAACATCATGCCCGCGATGCTGAAAATCCAGGCGATAAATAAACCGATAAAAACGAGTACCGCGTAAATACCAATACTGGCGTGCTGAAGGAAGGAAAATTTATCAAATAACCAATCCATTGGCAGCACTTCATCAAGCTGGGAAATAAGTGCAAATACAGCGGAGATAATGACTCCGATTCCGCCGGAGGTAGAAGCGGCCATGAGCAATTCTTTCGCGTTCATGCGATAGTGCTCTTGCACCTCAACGGCCGGAACCAACTCCTCTTCAGCTTCAAGCCGTTCTTCATCAAGTTCATTTTCTCGTCTTTGCGCTTTTTTCTTAAAGACAGCTTCTTTGATGCGTTCCGCTTCTTCAACAGAAATAGCAGAAAGAACGGCTTCTGCCTCCTTGCCTCCGCCTGCTGTTTCAATTTGCAGCTTCACAAGCTTAAAGATTTGCTGGACAAGGCCTGCGCTCGTATTCATCGTTTGAATCCGATCAATCGATATGTATCGCTTTTTCGTAACAAATAAGCCTTCTTCGATTCTAAATTCATCATCTTCAATTCGATAGGTAAACCTTCTCCATTTGATAATGCTTGCCGCTACAAGCCAGATGAATAGCACACCGAGCGCAATGGCTCCGTAAAAACGGACAGTATGGTTTGAATTGACAATATACACAAAAAAGAATGGCAGAATGATATTTTTTATCGTTTGAATAATGGTATGGCATAAATTCAAAATGACTGCTGCCGGGTGCAGGCGTTTCGGTTCAGACATCATCGTCAGTCACCCTCGCCAGACGGGAAATGGAGTCTCTCAGCCGATCCGCTTCCTCCAACTCTAAAGCGGGGATCGAATGAACGGTCGCGGCCGTGGAAATTTTCACCGTTGCCAGGTTGTATTTTTTTAATAATGGCCCTTGTGACGTATCGACGTGCTGAACTCTGACCATCGGAACAATCACACGTGTCACCACAAAAATACCTGACTGAATATCTATTTCATGTTCATGGACTTCATATCGCCACACCTTATGACGGACCTTCGGAATGATAAAGACCGTCACAATCGATCCCAGCAGCCAAACTGCGCCGAGCACGCCGCTGATCCAGTACGGCCAATGAAAATAATAGCTTAACACTGCAACTGCAATGACAATAAGCAAGCAAACAGCGGATATGATGATCTCTTGAAGTCGCCAAACCTTTAATCCGTCTGGACTGATTTGGTTTTTTGGCTGCTCTCTCAAAAATACCTACCTCCCTTTTTTTCGTCGTTACTTATACGTCTCTTTTACAGAAAGGTTTCATTCTTAAGCATACAGAGAAAAATGGCTTCCGTCAGCTGAAAGTTTGCTGAATAACAAATCGCGAACATAAAAAAACCCAAAACATCATGTTTTGGGCTCTGAATCGATCAAATTAGTAAGATTTTTTCTGGCGTCTGTCACCTGAAGAACGGCGATCGTTTGAACGCTTTTTATCGTAGGAAGAACGGTTGTTGCTTTTCCCTTTTCCGCCGCGGTAGCCGCCGCCTTGACCGTCTCTGCGTTTAGAAGAGCGCTGGTTCTTGTAGCGTTTGCTGACCATCGGCGCTTCGTCTGTTAAGCGAACCGGTGTGTCGTCTGGCTCTTTTGTAGCCATTTTGATAGCCGCCGCAACCACTGTTACTGCATCATGATCTTCAAGCAGCTCAGCTGCCGCTGTCATGTAGAAGTTCAGGTTGTTTTCACTGATTGTCGTGCGAAGACGTTCAACAGTAACCTGCTGCTGGCCTTCTAACGCTTCATCAAGTGTAGGCTCCTTCATGCGGTCCATTTTGCGTTTTGTTGTTTGTTCAATTGCGCGAAGCATGCTTTTCTCACGCGGTGTAATGAACGTCATTGCCATACCTGTTTTTCCTGCACGGCCCGTTCTTCCGATACGGTGAACGTAGCTTTCAGGATCTTGAGGCACGTCGAAGTTGTAAACGTGTGTAACACCTGAGATATCAAGTCCGCGAGCGGCAACATCAGTTGCGACAAGAACTTCGATTGCGCCTTCTTTAAATTTACGAAGCGCAACCATACGTTTCGCCTGCGTTAAGTCACCGTGAATTCCTTCAGCTGCATATCCGCGAAGGTTCAGGGCTTCAGCCAGTTCATCGACACGGCGTTTTGTACGTCCGAATACGATCGCAAGCTCAGGAGACTGAATGTCAAGAAGACGAGTCAGTGTATCGAATTTTTTGCGTTCTTGCACTTCCAAATAGAACTGCTGAATGTTAGAAACCGTCATTTCTTTCGCTTTTACTTTTACGTGTTCCGGCTCAGTCATGAAGCGCTCTGCAATGCGTTTGATCGGCGCAGGCATTGTGGCAGAGAACAGAAGTGTCTGATGCTCGCTTGGCACGTTTGAAAGGATAGATTCAATATCGTCAATGAATCCCATGTTCAGCATTTCATCCGCTTCATCCATTACAACGGTATTTACGTTGTTTAAACGAATTGTGCGGCGGTTGATGTGGTCAAGAAGACGGCCAGGTGTTCCGACAATAATATTCGGATTCTTCTTTAACGCCCGGATTTGCCGTCCAATATCCTGTCCGCCGTAAATAGGAAGAACCTTCGCACGTTTATCTTGTCCGATTTTATACAATTCTTCAGATACTTGAATGGCTAATTCACGGGTTGGCGCGATTACGATTGCTTGAATATTAGGAGACTCGGGGTTAATTTTTTCAACAAGGGGTATACCAAACGCAGCTGTTTTACCTGTACCTGTTTGCGCTTGTCCAATGACGTCTTTATTTGAAAGTCCGAGCGGTATCGTTTGTGCCTGAATCGGTGTTGCTTCTTCAAATCCCATACGATTAATTGCTTTCATGAGATCAGAACTTAAATTAAAATCTTGAAACGTTATAGTCAAATTATTCAAACTCCTTCTAATTGCTGTTTCAGTAATGTCGTGATTTACCACTTATAAAACTGCCCTTTAGACAAGAAGGACAGGATCCATCCGTATACAAAGCCCGAATTACTTTAAGTTTTATCTTACCATTACACTATTTGTTTTTCAATAAGATGAGAAGCAGATCGGCATCTCGAATATGCCGGCTGCTGCTCCATCCGCTCCCAAGAATCCAGCGGAGAACTTCGGGTCACGATGAAAAGTCCGGACGAATATGTTCGTATCGCGAAATAACCTATATATATTGTATCATAGCCGCAGCCGGCCAGATATACATAATTTTCGGCCGGCATACATTAGTGTTTGCATATCATGTTATTTTATGATGCAATATGCGTTTTTTCGCAAAATATTTTCTTATGAATGCGGGCTCTCTATTAAATCTTTAACGATTTCTTCAAGCTTCATACCTCTGGACGCTTTGAATAAAATCAAATCGCCTTTTGATGCGTTTTCCTTCACAGCTTGGAGGAGATCTTTTTTCTCAGTGTAATGGCTGACGCGGTCTTTCTCAAAGTGTTTCAGGGCGCCTTCCGCGATAAAAGCTCCCAGTTTTCCGTACGTAAAGACGCGGTCAATTTTCTCAGGGCTGATCACAGCGCCGCACTCTTTATGGAACGTTTCTTCAAGATCGCCGAGCTCAAGCATATCACCGAGCACGAGCATTTTTTTGCCGTAGCCTTCGAGGCTTTCTGTCAATTGAATTGCAGCTTTCATGGAAGTCGGGCTCGCATTATAAGCGTCATTGATTATCGAAAGGCCGCTGTCTGTTTTGATGAGTTCAAGTCTCATCCCGGTTACCTTTAGGCCGCTCAGTCCTTTTGCCGCACCCTCAGGCGCGATGTCAAAATAAGCCCCTGCAGCAATCGCTGCCATGGCGTTCATCACATTGTGCTTGCCGAGTATCGGAATAAAAAACGTGTTTTCTATCCCTTTGATTGTAAAATGGGTTCCTTCCTCACTCTGGCTGACATCCTGAAGCTGATAATCATTATGCGCTCCCGTACCGTACGTTTTCGTCTGGCAGCTGTATGCATTTTGAAGGAGCGGTTCGTCCCCGATATAAATCAGCACTCCGTCTTCTTTAAGCCCGTTAATGATTTCAAGCTTCGCCTCCGCGATGCCCTCTCTAGAGCCAAGGTCTTGCATATGCGATTCGCCGATATTCGTAATCACTGCCGCATCCGGGTTTGCCAGTCGGCTCAAGAGGTCAATTTCTCCTTTGGCGCTCATTCCCATCTCCAATACGGCGATCTCCGTATTTTCAGGCATCGCTAAAACCGTCAGCGGCAAACCGATATGATTATTGAAGTTTCCTCCTGTTTTGTGAACACGGTACTTGGTCCCCAGTACGGCGTGAATCATATCTTTTGTTGTCGTTTTGCCATTGCTTCCGGTTACTCCGATGACACGTGTGCCAAGCTCCTGCAAATAGGCTTTTGCAAGCTGCTGAAGTGCGGTAAGGGTATCGTCCACTAAAATGACGGCGTGATTCTCGGGCGGATTTGGTTCTGACCGATCCCAAAGAACAGCCGCTACACCAGCTTCAAAAGCCTGCTCCACAAAAGTGTGGCCGTCAAAACGTTCCCCTTTCAGCGGAATGAAGAGCTGATGTTGTTCCAGTTTTCTTGTATCGGTCGCCACTCCATGAATGACTGTTTTTTCATATTGCGGATTTGTTAGTGTGCCATTAACCATTTTGGCAATGTTTTTTACTGTTCGCTTAATCAAGTAAGGTCACTCTCTTTCTTTTGTATATACGGGAAAAAACACTGCCCTTTTACCGGCAGTGTCCTTCTTCATTAGAATGTATGCTTAATCAATTGTTTTTCAGCGTGGCGTTCTTTTGCAAGCTCCACAAGCTGTTCAATCAGGTCAGCATATTCCACTCCGGCTTCTTTCCAGAGCAGCGGGAACATACTGAAAGGTGTAAAGCCAGGCATTGTGTTGACTTCATTGATCAGAACTTCGCCGTCAGCTGTCAGGAAAAAGTCCGCTCTGACGAGTCCTGAACCGTCGATCGCTTTAAACGCTTTGATCGCCATATCACTGATTGTTGCGTATTCCTCATCAGACACAATCGCCGGAATCATCAGATCAGTATCTCCATCCTCATATTTCGCTTTGTAATCGTAGAAATCTGTCTTCGGTGCGATTTCTCCCACAACAGAGCATTTAGGATCGTCATTTCCAAGAACGCCGATTTCGATCTCGCGGCCGTTAATTCCTTCTTCAACGACGACTTTGCGGTCATATTGGAAAGCAAGCTCAAACGCTTTTTGCAGTTCTTCACGGTTTCGGCATTTGCTGATTCCGACACTTGAGCCGAGGTTCGCCGGTTTTACGAAGCAAGGGTAGCCTAATTCCTGTTCAACCTGCTCACAGCTTTCTTTCGGAGAACGAGTCCAGTCTTTCTTAAGGAAAGCTGCGTATTTAGCCTGAGCAAGGCCAGCCTGCGCAAATAAATGTTTCATGACAACTTTATCCATGCCAGCTGAGGAAGCAAGCACTCCGTTGCCGACATAAGGAATGTTCAACAGCTCGAGCATTCCCTGGATCGTACCGTCTTCTCCGTTCGGTCCGTGGAGGAGCGGGAATACGACGTCGATGGCTTCATTTTGCTGTGACGCTTCCTGCGGAAACATCTCCTGGTTCAAGGCAGCTGGAGAAAAAGCACTGCCTCCTTGCTCAAATTGAAGCATTTTCACATTTGAAACAGGCTCAGTTAAACGGGCGCCTCTTACCCATTCGCCTTTTTCTGTTATATAAATCGGATGTATATCAAACTTCTCAGTATTTAGCGCTTTGATTACAGCCAGAGCCGTCTGCAGGGAAACATTATGTTCTGCCGACTTTCCTCCGTACACTAATCCTAGACTTGTTTTCAATGGATACTCCCCCCACTACAATTCATCTTTACTATCTTATCATTTTCACCGGAAAATGATCTAATTATTTTTGGGCATGCTGATGTTGAATGCATTTGTATGTAATTCCTTTTTATTTTATATTAAAATGGCATTGAAAAGGAGATGTGACATATGAAAAAAATCACGACAAACGAACAATTTAATGAACTGATTCAATCTGATAAAGAAATCATTGTAAAGTTTTATGCTGATTGGTGCCCAGACTGCACACGCATGAATATGTTCATCGGCGATATTTTGGAAGAGTACAACCAAAACGATTGGTATGAGCTGAATAAGGACGAGCTTCCTGACCTGGCTGAAAAATACCAAGTAATGGGCATTCCCAGCCTGCTTATTTTCAAAAATGGTGAAAAAACAGCTCACCTTCACAGCGCCAATGCCAAAACACCTGAAGAAGTGACTGAATTTTTATCTGAACATATAAGCTAATTCGTTAAACAGCCTTATTTTATGTCGTCAGGCTCTACATGAACATGAACATGAGTGACATCGTGTTCATGTTTTATTTTGTCTTCTACTTCATCCGCCACTCCATGGCCTTCTTCTACTGTAAGCTTCGGATCAACCGTAATCACCATCTCGATATGAACTGTACTGCCTAAATACCTCGCTTTCACATCCTTTAGGCGATGCACATTTTCGATCCTGCCGACGGTCTGTTTGTAAGGCTCAAGATCTTTTAAATGGAAGCCGTCTGTTAAGGAATGTGAAGCGTCTTTAAAGATATCCCACGCAGTTTTGCAAATGATGATGCCGATGATAAAAGCCGTTACCGGATCAATCCACGGCAGCTTCAGCCGGGACGAAAAAACACCGATAAACGCGCCGGCGCTTACAAAAGCGTCTGACCTACTGTCCTTTGCCGCTGCCATCAGGGCAGAGCTTTTAATGGACGCTGCCAGCCTTTTGTTATATAAATAGATGCCATACATAAACACAGCACTGCCTAACGCCGTCCATGCCGCGATAAGATTTGGCGTTTCCGTTGTGCCGCCCGCAATCGCTTTTCCTCCGCCGATTAACACTTCAATGCCGACTGCCATCATAATAAAAGACGCAACAAGAGACGAAATTGTTTCAGCCCGATAATGGCCGTATGGATGATCGCTGTCAGCCGGTCTTTGAGAAATCCGCAATCCTATCAGCACTGCTACTGACGCAACAATATCTGTTCCATTATTTAACCCGTCTGCTCTCAGCGCTTCAGAATGATATAGAATCCCGATGACTAGCTTTACAACAGCAAGGATGACATATGCAAAAATATTGAGGAGCGCCCCTTTTTCTCCCTTTTTCAGATTTTCTGTCCGCTCCATTGAATACCAGCCTCCATTCTATTACATAGTATGGTTCAAAACATGAAAAATAGCAGGACGCGTTCAATGAAGCGGAATATTTCGACAGCAAATTATTGCCCGGGAAACTTTTTGTCGATTTGTTGAATGTTTGTAAATTGGCGAAAGAATAGGACTGTTTTCACCTTTACAGGCGATTGCGGACATTGTATACTGAAGTTAATTGATAATGATTATCAATATCGTTTGATTGGAGGTTGGTGACACAATGACACCTCAGTCTGCAGAAATCAGAAAAAAACAGCTCATTCATCTGTTAATACAGAATGGTATATACAAAAAGTCAAAGCGTCATCTGTATGAATTGTCGCTGACGGAGTTAGAAAGTGAATACAAACATGTCAGGAGGGCGCCGGAGCATGCCGAAGCGTAAAGTGAAAACTTACCAACAGCTGATCCAGGAAAACAAAGAGGCGATTATGGGCAATCCAAAGCTGATGAACGTTATTTATGACAGGATCGACCGCAAGCATCAAAAAAATCTGCAAGAGCAAAACAATACATAAAAAGAGCCGGCTAGGCTCTTTTTTATGACTCAAACGCTTCAGCTGCCAGCTTGTGTATCACGGCGTCATCCATCGGCGGGTTGTGAAGACCAGCGCGCACATCACGGTAATAGCGCTGAAGCGGGTTGGTTCGTTCCAGGCTTTTGGCCCCGACAATTCTCATCGCTTTATCAACAACAGACAGCGCAGCGTTTGTGACGATATGCTTAGCCGCACCGAGCTCGCTTGTCAAGTGTGGACGCCGCTCCGGATCGTCATACAATTGAGCGATATGGAAAAGAAAGTGTCTGGCATTGAGCAGTTCAAGCTCCATCTCGCCTGTTCTTTGCTGTACGGCCGGGACATTCTTGATCGGTCCATTCAAGCTGTTTGGAGAATACTCAGATGCAAATTGCACTGCATAGTCACGAGCAGCTTGAGCAACACCAAGATAGATCGCCGGAATGTGAAGCAGCCAGCCATTCGGCTTAGCTCCGCGAGGCCCTTGAAGCAGTTCCACCAGCTTATTCTCATCAAGCATGACTTCGTTCAGTACAAGGTCATGGCTCCCAGTCGCCCGCATCGCCATCATATCCCACGTTTCTTCAATCGACAAGCCGGGATCATCTTTATGAATGAGAAACACGCCTGTTGTTTGTTTGTCTTCAATCCATGCGGTTACTAAAAAATAATCCAGTGCTTGAGACATCGTCGTAAAGGTTTTTCTCCCGTTCACTGCCCATTTGCCATCCTTTTTGACGGCGTTTGTACCGGGACGCCCTCCTCTTGTCGGGCTTCCGGTTTTCGCTTCAGTCGCCGCCCTGTTAATGACAGCTCCGTTTTGGACTTCCTTGGCAACAAATGCAAATACGTCTTCATCCCAGCTGTTGCCTTCTCCAAGCTCCCCGATCACGCTCAAATGCCAGCCGATACTAAGAGCCGTCGGAGCATCTCCCCGTGCAAGCCGTTCTTGAAACAGGAGCATATCGTAAACAGAAATGCCCCCTCCGCCATGAGATGCCGGCAATGTTAATGCTGTATACCCAGCATCACGCAGTTTTTGTATTTTCTCTGCAGGAAAACGTCCCTGTTCGTCATCTTCAGCAGCTGTTTGCTGAAATTCATCCGCAATCCGTCCGATTTTCTCCATCCATTGCCGCTGTTGATCGTTTTGTATAAATAATGACATCCGGCAGCCCCCCAAGTTTTAATTCCGATAAATTTAATATGTATTATAGATTTCCTGCCCTTTTTCCGCAACTGTTAATCTTTTTGTCCAGTATAGAAAAACACGCCGTTCCCCAAGGGAACAGCGCGATTACACAGGATTTGCATCCCGGTCTTGTTTCATGCCGAGATAAATCAGCATATATGTCAGGTAACCCATCGTCATCACCAGGCCGCCAAAGAAAAAGCTTGAGAAAATCGGCTCTTCAAAAGCGGTCACTGCGGCCAGCACAATCCAGCTGGCATACAGATAGATGATAAAATAGCGGATGCCCGTCTTCATTTTATATATCATGTACAGTCCCACGAGAGAAAACAACCCAAGCGCGAGCCTGAAATAAACAAGATGTTCAAACTGAAACATGAATGACACAAATGAGAATCCAAGCAGCAATACGATCGGTAAAGCGGTAATAAAGTTCCTCAATCGAGACACCTCCGTCAGTACCTTTAGTATAAACCAAAATATCAAATGATATTGATTTACGTGAGCTTTTTCACAAAAATGTCATCCCTTGCCTTTAGACCCGAACATCCCGTTTACAGAAGCACCACCAGCCAACAACGATGAAGAATATGGCATGTATGATGAGAATTCCAATTGAAAACAATGGCGTCATGCCTGAAAACAACGCTGTCTCTCCGCTTCTGTATTGCGTAAAGTCAGTGTTCGCAAAAAGCAAAAAGCTGCCCCACTTGTTTTCAAACAACTTCATGAGCTGAACAAGTGTACTCGCTCCGTATAAAACGACAAAAGAAACAACAACTGCTACCGCGCTGTTGCGGAACAGCGAAGAACAAAGCAGCCCGAATAATCCCATCATTACAGCTTCAAGCCAGTTTGACCCGATCAGCGCCAAGGTGTTGACCAGCAATGTCTTTGATTCCGCAGTCACCGATGTGCCAAAAAACACGAGACCGAATAATAATGCGAGAATGTAGTATGCCAGATACAAATAGAAGCTGACCATCACGACTGTGATTAATTTTGACCAAAAGACCTTTTGGCGTTTAACCGGACGAATGAGCAAAAATTTGATCGTCTTTTTATCAAATTCCATCGAAACAATTGTTGCTGCAATTACGATCGTTAAAGCCTGCAGCAAAATGTTCAGGCTCGGTGTATACGATAAATAGCCGATGAAGTTTTCATCTGTTCCGGCACTGATGACAATCCGTTTAATGATCAATGCCATGAAGAATTGAAAGACAGCCATCAGGATAAGGGAAACCAAAGTGACCTTCCGATTAAAAAGTTTCATATGTTCATTCCAAATCAATTTAGACAAGCTCTTCTCCCTCCTCTTGATGAGCTGTTGTCGCTTTTATAAATTCGTCTTCCAGTGACTGTGTGTAAGGGGTAATGGAAAATACATTCAGACCTTGTCCGACAAGTGATCGGTTCAGCTCCGGTATGTTTTCTTTTGCCACCTCAACTACAATCGTCCCGTCTTGGCTCTCAGCTTGATATTGATTGCCTGTCAGCCAATTGAGCGCTTTTTCTTGCGGCTGCACTTCTATAATCGCTTTTTCTGTGGTTTGATCAGTTCCTTGTAAGCTGACTTCCGCTTTGATCTCACCTTTTTGAATGATGATGACACGGTCGCACAAGTCTTCAACCTCCCGCAATAAATGAGTGGCGAACAGGACAGCTGTTCCTTCCATTTCTGCGAGCTCTTTAATATGATCGCGAAAATCCTTCATCCCCGCAGGATCCAGGCCGTTTGTCGGTTCATCTAGAATGAGAAGCTTCGGCCGGTGAAGAATTGCCTGGGCGATTCCCAGACGCTGGCGCATCCCAAGGGAATAGGTTTTCACCTTATCATGAATCGCTGACGTCAGCCCGACACGCTCCACCACTTCATCAAGCCGTTCATCCGCTATTTTTTTGTGCATATTCGCAAAGTGCTTGAGGTTTTCCCAGCCTGTCAGGTACGGATAGAACTCAGGGTTCTCAACGATCGCTCCAACCGCTTCCATCGCTTTTTCAAACTCTGTATCATGCTGGAATCCGCTGATTGTCACGCTTCCGCTGTTTTGTTTCAACAGCCCGACGATGATACGGATGAGTGTTGTTTTTCCGGAACCATTCGGACCGAGCAGGCCGATGATTTCACCCTCCATGACGTCCATGCTGATCTGTTTTAAAATCTGTTTAGACCCAATCTTTTTATCGAGGCCTTCAATATGTAAAATCGGCTCAGCCATAAAGCCTTCCTCCTTTTTCGACAAAAAATAAACAGTGCCCAACATTAGGCACTGTTTGTATTATAGCATTTGTTGCTTCCAAATGTTTGGTTAAACCGATGATGAGCGTTTGCTCCGACTGTTTGTTCTTTTCAGTTTCTGTACTGATGACAGGCATTGTCACCTGTTGTGTTCACCACTGTGCGAAGCAATGCCAAGCTCCGATTCCGAGTCTTAATTCCATGCCCCGAACAGGCAGGCCGGCAGATTGAGGCACACTCATTATTCGATTTTAAACTACTTTTTATCGCTATTCTCTCGGGGTCCTTTAGACCTATCTTCCTTGTTGGTGACATCCAGAATATCAAGGAGAAACACAAAGATCGGAATCCCGATAATTAAACCCCAAATGCCGAAGAAGTGTTCAGAGAAAATGAGTACTGTGAAGGTGAAAAAGATTGGCAGCTCTGTTTTCGCCGACATCAGCTTCGGATTTAAGAAATATGTTTCGATCGCATGAATGGCGAATATGACAAGAACAATGTAGAGCACATACATTCCACCGCCAGTGCTGTAGGCGATAATGCTGAGCGGAATCAGGGAAATGACGACGCCTGCTACAGGGATCAATCCAAGGAAGAACACCATAATCGACAGCCCAAACAGCTGCGGAAAATGCATAATCCAAAGCGCGATAAACGTCAGAATACAGTTGACGAGCGCAATGATAAATTGAGCCTCGAGCACCTTGCCGAACGTTCTTGCAAATTTGCTTCCGAAAAAAGCAATTTCCTCATAAAAGACCCTCAGTTTGCTCGTTTTAAATTTCGCCATGAATTCAGAAAGCCGTTTTTTCTCAAATAAGAAAAACATGCTGAGAATGAGCGCCATCACGACCTGCAAGCCGAATGTGCTGATATCGGCCAAATACGTATACACTACATTGAAGCCCTCTTTGACATATGAACTGATGTTAATATCTCCGAAGACACTGGTGATCTCATCAAAGAAAGGGATGCTGTCAGGGTGATACGCAATATGTTTAATCTGCTTTACCAGCTGCTGGATCTGCGCCGCGACGACCGGATAAAACACAAAGCCCCCGACTGTAAGCAGCACAGCCAGCAACATGTAAAGAAACGTAATGACAACCCGCTGGCTCACGCGGAAGAACTGGCTTACAAACTGCCGCACGACAAGCTCCAAACGATCCATTAGAAATGTGAAAATGAAGGTAAGCAATATTAAGTTGATCATGCTCTTAAATAGATATAACACACCAGTTAACACGACAAAGATGGAGAAACGCCTTACTCCCGGGTGCTGAAAAAATTTAACTAAAGCGGCCATTTATACACTCCTGTTAGGACAAACGTCCTTCATTCAATATAGTATCCATTTGTAAATTATATAACAAAAAAATGCTGAGGTCTCTGTCCTTACCTTAATAATTCTTAAACAATTAAAAAAACGGCCCCATGGATGGGCCGTTCTTTTTTCAGACTGCAGTTTTCATTTTTTTCATGCCTTCAACAGCCTCTACGCTTTTTGCTTCATCAAATTCATTTTCGCTTTTGGCAACAATGATCGTGGCGATTCCGTTTCCGATCAGGTTCACAATGGCTCTTCCTTCACTCATGAAACGGTCGACCCCGAGCAGGAGTGCAAGCCCCTCCAGCGGAATGACCTGCAGCGCTGACAGCGTTGAGGCAAGGACGATAAATCCGCTTCCCGTCACACCTGCCGCTCCCTTCGATGTCAGCATCAGAACGAGGATAATCGTAATTTGCTGGCCGATGCTGAGGTCTACTCCAAACACCTGTGCCAGAAAGACAGTCGCCATTGATAAATAAATGGATGTGCCGTCGAGGTTAAACGAATAGCCCGTCGGAATAACAAGCCCGACAACGGATTTGGAACAGCCGTAGCGCTCCATTTTATCCATCATACGCGGAAGCACCGATTCGGAAGAGCTTGTGCCAAGCACGATCAAAAGCTCATCCTTAATGAAGCGAAGGTAATTCCACAGGCTGAATCCGTAAAACTTGCAGATGATATTTAAAGCAACAAATACGAACAGGAACATCGTAATATAAACAGACATCATTAAGCTTGCCAGCGGTTTGATGGAATCGAGCCCGAAGTGTCCGATTGTATACGCCATCGCCCCGAATGCCCCGATTGGCGCGGCACGCATAATGTAGCCGATAATTTTGAAAAAAACGTGAGAAACCTTGTCGAAGAAATCAATGACGCTTTTTCCTTTTTCGCCTAATGCCGCAAGACCCACTCCGAAAAGAATAGAAAAGAATAAGACCTGCAAAATGTCCCCTTTTGCGAAGGCATCAACCATGTTGGATGGAACAATGTGTGTAACAAATTCAATCCAGTCGATTCCCTGACCGCCATTTTGCGTGTATTGTGATACATCTCCCTTTTCAAGCTTGCTGTAATCAAGACCCGCACCCGGCTTCATAATATTGACGACAAATAAACCGATAATGAGTGCGAGGGTGGTGACAATCTCGAAATAGATAAACGCTTTTCCCCCTACTTTTCCAACCTTCTTCATATCGCCCATTTTTGCAATCCCGAGAACGATTGTGAAGAAAATAATTGGTGCGATCACCATTTTAACAGCGTTGATAAATGTATCGCCAAGCGGTTTCATTTCTTTGCCGACATCCGGCCAGACCAGCCCGACAATGACCCCAATGATGACCGCGGTTATGACCTGAACTGTTAAATTTTTAAACAGTTTCATATCCTTCATCCCCCTGTCCTATTCGCCTTTTGTGTCTTTCTTACTAGAATGATAGCGTTTTCATATCGTCTGGGGAAGTTTATGATCATAACGGACATTTTGGTCTTTTTGGTCTCAGGTTTATCCTTTTAACACGTAGCGGTTGACCGGCCGGCCGACTCCGCCGTATTGAACGTCCAATTTGATGATCCCGGTTTTTTCTAAGTAATCAAGATATCGTCTGGCTGTCACTCTGGCGATGCCAAGCGCCTTGGCGACCTCTTCAGCAGAAAGGGATGCGGTTTGCTGTTTCAAAAAAGCAGTGACTTCATTCATCGTGAAGTGATTCAACCCTTTCGGCAGATCCTGTACGGCCTGCTGCGGAATATTCAGGATCGCATCGAGCTGTTCCTGGGACAGCGTATCATTCGCTTCGATTTTTTGTTTATATTGCTTGTACTTTTCGAGTGCCTGTCTCATTCGCTCAAGCTTAAACGGCTTTAAGATATAGTCAACCGCCCCGTTTTGCAGCATGAGTGAGATCGTTTCCTTGTCTTTTGCAGCGGAGACGACAATGACATCCACTTCAAGCTTTTGCTTTCTGATCTCCTGCAAGGTCTTGATGCCGTCTTTTTTCGGCATGTACACATCGAGAATGACGAGATCCGGCTGTTCTTCTTTAATCAGCTTCATGCCTTCCTCTCCGTTTCCTGCCGTTGCACAGACAGTAACGCCTTTAACAGTTGTAATAAAATCCTTATTGACCTCTTGAACCATCGGATCGTCTTCAATGAGCAGAACCTTCCATTCTTTACGAGCCATGCTGTGCTTCCTCCCCCTTCATTGGAAAAACGATAGAAAAAGATGTCCCCTGCCCCGCATGTGAATCAACTTCTATCGTGCCCGATCCTTTGTCTATGATTTGTTTCACTAGATACAAGCCATAGCCTGTGCCGCCAGTTTTATTGACCGTAAAACCTTTGTCGTAAAGGCGAGGCATATGTGCCGGATCAATTCCGCAGCCGTTATCTTCTATTAAAATAGCAAGGATATCATCTGTTTGTTCGATACTAATGTCAATTCGTTTGTCTTCAGATTGAACGGTTTCAAATGAGCCGAAGGCATTTTCAATCAGATTCCCCAAAAGCACCACAATATCATGCTGATCAACATGCTCGGGAAATTGCTGAAGACTGCTGTTTTCATCTATATGAACAGCAACGCCGAGCTCTCTTCCCCTTCTGATTTTACTTAAAAGAAGGCCTGCCGCAGAGTCATTTTGAATCGAGCGGTGCAGAAATTCAGTCACATTTTCCTGCTCAGTTGATGCCTGGAATGCAAGCTGCAAGGCTTTTTCAGATTTCCCCAGCTGGATGAGGCCGGCGATCGTGTGCAGCTTATTCATATGCTCATGGTTTTGGACACGGAGCGCCTCCACAAAGTTTCTGACACCAGTCAATTCCTCTGCCATCTTGGCCGCTTCCGTTCTGTCCTGAAAAATCGCAACGGCGCCGATCACTTTTTTCTTCATGACGATCGGAATTCTGCTGCTCATGATGACTTTTCCGCTGACACGAATTTCTTCATTATAAACCGCTTTGTTCCGCTCCACGATTTCGGGCAGGCGCGAATCCTTGAGAACCTCCCAAATCACCTTGCCGATCAGATCCCCATGCACTTCAAAGATCTGTTTCGCTTTTTCATTGAAAATCGTAATGACGAGCCGATTGTCAATGGCGATCACCCCTTCATTCATCGAGTGAAACGTCGCTGTCCGTTCTTCATACATTCGGACAATCTCATGGGGTTCAAGCTGAAACATTTGTTTTTTGATATGGCGGGCCAGCAAAAAGGAACCAGCAAGGCCAAAGCCGAGTGTCAGCACAACGATGAATGCAATATCACGCTTTAAATGAAGCAGGATGTCAGCGATCCCCGGCAGCGTTTTTCCGACAAGCACCACGCCTATTTGGTTCAGGTCTTGATCCTTAACCGGATAAAAAGCGCGAACCGCCGTGCCGATCTCGCCCTTTGCTTCAGAGAAATAAATGTGCTCCGCAAACGCTGCCTCCTCGTCTGCACCTTCTGATTTCTTGCCGATGCTTGTGCTGACAGGATGCGTATATCGGATATGATTCATATCCATGACGACAATATAGTCTGCTTCATTAATCATCCTGATTTCTTCAACCGCATGGCGAACAGCTTCTGTTTGTTTTTTTCGCGCCAAGGCTTCTTTCACTTCTGTCATCTCTGACACCGTCCGTGCCGTATTCATCAGCCGCTTTTTCAGCTCCCGCTCCTCTGTATGCTGAATGTTGCCGATGAGCACAATGCCGCCGATCAAAAAGGAGAAAATGACGAGTATATAGGATAAGATCGTGATTTTCCAACGGATTGAGAGCTTCTTTTTGTTCATCAGCTTCTCCTTTCAGGTCTTTACGAATGTCATTGCCCCCATTATCCTTAACATAGGGGAGGGCTTTTCATGAAGAGTTTGCTTGCATGTCTCGCACTGATGATCGCTGGAATTGCAACCGCTTTATTTATCGGATTCCATGATCATACAGGCAATAAAAAGATTGTTTATGATGACGACCAGGAAGGCCTGCAGGATCAAATCGTGTTTAAATTCAGCCACGTGGTTGCTGAAAATACGCCAAAAGGGCTGGCCGCCAATAAATTCGCTGATCTGGTGAACGAAAAATCAGGCGGGAAAATAAAAATAGAAGTATTTCCGAATGGAAGCCTGTACTCGGACATTGAAGAAATTGAAGCATTGCAAAACGGCGATGTTCAATTTATCGCCCCCTCCACATCGAAGCTCGGCATGCTCTCGCCTGAATGGGGAGTGCTGGATCTGCCGTATGCATTTACAGATTACAACGCCGTCAAAAAAGGGTTGAACGGAAGCATCGGCACACAGCTGTTTGATTCTCTAAAGAAAAACCAATTAAAAGGACTGGCCTATTGGACGAACGGCTTTAAGCAAATCACAACAAATCAAGGGCCGGTCAAAACACCGGATGATTTAAAAGGGCAGGATCTGCGCATTATGCAAAGCGATGTGATTGAGGATCAGTTCAAGCTGCTTGGCGCAACACCTCATCAGGAATCCTTCAATTCTACCTTTCAGCTGTTAGAAAACAATGTAGTCGATGGCGAAGAAAATACAATTTCAAACATCTATTCTAAAAAATTTTATAATGTTCAGGACTATTTGACAATAAGCAGCCACGGTTATCTCGGCTACGCTGTCATGACTGATGAACACTTCTGGAAGGCGCAAACACCAGAAACAAGACGCATTTTGACTGAAGCGATGAAGGAGACGACCGAGTGGAATGAAACGTATGCCGAACAAATGAACAAGGAGCAGCTGGAAGAAATCAAAAAGAATTCTGCTATACATATTTATGAGCTGTCAGATAAAGAGAAAAAAGAATGGATGAAGCGTCTTGACCCTGTTTACCGGCAGTATGAGCCAATCTTTGGCCGGGAGCTGATCCGGGAACTGTTGGAGCTGCGAATAGATTCATAGTTCCTATCTCGATACGCTGTTTTTCGTTTATCTTTCTATCGATCGGAAATATAAAAAGAGATAAACGAAAAGGAGATGGGTACATGTTTAAGCACACAAAAATGCTGCAGCATCCTGCTAAACCAGATCGTCCAGATCCATTATTCGCTAAAAAAATGCAAGAAATTTTAGGCGGGCAATTCGGAGAAATTTCAGTTGCCATGCAGTACTTATTTCAAGGCTGGAACACAAGAGGAAATGAAAAATACAAGGACTTGCTGATGGATACGGCAACTGAGGAGCTCGGGCATGTTGAAATGATCGCAACGATGATTGCCAGACTTCTTGAGGATGCCCCTCTTGATCAGCAGGAAAAAGCTGCTGAAGATCCGGTCATCGGCTCCATCCTAGGCGGCATGAACCCTCACCATGCGATTGTATCAGGACTTGGCGCCATGCCGGAAAGCAGTACAGGCGTACCTTGGAGCGGCGGTTATATCGTAGCAAGCGGAAACCTGCTGGCAGACTTCCGCGCCAACCTGAATGCAGAATCACAGGGCCGTCTGCAGGTCGCACGCCTGTTTGAAATGACGGATGACAAAGGCGTCAAAGATATGCTCAGCTTCCTGCTGGCGCGTGACACAATGCACCAGAACCAATGGCTTGCCGCCATTAAAGAATTAGAAGCACAGGAAGGTCCGGTTGTGCCGGGTACCTTCCCGAAAGCGCTCGAAAAACAAGAGTTCTCACATCAGCTTATCAATTTCTCTGAAGGCGAAGAAAGCGCCAAGCAAAACTGGCTGAATGAAAAAGCGCCAGACGGAGAAGCCTTTGAATATGTGAAAGAGGCAAAAACGTTTGGAGAAAAACCGGAGTTAAAACCAGCACCGCCTTATGTTCATAATACACTTCCGGGACGCGAGTAAAGAGACAAGCCCAAAACATGATGTTTTGGGCTTTGATTATGCCTTCAGAACCGTCCAGTTTGGTTCGTACCGGATATCGGGGTTATGTAACAGATCGTGAACGAACGGTTTATCCTCTTCGGACACCGTCACCTCTATCGAAAGAATTACAGCCTTCTGATCGTTTTCCTCGTATATGCTGTCATGTTCGTTCTCCATAAAATGATCATAGGCTTCTCTGTTTTCCCATACACTGATGATTTCTGCGGTGAGCGGCTCGTCTATCGTTTTTCGCCAGCCGCCGGCCTGTTTGATAAAGCCGCTTATATGCGATAATGCTCCCCACTGTGACTGCGCTTTTGCAAATGCTTCAGCGTTTGCAGCGTCTACTTCACATATCATCTTTTTGATTAGCATGGCTGCTCCTCTATGATGACGGTTTTGGCTTGTTTATGCTCCACACAGAGATTTACCGTTCTGACGTAAGAGCGTGTGCGGTGAACCGTGCCTTTCGGGATCAGCAGGCTGTCATTTGCTTTGAGCACCGCGGTTTCTTTGTCCTTAAAATCGATCAGCAGCTCCCCTTCAAGAACAATAAACAATTCGTCTGAGTCAGGGTGATGGTGCCAGTCATATTCTCCCGTAAACACCGCAAGGCGCACGCAGTGGTCGTTGACCTCTGAGATTGAAAAATTGGCGTGCTTTTCTTTGACTTCATTTGCGATGGCGAGCAAGTTTTGCATCTTGGACATTAGCGAAAACCCCTTTTTCACTTATTGTATCGCAATAGTGGCATAAATTGAGAAGATTCCAAAAAAAAGCGATCCAGCTGATGTGCCGGATCGCTTTTTTATTTACAGGTTGTCTGCCTTTATGCTTTTGATTAGTCGTTGTTGCGGGCGTTTCCGCCTTTTGAGCCAATTTCTTGGTAGAATTCTTTATCATGATTTTTGCTTGTTGCCTCTCCGCCTTTTCGGCCGATTTCTTGATAGAATTCTTTATCATGATTTTCGCTAGTGGCTTCTCCGCCTTTTTCACCGATTTCTTGATAGAACTCTTTGTCATGGTTCTTGCTAGTGGCTTCTCCGCCTTTTTCGCCGATTTCCTGATAGAATTCTTTGTCATGGTTTTTGCTGGTGGCTTCTCCGCCTTTTTGACCAATCTCTTGATAGAATTCTTTGTCATGGTTCTTGCTTGTTGTTTCTCCGCCTTTTCTACCTGCTTCTTCTCTGCTCATTTTGTTATTGTCTGCCATTTTGAATTCCTCCTTTAATTGGTGTTGGTTGTTGTATTCCCGCTCACAATTCTTTTAAACAAACAAAACACATTGGGTATGTTTCCACTAAAAAAAGCAGGCGGATCGCGGTGTCCGTCTGCTTTCTGCTATTCCATCTCTCGTTCTGTTTCTTTCAGTCGTTCAAGAATGCGCCTCTTTTTGTACAGCATCATGCCTGTCTCGGTAATGTCGTTTAATGTTGAGCGATTGGCAGCGGCGCCAAAAACCATTCCGGCAACCGGCACCATCTGGAAAAGTTTTTTCCAGCCAAACGTGTCTCGATAGCCCAAAACGACTTCTCGCCAGCCTTGGATTTGAGAAGCGACATTCTTATATGTACGGTCTTGATCGTAGTGTTTTAATTCCTGCAAAATCGATCTTTTGCCGACAACATCAGCCGACGTCAGCTGCAGGCATTTCACAATGAAGACGCGTTCTTTTTTCTCCTTTGGGTCATAGCCGTATGCGACTGCGATATCCTGTAATGTTTTTAGTGATAAGCCAAGCACTGCCGGAATGTCTGCCGCCAGCGTAAACACGCCGCCCACACCGGTTGTCGCGCCTTGAACGGTTGCTGCGTTGGTTCTGTTTTTGCCCATTCCTTCCGCAATTTCATCCATGACAGGAAGAGGCGCTTTCCGGATGTCCTCCAGCGATTCAAAGATCTCCTCCGGCAGTTTCTTTTGAAATATCCTGATAATCTGTTTTTCAGATGTCAGGTACTGTCCGCCTGTTTGAATAAAGCTGCCGACCTCATCCAAGAGCTTGCCGATCTTTTTCTGGATGAATTCCGGTGTCAGCTTGTCCAGCAGCTGAAACGGGAGACGGCTGAGCTTTTCCCAAAACCAGACTTTTTGCTGATCTTTTTCCCATTTCTCTATCTCTTTTAATTGCTGATGTAAGTCTTCTTTTCGTTCCGTTGTCACCCAAACCGCACTTCCCTTCCGTTTTTTCTACTATATAGTATACCTTCATTTTTTCGGATGCGTTTTTATTTTTCACCTGCGGGTACCATTTTTATAAAAGGAAAAGGAGTGATGGACATGCCTTGGTCGATGAAGGATTATCCTGCTTCATTAAAAAATCTTGAGAAGCCGGTGAGAAAAAAGGCGATAGACATTGCGAATGCGATGATTGATGAAGGCTATGAGGAAGGGCGCGCGATTCCAATTGCGACAAGCAAAGCGAAGGAATGGGCGGAAAACGCCTCTACAGATGAAATTGATGATTTCCTGACGCATGATGATGAGACAGAACGCGATGCTGATCCAAGCAGCGGCAGCGGCCCCGAGCTCATGAATAAAGCAGAGCATGTTATTAAGCATAAAAAAGGCTGGGCAGTCAAAGCCGAGGGCGCCAAACGTGTGTCTGAAATCAAAGATACAAAGAAAGAAGCGATTGAACGGGCAAAGGAAATCGCGGCGCATAAAGGCACTGAGGTCATTGTTCATTTAGCTGACGGCAGTGTGCAGAGAAAGATTAAAACAGGATCATAAAGGAATATGCTTTTAGGTGTTTCGAAATGATCAGGAGCGGTTATTGATTGGTAAATCATTTATGAGAGGTGATCATGATGCTTAGCTTTTTGGTTTCATTAGTTGTTGCAATTGTTATCGGATTAATTGGGAGCGCCATTGTAGGAAACCGGCTGCCGGGAGGAATTTTCGGCTCTATGATTGCCGGGCTGATCGGCGCTTGGATCGGGCACGGACTTCTTGGCACATGGGGACCGAGCCTCGCCGGCTTTGCTATTTTCCCGGCCATCATCGGGGCAGCCATCTTCGTGTTCTTGCTGGGCCTTATATTCCGCGGGCTGCGGAAGGAAGCCTAGACTCGACTCATTAGATACAGGAGGCATCGTTTCGAACTGAAACGATGTCTTTTTATATGGGACCTTATCCCGAATCCCTACATATCATGTTACATAACAGGGAAAAATTCAGAAGTGTATTTTAAACATTTTCGGTTGACAAGAAACCGGGATGGTCATATGATGTAGATAAAATAATTTGCCTTAAGGAAACTCTTTGTTGTACGGCAAAAACAAACAGAATTCAGGTGAGACATGATGAACAAGGACATCACAGCACAATCTCCCCGTTCCAAAGCCGTCCAAGATGCGCTTGACGGGAAAATCAGAGGATTCAGAGGGCTGCTCCCTTTTCTCGGCCCTGCATTTATAGCAGCCATTGCCTATATTGATCCCGGCAACTTCGCAACGAATATTTCGGCGGGTTCTAAATACGGATATATGCTCTTATGGGTGATATTATTTTCCAATATCATGGCGCTTTTAATTCAATCCCTATCCGCCAAACTCGGTATTGCGACAGGCAAAAATCTGCCTGAGGTTGCCCGTGAAGAATTCCCGAAGCCTGTCTCGATCGGATTATGGATTCAGGGCGAGCTTGTCATTATCGCAACTGATCTGGCGGAATTTATCGGAGCGGCTCTGGGACTGTATTTGCTGTTCGGCATTCCGATGCTTGAAGCGTCTATTATAGCTGCGATCGGTTCTTTCGCGATATTGGAGCTTCAGCGCCGCGGTTATCGCTCACTTGAAGCCGGTATTGCCGGTATGCTGTTTGTGGTCGTGATCGCCTTTGCGCTGCAGACCTTTTTCGCAAAACCTGATGCCGTGTCAGTGATGAAGGGCCTTTTTGTCCCGGCGTTTCATGGCACCGACAGTGTGCTTCTTGCAGCGGGTATTCTTGGCGCAACTGTTATGCCGCACGCCATTTATTTACACTCTGCCCTTACACAGCGGCGGGTGGTTGGCAAAACTGATGCAGAACGGAAAAAAATCTTTAGGTTTGAATTTATTGATATTTTAATAGCGATGCTGATTGCAGGGGCTATTAATGCAAGTATGCTGATTGTGGCTGCCGCATTATTCTTCAAAAACGGCCTGTTTGTTGAGGATCTCGACGTCGCATTTCAGCAATTCGGACATCTTGTCAGCCCTATGTCTGCGGCTTTGTTCGGGATCGGGCTGCTCGTTGCCGGTCTATCCAGTTCGTCTGTCGGCACACTTTCAGGCGACGTGATTATGCAAGGATTTATCAACTACCGCATTCCGCTGTATGTACGGCGTTTTATCACGATCATTCCGCCGATCTTGATCATCGCGTCAGGTGTTAATCCGACGACCGCTCTCGTACTGAGCCAGGTCGTGCTGTCCTTCGGGATCGCCTTTGCCCTCATTCCGCTTATTATGTTTACAAGCAATAAACGGATCATGGGATCTCTGATCAACGCCAAATGGGTCACAGTAGTGTCTTGGCTGATTGCTGTATTGATCGTTGCTTTGAATGTGTTTTTAATTGTAGATACGTTTCGATAAAAAAACCGGCTTCTAAAGCCGGTTTTTATTTCTCCGCAAAAGCTCATTGATACCCTTTTTGACAGAAATTTGTTATGATAGAAGAAAAATCGGAGTTTTGATGATGTCAGTATTTATTCTGTTTTATTTGTGGATTGTTCCTATTGTTATCGGCATTTTATGTTCTGTTGCTGCCCATAGATCCAAGGGAAAAATGAGAGTCGCGCCCGGCATTGCCATGATCGTGCTCAGTATTATTTCCCTAATCACGGCGTTTACGGCCGGACACACAAATTTCCACGTGTTTATCGGCGGCATGTTTTTATTCGGCACCTTCTTGGTCGGTTCTGCTTTTCCTTTCTTCTTCGGGCTGAAGAAAAAAGAAAAATAACCCTATTATGAGAAGAGGTCTGTAAGATTTTATAAGAATAAACATACAAGGACAAATGCATCTTGCTTTGAAACAAGATGCATTTGTTCTTTTGTCTGTTTCGAGTATGGCGAAATCAGTTCCTAATACATATACCGATCATTTTATGAATTCAAACGTGTTATAGCTGAAAATACGTTTGTTTCCAACAAAAAACAGAGGCCTTTTGGGGCCTCTGTTTTTTTAGAATAACCGTTTCAAACTTTTCTTCAGTGACGGCATTTCAAATTTTTGGTTTTCGAAGAAGTTTTTCAGCATGTACTTGCTAAAACCTTTCGCCTGCCCGTAGGTGATTTTGCCAGGAAGCGGCGGTTCGTTTCCAATCATGACATCCACTACGACCGGTTGGTCAGATTGCAGCGCCTCATGGAAAGCCGGCGCAAGCTCTTCCGCTTTGGTCACTTTGATGCCCTTTGCTCCGCAGCTTTCTGCAAATGCGGCATAGTCGACATTTTGAAGTTTTGTGACATAGTCGATATTGCCTTTGACCTGCTGCTCGTACTCAATCATGCCGAGATTTTCGTTGTTTAAAATGACGACTGTGATCGGGAGCTTATATTTGACGGCGGTCGGAAGGTCCTGCATGACCATGGAAAATCCCCCGTCACCGCAGACGGCGATCGCCTGGCGTTCCGGTTCGGACAAGCTTGCTGCAATCGCTCCCGGCAGGCCACAGCCCATTGTCGCAAGCCAGCTGGAGACGATGAAATCCTGGTTCGCGTTCATTTTGAAATGACGCGCCATCCAGACTGTCACAGTGCCGACATCTACAGAAAGCACCGCATCATCGGCTGCCGCTTCCTGAAGACGTGCCACGACCTGCTGAGGTTTAAGCGGTGTTGTTGCCTCTGTCTCATCTTTTTCAATTTCGTTCCACCAATGCTGCATATGTTCTGTGCAGGCATTCAGGAATCTTCTGTCTTCCTTGCGTTCAATATACTCTGTCAATTCGCGCAGACCGAGAGCCGAATCGCAGACAAGGCCCGCTGTCACCGGATACCGTTTTCCGATTTTTGCCGGGTCTGAATCGAGCTGTATCGCCGGTGTGTCATCAGGCAAATAATCACGATACGGGAATGACGTTCCGAGCATGATTAATAAATCACATTCCTCCATTGCCTCGTAAGCCGGCTTTGTTCCAATCTGACCGAGGTTGCCGAGAAAATGCGGGTGCTTATCGGGAACAACACCCTTTGCCGGGAGTGTAACAACGATCGGAGCGGCGGCTTTGTCCGCAAATTCTAAGAGCTCACGTTTCGCCTTTTTCATTCCCTGCCCTGCCAGGATAATCGGCTTCTTAGCATTATTAATATATTGGGCGCAGGTGACGAGCTGTTCTTTTTTCGGTTCAAGGTTCCCTTCAATATACACTGGTGAAGTATACACGGGCTCCCGTTTGATTTTCTCCGCAAACAAATCATCTGACACGCTCAATACCGCAACGCCTTTTTTGCTGTAGGCGGTCCTGATCGCCTGATTTAAGAGATCCGGAAGTGATTCCGCGCTATGTACCTCTCTGTTGAACACGGCCACGTCCTCAAACATTTGCTCCAGCTTGATCTCCTGGAAATAGTCCCGTCCGACTTCGCCAGAAGAAACCTGTCCTGCAATCGCCAGCACAGGGGCGCCGTCGGCTTTAGCATCATATAAACCATTTAATAAGTGCACCGCTCCCGGCCCTGCGATTGACAGACAGACTCCGATCTTGCCGGTGAGTTTTGCTTCAGCCGCGGCTGCCAGTGCCGCTACCTCTTCGTGGCGGGTTTGAATGAACTTCAGTTGATTTCTTTCGTGTCTTAATTCTTCGATAAACTCATTTATACTGTCTCCGGGGATGCCGTATACATGATCAACTCCCCATTGCTCAAGCAGCTCTGTCATTGCTTGTCCTGCAGTTTTGTGTGCCATAACGTATCCTCCTTTTTCCTTTTTTCAATACCACAGGAGAAAGGCTTTAAAACCCGGAGACCTGAATCACTTGCCCAGTCTTCTTTTCAACAGGTCGATCGCCGCGAGCAACCCTCTATCCTTGACGGTGACATTTACATCTTGAGCGCCATTCTTGAAATCATTGATCTGCCTTTTTCGGTTCGGCACCATAAAAAGCGGCAAACGCTCCGGGGAAACCCACTTTAATCCCGCTGTCTCTGTGCCGTCAGCCACTGCTTGTCCGCCTGTTATGCTTCCGAAAAACACATGCTGTTCATCTTGAAACTTTGGCCTTTGGTAAACACCTATTTTCGCAGAAAGCGCTGCATTGTATCCCGTTTCTTCCAATATCTCCCGCACTGCCGCTTCCTCAGCCGATTCCCCGGGATCAACCCTGCCGCCCGGCAAATCCCATAGAGGGACATCTTTTCGTTTCATCAGCAGAATTTGCTGACTTTCGTTCAATACGATCACAAAAGCACCTTGTGTATACACCGCCATACCTCCTTTTCCAACAAAAAAGGACCAAGGTGATTCCCTTGGTCCTAGAGCTTTACTTTTTAAAATGATACGGCAGTGTGGCAACCATTATGTCCTTTTTCCAGAACAGCCGGACTCTGAGGAGGAAGGCCGATTGGTTGTGAAGGATGGTGTGCCAGCGTTTTTTCGTTATAAATTGCGGAAACAGCACCATAACGGAAAACTGCTCCTTCTTCGCTTTTGCCTCAACTGTTTCCAAAAACTTATCAAACGGATGGACAAGGCTTCTGTACGAGGAGTGAAGCGTAACGAGACGCACTCCGTTATTAAGCTCTTCCCAGCGTTTTTCGAATTTCTTTTCCTGTTCTCTGTCAAATGACACGTGAACGGCGATCACTTGATCGGACAGTGATTTCGCATAGTGAATCGATTTTTGCACGACGGTGGTGACACCGGCCACAGGCACAATCACAACGGTGCCTTTGATTTCTTCCGGCTCTTTGTCTACGATGCGAAGCTGTTCACCAACCGCTGTATAGTGATTTTTAATCGCAAAAAACAGCAAAACGACGATAGGCATAAAGATTAACACAGGCCATACGACATTAAACTTCGTCACAAACAGAATGGATAGAACCATAAACGATATCAGAGCGCCGCAGGAGTTGATCAGCATTTTTCCGATCCAGCCTTTTGGTTTTTGCTTGATCCATTTCATGCACATGCCGGTTTGTGAAAGCGTAAATGGAATAAATACGCCCACAGCATATAACGGGATTAAGTGCTCCGTCTGTCCTCCGAATAAGATAATGAGAACAATGGAGGCAAAGCCTAAAAAGATAATCCCATTTGAGAAGCCTAAGCGGTCGCCCCTGACAGTAAACATTCGCGGCATATACTGGTCTCTCGCCAGGTTGAAGGCAAGCTGCGGGAAGGCTGAAAATCCCGTATTTGCCGCAAGGACCAAAATAAGCGATGTGACACCTTGGATGACATAGTAGAACACATTCCGCCCAAAGGTTTCGGACGCAATTTGTGAAACCACTGTTTCATCAGGTTTCGGCGCCGTACCATACCCGTACGCGAGAACCGTGATGCCGGAAAACAGAATCGCCAGCAAAATCCCCATCATCGCAAGCGTTCTTGCCGCGTTTCGCGCAGGCGGGTTTTTGAATGCAGGAATCGCATTAGAAATGGCCTCAACCCCGGTCAACGCTGAGCATCCGGAGGAAAAAGCCTTAAGCAGCAAAAACAGCGTAATGCCGGCTACAGGTGTGCCGAGCGGTGTATGATGGGCTGGCTGGTCAATTTGCCCCGTCATGAGTTTAAACAACCCGACTGCAATGAGAACCAAAAGCGCCACCACAAACAGGTAAACCGGATAGGCAAGAATCGATGCCGATTCCGATAGCCCGCGCAGGTTCAAAATCATAATCACTAACACGAGAAAAATAGCGATCGGCACATGATAATCATGCAATGCAGGAAAGGCTGACGTGATGGCATCCGTGCCTGCGGAAATACTTACCGCTACTGTTAAAATATAATCAACAAGCAATGAACCGCCCGCAATCAATCCCGGTTTTTCACCGAGATTTTCTTTAGAAACGATATACGCCCCGCCGCCCTGCGGATAAGCGTAAATAATTTGCCTGTATGAAAGAATCAGTGCGAGCAGCAAGATGAGAACGCCAACCGCAATCGGAATGGAGTACCAAAATGCGGCTGCACTGATTGTTGCCAAAATGATTAGAATTTGTTCTGTCCCATATGCGACAGATGACAGCGCATCTGAGGAAAGCATAGCCAAGGCTTTTAATTTCGTCAGTTTTTGCTCTCCAGCTGCTTGGGATTTTAGTGGTTTCCCAATCAAAAAACGTTTGATTGAATGATACATCGATGTCTTCCCCTTTTAATTTCTCATTTTTCAATTAAAACAATAAAACATCAGTGTCTTGCTCTCACATGTTGATGATAGTCCTTTCTGCTATGATGTCTCTGTATGCGATTTGCATTCAAAAATGAACAACAAAAAACACAGAGGCAAACGGATGCCCCTGTGCCATAACATCGAACACAGGTTTCATTCATCTCCTCTCACGAACGCTTACGAGGTTAGCTGACGGATTCGGGCATATGAGAGTTAGCCCTACCTAAAAAGGATTCACCCCAACGGCAAAAAGCCGTTCTATTGGGTCCCCCGCTCTGATTTCAGATTAAGCGATTTGTTTTCTAAAAGAGATCATACTCCCGTTCCCGCACGTTGTAAAGAGGCTTATTGGCTGAGAGAAAAAAATAAAATGACAGGTTCCACAAATGGAATTTACTTACCAAAAATAAAAAACAGAGGCTAAAATCGCCTCTGTTTTATTCTGTATCTGTCTTTCTTTTTCTGCGTCTTACGGCAATCCAAATGAACACTGCCGCAATCACCATAATGAGTGCCAGCACACCAATATACATCCATTTCTGGCTATGATCCTGTGTTGGTTGTTCTGCATCGGAACTGTTTGTTTCCGATTTGAGCTGCTGGTGGTTTGTAAACACCTGCTGGCTATTTGTTTCATTAAGGACGGTTGCCGACTCATCGTTGCTGTTCAGATAACTGATGATCTCTTTTGTGACAGCCGCGCCATCTCCTTTTGACGGTGCAAAGACAGCCATTGTATAGCGTGAATCCCAAACCGATGCTTGGGTAAATACCACTTGTTTTGTCGTCTCATTTAGCATCTCGAAACTAGATACATCAAACGAGCCGTTCTTTTCCTGCGGCACAAGCAGATCTGATGATTTCTCCTTCAGAAGAGAAAATTGATTGATCCCCCCTATGAAAATGAGGTTTCGTCCTTTCGCATCCTTTGCTGTAACGTCAGATGATTTCTTTACCGTATATGAATGCTGTGCTTCGCTGCCAAAGGATTCTGTTACGAGAGAAAGCTCCTCTAGCTTCGATTGGCTTACGGTGTCAGGAAGCACGATTAACGTTGTTTGATCCTGGTTTCCGGCGTAAGGCAGCGGCCACTCTTGAAAATCCGCTGACGGGGACATGCCTTTGATGGCGTATGATAATGTACTGTTTTTATCGATAAAAACCCACTTTTCTTCATCAGTGGTGTTACAAGGGTTGTTTTCCTTTAAACCGGTCGTGACGAACTGAATATCAATGTAGCGGTTTTTTTGCAGCAGCTTAGGGTCCACTTTCACTGTGACATGATAGAATCCGTTTTTATCTTCTTTTCCTAATTCATCAAGCCGGACCGAGTGCGGCTGGCCGTTGATCATCACTTTCAGTTCTGCAGCCTGAGAGGCTGACTCGTTTTCAGCCGTTGAGGCCTGAATCGTTTCAGACTTTTTCAGTTTAAGCGACAGCTTCGCCGATTGGTTTTCATCTAAAACAGCCGAAGCCGGATAAAAATAATGTGCTGAAGATGTTTTGTCGGCTCCAATTGTGATATCACCCGCTCCAAAATTCTCAAGGGTCAGCATATCGCTTTCTTTTTTTTCAGTCTGCTGAAGCTTGCTGATTGAAAGTGTATCGCCGCTGAGCTGGCCTGTATATGTCTGATCTGTCATCACGCTGATTTTTTTAGTGAGCGCGTCCTCGGACGCCGCTTGCGCAAACAGAACCGGCTGCTGTTTGCCCTCTGCTTTCAGCACCCGCTCCGCAAGCAGAAGGTTTTCTCCTTTTGCCTGTAGCCCAGCTTGTTTCAACAGTTTTTTCACTTTGCCGTTCCAATGCTTGTCCACGCCGATAACAATCGTCGGCTTATCGATTTTTTTCAGTTCAGATTCCGTGACATACGCAATACTGACACTGCTGTCCACCGTTTTCAAATAGCCTTCTGTTTTAACAGCAGCTTCTATTTCTGCTGAACTTGGGTTATCCGGAATGACGATAGCTGTTTCTTCCGCTGTATTTCCAGATTGGGCGAAAGGATACGGATAATGGTCCAGCGACGTTCCCTTCGCTTCACTGCTGTCAGCAAGTGTCAGCCGGCTGTCCGGATAAATTTTGATCCAGTTGCCTGATGTATCCTGTCTGACGCACACGCCCTCTTTCATTACGCCGTAGAATTTCAGCGATACGTTGTGATAGCCTTGCGCAGACTGGCTTTTATTCAGATTCAGCTTCACTGTTTTCCGTTTGGAATCACCATCAAGCTTTAACGTCTTGACCGGTTCATCATCAATGACAGCCGTTAACGATGATGGAGAAATTAAAAGATTTGATGCCTCGTATTCGATTACCAATTGCTGATTGCCCGAAGAGGCGCCTGCCGGGATCTGATACGTCAGCTCTGCGCTGTCTTTTGATTCATACAGTGTAATCAGCTCGCTTGTCAGCACCTGCTGTTTGGCTTGTTCTTGGCTGCTTTTCCCGAGGAGCGAACCGCTGACCTGTACCTCTTTGGCAAGAGCTGTTTGTCCAGTCATCGCCAGCAGCATGAAGCTTGTGAGAAAAATCATTATTTGTTTCAAAAAGGTCACCCGCTTTTATGTTGATTGTATCGTTCTGTCTTGTACCATTTGACCTCTTGCTTGAATAAACGGTGCTTGATTTCTACGAATAAAGAGTAGATAACAAGCACAATCCATGCCTGCGAGTATGTGAAGTACATGAGAAATACGATAAAAAAGTTTTGCTTGTTCATTTCTGTTTTTTCAATGCTCAACGTAATCATGACCTCTGTCATAAATAAGAAAAACGCCAAAATCCAGAGAATCATTGCCAAAAATCCAACAGACAAATGCAAATCATAAAACAAATTCACTACAAAAATCGCATTTGACATGATCACGCCAAAGAAAAACAGGAAGTACGTAAAGAAAAAATAAAACAAATCAAAGATAATCCGTTTTCGTTTCAGCTTAAAAAACTGCGCCAAAAATTTGAGCACGACATATTGATTGCCGCGCGCCCATCGGGTGCGCTGGCGCCACCATACCTTCCATGTTTCCGGTTCCTGCTCCCACGTGATGGCGGCAGGGAAAAAGCGGATGTGATAGCCGAGATTATATACCCGGATGGTCAGCTCAGTATCCTCAGCGAGCGCTTTGTCATCCCAGCCTCCGAGCTTTTCGATAATGCTTCTGCGGATCGCGAAGTTGGTACCTGGGATCGTGGCGATTTTGAACCACTTCCATCTGCCTCCCTGAGCCATCCACTGAAAACAGATCGTTTCGATATTAATAAACCTCGTCAGCAGCGTCTTCGCTGCATTGATGACGCGGAATTTCCCTACCACGGCGCCTGCCTTTTCGTCATTCATCAGGCCGAGCACGAGGTAATACACGGCCATTTTCTCAGGCGTGTTGTCGGCGTCATACACACAGATCACATCGCCGTTTGATTCGGCAAAACCTGAGTTAAGTGCAGAGGATTTTCCTTTTCCTGCATTTGGCGGCTTCGTAATCACCATTTTGATGAAATCGTATTTCTCGGAAAATTCATTGACGATATCACCCGTCCGGTCTGATGAATTATCATTAACGACGATAATCTCCAGCCGGTCCTTCGGATAATAAAGGTTGACCATCGCCTTCAGCGTCTGCCGAATCACAACCTCTTCGTTATGCGCCGGGATGAGGACGCTGACCTTCGGCAGTTCCTTCATATTTTCTCTCCACTTCGGGATATTCCGTTCGAAGGTCATATAGTGGCGAAACCCGCCCTGCATGAGGAACATGTGGTAGAGAAGCATAACCCATATTAAACTTAGCGAGATAAAGAACAGCGTATTACCCAAGGCTTCTTCTCTCCTTAAAAATTCGTTTTTTCAATGTGGCTCTCAAGTAAAACGTATAACTGACAAACATGATGACAAATAAGAGCACAACAGCGGAGAGAATCCATAACGCCTTTTCCAGCGGGGTTTGGCGATGATGATCGAAAAACTCGTCAATGGCGCTTACGCCGTTTTTCACCTGAATCGTTCCGTCACCGCTTGTATGAATTTCCACTTTGTCTGTTTTGACGGTTTGTTTCGTTTTCTTTAAATCAAGCCATTCACTGTCTGGAATGCGTTCCATCTGATCAACCAGCTCCGGCAGATATTTCATCCCGAGGTACGGGTGATAAAATCCTCCGGCTACTCCGCCTTCAAAATCAATCATCTGGGAGATGTGCTCCTCCATCTCACCGAGCGGGTTTTGCTTCGATGTGTCGACAAAGCCGATCGTTTCCGGATAAAGCGTCATTCCGTGCAACATCGAAGGAGCAGTCACAAACGGAGGTGCACCGGATGTTTTCCATGTTGTGCTGCTGAGCTGGACCTGGCCGAAAATGCTTGTAAAATACTGCGAGGCGATTTGATAGCCATAATCGGACATCGTGTAATGCGGCGCTTCAAACGCCAGCGGGTAAAGACCCGATGATGTCAAATCCTCAATGGCACGCGTCAGTTTTTGTTTTGTATACGTTTCTTCCTTTTCCCGAAATGGTTCGAGATAGCTGTGATAGGCTTGTTCGTTCGGGAAGTCCTGTTCTTTCTCCAAAATGGACGGGGGGTCTTCGGCATTTCCGGATGTAATCGGCTGATCCGCCTTTGCATCCCAAAATTCAAAGCCCTCTCCTGTTTCACTGTAGCGATAAGCGTGAGTATAGCCGTGAACAATGATACTGCCGCCCATGCTTTGCAGCTTCTTCAGCACCTTGACCATCTTCGGTTGATCAGACAAATACACTTTGTCGCCTGTTTCCGGATTCAAATAAACCGGAATGACCGCCAGGATAAAAGGAATATGCCGCTTATGCAGGTATGTACCGGCTTGAAGCAGCAATTTTTCATCAGACATCGGGCTGATATCCTCGAGACGCAAATACAATAACGTCGTCCCCGCCTTCTCTCCGAAAGCTTCTCTGAGCTGTTTCGCCACGATCAAATTGTCATTTAACAAATTTGTTAATCCAATGTACACATTCCCTTTTTTTGTTTTCCATATAAAAGAATGCGTTGTGCCGTCATCGGCTTTGAAGGTGTAAAGCGCCGTTCCTTTCAGGCCTGATACACTCAGCACGTTAAGCCCGCTTTCCAGAGACACATCGGCCTTTTCCGACCTGCTGTGAACCTGAAACACATTTTCTTTGCGGGCTAATGAAAGACCGGAAAATTGGCTGATTTGGCCTGCGTTATAGCCAATGGCGACAACCGGTTTTTTTACGCCGCTGATAAGAGACAGCAGTTTTTGGCTGAGCTTTCTTTTCGTTTGGCCGTAATAAATCACATGGTCTTTCCCTTTGAAATCCGACGCTTCAACGTCTGAATCTTTTTTGACTGTCACATGGGATGTAAAGTGGCCCGCAAGCAAATCGAGCATTTTGACTTGTGACGACTCTTTGCCGTCCAAAGTTGAGTAGATGATGAGAATGCCGGCATCCTGATCTTTCGCTTGCGCAGAAACGGGAAAAGACGCAATAGCTAAAAAAAGAAGCATCATGACGCATAGCAATGTGATTCCTTTATAGTTCATTCATCATCATCTCGTTTTCCAGTTCTTCTAAAAATTGATCAGCTGTTTTGATATCGTTGCTGTAGGGCAAATAGCAAACGTGGAACGTAAGCGACACATACTTTCCATTTTCCAGCTGATATGTATCCAATTGTTTCTTCAGCTTGGTCAGAACGGCCGGCATATGTTCAGCAGGCGTGTGCGTCAGCACGATCCCGATACGCTCGTCAGAGGGACGGAATTTCTTATCCGTTTCCCGAACGCTTGTCCTGATTTGCTGACCGACATATTGGAAGAGGCGGT
Source organism: Bacillus sp. SN32 (assembly GCF_002837495.1). NCBI lineage: Bacteria > Bacillati > Bacillota > Bacilli > Caryophanales > Bacillaceae > Bacillus > Bacillus sp. SN32. Next base: position 84,786 of record NZ_PJCT01000004.1, on the reverse strand, counting down.
CCGTTTCTTTTTCACCGTACAAAGACTTAAACTCTTTGAAATAATGCATATGGAGCAGCAAAAACACAAAAGAATTGCCGTAGCGCTCCACCCGCTTGATTTCTTCTGAAAGTTCCAGCTTCATCCTTTGCTTGTTATCAAAACCAGTCACTCTGTCAACAGCAACATAGCTTTTGATTTCGGATTGAAGCCGTGTCATTGAGCGCCGAAGCTCTGCTGTAATATCGTGGATTCTTCCAGAAATAAAAGAAAACAGCAAAAGCGCGATTCCCCACACGACAAGCATTCGCAGCCCTTCCTCAGCCGGAAAGAGCGATGTCTGTCCAGTCTGGAAAAACATCATTAAGGTGCCGAGAACAAAGAGTACGATTAAGGTCACTGCCAGCGCGTAAATCGGGCCGAACCAAATGCCTGCGGCGATGACGCCAAATGTGATGCAAAGGATCAGAGCACCTTCTGATTGCTGGGCTGACACATAATAAATAAACAAAGACAGGGCCGCGATGAGCCCTGAAAAATAAGCAAATAATTTTTGTGATTCACTGAATGATATTTTCATTAAAAAGCTTCCTTTCGGCTAACAGCGGCAGCAGATTGTCAAATGAATGCGTCTGAGTGCCGCTCATATAGCCTCCATAATACGATTTCACCGGATCATGAATTTCAAAGTCATTCATTCTGTCATATATGGCTTTGATGACAGAACTGTTTTCATGCTGTTTTGTCAAAAACAATACGGCTAAGGCATATACGGATGGAGACTCATATTGGACGGCAGGCTCCTTCGTATCTGCCGAATACCGCCCGTACAGCTTTCCGTTTTTCTGAAATTCCTGCTTGATCCAGTCCGCTAAAACAGATGCTTTTTCATCCCCTTCCGGCAAATGCCAAGCAGCGTAAAGCTGATCAATCAGGTTGATTTCACTATCATATGTGTATTCCTTCGTCTCCGAGCTGTATGTCTTCGGCAGAAAGCCATTTTTTAAAGGAGCTGAATAGAGAACATTGGCATTCCGCTGTTCTGTTTCTTCGTCTATGATTCCATTCTTCTTTAAGACAGCTAAGGCATCAGGCATGACGTATGAAAGCGTCACATCCTTTGAAGCGGACTGTGAGTCGTAAAAGTCTGTAAAAAACCCGTTGTTCATATTGTATGTCTTCAAAGACGTGCCGATATCCCTAGCCGTTTGCGCGTAGTCGCTGCGGCCCCATTTTGCGGCGGCTTGGTCAAGAGACAGCATAATTCTCATATCATCTATCAGCGCATTCGTCCCGCTCGCTTGGCCATTTTGAATCTTCCACGTCACCAAGTGATTGCTCATCAGAAATGAATCAGTCAGATGCTGATATTGATCCTGGAAATGTGGTGCGTCATTTTTGCTGAGCAGAAACTCCATCCACAGTCCGAGAGATTCCGACAAGTAAGAAGGCTGGTCTGAAAAATCGGTTTTGATCAGCCCTTTGTCATTCATTAAATTGTGATAGATGAAATATTCCGCCGGCTGGAGCGGGCTGGCATTCACTTCTGTCGCCGACTGATTTTGGGTCTTGTTTCCAGCTTCAGCACACCCTGCGGAAAGTCCGATAGATAAGAAGAATAAGATGACAGCAATTAGTACATGCCTCACAGGCAAATCCCCCTTTGTCGCCTGAAGCAAATCAGACGCTCACAAATAGTTATAGACGTAAATATGACTGCCATGTTACAAAGTACATTTACTATAAAAGAAAAAAATGCAGATTGCTAGCTTTTTTTCCCCTTTTTGAACATTAAGAAAACAGGACCTAAGTCCAATAAAAAACCTGTGCGATAGGCACAGGTTTTTTTATTATTTATCCAAACCGAGTTTTTTCAGCTGTTCTGCCAGCGCGTTGTTAATCGGCTCATCTTTATTTTGTTTTTTCATATAAGAGGATACGTCCCGTTTGGTAGCACGCGCTTTGTCTTTGTTTTTTCGTTTTTCAAATACAGAGAGCTTTTCACGGTGACCGCACACACACGCAAAGGTTTGGCCCTCGCCTTGGCCGCGAAGCTCCATTCTTTTATGGCAGTTCGGGCAGCGTGCGTTTGTTTTTCGGGCAATCGTTTTTCTGCTTCCGCATTCACGATCTTGGCACACGAGCATCGTCCCGCGTTTGCCGTTTACTTTCAGCATCATTTTGCCACATTCCGGACATGCCGTTCCCGTAATGTTGTCATGTCGGAAGGTTTGGCTGCTGTTTTTGATTTCTTTTACCGTTTGGTGAGCGTAAGCCTTCATATCTTTAATAAAAACAGCCGATTTCAATTTGCCGGCCGCGATCGCAGACAGCTTTTGCTCCCATTCTGCTGTTAAGGCCGGTGATTTCAGATCCTCCGGAACAAGCTGCAGGAGCTGTTTTCCTTTAGAAGTGATAAAAATATCTTGGTTTTTTTTCTCGATTAAAAAGCTGTTGAACAGTTTTTCAATAATGTCGGCACGCGTTGCCACCGTGCCGAGGCCGCCTGTTTCTCCAAGCGTTTTGACGAGGCCTTTTTCTTCTCCCTGCATAAATGCGCTTGGGTTTTCCATCGCTGACAGCAAGGTCCCTTCATTAAAGCGGGCAGGCGGCTTCGTTTGGCCGCTTGTTTCAGTTAACGTGCGGACGGCAAGTGTGTCGCCTTTTTGAAGCGCAGGAAGTGTCTGGTCTCTGTCATCCTCCTGCTCATCATCCTCATCCGCCATATCATAAACGGCTTTCCACCCTTGCGATTGCACGGTTTTGCCTTTCGCCGTAAAGGTTTCTCCGCCGATTTCTGCGATGACCTTTGTTTCCTCATATTCGAATGCAGGCATTAATACAGCAAGGAAACGTTTCGCAATCAGGTCATACAGCTTTCGTTCTTTATCACTCAGACTGCTGAGAACGAGCGGCTCTTCGGTCGGGATAATCGCGTGGTGGTCTGACACCTTCGCGTCATTGACATATCCTTTATGAGATTTAATGCCGCGTTTTTTAATTTGGCTGACATATTGGGCATACGGTTTTACTTCCATGCCTTCCAGACGGTCTTTTAACGTTGGGACGATGTCACTGGATAAAAATCTAGAGTCCGTCCGCGGATATGTGACGAGCTTATGCTGCTCATATAGCTTCTGCAGTACAGAAAGCGTTTCTTTAGCAGAAAAACCGAAGCGCTTGTGGGCGTCACGCTGCAGCTCCGTTAAATCATAAAGCGCAGGCGCAAAGCTTTTTTTCGCTGTTTTTTTCAGCTCAGCTACGACCGCTTGCTTTCCTTGGAGATTTTTTAGCAGACGGCTTGTTACATCTTGATTGAACGTTCTCGTCTGCTTTGATTTCTTATCCTGCCACGTCAGCGTCATGCCGTCGACTGCAGCACGGATGCCGTAATACGGAACGGGCGTAAACGCTTGAATGTCTGCCTCGCGCTTTGCAATCATGGCAAGCGTCGGAGTCTGCACACGCCCGCATGAGAGCTGGGCATTGAATTTTGTGGTAAGTGCACGGGTGGCATTGATCCCCACAATCCAATCCGCTTCCGCTCTGGCGACGGCAGAATGGTACAGGTTTTCATATTCTTTGCCGCTGCGCAGCTTTTGAAAACCTTCCTTGATCGCTTTATCCGTCACAGATGAAATCCACAGCCGCTTGATTGGTTTTCGGACATTCGCTTTCTCAATGATCCAGCGCGCAACAAGCTCACCTTCCCGGCCTGCGTCAGTCGCGATGACAATCTGATTGACGTCTTTACGGGTAAGCTGGGATTTGACTGCATTGAACTGCTTTCCGGTTTTTTTTATCACCACAAGCTTCAAGGGTTCTGGGATAATCGGCAGATCCTCTAGGCGCCATGATTGAAATTCTTTTCCGTAGCCTTCCGGATCAGCAAGCGTCACCAAATGGCCTAAAGCCCAGGTCACAATATATTGATCACCTTCGAGATAACCGTTTCCTTTTTTATGGCACTTCAGCACCCGGGCTAAATCCCGGCCGACTGAAGGTTTTTCAGCTAATACAACTGTTTTTGACATGCTTGATCACTTCTCTTTCTTTCGCGCTCATCCTGTTATTATAACAGACTTCGCGCGGCACTCTCTAACCGCGCCCGTTTTTCGTGTCAATTTCTGAGAAAATGACGTGAGTGACGGTTTGCGCGTAGGGCGATGTTTTGTTAATGAAATCTTCTACCGCTTCGAGGCTTTCGGCATTGATTTTCAGCATATAGCAGGCTGCACCCGCAATCCGGTAGCAAAATTCAATATTCGGCAATGTTTGAATATAGCTTTTGAACCGCTCATAATCCGCGTTTTTAACGGTTGCTTCCACAATGCAGGAAACGGGAAGCCCCAGTTTTTTCTGGTCGACCTCCAGCGTGTATTGCTTGATGATGCCAAACGATTCAAGCTGTCTTACCCGTTCTGTTACAGATGGTGGCGACAGCTTAATTTTTCTGCCTAATTCCCTCATCGACAAACGGCTGTCCTTCTTCAGCTCCTCAATGATATTCAGATCAATCTGGTCAAGTTTCATTTCAACATCCTTCTTTTTTGATTTTGTACACATTATCTCGGGTATTTTTGTAAATGACAAGTACAGTTCCCTAGAAAAGGCATGTAAAAATGAATGTTTTCCGAACATTTTTTAAAAGCTGTCATATGCCCCCCCAGATTGTTTATAGTATAAAATGAAAACGTGTCCACAAGGAGGGCGATTTATGCTGCAAACGCCGATCGGAAGACTTCGCACGATGGGTTTTATTGAAGGAATGTCACTCTTAATCCTGTTGTTCATCGCTATGCCGCTTAAATATTGGGCAGGCCTTCCGCTTGCGGTGACAATTGTCGGTTCGGTTCACGGCGGGTTGTTCATTTTGTATTTGCTTGTCTTGGCTTATGCAACCTTCTCTGTCAAATGGCCGCTGAAATGGTCAGCTGCCGGCTTCGTCGCCGCTTTCGTCCCATTCGGAAATTTTTTGTACGACCGCGGATTAAGGAAATATAAATAAGGGAACGCAAAAAAGGCTGGATTTTTATGATCCAGCCTTTTTTATTAAAACCACTTTGTCAGCCACGCGATATAGTAGGCCCCCGGAATAAACATGAGCTGGGCGAGGAGTGTGCCCGCCACCCTTGATGTGACCATTGTGACAGAGGTCCATTTTAAATAGATATAGCTTCGTTTTCCTTTTGCCACATCATCAGCTAGAACGGATACCTTAGGATCAACAAAAATGGCCAGTAGCATCGTCGCAATTCCGTTGATCAAACCCGAAGCCATGACGGCTGTCGTACTGCGCTCCGGCGCCAGAAGGCCTGCGTATAAAGCCGAAAGCACGCCAATCGTATAAATCGATGTAATCAGCATGTTGATGACAAACAAACGCTTCGGAATCAAGCGCATATGAAATCCTTTTACATATGAAATAGACGGCAGACGCAAATAGGAAAGGGCATTTTTGAATCCTTGTTTCGAGAATCCCTTTCGGAAAACTTGAAAAACGGAGCCGCCGCCGCCCGCCAAGTGAATAATCGCCCGTGAAAAAAGAGCGACAAAAGACGGGAGCAGGATAATGCCCAAAATGGTGCCGACTGTCGATCCGAAAATTAAAAAGCGGAACTGCTCCCCTACAATCGCCAGTGCGTTTTTTCCAGCATCATCAATTAAATGCCCGGTAAAGGGCTGCTGCACCATGTTCGACATTCTGGATACGATGACCATGACATTAAACAGAGAAAGCGCGGACGCAATAAATCCAACGCGGGCCCCGGAAAGCCTTGTGGCATAGGCTAAAGTTTCTATCGAGTGAATCAGCAATAAAAAACAAAAAATAAAAAGTACTTGTGTTGTAATGACATGCACGTTATTCTTCCTCCAATTTCATCCTAGAGATAAGACTGGAATGAAGACAAGGAGGTTTCAGTACGATGTGTTTTTTGCAATAAAAAAACCGTCCGGCGTACGCCGGGCGGTTTGTCTTATTCTTTTCTATACGCAAATAAAGATTATATCATCCGCCAAGTCAGGCGGGTTAGATTCATAAAGCATTGTTCCGAAGAATCATTCTGGAAAGTAAACACCATGGAAATTTCTTGAACACAAGACAACGAAAGCCCTACCTCTCAATCGTCACTGCGGCTCCGAAGCCGCGCCGGTGTGAATTGTAAAACAAAAAAGTCTTTTTTCCATCTCATCGTTAGGGGCGATTTGTTATGAAGGAAAAGAATAAGGGCAGCTGGTTATGCTGCTTGGGAAGCGGTAAGCTTCTCTCTCAAAACAGAAAAAAGAAGTTTACTTTCTTTTTTATTTGCTTATTTTTCTTACTAGCTATTCATAATAACATATCGCCCTTGAAAACACAAATTTTTTATAGTTCGAGTGAGACCGGTGTTTTCTCCCCGGCATTCATTAATCTGATATCCTCCGGTTCAATTTCAAGAATCACCAGATTCGGATCATCCTTGCCGTCAAACCAGCGCTCTAATTTGGAACTCCATATTTTGTCCTTGAGTTCTGCCGAATTGTTGATTTTGGCTTTTCCGGCAACTTCGACATATGCGTCGCCAAAACCTTCACAATCATAGCCTAATAAAATGTGGACATTGGGGTTGTTCTCAATTTCTTCTGCTTTATGAGTTTCCTTGCTTGTCGGTGTGTAAATCGTCAGCCCGTCATGAAAAAAAGTCATGTAGCGGGAATGCGGTTTGCCCTTTTGAACTGTTGCGAGCGAACCTACTTTATGGTGATCTAGAACATCAAGCACTTTTTGTTTAATGTCTTGCTGATTCATCTCGAATCACTCCTTTTTAACGTCTCCGCTGTTACTTTTCCACATCCGGGGAAGATTTAAACAAGAAAGTGTGCTCTTTATTTTTCGCCTTCCCATTCACGCTTTAACAGACTGTAGTAGACGAGGTCGTGATGCCTGCCGTTTACGTATAAGCCGTCCCGTGCCCTGCCTTCCTCTAGAAACCCGAGCCGCTCCGGAATCGCTCTGCTTTTTTCGTTTCCGACAGCCGCACAGATCGCCACACGATTCAGCTCAAGCTCTTCAAAAGCATACGTAATGAGTTTTCGGCAGGCAGCTGTAATAATGCCTTTCCCTTCAAAGTCTTTAGCAATCCAATATCCGATTTCAGCCTTTCGATTCACTTGATCAAGGTTATGCAGGCTGATCATGCCGCATAGGCTGCCGTCATAAAGGAGCCCCGCCTCAATGCCGTTCAGGTCGGCATACTGGCGCCGCCAATCTGGAATGATTGTTTCTCTGTACGTTTCAGCGCTGCTTGGATTTTCCGCAAAAAACAGCCACTGGCCGAGCCGCTGCTGATTTTGGATAATGAGTTCGGCCAGCCGCTCAGCATCCTTCGGCTCCAATAATCGGATGGTGATGTGCTCATTTACCTTGCAAGTGAACATTGCCTCGCCCTCTTTCCTTTTTCACCCATTATATCGATGATTCTGTTTTTTCAATACAAAAAAGGATGGGCTGCTAAGCCTCATCCTTATATTCTTGGATCGGTAAAGATATCATGTTTATCCGTGCTCGTCGATGACATTTCCGTCACGACGGCACCTTCTTCTCCGGCCTGGAACCAATGCTTTGTATTCGGGGGGATTGTATATTGCCCGCCCGGTTCTAGCTCAATTTCGTGCCAGACCGTATAGTGTTCTCTGTCTTCCTGAGGAGGGAGAACTTTTGGAAGCGGCGTTTTTTCTCCTTCTACGTAAAGATACACTTTTCCGTAGCGGCAGCGGAAGGTCTCCTGCTTGCCTTCCTGGCCGTCGACCGGCGGATGGCGATGTTCCGGGCAAGTCTGTCCCGGAAACAGCACCAATTCCTTTGAGCAATAACGGTCTGTATTGACGTAGACGAAGAGCTGGAGCCCGACTTTTCTTTCTTTTCCTAAGCCGTAATCCATCAGCTGGATTTGGTCTACTTCCTCGTCCGTTAATACAATCCCTGCTTTTTGATAGTAGCTGTTCACTTCTTCTTTCGTGATGCCCATATGTCTCACTCCCTCTTATGTCGTCACAAAGTTTCCGCCGTTGACATGCAGGGTCTGTCCTGTCATGTAAGAGGACTCATCTGATGCCAGAAGCACATAACAGCCGACGTGCTCAACAGGCTGTCCAGGACGGCCCATCGGCGTATCTTGCCCAAATTGAGCAACTGTTTCTTCAGGGAACGTAGCTGGGATTAGTGGCGTCCAGATTGGACCCGGCGCGACTGCATTTACACGGATGCCGTCTTTGACAAGCGCCTGCGCCATTGTTCTTGTAAAGGCATTGATCGCCCCTTTTGTCGCTGTATAATCAATCAGTGTCGGGTTCCCTACGTACGGGTTGATGGATGTCGTATTGATGATGGCGCTGCCCGGTTTCAGGTAATCAATTGCTTTTTTAGTCAAATAAAATTGAGAATAAAAGTTTGTTTTGAATGTGCGGTGAAGCTGTTCGCTCGTAATCTCTTTGATGCTTTCTTTCGGATGCTGTTCACCTGCATTGTTGACAAGGATGTCAAGGCCGCCTAGTTCCTTGACCGTTTTTTCAACCGCTTCATTGCAGAATTCCTCTTCACCTACGTCACCAGCAATCAGCAGGCATTTTACGCCTTCTTGTTCAACACGTTTCTTCGTCTCCTCAGCGTCTTCATGCTCATCCTTATACACAATGGCGATGTCTGCGCCTTCCTTTGCGTAAGCGACGGAAACCGCGCGTCCGATCCCGCTGTCGCCGCCTGTAATAAGAGCTACTTTTCCTTTTAATTTGTCTGCTCCTTTATAATCCTCGTACTCATACACCGGACTTTGATTCATTTCGCTTTCAATTCCCGGCTGGCGACTTTGAGTTTGTGCCGGCAGTTCTTTTGGATAATTTGCCATGATGATTCTCCTCCTTTGTTTTCATGTCTATTTGTTGTGTACCTCACACACTCTTTGGATAAACATGGCTTGGCACCTTCGCATTGCTTTATCAGAAAAATGTTTCACATGGAACGCTTGGAGGAAATAACTCAAAAAGGGGGTTGGTTGCTGAATGATTAACATGCTTTCTAGAAGATTCAGCAGGCCAAAGGGCGTCATCGGCATGATTGCCGGGTACATCATGGCTGCTGAAAATCAAACACTGAATCAGTGGACAATCAATCAGCTGGGTATCACGCGCGGGGACAGCATTTTAGAAGTCGGGTTTGGCCCGGGATACTGCATAGAGCAGGTGCTGAAACGCGAGAAGGATGTTCAGCTTCATGGGATTGATGTGTCAGAGGCCATGCTGAAGATGGCCGCCCGCAGAGTGAAATCCAAGGGTGTGCGCCTGATACAAGGAAGCATCGAGACATTTCCTCTCCCCGCCTCGTTTTATGATAAAGTGATTTCCGTTAACAACTACACCATTTGGAATGACCAAACAAAAGGCATGAAACAGATTTATCGGGCATTAAAGCCAGGCGGCAAAGCAGCCATTACGATGCAGCCGCGGGAAGCGGATGCCAGTCCTGAGAAAACCAAATCATTTGGAAGACAGATGATTGCTGACTTTAAAGCAGCCGGCTTCGAAGACATTGATATACAATTTAAGAACATTAAGCCTGAGCTTTCCGTCTGTGCAACTGCAAAGAAGCCCGCCACATAAAGTGGACGGGCTTCTTCTTTTATGAATGTACAGCCTGATTGCGCAGGACGTCTTTTTTCACCTTGCCAAGGTTGTTTTTCGGCAGTTCGTTAACAAATTCAACTTCAGGTATTTTGTAAGCGGACAGGCGTTCTTTACAAAATGCAATGACATCCTCTTCCGTGATGCGCTGGCCGCCATTTTTCACGATAAAAGCTTTCGGTTTTTCACCGTAAAGCGGGTCAGGAATACCGACCACAGCCGTTTCAAGGATTCCCGGGATCTGCTGGATAACTTCTTCAACCTGATCAGGATAGACGTTATCGCCTCCGTAAATAATGACATCCTTGTAGCGTCCCGTGATGAAAATAAAGCCATCTTCATCCACATAGCCTGAATCTCCGGTTCTAAACCATCCGTTTTGAAGCACTTTCGCTGTTGCTTCAGGGTTGTCTTCATAGCCTTTAAATAAGAATGGCGTGTGAACAACGATTTCGCCGATTTCACCTTGAGGAAGTTCTTCTCCGGTCAGAGGATCTTCCACTTTGACTTTAACACCTGCCACAGGTTTTCCTGCAGATGCCGCTTTATCCATTCCCATATCAGGCGTCCATGTGCTGATGCCCCAAGCCTCAGTACTTCCATAGCCATGCGCGAGCGGAATGCCAATATCAAGATAGCGGCGGATTAGGCTGCTCGGCACTTTTGTTCCGCCTGTCATTAAAATAACAAGTGAAGATAAGTCAGTTTGGTACTTTTCCCACGCCTCAAGCAAATACGTGTAAAACACAGGAAGAGCCATCACGGTCTGAATTTTCTCTTCTTCAATGACCTTCAGCATGTGAACAGGATCTTGATCCTTTGTAAACACAAAGGTTGTTTCTGCAAACGTTCCAAGCATGATGCAAATGAGCGCACTCGTATGATAAATCGGATGGCACGCGAGAAAACGAAGGCCCTTCATACGTGCTATTGAGCTGTTGGATTTTTTAACGTATCTGTATATGCCGCCATGTGTAATCATGCATCTTTTCGGGTTTCCCGTTGTTCCAGATGTAAACATCAGAAGTGCTGTATCATCAGGGGAAACCATTTCCGTCTCTGGCAAATGGTCAGGACCTTCAAACAGCGCTTCAAATTCAGCAGATGTTTCGTAAGCTGTTCCTGTTTCCATTGTTACACACAGTGAGGACAATTCAGGAAGAACTTCATCCAGTATCTCTTTAAACTCCGCTCCGTAAAACATCGCTTTTGGTTCACTTGCTTTTAAAATGCCTGTCATTTCATATGGTTTCAGCTGCCAGCTGACAGGTACGACAACAGCACCTATTTCAAGCGCGGCGAACATAACAGTTGATGCGGGATGGCCGTTTTTGCAAAGCAATGCAACACGGTCACCCTTTTGAATTCCTTTTTGAAGCATGGCATTCGCCAGCTGATTAATCCGTTTACGGTAACCTTTATATGTCAGTGTATGGTCTCCGCTTTTTACAGCCTCTATTTCTTCGCTATTCGGCATGTCATGCAGAATCAGATGCTGTAATGTTTCCATATCGTCATCTCCTATATTCTCTTGAATCTTCAATAATTTGTTAGATTTTCTTCCTTACCTCACCCATTTTAACCCAAAAAAGATAACTTGTAAAACTATTTCATTTTGGAATTATTCCAATACTGAATGATAAAATAGTCCCACATTTTCTTATTTTGTTCCCCATCCACAGAAAAACACACGCCAAATTTTTGACGTGTGCCATGCAGGTTTACAGTATGTTTTTTTCTTTCATCCATGTGAAAAATATGCGGTTTAACCGCTGATACAATTCTTGTTCTCCTTCTTCCTGAAACCCCGCCATGCTTTCTCCGCTCTCGATAATTGCCGAGCTGATCGCGCTTAAAATCTCCGAGCCTTCAGCAGATAATGAGCCAGGCGCCATCATGACGAGAATGCGTGTCATCCTGAGGGTATTTCCGTCCATGCCATCCACTTCATAGGAGGTGCTGAGATCAAACATTTTGAAAAAAGGCAGGACGATTTCATCATTTTTGAGATGATAAAGCGCCATGTTTGTTCCGGGGATTCCCAATCCCCCTTGTTTCTCCCGCTCAGCCAGGCAAACCGCGGCTTTTTCCGGATCACGGATCAGGCCATCCTTCTTCAGCTGTTGAAAAAGCTCTAGCAGAAGCATGCTATGGTCCGGGTTTGTTTTGAGTTGAGCTAGCGTAAAATGGCGCAGAACATCTTGGATAACTTCCATATACCGCCCTATGCTTTCCGCCGCCTCTAGCATGTCAGGTACATCAGCTTGCTGCGCCTCTTCCTTCGGGCTTCTTTTTTTGTTAAGAATAAGGGGAATCTTCCGCTTGATATACTGCTTGACCTGGTTTGCGTCTTCCTCATTTAATAGCGGGCTGACCATGATGTAATCAATGTTTTCATAAGGAATCGGTACAGTGGACACAATCATATCATAGGCTTGAACATCCTTCCCCTTTAGCTCGATCAGAGATGACATATCAAACGATTCAATTTCCGGCAGCTCTTTTTTCAGTCTGGAGGCAAGCATTTTCGAGGAGCCGATCCCGCTTGAGCAGACGACAAGCGCTTTCACTTTTGCTTCTTCTTTTTTGATTTCAAGAGCCGAGCCAAAGTGAAGAACGATAAAAGCGATTTCATCATCAGAAAAGGACATGCCCGGAAAATACTTTTCGACACCTTCTTCGATCGCCATATAAAGCAGAAAATAATCGCGCTTGATCTGTTCCTTCATCGGATTGTATATCTCAATATTTTCTTTTATGCGGCTGACGGCCGGCTCCAAATGGGCAATCAAGCCTTCATATAAAGAGTAGTTTTTCGTCAGATCCATTCTGATTTTGTCTGAAATAAAAGCAATGAGCCGCTTTGTTTGCAGGGCTGTTTCCAGCTCAATTTCCTGCGCTTTGTATTCTGTTTTGTATTTTCGATTGGCGCTTCGAAGGTGGATTGTAATATAGCCGACCTCTGCCTCTGGGATCGTCACGCCGAAGGCACGTTCAAGCTCGCCCGCGATTTCAAGAGCCGAACTGTATTCTTTCGCGTTCTTCAGTTCCTCAAGCTCATTTTGCTCCATGGTGATGGTTTCCCCAAGCTTAATTCGTTCGATCGCATACGTCAGATGGACGACGAGCGCTATATAGGAGCTGTCGGACAATGAAAAAGCGATTTTTTCTTTGAGCTGAAATAAGATGCGCTCCATTTTTAGCAGCTCGCCTTTGCTGACAACCCCGAACATTTTCTCTGAAGAATCAGCTTTTCCTTTGATGTTTAATTCAACCGCTTCCAAAAACATTTGGATGTCGAGACGGTTCACAATCAAGTTGCCGACAATTTTCCGTTTCGCATTCTCCGGCCCTATGAGCTGGATGCCAAAACCTCTTTTGCGGATCAGTGTCAGTCCGAAGGGGGAAATCCACTTCTCGAGCTCATCTAAGTCATAGCTGACCGTGGCATTCGTCACCTGGAGATCATGAGCAAGCGTGTACAGTTTGACGGGCTCCTGAGACTCTAATAACGAGCAAAGAATGAGCAGTTTCCGTTCGTCGGCGCTGTATTCATGCTGTTCATATGATAAATCAGTAAGCAGCTTTTGTTTATCCTCGGGACTTCCCACTGCTTTCAACCCTTTACCGGGCTGTTTATCTAACGTAAGCCCCACGGTTTCCATCAGCGGTTTAATTGATTTGAGTTCCCTGTGAATGGTTCTCGTGCTGACTTGCATCAGCTCAGCAAGCTCAGTTACGGTTATATATCTGTTTTGTAATAATAAGTGCTTTAACAGCTTTTGTTCTCTGGCAGTCATATACATAAAAAAGACCTCCTAGACAATCTTGATGTGCGGATGAAGTCGCAAGGAGATGCAGTAGAGGATATAGAGAGGTTTCCTTTTAATATAAAACGCTTTCAAGAAAGAATCAATCACTTATAAATGGTAATTTGGCACTAAGCGGTGTGACAATATTGAAAAAGCATCAGCTGGTAAGCTGATGCTTTTTATGGAATATCGTAACCCTGTACGGCTGTAAAAATGCGGAACCATCGATCCTGGTCAAGCTTGTATGACAACGCATTTATCGCGGCGGAAATCCGCTCGCGCTTTCCGCTTCCGACAATCGGCATGATGTCGGCCGGATGCGTATACAGCCATGCGTACATCACCTCGTCCAATGAAGCGGCGCCAATCTCTGCTTGGACGGATTCAAGCGCCGTGCGGACACGCCGGTCTTTATCCGTGTTTTCAGTGAATACTTTGCCGCCTGCCAGAGGCGACCAAGCCATCGGCGGAATCCGTTTTTCCTGGCACAGGTTCAAAGTGCCGTCGAGCATATTTTCTAATTCGTATGCGGAAAGCTCAATCTGGTTGGTCACAAGCTTCTCAGGCAAATACGATTCCAGCATCCGATACTGGTGATCTTTAAAATTTGAAACGCCAAAGTACCTGACCTTGCCAGAGCATTTCAAGGCCTGAAACGCCTCTGCTACCCCCTCCGGATCCATGAGCGGGTCCGGTCTGTGAATCAACAGCACATCAATATAATCCGTCCTTAAGTTCATAAGCGATTGCTCAACGGATGCCAAAATATGCGATTTGCTTGTGTTATAATGATGCGATCTGTGAGCGGGCCGTTCAGGCGATTCAAGAACGATACCGCATTTTGTGACCAGCTCTATGTTTTCTCTTAATCCAGGCGAAAGGGCAAGGGCGTTTCCAAACAGCTTTTCGCACGTATAGCCTCCATAAATATCCGCATGATCAAAGGTCGTGATGCCGTGATCGATACACCATTCAATGAGGCTCAGAAGTTCAGCATCTGAATAGTTCCATTCATTCAGCCGCCAAAGCCCGTGTATGACTCTTGAAAATTGAAGATCCTCCGCCAATTGAATACGCTGCATGCAAAATCCCTCTTTTCTTTGTATAAACCGGGTTTTGCCCCTTACTAGTTCATTCGGCCTCAGATCCTCTTTTTCCTTTCGCTCCTTTTAAAAAGACATTTTAATTCGATTGAAATTGCTTTTTCGCTTTCTCAACGACATAGTGGCTGCCGCCGCGGTCCTGCACATTTTGGATCATCATGGCGACAAGCAGGTCTTTGTTTTTGTAATCGTAGCCGACAAACCAGCCATTTTCCGTGCCGTCTTTATCATCTTTTGATGTTTTCAGCTCGGCTGTTCCTGTTTTTCCAGCCACTGTGATTCCTTTCACGACAGGCTGATACGCTGATCCGCGCTCATCTTCCACAACGCCTTTCAGACCTTTTGTAATGTCTGCCGCTCCTTCCTTCGTGACCACTTGCTTGTGCCAAACATCAGCTGTTTGTGAATCTTTTTTGATCAGCGTCGGTTTGACAAGGTCTCCATTGTCAACAAATGGCGTGTAAGCAGTTGCCAAGTGAAGCGGAGACATTTGCATTTGCCCTTGTCCATAGCCTGTATCCGCAAGCAAAATGTCTGAATCAAGCTTGTCATTTGCAATAGACGATTTCTGGATCGGGAATTCATACGGAACGTCCTCTGAAAAACCGAATGTTTTTAAGCCTTTTGTGAAGGTGTCCGCTCCCATATCAAGCGCATTCTGGGCAAAATAAATATTGTCTGACGTAATAAGGGCGTTTTCCAAATCGACTTGTTGAAGTCTCTCAGACACACGTGTCACTGAATAGCCGCCCCAGCTCGAATCTTTTTGCCACTCCTTGCCTTTAATTGTTTTCTTCTCATCGGCTTTAAGGGTGCCGTTTTTGATTCCAATAGCAGCCGCAATCGGTTTAATGGTAGAACCTGGCGCGTATGTCTTATTGAATTTCGCTGAAAACGGATTGTTTTTATCTTTGTTTAGCTTTTTCCATTCCTTATCGCTCCAGCCGAAAATAAATCCGTTTGGATCGTAGGAAGGCGCACTGACAAGGGCTAGTGTTTCGCCTGTCTTCGGCTGCAGCGCGACTGCCGCCCCGCTGTCATCCTTCAGTTCATCATACAGCTTCGTTTGCGTTTTGATATCAATTGTGAGGTGAAGATCCTCGCCGTCCTTTGCTTTCTTTTCAGCAATGACTTCCCCGGTTTGCGGCACGTAGATTTTCCAGCCAGTTGTGCCTCTTAGCTTGTCTTCATACACATTTTCAAGTCCGGCGATACCGATGTTAGACGTATCGCTGTACGTTCCTTCTTTCTTTTTCTTCAGTTCTTCCGCTGTAATGGCGCGGACATAGCCTGTCAAATGGGCTGTCTTTTCGCCATACGGATAGTAGCGGGAGCTGACATTCGTTCTTGTTACGCCTTGTAATGACGTCGCTTCAGAAACTAATTTCTCCTGGTCAGGCTTGACCTTTTTGAGCGGCACAAACGAATCGTCTTTTACCCAGCCTTGATCCAGCTTTTTCTTGATGTCGTCTTCAGTCAAATCAAGTTTTTTGGCGAGTTCTTTTATGACTTTCTCTTTTTTATCGCCAAGCTCTCCGGGAACAATTCCAATTTCCGGAACATCTGTATTGACAGCTAAACCTTTTCCATTTTTATCGTAAATTTGGCCTCGTTTCGGTTCAATGCTCATAATTTGCACGGTTTTGTCGTCAGCCAGCTGCTTGAAAATAAACGATGGGTCCCAATCTATATTCCATGACTCCTCGTCATCTGTTTTTTCTAATTTCAGCACAGCAGTATTCTTGAAGCTGACTTTGCCGGCATTTGTGTTCATGCTGACTTTATACGGGATATGTTTCATTGTCTTGTTGTCTTGATCGTCCTTATCTACTTCTCCCGCAGTGACTTTCAAATTTTTTACGCCGGCCTGCTCATAGATGGCTTTATACCTGTTGACGAAATCTTTTTTGGAGATTTCTTTTTTGACATCTTTAGTCAGGCTTTGATACATGTCATCGAATTGCTGATCGTTCCACTGTTTCACGAATGCTTCCATGCGATCCTCTGGTGAATCTGTTTTGGAGCATCCGATTAACCCAATCAATCCGACGCATAGAAATACTAGTAGAATACACTTTTTTAACATGACTTTCCCCTGCCTTCCATTTGTTATTTTCTCTTAATTGAATTGGTGCGTGCAAGATTTTTTTGAAAATGAAGGAAAAGTTCACCGATTTTGCAGAAATCTCCTATCGTTTGCTGTAGACTATTTGAAAAGACAGGAAGAAGGGATAGCATGGTCAGAGAGGCAGCAATGCTTCACATTAAAGAAGGCCTTGAACAAGAGTTTGAGGATGCATTCCGGCAAGCGGCGCCGATTATTTCCGGCATGAAGGGCTATATCACTCACTCGTTATCAAAATGCATGGAGGAAACGCATAAATATCTGCTTCTTGTGGAGTGGGAAACACTTGAGGACCATACGGAAGGCTTTCGCGGTTCTTCAGAGTATCAAGAGTGGAAAGCCTTGCTTCATCGGTTCTATACCCCGTTCCCGACGGTCGAGCATTTTCAGGATGTGTAATAGATTTATATAATATGAAGTGTAAAACCGATAAGGGAGACAGACCATACAAAAACGGCGGTATAAATATTAAAAGCGCCTGAGCCGTCATTTTCTTTTTTGCGTTCTTCAAGCCCCTGCATAAACATGACCGCACCAAGAAAGACGAGCATGACTGATTGGATAACAGAGGTGTGTTCCGTATAGTTAAAAGCAATAAGCGCCAGTATAATAATGATAACCGCAAAAGACATTTTAAAAATCCGAAACAAAAGGACCATCCTTCCTTATATACGAAATATTGAACGTTATGGCTATATTTGCCTACGCCCTCCATTATTCTAGCGCACTTTGTTTGTCTGTAGAACAGAAGACAGAGAATTTTAAGTTTCTTTTAATATTTCGATCACACATAAAAAACGCGCCTGTCATGAGGCGCGTTTTTTATGAAACTGATAATTCTTTATAGCCTAGCTTGTGAACGGCTTCAGCCATCGCTTGATAGCCTTTGCAGTTCGGATGGACACCGTCAAAGGACAGATATTCCCGCTCCTTGCCTTTGAAGATGCTATAGGCATCCGCGATTTTGACATGGGGTGCTGATGCAAGTGTTTCTAAATGTGAATTAAAGGATGTGATCCATTTGCCGGCGATTTCAATGCCGGGAAACGGATTGTATAAGTTGAACACTCGGATGGCGTACGGGGAAGGATTTTCTCCTTTAATCTCGGCGATTTTGGCAATCATCTTTTCAAAATTCTCATGGCAATGGGCGGATACACGGCTGAAAATCGTTTCATCCTTAGAGGTTTGGTAGGCTAAGACCGAATCGATGAGATCGTTTCCGCACCCTGTGATCGTTATCATATCAGCATCTCGAATGCATTTTTGCACATAGGGATATGACAGGAGTCCCAAAATCTCTTCTGTATTCAGGCCTGATCTGGCAAATATGTTTATTGCCGTTCTTGTTTTCAAATCAGCTTCCATCATGTCCCCAAAACGCTGGACGAAGCCGGGTGAAAACAGCCCGGAGCCTCTCCCTGTCGTCAAGGAATCGCCCAGAGCTGTATATCGAAGCATCATGTTCTTTCCTCCACTCTTGAACGTCGATACGTTAATGTACGCAGCAGAGAAAAGATTGGCTACTTATGTATATCCTATTTTTCTTGAAATCTGTAAAGCGGCGTCCTTCACCTTTTCTGTTAAATAGGGCAGCCTGTCTTCTGTAAATCTCGCTTCAAAGCCTGCAATGCTAATGCCGGCTGCCACCTGGCGCTTATGGTTAAAGATCGGGGCGCCGATCGCCGCCGTATAGTTTTCGAGCTCTGAATAGCTGACAGTATAGCCATTTTGCACAGAGGCATCAATCTCCTGAAGCAGTTTTTCGGGATCGGTAATCGTTCCGGAGCCAATCGAAATGAGCTCGGTTTGTTTGATGTATGCTTCGATTTCTTCACGGGGAAGAAAGGACAGAATGCTTCTGGCGCACGCTCCCGCGTATAGGGGGGAACGCCTGCCGATCGCCGTATACAGCCGCACAGTCTGTGTCCCTTCTATTTTCTCAACGTATATCGCTTCATTGCCGTCCCTCATGATCAACTGCACGGCCTCATCCACTTCCCGGCACAGCTCTTCCATCACCGGTTTCGCTATTTTTCTGATATCCAGCCTGTCAGCGACAAGCTGTCCGAATTCCAAAAACACCAATCCCAGCGAATAAGCGCCGGACGCATCCCGACTGAGGAACCCCATTTCCTCCAAGGAGCTGACCATCCGGTGAACAGAGGTCTTCGGCATTCCCGTCAGCGACACCAGTTCACTTAAGGTTAGGCTTGGTTTGTGCAAAAACAAATTAAGCAGCGCCATAGATTTGACTACAGTTTTGTTTTTATTCTGCATCATGCATCCCCTTTGCTATGTCAGCCATTCCATCTTTATTCTCGTTTTCAGTTCTTTTATATGCTGTTCCCGTTCTACCGCAAGCGCTTCTGCCTCCTGAAGGGACACAGGCTCAAACTGGACGTGCTCACCCGGCATGATTTGGGAAACAATCGGAAGATCAGCGGATATGATGTGCGCGATCCTCGGATAGCCGCCAGTCGTCTGCCGGTCTGCAAGCAGGATAATCGGGTTGCCGTCAGGCGGCACCTGAACTGTTCCGAATGAAACCGCTTCCGACACCATCTCAAGCGGGGCCTTCAGTTCGAGCGGTTCTCCTTTGAGCCTGTAGCCCATACGGTCAGACTGCGGCGTGACACGAAATGCTTCTTGATAAAAACGCGTTTTTGATTCTTCTGTGAAAAAGGCAAATTGCTTTCCTTCCAGCACCCGAATGACGGGATTCTTCTTCAATGGCAGAAATCTGCCGCGGCTGACTGACCACTTCGGTGCTGCAAATCCCTGTTTTCCAAGCTGCGAACTTAAGCGGGAAAGGATGGTTTGCGAAAGAGCTGACATCTCTCCAATGTTCAGTTCATCTTCTTTTTGAAGCGCTCTGCCATGAAGTCCGCCGATGCCTGCTCTGACGTATGTGCTTTTACTTTCCATGACGGCAGGCACCTCGATGCCGCCGGCTGCCGCCAAATAAGCACGGCTGCCGAGTTTGCAGGGGCCAAAGCTGACCGTGCTGTTTTCCTTGATGAGCACAGGCTTCCATAAAGGCGCTTCCTCGTCATTAATACGCAGCGTGAAGTCCGCCCCTGTCACAGCAATCAGTGTCTGTTTTGAAAAATGAAACGACGGACCGGGCCCCATCATCGTTATTTCGAGACCTGCTTCATTTTCGCCGTTTCCTATCAACAGATTGGCAATGCGCAGTGAAACCGTGTCCATAGCGCCGCTGGCCAGAACGCCGTATTTTTGGTAACCCGTTCTGCCTATATCCTGAACCGTTGTGAGCAGTCCGGGCTTTAATACTTTCATGCTCAATTGGACTCCTCCTTATAGGCGTGATAGTCTTTTTCTGAGATGCGAACGAATTTCACAGTATCTCCCGCCCGCAGCAATGTCGGCGGGTTTTCCTGCGGCCGGAAAAGAGCCAGCGGCGTTTTGCCGATCAGCTGCCAGCCGCCCGGCGTTGAAATCGGATAAACGCCTGTCTGCAATCCCGCAATACCGACCGAACCTGCGGGAATCGACGGTCTTGGCGATGATTTTCTCGGAGCTGCAATGCGTTTTGACATCCCGCCTAGAAAAGGAAAACCGGGCGCGAAGCCAAGCATATATACCACATATTCACCGTTTGTATGAATGTCGATTACTTCCTCCGGTGACAGCTGATTGACCTTCGCCACCTCTTCTAAATCCGGACCGAATTCACCGCCATAGCAGACGGGAATTTCTACAATGCGGCGGTTGACCTCATAGTCTTCGGCTATTTCTACCAGCCGCTCTTCGACATCGCGCTTGACCTTCTCAAAAGGTGAGCTTATGCCTTGAGGCAAATGCTTATACACTTCATACATATCATAAAATACGGTTAGACTTGTAAAAGCCGGGATACATTCAATGAATCCCGGAAATGGCTGTTCTTCTATATAAGCGGCCGCGGCATGGACAATGCCGTTAACCTGTTCATTGATTTCTTCTCCGAATCGGATCATCATTGCAGAATCACCGAGCTGTTCGATTTGATATCGTACAGTCATCTTTCTCACCTCTTTTATTTCTGGTTCATCAGGATGACGAGAGGTTACAGCACCGCAAGCGACTCGTCTCGAATATCTGTGATGAGCATATGCCCCGGCGCATGTGTGATGACCATTTCAGGCTTTACATTCATAGCCACGGCATGCGGGGTCACCCCGCATGCCCAAAAAACAGGAACCTCGCCGTCACGAATGGAAACGGCATCTCCGAAATCCGGTTTCCCGAGATCGCGAATCCCGATTGCTCCCGGATTACCGATATGGATCGGCCCTCCGTGCACAGCCGGAAAACGCGAGGTCACTTGTGCGGCACGTACAGCCAGCCGTTCAGGAACCGGCCTCATGCTGACAACCATCTGTCCGTGAAACGCCCCCGCCGGAACACAATCGATATTCGTTTTATACATCGAGACGTTTGTCCCCTCATCAATATGCCGGACAGCTATCCCATTATTGATCAGTGCCTGTTCAAAGGAGAAGCTGCATCCGATCAGAAAGCCGACAAATTCGTCCTCCCAGTATGGCGTAATATCAGATACTTCTTCCGTTAAAATACCGTGCCTGTAAATACGGTATTTCGGAAAGTCCGTTCTGATATCAGCATTCGGCGCAGCCAGAGACGGCACAGGCGAACCTGCTTCAGTCACATCCAGCACGGGGCAGGGCTTTTGATTTCGCTGGCAAAACAGCAGAAAATCAAAAGCAAGGTCCTTTTTCAAAACCACAAGATTCGCTTGGGCGTAGCCGCCGGACATGCCAGCGGTCGGCCCGCTTATTTTCCCCTCTCGTATCAGGGCGCGTACATCCTTCGGCGCCATTTTGTTTAATTGCTCCACTTATATCAGCTCCACAATTGAGGAAGTTGTGTAATTAACGTGTAGATTCCCATAACTGCCATTACAATCACTACAAGCGCGCCTGTGCTTGTCAGCCAAAGCGGATGCTTATAATCACCGACAATGTTTTTCTTGTAGGCGGCAACAAGCAGCGTTCCGAGTGCAATCGGCAGAATTAAGCCGTTCAGTGAACCGACAAGGACGAGGATCTTCGCAGGCTGGCCGATTGTGATAAAAGCTAACGTAGAAATCACAATAAATCCGATAATAATACCGCGTGAATTCTTTTCAATTTTTGGAGAAAAGGTTTTGAAAAACGAAACAGATGTATAGGCTGCTCCAATAACAGACGTAATCGCCGCAGACCACATGATCAATCCGAAAATTTTATAACCGACATTTCCTGCAGCCAGTTTGAAGACAGAGGCCGCCGGGTTGCTTTCATCAATGTGCAGGCCTTTCGATACAACGCCTAGAACCGCAAGAAAAAGAGCGATACGCATGACAGATGTAATTAAAATGCCGACAACCGAGCTTTTTGTCACCTGCGGAATGGATTCCTTCCCTTTAATTCCGGCATCAAGCAAACGGTGTCCTCCGGCAAATGTGATATAACCGCCGACGGTTCCGCCCACTAGGGTGACAATGGCAAATATGCTGATGTGTTCCGGGACGAATGTATTTGCGACTGCCTGTCCGACCGGAGGAGCTGTCGTCGCCGCAACGTAGACCGTTAAAATAATCATCACGAACCCCGCGATTTGCGTAAAACGGTCCATCGCTTTTCCTGCTTCCTTGATGACAAAAATCAAAATGGCAATAACGGCACTGATTAAAGCGCCTGTTTCAGGTGTAATGCCGAACAGCACCTGAAGCCCCAGCCCAGCCCCTCCGATATTCCCAATATTAAAAGCTAGTCCGCCAAGCACGACGAGAATGGCGATGAAATACCCCAATCCGGGAAGCACCATATTCGCAATTTCCTGACCTCGTTTTCCAGAAACTGCGATGATGCGCCACACATTGGTTTGGGCGAAAATATCTAAAATAATAGAGATTAAGATGACAAAACCGAAGCTTGCTGCGAGTGTGTTTGTGAATGTTGCGGTTTGGGTGAGGAAACCCGGTCCGATTGCTGATGTCGCCATTAAAAAGGCGGCGCCCATCAGCAATGAGCAGCTGCCCGCTTTTTTTCCTGCTGTCTTTTTCTGCTGCTCCATCTATTGTTCCTCCTTTATGTTGACTTCTGTTCTGAAATAGCTGTCACTTCAATTCCAGCCGCTTTGAGCTGTTTTCTGATTTTTTGCGCAAATGTCAGCGCATGGGCTCCATCTCCATGAATGCAGACTGTATCTGCTTTTAATGACACATCATGTCCTTGCTGAGATTTGACCGCCCCTTCTTTCACCATTTTGATGACCTGGGTGACGGCGGCATCATCACTTTCAATGAGTGCGTCCGGCTGGGAGCGCGGTGTCAGCGTGCCGTCCGATTGGTATGTTCTGTCGGCGAACACTTCATTTGCGGTCTGTAGTCCGATCCGTTCTCCCGCTTTTACAAGCTCGCTCTCAGCAAGACCGAAAAGAATCAGGCCGGGATCAACCTTATAGACAGCTTTCGCGATAGCATCCGACAGTTTTTGATCGACTGCCGCCATATTGTATAAAGCGCCATGTGGCTTGACGTGCTGCATGTGAAGTCCCTCTGCTTTTAGAAAGCCAGAGAGCGCGCCAATTTGATAAACGACAAGATCATACGCTTCCTCA
Source organism: Bacillus sp. SN32 (assembly GCF_002837495.1). Lineage (NCBI taxonomy): Bacteria > Bacillati > Bacillota > Bacilli > Caryophanales > Bacillaceae > Bacillus > Bacillus sp. SN32. Next base: position 61,480 of record NZ_PJCT01000004.1, on the reverse strand, counting down.
GGAGAAATCGCCATATTGCGGCGCCCAAAACCGAGTAAATCCGGCAAGCCCGGATGCGCGCCGATTTTTACGCCTCTTTCTGCTGCAAGCGCGACGGTTTTTCGCATAACACTAGGATCTCCTGCATGAAATCCGCATGCGATATTCGCTGATGTCACATACTCTAAAATATCTTGGTCAAGGCCTATCTTGTAGGCTCCGAAGCTTTCTCCTAAATCACAGTTTAAATCAATCTGAAACACAGAATCCCTCCTGCCAAAGCAAACGATATGCTTTATGTCATTTATTGTCCCGAAATTCGGAACGACTGTTCCGAATTTTTGAACTTTATTTCATTATAAGTGAATCATATCAGTTTGTGAAATACTTTTGTCAGAAAACCTACCATGGTCCCAGAAGAAAACCTGCCAAACTAAAAAAGAGAGTCCATCTTAGGACTCTCTTTTTTTATAGTACCCAATGGCGAATCGCTTTAGCGACACCATCCTCAATATTTGTATCCGTGATATAATCAGCCGTTTCTTTTACGATGTCTTGCGCATTGCCCATTGCGACGCCAAGACCCGCTTCTTTGATCATCGCAATGTCATTAAGGCTGTCGCCCATCGCCATCACATTCTCCATTGTAAAGCCGAGTTTTTCCGTAACCTTGGCAAGGGCTGCAGCTTTGTTGATGCCAAGCGCGTTGACTTCAATGTTTGTCGGACTTGAATTTGTGATTTCGAGCTCTTTGTTTTTTCTCAGCTCCTCAAGCACTTCGTTTCGGATATCGTCATCCTCAATGTCAAAGCCGAATTTGAGCCATTCATGATCCGTTATGTTTTCCGGAAACTCGCCTCTCCATACTTTATTCACCGTAGAAGCCCAGAAATTAGTGTTGTGCTTATTCCGCAAATCCCACATCATTTGAATATGGTCCGTATGAAGCAGCTTCCGTTCCACCAAATTAAAATTCGAATCCCAAATTTCACTGCCGTTTGCCGTGATTAGAAAGGATGACAGCTTTAGCGATTCCGCCAGCTCCCGGCACGTCATCAGCGTCCGGCCCGTACTGATCACCACATACACACCTTTATCCTCCGCTTCACGAATGGCTTTGCGGTTTTCATCCGAGATCAGCTGCTCATCGTTCAGCAGTGTACCATCCATATCAATTGCGATCAGCTTGATATCTACATCTTCTCTTTGAACAGACATATATGTACCTCTCTTTATCTTTTTGTTGTGCTTCTCTCTATTCTAATACATTATACCCAGTGGGACAAAAAAGCGATTTCCTATGTTTGAGGAGAACGGATAAGAGGAAAACAAACGGTGAGGTGATCAAACATGACAGAAAGAAAACAGCAAAACAAACCAAATGAAAACCCCGAGCACAACGACTTAACCGATCCGATTCCTAATGAAGAGCTGAAGGAAAATATGAATGATGAAAAACACAAACGCCAGCAAAGAGATAACTCTCAAAGCGAACGGGATTACGACACAAAATAGAACCCCTCACAAAATGTTGTGAAGGGTTTTTTTCATTTTTCAATATAGATGCCGATTTCAGCTTCAGCAACAGGCTGCTCTCCAACTGATGCCTTGGCATGTCCGAACACAAACCCGCGCCGATTGCGCGTGACTTCAAACGTAAGATCAAGCCGGTCACCGGGCACAGCTTCTCCCAGCTTTTCCGCTTTCTTCACCGAAGACAATAATCCCAAGCTGTTCTCATCTGTAATTCCTGTAAAAGCCGCGGTTTGCGCAAGCGCTTCAATCACAAGTGAAAACGGCATTTCTGTTTGCGTATCAGTGATAAACCAGTCGTTCTCACTAATCAGCTTATAAGCTGCCGCATGTTTGCCGGGCTCGCTATCCGTCACGCCATCAATAAACAAAAATGGATAGCGGTGAGGCAAAGATAATGAGTTCATTTTATATCTCCTTTTTTGACCATTATATCTCAGCCTAAAGTGAAACGATAGGATATAATGGAAAAAACACAAAAGGAGGCCGTTATGTCCCCAAAACAGCTTGTCATTCTCGCACACGAAATATACGGTGTAAACAGCCATATGAAAAAGATGGGCCGGCTGATCAAAATGGCTGGATATGATGTGTTGACGCCCAACCTGCTCGGCGAGAATGAAGTCTACACACTGCAAGAAGAAAAAACGGCATACGAACAATTTACAAAACACGAACGGCTGAAAACGGGAGAAACCATCATCCAGAATGTGATCAGGCAAAACGCCGGACGGCACATCTTTGTGATTGGATTCAGCGTGGGGGCTACTATCGCATGGAAATGCAGCAGTATGCCTGAGGTGAGCGGATCGGTTTGTTATTACGGTTCCCGGATACGCGACTCTCTTCATCACGTGCCAGCCTGCCCGGTCCTATTGTTTTTCCCTAATTATGAGCCGTCGTTTGACGTAGCGCTTCTTATCAAAAAACTGCGGGAAAAACAGCATACCCATCTTGAGATTTATCAATTCGATGCGCTTCACGGCTTCGCCAATCCTGATTCTGTTTATTTCAACAGGGCCCTTTTCTTCAAAACGCTCTCTATCATAAAAAACGGGGCGGAAAAGCGGCTCCGCCCCGTTTCATCAGAAATTTTTTAAACGCTTACAGTGCTTTATTATCGCGTGTTTTGGTTCCGTACGTTCCATGTTCTTTGTTGCATTGCGTTTTATTTTGCCTGTCTCACCTCACCGAATGGATAAAAGACGAGAGATTCAGTACCGATGATATCGTCTTCAGAAGGCATGCCCATTCCGTTTCTGCTATCCAGTGAATTGAGACGGTTATCTCCCATCACAAAATATTTACCGGAAGGAACCTCAACTTCGAAGTCACCTGTTAAGGTTACACCCGACTCTTTGACCTCCTGTTTATATTCCTTTAAGTATGGTTCTTCCACCTTTTTATCATTTATGTATAGCTGATCATTTTTCATTTTAATGCTGTCACCAGGCAAACCGATTAAACGTTTGACAAATGAGCGGCCGCTCTTTTTGTCATGAATGACTATGATGTCGCCTCTGTGAAACCCGCCAATCCATTTGACTGCTTTATCAACCAGAATTCTTTCTGAGTCTTTAAGCGTTGGGGCCATTGATGATCCTTCAATAAGAAAAGGCTTGTAAAACACCAATCTGATCGTAAAAATGAGAGCTGCGATCATAATGATACTGAGTACAACGATCGTTTTGATTTTTATTTTTTTCTTTAACGTGATTGTTTTTGCATTCAACTTCCTTCACCCGATGCTTTCCTAAGAATCCCAAATTATTATACAGCATTTGGAACTGCTTGGTTAGACTTTCGTGGAAATTTTCGTAAGGAAATGGACAGGCCGGGGCAGCCATCTGCCCCGGCCTGATTCATCAGAGCTTTCTTAAGCGCGAACAGATTTCATCAGTGACCTCAGCCGTTGTGCTTTGTCCCCCAATGTCGCGTGTTTTGATACCGTCGGCAGTCACTTGCTCCATTACATCCAGAATTTTCGCCCCCAATTCTTCCTCTCCGAAGTGGTCGAGCATCAGCTTCGCTGTCCAAATCTGGCCGATCGGATTGGCAAGGCCCTGTCCGGCAATGTCAGGAGCTGAGCCGTGAACCGGTTCAAACATGGACGGATATTGGCCGGATGGATTGATGTTCGCAGAAGGCGCAATGCCGATGCTTCCCATCAGGCTTGAGCTGATGTCGGTTAAAATATCACCGAACAAGTTGCTCGCCACAATGACATCAAACGTTTCCGGACGCGTCACAAAAAAAGCGGCCAGCGCATCAATATGCTGAGATGATGTTTCGATTCCGCTATAATCAGCGGCTGTCTGCTGAAAGACTTCATCCCAAAACGGCATCGCGTGATAAATTCCGTTAGACTTTGTGGCGCTTGTCACATGGCTGCGCCGTTTTTTCGCCAATTCGAAGGCAAAGCGCATGACACGTTCTGTCGCTTTTCTCGTAAACACCGCATTCTGGATGGCGATTTCATCATCGCCTCTGTGAATGCGTCCGCCGACTTCACTGTATTCACCTTCACTGTTCTCGCGAATCACCACGAAGTCAAAATCATTTGGATGCAGAAGCGGCGACGTAATGCCCGCCATTTGTTTGGCGGGTCTCATATTAATGGAAAGCTCAAGCTCCCTCCGGATTTTCAGCAGCAGTCCCCATAACGATATATGATCGGGAACCAGCTTCGGATTTCCGACAGCTCCCAAAAAAACCGCTTCAAATTGAGTAAGCGTATGTATTCCATCTTCGGGCATCATTTTGCCGTGCTCCAAGTAATAATCACAGCTCCATGGAAAAGCCGTGAATGAGAATGACAAACCTCCGTGTACCTCAGCCGCTGTATGAAGCACTTTCTCAGCAGCCGCTACAACCTCTTTTCCTACTCCATCTCCCGGTATTGCCGCAATCTCAAATTGTTTCATCGTCATTCTCCTTCCCCTGTTATCGTAAGCGCTTTCTATTATACTAGATTGCGAGATAGTAAAAAAAGCCCGTGACATTGTGTCACGGGTGGTCGGTTATTGATTTAGTTTCTTTAAAATGATGGCGTGCAACGGTTCATGGGACTGAATGCCGCACACCTCTTGAAGTACGCCGCTGTATCCTTTTTCTTCGATCAGCGCTTGCAGTTCAACCGCTTCAGGGTCACCGGTGAAATCGAAGCGCAGTGCTGCGGCAATTCCTTCCGCCAGTGCATTCGGTTCTTTTATTTTCTTTGCCGGGCCTACAAGTCTATCATTTTCTCCCAGTTTTCTGAGAGGTGACCTCGCTACGCGGGTCACATCGTCCGAAATGAAAGGATTTTCAAAGCGACCGATGATTTTTTTGATATATTGTTCGTGTTCAGTTTGCTTAAAGCCATACGATTTGACGAGATAGTCACCAGTTTCAAGCAGCGCCGAATGAACAACACGGCGGATTTCCGGATGATCAATTGCTTCTTTGACCGTTTTGAGTCCGCGCTGATAGCCGACATACGCTGTGACCGCGTGTCCGGTATTGACCGTAAACAGCTTCCGTTCGATGTACGGCGTTAAATCATCAACAAACAGTGCGCCGTTTATGACTGGTGTTTTCCCTTTAAAGCCTGATTCATCAATGACCCATTCGAAAAATGGTTCAACCGATACTTTCAGCGGGTCTTCATGATGCTGAATCGGGACGATCCGGTCAACGGCAGAATTCGGAAAACCTACCGTTTCACTGACGGATTTCTGCTCTGCTTCCGTTAAATGGCTGTATATCTCTTTCTTTAAGAAGCTGCTTCCGCCAATCATATTTTCGCAGGCAATGATATTCAGTGTGTTTCCAGCGTTTCTCCGTCTTAAACCTTCTGCGATAGACGGAGCAATCAGCTTCAGCACGTTCGGGCCGACAGCTGTTGTGATGAGCGCCGCCTCATTCATCAGCCGATACAGCTCCTCGGGCTGACTGCCGCTGTTAATAGCCCTCACCGGGCCAATGATCTCCGATGAACGTCCCTCTTCCGCCAGTTCCACTGTGTATTCTTTTTTTTCATTGAGGAGGCTGACCATCGTGTCGTTCACATCCGCAAACACCACATCATAGCCGGAATGGTGAAGCAGCGCGCCGATAAATCCTCTCCCGATATTTCCCGCACCGAAATGTAAGGCGATCATGTCAGTTCACCTCGTTGAAAATGGCGATCAAATCTTCTTCTCTTTTAGCGGAGATCAGGCGTTCAATATTTTCTTCTTCTGAGCAGATAATGGCGATGTTAGACAAAATGTCTAAATGCTCATTATTTTTACCCGCAATGCCGAATACCACTTTTGCCGTGTTGCCTTCTCCGTACTCAACGCCCTCTGGAATCTGTATGATTGAAATTCCAGAGTGAAGCACCTCGCTTTTCGCTTCTTCTGTGCCGTGTGGAATGGCAATGAAATTCCCCATAAACGTAGAAGACGTTTCTTCACGTTCAAACATTTTGCTAATGTAATCCTCTGTCACGTAGCCGTTGTCAATCAGCGTCTGGCCTGCCAATTTGATGGCCTCTTCTTTTGATGATACCGTTTGATTGAGTTTAATATTTTCCTTTGCGAGTACTTGCATGAGTATCACTCTCTTTCTATAAGATTACTTTTTCAGCTTTTCAATCAGCTCGTCGTATTTCGGGCTGTTTAAGAAGTTATCCACTGATATGTGCGTCGCGTTCGGCAGCTTTGCTTTCGCGCGGTCTGTTAAATCTTTGTGGGTGATGACAATATCCGCATCGCTTGGCAGATTGTTAATGGCCGTGTTGGTCACACTGATGTCAAGCTCCGCTTTTTTCACTTTGTTTCTTAAGATGGATGCCCCCATGGCACTTGATCCCATTCCCGCATCACACGCAAAGATAATTTTGTTCACGCTTTCAGGAGACAGCTCAGACGCTTCTTCTGCTTTGGCTTGTTCCGCCTCTAAAGCAGCTGCTGCTTGGCTTTTCTTCCCCTTCATGGACTGCATTTTTTCTGTTGCGGCAGCCAGGTCTTCTTCACTTGCTTTTGAGGATTTCAGGATCACTGCTGAAACGATGAACGATACAGCTGCAGCGACCAACACGCCCGCCAATACGCCGAAATAGCCTCCTCTTGGCGTCATTGCCATCAATGCAATAATGCTTCCCGGTGACGCTGCCGCGACAAGTCCGGCATTAAAGATCGTAAACGTTAAGAGTCCGCTTGCTCCGCCGGCAATGGCTGCGAGAATCAGGGCCGGTTTCATCAGAATGTACGGGAAGTAAATCTCGTGAATCCCGCCGAAGAAATGGATGATCGCCGCACCGGGAGCCGTTGATTTTGAAGATCCTTTGCCAAAGAACATGTACGCCAGCAAAATGCCGAGCCCCGGTCCAGGGTTTGCTTCTACTAAAAACAGAATTGATTTTCCTGTTTGGGATGCTTGCTCGATTCCGATCGGGCTTAAGATTCCGTGGTTAATGGCGTTGTTGAGGAACAACACTTTCGCCGGTTCTACAAAAACACTGGCTACCGGCAGTAAATTAGCGTGTACAATGACTTCCACACCAGCCGCCAGCAATTTATTTAGCGTCAGGACAACCGGGCCGATGGCGTAAAACGCGAGAATCGTTAAAGCCGCGCCGACAATCCCTGCCGTAAAGTTGTTGATCAGCATTTCAAAGCCTTGTTTGACTTTATCCTTGAATAATTTATCAGTCTGTTTAATGAGGTATCCGCCAAGCGGACCCATAATCATTGCGCCTAAAAACATTGGAATATCCGATCCGACAATCACCCCAATTGCCGCTGTCGCTCCGACAACTCCGCCGCGGTGGTCGTAGATCATTTTTCCGCCTGTATACGCTATCAAAAGCGGCAATAAATACGTAATCATCGGGCTGACCAGCGTGTTCAGCTGTTCATTCGGAAACCATCCTGCCGGAATAAACAGCGCGGTAATGATACCCCACGCGATGAACGCGCCGATATTCGGCATGATCATTCCGCTCAAATAACTCCCAAAGCGCTGCACTTTCACTTTCATGCCGCCTTGCTGCTGTTCTTGCTGCTGCATATATAAACCCTCCCTGTTTTGTTTGTCGCTGTAAGGTGCAAAAATATGTTCAGAGAATGATGCTTCCCTTTGACTCTATGTTAAAACGCTTACAGCCCCTATACAATTGAAAGTAAAGAGGACTTTGGCACATGACTGTGACAATTTTTTAAAAATAAAAAGGCTCCTGGTTTCAGGAGCCTTTTCTCTTTCCTCTATAAATAATGTTGCCGTTTTGAATCACGTACTTTGCGATCATTCGCTCACTCACAATAAAAACGGGATAGGCGCACACAAGCGCAAAAACAGCCATTGGCACGTGCTGTACAGCCGGCAGCACTGAGCCTGCCGCATTGCGGAGGAGCAGCAAAAGATAAATGAGCAGCACGATGGCCGCTAATGATACCAGCATAATCGGAGCTGATACTTTATATTCATAAAGCCGTTCCCGGCAGTGTCCGCAGCGAAATTGACAAGGCACATTTGATGATCTGACCATGTCGCCTGTCAAAGGTTTGCCGCAGTTCGGGCATGGTGTTTCTTTCATAGGGTATTCCTCACTTTCTATTCCATATGTCTATTATACCAGAGTCCCTTCTGTTTCGTTTTGTTGCTGTTCAACATATTTTCACATTTTTTATCATCAGCTTACTTGTCTCTGTCTCTAAAATCCTCTACGCTTAAATAGATCTTAATGAAGAGGGTGTATGAATGCTTCCGATTAATAGACAACAACACATACTGAAGTGGCTGAAAGAAGAAGGCGCGCTCAGAATTTCTGACATCAGCGCAAGGTTTGGCGTTTCGGAAATGACGGTATACAGAGATGTCAATCAGCTGGTTCAGTCAAATGAGGTCATTAAAACGGCCGGCGGCATCACGCTCCCCGCCCGAACACCTCAAACGGATCATATGTGCAGCTATTGCTTGAAGCCCGTCAATCAAGCTCATTCGGTTCAGCTGATTACGGTAAACCAAGACATTGAACAGCTATGCTGCGCACATTGCGCGTTTTTGCGTTACGCGGATAAAACGGAAGAGGTTTCACACTTGATTTGCAGAGATTTTCTGTTACAGACAACCGTCAGTGCCGGTTCGGCTTATTTCGTCGTAAATGCTGAATTAAACCTGCACTGCTGCCAGCCGCAGGCCATTCCGTTTGCGACACTTGACCATGCCGAACGATTTCAAAAAGGATTCGGCGGAGCCGTCCGCACTTTCGACCAAGCGCTGGAAGACATGCTTCAAGACCGAAAGAAACGCTGCACCTGCACCAAGAAATAACACAACACATACAGCGGAAGGTGGTGTCTGAGTGATGAAGCGAAACAGATGGTGGATCATCCTTCTGCTTTTTCTTGTTTTCCTGCCGAAAACAAGCTTTGCTCACGCCTATATTGTCAAATCTTCACCTGGGGAAAACAGCGAATTAAAAAGCGCCCCTGCGCAGGTGGAAATCGAATTTAATGAACCGGTTGAAGAAGGGTTTCATTATATTAAAGTCTATAATTCAAACGGCGACCGTGTGGATACGGACAAGACTGAAATCAAAAAAGATAATCATCACATCATGACAGTGAAGCTGAAGAAGAATCTGCCTAAAGATGTGTACAGAGCGGAATGGAATGCCGTATCCGCGGATGGACATCCTGTTTCCGGCGTCATTCCGTTCAGTATCGGGAAAGCGGATGGCGGATTCAGCAGCCAAAAAGCAGCCGACTCAGCGCTGAATCCGGGAACAGCAGCAGATCGCGCGATTCTGTATACAGCCTTATCTCTGTTTATCGGAACGGTTTTCTTCCATCTTTTCTGGTATAAAGGGAAATCAGAACAGCTCGTCAAACGGACGAGACGTATCCTGACCGGCTCGATCGCAGCACTGGGTCTGGCGCTTTTGCTTCAGCTTCCGATTCAGACAAAAGCGAACGCAGGCGGCGGCTGGGGCAGCGCATTCCAGCCGGGCTACATCAGAGAAACACTGTTTGAGACAGCAGGCGGCTCCATTTGGATCATACAGGCCGCGCTGTTCGTGCTGCTCGCACTATCTGTCATCCCTGCGATATGGAAAAACCGCTTTTCATCATTTGCCTATTGGATAGCGCCGCTCATTTTCTTTTTCGGTCTCCTGCTTGCCAAGGCGTTTACCGGGCATGCTGCTGTCGTTGAAGAAAAAACGGTCGGCATTTTGATGGATTTCCTTCATTTAACTTCCGCTTCCATCTGGGTCGGCGGAATAGCGGCACTCGTTTTGCTGCTCTCAAAAGAATGGAGGCAGCCTGACAAAACGCTCGCGTGGGAGACGGTCAGACGCTTCTCCCCATGGGCGCTCACTGCAGTCGGCGTCATTTTGTTTTCAGGCTTGCTCAATGGATTTTTCATCATTCGTTCAATGGATTCTCTGTTCCATACAGCGTACGGCCAAGCTCTTTTAGTGAAAAGCGGGCTGTTTGTTTTCATGCTGGTCTTAGGTGCGATTCATTTTCTGCTTACCAGAAAGCAGCGCCGCACAGGAATCAGCCGAACGTTAAAAGCGGAGTGGACAATCGGCATCGCTGTATTGATCACAGCGGCCGTGTTTACAAGCCTGCCAAGCCCGCCTGAGCCAGCGCCGGAACCGTTCTACCAAACCAAAGCGATAGAGAACGGACAAAGCGTTTCTCTCAGCATCAGCCCAAACCAGCCCGGAAAAAATGTTTTTGAGCTGCGTGTCACCGACCATAACGGAGATCCCGTGAAAAACATCCAGCAAATCACGTTAACCGTTTATAAAACAGGCCTGTCAGGCAGCGAAAACAAAAGCACCTTTACATTAAAAGAAAAAACAAAAGGCGTCTTCCAGGATCAAAACCTGTCGATTAATGAAAAAGGAAACTGGAAGATCAAAGTCCACGGCCTGACCGGCGACTTTAACGAAATCAATATCATGTTTACAAAGACCAATTAAGGAGTGTTTACGTTGTTGAAAAAAATCGCATTGACACTATGTCCGGCTATTGTCGGCTCCCTCTTATTCTTTACGGCCCCTGCCAGCGCGCATGTTTCTGTAAAACCGGCTGAGTCTGCTGCAGGCTCTTGGGAAACGTATACAATGAAGGTTCCTTCTGAGAAAAATCTGCCGACAACGAAGGTTGTCCTCAAAATGCCGAAGGATGTTGAATTCCAGCAATATGAGCCAATTCCGGGCTGGAAGGTTTCCACTCAAAAACATGATGACAAATCAGTGTCCGTGACATGGGAGGCGACTGACGGAGGCATTCAGGAAGGACAGTTCCAGCAGTTTACCTTTGTTGCCAAAAACCCTGACAAAGCAGAGGAAGCTGCTTGGGACGCATACCAATATTACAAAGACGGCAGCATTGTTGAGTGGACAGGTGACGAGGATGCCGATACACCTCATTCCATTACAAACATCACGTCTGCAAAACAAGTGACAGATGAGCACGGCGCCACGAAAACAGAAGACGATTCCGAAAACTCAGGTTCTTCAGCTCTAGACATTACAGCGATTGTGCTGTCTGCGGCTGCCATTATTTTATCTGTAGCAGCACTTGTAAAGAAAAAGCGTGCCTAATAAAGAAAGCGATCCAGATGTCATGTCTGGGTCGCTTTTTATGTTTAACCGCGGCCTGCCTGGAAAGCAGGATATTTCGTCATTCCGCCGTCCGCAAACAACGTGATGCCTGTAACATAGCTGGATTCCTTCGAAGCAAGCCACACTGCCACTGCGGCAATTTCCTCCGGTTCGCCGATATAGCCCATCGGGATCATGCTTTCTACATCTGCTTTCTGTTTAGGGTCAGCGAATTTTTCAGCATTGATTGGCGTGTTGATCGCACCTGGCCCGATATTGTTGACGCGAATGCCCTTCGGCGCGTATTCCAAAGCCAACGTTTCAGACATCAGCTTAATTCCGCCTTTACTAGCTGCATAGTGGACAAATAACGGCCACGGAATCCTTTCATGCACGCTGGACATGTTGATGACATTTCCCTTGATATCGTTTTCTACGAAATATTTAATCGCTTCACGGCTTCCTAAAAAGGCACCTGTTAAGTTCGTGCCGATGACTTTATCCCAATCCTTGAGCGGCATTTCGTGAGATGGCACAGGATTTTCAAGACCGGCATTATTAATCATAACATCGAGTGTGCCGAACTCTTTAATTGCCGTTTGCACGATATTTTTTACATCTTCCTCTTTCGTGACATCTCCTTGGACGACAACAGCTTCACCGCCCGCCTTGATGACCTCTTCTTTTACCTCGTTCGGATCTTGCTTATTACTATAATAGTTAATGACCACTTTTGCCTGCTCCTTGCCGAAGCGAATGGCCATTGCCTTTCCGAGCCCTGAAGCAGCTCCTGTAATAGCGACGACTTTTCCTTTTAAATCCGGATACATATACATCCTCCTCCATTTGTTATGAATTTGTTTTGGCGATTCCTAAGAATACGGCGGCGGCAATAATCAGGATAATCCCGATCGCAATTGCTATAAGCTGGCGTTTCGTTTTCTTTTCACGCAGGATGAAAATACCGCCGAGCGTAGAAATGACAATTCCCATTTGTGAAAGGGAAAAGCTCGTTGCAACGCCGACTCGCGGCTGAGAAATAAACAAAAACATATTTCCGCCTGCCCAGATTAACCCTGGGAGAATATTTCTGATCGCATACTTGTTAAAGGGTTTGTGCCTATAGGTTAAAACTAACCCCCCGACCACCATGCCAATTGCCTGTGGCAGCAGCGCGGACCAGCCGGACACATTGAATAATCTGGCCACGACTACATAAACCAAATAACCAAGAGTCGAAACAAGGAGAATCAAAATGCCCTTTTTCAAATTGCTTGGCTCGCCCTCTTTTTTATCATTCTTATCTTCCAAGGACGTGAGAATGATTCCCACAATGATAAAGATCAAAGCGAGAACGCCAAGCGTAATCGCAATCGGTGTTGACCATTCGCGGAACACGATCACACCGAACAGCGAGGTGGAAACGAGCTGCATTCCTGTGGAAATCGGCATTGTTTTCGACACGCCCATCAATTGAATGCTTTTCAACTGGTTGGCCTGTCCAAGTGACCAAAATAAGCCGGATACGATTCCAACAATAAAAATGCGAAGGGACAGAACGGGCTGAACAAAAAAGTAAATAACGATAGAAACAATGAGTGCCCCGATCGTCGTTCCCAGTGTCTGGCTGTACGGCCCGCCGCCTAATTTCACATTGAAGAGAACAATGCTCCCCCAAAACAAAGCCGGGAGAAGAGCCAATAATAAATCCATTGTTGGGGAACCTTCTTTCAAAATGTATTTGCTGTTATTTTGGCTGGAATTGTTGTGATTATTCGCCGGAACACAAAAAGAGCTGCCGGAAAATCCGGCAGCTCTTAGGAGCGTGCATTCTTTTATAAACCGATGGACAAATATTTTGTTTCAAGGTACGGCTCGATACCTTCTGAACCGCCTTCACGGCCGATGCCGCTTTCTTTCATTCCGCCGAATGGCGCTTGAACCGCTGACGGTCCGCCGTCATTCCAGCCGATAATGCCATACTCTAGATTCTCGGAAATATAGATGCCGCGGCGGTAGTTTTCTGTGAAGAAGTAAGCAGCCAAGCCATACGGTGTATCGTTGGCAAGCTGAATCGCTTCATCAATATCAGAAAACGTGACGATCGGGGCGACCGGGCCGAATGTTTCCTCATGCATGATGTTCATGGACGTATCGACATCGGTGAGCACTGTCGGATTCACAAAGTAGCACCCTTTGTCATCGTTTCGGTCATATGTGCCCCCAGCAATCACTTTCGCGCCTTTTTCAACCGCATCATCTATTTGGCTGACGATTTTTTCGAAGCCTCGTTTGTTGATAATCGGGCCGACATTGACGCCTTCCTCAAGTCCATTTCCGACTTTCAGCTTAGACACTTGCTCGCTCAGTTTCGCAGCAAATTCATCTTTAATGGATTCATGAACGATCAGGCGGTTGGCACATACGCAGGTTTGGCCGGCGTTTCGGTATTTGGACGCCATCGCCTGTTCAACGGCAAGGTCAATGTCTGCATCTTCATCTACGATCAGCGGGGCGTGTCCGCCGAGTTCCATTGAGACGTGCTTCACGGTGTCCGCGCTGTTTTTCATAAGGATTTTCCCTACAGGTGTTGAGCCTGTGAACGTGATTTTGCGGATTTTCGGACTGCTTGTGAACACATTTCCGATTTCTTCTCCATCGCCGATTACAACCTGAAGAACATCCTTCGGAATGCCCGCTTCATATGCGAGGCGCGCTAGTTCATAAGCAGACAGCGGTGTGTCCGGCGCCGGTTTGATGATAAATGTACAGCCAGCGGCAAGAGCAGGCGCCGCTTTGCGCGTAATCATCGCATTCGGGAAATTCCAGGGCGTGATAGCAGCAACGGGGCCGACCGGCTGGCGTGTGACAACAATTCGTTTACCCGTTGTCGGGGCCGGGACCGTTCTTCCGTACACACGCTTCGCTTCCTCTGCGAACCATTCGATATAGCCTGCGCCGTAAAGTACCTCGCCAACTGCTTCCTTGTATGGTTTTCCGTTTTCCTTTGTAATTAAATCTGCAAGCTCTTCTTTATGTTCAACAATCAGCTCATACCATTTTTTCAAAAGAGACGCTCTTTCGTTCGCTGATGTTTTAGACCACGTTTTAAACGCTTGATGTGAACGTTCAATGGCTTCTTCTACCTCTGTGGCTGATTGCTGAGGAATCGTTTTGATCTCCTCGCCCGTAGCCGGGTTGTAGACCGTTAATTGATCTGGCATATTGAACATTCCTTTCTTTTCATGATTACTTAAAATGATAGCAGACCCAGCCGTTTTCTTTCCAATGATTAAGCTCGCAGGCCCGCCTCCAGGATGCTGAGCCCTTCATTTAAAAGGCTGTCTGAGATGACGAGCGGTGTCAAAAAGCGGATGATATTACCGTTAATTCCCGCTGTCAGCAAAAGTAATCCGTTTTGATTCGCATAGGCCGCGATTGCTGCTGCTTTTGCCTTATCAGGCTCACGCGTGTCAGGATCCTTGACGATTTCGATTGCGGCCATCGCCCCGAGTCTGCGGATGTCACCGATGAACGGGAATTCTTGTTTCCACTCATACGCCTTGTCTTCAATGATTTTGCCAATTTTTTCAGATCGCTCATTCAGTCCTTCTTCTTCGATAATATCCAAGACAGCCAAAGCCGCCGCGCAGCCGATCGGGCTGCCGGCATACGTGCCGCCAAGCTCCCCTGGCGCTGCCGCATCAAGCATTTCCGCACGCCCGATCACACCGCTTAATGGCAGGCCTGCCGCAAGCGATTTAGAAACCGTGATCAGATCGGGCACTACATCAAAGTGCTCAATTGCGAAATAAGTGCCAGTTCTGGCAAAGCCGGTTTGGATTTCATCAGCAACAAAAACAATGCCGTGTTCTTTGCAGAATGAAGCGACGTGCTGCACGAACCGTTTCGAAGGAATAATAAACCCGCCTTCTCCCTGCACTGACTCCATGACGACACACGCCACCGTTTCAGGCGCCACTGAAGCGATAAAGAAATCATTGAATGCTTGAATGACCATATCGTCATAGCTTTCATCACTCATGCCGGCCGGCTTCTGATAATAATAAGGGAATGGCGCTTGATAAACCTCTGGCGCAAAAGGACCGAAACCGAATTTATAAGGTTTTACCTTGCTTGTCATGCTCATCGTCATATTCGTGCGCCCGTGAAACCCGCGTGTAAACGAGACAACGCCTTGGCGCTTTGTATACTTTCTGGCGATTTTCACAGCGTTTTCGACCGCTTCTGCCCCTGAGTTAAGAAAAATCGCTTTTTTCCCATGGCTGCCCGGTGCAATGCCGCACAGTTTTTCGGCTAACTCGATATAAGTCGGGTACATCATGACATTGAAGCCAGGATGAATCAGCTCCTCCGCCTGCCGCTTCACAGCCTCAACCACCTTCGGATGCGAGTGTCCGACATTTAACGTACCGATGGCGCCTGCAAAATCAATAAATCTCCGGCCGTCCAGATCGTACAGCTCGGCCCCTTCTCCTTTGACCGCCAGACTGCGGTTGCCGTTGCTCACACCTTTTGACACAAATTGATCCCGTTTTTGCTGCCATTGTGCAGTTGTGATGCTTGCTGTTGTTTGACTCATGTGAATATCCCCCTGTCGGTATTTTCTTATCATTCTGACTTCTCTTTGGTATGATGAAAAGTACCAATTATAACTTTTTGATGGTATCAGAAGGAGAAACTACAAATGGATATCACGATTACACTCGATCGTTCAGAACAAGCTGATTATATCTATCAGCAAATTTATCAAAAGCTGAAAAAAGAAATCCTCAGCCGTAATCTGCTGCCGCACTCGAAGGTTCCCTCCAAGCGGGAGCTGGCTGAAAATCTCAAGGTCAGCATAAATTCAGTGAATTCAGCCTATCAGCAGCTGCTGGCTGAAGGGTATTTGTACGCCATTGAACGAAAGGGTTTCTTCGTGGAGGAACTAGACATGTTTTCCGCCGAGGAGCACCCTCCATTTGCACTGCCGGATGACCTAAAAGAGATTCACATCGACCAGAGCGACTGGATATCGTTTTCACACATGAGTTCCGATACAGACCATTTTCCGATCAAAAGCTGGTTCCGCTGCGAGCAAAAAGCGGCCTCCCGCTCATACCGCACGCTCGGCGATATGTCACATCCGCAAGGAATATATGAAGTGAGAGCGGCCATTACCAGGCTCATTTCCCTGACGAGGGGTGTAAAATGCAGGCCGGAACAAATGATCATAGGGGCAGGCACACAGGTGCTCATGCAGCTGTTGACTGAGCTTTTACCCAAGGAAGCCGTGTATGCGATGGAGGAGCCTGGCTACAGGCGCATGTATCAGCTTTTGAAGAATGCCGGAAAACAAGTAAAGACGATCATGCTGGATGAAAAAGGCATGTCGATTGCTGAAATCACCAGACAGCAGCCTGATGTGCTGGTGACCACCCCATCGCATCAGTTTCCGTCCGGAACGGTTATGCCTGTATCCAGAAGAATTCAGCTGCTGAACTGGGCAGCCGAGGAGCCGAGCCGATATATCATTGAGGATGATTATGATAGTGAATTCACATATGATGTAGACAGTATTCCAGCGCTGCAAAGCCTCGACCGTTTTCAAAATGTCATCTATATGGGAACCTTTTCAAAGTCCCTTCTCCCCGGCTTGCGGATCAGCTATATGGTGTTGCCGCCTGAGCTGTTGAGGACATACAAACAGCGGGGCTATGATCTGCAGACTTGCTCATCACTTACACAGCTCACCCTGCAGGAATTTATCGAGTCCGGTGAATATCAGAAGCATATAAAAAAAATGAAGCAGCATTATAAAGAAAAGAGAGAACGCCTGATCACCGCTTTAGAAGCAGAGTTCAGCGGAGAGGTTATCGTAAAAGGGGCAAATGCGGGGCTGCATTTTGTTACCGAATTTGATACCAGGCGCACCGAACAAGACATCCTGTCACATGCTGCCGGGCTGCAGCTTGAAATCTTCGGAATGAGCCGATTTAACTTGAAGGAAAACAAGCCGCAAACGGGCAGGCCAGCTCTCATTATCGGCTTTGCACGGCTGAAGGAAGAAGATATTCAAGAGGGTGTGCAGCGCCTTTTCAAAGCGGTTTACGGACATAAAAAAAATCCCCGTTACAGGGGATTGATTCACCAGCGGTCCTGGTCTACATTCAGCACGGCTTCAAGCAGGCCCGGAAATGCCTTTTCAAGGTCTTCAGCGCGAAGCGAATAATACCGGCGCTTTCCTTCTATCCGAACTTGAGCGATGCCTGATTCTCTCAAAACTTTAAAATGATGCGACAAAGTCGATTTGGCAACCTGCACATCTGCACAGGTGCTGCACGTTTTTTCTTTTGCTTCAGCTAATTGCTTGACGAGCTCTAAACGAAGCGGATCACTAAGTGCATGAAGAACCTTTGTCAGCTGCAATGTTTCTGTTTCTGGATGGTTTGGAATGTTCATGACACAAATGTATCACACAACAATTAGAATGACAATTTTACTATTTAAGGGTTTTTCCTTTACCTCATTTAGAATACATGTTACATTTAGTTCGATGAAATTCGAACAATAAATTCGCATAACGACGGAGGAGATTTAAATGATCGTATTACAAGCTTACATCAAAGTAAAACCAGAAAAACGCGAGGAATTTTTGAGCGAGGCTCAATCACTTGTTCAGCATTCAAGAGCTGAGGAAGGCAACGCGCAATACGACCTATTTGAAAAAGTAGGCGAAGAAAATACATTTGTCATGCTTGAAAAATGGAAAGATGAAGCGGCAATGAAATTCCATAACGAAACTGCGCATTTCCAAGGGTTTGTCGCAAAAGGAAAAGAACTGCTGAGCGCTCCTCTTGATGTTGTCCGCACAGAGCTTAGCGAGTAAAGGAAGGGTGTCCCATATGAATGAAGTGATTAAATCTTTAACAGACCACCGCTCGATTCGCAGCTACACAGACGAGCCTGTAGCTCAGGAGCAATTGGACCAAATCATTGAAGCGGTGCAATCAGCCCCTTCATCTATCAACGGACAGCAGGTAACTGTGATCACAGTCCAGGATAAAGAGCGCAAAAAGAAGATCTCCGAGCTGGCAGGCGGACAGCCATGGATCGATCAAGCTCCTGTTTTCCTGCTGTTCTGCGCAGATTTCAACCGGGCCAAAATTGCGCTTGAAGATCTGCATGATTTCAAAATGGAAATCACAAATGGATTGGAATCTGTTCTTGTCGGCGCAGTAGACGCTGGTATTGCCCTCGGCACAGCAACAGCAGCGGCTGAGTCACTCGGACTTGGCACAGTTCCGATCGGTGCGGTTCGCGGAAACCCTCAAGAGCTGATCGAACTGCTTGAGCTTCCAAAATACGTGTTCCCTTTATCCGGCCTTGTCATTGGGCATCCTGCCGACCGTTCAGCGAAAAAACCGCGCTTGCCGCAGGAAGCTGTCAATCATCAGGAAACTTATTTAAATCAGGATGAGCTGACGTCTCACATTCAGGCATACGACGAACAGATGTCTGAATACATGAATAAACGGACAAACGGAAAAGAAACAAGAAACTGGTCACAGAGCATCGCTTCTTACTATGAGCGCTTGTACTATCCGCACATCCGTGAAATGCTTGAAAAACAAGGATTTAAAGTTGAAAAATAAGCCCTTATTCGGCCTGTCGGATTTTCCGGCAGGCCTTTCATTTACCCGGTTAAAATCCATTGACTTCTATTTTGTTTATTTGGTAAAATTTTTTCATTGTTACTCATTGGTTTTCTGTGAACCAATGGGTTTTCTAATGTTCAAGAAAGAAGGAAGCCATGAGATGCTTGATAAAAAAACAGATATCTTGTTAGCCGCGCGAAAGCTTTTTTCAGAAAAGGATTTTACGTCGGTTTCCATGCAGGCGATCGCAGAAGAATGTAAGATGTCAAAAGCTTCGATATATAAGCTGTTTCAATCTAAAGAAGATCTGCTTTTGGAGCTGCTGTCATTTAACCAGAAGCAAATGGTGGCCGCGGCCTCAAGACTTCAGGAAAATACCGCACTTACACCGGAGGAGCGTTTGACGCAAAAGGTCAAAATGGAACTGGAGGGCTTCAGGCGGAATCAGCAGTTTTTCAATATGCTGACCTACGGAAACCCCAAGCTGCATAATGACCGGGTCAAACAGCATATTCATCAGACCAGATCGACGATTATCTGCTGGCACCGCGATTCGCTGATTCAGGCTTATGGAGAAACCATTCTCCCGTTTGTGTGGGATTTGGTCATCGTTCTTCACGGCATGATGCGTGAGTTTTTAATGCTGATCAAAATCGAGGAAAAACCGCTTGAGCTTGACCCGATCGCAGAGTTTATCATCAGCACCCTCAATCAGATTGTCAAAAACAAGGAAACCCGTCAGTCTCTTCTTCCGCCCGAAGCCATCGAGCTTTATATTCATTCAGCATCCTCCTACAAGCCAAAGGATAAGTCAGTCCTATTATCGGAAAGCCTGAAGGAATTACATAAAGGCATCTCTTCCCTGCCCGCCACGGACTATGACGTAGATGAACTGACATCCGCAGCCGCCATGCTGGAGGAAGAAGCGAAGAAGGAAGAACCCCGCGCTTTTTTACTCAAATCACTGATTGGCTATCTGGAACAAACCGGTGTTTTAACACAGCCCGTTTCCATGTTAAAAACACTGTTAATTACTTAGAGAAAAGAAGGGATATGTATTGGACACAAGTATTGAACAAAAACCTTTTAACCGTTCTGTCATTGTCGGCATTTTGTTAGCCGGAGCGTTTGTGGCGATTTTGAACCAGACATTGTTGATTACCGCACTTCCCCATATCATGAGGGATTTCAATGTCGATGCCAACCAAGCACAATGGCTGACCACTTCATTTATGTTAACCAACGGGATTTTAATTCCGATTACTGCTTTTTTAATTGAGAAATTCACAAGCCGGGCGCTGCTCATCACAGCAATGAGCATTTTCACAGCCGGAACAGTCGTCGGAGCGTTCGCGCCGAACTTCCCGGTTCTGCTGACAGCGCGTATCATTCAAGCAGCCGGAGCCGGCATTATGATGCCGCTCATGCAGACTGTATTCCTGACAATCTTTCCGATTGAAAAGCGCGGCCAGGCTATGGGTATGGTCGGATTGGTCATCTCATTCGCGCCTGCGATCGGACCGACTCTTTCCGGATGGGCTGTCGAAGCTTTCTCTTGGAGATCATTGTTTTATATCATTCTTCCGTTTGCTGTGATTGATTTGATTCTTGCCAGCATCCTGATGAAAAACGTGACGACTTTAAGAAAAACACAGATTGATATTTTATCAGTCATCCTTTCAACATTTGGGTTCGGCGGCCTTCTGTACGGCTTCTCAAGCGTCGGCTCTTACGGCTGGTCCAGTTCAACCGTCTTGATTTCACTGCTGGTGGGTGTCATCGCGCTGCTCTTGTTTATCACAAGACAAATGAAGCTTGAAAAACCGATGCTGGAATTCCGCGTCTTCACGTTTGGCGTTTTCAGTTTAACAACACTGCTGGGAACCCTCGTCTTTGCATTATTGATCGGTACGGAAACCATCCTGCCGCTTTATACACAAAATGTCAGAGACGTCACAGCTTTTGATACAGGGCTTATGCTTCTGCCGGGAGCCGTTGTGATGGGCTTTATGTCGCCGATTATCGGCAGAATTTTTGACCGTGTCGGCGGAAGAGGGCTGGCGATTGCCGGTTTCTGCATCATCTTCCTGACATCTCTGCCGTTTATGCAGCTGACTGACCATACGTCACTCGCTTGGATTGTCGTTTTATACACCGTTCGTCTCTTAGGCACCGCCATGATCATGATGCCGGTGACAACAGCCGGAATCAACGCTCTGCCGCGCCACTTGATTCCGCACGGAACTGCGATGAACAACACGATTCGCCAAGTCGGCGGCTCGATCGGAACCGCATTATTGGTTTCCGTGATGAGCAACCAGGCGGCACATGCAGGCACGACAAATGTGAAGCATGCCGCCCTGCACGGCATGAACGCCGCTTTTATTGTGGCTGCCGTCATTGCACTTGTCGGCTTCCTTCTCTCATTCACATTAAAGAAACCTCAGCGCCCTGCCGAACAGCAGCCGGCACGCTGATCAACAAAAAAAGAGCCCCGCTATTTAGCGGAGGCTCTTTTTGGTTTTACTTTTCTAAACCGTCTTTCACTTCTTTGATCATTTGCGCCATAGACTCAAGACCGCCTCCTGATAAGTACCAAGTAGCAGAATCAAGGTAGACGACATGATCATTTTCCACTGCGTTTACGTTTTTCACATAATCATTTTCAACGACTTGTTTAGTAGATGATGTTTCACCGATCGCTGTACCGCGGTCAATGACAAACAGGTAATCCGGGTTTGTTTTTGAAATGTACTCGTAAGAAACGCTTTGTCCGTGAGTAGACGCTTTGATGTTTTTATCAGCCGGTGTCACGCCGAACACGTCATGGATCAGGCCGTATCTTGATTTAGAACCGAATGCGCTGATCTTCCCGTCGTTCGCCATGATGACGAGACCGTTTTTGTTAAGCTTTTCAGCCGTTTTCTTTACATCTGCGATTGAATGATCGATTTTTGCGAGTTCATCCTTCACTTCATCTTCTTTATCGAAGATCTTACCGATTGTTTCTGCGTCAGACTTAAATGATTCCATATACTTCGCTGTGTCTACGCCAAGGTAAATTGTCGGCGCAATTTCAGAGAATTCTTTGTAAGACTCAGATTGTCTTCCTGAGATAATGATCAAGTCAGGGTCTAAATCTGCCACTTTCTCGAAGTCTGGCTCTTTTAAGCTTCCGACGTCAGCATATTTGTCATCCTTGAATTTGGACAGATATTTAGGAAGGGCTTGTTTCGGCAGTCCCGCTACTTTATCATCAAGACCAAGTTTATCTAGTGTATCTAAGCTTCCAAAGTCAAATACGACAACTTTTTTAGGGCTCTTCGGTACTTTTGTTCCGTTTTTGTCCAGCTGGTGTTTCACCGTGATTTGTTCTTCCTTAGAATCAGAACCTTTGCTGCTTGTGCTTTGGTTTCCGCATGCAGAAATCACAACTGCCGTCACCAAAGCGATGAATAGTAATGCGAACTTTTTCATGCTCTTCACCTCTTCTTTATATTAAGAAAAATAGACACCTATTCTTTGATTATCAATCGTCTGAATCGGGATGGTCATATCGTAGATTTCCTCAAGCACCGATGTTTCTATCATTTCTTCAGGCGGTCCTTCTTTTACGATTCGGCCGTTTTTCAAAGCGACGATATAGTCAGAATAGACTGAAGCAAAATTGATATCGTGAATGACGATCACGATTGTTTTTCCAAGCTCCTCTACCAGCCGTTTCAGCAGTTTCATAATTTCAACTGAGTGTTTCATATCCAGATTGTTCAGCGGCTCATCCAGAAAGATATAATCTGTGTCCTGGGCAATGACCATGGCGATAAATGCCCTTTGGCACTGTCCGCCGCTCAGCTGATCCAAGTATTTGTCTTGAATTTCTTCCAGCTTCATATAGCTGAGCGCCTGGTTGATATGAACCCAGTCTTCCTCTGTCAGCCGGCCCTGTGAGTACGGAAACCTGCCAAAACTGACGAGGTCTTTGATCGTGAGCCTGATATTGATTTGGTTCGCCTGCTTCAAAATGCTCATTTTCTTGGCAAGCTCTTTGCTGTCACATTGTCCAATCTCTTGTCCGTCTATGTAAATCTCGCCGGAATCCTTTTTGATCAGGCGGCTCATGATAGACAGCAGCGTACTTTTGCCGGCGCCGTTAGGACCGATAAACGAGGTGATTTTGCCCTTTTGAATCGTGACTGACGTCTCTTCAAGAACAACTTTCCCGCCATATTGTTTGCTTACATTTCTGACCTCTACCATGATTTATTCTCCTTTAACAGCAAGTAGATAAAATAAATCCCGCCGGCAAAATTAATAATGACGCTCAGCGTCGTTGAGAAGGTAAACACTTTCTCAACCACAAACTGCCCTCCGACCAGCGCAATGATGCTGATGAAAACGGAGCCTGCGATTAAGTATGAATGCTTATATGTTTTCAGGAATTCTCTCGCCAGGTTGACGACCAGAAGGCCTAAAAACATAATCGGCCCGACTAGCGCTGTTGAAACAGAAACCAAAATCGCAACCACGATCAGCATCTGCTTCACCACTTTGTCGTAGTCAATGCCCAAATTCACGGCGTGCTCGCGTCCGAGCGACAGCACATCGAAAAATTTTGTAAAACGCCAGACATAAACGCCTGTCAGCAGGAAGATGATGAACGCGAGCCATAACAAATCCGTATTGATATTGTTAAAGCTGGCAAACATCTTGTCCTGCACAACTTGGAACTCATTCGGATCAATCAGCATCTGCATAAAGGAAGACAGGCTGCTGAACAGCGTGCCAAACACGATTCCGATAAGCAGAAGGAAAAAGATATTTCTCCCCTCACCTTTGAACATGATCTGATACAAAACAAGAGAAAACAGTATCATCAGCAGAACAGAGATGATAAAGTTGATGTTTTTATTCATGATGACCATATTCGCAGAACCGAACAAAAAGATAATGCCAGTCTGAATCAGCATGTAGAGAGAATCGAGGCCCAAAATGCTCGGCGTCAGGATTCGGTTGTTCGTAATCGTTTGAAAGATCATGGTCGAAAACGCAATCGCTCCCCCCGTCAGCACAATGGCAGCGACTTTTTTGATTCGTCTCGGCAGGGTGTAATCCCAATTGCCTAAGTCATAAAACAGAAACAAGCCGATACATACAATGGCTAAAACAACGAGCAAAGCTATTTTCATCTGGTTACGCATAGGCTTTTCTCCTTAACAGCATAAACAGGAAAATGCCGCTGCCGATGATTCCGACCATCAGGCCAATCGAGATTTCATAAGGGAAGATAATGATTCTGCCCAGTATATCGCAAAACAGCACAAAAACCGCTCCCAACAGCGCAGTATGCGGCAGGCTGCTCTTCAGATTGTCTCCTCTGTAAATCGATACAATATTCGGGATGATTAAACCGAGAAACGGCAGCATACCGACAGTCAAAATGACAAGGGACGTGATCAGGGACACGATAATGAGCCCGATGTTCACAACCCGTTTGTACTTGAGGCCGAGGTTGACAGAAAAGCTTTCACCCATACCGGCCAATGTGAATTTATCCGCATACACATAGGCAATGATGACGAGCGGAATACTCAGATAAAGAAGCTCGTATCTTCCTTTCACGACTAAAGAGAAGTCTCCCTGCAGCCATGATGACACATTCTGGATCAAGTCATATTTATATGCGATAAATGTCGCGATTGAACTGACGATATTCCCGAGCATTAAACCGACAAGCGGAATAAAGATGGTGTCGTTAAACTTGATTCTTTCAAGGATTTTCATAAACAGAAAATTTCCTGCAAGGGCAAAGACAAACGCGACCAGCATTTTGATTAAAGGACTGGCGGATGTAAACAGCAGCAGGGAAATTAAAATGCCGAGCCTCGCCCAATCCATCGTGCCCGCCGTCGTCGGTGACACGAATTTGTTTCTGCTGATCTGCTGCATAATCAAACCGCAGATGCTCATGCTTAATCCCGCGATGACAATGCTGATCAATCGCGGCAAACGGCTTGCAAACAGCGTTGACGCCTCTTGTTTGCTTAAATCGAAGAGATCAAGCGGCGACAGATCTTCTACACCGATAAATACAGACGTGACTGCTAATATGATAAGTAGAATAAATAAGTAACGTAGCTTCATGCTGCCTCCTTACATCCTTACAGCAAAAAGAACGTATCTCCTACTCCGCAAGGACTCAAAACAATATGGCCATATAGTAATTGATTATCATTATCATTTACATATTACCATTTTTCTAGGGTTAGTCAATATTCTTTAAAAATATTAACCTAGTCATTTATCCATTTTACTAATCATTCTGACCATTTTCCATCCCAAAACGTTAGGCTGTTTTACCATATTTATCTTTATAACGCAGGTATACGGTCAGCAAACCTGACAATATTCCTCGTGAAAAATACAAATGTTCTCTCCAGAAAGAAATTACCCCTTGATTTACAGTACTGAAAGAGAGATAATAAATACTAAATTTGTGTGAAAATTTTAAACATTAGGAGATGTAAACATGAAGGTCGTTAAATTCGGAGGCAGCTCACTTGCTTCAGGCGCCCAGCTTGACAAGGTGTTTCACATCGTTACCTCAGACCCGGCACGGAAAGCTGTAGTCGTTTCAGCTCCGGGAAAACGCTATGCCGAGGATACGAAAGTGACTGATCTCTTAATCGCATGTGCAGAACAATATTTGGCATCAGGCAGCGCACCTGAACTGGCGGAAGCGGTTGTGGAACGGTACGCTCTCATCGCCACTGAGCTTCAGCTGGGGCAAGGCATTATCGAAAAAATCAGAGATGATCTGTTCACGCTTTTAGAAGGAGATAAAAGCAATCCCGAACAATACCTTGACGCAGTCAAGGCCAGCGGAGAGGATAACAATGCCAAGCTGATCGCCGCTTACTTCCGCTATAAAGGCGTCAAAGCGGAGTATGTAAACCCGAAGGATGCCGGCCTCTTTGTGACAAATGAACCCGGCAACGCGCAAGTTCTTCCTGAATCCTATCAAAACCTCTATCGTCTTCGGGAACGTGACGGACTCATCATTTTTCCCGGTTTTTTCGGATTCAGCAAGGATGGCGATGTGATCACATTCTCACGGAGCGGTTCTGATATTACCGGTTCGATTCTTGCCAACGGACTACAAGCCGATTTGTACGAAAACTTTACAGACGTAGACGCTGTGTATTCTGTCAATCCGTCCTTCGTTGAGAATCCAAAGGAAATCAGCGAGCTGACATATAGAGAGATGCGGGAGCTGTCCTACGCGGGTTTTTCAGTGTTTCATGATGAAGCGCTCATTCCGGCATTCAGAGCGGGGATTCCTGTTCAGATCAAAAATACGAACAACCCCTCAGCCGAAGGCACCCGCGTCGTCAGCAAGCGGGATAACACAAACGGGCCTGTCGTCGGCATTGCCAGCGACACCGGTTTTTGCAGCATTTATATCAGCAAATATCTCATGAACAGAGAAATCGGTTTTGGCCGCAGAGCCCTTCAAATCCTGGAGGAGCATGGTTTGACGTATGAGCATGTTCCATCGGGAATCGATGACATGACGATCATTTTACGGCAGGGGCAAATGGATGCCGCCACTGAACGCAGCGTCATCAAACGGATCGAAGAGGATTTGCATGCCGATGAAGTCATCGTGGAGCATCATCTCGCCCTGATTATGGTTGTAGGGGAAGCGATGCGCCACAATGTCGGTACAACGGCAAGAGCCGCCAAAGCATTATCAGAGGCACAGGTGAATATCGAAATGATCAATCAGGGGTCTTCTGAAGTGAGCATGATGTTTGGCGTAAAAGAAGCCGAAGAAAGAAAAGCCGTTCAAGCGTTATACCAGGAATTTTTCGCGGGCGTATTAATCTCTTAATCGTACATAAATAGCGGGCGGCAGCGCCCGCTATTTTTTATATCACCTTCATATAGCCGAATTGTTCATTTTTTCTCTTGTCCACTATTATCCCTGCCAAATGGATCGGTTCAGCATATCTTATAGTATCCTTCATAGGGAGGTGAAACCTTATGTCAGGATACTCTAACGGCGGCGGTTACGGCGGCATCAGTTCTTTCGCTTTAATCGTTGTATTGTTTATTCTTTTAATTATCGTAGGGACTGCGTTTGTTGGCGGCTACTAAGCTGCTGACCGTCTCTTCGGGACCCTGTCCGCCACAGTTTTGCAGCATTTGCTGAAGCAATCTCGCAAGGAGGTGCACAAAATGTCAGGTTACGGAACTTCTTTCGCTTTGATTGTTGTGTTATTTATCCTCTTGATCATTGTGGGAACTGCATTTGTAGGAGGCTACTAAATAAACGTAATCTCCATGAAGGCGGCACCGCAAGACTATGTCTTGCGGTGTTTTTGAAAAGAAAAACCCCTTCTCGCAAATGAGAAGGGGCTTGTTCTTACGTCATGCCTCTTTCTGTCACATGAAAGTCGAGTGCTTCCGCATTAGCAGAAACGCCAGCCGCTGTAAAAATCGCGGCTGCGGCCAAACAAATAACAAACAACTTAGATTTCAATTTCATACAAACCTTCACTCCTTTGTATTTGTTTTCTTGCCTCTTCAACTTGTAGAAAGTAGGAAGCAGACAGTTTAAACCATTTCTGTTCATAGTAATATTTTGCTACTTCTAGGGCTAAATCCTCTATATCAGCGTACATATTTTTATTTTTTAAGTATTGGAAACATCGTTCGATTCCTTCTTCATTGGGCTGATCCTGATATAGGGATTGCAAAAACTCGAATTTTACGGCATAGTCTGCATCGTCTGTTTCTTTAGCATATTCATAGCCCCGCTTGTGATATTCCGAAGCTTTATCATGTTTTCCCTGTTTATAATAAATCAGGGTGATTAAAAAATAGGCTTGCGGGAGAGAATTGACGATCCTGCTGCTTTCAAACGTGGAGACCGCTTTTTCAAAGTAATCAATGGCAGGGCCTAGAAGGTCTTGATTGTAATAGCATAATCCGAGATTGTAGTATGCTCTTCCGACCAGCTGGGCTTTTTGTTCCGCTTGGGCCATATTGAGCGCCAATTTGAAATGGCGTGCGGCTTGTTCGAAATTTCTTTCATCCATCAGGTTGACCCCGAACACGAAATGGCATTGAATGATTCTCACATTATAGGTTTCCTGCTCCACGTAAATTTCATAGGCGTTTTTTATATTAATCAATGAAAAATACGTTTGCTTCATATAATAATAAGCTTCCGCGATTTTAAAATAGAATTCAGCCCGTTCAATATGGTCTGCGACAAAGGAGAGCTTTTTCTCCGCCTGTTTATAGTATGTAATGGCAGAAATAAATTCCCGCTTATCAAACTCATACATTCCGCGAAAAAAATTCACGTAATAGTCGAGCAGCCCTTTGAGATCTGCCTGGTTGCTGTCAATGTTTCTTGATAATTCAGACAGGCTTGGCTGGTCTTCGATATTTAATTTCTCTAACGGCTCAAGATAATCCAGCATAAGCTGGTGCCGGAATTCCATTAGTGAATAATAAAGCAGCAAGTTGGAATCATGCTGCATATGTTTCAGTTCCTGCTGGATTTCAGCTTTTAACACTTCGGCATCCGGCACGCTGAATGTCCGGATATATCTGTACCACTCGTTAATTTTTTGACCGACCGCTGAAGAAGGAATTACCCCGCTCTTCATTCCTTCACCCTCTCCCATCAAAAACTGTTTATGTCATATTTTATCATGTTTATAGACCGTCCCAACCCGAAAAACACGCAATCTTTGTTTTCGGGAGCACGCAATAAACCGAAGCGGTGTGCAAAAAAGGCGGCTCCATCAGATGATGCCGCCGCCCTGTATGCTATTGCTGTTTTGCCGTTAAAGGAAGGCGGATGATGAACTTTGTGCCCTTCCCTTCTTCACTCTTGATTTCTACTGTGCCCTGGTGCATTTCAACAAGCTGCTTGACGATCGAGAGACCGAGTCCGTATTCACCGTATGCCGTGTTCGTTCTTGAAATATCTGCTTTATAGAATCGCTCCCAAATATGCTCAATATCCTCTTTTGGAATGCCGATACCCGTGTCTTCAATTTCAATAATCGTCTCTTTATAACCTTCCATTCCGCGCAGCCAAATGTCACCGTTTTGCGTAAATTGGATGCTGTTTTTCGTAATGTTGACGAGAATTTGAATGAACCGGTCATAATCGGCATGTACGATGACGTGATCCTCTACCTGGATCATCAGCTTGTTTTGTTTTTCTTCCGCCTGCTGCTGCAAGTGCTCTTTCACGATTTCAAACACCTCGATCAGAGGAACGTTTAGCTTGTTCAAGGTAATTTGCTGGGATCTGATTTTTTCATAATCCAGATTTTCTTTTACGAGCCGCAGCATGCGCTTCGTTTCCTCACTGATCAGCGAGAAGCATTTATCCTTCTTATCCTCAGGAATCGTATGGCTGTTCAGCCCTTCAACCAAACCGTTGATCGTCGTCAGCGGTGTTTTTAATTCATGTGACACGTCAGCGATAAACTGCCTTCTCCGCTTCTCAAGGCGATTGATTTCATCCCTTGACTGCTTTAGTTTTTTCGCCATGATATTAAAGTCAGACGCCAGTACGCCGATTTCGTCCCCGTAGCTGTTTTCCAAATGGATGTCATAATCGCCGGAAGCCACTTTATCTGTCGCTTCTCTCAGCTTTTGAATCCGCTTGACATGGAATTTGGACAGAAGCCAGCTCACAAGAATCGTAATCACAAGCGTGCTGATCACAGCGTAAAACATATAGAGGTTGACCTGATTGACCATCTGTTCAACACCGCTGATCGGAGAAATCAGCAGAACGGCGCCTTTAAATTCGTTCTGAACAAATAAAGGCTGCGCCACAAGGGACACTTCATCATCAAAACGGCCATCTGCCCTGATCATGACAGTCTGCCCTTTTTTCAGCTTATTCCATTCTGATTTCTTCAGCTGTTCCCTTGGTGGGTGATGAAAGCCTTCAGGAAGAAAATAAGGCTGCTGCTCTTCATTAAAGATGATAAATTGCGTCTTTCTTGTGCTTAAAATGTCCTGATAAGGATAGAGCCTGCGCATGTCCACCTGGCCGGCTTGGAATTCATTTGCGATCTGCACCGCATATGACGTCAATTCCTCTACTTTGTTTTGATAGGCAAATTCTTTCACAAAGTGGGAAAACAGAGAAATGATAATAACAAACGCTAAAATCAAAATGCTGATATGGCTTAGCAGCAGCTGATATAAATATTTAATCTTCATCAAATTTATACCCTACTCCCCACACAGTATACAAGAAAGGCTTGTCTTCGCTGGCAAGCTTTTTCCGCAGCCGTTTGATATGAACGTCAACCGTTCGCTCATCTCCATAAAATTGATAGCCCCATACCTGCTCAAGCAGCTGTTCTCTTGAGAACACCTGCCGCGGATTTTGGACAAGGTAATAAAGCAGATCGAATTCCTTCGGCGTGAGATTTTCTACAGGCTCTCCATTTAATAATACTTCTCTCGTCTTCTTATTAATGGTAAAGCATTCCGTTTCGATCATATCTTCATCAATAACCGCTTTGCCTGTCGCCTTGTATCTTCTGATGACGGCTTTGATGCGGGCAACCAATGTCAGCGGGCTGAACGGCTTTGTGACATAATCGTCCGCCCCCATCTCAAAGCCGATGACCTGATCTGATTCAGTGTCTTTGGCAGTCAGCATGATAATCGGCACCGTGCTTGTCTCTCTTATTTTTCTGCAGATGGTCACGCCGTCCATAGATGGAAGCATGATATCCAAAATGATCAGATCCCAATTTTCTTCCGTAAAACGCTGGTACCCTTCTAACCCGTCATGAACGAATTCCGCTTCAAAACCTTCTTTAAAAAAAAACATCTCCGTCATCGTACATACACTAACATTATCTTCTATCATTAATATTTTCATTATATCCTCCGATTGTTTTGATGCTTTTTTATATAATAGCACCATTTTAAACAGAAGGTTTTGCGTTTCACAATTGTTAGTTTTTATTTCATCAACTAGAAATAGATTGTTCATATTTTTTTCATACCTTTGGACTACTATTAATTTATCAATAAGCAAGCCCGCCCCAGAGGCGGCCTTATCAATCAAAGTACCTATACGGAGGAACATAAATGAACTTTATCAAACGGGCCTTTTGGAATATGAAGGCTAAAAAGGGAAAAACGTTATTGCAATTATTTGTGTTTACAGTCATATGTGTCTTTGTTCTATCAGGCCTCACCATCCAGTCGGCAGCACAAAAATCAAGCGAACTGGCCAGACAGGAACTCGGCGGAAGCGTGACACTTCAGGTTGACCGCCAAAAGCAAATGGAAAAACAGCAGGACAGCGGTGAAAAGCGCAGCTTCGAATCCACACCGATCAAAGTGTCTGATGCGAATAAGCTTGCAGCGCTTGATCATGTGAAGAGCTACAATTACACCACATCAGCTTCAGCCAACGCGGGAAACTTTGATGCGATTGAAAGCTCAAGCTCTAGTTCAAGCGACTCCAGCTCAAGCAGTTCAAACTCAAATGCTAAAAACAGCCAAGGCGGAGGACAAGGCGGACCACAAATGGTGCAAGCCGATCTTTCTATTGAAGGTGTGATCAGCACAGCGTTAGTCGATGATTTCTCTGACGGAGATTCAAAAATCACAGACGGACGCGCGATTACAAAATCAGATGTCGGCAAAAAAGTAACAGTGATCAACGAAACATTAGCGGAAGAAAATGATTTAAGCGTTGGCGATTCGATCACAATTGAATCAGCAACGGATGAGGATACAACAGTAAAGCTGAAGATCGTCGGTATTTATAAAACAACATCTTCAGGTGATGACCAAGCCCAAAATTTCTCTTTCTTAAATCCTTATAACAAGCTTTATACGCCTTACACAGCAACAGCGGCGCTGAAAGGCGACGACTATAAAAATACGATTGACTCAGCTGTTTACTATATGGACGACGCGAAAAATATGGATGCTTTCGTAAAAGCAGCGAAGAAAACATCAATTGACTTCGATACGTACACACTGAATACAAACGATCAGCTTTACCAGCAAATGGTCGGCCCGATTGAAAATGTGGCTTCTTTCTCTAAAAACGTTGTGTATCTTGTATCAGTGGCAGGCGCCGTCATCCTTGGCCTGATTGTCATGATGTCAATCAGGGAGCGCAAATACGAAATGGGCGTGTTAATGGCCATCGGTGAAAAACGATGGAATTTGATTGGACAGTTCTTGACTGAGATTCTGACCGTGGCCGTTATCGCTATCGGCCTTGCATCTGTGACGGGAAATCTCGTCGCGAATCAGCTTGGAAATCAGCTTTTATCCCAGCAGATCAGTTCATCAACCGATTCAACGCAAACCGCAAGCGGACAAATGCCCGGCGGCGGTGGCGGCATGGGCGGCGGAATGTTCGGCCACAGTTCATCAAACGTGGACGTTATCGATTCACTGAACGTCGCGGTTTCTATGAACGACATGCTTATTCTTGGCGGGATCGGCATCCTAATCGCAATCATTGCAACATTGCTGCCGTCAATTTCAGTACTGCGGCTTCATCCGAAAACGATATTGACAAAACAGGAATAGAAAGAGGCGGAACCTATGAGCTTATTAGAATTTCAGCAAGTCGGCTACTGGTATAAAGACAAAAGCCAGCCATTGTTTCAGGATATTAACATCAGCTTTCAAAAAGGCAAATTCTACACAATCGTCGGCACATCAGGGACGGGGAAAACCACTTTCCTGTCTCTGGCAGGCGGACTTGACGCACCAAAAGAAGGAAACATCCTTTACGACGGAAAAGCGGTTTCTAAAATCGGCTTAACCAATTTCAGAAATCAATATGTATCAATCGTCTTTCAGGCGTACAACCTACTCCCGTATATGACGGCTTTGCAGAACGTCACAACCGCTATGGAAATCACAGGTTCTAAAGAAAAGAACAAAGAATCATATGCGCTTGACATGCTGCAGAAGGTTGGCATCAACGAAAAACAAGCCCGGCAAAAAGTGCTCACACTGAGCGGCGGACAGCAGCAGCGGGTATCAATTACAAGGGCTTTCTGCTGTGACACGGATCTTATCGTAGCCGATGAACCGACCGGAAACCTTGATGAGGACACATCAAAAGAGATCGTACGGCTCTTTCAGGATCTGGCGCACAAGGAAGATAAATGCGTCATTATGGTGACGCACGATGAACAAATTGCAAAAGTGTCAGACATCAATATCAGACTTTCAAGAGGAAGCTTTACTGTGAAGGAAAACGTCGCAGTCGTATAACAAAACGCGCCTCTGCCAGTGCAGACAGGGGCGCACCCTATATCCCCCTTTTATATAGAAGTGAACATAAAAAGAGCGGCGGCTGCATCCCCCCGCTCTTTTTATCATTTTTTTGCTTCCGCCCCTTTTGACTTCTCTCTTCGTTTCTTTTTCCAAACAGCCACAATAAACAGAAAGAGCGGAAACAATAATTGAAAAGGCAAATGAATATACAGCGGCACCACATTCAGGCCTTCATTCAAGTGCTCCGAAAAGTTAGTCGCGATCGTTATAGAAAGGATTAAGATGCCCAATCCCATCGGATAAGCCAATTGAGAGGGGTTCTTTTCCTTAAAGAGCGTAGATGTCCCAACCACAGTGGCATATAAGTAGAGGCTGACCTTAAAGAAGCCCCCGATGATCAGCGCCAGCATAAAAAAGACATCGAGCCGGTCTAAAAATTCTTCGACCTTGATTGTCTGGATCGTGCTTAAAAGCGGAAACTGGGATCTGAGTGTAAGATCAACATCAAGCACGCTGATATTAATCGCGACGGTGAGCGCCACAATCAATCCGCTGATAGCCATGGCGATCATCCCCATTTTTTTCACATCTTTTCTGTCATTCAGGTTAGGGAAAATCATCACAAATAAAACAACTTCACCAAATGGAACGTACATGGTCTGTGTGAAAACAGAGTGAAGGACAGGAGAAATGCCGTTTGCCAAAACCGGCTTTAAATTGTGCGGGTCTATAGTGCCTGAGACAATAATCAGCACGAGGCCGATCGCGCCCAGTAAATACATGGCCCCGAAAAGAAGTTCGGCCGCGCGTGCGAGCACTTCAATTCCTTTTCTTACGGCATATATGCTTACTACCATTAATAAAGCATTTACAATAATGATAGGTGTATCATGATAAGCAAACGTCAGCAGCATTTCTCCAAAGTCACGCAGCACCCTTGCGGCAATATAGGCAAAGTACAAGATATAGAGAAATGAAAATAGCCAGCTCAGCTTGGTTCCCAGCATATCATCCATATATTCTTTCGGAGAAGAATTCGGATAACATTGATAAATGCCTTGATACAAATAGAAAAGAAACAGTCCGATCGCACAGCCTAATAAAACTGCTATCCAAGCATCCCTGCCCGCCATTGATCCCGGTGTAATCAATAAGGAGCTGCCCAGTTCAAAAATGATAATCATGACAAACAGCTGCCTTATGCTTATTCTGGCTTTTTCCATCTGTCACTTCCCCTTTCTTCAGACCTAATCATCTTTAAACTGGTGTTTGATCGGATTGTTTCGCAATCCCGTCCTTCTGATATACGTCTCGGCCTTCACATCGATGGGCAGTTCAGGCAAATACTCTTTGTCCCATGTGTCCTTCATTTTCTCCCACTGCTCCGGATACTTTCTATATATCGTGTCACCAAAACCGATAAAATCTATTTTATTCTTCTTAATCTTTTTCACAGTTTGGCTGATTTCCCTTTCCAGCTCTTTGTTGAGCGCTTTTTCAATAGCGGCCAGCACCTTGGGATCAGACAATTGGAAAGGGTATTTGACAGCATCTATAATACCTTCAACCGACACTTTCACATGGATGTACGGACGTCCGTTCCGCATTTTCGGTACCAGCTTTGTATCTTGATGGGTAACCTGCAAGCTGACCGCATCCTTCGTCTTGCCCCAGTCAGCATTAATAAACGTATGCTGGATCTTATTCATAAGCCAGACTGCCCCTACGCTTTCATCATCTTCCAGCCAATATTTTAAATAACCTGCCTTGTCAAAAACCGCCAAACCATCTGCCTGAAGAATGGCTTTCGGGTCAGTCGCCTGCGTGTTTTCCATGCTGACTCCTTTTTTATCGTCACCAATCATCATATATCCCGGGATAACCGGTGCCATAGTGTTGGCGGCAAGTGTTTTCAAAACGTCCTGAATATTGGTTTTGACCACCCGCCCGTATTGCGCCTCCGTGAAATCCAGGGTTTTATTGACTTTATTTGATGGAATTTTATCAATTGGCGTC
This sequence comes from Bacillus sp. SN32, assembly GCF_002837495.1. Lineage (NCBI taxonomy): Bacteria > Bacillati > Bacillota > Bacilli > Caryophanales > Bacillaceae > Bacillus > Bacillus sp. SN32. The sequence continues at coordinate 26,392 of NZ_PJCT01000004.1, read as the reverse complement.
AAGATTTTCACAATATTTTCTGCTTTTGTTTTATGAGCAACGACGAATGTTGCTGTTGTCCTGAATTCTGTGTCCCGGTCAAGATTATCTAATACAAAATCCAAACCTTCTTCTTTTGCCAGCTTTTCATTGATCACGACTAGATTGGTATGGGCAAAATAAAGCCGCCGTGATACCTTCATGGAGGCTTTTCTGAGTGCTTCCGTTATATTGTTACCTTCAATCGAATAGACAGATACAGGCGGCCTGTCTCCAGCACCGCCTCCCTGAAGGCCGCCGGCAACATTTCCTGGATTGATAATTTGAAGATGCAGCACGTAGTTGCTGTCGTTTGTCCGATCGATGCCAATCGCCGAGATAATCGCAAGATCCGTCAGCTCCCGCTTATCCCAGCAGCCGGGCAGCACAATGACGCTCAAAAGCATGAGAACGGCTAATAGACATTTACGTACCATTCTGATCCCCTTCTTCCAAATCTTTGTTCACCATTCCTCGTGAAGCGGCCGGCTCTGGGCGTTGATCTTGCCCCTGCCGCACCTTATCTTCCTTACTGACCGATTCCGGCCTTTTTTCATCGGCCCACCACGGAACCCGGAAAAGCGCGTCCTTTACGCCTTGTGAAGAAAAGGGTGCAAGCGGCGACATATATGGAACGCCGAATGAACGAAGACTGCATAAGTGGACAAACATCATAATGATCCCTAAAATCAGCCCGTAAAAACCCATAACAGCTGAGGCAATAATAAAGATAAACCGAATAAGCCGAGCTGAAATCGCCATTGCAAACGCCGGTGTTGCGAAGCTCGCAATCGCGGTGAGTGCCACGATAATCACCATTGCCGGAGAGACGATACCAGCCTGTACGGCAGCCTGGCCGATTACGAGCGCGCCTACGATTGACACTGCCGAGCCGACAACCCGGGGCAGCCTGACTCCCGCTTCCCTCAGAATCTCAAAAGCAACCTCCATCGTCAGCGCCTCCACAACAGCCGGAAACGGGACAATTTCCCGCTGGGCCGCAATGACCACTAACAGCTGAGTCGGTATCATTTCTTGATGAAACGTCGTGGCTGCCACGTATACGGCCGGAGCCACAAGCGAAATGAAAAAGACTAAAACACGAAGAATTCTTATGCTTGTCGCAATGTCAAAACGCGAATAATAATCCTCAACAGACTGAAAAAACTGGACAAATAAGGCCGGGGCTATAAGCACAAACGGTGTTCCGTCCACAATAATTGCGAATCTTCCTTCTAACAGATTACCCGCTACAACATCAGGGCGTTCTGTATGATACATAGTCGGAAACGTCGTAAAGGTTTCATCTTCAATCAGCTGCTCAATATATCCAGATTCCAAAATACTGTCAATATCTATTTTTTCCAGGCGCTGTTTCACTTCCTTCAGCACCTTTTCATCACATATTCCTTGAATGTACATGAGAGCGATATCCGTATTCGTAACAGAACCTTTTTTCATTTTTTCAACCCATAAATTCGGATTTTTAATGTATCGCCGGATCATGGAAATATTGGTTTGCAGAGACTCTGTAAACCCTTGGCGCGGGCCGCGGAATGACACCTGGGTGCTCGGCTCTTGGATGGAGCGCTGCTCTCCCCCTTGAGTGCTGCAAATCAGCGCTTCGGCATAGCCATCAGCAAAAATGAGCGCATTGCCGAGCATTAACTCGGAAAAAAGCTTGTCCCAGCTCTTTTCCGCTTTCACTCCGCCCAGCGGGAGCGTTTTTTCAAGAATTTGCTGGATCGCATGGGAATTCTGGATAGACTCATCCTGTACCAATGGATCGATTAACGACTCATGGATCGTGTTATTATCGACCAGCCCAGCAATATAAATAACAGCTAGATGGACACGATCCTGCTCCCCGATTTTAATCTCGCGAATGATGACGTCAGAGCTGCTTCCGACTTCCTTTTTCGTTTCCGCTATATTCTTTGCCAAACTTGGAGAAATGAGAACCGGCCTTTCTTTTTCTTGCTGCTGTTCCTGGTTCCTTTTGTCTGTATTCTGCTTGTCTTTTGAATCGGTATTGTTCTTTCGCTTAGAAAATAAAGGCATACACAAATACCTTTCCTTGTCGTTTTCTCATATTCTTTCTTTTAAAATTGAGATTATGCATTAGGGTTAGATGCGGTATAACTTCTCCGCCAACGATAGACACTAAAAGCGGAGGATGATGAAGCATGAAGATATTGGGCGTGACCGGAGTCATATTAATTTGTTTATTAGCTATTTCTGTGTTGATGGACATGCTTCAAGGGTTCAGTTTAACAAAAGCCGTTTATAACAATATGTCCAGCTTTAAGATGACAACATTTGCGGAATGGGTCGTGCTTTTATTTTTTGTTTTAGTACTTGTGAGAGAAATGTACGTGATCTATAAATCGAAAAAAAAGAACCCCTAGAGGGGGCGCTTTTTTCAGACAATCATATTGCCGTCTATTGTATCACTGCTGTGTTTGTTGATTGTCCCTTTAAAAATGCGGTTGCCAATGATTTTGGAATTGGTTGCCGTGTTTGTTTGAATAGCTATCGCAGTGCCCGTGGAGAGGTTATTGATGGTGTTTCCAGAGATGATAGAGCCTGCAGAGCCATTAATATAAATCACAATCGGATTCCCGGCTGTTCTGTTGACTGAAATGGTATTATCAAAAATCTCATGCACACCGGCGCTGATATAGATGGTGACCAAAAGCGGAGATCTCTCTAAGTGGTTGCCGATAATTGAGGTTTTTGCACTTGTGGAGCAATAAATGGGGTAATTTTTGAACTCTTTAAATGTATTGTTTTTGATGATGGCGCCGGCATTGTTTGTGACGGAAACAGAATATGATTCCGGTACTGCTTCAAACGTGTCAGGATTCAGTGTATTCCCTTCAATCACCGCGTTCCCTTGAGCAATCCAAATGCCCCGGCTGAATTTTCTCAGGAGATTATCTTTAATGATCATATTTCCGCCGGAAACGTTCACACCGTCAACGACTTGAATGAGACAGTTATTCAGAAAAGCGATGTCATCTGACAGCACTGCGCGAAGACCGATGCTGCGCCTTGTTTCAGACAGTCCGTTTTGAATTTGGTTTCCGTCTACCTTTACATCGGAAGACTGATAAACCAATATCCCTGTGTTTTCAAAGTTGCTGATTTTGTTGTTCGTCACAAGAACGCTCTTTCCTCTGACATCAATTCCAGTTGAAAATCCGGTAATGAGGTTGCCAGCGATCACTGCATCACTGGTCTCTTTTCCTTGTGATACACCGAGTCCGGTTATCCCGACTCTTGGCGCAGCCGCCGCGTCTTCAGGGCGTCTCAGAATATTGCCCTTGATCACTGTTTGCGTCCCATATCCGTAGCTGATTGTATTGTCTGAGTGATTTCCTTCTATTAAAATGCCATACCCGTTAAAATTGGTCACAGAACTTGAAACGTTTCCAACAAAGTGGTTATTGCGAATTGATACATTAATCGGTTCCTCATAATCAACTTCACCTTCGCCATATCCTTCAATGTCAATTCCGAATTTCGGGGCTGTTCCATTCCCCGTTCCGGCATCTTCAATCAAGCATTCCTCCACCGTGACCATGTCACATCCGGTAATGGAAATGTTATTTCTCCTCGACCGCCGAACCTCACAGCGGCGGATGATAATTTGCTCTGACGTTCGATAATCTTGATTGGTCTTTAATCCCCTTGGGCTGACTATGATCCCATCGCCCGTAAAATCGGATATTTTCACATCATCAATGACAACATTCGAGCATCCTTCAATACATATGCCAAAGCCCCATTCATGGGTTGACCTTATCCCTGCCGAGGCATACGTATGCTCATCCCGTTCGCCGATAATTTGTCCCCCGGAAATGGTTATATTCTCTTGCTTGCCTACATAAAATGCGGAATAACCCCACGAACTATTCGGTATCACTTTCATGATACATTCGGGGTCCATCATAATCTCAAGGTTGCCGGGAACAATGATCCCCGCGTTTCGAAACCTCTGATTAAGATCTCCGCCAAGCGTTGCGTCTATTAAATATGTTCCCTTTGGAAACCAGACAGTATGATAGCCTTTCGAAACAGCTGTACTGAGGCACTGATTAATCCGTTCTGTCGAATCCGTTTTACCATCTCCAGGAACACCGAAATCCGCTGCATTTAATATGAATTCAGCCAATTGCGAGCCTCCTTCTCTATGATTACTATCATGTTACTCACAAAGGCCCGATCTGCTTGTACATTTCTCTAAAATTTTATTAAAAAAATATAAAGGAATAGTTGTGTAAGAAAATCTCACGATAAAAAGTTTAAAAATTAGGAGGAAATCACTATTTTTAGGTATTTATAATTTTTCCAATATGGAACTATTTGAAATGAGTATAAATTATATTGACACAAGTATTATATAAGAATATGATTTTTATAATACACTTTTTTTAGAAAGGGTTTGGCTGACATGGCTTCGATTGATAACGAAAGTATCATTAAAAGCGTCCCGCAAAAAGGGTTCTTTGGTCACCCGCGAGGACTATTTACACTATTTTTCACCGAATTTTGGGAGCGTTTCTCTTACTATGGAATGAGAGCAATCTTACTTTACTATTTGTATACAGAGACGGTAAACGGAGGGCTCGGCTTTGACAAGGGCACTGCGGTTGCCATTATGTCGATTTACGGATCACTCGTATACATGTCCACCATTATTGGCGGATGGCTCGCTGACCGGGTATTCGGTACCGCAAACACCGTGTTTTACGGCGGCATATTCATTATGTTCGGCCACATTGCACTCGCCTATCCGGGCAGTTCGATAGCATTCTATATCAGTATGGTGCTTATCATTGTCGGAACAGGCTTATTAAAACCAAACGTTTCAAGCGTAGTTGGGGATCTTTACACGAAAGAAGACCCGCGCCGCGACTCAGGTTTCAGTATTTTCTACATGGGGATTAACCTCGGTGGTTTACTCGCGCCGTTAATTGTCGGAACACTCGGACAGAAGTACAACTATCATCTCGGATTCGGAGCTGCCGCGGTCGGAATGCTTCTCGGACTTATCGTATTTGCTTTGACAAGAAAGAAAAACCTCGGGCTTGCAGGTTCCAATGTGCCGAATCCGCTGTCTAAAAAATCTGCAATTGGCACCGGAATCGGTGTTATCATTGTGGCGATCGCAGTGATTATCTCTGTACAAACAGGCGTGCTGACGATCAAACGTTTCATCGACCTTGTAAGTATTCTCGGTATTTTGATTCCTGTGATTTATTTCATCATCATGTTTACAAGCAAAAAAGCGGACAAAACAGAAAAATCCCGTCTTGCCGCTTACGTTCCTTTGTTTATCGGTGCTGTCATGTTCTGGGCCATTCAGGAACAGGGAGCGACCATTCTTGCGGTATACGCTGATGAACGCATAAGACTTTCATTGGGCGGATTCGAACTTCAGTCATCATGGTTCCAATCATTAAATCCATTGTTTGTCGTCATTTTTGCGCCAATATTCGCATGGCTCTGGATGAAGCTTGGCAAACGTCAGCCGTCTACACCAGTTAAATTCTCAATCGGAATTATTTTAGCCGGATTGTCATTTATCATTATGGTATTCCCTGCTATGCAAGGAAAAGAAGCACTCGTAAGCCCGCTTTGGCTCGTTCTCAGCTTCCTGCTTGTCGTGCTTGGAGAGCTGTGCCTGTCTCCAGTCGGTTTATCCGTGACAACGAAACTGGCACCAGCTGCCTTCTCTGCACAGACAATGAGTATGTGGTTTCTGACGAACGCAGCAGCCCAAGCGATCAATGCCCAAGTAGCCGGATTGTTTGATAAAATTCCTGAAACAATGTACTTCGGCACCATCGGTTTGATTTCTATCGTTCTTGGCGGCATTCTCCTGCTGCTCTCGCCGGTTATCAAACGCGCGATGAAAGGGGTCTTATAATCAGAAACAGCCCGCGGATTTTGATCTGCGGGCTGTTTTTTTATTGATCCAGCCATTTGCTGAAGCTTTGATCAAAGGCTTCCGGTTCTTCCAGCATCGGCTGATGGCCGCTCTTTTCAAAAATAACCTTATCCACATGGGGATATAAACCGTCAACAGCATCCCATAGCGCAACAGGCGCAACCAAATAATCATATCTCCCTAATCCGATATACACCGGCATACGAACATCAGCTAACCGCTGAATAAGATCAAGCCGGGCAAATGTTTTGCCCCATAATTCATCCATGATCGGCATATTCGTGAATACACCGTCCCATAAGGCCGCAGCATGCGGCCGCTCTTGATAAAAGCTTTTCGCTTCAGCGCGAATACACATGTGCACGAAGCGCCTTTCAGGATCTTTTTCGATGTCCTGCGGCAAATTCGCGATGTCTTTTTCAAAGCGTTTCTTTCTCTCAAGACTGGCTGTTTCCATGAAAAATGATTCGCTTTTTCGCTGTCTTTCTTCACTGTTATCAGGCGCAGTATTGAAGAGCGCCACCTTCCGAACTTGTTTGGAATATGTCCTGGCATACTCTAAAGCCATAAAAGCGTGCCCGGAATGTCCCAGGATAGTAACATCCTCAAGCTGAAGAAATGCTCTCATCCTTTCGATATCAGCCAAGACGGCATCAAGCCCCGAATCCTCCGCACGAAGCTCCCGCTTAGGCTTAGCAAATCCCCTATGGTCGACAAAGACCCATTGATATTTCTGTTTGATATCTGAGGAAAAAAGGCGCGGATAGTAAACCGCACTCCCGATCACAAGGATGGGTGCGCCCTCTCCCTCAATTCGATAAGCTAAATCAAAGCCGTCCGAGTGACAGATCCCCGCACGTTCCATTTCTCACGCCCCCTTTTGTTTTCATTATATAAAAAAAGCCTGACGCATGGCGTCAGGCTATCGCTATTACCGTTTTAAATCTTCCAGGGTCTTTTCCCATCTGCCCAGCACCTCTTCAGGGCTGTGAAGCTGTATACGGACACCTGAAGTCAAATCAGCGTATTTCGCAACGTCCTCCTTCACTGAAACGATGCGGCAGGAAAAACGGTCTCTATCATATTCGGCATCTTTCAAAGGCGGTAAAGGCGCGCATTCAAGCTTCACATAATAGGCCGCTCCCTTCCACCATGCCGTGAACTGTGCTTTTCCTGTGCGAAGGATGTTGGCCGAAGTCATTGTGTTTTTCCACAGAGCGATTCGGATATCAGTTCGGCTCAGCGCGATAATTTCACCTGCACTGATCATAGCGGCATGCGGCCAGCCATCCTCTGATACTGTTTGCAGAACGAAGGCCTCATGCTGCTTCTCATTCAGGCATCTCCCGTCAAGCAGCTCAAAGAGACGGTCTGACATACTGTTCACGCCGATCAAGCCTTTCGTTCCGGCACCGCCGGAACTTCAATTGCTGTTTCTGTTTCCTTTGGATCAATTTTAAACGCTGGATTGTATTTTTTGGGATTTGTAATGCTTTCCGGTTCACAGGATCTCCATGTAAAAAAGCATGTTTGGCACTGATAAACTTCCCATGCGCCTTCTACAGGCGATTTGCTCATGACTTCTCCCTTTTTTGAGTCGCATCGAGGACATGTATGCATTTCGAACATCCTTTCCTTATTTATTCATTAAGTCCATTAGTTTTTGTTCCCATTCTTTCGTTGTTAGCGGAGAATCAAGCGGCTGTGAATAATGGCCTCTTGTTTCCGGCGCAACCGGTGTAGTGGCGTCAAGAATCATTTTGTGAGTGATTCCTGATGGATTGGATCCCGGATCAAGCGGCAGGACAGATAAGTCCGGAATGATGACCGCATCATGTTTCGGATGCATTTTGGTCGAAAGCGCCCACATGACCTGCGGAAGGTTGAATGGATCGACATCCTCATCAACGACAATGACCATTTTGCAGTAGCCGAGTCCGTGCGGCGTTGTGAGTGCGCGCATGCCGACCGCTTTCGCAAATCCGCCATAGCGGGTTTTTGTGGAAACAATCGCGATTAAACCGTGTGTGTACATGGCGTTCACTGCCACAATTTCGTTCGGATACGCTTCTTTTAACTGCTGATAAAGCGGCACGCATGTGTTAATGCCGATCATGTAATCGCATTCTGTCCAAGGCATGCCTAAGTATAAATGTTCAAAGATCGGATTGTTTCTGTGATAGACGCGTTTAATTTTGATAATCGGCATGCTGCGTCCGCCGGAATAATGGCCTGTGAATTCACCGAACGGCCCTTCATATTCGCGCTCTCCGGCAATAATCTCACCTTCAAGCACCACTTCAGCGCCCCACGGAACATCCAGATCAGACAGCTTTGATTTGACGATGCGATATGGTTCGCCTTGAATCGCACCTGCCATTTCGTATTCTGATTGATCATAGAGAAGCGGAGTCGATGCCGCCGTTGTAATGACCGGCTCGCAGCCAAGCGCAATGGTGACCGGAAGATTGATGCCGCGTTCTTCAGCTTGGCGAAGATGGATTGCAATATCGTGCTGCGGGACAGGCTGAATGCCGAGACGGTCTTTTCCTTTGACCTGCATTCTGTAAATGCCGACATTTTGTTTGCCGAAGTTGTCAGGGTCTTCAAGATCACGGGAAATGACACATGCTTTGTCTAAATAGTAGCCTCCATCACCTTGGTTAATTCTGAAAAGAGGCAGTATATCGAACAAATTGATATCTTCTGTGATTTCATTTTCATGAAATGGCGCTGTTTCCTCACGTTTGACAGGCATCGGAAATTGGTCATAACGCTTTGCGAATTCAAAAAACTGTTCTTTTACCGGTGTGTCTTTCGGCATGCCCAGCATCATGGCATGGTTTGGCCAAGAGCCGATGACATTCATCGCAATTCGCGCGTTATGATAGCCGTAAATGTTGTTAAATAAGAGCGCAGGGCTTTTATCGCCAAGATTGCTGGCTGCCCGTGCGGCGGCCCCTAAATCCGGTTCCGGCTTTACCTCTTCATTCACTGTAAGCAGCTGTCCTTCTTTTTCAAGGGCAGCGAGAAATTCTCTGAAATCTTGATAAGCCATGATCAAGCTCCTCCTTTTTGTTTTTCAATCCCATTCCAGCGCTTCGCTTCAGGAAGCCGAATGCCGAATTGGTCCAACGTTCTAAAAACAATATGGTCAACCATTTCCTCTAAGCTGCTCGGCTGATTATAAAATGCCGGCATCGGAGGAAGAATGATTGTACCCATTTTCGTAAGCGCTAGCATATTTTCGAGATGAATTTGGTTCAAAGGCGTCTCTCTCGTTAAGAGGACGAGTTTTTTTCTCTCCTTGAGCATGACATCCGCCGCACGTGTCAGCAGATTATCCGCCATTCCGGTGCGAATGCTTGCGAGAGATTTCATGCTGCACGGCGCAACAATCATTCCATCGGTATCAAACGACCCGCTTGAAATGGCTGCCGCCTGATCCTTATGTGAGTAAGTGTATGTGGCCAGTTGTTCTACTTCTTGTAACGTATAGCCTGTTTCGTGTTTGATCGTGACGTTTGCCCAAGGAGACACAACGAGATGGGTTTCCACTCCGGCGGCCTTCAGCCACTGCAGCAGCCTGACCCCGAAAATGGCCCCTGTTGCCCCTGTCATTCCGACAACGAGTTTCACTTTGCCCCCTCCTTTACGCTTGAATTCTGCTTTCATTTCAATCATACTCCTGATATATCCATATGAAAAATATCTATTAAATCTATATTTAATACCTAAAAGGTATGATAAGGAGGCGCTTTCTTTTGGACATTCGCCAGCTTCGATATTTCATTACCATTGCCCAAGAACAGAAAATCACGTCCGCAGCCAAAAAGCTTCACATGGCGCAGCCGCCTTTAAGCAGGCAGCTCAAACAGCTGGAGGACGAGCTTGGTGTTGTTCTGTTCGACCGGAACAAGAAAAAACAAATGACTCTTACATATGAAGGAGCTGTTTTTCTAAAAAGAGCAAAAGAGATTCTGCATAGGTTTGAAGATGCAGTCATTGAGGTACAGGAGCTGAAGGAGGAGGTAGCCGGCACACTTGCCGTGGGATCAACGATTTATTGCGCGGCTCTGATGCTTGAAAAAGTAACACAGATCAAAGAGAGATACCCCCATCTCACCTTTAATATTTGGGAAAATGAGCCCGCGACACTGTTGGAGCTGCTGGAAAGCCGGCAAATCGATGCGGCGGTCACGACAACACTGATCAAAAGTGACACAGTACAATTCAAGCAGCTTGATGACATTCCATGTGTGCTCGTGCTTTCAGATGAAGCCGGATATCCGTGCGGAGACACCATTAAGATGGTGGACATTCCTTCATTTCCGCTGATCCTGCTGCGGCCTGTCAACGGAAAAGGCGTCTATAATCAGGTCATGAATGAATTTCATCGTTTGAACCTGGAGCCGCGCATTGTTTGTGAATGCCACGACTCTGCAACTTTGCTCAGCCTCGTGTCATCCGGATTCGGCGCGTCTATTTTGCCTGTCACAATGATTCCCGTTCATATGAGAAATCACGTTCACACCGTCCATATCGAAAATAATCCCTTCATTATGACACCGGCTGTCATGTGGAGAACGGACAGTTATTTGCCTAAACCGGCACAGCAATTTTTGGATTTATTTTAAAAGATTTTGTCTTATGAAAACCAAATACTTGACTCATACTAAAAAAAAGTTATCCTTTAGATTTGTAAGCTAATTTTTTATTTCAATAAAATCAACCAGAAAAGTGGGGAATAAGATGAAAAAAGCATTATTGGCTTTATTCATGGTCGTAAGTATTGCAGCTCTTGCAGCTTGCGGAGCAGGAAATGACAATCAGTCAAAAGATAATGCCAAAGATGGCGATCTTTGGGCTTCAATTAAGAAAAAAGGTGTGCTCACAGTCGGAACGGAAGGAACATATGAGCCGTTCACTTACCACGACAAAGACACTGATAAACTGACTGGCTATGATGTCGAAGTTATCACAGAAGTCGCAAAACGCCTCGGGCTTAAAGTCGACTTTAAGGAAACACAGTGGGACAGTATGTTTGCCGGCCTGAATTCCAAACGGTTTGACGTTGTTGCCAACCAAGTCGGAAAAACAGATCGTGAAGACAAATATGATTTCTCAGATAAATACACAACATCAAGAGCCGTTGTCGTAACGAAAAAAGACAACAACGATATTAAGTCTGAAGCAGATGTAAAAGGAAAAACGTCAGCTCAATCACTGACAAGCAACTACAACAAATTAGCTACAAATGCCGGCGCTAAAGTAGAAGGCGTTGAAGGCATGGCGCAGGCCCTTCAAATGATCCAGCAAGGCCGCGTCGATATGACATACAACGATAAGCTTGCCGTATTGAACTACTTAAAAACATCTGGCAATAAAAACGTGAAAATCGCGTTTGAAACAGGTGAGCCTCAGTCAACATATTTCACGTTCCGTAAAGGAAGCGGCGAGGTTGTTGATCAAGTCAACAAAGCATTAAAAGAAATGAAAGAGGACGGGACTCTTTCTAAAATTTCTAAAAAATGGTTCGGCGAAGATGTTTCTAAATAATCTGCCGGCATTGACGCTTGGCACGGCGATCCCGTGGGATCTGGTGCAGCAGTCATTCTGGCCGATACTTTCAGGGGGAATCTACTATACGATTCCCCTTACGATTCTTTCCTTTATATTCGGAATGATCCTGGCGCTGATTACGGCGCTTGCCAGAATGTCGAAAGTGAGACCTTTGAGATGGGTGTTCAGCGTATACGTATCCGCAATACGCGGCACTCCTCTTCTCGTTCAATTGTTCATCATTTTCTATCTGTTCCCGGCCTTTAACGTCACATTAGATCCATTTCCAAGCGCAGTTATCGCCTTTTCATTAAACGTCGGCGCCTATGCATCTGAAATCATTCGGGCATCTATTTTATCCGTGCCGAAAGGGCAATGGGAAGCCGGCTACACAATTGGCATGACACATCAAAAAACGCTGTTCCGCGTCATTTTGCCGCAGGCGTTTCGTGTGTCGATCCCGCCATTATCCAATACCTTTATCAGCCTGATTAAAGATACATCCCTCGCCTCTCAAATTCTGGTCGCTGAGCTGTTCAGAAAAGCCCAGGAAATCGGCGCGCGGAATCTTGATCAAATTTTAGTGATCTATATTGAAGCAGCCTTTATTTATTGGATTATCTGCTTCCTGCTCTCACTCGTCCAGCATGTCATCGAACGGCGTCTTGACCGCTACGTGGCCAAATAAGGAGGTTCCGAGTATGCTTACCGTTAAAGGATTAAACAAATCATTCGGTGAAAATGAAATTTTAAAAAAGATAGATATGAAGATTGAAAAAGGAAAAGTCATCGCCATACTTGGGCCTTCAGGTTCAGGGAAAACGACGCTGCTCCGCTGCCTGAACGCTCTGGAGATCCCGAATCGCGGAGAGCTTGCATTTGATGATTTCTCCATCGATTTCTCCAAAAAGGTGAAACAGGCAGATATCCTAAAGCTTCGCCGAAAATCCGGAATGGTGTTTCAGGCGTATCACCTGTTCCCGCACCGCACAGCCCTCGAAAACGTGATGGAGGGCCCTGTTCAGGTGCAAAAACGGAACAAAGAGGAAGTCAGAAAAGAAGCGATTCAGCTTCTTGATAAAGTCGGATTGAAGGACAAAATGGATTTATATCCGTTCCAGCTTTCCGGCGGACAGCAGCAGCGCGTCGGCATCGCCCGCGCACTGGCAATTCAGCCTGAGCTCATGCTGTTTGATGAACCGACTTCAGCGCTTGATCCCGAGCTTGTCGGAGAGGTGCTGAAGGTAATCAAGGACTTGGCCAATGAAGGCTGGACCATGGTCGTCGTGACCCACGAAATCAAGTTCGCGCAGGAAGTTGCGGATGAAGTCATCTTCATCGACGGCGGCGTTATCGTGGAGCAAGGACCGCCGGAGCAAATTTTCTCCGCACCAAAAGAAGAACGGACACAGCGGTTCTTGAACCGGATTTTGAACCCGCTGTAATAAGAAAAACAGGGCGCCAGCGCCCTGTTTCAGATTATTGACAAAATCCTAAAACGATTTTCGTTTTAGGATTTTGTGATTTTCAGCGTGATTGAAAACCTTTGAAGTCTAGGAAGGGCGAGCATTGGAGCACAGCGAATGTTAAATTCGTGAGCACCGAAGCACAAGCCTGACAACGAATGCAAGGGTTTGCCAACACGCTGAAACAGGGCGCCCGCGGCGGCCCTGTTTTTTTGTTGAGCCCCTTTCGCCTATTCCGCCCTTCTGTCAGATGTGCTACAATGACAATCGACTGATTTTTACGAAAGAAGGGACCTCACGTGAAGCAAGAACTTGTTCTGCGCTGGACATTTTATTTTGCCGGTTTGATCATTTTGGCTTTTGGTGTATCCCTGACGATAGAAGGAAAAGCACTCGGCATTAGTCCGTGGGATGCATTTCATTACAGCCTGTTTCAGCACTTCGGGCTTACCGTCGGCCAGTGGTCCATCATTATTGGAGCGCTCATCGTCGGATTCACGTCATTGTTTACGAGAGCTTGGCCGAAAATTGGGGCCCTCCTGAATATGGTGCTCATTGGTGTATTTATAGATTTTTTCAATTTCATTCTGCCTGCCCCCTCGACCTACACAGGCTCGATCATCGTCTTCTCTCTAGGCGTTGTGCTGATTGGTTACGGCGTCGGTGTTTATGTATCAGCAGGCCTTGGCGCGGGGCCGCGTGATTCACTGATGATGCTGATTACAGAAAAAACCGGCTGGAATGTGCAATGGGTGCGGAACGGCATGGAATTAACCATTTTGTTTGCGGCATGGGGCATGGGCGGACCGATCGGTTTTGGCACCATTTTGACCGCCATCCTCACCGGACTTATTTTGCGTTTTTCATTGCCCCAGTCAATCCAGTTGCTGAATTATGCTGTGGCAAGGCGGACAGCCGCTGTGAAAGCATCTCCGCCTGTACACTAAAACAAAGCCGCCTTGGCTTTGTTTTTTTATTTTCTCCTCTATATGAGTCTTGTGGAAGTATGATAGGATGGTTTTGACAATCTTTTGCAGACGGAGGATCTAGAATGAAGATTTACGGAATTTATATGGACCGCCCGCTTTCACAGGAAGAAAATGAACGGTTCATGTCTTTCATATCACCTGAAAAACGGGAGAAATGCCGGAGATTTTATCATAAAGAAGATGCTCACCGCACCCTGCTGGGAGATGTGCTCGTTCGCTCAGTCATAAGCAGGCAGTATCAGTTGGACAAATCCGATATCCGCTTTAGCACGCAGGAATACGGGAAGCCGTGCATCCCTGATCTTCCTGACGCTCATTTCAATATTTCTCACTCCGGCCGCTGGGTCATTTGCGCGTTTGATTCACAGCCGATCGGCATAGATATCGAAAAAACGAAACCGATCAGTCTTGAGATCGCCAAGCGCTTCTTTTCAAAAACAGAGTACAGCGACCTTTTAGCAAAAGACAAGGACGAGCAGACAGACTATTTTTATCATCTATGGTCAATGAAAGAAAGCTTTATCAAACAGGAAGGCAAAGGCTTATCGCTTCCGCTTGATTCCTTTTCAGTGCGCCTGCATCAGGACGGACAAGTATCCATTGAGCTTCCGGACAGCCATTCCCCATGCTATATCAAAACGTATGAGGTCGATCCCGGCTACAAAATGGCTGTATGCGCCGCACACCCTGATTTCCCCGAGGATATCACAATGGTCTCGTACGAAGAGCTTTTATAAATGGCTCATCAACAGCTTGACACCGCGCTCAATATCTTCCGTTTTCACATTGGAAATATTGATTTTTAATAGATTTTCTTTCTGATAATCTGATAAATAATGACGGTCTATCGCCTCAAGGATCACCCCTTGTTTTTTCAGCCTATGAATCACTTTTGAGGCGGGCAGATCCTGAGGAAGCACCAGATGGGTGTGCATACAGGGTGCCTGCCCGCTGGAGAACGTAAAGCGGCCGCTTCCCAGCTGCCTGTGTGTTTGAATGGCTTGATGTAGCCTCAGCGACCGCTCTTTATAAGAATTTCTGATTTTCTCCTTATGCCTGCCGTACATACCGCTTTTCAGGTAAATCTCCAATGCCGCTTGAGAAATCATCGAACAGTCGATGTCGTTCAGCTTTTTGTACGCATAGAACTTGTCAGTCAGCGCTTCGGGCAAAACAGCCGCCCCCGCGCGAAGGCCGGGGAACATCATTTTCGAGAAACTTTTCAAATAGATGACATGTGAGGACAGATCATATGCGTACAGCGGATCTGCCTTTTTATTTTCCTCCAGATCACCGAGGTAATCATCCTCAACGAGGTAGACATCATACGCTTCTGCCAGTCTCACAAGCTCCTGTTTATCACGCTCTGACAAAGAGCAGCCAAGCGGGTTATGGAAGCGGGGCATCGTATAAAAAAATTTAATCGATTCTGTTTGAAATAACCGCTCAACCTCGGCTATATCAAGCCCTTCTTCCGTTCGTTTCACCCCGATGGCGGGAATCCCAAGCGTCTCAAGCTGTTCGACCATCAAATGGTAGCCCGGCTGTTCAATGGCGATCTTCTCTTTCCCATTTGGGAACGGCATGGCACAAAGCAAGGATAACGCCTGCTGGACACCTGATGTAATGAAAATATGCCTTTCATCCGCAAATACCTGTTGATTGGCCAAGAGCTTTCGGAGTACGCGGATGAGTGATGGAAGCCCCTTTGGCGTCCCATAAATAAACAAATCGTTTTTGTATGTATCAATCGCTTTGTTGATGCAGTGCTGAAAATCAAGATACGGAAACACATCTGGGTCCGGCGCAGATGTGGCAAAGTCGATGGGGCCAGGCTGCCCGCTTTTTGATTTCCCTGTCTTTTTCACAATATAATAGCCGCTTTTCGGAACAGAATAGATAAGGTGGCGCTTTTCCAGCTCCTGCAGCGCGCGGATCACTGTGCTTTTGCTGACTTGGTAGCGGGCGGACAGCTGACGGATAGATGGAAGCCTGTCTCCTTCTTGATAGGCGGTGCTTTGCATCATCTCCTCTATCCTCGTTAATAGACTCATATATTTCTCCATGCCTTCTCCCCCTGTTTTGTACCGGTACAGTTCATTGTTTTTCTCATTGTACCGTTCTGACCGCGGCCATACAATAAAGGGAGCGACCGGCGCTGAATTCAGGTAAAGGAGCCCTCCCCATTATGGTTAAACATCAGCAAGCCCCCGCTTATATAGCGGCTATTTTATATTCGTTCATTATCGGTTTATCCTTTCTATTCGTAAAAATCGCACTGCAAACAGCAGAGCCGTTTGATATTTTGGCGCATCGGTTCACCATTGCGTTTGCTGCGGCCACTATACCGATCTTATTCGGCTGGGTAAAGCTATCAATCCGCATAAAGGACGTCATTGCCATTTTGCCGCTCGCCCTGCTGTATCCCGCGTTATTTTTCAGCTTTCAGGCATTCGGCCTTGTGTACTCGTCCTCCTCTGAAGCGGGAATTATTCAGGCAGCCATTCCGATTTTCACGATGGTCTTTGCCGCTTATGTTTTAAAGGAACGTCCAACGTGGACGCAAAAGGGGTTCACGGTTTTATCCGTTGCCGGCGTCATGTTTATTTTTGTGATGAAAGGCGTTGACGTGGAATCAGCCAGCTTAAAAGGGTCTTTGCTGATCCTATTGTCTGCTTTGTCTTCAGCGATGTACAATACTGCTGCCAGAAAAATGACGCAGCGGTTCAAGCTGACCGAGCTCACCTACATCATGTCAGCCATCGGCTTTGTCGTCTTCAACGCCATCGCCCTTGTGCGTCACGGAGCGGCGGGAACAGTCGGCACTTATTTTCTGCCGTTCCGGGAGCCCGGCTTCGTTCTCGCCATTGTGTATTTGGGCGTGCTGTCTTCACTTGTCACTTCATTTCTGTCTAACTATACGCTGTCGCGAATTGAGGCGTTTAAAATGAGTGCTTTTAATCATGTATCTACCATTGTGACGATGATTGCAGGAGTTGTGATTCTCAACGAAAGCCTGGCCTGGTATCATCTTGCCGGGGCTGTTTGTATTATGATTGGCGTGGTGGGGAGCAATATCAATCTGGAGAAAAAAACAAAGCGCCCTGGTATGCCTGCAAAAAAATGAGAAATTATGCTAGACTGAAAGGAAAAACATGGTTAGAGGTGTAGGTTTACCGTATGATTCAATATGCTAGTGAAAGTATCAATCTTCCAGGAGAAATCGCTTTTAAGGATGTAAGAGAAATCTTTTTTTATCAAATCGCAAAAATATCATGCTTTTACTTTCTGTTGTTTTGCGCCATATTTGCTGCAGTTAACCTCATTAACGGATGGCCCCGTATCGTTTATGGCAGTGACGCGCTTAACTTGTTTATGAACAGTATGTTGATTATCGTGATGTCCGTTCTGTTTACACTGCTGCTCCTCCTGCTTCTATATGTGAAGTTTTCCAGAGCATACAAGAAGAACGAACGGATGAAATCTAAAAGAACATATACTCTGAACCAAGAAGGAATTCGTATATGTTCTAAAAAATATGACCTCATTTTCAATTGGAATGAAATCACAGCTGTTTTCGAATATAAAAATATCTTCAGGGTCAATACATCAAGTGGCCAATATATTGCGATCCCAAAACATTTTTTTCATTCCGAAGTGGAGATGAACAGATTCAAGGAGATTATCCTTAAAAATACTGAAACAAAAAAACTCAAATTTAAAAAGGATCAGCATTGACAGTGCTGATCCTTTTATATTGAATGGTGGGTTTCGTTTGCCTTCTGTTTATCTAAAAACGGCGGCACCAGCTCTATTACAGCCGATAAACCCACAAACACGATGCACACAGCGACAATCAGCAAATAACCATGAGTCATGTCAAAAAACAAACCGCCCGCATACACGCTAAGAGCTCCGGCAACCTGATGGATAAAGAAATTGATGCCTAACAGCGATCCGATCAATCCTGTTTGATAGCTTTCCGAAATTGACGCTGCGGTCAGCGGGATCACGCCTGTGTAACTGAGCCCGAATAACAGGATAAACCCGAAGTACCAAAGGTCGCTTTGATGAATTCCGAGAATGGGAATGAGCAGGCAAATGAGGCTGAGCAGCCGAATGAAAAATAAGATGGATAGCATGACGCTTCTGCTCCCGAGGAGATCGGACAGCCAGCCTGCCAATAATCCGCCAATGATGATAAACGCCCCGAACGCGGCCATCATTCCGTTGACATGAGAGACATGCGCATCCTTCAGTATCGGGACGAGGTGAGCATCAATAATTCCCATTGTAAATCCGCAAGTAAACACGCCGAAGTACAGGATATGAATGAGGCGGGATTGCTTCATCACGTTCCAAAACCCCCGCCAATTATAAGATTTTTTCACAGACTCCGCTTGCGCATGCGGCGGGTGCTTCATCCCAAAGACGAGGAGCGGCAGCAGAACAGCCGCCATGACGATTCCCAAAATCGTATAGGTGCTCTGCCAGCCGGCATGATACGGAGCCGCAGCCCAAATGGGCGAGAGAAGCAGCAGGCCCGCAGAGTTGGCATTGGTCAAAATAGCAAGCGCCAGACCTTTGTGTGTGTCAAACCAACGGCTGATGAAATACTGGGTCGTCACGCCGACCGCGCAGGAATAGCCGATTCCGCCAAGCACACCGTAAATGGCGGAAAACACATGAACATTCGGTGAATAAGGAAGCACCAAAAAGCTTGCGCTGATGCAGACAGCTCCAAGCGCCATAATTTTTCTGACACTGAAACGGTCGATGAAAAAACCGACAAAAAACTGGACGATGCCGGTTGTGATCATAAAAATGCTGACAGAAACCGAGATCAGCGACCTGTCGGCATGGAAGGCATCTGCCATTGGCAGCATAAAAAATTGAAAGGAATTTCTGAATGAGTTCATTCCGATGGCGAAAACAAACGTAAACAGCAATACAAACCATTTCATCCTGGGAGACGTGCGCATGTTTCGACCTTCCTTTGTTTGAGTATTTCGACTATTATACCATGCAAAAATTAGCATTCAACACAAAAAAAAGCGGAACAGCCGAAGCTGTCCACTTTTGATCACGGTTGAATGATCGGATGCTGATTCAAGATCGCAAAAATCCGTTCTGCGACTTCTTCCGTTTGTGACAGCAGGAACATGTGCCCGCCGTCAAATTGATGGAATGTGATGTCTTTTGCCCATTTCTTCCAGCCTTCCGCATCTCGTATGCATTTTTTATCATCAAGCCCGTTAAAGACATGAACAGGCGACTGGATCTGGGCCAGATCGAAAAGCTCAAATTGTTCAAGAGCCCGGTAATCTGATCGGAAAGAAGGCAGGAAAAAGGACATGACCTCCTTATTTTCAACAAGCTCTGCGGGCATTCCGCCTAATTGGATAATATGATCGAGAAACTGATCATCAGGCAGGTGGGACACTTTCTTCCGCTGAATATGAGGCGGCTGGATTGCAGAAATAATAACCGCCTGCGGAAAGATGCCTTCACGCTCAAGCTTTTGCGCCAGCCTGAAGGTGATCATTCCGCCCATACTGTGTCCGAACAGCACAAACGGCCGATCAGGGCGAAGGTTCAGTTCTTGCTTGTACAAATCCGTCAGCTCTTCGAGATCCTCAATGGCTGACGTTTGATTCGTGCCGTGTCCCGGCGGCTCGGCAGCGAGCATCTCGCACTCCCCCTGCAAAAAAGCATGGAGAGGGCGAAACGACGCCGAGTAGCCGCCGGCAAACGGAAAACAGATGAGCTGCGTTTTTTCTGACGCATCAAATGATTTGAAGAGTTGGCTCATTGGCCGTCTCCTCCTTTCATCACTTCTTTTATGAAACCGTTACGGTTTGTGTATTAAGAAATTCGAGCAAAATCCCGGCATTCCTATCTAGCGTTTCGCCCTGCAGCATTTCTGCGTGTGTTCCGAAGCCTCTTTTCACACGGTAAGCACCTATTGTAGCTTCTTCCCATGATGCAAGCCATTCCGGCATGTCAAAATCAATGCCGGAAGTCAACAGATCAATATCTGCTTTCACCTGGCCTGTGCTGATCAGGCTGACGTAGTATGAGTAAAAGGCATGTGTTTTTTGCTTGAGGCCTTGTTTGACGGCTTCGCTGTTGAGCGCTTCATTGTCCCGATTGACATTCATCAACGCTTCGACATCACTTTCAACCGTGCGTCCGTCCAGATCACTGACACCTTGTTTTTTATAGGAATCGACCATGATGATCCGCTGAACAATACGGCCTTGTTCCTCAAGCTTTTTCGCAGCTTCAAACGCCAGGCTGCATCCCGCTGAATATCCAAACAATGTTAAAGGCCCTTCCGGCTGCAGCTTCTGGATCAAATCCGCATAGCGGTCAAGCCGGTCTTCCTCCTCAATAAAATCAAAGGCGCACAGCTTGTATGACGGCAAGCGGCTGGATAGATTTTGGTACATAAGGCCATAGCCCAAGACCGGCGGGAATGCGAAAATGATCTGCTCCTGATCCTGATTCATTATCGTTACATCCTGCAAGCCATCAGGACCCCCGTTTTTCAAATACGCTGAAATGCCGGCGATCGTCGGCGCTTCAAACAAAAGCTTTACTGGAAGATCAATCCCGAGCTCTTTCTTGATGCGGGACGCGGCGGTCATGGCCTTCAAGGAATGCCCTCCGAGCGCAAAGAAATCGTCATGAATGCCAATTTGCTTTCTGCCGAGAACCTCAGACCATATTTGTGCGATTGTTTCTTCCATCTCGTTCCGCGGTCCGATCCATTCTTGGGCCAGCTGATCCTGATCAGGTTTTGGGAGCAGCCGTTTATTGACTTTCCCGTTCGTCGTTAAAGGAAGCTCATCCAAGAAGGTAAAGGTTTGCGGCACCATGTAAGCAGGAAGCTGTTTTTTCAGGTGCGCCTTCACGTCTTCAGCTGAAAGCTGCGTTCGGTTCACAAGGTAGGCATTGATTGATGCATCGCCAGACTCAGGGCGGTCCGCCACAACGACCGCATCTTTCACACCTGGGTATTCCTGCAGCTGCTTTTCGATTTCTTCAAGCTCAATCCGGTGTCCGCGTATTTTGACCTGGTCGTCAATACGGCCGGCGTATTCAATCGTTCCATCTGGCAGCCAGCGCGCTAAATCCCCTGTGCGGTAAAGCGTTTCTCCCGGCTTGAACGGGTTCTTAATAAACTTTTCCTTCGTGAGGTCAGCACGATTTACATATCCTTTTGACACGCCCATTCCGCTGATGCACAGTTCACCGATCGCCCCGAATGGCTGGAGCTGGCTTTGCTCATTCAGAATATAAACACTGGCATTGCTGATCGGCTTTCCGATCGGCAATGAGGAGATGGAATCCGGTATATCATGCACGACGTGAGCAGTCGCAAACACTGTTCCCTCAGTCGGCCCGTAGCAGTTAATCAGCTTGCCCGGCCCCATGACCCGCAGCGCTTTTCTGACATGAGGCACTGAGGCGCGCTCTCCGCCGAATAATATACAGCGAAGCCCCTTCATCCAATCCTCTCCCGCATCTGTGAGAAGATTAAATAGTGCGGTTGTCGCAAACATGACATTGACATTCTCTTGCAGGATCAGATCTGTGAGCCGTTCTGTATCAAGCAGCGTATGTTCATCTGCGATAATGAGCCGTGCCGCATTCAGCATAGAAGCATAGAAATCAAAGGTAAATGCGTCAAAGGCGTAATTGGAAACAGACAAGAACGTATCCTGATCAGAAAATGCCATGTAGTCTACATGCTTGACCAAACCTTGAATATTGGCATGAGTGGTCATATTGCCCTTTGGCTTTCCGGTTGTGCCGGACGTGTACATGATATATGCCGGATCATTAGGATCAATCGCGGTTGCAGGATCGCTTTCCTGTTCTTCAAACCGTGTTTGATCATCAATGAAGAGCGTTGTGCCTGTATACGGCAGCTCAGCCGCTTGTTCTTTCATCTCCTGATGCGTCAGAAGACAGGCTGCCGCACTGTCAGCCAGCATATACGAGATTCGGTCCTCTGGCAGCTTCGGATCAACCGGCAGATAGGCTGCTCCCGCCTTTAATACACCGAGAATGCCGATCACCAATTCAAGTGAGCGCTTCGTGTACAGCGCTACAACAGAGCCTTTGCCCGCACCGTGTTTTTGCAGCCGGCGTGCAAGGCGGTTCGCTTCCTCATCTAATTCGCGATAAGACAGGGTCTGGCCGGAATACGTAAGCGCAGGTGCATCCGGATTGACGTTCACTGCTTCCTTGAACCAATCCGTCAGAGGCTTTGTTTCATGAGCTTGAGCCGGCGGGTTTAAGCCGGTTAGCAAAAATTCTCTCTCCCTGTCGTCAACGAGGTTGATCGTGCTGACAGGCTGATCCGGATTCTGGATGAGCTGCTGAATTGCTGTGAGAAGCTGAGATTTCAAGCGCAGGATAAACGCCTCATCAAACACATTCTCGTTATAAGCAAGCTTAATCAGCATCTCATCTCCCGGGGAAGCCATCAGGTTGAGATCATAATTCGACTTCTCAAAAACATGAACATCCACCATATCAAAGCCGTTTTCACTGCTTTCTTCATTTTTCGCATCCTGAAGCGGATAGTTCTCAAAAACAATGATGTGGTCAATCAGTTTCGGCTGATCGGCCTGGCTTTGGATGTCATAAAGCGGCACATATTGATGCGGCTCAGACTGCAGCGATTGCTCCTGCAGCTGCTTGAGCAAGCCGTTAAATGTGATACCCTCAGACAGCTTCACACGTCTCGGGACAACGTTGATAAACAGCCCGACCATATGTTCAACGCCTTTGATTTCCGCGGGACGCCCTGAAACAACTGTACCGAAGGCCAAATCGCCAGACTGCTGATAGCGGCTGATCAATACGCTCCAGACTGCCTGCAGCGCCGTACTTAAAGTGGTATGCTGCGATTTTGCAAGCTCGGTAAAGGCCTTTGTCTCCGCCTCCGGCAGTGAAAAGAGCAGCTCTTTCGGCTCATAGCCGTCCTTTTGTTTCTTTCTTTGCTCCGCAAACGTCGTTTGTCCTTCAAAGTCCTCTAAATATTCGCGCCAGTAACGCAGTGATGCTTGTTTATCCTGCTTTTCAAGCCACTTGATGTAGTCTTTATACGGTTTGACGGGCGGCAGGCTGTACGGCTTTTGTTCGCGCAGAGCATTGTATACCTTAAATAGATCCTGTACGACGATGCCGAAGCACCATCCGTCCAAAATAATGTGGTGGTAGCTCCACACCCATTCAAAGCTTTCTTCAGCTTTCTTGAAAATGGCTGCCCGCATCGGAATATCCCGCGTCAAATCAAAACCCCTGATCTTATCCTGTTCTTTGTACTCATTGATTTTGGCTGTTTGCTCGCTGCCCGTTAAGTGTGTCAGATCGATTTCTTCTATATGGAACTGCCGTTTTTTCAATACGACTTGGACAGGTCTTTTTACTTTTTCGTGAATGAACACGGTACGAAATACATCGTACCGGTCCATGATCACATTCATGCTTTCTTCAAGACATTTGATATTCAAGCTGCCTTTTACTTTCATCGTGATTTGTTCAAGGTAAAAGCTTTGGCCGGGATTCAGGATGGCATGAAAAAGCATCCCTTCCTGCATCGGCGATAGGTAATACATATCTTGAACCTGATCCTTGCTAAATTGACTCATATGTTTCGCTCCCGCCTTCTGTAATTCCCTTGCGTTTTATTTTAAATTCTCCTCAAGCATGTCAAAGATATCTCCCATCTCGTCCATTTCAAGGTCTTCGGCGCTAAAGTCGCTTGGTGTGAATTCCTTGTCTTCTTTTTCCGTGCAATGGCGGATTAGCATCAGGAGGTTTTCTTTAAACCGTTCCATTTGCTCCTCGACTGTAGCTCTTTCAAACTCCTTTTCATTGTAGGAGCAGGAAAGCACAAACCGGCCGTTTCTGATCATGCCGCTGAAGCTTAATGCGTACAGCGCTTCTGATTCCTCGCTTACTTGGCGCCCCATATCGAAAGCGGACGGTTCAAAGAAATCGGTTTTGACTTCACTGTCGAATTGGCCCAAATAGTTGAAGCTGATCTCCGGTGTGAAGCCCTTTGTTTCCGCTGTTTCTGTGAAATAACGAAGAATGCCATAGCCAACACCTTTGTCCGGAATGCGGCGCAGGTTTTCTTTGACTGTTTTGATCACAGCTGAGGCATCTGCTTCAGACATGTCGAGCACAACAGGGTATTGTGCCGTAAACCAGCCGACCGTTCTGGAGATATTCACATTCGGGATGATGTCCTCCCGGCCGTGTCCCTCAAGGTTAATGCCAATTTTGGCCCCCTTTGTCCATTCTTTCATTGTCAAACCGAGCGCGCTGAGAAGAATATCGTTGATTTCAGTTCCATATGGCTGATGAACATCTGTTAAAAGATGCTTAGTGTCTTCTTCCGTTAATTCACATAGGACGGATGATGTATCCTTGACGATCCGCTGCACAGTTTCACAATCCTTCGGTAAAGGAGAAACCTGTTCAGCGGCAATTTGCGACCAGTATTCAGCCTGCTGTAAAAGATGCGCTGATTGGCTGAATGCCGCCAGTTCTTCCGCCCAATCCTTGAAGGAGTTTGTTTTTTGCGGGAAGACAAGGCCCTCTTCTTTCTCAGCCTGCATGTAGCCTGAAGCAAAGTCTTCAAGCAAAATCCGCCATGACACACCGTCGACCACGAGATGGTGTACAGCAATGAGCAGGTGATCCCCAGCTTCTGTGCGATATTGCTCCGCCTTTAAAAGCGGCCCGTTTCGCAGATCGAGACTGCTTTGCAGCCTGTCCGCTAGAATCTTGACCTGGCTTTTCAGCATGTCTTTATCGGAGCCGTACAGGTCCACGATTTCAAAGCTGACTTTGCTTTCGCTGATTGGTTTATATGCTTGCAGGATCTCTCCGTTCTCCTCACGGTAAACCATACGAAGCGCGTCATGATGCTCGATCAGCGCCTGCAATGTTTTCTCCACCCGTTCAGGATCAAAGCCCTTCTTGGCGTGAAGCATCACCGATTGGTTCCAGTGGTGCTTGTTCGTGAAGTTCTTTTCAAAGAACCAGCGCTGGATCGGCGTCAGGATGACTTCGCCCTCCACCGGGCCTTGATCTGCCTGTTTGCCTTCGGCACGCTCTACATATTGGGTAAGCTCTTCGATCGTCGGGTGCTGGAAGAGATCTTTCATTTCCAGCTTCCAGCCGTGCTGGTTCAAGCGGCTCGCCATTTGAATTCCTTTGATGGAATCTCCGCCAAGCGAGAAGAAATTGTCGGTGACACCGACTTCAGACATTCCAAGCACGTCCTGCCAGATGCCGGCAAGCAGCTCTTCCATGTCGGTCGTCGGCGCTTTGTATTCTCCGCTTCCCGCTTCGATGTCCGGCTCAGGCAAGGCTTTGCGGTCCACTTTGCCGTTTGCCGTAACCGGAAGCTCGTTCAGCGTCACCCAGAACGCCGGGATCATGTAATCCGGCAGGGTTTCCTTCAGTGCTGATTTCAGTGCTTCTATGTCAGCTGTTTCCGGTGTGACATACGCCGCGATCGCTGTGTTGCCGCCTTTATCTTTGACAGCCGTCACCGCCGCATCCTGCACCTCAGAAAGCTGGGCGAGCTGGACTTCAATTTCTGAAAGCTCGATCCGGTAGCCGCGGACCTTGACCTGCTGGTCGATCCGGCCGATGTATTCGATGCCGCCGCCCGTCCATTTCACCAAATCGCCGGTGCGGTACATGCGCTCACCCGGCACAAACGGATCAGCGACAAACCGCTTCGCGGTTTCGTCTTCTCGATTCAGATAGCCTCGTGCCAGTCCGCGCCCCGCCACGCAAAGCTCTCCGGCTACGCCTTCCGGCTGCACCTGATTGCCCTCGCCGAGAATGTATACTCTCGTATTGGCAATGGCCCTTCCGATGGAAAGCGAGCCTTCCTCCGGATGGATTTCTGCGCTTGTGGCAACGACCGTATTTTCTGTCGGCCCGTAGTTGTTGACGAGTGTGTACGGCTTTTTCACTGCGCGCTTCAGCTTGTCTCCTCCGGTCAAGAGGACGCGAAGTGATGTGTTCTCAAGCTCCATGAACTGTTCCGCAAGCTGTGTCGGCAGGAACGTGATCGTTACGCCGTTCGTTTCAAAATAATCGTTCAGGCGGACGATATCGAGGCGGATCGCTTCATCAATGACGTGAAGCTCAGCGCCGATCGTCCAAGTCGGGAACATCTCCCAAATGGAAGCGTCGAACCCAAAGCCCGCGTACTTCGCACTGCGGTCCGCCGCTGTCATGCTGAACGCGTCGTGGTGCCAGAAGCACAGGTTCACAAGCGCATGGTGCTCGACCATGACACCCTTCGGCTGTCCGGTCGTTCCAGACGTGTAAATCATGTACGCCAAGTTCTCCGC
>NZ_PJCT01000020.1:0-443 GCF_002837495.1 Bacillus sp. SN32 | reverse complement strand
AAGTCGTAACAAGGTAGCCGTATCGGAAGGTGCGGCTGGATCACCTCCTTTCTAAGGATATTATACGGAATATAAGACCTTGGGTCTTATAAACAGAACGTTCCCTGTCTTGTTTAGTTTTGAAGGAACTTTGTTCCTTGAATAAGTTAAGATGGGCCTGTAGCTCAGCTGGTTAGAGCGCACGCCTGATAAGCGTGAGGTCGGTGGTTCGAGTCCACTCAGGCCCACCATCTTATATAACGGGGCCTTAGCTCAGCTGGGAGAGCGCCTGCTTTGCACGCAGGAGGTCAGCGGTTCGATCCCGCTAGGCTCCACCAACGTGTTCTTTGAAAACTAGATAACAGTAGACATCACATTCAATTAGTAATACAAGATATCACATAGTGATTCTTTTTAACGGTTAAGTTAGAAAGGGCGCACGGTGGATGCCTTGGCACTAGGAG
>NZ_PJCT01000003.1:0-463613 GCF_002837495.1 Bacillus sp. SN32 | reverse complement strand
AAAGATGATCAGGTTGATAGGTCTGAGGTGGAAGTGTGGCGACACATGGAGCTGACAGATACTAATCGATCGAGGACTTAACCATATTTTTGAATGATGTCACACCTGTTATCTAGTTTTGAGAGAACACTCTCAATTTGTTTGGTGGCGATAGCGAAGAGGTCACACCCGTTCCCATACCGAACACGGAAGTTAAGCTCTTCAGCGCCGATGGTAGTCGGGGGTTTCCCCCTGTGAGAGTAGGACGCCGCCAAGCAATTGCACGTTAGTGCAAGTATGGAGGATTAGCTCAGCTGGGAGAGCATCTGCCTTACAAGCAGAGGGTCGGCGGTTCGAGCCCGTCATCCTCCACCATTTTTCATTATACATATCGGTTTTACATATATGCCGGTGTAGCTCAATTGGTAGAGCAACTGACTTGTAATCAGTAGGTTGGGGGTTCAAGTCCTCTTGCCGGCACCACTTTTATATGATATAATATTCAAGTCTCTTGTAAGAAGAGCCATTAGCTCAGTTGGTAGAGCATCTGACTTTTAATCAGAGGGTCGAAGGTTCGAGTCCTTCATGGCTCACCATTTACATGTTGCGGATGTGGCGGAATTGGCAGACGCGCTAGAATCAGGCTCTAGTGTCTTTACAGACGTGGGGGTTCAAGTCCCTTCATCCGCACCATTTCTGCGGAAGTAGTTCAGTGGTAGAACACCACCTTGCCAAGGTGGGGGTCGCGGGTTCGAATCCCGTCTTCCGCTCCAACTATACCATCCACGCCGGGGTGGTGGAATTGGCAGACACACAGGACTTAAAATCCTGCGGTAGGTGACTACCGTGCCGGTTCAAGTCCGGCCCTCGGCATTAAGTGTTGCGCCCGTAGCTCAATTGGATAGAGCGTTTGACTACGGATCAAAAGGTTAGGGGTTCGACTCCTCTCGGGCGCGCCATGATCTATATGAAATCGGGAAGTAGCTCAGCTTGGTAGAGCACATGGTTTGGGACCATGGGGTCGCAGGTTCGAATCCTGTCTTCCCGACCATTCTTGGGGCCTTAGCTCAGCTGGGAGAGCGCCTGCTTTGCACGCAGGAGGTCAGCGGTTCGATCCCGCTAGGCTCCACTTGATTTCAAAAAATATTTGGCGGTGTAGCTCAGCTGGCTAGAGCGTACGGTTCATACCCGTGAGGTCGGGGGTTCGATCCCCTCCGCCGCTACCAATGGACCTTTAGCTCAGTTGGTTAGAGCAGACGGCTCATAACCGTCCGGTCGTAGGTTCGAGTCCTACAAGGTCCACCACTATACGGAGGAATACCCAAGTCTGGCTGAAGGGATCGGTCTTGAAAACCGACAGGGGTGTCAAAGCCCGCGGGGGTTCGAATCCCTCTTCCTCCGCCATACATATTCCTAATCATCGCGGGGTGGAGCAGTTCGGTAGCTCGTCGGGCTCATAACCCGAAGGTCGCAGGTTCAAATCCTGCCCCCGCAACCAAATTTTAAAATGGTCCGGTAGTTCAGTTGGTTAGAATGCCTGCCTGTCACGCAGGAGGTCGCGGGTTCGAGTCCCGTCCGGACCGCCATTTAAATACTTAGGCTCGGTAGCTCAGTTGGTAGAGCAACGGACTGAAAATCCGTGTGTCGGCGGTTCGATTCCGTCCCGAGCCACCATTTATCAATATATTTTGGCGGTTGTGGCGAAGTGGTTAACGCACCAGATTGTGGCTCTGGCATTCGTGGGTTCGATTCCCATCAATCGCCCCAAATAAAAATTGCGGGTGTAGTTTAGTGGTAAAACCTCAGCCTTCCAAGCTGATGTCGTGGGTTCGATTCCCATCACCCGCTCCATTTCTATATCGTCATGGGCCTGTAGCTCAGCTGGTTAGAGCGCACGCCTGATAAGCGTGAGGTCGATGGTTCGAGTCCATTCAGGCCCACCATGACTTTTGTATTCCACAGTAGCTCAGTGGTAGAGCTATCGGCTGTTAACCGATCGGTCGCAGGTTCGAATCCTGCCTGTGGAGCCAAATGGAGAAGTACTCAAGTGGCTGAAGAGGCGCCCCTGCTAAGGGTGTAGGTCGTGTAAGCGGCGCGAGGGTTCAAATCCCTCCTTCTCCGCCATATGATTACAGATATCATAAT
Source organism: Bacillus sp. SN32 (assembly GCF_002837495.1). Classification (NCBI taxonomy): domain Bacteria; kingdom Bacillati; phylum Bacillota; class Bacilli; order Caryophanales; family Bacillaceae; genus Bacillus; species Bacillus sp. SN32. The sequence goes on along the minus strand of NZ_PJCT01000003.1, from coordinate 461,489 downwards.
TATCGGCCCGTTGGTCAAGCGGTTAAGACACCGCCCTTTCACGGCGGTAACACGGGTTCGAATCCCGTACGGGTCATCCAGAAGCCTTGCATATCCTGCAAGGTTTTTTTATTTTTATAAATCATGATATGTCTTAGATTTTGTTCTTTATTTTAAAAACAGACTACAAAAATCTCCATATATTTCGTTTTTCTTCAGAAAATGAAGTTAATTGTCTATAAGTATAAGCGCTTTCAGGAAAGGGCTTTTTTTTATTTCTTCGAATAAATACTATAAATGAAAACTATGATGTCAGAAAGGATGATTACATGGCCGCTGCCAGCCCGACAGCACATGATGTTTATCTTTTTCACGAAGGCAGTCTGTTTAAAAGCTATCAGCTGTTTGGCTCGCATTACCGCGAGCTGAATGGCAAAAGCGGATATGAATTCTGTGTGTGGGCGCCTCATGCGTCGGAAGTACGAGTGGCTGGAGATTTTAACAGCTGGTCTGGAGAAGAGCATGTGATGCACAGAGTGAATGATAATGGCATTTGGACGTTATTTATTCCAGGTATAGGAGAAAAGGAACGATATAAATATGAAATCGTGACGAATAACGGTGAGATCAGGCTGAAGGCAGATCCATACGCTATTTATTCAGAAGTCAGACCAAACACAGCGTCACTTACTTACAATTTGGAAGGGTACAGCTGGCAAGATCAAAAATGGCAAAATAAACAGAAGGCTAAGACGCTGTATGAAAAACCTGTTTTCATTTATGAACTGCATCTTGGGTCTTGGAAGAAGCATTCTGATGGCAGGCATTATTCCTATAAAGAATTAAGTCAGACGCTTATCCCTTATATCAAGGAGCATGGGTTTACCCATATTGAACTGCTTCCGGTGTATGAGCATCCATATGATCGTTCATGGGGATACCAAGGAACGGGGTATTACAGCCCGACAAGCAGGTTTGGCCCGCCGCATGATCTGATGAAGTTTGTTGATGAATGTCATCAACAAAATATCGGAGTCATTTTGGATTGGGTCCCCGGACATTTTTGTAAAGATGCACATGGCCTTTATATGTTTGATGGAGAACCGCTTTATGAATACAAAGAAGAACGTGATCGGGAGAACTGGTTATGGGGCACGGCAAACTTTGACCTGGGGAAACCGGAAGTTCATAGTTTTTTAATTTCGAATGCGTTGTACTGGGCGGAATTCTATCATATAGATGGATTTAGGGTTGATGCAGTGGCTAATATCCTGTATTGGCCAAATCAGGATGAACGCCACACGAATCCATATGCTGTTGATTTTTTAAAAAAACTCAATCAAACCATGAGAGAGACATATCCCCATGTGATGATGATTGCAGAAGATTCTACAGAATGGCCTCAAGTGACAGGTGCCGTTGAGGAAGGGGGGCTTGGTTTTCATTATAAATGGAATATGGGATGGATGAATGACGTACTGAAATACATGGAGACGCCGCCCGAAGAAAGGCGGCATTGTCATCAGCTTATCTCTTTTTCATTACTGTATGCGTTTAGTGAGCATTTTGTATTGCCGTTTTCTCATGATGAAGTCGTATACGGAAAAAAATCACTTCTTAATAAAATGCCTGGCGACTACTGGCAGAAATTTGCCCAGTATCGGCTTTTGCTGGGCTATATGACAGTGCATCCCGGAAAGAAATTGATCTTTATGGGATCAGAGTTTGCCCAATTTGATGAATGGAAAGATACAGAACAGCTTGATTGGTTTTTGGACTCCTTCCCCATGCATCAGAAAGCCAGCGTTTTTACGCAAGATCTTCTCCGCTTTTACCAAAAAAGCAAAATCCTTTATGAGCATGACCATCGTGCACAATCGTTTGAATGGATTGATGTCCATAATGACGAACAATCAATCTTTTCTTTTATTCGTTATGGCAAAAAGCACGGTGAGGCACTTGTCATCATTTGTAATTTTACACCCGTGGTCTATCATCAATATGATGTTGGAGTTCCTTTTTTCACTCAATACATTGAAGTGCTTAACAGTGACAGTGAAACATATGGAGGCTCAGGGCAAATCAACAAAAAGCCATTATCGGCCAAAAAGGGAGCACTTCATCATAAACCGTGTTATATCACGATGACCATCCCCCCTTACGGCATCTCGATTTTACGGGCGGTTAAAAAAAGAGGAGAGATAAAAAGATGAAAAAACAATGTGTAGCCATGCTCCTTGCCGGCGGGAAGGGCAGCCGTCTCAGCGGATTAACAAAAAATATGGCCAAACCGGCTGTATCTTTCGGGGGAAAATACAGGATTATTGATTTTACCCTAAGCAACTGTTCTAATTCAGGCATAGACACAGTCGGGATTTTAACGCAATATCAGCCGCTTGAGCTGAATTCCTATATTGGGATCGGCAGTGCATGGGACCTGGATAGATATAATGGCGGCGTGACGGTTTTACCCCCTTATGCCGAATCATCAGAAGTCAAGTGGTATAAAGGGACGGCAAGCGCCATTTATGAAAATCTCAATTATTTGAATCAATATGATCCTGAGTATGTACTGATTTTATCAGGAGATCACATATACAAAATGGACTACGGCAAAATGCTTGATTATCACATTGAAAAGAAAGCAGATGTGACCATCTCTGTCATCGAAGTGGGCTGGGAGGAAGCAAGCCGGTTCGGCATCATGAAGGCCAATCCAGATGGGACGATCACACATTTTGATGAAAAGCCCAAATTCCCTAAGAGCAATCTTGCCTCAATGGGGATTTATATATTCAATTGGCCGCTTTTGAAACAGTATCTTGAGATGGACGATCAAAACCCTTATTCTAGCCACGACTTCGGCAAAGACATTATTCCTCTGCTTTTGGAGGAGAAAAAGAAGCTTTCTGCTTATCCGTTCAAGGGATATTGGAAGGATGTCGGAACAGTGCAGAGCTTGTGGGAAGCCAATATGGATTTGTTAAAAGAGGACTCGGAGCTGAAGCTGTTTGAACGCAAATGGAAAATTTACTCCGTCAATCCAAATCAGCCTCCGCAATTTATTTCATCTGATGCGCAGGTTCAAGATTCGCTTGTGAACGAAGGTTGTGTTGTATATGGAAATGTGTCTCACTCCGTTCTTTTTCAAGGTGTGACTGTTGGTAAGCATACGACTGTTACATCATCCGTCATAATGCCGGATGTGACGATTGGGGAGCATGTAGTCATTGAAAATGCCATCGTTCCTAATGGGATGGTGCTGCCGGATGGCGCAGTGATTCGCTCCGAAAAAGACATTGAAGAGGTGCTGCTCGTTTCAGAGGAATTTGTAGAAAAAGAATTGATTTAATTACTGAAGAGGGGGCAGAGTCAGTGTTCAATAATCAAATGTTAGGTGTTATAGATGAAACCACATATAAGCATTCTCTTCAGGATTTAACAGCACAGCGGTCGCTCGGGGCGATCCCTTTTGCCGGCAGGTACCGACTGATTGATTTTATGCTTTCCAACATGGTGAATGCGGATATTAGGAGTGTTGCAATTTTTCCGAAGTATCGTTACCGTTCGCTCATGGATCACCTTGGGGCGGGTAAGGAATGGGATTTGCACCGGAAAAAGGACGGCCTCTTTTTTTTCCCGTCTCCCCATCTTCATCACGAATACGATGAATTCGGTTCCTTTCGCCAGTTTTCGGACCATCTAGATTACTTCCACAGAAGCACTCAGCAATATGCTGTAATCTCCAACAGCCATACCGTATGCAACATTCAATTTCAATATGTGCTGAAACGCCATCAGGAGGTTGGCTGCGACGTCACCGAGGTATTTCAGGACGGCCAGTCGCTGCAAATCTATATCATGTCAACAACGCTTTTAAAGGATCTGATCTACGGACATAGCGAAAAAGGCTATAAAACCATTCAGGAGGCTGTTGAAAAGGAATCTTCCGCCCTGACCATTTGCCCTTATGAATATTCGGGTTATGCCGCTGTCATTGATTCGGTGGAAAAATATTATACCCACAGTATGGAGCTCATTCAGCCTCGTTTTTGGCAGCAGGTGTTTTTGCCGCAGCAGCCGATCTATACAAAAGTGAAGGATGAGCCGCCTACGAAATACGGAAAGCACAGCACTGTCAAAAATTCTTTGGTGGCAAACGGCTGTGTGCTTGAAGGAGAGGTTGAAAACTGCATTTTGTTCAGGGCGGTTCATGTCGGAAAGGGTACGAAGCTGAAAAACTGTATTATTATGCAAAAAACGCAGATTGGCGAGGATTGTCTTCTTGAGCAGGTCATTTCGGATAAGGACGTTAAAATCGGCAAGGCGACGGAAGCTGCTGGAACAGTTGACCAGCCGCTTGTATTAAGAAAAGGTTTGGTGCAAGGAGAGCTGATGAATTCTTGAAGATATTATTTGCTGTGTCAGAATGCGCCCCATTTGTTAAATCAGGAGGTCTTGCCGATGTAGCAGGTGCTCTGCCAAAGGCGCTTGCTCGATTAGGCAATGAGGTAGCTGTGATGCTGCCGAAGTACAGCCAAATACCTGAACCGTGGAAAAAGCGTATGAAAAAACAGGCTGAGTGTACCGTAGCTGTCGGCTGGCGTCAGCAATATTGCGGAATTGAACATATGGCCAAAGATGATGTGAATTATTACTTCATCGACAATGAGTACTATTTCAACAGGGATTCGTTGTACGGGCATTATGATGACGGTGAGCGGTTTGCCTTTTTTTCAAGAGCTGTACTGGAGGCTGCCAAAGTTGTGAATGTTCAAGCCGATATTGTTCATACTCACGATTGGCATACAGCGATGGTCAATTATTTGCTGAAAGAGGAGTACAGAAAACATCCTTTTTATGAATGGATGAAAAGCGTGCTCACGATCCACAACCTGCAGTTTCAAGGTATTTTCCCTCCTGATGTCACACATGACTTGCTGGGTCTTGAGATGGATCATTTTCATTATGAAAGGTTAGAATGCAACGGATTTGTTAATTTTATGAAGGCGGGCATCATTGCGGCTGATCATGTGACAACTGTGAGCCCCACTTACAGAAATGAAATCATGACGCCGTATTATGGTGAGCAGTTGGAACAGGTTTTGCAATATAGGGAAGATGATGTAACCGGCATATTAAATGGCATTGATGATACGTTCTATCAGCCGAAAAGCGACCCTTATATAGAGGCGCAATACGATTCAGGGGATCTTGCATGCAAGCTAGAAAACAAAACGAAGCTTCAGCAGCGGATGGGGCTTCCAGAGAAAAACGATATTCCGCTGATCAGTATGGTGACAAGGCTCACTAAACAAAAGGGGCTTGATCTTGTCCGCAGAATTATGCACGAACTTCTTGAGGAGCAAGACATACAGCTGATTGTGCTAGGCACAGGAGAACGTGAATTTGAGGATTATTTCCGGTATGCAGAATTTGCTTTTCATGAGAAGTGCCGGGCTTATATCGGGTTTGATGAGCCGCTAGCCCATCAAATTTATGCGGGCTCTGATATGTTTTTGATGCCGTCGAAATTTGAGCCGTGCGGTTTGGGGCAGCTCATTGCTCTTCAATATGGCGCCATTCCGATTGTCAGGGAAACGGGCGGTCTTTACGACACTGTCCGTGCCTATCAGGAGGAAGAGGGAACGGGCAATGGCTTTACGTTTTCCGCCTTTAATGCGCATGATCTGAAATTTACGATAGAAAGGGCGCTGTCGTTTTATCGCCAACAGGATGTATGGAAGAGCATCGTGAAGACCGCTATGAATGCAGATTACAGCTGGGGGAAGTCGGCTAAAGAGTATCAGCGTATTTTCGAGCAGGTGACAAGGAGTGGACGGGATGTTCTCGAGTAAAGAACGCTTTGCAGACTTATTTTTAAAGCGTCTGGAAATGACGTGCGGAAAAAGCTTTAAAGATTCTGCCAAGCTGGATCAATATAAAACGTTGGGCAATATGGTCAGAGAGTATATCAGCGCTGATTGGATCGAGACGAATGAAAAAAGCAGATCAAATTCCGGGAAGCAGACATATTATTTATCAATCGAATTTCTGCTCGGTCAGCTCCTTGAGCAAAACTTAATGAATCTTGGTGTTCGTGATGTTGTAGAAGCTGGTTTAAAGGAAATCGGCATCAATTTAGAGGAGATCCTTCAGATAGAGAACGATGCAGGTCTCGGCAATGGCGGACTTGGGCGCTTGGCCGCTTGCTTTTTAGATTCGCTTGCTTCGTTGAACCTGCCTGGGCACGGGATGGGCATACGTTATAAGCATGGTTTGTTTGAGCAAAAAATTGTAGACGGGCATCAGGTGGAGCTGCCTGAGCAATGGCTGAAAAACGGGAACGTATGGGAAGTAAGGAATGCGGATCAAGCAGTGGACGTGCCGTTTTGGGGCGAAGTCCATATGACAGAAAAAAGCGGGCGCCTGCATTTTCGCCACGAACAAGCGACAATTGTTACCGCTGTTCCTTATGATATCCCGATTATCGGCTATGAAACAGGCACTGTCAACACGTTAAGGCTTTGGAACGCTGAGCCCTATGCGCATTATCACGGCGGTAATATTTTGTCTTATAAGCGAGAAACAGAAGCGGTTTCTGAATTCTTATATCCCGATGACACCCATGATGAGGGAAAAATTTTACGGCTGAAGCAGCAGTATTTTTTAGTATGCGCAAGCTTAAAAAGCATTGTGAACAATTACCGAAAAACACATAAATCTTTATCCGGCCTGCATAAAAAAGTGAGCATTCATATTAATGACACTCACCCTGCGCTTGCGGTGCCTGAGCTGATGCGGATTTTGCTCGATGAAGAGAACATGAGCTGGGAAGAAGCTTGGCATATCACTGTACATACGATTTCTTATACAAATCATACAACATTGTCAGAAGCGCTCGAGAAATGGCCGATTCATTTGTTTAAGCCGCTGCTCCCGCGAATGTACATGATTATTGAAGAGATCAATGAGAGGTTTTGCCGCGCAGTTTGGGAAAAGTATCCGGGAGACTGGAAAAGGATAGAGGACATGGCGATTACAGCGCATGGTGTTGTCAAAATGGCTCATCTGGCCATAGTAGGCAGTTACAGTGTAAATGGCGTTGCAAAAATACATTCCGATATATTAATGGAAAGGGAGATGCGCGACTTTCACTGGCTGTTTCCGAATCGTTTTAACAATAAGACGAATGGAATTGCCCACAGGCGCTGGCTGTTAAAAGCGAATCCAGGCTTGTCTGCCATCATTACAGAGGCGATCGGCGATGAATGGGTCAAACAGCCGGAATCACTGATCCGTTTAGAACCGTACGCCACTGATCCTGCATTTATTGAACAGTTTCAAAACAACAAAAGCAAGAAAAAACAAGAGCTTGCCGATTTGATTTTTTGCACGGCCGGGGTGGTTGTGAACCCTGACAGCATATTCGACGTACAGGTGAAACGGCTTCATGCATATAAACGGCAGCTGCTGAATGTTCTTCACATTATGTATTTGTATAACCGCCTCAAGGAGGACGCCGGGTTTTCAATCTACCCGCAAACCTTTATTTTCGGGGCAAAGGCTTCACCAAGCTATTATTATGCCAAGAAAATCATTAAGCTGATCCATTCTGTCGCAGAAAAAGTCAATTATGATCCGGCAGTCAAACAGCTGATCAAAGTTGTTTTTTTAGAAAATTATAGAGTTTCTATGGCTGAGCGAATTTTTCCGGCATCAGACGTAAGTGAGCAAATTTCAACCGCAAGCAAGGAAGCGTCTGGTACAGGGAATATGAAGTTTATGATGAACGGGGCTTTGACGATCGGCACGCATGACGGCGCAAATATCGAGATCCTTGAGCGGGTGGGCCCTGATTGTATTTACACGTTCGGCTTAAAGGCGGATGAGGTTCTATCGTATCAGGAAAACGGCGGCTATAGATCGAGGGAATATTATCAGCATGACAGAAGAATCAGGCAGGTAGCGGATCAGCTGATCAATGGTTTTTTTGAAGGAGAGGCAGATGAATTTGAATCGATCTTTGACTCGCTGCTTCCGCATAATGATGAGTATTTTGTGCTGAAGGATTTCAGCTCATATGCAGATGCACAGGAGCGAATTCAAGCTGATTATCGGGAGCGAAGGAAATGGTCTGAGCGTTCGATTGTAAACATTGCTCATTCTGGATATTTCTCCAGCGACCGCACGATCCGGGAATATGCGAAGGACATTTGGGGCATCAAGCCGATGATGTGAAAAAGCCGCTGTATAAGCGGCTTTTTTTGTTCACAGATTCATTGAATTGATTGTAAAGGATAAGAACGTCGCAAATGCACTCCATAAAAAATAAGGCAAAAGAAGATAGCTTGCGGCTCTGCTGTATTTTTTGGCAATGATCAGTAATACGATTGCTGTGATGGCGACAAGCAGGCAGTCAAGCGATGCAGCCAGCAGATTTTTTTGCGTAAACTGGAAATAGCTGAAGGCTTGATTGAGCACGTAATTTATCAAAAGTGTAAACCAAAAGCTTTTCGCACCTTTAAATGAAAACGCAGCATATACAATGGCTGCTGAAAGGGAGATCAGGGCAAACAGGATGGCCCAAATGATGCCGATCGCAGTTCCGCTTGGCGTCCAGTCCGGTTTTTTCAATGAATTGTACCATTCTTGGTCCACAGGAAACAGGTAGCCTGCGGCTGAAAACAGCGCATATGTAATCACAAAAACGGCTAAAGCGCCGACAATCTTTTTCATATTTGCAACCTCCGCATGTATTTATTTACCCTTTATCTTATAAAGATCAAACCCCCGATATGCGGGGGAAATGATGGTCTTAAATAAGCTGCTTCAATGCGTTTGCTTTAATGCGTTCATACTCAAAAGCTGATTCTAATTCTTCCTTCGGTAAAGCCGACTTGCGGACGTATTTTTCGCGAATGACATCGTAAAGCTCGTAAGGAAACAGCATATCAATAAACATGACTTGTTTTTGTTCTTCAGTTAATGGGGCTCTGGATTCGTATGCGTTCAGCATGACATTAAATGTTTCTTCATCCCAAACGCCCGTCGTATCCAAAAGCGGAATAATCATTTTGCGCAAATCGCGAATAGGCAGATCAAATGAAACGGTATCTAAGTCAATGACCCAAATCTGTTCATTTTCCCCTAAGAGTGTATTTCCGGTTCCGTAATCCTGGTGGCAAAGGTTAGGGCTTTTTTTCAGCTGTTCAGTCCATGGAACATAGGTCGACTGCAAAAGCCGGTCTTTGATGCGCAGCCCGTCTTCAATAAAGCCATCTATCTCCTGAAGATAAAGCTGTGAGAAAGGATCTTCATTTTCCGCCTCCGCCATCAGCTTCCACGTTTCCATCTGTTTGCATCGTTTCGTGTAGTGATTCGGCCAGCGACCTAATTTGGTAAATACGGGAACGCCATTTGGCGGCTGATATCCGACGGAAGCTGTATGAAAATCAGCAAGGCCTTTCATGATAAACTCCAAGTCCTGCTTTACAGTCAGCTCAAACGGCCTTCCTTCGATCCAGTCATATACGACAAATAGAAATGAGCCGTGCTTAGAATATAGGCTACCTTTTTTGTTTGGGAGTATGCCAGGAACATTCATGCCTTTTTTTGCTAAATAGTCCTGCGCGAAAATGGAAAACAACGCTTTCTTTTCTGGCCTGTGTATTCGTTTTAGACAAACCGCGCCGGAGTCTGTGTGGACCTTCCAGACAAGCGCCATCTGGTTTCCCTGAATGACGTCTATTTTTTCAGCCTGCACATCCCATCCTTGAAGCACATTTTCAGCCAGCTCCGTTAATTTTTTTGCATCTTCTGCTGATAAAGGAAGCTCTGATGAATTCCCCTCCTCAATGACTTCATGGTTTTCTGCCATTAAAGGACACATCCTTACCTGTTTTACTCCTACCTTATGAATCAAAAGGAAAAAATGATTGAGTTATTTGACTATATTTAATAGATGAATCTGGTTGTTTACCCGTTTTGTTTTTAGGGCAGTCCCATTCCGCACAAGTTGGTTGTTCAGCCGTATCATGATTCTAACTAGTTAAAAATCATGCAGGAATGGAGGCTATGTATGAAAATAGCACTGATCGCCACAGAGAAGCTTCCTGTCCCATCGGTTCGAGGAGGCGCCATTCAAATCTACCTCGAAGCGGTTGCCCCTTTAATTGCCAAAAAACATGAGGTGACTGTGTTTTCTATTAAAGATCCGAATCTCGCTGATAGAGAGAAGGTAGACGGTGTCCATTATGTGCATTTGGATGAAGACCGTTATGAAGAAGCCGTTGGAGCAGAGCTGAAAAAGAGCCGTTTTGATCTTGTGCATGTTTGTAATCGCCCAAGCTGGGTTCCGAAATTGAAGAAACAGGCGCCGGATGCTGTTTTTATTTTAAGCGTTCACAATGAAATGTTCGCTTACGATAAAATCAGCCAGGCGGAAGGCGAGATTTGCATCGACTCCGTAGCGCAGATTGTTACGGTCAGCGATTATATCGGACAGACGATCACAAGCCGTTTTCCGTCAGCACGATCAAAAACAAAAACGGTGTATTCTGGTGTGGATTTAAAAACGTACCACCCTCGCTGGACGAATGAAGGGCAGCGGGCTCGCGAAGAGATGCGTAGCGAGCTGGGGCTTCACGGCAAAAAAATCGTCTTGTTTGTCGGCCGGCTTAGCAAAGTCAAAGGCCCGCACATATTATTGCAGGCTTTGCCGGACATCATTGAGGAGCACCCCGATGTCATGATGGTGTTTATCGGGTCAAAATGGTTCGGAGATAATGAATTAAATAACTATGTTAAACATCTTCATACCCTTGGTGCGATGCAAAAGGATCATGTCACATTTATTCAATTTGTGAAGCCAAAGGACATTCCGCGCCTTTATACCATGTCAGATGTATTTGTATGCTCTTCGCAATGGCAGGAGCCTTTAGCAAGGGTGCATTATGAAGCGATGGCTGCGGGACTTCCTATTATTACAAGCAATCGGGGAGGCAATCCAGAGGTCATAGAGGAAGGGAAAAACGGCTACATCATTCATGACTTTGAAAATCCTAAACAATATGCCGAACGTATCAATGATTTGCTGAGCAGTTCGGAAAAGCGGGAACGGCTTGGGAAATACAGCCGCCGTGAGGCAGAAAGCAATTTTGGCTGGCAGAGGGTGGCTGAAAATCTGCTCAGCGTCTATGAAAAGAACAGATAGAAGGGGTGAACAGAGTGTACCAAAAAGAGCATGAAGAACAGATTGTGTCCGAAATTCTCAGCTATTATCCGTTTCATATCGACCATGTGGCGCTGAAATCGAACAAAAGCGGGCGCAAAATCTGGGAAGTCGAAACTGATCATGGCCCAAAGCTGCTAAAAGAAGCGCAACTGAAACCGGAGCGGATGCTTTTTATCACTCAGGCACACGCCCATTTACAAGAGAAAGGGCTGGCTATAGCGCCGATTCATCAAACAAAAAATGGCGGTAGCTGCTTGGGCACGGATCAGGTTTCTTACAGCTTATATGACAAAGTGACAGGAAAAGAAATGATTTACTATGATGCAGAGCAAATGAAAAAAGTCATGTCATTTGCCGGCCATTTTCAACATGCCTCAAAAGGATATGTTTGCACAGATGAAAGCAAGAAGAGAAGCAGGCTGGGAAAATGGCACAAATTGTACCGTTGGAAGCTGCAGGAACTGGAGGGGAATATGCAGATCGCAGCATCCTATCCTGATGACGTATTTTCGCAAACTTTCTTAAAACATGCTGATAAAATGCTGGCAAGAGGAAAAGAAGCTTTCAGAGCGCTTGATGACTCAGAATACGAAACCTGGACAAAAGAGACGCTCGAGCATGGCGGATTCTGTTTTCAGGATTTTACATTGGCACGTTTGACTGAGATCGAAGGGGAGCCTTTTTTAAAGGAGCTTCACTCGATTACCTACGATTTGCCGTCAAGAGACCTTCGTATTCTGCTGAATAAAGTGATGGTTAAGCTTTCTGTATGGGATACTGATTTCATGGTTGCACTGCTTGCGGCCTACGACGCAGTGTATCCGCTCACAGAAAAACAGTACGAGGTACTTTGGATTGATCTCGCGTTTCCGCATTTGTTCTGTGCAATCGGGCACAAATATTATTTGAAGCAAAAGAAAACATGGTCAGATGAGAAGTATAACTGGGCGCTGCAAAACATGATTTCTGTTGAAGAATCTAAAGATTCGTTTTTGGATAAACTGCCGGAACTGTATAAAAAGATAAAAGCGTATCGGGAGGCGAATTGACATGAGGTCATCGAGACAAAAAGCCTCTATTTCTAAACTGGATCTCGACCAATTCGTATTTACACCGCCTGGACCGATGGGGTGGCAGGCTCATGACTCAATGTCAGCTGAGAAGGAAGAAGAGGAGAAGCATTTAGATGTGGGCAGCATTCGAGAGCTCCCTCACATCAATGCACCGAAAGAATATCAAAAAGAAACGAAGGAAAAGGAAACAGATCACAAAATCTTCGATGATGAAGAAGAAACAAAATTCGAAACCACTCTGGAGCCTGAGGAGGAGCGTGATTCGAAACGCTCAGCGCCCCCATATGAAGAAGAGGATGAAGATGAAGAACCAGACTTAGCGGAAGAAGCTAAAGTGGAAATCATCATTCTTCCAAGTGAATCTAAACCAGCTCCATGGTTTTCTCAAACCGTAAAGCGCAAGGCATAAAGTCACATTTATGCCTTTTTTTAAGTTCTCTGCAGCGAAAAAACAGCCCGTTTTGCAACACGAGCTGTAGGTTTTATGTTTTTGCTTTCACAAAAAGCTGATTGATAGATGATAAATCAAAATTTTGCGTCAGAAAAGGCGGCGGAAATTGTTTGTTTTTCGGGGTCAGAACGGATTGGTAAACAGTATTGAGCCTTTTGGCAGCATGGGTAAAGGTAAATAAAGCTTCTACATGCTTTCGGGCGTTTTTTGTCATTTTGTTCATTAATTCTTGATCTGTAAAGGCTCTGTCAATTGCTTTTGCAAATGAAGAAGGTTTGTTGTATCTGTCGATGACAAGGCCAGTGACTTCGTGTTTTACGACTTCACCGTTTCCGCCCCGGTTTGTGGTAATTAAGGGCGTGCCGGCCGCCATTGCTTCATAATTCACACGGGCGAGGGGTTCGTTCCACTGAGAGCTGCACACAAATACATCTGCCATCAGAAATAGGTTTGGGATGTCGTCTGCGGGAATGAATTTTGTAAAGATTATGTGGTCTCTGTATGGCAGCGCCAGCGTGCGCAGATAGGTGACATATTGGTTTTCGCTGTCATCGCTGAACCACTTCCCGCCTGCTATGACCAGTACAGCATCAGGGTGCTGCTGCAAAATCCGTCTCATGCTGTGAATGAGAAGGTGAGGTCCTTTTGTCGGGCTTAAGCGGCCGGCGAATAAAATAACTTTTTTATCTTCAATACCGTATTTTTTCCGGTATGTTTTTCTGACAGCCGAGCCTTTCATCGTCCAGACGGGCGGATAAGAGTTTAAATCAACGCCGGAATACACAACTTTTGTGATGTCCTCGGCTTCAGGGAAACGTTCAATGACGGTTTGTTTAATAAATTCGCTCACAGTTGTGATCATGGAGACATTGTCGAGTACTTCTTTTCCTTGCGCGAAGGTCATTTTTTTTTCTGAAAACATTTCGTTATGCAGGCTCAGAACGATCTTGCTGTGTGGTGAGGCTTTTTTATATAAAGAGACATTTAAAGGCCTGTTGAACACATGAATGAGGTCAAAGGAAGAGGCTCGCAGCTCTTCGGCTACCGCCTCGCGGTAATGTTCTTTTGGCAGATGGATATAATGTACGCCGTCTTTTGTTTCTCTATTTGGGAGCGATGGATCTTCTATTGAAAAAATGGTCAGGTCGTACCTGCTGCTGAAATAGGGCGTGACACCGTCAATCATCATTTGAATAGCGCCGCCGCGTACTGCGGGCGCCGGCAGCTTTTCTGTACAGATAAAGGCAAGCTTCATTTTTATTCCCCCTGATACAGCGACGATAAATAGGCGATTTCGTTGGTCAAGCCATCCTTTAAGGATGTGGCGGGATTATAATGCAAGAGCTGTTTTGCTTTTGAAATATCCGCCCACGTGTTGCTCGGTTCCCCTGCTATTTTGTCCGAAAAGTGCAGTGTTGCTTTTCTCCCGGAAATATCCTCAATGAGGGAGACAACTTTTAAGACTGAGGCACGCTCTGCGCCGCCGATATTTACTGTTTCACCAATAAGGTGGGGTTTCCCAAGAACAGCGGTGATGCCTTTGACACAGTCGCTGATATAAGTGAAATCTCTTGACTGCTGCCCATCACCGAAGATGGTAAGCGGCTTTTGCTGAAGGTGCTGCTTAATGAGCCGGTGAAAAGCCATATCCGGCCGCTGTCTTGGCCCGTATACGGTAAAAAAACGGAGAATCACAATTGGAATGCCAAAGCTCTGTTTATACACATGGCAAAGCTTTTCTCCCGTAAGCTTTGTTACCCCGTACGGAGATAAAGGAGAAAGCGACGTGTTTTCGCTGACTTTTCCTTGTTTTTCGCCATAGACGGAAGAGGTGGATGCAAAGACGAACGTTTGAATAGAATGTTCCCGGCACGCCTCGAGGAGCCTTTGGAGCGCTTGGATATTATGTGCGGCATATGGGTGAAAATGATTGCCCCAGCTTGAGCGGACACCCGGTATGGCCGCCAAATGAAAGATGACGTCCACTCCTTCCAGTAAGGGAGCAAGATCCGCTGTCAGCAGATTTTCCTTTATGAACGTAAATCGCTTTTCCGGCAGCAGGTTTTTAAGGTTTTTTAATTTCAAGGAAAATGGAGTAGGACCGATAAAGTCATCGATTCCAATAACGTTATGTTTCTTATCTTTTAGTAATTCTTCGCAGAGGTGGGAGCCGATAAAGCCCGCTGCTCCCGTGACGAGTATTTTCATGGACGGCCAACTCCCGTACAGATCAGGCCGCAAGCCTCGATCAGTTCTTTTTTTAGTACGTTGCGTCCGTCAATCACAAGACGCCCTTTCATGATATCTGCAGCCTTTTTCCAATCAAACGCTAAAAACTCAGGCCATTCTGTCGCCAAAAATAAAAAGTCACTCTCTTCGATCGCATCAAAAGCTTGAGAATGCTGAGTTACATGTTGCCGCAAATGTTCTGGAAGTACAGCTTCAGGATCATATGCATGAACATCACATCCCAGCTCCGCCAGCCTTTCCATCAGTCTGACAGCCTGAGAATTCCGGATGTCATCAGTATTCGGTTTGAAGGAAATGCCGAGTACAGCCGCTTTCTTGCCTTGAAGTGTTTCGAAGAATGACTGTATTTTTTTGATATACAGGCCAAGCTGGGTGTCATTAATGTGCTGCACGGCCCGGAGCAGGAAGGTCTCCGTGTTTTTTTCCTGGGCAGCAAATTGCAGCGCCTGCAGATCCTTTGGAAAACAAGAGCCTCCGTATCCGATGCCTGCCTGCAAAAAGTGCTTCCCGATCCTTGGGTCTAGACCGATAGCGCGGGAAATATCTGAGATATCTGATTGATAGGCTTCACATATGCGGGCCATTTCGTTAATGAACGAAATTTTGGCCGCTAAAAAGAAATTGTTGGCATATTTGATCAGCTCTGCTCCCGCTAAGCTTGTAACGATAAAAGGGGTATCAATGTGTTTGTAAATGGATTTGACGATGGCTGCCGATACGTGATCTTCTTCCTGAACACCGATGACTGTTTTGTCAGGATGCAGCATGTCATATAAGGCATTGCCTTCCCGCAGAAACTCCGGATTGGATACGATATTAAAGAGGTTTTTAGACACTCCGGAGGCAATCAGCTGTTTTGCTATGTTTTCATTTGTCCCGGGCGGAACAGTGCTTTTCGTAATAATGGTTTTATACGATCGGATCGCCTCGCTTAAATCACCGATGACGGACTGCAGGGCTTTCGTATCAGCTGATCCGTCCGAACGCGGCGGAGTTCCGACTGCGATAAAAATAACGGGACATTCCTCCATGCTCGATTTCACTTCAGAAGAAAACGAGAGATTGCCGCAACGAAGTATTGCATCTGAAAGCCCAGGCTCGTAAAAGGGAATGACTCCTTTTTTCAGCTGCCCGATTTTTTTGACGTCTTTGTCTGTGCATATCATGTCATGTCCGATGGATGCCAGTGCCGCTGATAGGGTTAAACCGACATACCCGGCGCCAACCACACAAATTTTCATCACCTGAGCTCCTTTACAAGATTACTGGTCATATATCAATATCCTATTAAAAAAGGGCTGGTTCGTGATTCCGCTTTCTGCCCAGTTGCTTCCGCCTAATTTCAGATGTACAAACATCGGGATGCGCTCTTGGAATATCATGTAATAAACATGAGCTGAGGGGAAAATACCATGATAAAAAAAGCGATCATTCCTGCAGGCGGATTCGGCACGAGAAATCTGCCGGTGACGAAGGTGATTCCGAAAGAAATGTTTCCAGTAGGATCTAAGCCTGTGATTCATTATCTTGTTGAAGAATTAAAGGAGTCAGGCATTGAGGACATTTTGATGGTTGTATCGAGCCATAAAAATCTGATTGTCGACTATTTTGATTCCTCTTTGGCACTTGAGGCTTTTTTGGCCTCTAAGAATAAACTGCATTTACTTAGAGAGCATCCCATTCCGGATATACGGATTCACTATGTGCGCCAGCCTTATGCAAAGGGTCTTGGCGACGCCATTTCTTTCGGAAAGCAATTTGCAGGCGGAGAGCCTTTTGCCGTCGTTTTGCCAGATGATCTGATTTTTTCCGCCAATCAGCCGGCTTTGGGGCAGCTGATTGAAGCATATACGAAATATCAGTCCAGTGTAATCGGCTTAAAAGAAACAAAAACGGAGGATTTACATCATTACGGGGTGATAAAAGGGGAGCCTGTTGAAAAAGGGCTTTATCGCATACAGGATATTGTGGAAAAGCCTAAACAAAACCCTCCGTCTCATTTTGCAGCAGCAGGGCGTTATATTTTCACACCGGATATTTTTAATGAGCTGGAGGCATTAGAAGCTGGCAGCGGAGGAGAAGTGCAGGTAACGGATGCGATAAAAGCTTCGCTCGGGGCATGTACCGTATACGGGAAATTGCTAGAGGGCGAGCGGTATGACATCGGTCTGCAAAAGGATTATCTGAAGCTAATTTACGATATGCTGAAAACGGAAAAGAACCCCCAATAATCGGGGGTTCAATCAGCGTGGAGATCGCCGAATGTGGTCATGATTCCCTCTTCGTCAAGTTCTTCTTCATAGCGCTCATGGGCTCTGCTTTGATAAACGGTAATTTCTTTTCCAGTGATATCTGTAGCGATGAAATTTTCGTAAGACTCCGTATTGCCGATATTCTCTTCGGCATTCATCGTCATATCATCATAGCTGAGCGGAGGGTTTTCCATATCCTGCGGCGTTTGTGAGTTCCCATATTTTTCGACATCCTGATAGGAATCCTCACTGTCATATGGCGCTCTGATTTCTTCATCATCATCAAATTCAAATTGCCCGAATGGTGTTTCTTCTTCAATCGGACGGTCTTTGGAAACCACGTCCTGTGACGAATACTCCGCGAGGGTTGTGGCAGTCGGAAGCGCTTCAAGTCGTTCGAAAGGGATTTCCTTTCCGCTGACTTCACAAATGCCATACGTACCGTTTTCTATCGCCTTCAATGAATGCTCAATGTCCCGAAGGTGCTCTCGCTCATGCAAGTCTAGAGCGATGTCTTTCTCACGCTCGTAAAGTTCTGTCGCCTGATCGCCGGGATGGTTGTCGTATGCCGAAAGCTCACCCCACGAATCATAAGGAAAGGCTGAGTTAAGCTGAAAATGATCATTGTCTTTGAAACGGTTTAAGATATCTTTTTTCGTTTGTTCCAGTTCATTTTTTAAATGCTGAAGCTGTTCTTTCGTAAGCAATGTGATCGCCTCGTTTCTCTGTGATGCATACCTTTAGTATGAACAGATCGCCTGAGAACTTTCATAAATGGCGGGTGGAGGAATATAGGAGGTTTTCCTTTTATGGTAAGCGGATACAACCTTTGCTATCAGTGGAGAAAGAAATTTAAGCTTTGTTTCTTTTTCATTTCTGAAATTAGGTTTATAATAGGTAAGGCAGGCCATTTGGACTGCATGATCTGTGTTTGACACAAAGGAGACACAGGTGTATGGTATTAAAAGCATTTTAAGGATTATGGAGGAATGTCTCATGGTGACAACGGTGCAGCGTACGTTCCGAAAGGAAGTTCTACATGCATTACATAAAGCCAAAGAAGTCAACCATGCTGTCTTAATAAGCTATTCGAGACAAATCGAGTCTCTTGACCCTCTATCATTTTTCAATTACGGAGCAAAAAAATATACAGGCAATCGATTTTTTTGGTCAGATCCTGAAAGTGAATTGACAATAGTCGGTCTTGGCAAAGAAGCGGTTTTCCAGACAAATCAAAAAAACAGCGAGCGGTATCGTGAGGTTTTTGAACAATGGGAGCGCTTTAAAAAGACGGCTTTTCATATTTATGAAGAAGAAAAGCTGCAGCATTCTGCAGTGGGACCTGTGTTATTCGGAGGATTTTCTTTTGACCCTTGCGAAGAAAGAGGTTCACAATGGGACCATTTCTCGGAAGGGGATTTCTTTGTGCCTGCGCTTATGCTGACGATGACTGCTGAAGGCCCGTTCTTAACAGTTAACAGATGGGTAAGCGGAGGAGAAGACGCAGAAGCTGTTTTAGAAGGTTTAAAAGCTTTTGCGGCGGAATTTATGGTTCCCGATTTCAAGCAAGAAGATCAGGCTGTGATTGCAGCAGCCGAAGAGCTGGATAAGGATGATTGGCTGAAAGCAATCGAAACGGCCACAAGCCAAATTAAAGAGAAACAATATGATAAGGTTGTTCTTGCCCGAGAGCTGCTGCTCACGTTTGACGGTCCAATCCAAATTGAACCGGTGCTTAAAACGCTTCTGGACGATCAGCAGACAAGCTATGTTTTTGCAATTGAACAAGAAGGCAAAACTTTTGTCGGCGCGTCTCCGGAAAGACTGATCAAAAGAGACGGCGGCACTGTCATGTCTTCCTGTCTGGCAGGCTCCATTAAACGAGGCGTGAATGAAGAAGACGACCGCCGGATAGGCCTTGAATTATTAAACGATGAGAAAAACCTGCTTGAGCATGATATTGTGGTAGGTATGATTCATAATGCTTTTGTATCAAGCTGTTCAGAGGTTGAAAAGCCTGATGGACCTGTTTTGTACAAAACAAAAAGCGTTCAGCACCTGTTTACGCCGATTGTCGGACAGCTGCGCGAGTCTGCTTCAATTTTTGACTTAATTGAGAAGTTGCATCCCACTCCGGCGCTTGGGGGAGCACCTCAGGAAAAAGCTGTTGACGTGATCAGGGAGATTGAACCGATGTCTCGCGGCTGGTATGCGGCCCCTATCGGCTGGATTGACAGCCAGGATAACGGGGAATTCGCGGTAGCCATTCGTTCAGGGCTCATCGAAGGAAGCACAGCAAGGCTGTTTGCCGGGTGCGGTATTGTGGAAGACTCGGAACCAATCTCGGAATATGAAGAAACACAGATTAAATTGAAGCCGATGATCTCTGCATTAGGAGGTGAGAGGCGTTGACAGTCAACCCGATTACTCATTACATCGGAAGTTTTATTGATGAATTCGCCCTTTCCGGAATTACGGACGCCGTCGTTTGTCCGGGCTCAAGATCTACACCGCTGGCTGTTCTTTGTGCTGCGCATCCCGATATCAGCGTCCATGTCCAAATTGATGAAAGATCTGCCGGATTTTTTGCCTTAGGTTTGGCAAAAGCGAAGCAGCGTCCCGTACTATTGATCTGTACATCTGGAACAGCCGCGGCCAACTTTTATCCGGCTGTGGTTGAAGCCCATTATTCAAGGGTGCCTATTATTGTGTTAACTGCTGATCGGCCTCATGAGCTGCGCGAAGTAGGCGCACCGCAGGCTATTAATCAGCACTTCTTATTCGGTAACTTTGTTAAGTTTTTCACAGACTCTGCTCTTCCTGAAGAGTCTCCGCAAATGCTGAGATACATCCGAACGCTGGCAAGCCGCGCTGCCGGAGAAGCACAAAAGCGCCCGATGGGGCCTGTCCATGTGAATGTGCCGCTGCGCGAACCGCTGATGCCGGATCTTTCAGATGAGCCGTTTGGAAGAATGAGAACAGGCCGTCATGTGTCTGTGAAAACGGGTACGCAGTCTGTTGACCGAGAGTCCCTGTCTGATGTGGCTGAGATGCTCGCAGAGGCTGAAAAAGGAATGATCGTCTGCGGAGAGCTCCATAGTGATGTGGATAAGGAAAACATTATTACGCTGTCAAAAGCGCTTCAGTATCCAATTTTAGCGGATCCGCTGTCTAATCTGCGGAATGGTGTTCATGATAAAAGCACTGTTATTGATGCGTATGATTCGTTTTTAAAAGATGATGAGCTGAAGCGGAAACTTCGTCCTGATGTTGTCATTCGGTTTGGACCGATGCCTGTTTCAAAACCGGTTTTCTTATGGCTTAAGGATGATCCGGCGATTCAGCAAATAGTGATTGACGAGGATGGAGGGTGGAGAGACCCGACACAGGCAAGCGCGCATATGATTCATTGTAATGCGTCTGTTTTTGCTGAGGAGATCATGGGAGGCCTTACTGCTGCTGCCAGATCCTCAGAGTGGCTGGAAAAGTGGCAGTTTGTCAATGGGCGGTTCCGCGAGCATCTGCAAACAATCAGCAGTGAAGATGTTTCGTTTGAAGGCAATCTCTATCGAATCCTTCAGCATCTTGTGCCTGAAAACAGCTCGCTGTTTGTGGGAAACAGCATGCCGATCAGGGATGTTGATACGTTTTTCGAAAAGCAGGACCGCCCTTTCCGGATTTATTCAAACCGGGGAGCAAACGGGATAGACGGTGTCGTCTCCTCTGCCATGGGGGTATGTGAAGGAACAAAAGCGCCTGTTACCCTTGTGATTGGAGATTTATCTTTTTATCACGATTTAAACGGCCTGCTGGCGGCCAAAAAGCTGGGTATTCCTCTTACTGTGATTCTTGTCAATAATGACGGAGGAGGGATTTTCTCCTTTTTGCCGCAGGCTTCTGAGAAGACACACTTTGAAGATTTGTTCGGCACACCGACAGGGCTCGATTTCAAGCATGCGGCTGCACTTTACGGCGGAACGTATTCATGCCCGGCTTCTTGGGATGAATTCAAAACAGCTTACGCGCCGCAGGCAGACAAGCCCGGACTCCATTTGATTGAAATCAAAACGGATCGCCAATCAAGAGTCCAGCTTCATCGCGATATGCTGAATGAGGCTGTGCGGGAAGTGAAAAAACAATGGGAACTGTAAACATAACGGTATCAGATGGTGTCCGATATGCAGTGGCAGACGGGGGACCGAATGCTTCCGAAGCCGTCGTCTGTCTGCACGGGTTTACCGGCAGCAAACAATCATGGACTTTTCTTGATGAAATGCTGCCTGATTCCCGTTTGATCAAAATTGATTGTTTAGGGCATGGGGAAACCGATGCACCGCTGAATGGGAAAAGATACAGCACAAGCCGGCAAGTTTCTGACCTTGCCGAGATTTTTGATCAATTAAAACTTCACAAAGTGAAATTGATTGGGTATTCTATGGGAGGAAGGCTTGCTTACTCTTTCGCGATGACATATCCCGAGCGGGTATCGGCACTTGTGCTTGAAAGCACGACGCCGGGGCTCAAAACACTTGGGGAACGGCGGGAACGAATCATGCGGGACCGGAAGCTTGCTGATTTTATTTTACGAGACGGGCTCAAAGCGTTTGTTGCGTATTGGGAGAATATCCCTTTGTTTTCATCTCAGCAGAGGCTGGCTGAAGATATTCGGCACAGGATACGATCGGGCCGTCTGCGGAACAATAAGATTGGGCTTGCGAACAGTTTAACCGGCATGGGCACCGGTTCACAGCCTTCCTTGTGGAGCCGTGTAGAGGAAATAGATGTTCCTGTGCTTCTTATCTGCGGGGAGTGGGACGAAAAATTTTGCGCCATCAATCAAGAGGTGCATAAGATGCTTCCTTCTAGTAGAATAGAGATTGTTCCAAAAGCAGGACATACGGTCCATGTGGAACAGCCGCGATTGTTTGGTAAAATAGTGAGTGAGTTTTTGACAAGCATCTGACTCATTCACATAGAGAATAAAAGGAGGTCATCATATGGCTGAATGGAAAACAAAACGGACATACGATGAGATATTGTATGAAACGTATAATGGCATTGCAAAAATAACAATCAACCGACCTGAGGTACATAATGCGTTTACCCCTAAAACGGTTGCTGAAATGATTGATGCGTTTGCTGACGCAAGAGACGACCAAAACGTTGGGGTTATCGTGCTTGCCGGTGCAGGGGACAAGGCATTTTGTTCTGGCGGAGACCAAAAAGTTCGCGGCCACGGTGGATATGTAGGAGACGACCAGATCCCGCGTCTTAACGTATTGGATCTTCAGCGTTTAATCCGCGTCATCCCGAAACCGGTTGTTGCGATGGTGTCCGGATATGCGATCGGCGGAGGCCATGTGCTTCACATCGTATGTGACTTGACAATTGCTGCGGACAACGCAATTTTTGGACAAACAGGCCCTAAAGTGGGAAGCTTCGATGCAGGTTACGGTTCTGGCTACCTGGCTCGAATTGTAGGACATAAAAAAGCACGTGAAATCTGGTACCTATGCCGTCAGTACAACGCACAGGAAGCACTGGACATGGGTCTTGTCAACACAGTCGTTCCTTTGGAACAGCTTGAAGAAGAAACGATTAAATGGTGTGAAGAAATGCTTGAAAAAAGCCCGACCGCACTGCGCTTTCTTAAAGCTGCGTTTAACGCGGACACAGACGGACTTGCTGGAATTCAGCAGTTTGCAGGGGATGCTACCCTTCTTTACTACACAACAGATGAAGCAAAAGAAGGCCGTGATTCCTTTAAGGAAAAACGCAAACCTGATTTCGGACAGTTCCCTCGTTTCCCGTGATCAGCAATACTTAGTAAACCAACAGCTTGAGACTTTGCGGTCCAAGCTGTTTTCTTTTCAATACAGACATTTTACCTCGGAGATGATGACATGCTGACAGAACAGCCTAACTGGCTCATGCAGCGGGCACAGCTGACACCTGAGAGAATCGCTCTCATCTATAGAGATCAAACCGTGACATTTGCAGAATTATTTGCCGCGTCTAAGCGAATGGCGGCACAGCTTGCCGCTCATTCGGTTCGGAAAGGGGATACTGCGGCTATTTTGCTCCAAAACCGTGCAGAAATGGTATACGCCGTTCACGCTTGTTTTTTGCTTGGTGTTAAGGCGGTGCTTTTGAATACGAAGCTGTCAACACATGAAAGGGTGTTTCAGCTGGAGGATTCCGGATCCGGCTTTTTACTGACAGATTCAAACTTTGACAAGAAAGAGTATGAACACATCGTTCAAACGATTGATGTGGATGAATTGATGAAAGAAGCAGCACAGGAAATTGAGATCCAAGCTTATATGCAAATGGATGCAACGGCAACGCTGATGTATACGTCGGGTACGACAGGAAAGCCCAAGGGAGTTCAGCAAACGTTCGGAAACCACTATTTCAGTGCGGTGTCGTCCGCGCTTAATTTGGGTATAACAGAACAAGACCGCTGGCTTATCGCATTGCCGCTCTTTCATATCAGCGGCTTGTCCGCATTATTCAAATCTGTGATCTATGGAATGACTGTCGTGCTTCACCAGCGTTTTTCCGTAAGTGATGTGCTGGATTCTATCAACAGGCATGAAGTGACAATGATATCTGCGGTGCAGACTATGCTGGCCAGTCTTTTGGAAGAAACAAGCCGCTGCCCTGAATCCATCAGATGCATTCTTCTCGGCGGCGGCCCTGCACCTCTGCCATTGCTTGAGGAATGCCGTGAGAAAGGATTCCCTGTCTTTCAGTCATATGGAATGACAGAAACATGCTCACAAATTGTTACCCTGTCGCCGGAATTCAGTATGGAAAAGCTCGGATCTGCGGGGAAACCGCTGTTTTCATGTGAAATCAAAATAGAGCGGGACGGACAGGCATGTGAACCGTTTGTACACGGTGAAATCATGGTCAAAGGCCCGAATGTTATGAAAAGCTATTTTAACCGAGAGAGCGCAAATGAAGCCTCCTTTCAAAATGGCTGGCTGAAAACAGGTGATCTTGGTTATTTGGACAGCGAAGGCTTTTTATATGTATTAGACAGACGTTCAGATCTGATCATATCCGGCGGAGAAAACATTTATCCGGCCGAAGTGGAGTCAGTGCTGCTTTCACACCCCGCTGTGGCCGAAGCCGGGGTTTCAGGGGCTGAGGACAAAAAATGGGGGAAAGTGCCTCACGCCTATCTTGTCCTTCACAAGCCTGTGAGCGCAGGAGAATTGACTGACTACTGCAAAGAACGCTTGGCGAAGTATAAAATTCCGGCAAAATTCTTTGTGCTTGACCGCCTGCCGCGCAATGCGTCTAATAAGCTCTTGCGAAATCAGCTGAAGGATGCGCGTAAAGGAGAACTGCTATGATCGAAATAGAAAAAATCACGCTTTACCATTTGAGCATGAACTTAAAGAAACCGTTTAAAAACAGTATCGAAACGCTTCAAGAGCGTAAATTTCTGATCGTGGAAGCCATTGATACATCAGGTGTCACAGGCTGGGGAGAAGTTTCCGCTTTCTCTTCGCCTTGGTACACCGAGGAAACCATTGGAACATGTTTGCATATGCTAAAAGATTTTTTTATCCCAAATGTCGTCGGCCGTGAATTCAATCACCCTTCAGAAGTGCCGGACAGCCTGGCGCGGTATAAAGGAAACCGGATGGCAAAAGCGGGACTTGAATCGGCTGTATGGGATATCTATGCCAAAAAGAAGGGCGTATCCCTTGCTGAGGCATTGGGCGGAACAAGAGATAAAGTCCCTGCCGGGGTGGTAGTCGGCCTGGCGCCTCTTGACGATATGCTGAAGGAAATTGAAAGCTATCAAAAAGAAGGTTATCAAAGAATAAAAATTAAAATTCAGCCTGGGCAGGATGTGGAATTGGTCAAGGCCATCCGCAGCCGATTCCCAAACATCCCGCTCATGGCTGATGCCAATTCATCCTATGAGCTGAAGGATATCAGCCGTTTGAAGGAGCTTGATGACTATCATTTAATGATGATTGAGCAGCCGCTCCAAGCTGACGATATCGTTGACCACCGCCACTTGCAGAAACATTTGAAAACGCCCATTTGCCTTGATGAGAGCATTTGTTCAGTTGATGATGCGAGACGGGCGATTGAGCTAGGAAGCTGCAAAATTATTAATATAAAACCTTCTCGTGTCGGCGGCTTAACAGAAGCCTTAAAAATTCATGATTTATGCAAAGAGCATCATATGCAGGTTTGGTGCGGAGGAATGCTGGAAACAGGCATATCAAGAGCGCAGAACGTGGCGCTTGCTTCACTGCCTCAATTCACAATACCTGGCGATATATCTTCATCCTCACGCTATTGGGATGAAGATATTGTAACCCCTGATATTCGTATTGATAATGGATTTATTTCTGTGTCAAAACAGCCTGGTTTAGGGGTTGAGGTAAACCAAGATATTATGCGAAAATATGTGACCAAAATGGATGTTTTCACACAGCATGGTTAAGAAAAAAGCATTTTGCTATTTTGAATAAATGACACTGTGCTGTTACAGTAAAAGTGTTCGTTGAATACATCCCTTCTCGTTTGGACCGGCTGCTGACCCAGCCGGTTTTTTTATGTAAATCAGCTTGACAAAAATGGCCAAACGCGATAATTTTGCACAAAGGAAACTTTTTGTCCTGTGTAAATAAAACATGCTTTTGGCTAATTTAATGTCACATGTCTAAGAACTGACAACATAAGATAAAACAATCGGACATTGATGGCAAAGAGGAGGAGAAATATGAGACGAGGGCTGATGGCAGCAGTACTTTTTGCGACCTTTGCTTTAACGGGATGCGGAACGGATTCAGCCGGAAAAAGCGCTGATCAGCAATTACAAGTGACAGCGACAACATCTCAAATTGCCGATGCAGCAGAAAACATCGGAGGTAAGCATGTAAAAGTCACCTCTTTAATGGGACCGGGGGTTGATCCGCACCTTTACAAAGCTTCCCAAGGTGACACGAAAAAATTAATGTCTGCCGATGTTGTTCTGTACAGCGGGTTGCATTTGGAAGGGAAAATGGAGGATGTCCTCCAAAAAATCGGTGAACAAAAACAATCGGCGGCAGTAGCTGAGGCCATTCCGAAAAATAAGCTTATTCCCGCGGGGGAAGGCAAGACGTTTGATCCCCACGTCTGGTTCAGCATTCCGTTATGGATCTATGCGGTGGATGAAATTGAAGCGCAATTCAGCAAAGCAATGCCTCAGCACGCAGATGCCTTTCGGAAAAATGCCAAAGAGTACAAAGAAGATTTGCAATATTTAGATAAGTGGTCGCGTAAGGAGATCGCACATATTCCGGAGAAAAGCCGTGTGCTTGTGACTGCTCATGATGCGTTTGCGTACTTTGGGAATGAGTATGGATTTAAGGTAAAAGGCCTGCAGGGACTCAGCACAGATTCGGACTATGGATTAAGGGATGTTCAGGATCTGGTTGATCTTCTGACAGACAAACAAATAAAAGCTGTGTTCGTAGAAAGCAGTGTATCTGAAAAATCAATCAATGCAGTGGTGGAAGGCGCTAAAGAAAAAGGCCATACAGTCACAATCGGCGGTCAGCTTTATTCGGATGCCATGGGTGAAAAGGGCACAAAAGAAGGCACATACGAAGGAATGTTCCGCCACAATATCAACACGATTACTAAAGCGCTTAAATAAAGAAAAGAGGTGGAGGATATGTTCCCTGTTGAGCTTGATAATGTGACGGTTGCTTATCATAAAAAGCCTGTACTGCAGGACATTTCGCTGCAGGTGCCGGAAGGAAAACTCATTGGCATTATCGGCCCGAACGGCGCGGGAAAATCAACCTTGATCAAAACGATTCTCGGTCTTGTGCCCCGAGCTTCCGGAGACATCTCTATTTACGGCAAAGACTATAAGGATCAGCGGACCAGAATCGGATATGTTCCGCAGCGCGGCTCGGTTGACTGGGATTTCCCCACAAGCGCGCTCGATGTCGTCCTAATGGGAAGATACGGGAGAATCGGTTTATTAAAGAGGCCAAAGAAAGCGGATGTGGAGATGGCGAAGGCCGCATTAACAAAAGTCGGGATGCTTGATTATGCAAAGAGGCAAATCAGCCAGCTGTCAGGCGGACAGCAGCAGCGGGTGTTTCTTGCCCGGGCACTCTGCCAGAACGCTGACATTTATTTTATGGATGAACCGTTTGCAGGTGTCGATGCAGCGACGGAGCGCGCGATTATGACGCTGTTGGCAGAACTCAAAGAAAAAGGAAAAACCGTGCTTGTCGTCCATCATGATCTGCAGACCGCCGAGGATTATTTCGATTGGATCTTACTGCTTCATTTAAGAAAAATCGCTTTCGGACCGGCGGAAAACGTTTTTACGATCGAAAACCTGCAAAAAACATATGGAGGAAGGCTTACGTTTTTAAAAGATAAAGTGCTGGCAGAAGGACATAAGGAGTGAACGCAATGTTTGAAAGTTTGTGGCTGCAGCTCCAGCATCCGAATACACAGTGGGTGCTGGCCGGTACGCTTTTGCTCGGGACGGCAAGCGGTGTTTTGGACAGCTTTGTGCTGCTGAGAAAGCAAAGTTTAATCGGCGATGCGATGGCCCATTCAGCTCTGCCGGGAGTGTGTCTCGCTTTTCTGTTCACCGGGCAAAAATCACTGCCTTTCTTTTTGCTGGGGGCAGCGCTCGCCGGACTGCTCGGAACGTTTTGTATTCAGCTGATTCCTCGGCTTTCAAAAACAAAGGAGGACTCGGCGATCGGGATTGTTCTTTCTGTGTTTTTTGGCGTCGGGATCATTCTGCTGACATATATTCAGCAACAGGGGGCGGGAAGCCAAAGCGGGCTTGATTCTTTTTTATTCGGCCAGGCTGCTTCATTGGTCAGGCAGGATATCATCCTTATTGCAGGGATATCCGCTGTTCTACTGCTCCTATGTATTGTTTTCTTTAAGGAATTTACATTGATTACTTTTGATCTCGCGTTTGCAAAGGGATTAGGAATCCCGGTGCGTTTTTTAAACGGGCTTTTGGCTTGTCTGATTGTCTGTGCTGTCGTCATTGGGCTTCAGACTGTTGGTGTGATATTAATGGCGGCTATGCTGATTACACCTGCCATAACCGCGAGATATTGGACCGAACGATTAACCGGGATGATCATCATTGCCGGGATTACAGGCGGGGTCAGCGGAGTGGCCGGAACCCTGCTTAGCACCACGATGAAGGGAATGGCGACAGGGCCATTAATGATCTTATCTGCAACGCTGCTCTTTCTTTTTTCAATGATTTGCGCGCCTAAGCGGGGATTGGCTGCTAAAGCCATAAGGCTGATGAGGCTGCGGCGCAGAACAAGCAGGGAGCAAGTGCTTTTGGCGATTTATGAACAGTATGAAAAGAATAATCTTTGTGTAACTGTTGAATGTGTAAGAAAGAAAAGACGCCTATCCCTTTCATTATGCCTTAAGGCATTAAATGACTTGGAACAAGAGAGGTGCATTGAGCGTATCGAGAATGGGATTTGGCAAATCACAAGCAAAGGGATAGAAAAAGGCTATCACACAGCTTTGAAGCAGCGGATGTATGAAGTGTTTCTCATGCATGAAATGGAACTTGCCAATATAGAATCCGATCAGGACTACTTTGACCCGGACCGTTTACCGAGAGAAACGAGAGAGCGGCTTTATTCACTCTTAAAGCTGTATGGACGGATGCCTGAGCGTCGAAAAGCGTCTCATGATGCCGAGAAGGGACAGATCGCAAATGAGTTTTGAAGCATGGATTATAGCTACGGGTGTATTAGTCGGTGTAAGCTGCGGATTGATCGGCACATTTCTTGTGCTGAGAAGCATGGCGATGCTGGCCGACGCAATCAGTCATACAGTGTTGCTTGGCATTGTCGGCGCTTTTCTAGTGACGGGAGATCTCGACGGGATTTCTATGTTTATCGGCGCAGCCGCAACCGGTCTGTTAACGGCTTTCTTAGTTCAGCTTCTTCATAGCAAGGGGGTTCAATCAGATGCTGCCATAGGAGTTGTGTTTACATCCTTATTTGCAATCGGGGTTATATTGCTTTCTGTGTATGGAGCGAATGTCCATCTCGATATTGAGCACTCGTTAATGGGAGAAATCGCTTTTGTGCCGTGGAATACGATGACGGTATTCGGGGTTGATATTGGGCCGAAAGCGTTTTGGATGCTGGCATCTGTTCTGGTTTTAAACGTAGTGTTGATCAGTGTGTGCTATAAGGAGTTTAAAATCGCTTCGTTTGATCCTCAAATGGCCTTAGCCTTGGGAATACCGGTTTTGCTCATTCATTACGTGCAAATGGGCATGCTGTCCCTGACGACTGTTGCTTCCTTTGATTCGGTGGGTGCTGTATTGGTTGTGGCCATGCTGATTGTTCCGCCTGCTGCGGCACATTTGCTGACAGACCGGCTTCTTTATATGCTGATTCTCAGCGCGTTGATTGGTGGGCTGTCGGCGGTCATGGGCTATTTCTTCGCAACGTGGCTTAATGTTTCGATTTCAGGAGCGATGGCGGCCATGACAGGTGTATGTTATGCAAGCGCCTTTTTGTTTTCACCTGCAAACGGGGTCATAACTAAAAAGCTGAGAACACTCAACATGCAAAAAGAAAGAGCTGGCTGATGCAGCTCTTTCTTTTAATTACAAATCATGCGGCTTAAACGTTTTGCAGTCTGTTTCCCGGCTGTTTTCAGCCGTTTCACCAGTATGGCTGACAACATAAATGGCATCAGCGGTGCATTTGTTACCTTTGCCCCAATAAGAACAGTTGTTGACCTCACATAGAATTTTCTGCTCCATGCCATCCCCTCCTTATAAAGGTTCTGGATTAGTATAGCCGGCTGGCTTGCCCTCTATTCCTCCTGGCGGATATAGCGTTTATCTCGCATAAACATTTTCCAGAAGAAAAAGAAGCCCGGAAATAGAATGATAAATGCAACGATATACGTTGCAAACAGCGCTCTGAACGTTGCTGGCTCTGTGAAGCCTGACATGACTGTCACATCGGGATAAATCATATACGGAAGATGCGCCCGCCCGTACGCGTAGCTTGCGAGAAAATACTGTATCCCAATCGCAACAAGTGCGAGACGCGGTTTTCCGATGTTTTGACCAAAGCTTTTGTTAGGCAGAAAAAGAGCGATTCCAGCAATGACAAATGTAATGAACGATGCAATAATCCAAGAAAAATCATTCATCATTCCGCTGTACAGCCAGTTTGCTTCATTCCGCATAGTTACCATAATGCATACAGCAAACAACAGTGAAATCGGGCCGGTAATCAGGGCGCTTTTTCTGTAGGCTCGGTACGCATCCTGTTCCTCTGCCACATTTGAAACATCTGCAAGCAGCAGCGAGGACAAAAATAAGGTGCTTAAAATCGCAAACCCGATAAATGAATAGGCGTTGGGGCTTGAAAAGATTTTAGACATATTTAAGTTATAGATTCCATCCGTTTTTTCTATAAACCCTCCGTGTGTCACAGGAAGCACCAAAATTAAAATAGCAGGAATGATAAAGCCGGAGATGCCGGAAATATATCTTAGCGTTTTCCGCTCCTTTGCTGTATTTGAAAACACGAGAAATCCGCTTCGAATCGCTAAAAGCAGTAAAATCATGCTTCCGGGAATTAATAAAACGGTGCCGAGCACAAATGTCGCGCCGGGGAAAAAACTGAAAAGTGCCACGACGATGGCCACAATAAAGACGTTTGTGACCTCCCAAGTCGGGGACAAAAAGCGATTCGCAATATCGGTGGCCTTCATATGCTCCTTGTTTAAATAGATCATAGACCAAAATCCCGCTCCAAAATCCATTGTCGCCATGACGGCGTAAATAAACACAAAGCCCCAGATAATTGAGATGGCGATCAGAGCGTCAGTTGAAATCTCCATTTGTACGATCTTCCTTCCATTTGGTTTCCTGTTTGCGGAGCCATTACGACTCCGCTGTATTTAAATCTTCGTCAACCGGGTGCTTGCGGAAATAATACAGCAGCACGTAGACGACAGCTGCGCCTAACACGGCATAAACAAATGTGAAAAATAAGAACAGCACCCCGATCGAGCCAGTCGTTGTTACGACATCTGACGTTTTCAGCAGATGATAGATGACCCAAGGCTGCCTCCCCGTACATGCGAAAATCCAGCCGAATTCAATGCCGATGAGACTAAAAGGGCCTGCTGTCATGAAAATGACCAAAAGCCACGTTGGGAAACGGTCTTTCTTGAGCACCTTTCTCCAGACCACACCGATAATGGAATAAAGAATAAGCAGCATGCCTACACCGACCATCGCATTAAATAGCGTGTGAATGAAAAGCGGCGGCCATTCATCTCTCGGAAATGCATTTAATCCTTTTACAACAGTGTCAAAACGGTTCGCTGCCAAAAAGCTTAAAGCCCATGGAATCTCGATTGCCCATTTTACTTTTTCTTCATTCGGGTCGGTAAAACCGCCGATAGCGAGCGGGGCGTGGGATCTTGTTTCAAACAGGCCTTCCGCTCCGGCTAATTTTTCGGGCTGGTATTCGTACAGCATCTGTGCAGATTCGTGTCCGTTCAAAGCGGTCAGCAATGAAAAAATACCGCCGATCGTCAGTGCGAGCAAAAGGGCTTTCCGGTGAAAGCGATAGACCTTTTCCTTTTTCCTCGTCCGGATCAT
Organism: Bacillus sp. SN32; assembly: GCF_002837495.1. Taxonomy (NCBI): domain Bacteria; kingdom Bacillati; phylum Bacillota; class Bacilli; order Caryophanales; family Bacillaceae; genus Bacillus; species Bacillus sp. SN32. The sequence continues at coordinate 429,571 of NZ_PJCT01000003.1, read as the reverse complement.
TTTATACGCCGCAACAGAAGCCACGATAAACGCACCGGTCATAAACGCGGACAGCACGACATGGCCGGCAGTGATAAAAAAGCTAGGATTAAAAAACGCAGCCCACGGGTCAACATCTGTAATTTTTCCGTTTAAAATTTTAAAACCGGCGGGCGTTCCTTCAAAAGCATGAACATTCGTAATCAGAACAGCGGATGCTGCTGCCCCGACTAACACAAAGAAAACAGCAACAATCCTCATTGCAGGTGACAAACGGTCTGCAGCGTATACATAAATCGACATGAATAGGGCTTCAACAAAAAAAGCATAGATTTCAATTTGAAATGGCAGGGACATCACCCGGCCAATGACTTCCATAAATCCCGGCCATAAAAGCGCGAGCTGAGTGCCCGCGATCGTTCCGGTCGGTATGGCGACCCCCAGCAAAACGGCTTGTGCTTTCGTCCATCTTTTCGCCATGATCGCATAATGGTCATCTTTCGTTTTTTGATAGATCAATTCCGCCACTAAAATCATCAGCGGGAGACCGACTCCAAGCGTTGCGAAAATGATATGAAAGCCCATTGTCGTGCCAAAGAGGCTTCTGGCCAAAACTAAATCATCCACAATCGTAAACCACCTTTCTAAAAAGACGTTCTGTATGTATTTTGGGTTTATTATTTGCTTCCTCGGTTAGATTATTCTTCCTATTCTTAAATGCCATGAGGTTTACGATGCGAAAACAGAGGGAAGGATATAAGAAGATTGACAAAACGTTTGTAAGGTTATAAAATAAAACGTAATTATTACGATTTATTGAAAGGAGATTCACATGAAAGAAGGAATTCATCCGAAGAACCACAAAGTGATATTTCAGGATGTCAACAGCGGCTACCGTTTTCTCAGCACCTCTACGAAAACATCTAATGAAACAGCAGAGTGGGAAGACGGAAACACATATCCTGTCATTAAAGTAGAGGTAAGTTCTGACACGCATCCGTTTTATACAGGCCGCCAGAAATTCAATGAAAAAGGCGGACGAGTTGAGCAGTTCAAAAAACGCTATAACATGGGGAAATAAGGCAGACCAGAGGGTTTGTCTTTTTTTATTATGACGAATAAACAAGGGTTGTGATATATTGAAGAGTAAAAAGAATAGAAAGGGACAACGAACATGAGTCTTCTAAATGATATTCTTGAATTTAACAAGACATTTACTGAACAAAGAGAGTATGAAAAGTATCAAACATCAAAATTTCCAGATAAAAAAATGGCGATTCTTTCTTGCATGGACACTCGTCTGGTTGAACTGCTGCCGCATGCGATGAATTTGCGAAATGGTGATGTGAAAATCATTAAAAGTGCCGGTGCGCTTGTGACACACCCATTCGGAAGCATCATGAGAAGTATACTCGTCGCAGTGTACGAGCTGAATGCAGATGAGGTGTGTGTGATCGGGCATCACGATTGCGGCATGAGCAAAATCAGCAGCAAAAGCATGCTTGAAAAAATCAAAGCAAGAGGGATTCCGGAAGAACGCATCGAAACAATAAAGTACTCCGGTGTAGACTTTGATCAATGGTTTAAAAGCTTTGATTCAGTGGAAGCGAGTGTGAAAGACAGCGTAGACGTTATTAAACATCACCCGCTGTTCCCGGAAAACGTTCCGGTCCATGGCTTAGTCATTGATCCTAAAACCGGAAAACTGGATCTTATCGTAAACGGCTATAACAATTAATGTTTTTGTTTTTTTTCAGGAACGGGATCGACTCCTCCCGGATGGAACGGGTGGCATTTCAAAATCCGTTTGATTGTCAGCCATCCGCCTTTTAAAGCGCCGTGCGTTTTAATCGCTTCGATTCCATATTGGGAACAGGTCGGATAAAAGCGGCATGTTGGCGGCGTCAGGGGTGAGATGAATTTTTGATATCCTCTGATCAAAGCGATGAATAGGGTTTTCATATTTCTTCAGCAACCTTTCTGATGCAAGTATAAGAAAAAAAACACAGATTGAAAAGTTAATCAATAATTCTTATCGGAAAAGTATGTTATAATGAAATTACATTTTAAAAAAAGAGGAGAGTGCCATTATGCCTTCAGTAGAAAGTTTTGAGCTTGATCATAATGCGGTTGTTGCTCCATATGTAAGACATTGCGGCGTGCATAAAGTGGGAACAGACGGCGTTGTAAATAAATTTGACATTCGTTTTTGCCAGCCAAATAAACAGGCGATGAAGCCTGACACCATTCACACACTCGAGCATTTGCTCGCGTTTACGATTCGTTCTCACGCTGAGAAATACGATCATTTTGATATCATTGATATTTCTCCAATGGGCTGCCAGACAGGCTATTATCTAGTTGTGAGCGGAGAGCCGACATCAGCGGAAATCGTTGATCTGCTTGAAGACACAATGAAGGAAGCGGTAGAGATTACAGAAATACCAGCTGCGAATGAAAAGCAGTGCGGCCAAGCGAAGCTTCATGATCTGGAAGGTGCTAAACGTTTAATGCGTTTCTGGCTTTCACAGGATAAAGAAGAATTGCTAAAAGTATTTGGCTAAAATAGAAAGGACCTTTTTGCGCTTAAGCAAAAAGGTCTTTTTTGTGACGTCTCATATTTTGTGTACCATTTGCTGTAAGCGTTTGCTACTATTTAAGTAAACGATGAAAGGGTGATGGCATGAAAAAGATGTTGGTTGTTCTGCTTTTTTCTGCTTTTTTGCTTAATGGATGCGGATCTGGTGAAAGCAAAGCAAATACAGCTGAGACGCCCGAGGTTTTGGATGTCAAGCTGACCGGGCCTGAAAAAGTAAATCCCGGAGAAAGCGCTGCTTATGAAGCAGCCGTATCATATGGTGATGAAGCTGTGACGGATGCCGATGAAGTAGAGTTTGAAGTATGGAAAGAAGGGGAAAAAGACGCCAGCCAAATGTTTAAGGCGAAACAAGAAAAAGGCGTATACCGATTGGAAACGACGTTTAAGGAAGATGGTGTATACACTGTCCAATCCCATGTCACAGCAAAAAAACAGCATAGCATGCCGACCTTAAAAGTCCAAGTCGGAGACGCCGATGCTGCCAGCAATCAGTCAGAAGTGGAGCATTCACATCATCATTGATTGTGTGAATCAGAGTGATTTTCTTGTGGTGGATCAATGGTATGCTTTACATTATAGGCTTTTACAGTCGTCCAAATGGTTACAAGCAAAACAGCCAGCACAATCAAAATACTTATCGTAATGAGAAGCGTCATGACATTCCACCTCCCGTTTTTTAACAATTGTAGCATAATAGAAGAAATCATGACAGATAAGGGTAAAAAAGAGGTTTTAGCGTACGATATTAAGGGTATACATAGTCATATAACAAGGAGGAGATACCATGTCAGAACAATTGATTCAAGCAGTGAACAAACAAGTAGCCAACTGGACGGTCATGTATGTGAAACTACATAATTATCACTGGTATGTGAAAGGAAAAGATTTCTTCACTCTTCATGAAAAGTTTGAGGAGCTGTACAACGAAACAGCAACTTATATTGATGACTTAGCAGAACGTCTTTTGGCGCTGAACGGAAAACCGATTGCAACAATGAAGGAATCCTTAGAAACGGCTTCTGTCAAAGAAGCGGCTGGAAATGAAACAGCTGAACAAATGGTTCAAAGCGTATATGATGATTTCACAGTCATCGCGGAAGAGCTGAAAAACGGCATGGATTTAGCTGATGAAGTCGGTGACGAAACAACAGGGGACATGCTTCTTGCGATCCATCAAAATATTGAAAAACATAACTGGATGCTAAAAGCTTACCTAGGTTAAGTTCAAAAATAGAACGGCCGGATGTCTTAAAAAAGACGTCCGGCTTTTCTTTTTGTATCTGAAAAATAGGCGACAACCAGTCCATTTTTCTGAAAAATCCAATCCGTTCGGCTTGTTTTCCATAGAATATCGTAAGGCCGTTTCTGTGAAAGGATGTTGGGATAAATGGATAGAGACTTTGGCATCTTTTCGTTAATAGCAGTCAGCGTTTCAGCAGCGGGTTTTTTCTTTGGAGGTTTTCAGTATTCATTTCTGATTTTGCTCTCTCTTATGGCAATTGAATTTATCAGTACGACTTTGAAGGAAACGATTATTCACAAACTGTCGTTTAAGAAGATATTTGCCCGGCTTGTCAAAAAATTAGTCACGCTGGCTCTGATCTCTGTATGCCACTTTTTTGATCAGCTGCTGAATACAGAGGGATCAATTCGTGACTTGGCTATTATGTTTTATATTCTTTATGAATCTGTGCAAATTGTTGTGACAGCCAGTTCTCTTGGCATACCGGTTCCTCAGATGCTTGTCGATCTTTTAGAAACGTTAAAAAATAAATTTAAGCGCAAACCGTAACTTTTCCCTGTTCGCGGGTCATAATAAAGCCCAGAGCGTCGGTCGCACTTTTCGGCAAAAGCTATCGCAAAAAAACTGTACGAGCTAGTCTGCATGCAGAACCTGACGGCGTGCTGGGTTTCCCTTATTTTTTGATAAAAGGCTTCCGAAGAAACGTAACTGTGGTATGATGTATGGAAGATAGCTAGGAACGGATTTGAGGGATAAACATGTACGAGTTTAAAGATTATTATCAGAATACTGTTCAGCTTTCCTTTGACGATCAGCCTTTCTCGGACAGCCCGAAGCATGTCTGGGTGATTTGCCGTTTTGGCGGCAAATGGCTTTTAACAGAACATGAGGACAGAGGCTATGAGTTTCCAGGCGGGAAAGTAGAGCCGATGGAGTGCGCAGAAGAGGCTGCGCTCCGGGAAGTAAAGGAAGAGACGGGCGCGAGAGTCAAAAGCCTCAAGTATCTCGGACAGTATAAAGTTCTCGGAAAAGAAAAAGTGATTGTAAAAAATATATATTTTGCAGATATAGAAAAGCTTGAAAAGCAAGCTGATTACTTTGAAACGAAAGGCCCGGTTTTGTTTCACGAGCTTCCGGAGAACCTTTCCCGCAATAAAAAATTCAGCTTTATTATGAAGGATTCCGTACTTCCGATCAGTTTGAAAAAACTGAAAGAATCTGGATGGATTGAATAAAAAACCCGGCACATGTGCCGGGTTTTTTATGTCCTCCCCTTCGTCCATTTCTTTTCCAGCAGCTCGACGCCCTGATACATCAGAGTGGCGAAGATGGCGATGATCAGCAGGCTTAAGAAGACGAGTGTAAAATTGAAGACTTGGAATCCGTAAATAATCATATATCCTAATCCGACCTTCGAAACGAGGAATTCCCCTACAATGACGCCAACCCATGATAAACCGACGTTCACTTTTAGTGTTGAAATAATCGCGGGGGAGGATGCAGGCAGTATGACTTCTTTAAAAATAACCCACTTTTTTGCGCCGAATGTTTTCATGACTTTCGTATAGTTTTCGTCGACCTCCTGGAAGGCGGTATAGACAACGATGGTTGTGATAATGACGCTGATGATGGCTCCCATCGCAATGATGCTGATAAAACTGGGGCCGAGCGCGACAATCAGGATCGGGCCCAGGGCCACTTTCGGCATTGCATTCAAAATCACAAGGTACGGATCTAAAATTCTGGCAAGTCGGTTAGACCACCATAACAAAGCGGCGAGGCACGTGCCCATAAACGTCCCGAGCAAAAAGCCAAGCACCGTTTCAAATAAAGTGACGCCGATGTGTGACAGTAAAGAACCGTCACCAAGTTTCTCCAGCAATAATCGCCACACAGCTGATGGAGAGCTGAAGATCAGCGGATCGATCCAGCCCTGCCTGCTGGAGGTTTCCCAGCCCGAGAAAAAGAGAATAAATATGGCAAGCTGAAAGGAATGGACCTTCCACTTTTCCTTTTTCTGTTTGAATTGATACTGCTCGTGAAGCAGATCAATGGTTTCTTTGCTGTTTCTCAAGAGAATTCAGCTCCTTCCATATCGTTTGAAACAGTGTCTGGAAGGAAGGTTCCTGACGGGCGTCAAAAGGCAACATCGCGGCCAATTCCTTAGGAATGGTAAAAATCTGATGGATGGTGCCCGGCTGATTTGAAAATAAAAAGATCGTATCGCTCATCGCTATCGCTTCCCCTATATCATGAGTGACAAGCACTGCTGTTTTTTGATATTCCTTTAATGTGCGGAATACCAGGTTTTCTAAAGACAGCTTTGTCTGAAAATCAAGCGCGGAAAATGGCTCATCCAGCAAAAGCAGACTAGGGTTAGGCGCAAGTGTTCTTGCAAGCGCAGCCCGCTGGCGCATCCCGCCTGACAGCTCTTTCGGATATTTTTTCTCCACATCTATGAGGCCGAACTCCGGCAATAGACCGAGTGCAGCGGCTTTGCTTTCTTCTGTCAGCGTGTCGGCGATTTTTAAACCGAGAAGCACATTTTCCTCGATAGATTTCCAGGGAAATAAGTAATCCTGCTGAAGCATATAGCCAATATTATGTTCTTTTTGATTCGGCTCACGGCCTTCAATCAGAACTCTGCCTTCTGATGGCTCAATCAAACCGGCAATAATGGAAAGCAGTGTTGTTTTTCCGCAGCCGCTTGGGCCGAGAAATGAGATGAAATCGCCTTTTTCGGCATCGAAATGAATATCCCGCACAGCCGTTGTTTTTTCTTTAATAGAAAAATAAGTATGGGTTACATGGTCGACATGTAAGAAAGACATAGATGGCGCCTCCTATTTCTCCGAGGTGACTTTTTCAGCAATTTCTTTATTTACAAGCTGATTGTATGGAATGTGCTTCGGCAGTTCTCCCGATTGATCCATAATGGTTTGGAGAAGCTCCCATTCTTTTTCGTTAAGCAGAGGGTCTGGCGAATATGAATGCTGTTTTTTATAGCGTTCAATGGATGTTTCGATGACGTCTGGGTCGGTATCATCAAATTCATCTTTAATGGCATCTGTGATGTCCTTCGCAGAATGATTTTCAACCCACTGCTGCGCCTTATAAATGGCTTTTGTAAACTTTACGGCTGTGCTTTCATTTTTCTTCAAATAGCTTTGTTTCGCCATAAAAGTCGTATAAGGAACCTCTCCTGATTCTTCTCCGAATGAAGCCACGATATGGCCGATGCCTTTTTTCTCAAAGAGAGAAGCCTGCGGTTCAAAGAGCTGTACATACTCACCGGTTCCAGAAGCAAACGCATTGGCAATATTGGCGAAGTCTATGTTCTGGATGAGGTCTATATCCTTATGCGGGTCAATCTTATGTTTGTTCAGCACATACTCGCCGACCATTTGCGGCATGCCGCCTTTTCGCTGGCCGAGAAACGTTTTTCCTTTCAGCTGATCCCAGTCGAAGTGTTCAACATCTTCTCTCGCGACAAGAAACGTTCCGTCTGTCTGAGTCAGCTGGGCGAAATTAATGACGGGATCTTTAGCCCCTTGCGCTTCGACATAAATAGATGTTTCTGACCCGACAAGCGCGATGTCGGAGCCGTTGGAAAGAAGCGATGTCATCGTTTTGTCTCCGCCCCAGGTCGTATTCACATCGACATCAAGCCCTTCTTCCTTAAAAAAACCTTTAGACTCAGCAACATATAAAGGTGCGTAAAAAATTGAATGGGTCACTTCAGCTACTTTGACTTTGGTGAGCGTTTCTTCCTGCTTGCAAGCCGCCAGGGCGATCATGAGAAAGATACTGCCGACACAGGCGAAGCCCAGCCTTAACCATCTGTTCACATAGACAACCTCCTTATTTCGCATCATAGTTAATATCCTTTTTTGCTTTACATATCGTATGATGGGTATAAAAATGTGTGAATGCCTAACCAGGTTCTCCGGATGTAATTTTGGAGTAAGGAAAGCATATAGAAAAAAAGGAGGCGGCTGTTTTGATTATAGAGAAAAGTAGATTTCCGTCGCCAAGCCAGCATGTGCGTTTGTATACGATCTGCTACCTGTCAAATGGATTACGGGTTAAGGGGCTTCTGGCTGAGCCGGCGGAACCGGGACAATATGACGGATTTTTATATTTGCGCGGCGGGATAAAAAGCGTGGGCATGGTTCGGCCGGGCCGGATTATCCAGTTTGCATCCCAAGGGTTTGTGGTGTTTGCTCCTTTTTACAGAGGAAATCAAGGAGGAGAAGGCAATGAGGATTTTGCCGGAGAAGACAGGGAGGATGCATTTTCTGCTTTTCGCCTGCTTCAGCAGCACCCAAATGTCAAGAAGGATAGAGTCCACATCTTCGGCTTTTCCCGCGGCGGAATTATGGGAATGCTTACTGCTATCGAAATGGGCAGGCAGGCAGCTTCATTTGTTTCCTGGGGAGGCGTCAGTGATATGATTCTTACATACGAGGAGCGGCAGGATTTGCGGCGAATGATGAAAAGAGTCATCGGCGGAACACCGAAAAAGGTGCCTGAGGAATATCAATGGAGGACACCGTTTGACCAAGTAAACAAAATTCAGGCTCCCGTGCTGTTAATCCATGGAGAAAAAGACCAAAATGTTTCGATTCAGCATTCCTATTTATTTGAAGAGAAGCTAAAACAACTGCATAAGCCGGTGGAGACATGGTACTACAGTACATTCACACATTATTTCCCGCCAAAAGAAAACCGGCGTATCGTACGGCAGCTCACACAATGGATGAAAAACCGCTGACAGTGAAATATGTTATGATAAAGAAAAAAGAGAACGAAAGGGGATTTCACTTTGGGAATGCCTGTTGAATTTAATACACTGATTGTGACAAAAGGAAAAGAAGTTCGCATAGATGAGAATATATTCACGTTAGAGAAGGACGGATACCGAGTATATCCGATGGAGATTCCAATGGATGTACGCAAAACAAAGTTTGGCGAAAAGTCAGGCACAGCTGAAGTGCAGAAGCTTCAATGGGAAGAAGGCCGGACCATCATTACATACAAGCTGACTTCTTTGCATTCCGTCAATTAAAACAAGCCAAGAGCATAATTGCTCTTGGCTTTTGTTTTTTATACGAGAGGGCCGCCTGCCTGGGCGATGGCATCGGTATGTGCGAACTTTTTAAAGTTCTCTTTGAATTCATTTGCAAGGTAGACTGCTTTTTCTTTGTATTCTTCCTTGTTGGTCCATGTGTTTTCAGGTTGAAGGATATGATCAGGAACGCCAGGAACATGAGCCGGAATGTGCAGGCCGAAAATATCGTCAGTTATCATTTCTGCATCCTCTAATTTACCTTCAATCGCTGCTTTGACCATCGCTCTAGTGTAAGAAAGCTTCATTCGTTCGCCTGTGCCGTAGCCGCCCCCGGTCCAGCCGGTATTGACTAAGAAAACGTCTGCGCCGTGTTCATCGATCTTTTTGCCGAGCATTTCAGCATAGACGTGAGCAGGAAGCGGCAGGAACGGTGAGCCGAAGCATGTAGAGAACGTTGTTTCAGGAGACGTTACACCACGTTCGGTTCCGGCAAGCTTACTCGTGTAACCGCTCAAGAAATGGTACATCGCCTGCTCCTTCGTCAGTTTGCTGATCGGCGGCAGGACTCCGAAGGCATCAGCCGTCAAAAATACAATTGCTGACGGATGGCCAGCCATGCTTGGAGTCACGATGTTGTCAATCATATGAATCGGGTAAGCTGCCCGCGTGTTTTCAGTATAAAAGGAATCATCATAATTGGCTTCGCGTGTATCTTCATCAACAACGACATTTTCGAGAACAGACCCGAAGCGGATCGCGTTAAAGATTTGCGGCTCCTTTTCCTCGCTTAAATGAATGCACTTAGCGTAGCACCCGCCTTCAATATTAAAGACGCCTGTATCAGACCAGCCATGTTCATCGTCACCGATCAGCTTGCGGTCAGCATCTGCCGACAGGGTGGTCTTGCCTGTTCCTGACAGTCCGAAGAAAAGGGCGACATCGCCTTTTTCACCAACATTGGCGGAGCAGTGCATAGATAAAATATCTCTTTCAGGCAGCAGGAAATTCATAATGGAGAAAATGGACTTCTTCATTTCACCGGCATACTCAGTTCCGCCGATTAAAATTGTCCGCTTTTCGAAAGAGACAATAATGAACGTTTCGGAATGAGTGCCGTCTGTTTTTGGATCCGCTTTGAAGTGCGGAGCAGAAAGAATGGTGAACGGCTGCTCAACTGTTTTCTTATCATTTCCTTCCGGACGGATAAACAGCTGCCGCGCAAATAAATTGTGCCATGCGAACTCATTTACGACAGTGATCGGCAGCCTGTATTTCTCGTCTGCTCCGGCAAATCCTTCGAAAACAAACAGTTCATCTCGCTCCTTTAAATAGCTGACAACTTTCGTATACAGCCGCTCAAACGCTTCTTCTGAAATGGGCTGATTCACCAAGCCCCAATCGATCTTATTTTTCGTGCTTTCTTCCTCCACGATGAATTTATCTTTAGGTGAGCGTCCTGTGTAAGCGCCTGTTGTCGCGCGCACAGCACCTGTGGATGTTAAAATGCCTTCGTTTCGGGAAAGTACTTTTTCTGTTAGCTGTGCTGCTGATAAATTATGACGCACATTTGGACATGTTAATAAGGCTTGTAAATCAGCGGTCAAATCAACTGAGTTCATATGAAACCTTCCTTTATCGTTTTTTGTGTTTTGCTAATTGTGAATTAGTATAACATATATTTTCAAATAGTCTATACTATTTATTATTTTTTGTGTGTGCATTTCCATTGTTTTCCCTCAATATAGGTGCCTATTTCTTCTGAATCATATTGACATTGCAAACCCTTTTACGATAAGATATTTCATTGAGCGGATACTCTTATCCCGAGCTGGCGGAGGGACAGGCCCTATGAAGCCCAGCAACCGGTTTCTCTGTTATTTATTATGTTCAACTGAGTGAGACAACCAAGGTGCTAACCTGTTGCAAGGTTGTATGATTCCTTGAGCGATAAGAGTGAAAGGCACAAAGACCAAACCCTTTCCTCGATGGAAAAGGTTTTTTTATTTCATAAATATGCCAATTAACATTCTCTAATATAACTGTACATTGTATAAGAGGGAGCGAGTTCCGTATCATATATACAAGGTCTTTCGGGAGGCCTTGTGCAGGAGGAAGCAAATCATGAGTAAAAATCGTCGTTTATTTACATCAGAATCTGTTACGGAGGGGCATCCGGATAAAATCTGTGACCAGATTTCTGACAGTATTTTAGATGAAATTTTAAAGAAAGACCCTAACGCGCGTGTTGCTTGTGAAACATCTGTGACAACAGGTTTGGTTCTTGTAAGCGGAGAGATCACAACTTCTACGTATGTTGACATTCCGAAAACGGTTCGCCAAACCATTAAAGAAATCGGATACACACGTGCAAAATACGGATTTGATGCGGAAACTTGTGCGGTTTTAACATCAATTGATGAGCAGTCTGCTGATATCGCGATGGGCGTAGACCAAGCGCTTGAAGCCCGTGAAGGCACAATGAGCGACGAAGAAATTGAAGCGATTGGTGCGGGTGACCAAGGATTAATGTTCGGTTATGCGTGCAACGAAACGAAAGAGCTTATGCCTCTTCCAATTTCACTTGCCCATAAATTAGCCCGCCGCCTAAGTGAAGTCCGTAAAGAAGATATTCTTCCGTACCTTCGCCCTGACGGCAAAACACAGGTAACGGTTGAGTACGATGAAAATAACAAACCAGTCCGCATTGACGCGATTGTTATTTCAACTCAGCATCACCCTGAAATTACACTTGAGCAAATTCAGCGCAACATTAAAGAACATGTAATCAATCCGGTTGTTCCTGAAGAGCTGATTGATGAAGAAACAAAATATTTCATCAACCCTACAGGACGTTTCGTAATCGGAGGCCCTCAAGGGGATGCGGGACTTACAGGACGCAAAATCATCGTTGATACGTACGGCGGCTATGCACGCCACGGCGGAGGCGCGTTCTCAGGTAAGGACGCGACGAAGGTAGACCGTTCTGCAGCTTATGCGGCAAGATACGTTGCGAAAAACATCGTTGCGGCTGAGCTTGCTGATTCTTGCGAAGTACAGCTTGCTTACGCGATCGGTGTTGCACAGCCTGTGTCAATCTCAATCAACACATTCGGTTCCGGAAAAGCTTCTGAGGAAAAACTGATTGAAGTTGTTCGCAATAACTTTGATTTACGACCTGCCGGCATTATCAAAATGCTTGATTTGCGCCGTCCGATCTACAAACAAACTGCTGCGTACGGCCACTTTGGACGTCACGATGTTGACCTTCCTTGGGAGCGTACAGACAAAGCGGAGCAGCTGCGTAAAGAAGCGTTAGGAGAATAATTTTATAGCCGCTTACTGGTTAAGCGGCTTTCCCTTTTTTATCGTTGTATTCATGTTTATTTTTTTACATAACTGTGAAACCAAATACTATTCACAGCGTCTATAAATAGGGGTTCAATGATGACAATTTTAATTATGGAGGCAATACTATGTGTGGATTTGTCGGGGTTTTTAACAAGCATCCGTTAGCTCAAACCGCTGATCAAGAAGAACTAATCAAACAAATGAACCAAATGATCGTTCACCGCGGTCCTGACAGTGATGGATATTTCCATGATGAGCACGTCGGCTTCGGATTCAGACGGCTCAGCATTATTGATGTAGAAAATGGCGGACAGCCTTTATCATATGAAGATGAAACATATTGGATTATCTTTAACGGAGAAATCTATAACTATATTGAACTGAGAGAAGAACTTGAAGCAAAGGGGTACACATTCAACACGGATTCGGACACAGAGGTTCTTCTTGCGACTTACCGTCACTATAAAGAAGAAGCGGCGTCCAAACTGCGCGGTATGTTTGCCTTTCTGATTTGGAATAAAAACGATCATGTGCTTTATGGAGCAAGAGATCCATTCGGCATTAAACCGTTGTACTATACAACAATCAATGATCAGGTTTATTTTGCCTCAGAGAGAAAAAGTTTAATGGTTGCTCAGAATGATATTGAAATAGATAAAGAGGCATTACAGCAGTACATGTCTTTCCAATTTGTTCCTGAACCAAGCACGCTTGATGCCCATGTGAAAAAAGTAGAGCCGGGTTCACAGTTCACAATCCGCCCGGACGGCGATATCACATTCAAAACGTATTTCAAAGCGAACTTCAAGCCGGTTCAGACTGAAGAAGACAAGCTTGTGAAAGAAGTCCGAGACGCGATCTATGACTCTGTAAACGTTCATATGAGAAGTGACGTTCCTGTCGGTTCATTCCTGTCTGGCGGGATTGATTCTTCCTTTATTGTGTCTGTTGCGAAGGAATTTCATCCAAGCTTAAAAACATTCTCTGTCGGCTTTGAACAGCAGGGCTTCAGTGAGGTTGATGTAGCGAAAGAAACGGCAGCGGCGCTGGGCATTGAAAATATCAGCAAAGTCATTTCGCCTGAGGAATACATGAATGAGCTTCCGAAGATCGTATGGCATTTTGATGACCCGCTTGCTGATCCGGCAGCGATTCCGTTGTACTTTGTTGCAAAAGAAGCGAAAAAACATGTAACGGTTGCTTTATCAGGTGAAGGAGCGGATGAGCTCTTCGGTGGATATAACATTTACCGTGAGCCGCTTTCGCTTAAACCGTTTGAACGCATTCCGTCCGGCCTGAAAAAGATGCTTCTGCACGTTGCTGCCGTTATGCCTGAAGGTATGAGAGGAAAGAGCCTGCTTGAGCGCGGCTGTACTCCGCTTCAGGATCGTTATATCGGTAACGCGAAAATCTTTGAAGAGTCTGTCAAAAAGCAGCTGTTGAAGCATTATAATCCGAACCTTTCATATCGCGATGTGACGAAGACTTACTTTACAGAAAGCAGCTCGTACAGCGATATCAACAAAATGCAGTATGTCGATATCCACACTTGGATGCGCGGCGACATTTTGTTAAAGGCGGATAAAATGACGATGGCGAATTCTTTGGAACTGCGTGTGCCGTTCTTGGATAAAGTCGTATTCGACGTCGCTTCAAAAATTCCTGATGAGCTGAAAACGAAGAACGGCACGACGAAGTATCTTCTTCGCAAAGCCGCTGAAGGAATTGTGCCTGAGCACGTATTAAACCGCAAAAAGCTTGGTTTCCCTGTACCGATCCGTCATTGGCTGAAAAATGAAATGAACGAATGGGTGCGGAATATTATTCAGGAAAGCCAAACGGATGCTTATATCCATAAGGATTATGTCCTTCAGCTTCTTGAAGACCATTGTGCGGACAAGGCTGATAACAGCCGTAAAATCTGGACTGTACTGATCTTTATGATCTGGCACAGCATCAATATTGAAAAACGGTATATGCCTGAAGAGCTGAGCCATCAGCCTAAAGAAGTCATCTTTGTGTAACAGACAACAAGGCTTTCGAGTAGTCGAAAGCCTTGTTGTTATCCTTTTATTTCTCCATCATCATTGGTTTACCCAATTCATACGAAATATTCAGAAAAATGATTTAATGATATTTTTTTCTAGGGGAGAAGAAAGCATGCAAAAACAAAAACAAGAGCTGCACCGCGGACTCGAAGAAAGGCATATTTCTTTAATGTCTTTAGGAGCTGCTATAGGAGTAGGGTTGTTCCTCGGCTCCGCATCAGCTATTCAATTAGCAGGGCCTGGTATTTTGGTAGCGTATGCCGCAAGCGGCCTGGTCATGTTTTTTATTATGAGAGCGCTTGGGGAAATGGCCATTCAAAAACCGGTCGCAGGCTCCTTCAGCAGGTATGCGCGTGACTATTTGGGACCGCTTGCAGGCTATTTAACAGGGTGGAACTACTGGTTTTTATGGGTTGTCACCTGTATGGCCGAAATTACTGCTGTTGGCATCTATATGGGGTTCTGGTTTCCTGACGTGCCAAACTGGATTTGGGCATTATCGGCGCTGGTCATTATGACGGGTGTTAATTTCCTGGCTGTCAAAGCTTACGGTGAGCTGGAATTTTGGTTCGCATTGATTAAAATTGTTGCGATCTTATCCATGATTGCTGTCGGTTTATTGATGATTATTGCAGGAGTCGGCAATGGGGGCATTGCAACTGGAATCAGCAATTTATGGAACAACGGTGGATTTTTCCCTCATGGAATAAAAGGGGTTTTATTGTCACTTCAAATGGTGATGTTCGCCTATTTAGGGATTGAAATGATCGGGGTGACGGCTGGCGAGGTGAAAAACCCGCAAAAATCGTTAGCCAAAGCAATTGATACAGTATTTTGGCGGATTTTGATTTTTTATGTAGGCGCTTTATTTGTCATTATGTCTATTTATCCGTGGCAGGAAATTGGCTCTCAAGGAAGTCCATTTGTTCTCACATTTCAAAAAGTGGGCATTCCATCAGCCGCAGGTATCATTAACTTTGTCGTGTTGACTGCCGCGCTGTCTTCATGCAACAGTGGTATTTTCAGCACAGGGCGGATGCTGTTTAACTTGGCAGAACAGAAAGAGGCGCCACAAGCATATGGTCAGCTGACGAAAGGCGGCATCCCGGGTAAAGCTGTTCTGGCTTCAGCGGGGGCTTTATTAGTCGGAGTGCTGTTAAACTATGTTGTCCCTGCGAAGGTATTTACTTGGGTTACAAGTATTGCGACGTTCGGAGCGATTTGGACGTGGGCAATCATTTTGCTTTCTCAAATCAAATACAGGAAAAGTTTGAAGCCTGAAGAAAAGAAACAATTAAAGTACAAAATGCCTTTATTTCCGTTTACGTCTTATGTGTCATTGGCATTTCTAGCATTCGTGGTCATTCTTATGGCTTACAGCCCTGATACAAGAGTAGCCGTGATTATCGGGCCGATATGGTTTCTCATCTTGCTGGCTGTGTACTATGGAAAAGGGTTTCACAAAAAAAATGCAGCAGCTGCCAGCGAACGAAATATCAGCTGACAAAAAGAGCTCCCAGTGGGCTCTTTTTGTGTGTGCTCATAGAAAATAGAGAACAGGAAAGAATAGGTATGTGTTTTTGCAGAGGCTGTTTATAGTTTTGTGATAAGATAAAAGTCATACGTTTCATGCTATATGTGAACGTTTTATGGAAAAATCGAAACCCGAACTGTTATGACGTCCGGGTTAACGATGGTTATTGCTTTCAAATATAATTTGAAAAATGGTAAAGTAAGACGAAGCAGGTCTTATGTTTGTTGAAGAAATTTATAATATTGGCCCTTTTCTACATATTCTGACCGTATTCTTTGCATATCTTTTCGGTCTTCTTCCGTCAAAGGGCGGATGACTTTTGCAGGGCGGCCAAAGGCGAGATGGCCAGGCGGAATGATTTTTCCGGGCGGGACAAGACTGCCGGCACCAATAAAAGCGCCTTCGCCAATTTCGGCTCCGTCTAAAATGATTGAGCCCATGCCGATTAAGGCGTTCTTGCGGATAACAGCGCTATGAAGTGTAACCTGATGGCCTATCGTGGCGTCATCTTCAATGAGTAGCGTCTTGTTCGGGCTTTGATGAAGGCAGCTTAAATCCTGGATATTGACTCTGTTTCCGATTCTGGTCGGTGCAACATCTCCCCTTATGACAACAGAAAACCAAATGCTGGACTGTTCTCCGATAACGACATCACCGGTAATTGTTGCATTATCAGCTATAAAGGCTGTTGGGTGGATATCTGGCTTGTGTTCCTTATAAGGGTAGATCATAAGATTCATCCTTCTTTCTCTATTTAAATTTCGTATGAGGTGAAGAGCATGTGGACCTGGAAAGCAGACAGACCTGTTGCAGTGATTGTAATCATTCACGGGGCAAGTGAATATCACGGACGATATAAATGGCTGATTGAAATGTGGCGGTCTTCGGGTTATCACGTTGTCATGGGCGATTTGCCTGGACAGGGAACAACGACAAGAGCGAGAGGGCATATTCGCTCGTTTCAAGAATACATTGATGAAGTAGATGCTTGGATAGATAAAGCGCGAACCTTTGATCTGCCGGTTTTTCTGCTAGGTCACAGCATGGGCGGTCTGGTCGCGATTGAATGGGTTAAACAGCAAAGAAATCCCCGGATTACGGGAATTATTTTATCATCACCGTGTCTCGGACTGCAAATTAAAGTCAATAAAGCGCTTGATCTTGCATCAAAAGGCCTGAATGTCATCGCTCCGTCACTTAAGGTTGATTCGGGATTATCAATTGATATGGCGACGCGCAATGAGGACGTCATCGAGGCTGACCAAAATGATTCGTTATACGTCAGGAAAGTTTCTGTCAGATGGTACAGAGAGCTTTTAAAGACAATTGAATCGGCAATGGTGCCGACAGAGGCATTTTTGAAAGTTCCGCTTCTTGTGATGCAAGCCGGTGATGACAAGCTTGTTGACAAAACGATGGTCATCAAGTGGTTTAATGGTGTTGCTTCTCATAATAAAGCATACAGAGAGTGGGAAGGGCTTTACCATGAGATCTTCAATGAACCCGAGAGAGAAGATGTCTTTAAAGCAGCAAGAGCGTTTACTGATCAATATATTTGAACTAGTAGGGGGTGCATGTGTTGACAGTACCGGAACATCCTTTTGGATTGATGGCAAAGGTATATCGAGATATTTTTCCGCTCGTTCATCAAGAGCTGGACATATGGAAGCAAAAATCAGAATCGATTCATAACAGTGAATTGAAAGCACAGGCAACCGCAAGTATTCGAGACAAAACGTTTCACTGTGAAGGCGGCGGCATACTGGCCTTATTGTCAGGCAGCCAAAAGCAGAAATGTGTCGAGTTTATCATCGCGTATCAAACGATTAGTGATTATTTGGACAATCTATGTGACCGCAGCACCTCGCTGGACCCGCAGGATTTTCGGATGCTCCATGCCTCAATGCAGGACGCACTGACAGTGGGAGCGGAACTGCAAAATTATTATCAATTCAGGGAAGAACAGGATGACAGCGGATATCTGCACGAACTGGTCAAAACGTGCCAGCGTGTCCTTGGTTCCATTGAGCACTATGACTTGATTAAACCTTATCTGCTTGAACTGTGCGGCTATTATTGCGATTTGCAGGTGCATAAGCACGTTATTGAGCATGAGCGTGTTCCGCGGCTTGAAAAGTGGTTTACTCAATATGAATCAGAGCTGCCTGAGATGGAATGGTATGAATTTTCAGCCTGTGCAGGCTCAACGTTAGGCATTTTCTGTCTGGTTGCGTATTCGTTCCAGCCTGATTTCACAGAAAGCACCGCTAAAAAAATCCGCGACAGTTATTTTCCTTACATACAGGGTCTTCATATTCTTCTTGATTATTTGATTGATCAAGAGGAGGACTTGCTGGAAGGAGACTTGAATTTCTGCTCGTATTATCAGTCTCATGAAGAGATGATGAATCGGCTTGAACACTTTATCCATAAAGCCGACGAGCATCTACAAGGCATTCCGCATGAAAACTTCCATCGTTTAATCAATCGCGGCTTGCTTGGTGTTTATTTGTCAGATGATAAAGTGGCAGGCCAAAAGGAAATGGGCCGGCTCGCAAAGAAGCTGATCAAAGCCAGCGGAAAAACCTCCCTTTTCTTTTATATCAACGGCAGAGCCTACCGGAAATTTCAAAAAATGTCCTGGATGAAAAACTCAAAGAAAAAAGCTCAAATCATTTGCTGATCTGAGCTTTTTTTTCGATGGCGACAATAAATGGCGGGTCATTTTGCTGATTGATAAATCCATATGTTAATACACGGGCTGATTGCTGGTCCAAGTCCCGGCAAAACTCAAGCACGTCGTTTTTTTCAGCTTTGCCTTCCGGGTGGCCATGATAGACGACGAGAACAATCAGACCTTCGTCTTTCATGATGCTGAGAAGCTGTTCAATTGCTTTGATCGTGGAACTTCCGTTTGTCGTAATTGATTTGTCCCCGCCCGGCAAATAGCCGAGGTTAAATACCGCGGCCGCCACTTTGCCATGTGTTTCAGGCGGAAGAGATTCAGCGATTTTATCATGGCTTTTGTGAAATAACGTTGTTCGCGCTTGATACATGTCACCGAGCCGTTCCTTTGTATTGGCCACGGCTGATTCTTGGATGTCGAATGCGTACACATGACCGTTTTCACCAACAAGCTCCGCTAAAAACTGTGTATCATGTCCGTTACCCATTGTCGCATCTACGACAATATCTCCTTCTCCCGCGGCCATTTTCAGCAGTTCTTTGCTATAAGGAAGAATTTTCTTCAAAATCATAGCGCTGATTCCTCCTCAAGGCGCTGAAAGAACTTTCCTTGATAGCTGCCTCGATTTTCTAGCTCTTTATTAATGGCGCCAAGCACTTCCCATTTGTTGACGCTCCACATTGGCCCGATCATCAACTCAATCGGTCCGTCACCTGTAATGCGGTGGACGATCATTTCAGGCGGAATGATCTCAAGCTGATCGCACACGAGCTGCACATAATCATCTTGAGAAAGAAATTCCAGCTTGCCCTTTTCATATTGCTTGACCATCGGCGTGCCTTTCAGTAGGTGAAGCAGATGAATTTTAATGCCCTGGACGTCCAAATCTGCGACGGCCTTTGCCGTTTCCATCATCATGTCCCGGTCTTCCAAAGGCAGCCCGTTGATAATATGCGAGCAGACACGTATGCCGTGTTTTCTTAATTTATTGACGCCTTCCACATAGCAGTTAAAATCATGTGCGCGGTTGATCAGAAGTGCAGTCCGTTCATGAACTGTTTGAAGCCCAAGCTCCACCCACAAATACGTACGTTCATTCAGCTCTGCCAAGTAATCAACGACATCATCAGGCAGACAGTCCGGGCGTGTGGCGATCGAAATGCCGACCACATCATCTAAGGCGAGGACGGATTCGAATTTCTCACGAAGCACCTCAACCGGGGCGTGAGTGTTTGTGAAAGCCTGAAAATAAGCGATGTACTTGCCGTCCTTCCATTTTTCGTGCATGCGGTTTTTGATGTCATGGAATTGCGTAATTAAATCATCGGCCCGGTTCCCGGCAAAATCGCCGGAGCCTGCTGCGCTGCAAAAAGTACAGCCTCCGTGGGCTACGGTGCCGTCCCGATTCGGACAGTCAAAACCGCCGTCTAGCGCTACTTTAAACACCTTATGGCCGAAATGTTCTCTGAGATGATAATTCAATGTATGATAGCGTTTTTCCGTATTTGAATAAGGAAAAGGATTGTTCTGCATCACAATTCATGTACCTCCTTGCGTACGATTGCATCCTAAAATTGTAGCACGCATTTCACAAGAGAACAAATGAATATCGACCATAAATTACTTTATTGAATAAAGTCAGATGAGGCTACAATATGAATGATGGATGATTTCCATTACCAAGAGGAGGGGTTACTGTGGCAACAAGACAATCAGTAGATGAACATCTCCAGCAATGTATGCAGGCCTATGATTATGCTGAAGAACAGCTGAAAATCGCTTCTAAACAAGAGCATTATAACGATCAAGAATATAGTGATGCACAAATGCAGCTAGAAGATGCGGTAAATGCCTTGAATAAACTATGGCTGTCGTCAAATGATCAGCAAAGAGAACAGCTGTACAGAATGAGACTTCAGCTTCAATCTTTGCAAAATAATATGATCCTGCAGCACCCTCTTGATGTGTAGGAAAACGGACCCTTTTAAAAGGGTCCGTTTTTTTGTAAAAAAAGGATTGACTTTGTGAGTCAAAGTATTTATTGTATTAAGTGTACTAATTGAAGTAATACACTGTAGACACTAATATAAAATCATTTATATATTGACATTAAGGGAGGCAGTTATGAAACATAAAAAACGAAACAAACGTAACGTGCCAATGCTGATTGCGGCATCTGTGATCGCTTGTTCTTTTTTTCTTGTTCTCGTGATGATCGGTTTTGAATGGCAAAAAAGTATAATTGATCATTTTTATCTATAAAAGGTTCAGATCGTATAGAAAGTAGGGAAGTAAATGATTCAAATCGATCCAAGAAGCTCAACACCCATTTACGAACAAATTATTCAGCAAATGAAAGAGCTTTGTTTGAAAGGGATCATGAAGCCTGGTGATAAGCTTCCTTCTGTCAGAGAATTGGCAACGATCATTATTGCGAATCCGAACACTGTCAGCAAAGCGTATAAAGAACTTGAGCGAGAGGGGATTATTGAAACGCTGCGGGGCAGAGGGACCTATATATCGGAGAATGCAAAAACGACACTGGTTGAAGGGAAGATGACGATGATTAAAGAGCAACTCAAACAGCTCATCATCGATGCACACTATGCAGGGGTTGAGCTGGAAAAACTGCACGAATGGATAAAGGAAATCAGCGCTGATGTGAAGGGAGGCAAAAAAAATGATTGAACTGCGGCAGCTGTCAAAAACGATTGACGGCAATCAAGTATTAAAAGATGTTTCATTAACAATCGAAAAAGGAGAAATCTTTGGATTGCTTGGACGCAATGGATCGGGCAAAACGACGATGCTTCGCTTAATCCAGCAAATCATTTTCGCTGACAGCGGAACGATTTTATTTGACGGCGTAGAAATCAAAAAGCACCCGAAGGTCAAACAAAATATCATCTACATGCCTGTTCAAAATCCTTTTTACGACAAGTATACATACAAGCAGCTTGTCGATATCCTGAGAAGAATATATCCGAAATTTGATGTCACGTACGCGAATGAACTGATGAACAGATACGAAATTCCAGAAACGAAAAAATATCGCGAGCTGTCGACAGGCTTAAAAAAACAGCTGTCCCTCGTTCTGTCGTTTGCGGCGAGACCGGCGCTGATCCTTCTGGATGAGCCGACGGATGGAATAGACGCGGTGACAAGGCATGATGTGCTGCAGCTGATGGTCGATGAAGTGGCAGAGCGTGATACGAGCATCCTGATCACCTCCCATCGCCTTGAGGACATTGAACGGATGTGCAACCGAATTGGTTTTCTCGAAGATAACAGACTGACCAACGTCATGGATCTTGATGAGTTAAAAGAAGAATACATTAAAATTCAAATGGCTTTCGATACAGATGTCAATTTGGCCATCAGAGAGCAAAACATTCCGATGCTCGATCAGGCCGGCGTGTTTTACACAGTGCTGATTCCGAAAAGCGATGAGGAGAAAAAGAGCTTTTTGAGAGAGCTGAAGCCAAAAGTATGGAATGAGCTTCCTGTCAACCTGGAAGAAGTGTTCATTGCGAAGTTTGGAGGGAAGCGGAGATGGTAGACCGAGGTCTCCTCTATCGAGAGTGGAAACAGAATCAAGTGGTGATTTTGTTAAGTATCGTGTTTTTAGTGTTGGCAAATCCGCTTTCTATCGTTAATACGTATTTGTCTTATCAAGGGTGTCTGGCTCATCAAGACCCGCAATATTGTGAATTTATTGTGAATTATCATAGAAGCAATCTAATAGATATCAACTGGGTGCCGGGGGTCATTTTGGCGGTCTGCTTCCTCGGAATGGAACGTTCGAAAGGCACGATGGATTTTATATTAAGCCTCCCATATAACAGAAGCCAAATTTTTCAGACGAAATTTTGGTTAGGCGGTTTTGTGATTGTGCTGTCGCAATTAATTGGCTTTTTATTTGCGTGGCTGCTGATTCTTGTCTATAACCCTGAACACGTCTACTTTTTTGAGCACAGCAGCGTTGGAGTAATTGTGATTAGTTTTATGGCTTATTGTTTGTTGATGGCTGCTGGTGCATTAACGGGAAATGTTTTTGCCCAGTTATTAACGGCATTTGCTGCTGCGGTATTGCCATATTTAATTGTTGCATTGCCGGTTGGAAACTTTGAAGTTGTTTTTGGTGTGAATATATGGGAAATGTTCCCTTCCCCGGAGGTGTATTTCTCTCTGACGAGCAATTTATTATATCTTGTGCCCATTGGTTATGTTGCAAGTGACTGGCTTATCGATAGTAAATATATTTTAATGATTCCAGCTGCCATGAGCATTCTGTTTTACTTGATTGGTTTGATAAGCTTCAAAAAGCATCCCAGTGAACGAAACGGATACTTTTTCTTATGGAACAGATTAGACCGTCCGGTGCAAATTCTGGTTATGGCTTTCGGCATCCTTGGATTTGGTTTATTTGGATACTATACCGGACATTCCATTATTGGTTATATTTTGGGTATGATCATTGGGGCAGTGGCTGGATTCTTTGTGAGCTACTTCTCTATTTATAAGAAAACAAAAGTGTAAGAAATGCCTTAGGTTTGGAGGGAAGTGAGTTGCCGGATTCAGGACTGCTTTACAAAGAGTGGCGGCAGAATAAAGTCGCCTTAGTTATCACCATTTTGGTTTTTATATTGGGTAATCCATTATCAATTTTAAATATGTATCTCATCTATCAAGGCTGTGTCACTGGAAAAGAAAATTGGGTCGGCCCCTGCGTATTCAGCGTTGATTATTTAAACAGCTCATTTATCTCATTGTTTTGGATTTGGGGAGTCGTTTTGGCGGTCAGCCAGCTTGGGATTGAACGTAGCAAGAGCTTTTTTGATTTTACATTAAGCCTTCCGTATACAAGAGGGCAGATATTTCATGCGAAGTTCCTTACTGGCGGAATGGTGATTGTGATACCGCAACTCATAGGTTATGTTTTATCTGTTTTGCTGATCATGCTTTTGAAGCCTGATCAGGCCGTTTATTTTCACAATTACAGCCTTGGAATGATGATCATCAGCATGCTGGCTTATTCGCTAGTTATGGCAGGAGGAGCTCTGACAGGCAATAGTTTCGCACAGCTTCTAGTCTCATTTACCGTGGCCATTTCGCCATTTTTGCTCATCAGCCTGCCTGCGATCAACCTGGAGATCCTTTTTGGCGGATCAATAGATTTTATCCATGGTCCAGTACCTAAATGGGTGCAGTATTTCATTCCGATAATTTATGTAGACTCGAAATGGGCTGAGAATTCACCATATTATTTAGTCATTCCGGCTATCATGACTATCATTTTTTACATTATCGGCTATATTAGCTTTGTCAAACTGTCTAATGAAAGAAACGGATATTTCTTCTTATGGAAGCCGCTTAACCGCCCGGTGCAGATCATCGTTATTATCATAGGAATCATGGGCTTCGGCTATTTTGGATTTACGGCAAGCGAGAGCTTTGCAGGTTATCTCATTGGCATGGGTACAGGTGCGGTAATCGGGTTCTTGATCAGTTATTTTGCGATTTATAAAAAAATGAAACTTTTGTAAGGGAGAGAGAACATATGATTGATGTTCAGCATATCGACCATTCTTTCACGATCGGAAAAAAGGGCCGTGAGAATGAAGTTCCAGTATTGAAGGATGTTTCATTGAGCGTGGCGAAAGGTGAGATCGCCTGTATTGTCGGGCGAAGCGGCTCAGGGAAATCAACGCTTTTGAATTTGATTTCCGGCTACATATCGCCGACAAAAGGGCGGATTGTCATTAATGGCACTGATGTTACGGGGTTTAATGAAAAGGAATGGGCGCAATTTCGGCTTGACCATTTCGGGTTTATTTTCCAAAGCTTTCAGCTCATTCCGGGTTTAACGACGTATGAGAATGTGGAAATGCCGCTGGCGTTAAAAGGGATCAAGCCCTCTGAGCGGAAGCAAAAGGTGCAGGACATGCTGAAACGCGTCGGTCTGGAAAACCACGCCGCTCATTATCCGAATGAACTGTCAGGCGGCCAGCAGCAGCGTGTCAGTATTGCTCGAGCGTTGATTTTAAATCCTTCGATTATCTTAGCGGATGAGCCGACGGGAAGCCTTGATTCAGAAACGGAACATGAAGTGCTGGAATTGATCCAGCAGCTGAATCGTGAGCGTGGCATTACATTTGTGATCATTACTCACGATGATGAAGTCGCTTCTATCGGACATTCAAAATTTCAGCTTCATGATGGTGTGCTAAAAGGAGGAATTACCGTTGAGGTTTAAGGATCAGGTTCATTTTATCAGAAGAAATATGAAGAAAAACAGACTTCGCGTCTTTATGACGATTCTTGCGACAACAATGGCGTGTGCGTTTTTGGTTGTGCTGTCGTCCGTTGGGTTTGGGATTCAAAAGACAATTACAGATATGACAATGAGCCAGCAGGTTGTAACGAAAGTCAGTGTAATGGGCAAGGAAGGAGACAAGCCTATTAAAAAAGCTGACTTAGAGAAGTATGATCACGTAAGGTCAGTTGTAGAAAGAACGCAAGTGTATGAACCAAACAAAGCTACTTTAGGCAATCGTACAAATGAAAGCTCAAATCTCATTTTTACTAATATGAATGATGAATTAAAGGCCAATATGGAATTGGAAAAGGGAAGAGTCGCAAAGTCGGAAAATGAAATCGTAGTAGGATACGACTTCGCAAAGAGATTATTAACGAAAAAAGAATCGGAAGAATATAACAAAAAAATCGAGGAAGCAAAAGGAAATCCAGAAGATATAAAAGAACCAAAGGGCTATACGAAAGATATTCTGAACAAAACAATTGAACTAAGTGTATCGAAGACAGATCCTAAAACAGGGGATGTTACAAAAACAAAAACATATGACTTTAAAATTGTCGGTATTACAAAAAAACCATCTCAAGACTGGATGGAGGACTCAAACATTTTTATCAGTGATCAATTCAAAAAAGATTTTTCGGAATTCTTAGATTTCAAAGACGGAAATGTTGAAACTAAGATTGGCGTTTTTGCTGATAAGTTTGAGAATGTGGAACAGCTGACAAATGATCTAACAGATGACGGGTACTATGTCACATCAGTGACTACCGAACTTGAGGGGGCTAACACCTTCTTCATGGTCTTCAAAATCGGACTGATCTTTGTCGGATGTATCGCAGTTATCATTTCAGCGATCGGCATTTTTAACACGATGACGATGGCGGTGACAGAGAGAACGCAAGAGATCGGCATTATGAAAGCGATTGGGGCGAGTCCGTCTATCATTCGCCGAATGTTCCTGATGGAAAGCGCGTATATCGGGATTTTAGGCTGTGTGATTGGAATTATCATTTCCTACGGCGTCAGCTACCTTGTCAACCTGGCCGTTCCGATGATTCTCGCGGCCACAAGCGGAGGCGATGCGGGCGACTTGAATTACACATTCTCCTACATCCCGGCGAGCCTTGTGATCATTGCCGTTGTGATTTGCGGAGGGGTCGCAGTCATTTCCGGAATGAACCCGGCGAGAAAAGCTACCAAAACCAACGTGCTGACAGCGTTGAGAAGAGAATTATAATGCGAACGAGCCGGCTGAGACAGCCGGCTTTTTCTATAGCGCATGCTGGCGTTTTGCTATACACTTGATAAAAAAGGAAAAAGTGCGGTGAATTGATTGTTTAAACTTTTGCTGATTGAAGATGATGAATCACTGTTTCATGAAATCAAGGATCGTTTAACGGGATGGTCCTATGATGTATACGGCATTCAGGATTTCAGTCAGGTGCTGCAGGAATTTGCGGCGGTTAATCCTGATTGTGTCATTATTGATGTACAGCTGCCTAAATTTGACGGTTTTCATTGGTGCCGGCTGATCCGCTCCCGGTCAAATGTTCCGATTCTCTTTTTATCCTCCCGGGATCATCCTGCTGATATGGTGATGTCCATGCAGCTCGGGGCAGATGACTTTATTCAAAAGCCATTTCATTTTGAAGTGCTGATCGCGAAAATCCAAGCGATGTTCCGGCGTGTGCACCATTATAATACGGAGCCGAATACGATTAAAACGTGGTGCGGCGCTGCTGTAGACGCGGAGCAGAACCTCGTCAGCAATGACAAAGGATCTGTTGAACTGACCAAAAATGAAATGTTCATTCTAAAACAATTAATAGAGCAAAAAAACAAGATCGTCAGCCGGGAAGAGCTGATCAGAAGCTTGTGGAACGATGAGCGTTTTGTTAGTGATAATACGCTGACCGTCAATGTCAATCGCCTGCGAAAAAAACTGGACGTCCTGCAGCTTGGCGCATATATCGAGACAAAGGTGGGCCAGGGCTACATCGCGAAGGAAGAGGACAAGTTCTATGATTAAAGCATTCCTTATAGAAAGGCGGAGCTGGATTGCCGCGTTTTTGTTTCAGCAGGCTTTGATGCTGTTCATTGCTTTTGTCGATCCTTCCATATCATTCGGGAATGTACTTTATATGGTGTATTTGTGCATCTTGTTTTTTATCATATTCCTTTGGTTCCGCTATCGGAAAGAAACAGCGTTTTATAAAAGCTTGAAAACATGGGAGAACAATCTCGATGTGACAGCCATAAATGAACCGGAAACGCCGTTTGAAGCAATGGTTGAAAGAAGCATTGCCGGGCAAACAGAACACTTGAAGCAGACCGCAGCACGGCATCGCTTAGCATTGGAAAATGAAAAAGATGAGCTGATGGCATGGATCCATGAGGTTAAAACTCCATTAACAGCGATGCATTTAATCATTGATAGAATGGAAGAAAAAGCACTGAAATCCCAGCTGTCATATGAATGGCTGCGTATTCACCTGCTTCTTGATCAGCAGCTTCATCAAAAACGCATTTCATTTATTGAAAACGACCTGTCAGTAGAATTCATTCAGCTTCAGCCTTTGATCTTTAAAGAAATCAAAGATTTACAATCGTGGTGTATCCAAAAAGGGATCGGTTTTGACATACAGCTCGATGCAAAAGAAGTGCTGAGCGATGCAAAATGGCTGGCGTTTATCATCAGGCAGCTGCTGACAAACGCGGTGAAATACAGCGAAGCCTCTGAAATCGAGATCAAAAGCTTTCAAAAAGGGGAACAGACGCAGCTCCAAGTGAAAGACTGTGGCAGGGGCATTGATCCAAAAGATGTACCGCGTATTTTTGATAAAGGGTTTACATCCACAACGGATCACCATGATCAAGCGTCAACTGGCATGGGGCTGTACTTGGCAAAAAAAGCAGCGGCGCCGTTATTGATCCATATTGATGTTGAGTCGGAGTTTGGTGCGGGGACAGTTTTTACATTAACCTTTCCAATACGGAATCAATTTGAACATGTCATAAGCGTGTGACGAAAATGTCACATGCTTTTCTTTTTTGTTCGCCGTATCGAAGGAAAAGCCCGGCATTCCTTTTTATAATGAGATTATCCAATATAAAGGAGACTGCGTAAATGGTGATTTTAGAAGCGAATAAAATTCGAAAAAGTTATGGAAACAAGCTGAATAAACAGGAAGTGCTGAAGGGCATCGATATTCACATTGAAAAGGGCGAATTCGTCAGTATTATGGGTGCTTCCGGGTCGGGAAAAACCACTTTGCTCAACGTTCTGTCCTCAATCGATCAGGTCAGTCACGGAACCATTCATATTAATGGAAATGACATGACAGCTATGAAGGAAAAGCAGCTGGCTGAATTTAGAAAACAGCATTTAGGCTTTATCTTTCAGGATTACAATTTGTTAGACACATTGACAGTGAAAGAGAATATCCTTCTGCCTTTATCGATCACGAAACTATCAAAAAAGGAAGCCAATCGCAAGTTTGAGGAAGTTGCAAAGGAACTGGGAATATATGAATTGCGGGATAAGTACCCGAATGAAATTTCCGGCGGCCAGAAGCAGAGAACATCCGCCGGAAGAGCGTTTATTCATGACCCGAGCATTATTTTCGCTGATGAACCGACCGGCGCGCTTGATTCGAAATCGGCCTCTGATCTATTAAATAAGCTGAGCCAGCTCAATCAAAAACGAAACGCCACGATTATTATGGTTACCCATGATCCCGTCGCTGCCAGCTACTGCAGCAGAGTCATTTTTATTAAGGACGGGCAAATGTATACACAGCTGAATAAAGGGGGCCAGGACAGGCAGACGTTTTTCCAGGATATTATGAAAACGCAAGGCGTGTTAGGCGGGGTGCAGCATGAACATTAATCAGCTCATCCTGCGAAATTTGAAAAAGAATCTTCGTAATTACTATCTGTATGTGTTTGCGCTCATCTTTAGTGTGGCGCTTTATTTCGCCTTTGTCACGCTGCAGTATGATCCAGCAATTAACGAAGTGAAGGCTTCAATCAAGGGAGCCGCGGCTATTAAAACCGCTTCGATTTTGCTTGTGGCTGTAGTGGCGATCTTCATTTTATATGCCAATACGATTTTTATTAAGAGACGGAGCAAAGAAATCGGGCTTTTTCAATTAATTGGAATGACGAAGCATAAAATTTTTCGCATCTTAAGTGCAGAAAATGTCATGCTGTATTTCGGTTCATTAGCGATCGGGGTAGCGGCCGGGTTTTCGATATCGAAGCTGGTCTTGATGATTCTGTTCAAAATTGTCGATGTCAAAGCGGATGCGAAACTGCATTTTTCTGAGCAGGCCTTGGTCCAAACGGTCATTGTGTTCTGCGGCATTTACCTTTTGATCATGATCATGAATTATACGTTTATCAAAAAACAGAGTATTTTATCTTTGTTTAAAGTAACGTCCTCCACTGAAGACAAAGTAAAGAAAATATCATTTTTCCAAATGCTGATCGGCGCTTTAGGCATCGTGTTGATTTTGACAGGATACTATGTGTCTTCTGAGCTGTTTGGCGGAAAATTTAAGACCATTAATGAACTGTTTGGTGCGATGAGCTTCATTCTGGGGAGCGTCATTATCGGGACGTTTTTGTTTTATAAAGGATCAGTTACGTTTATCTCGAATATCATTCGAAAAAGCAAGGGCGGCTACTTAAATATTTCTGAGGTCCTGTCACTGTCATCGATCATGTTCAGAATGAAATCGAACGCATTGCTGCTGACGATTATTACAACCGTTTCAGCGCTCGCCATCGGGCTGTTATCTCTTGCTTACATCTCGTATTACTCGTCGGAAAAGACCGCTGAACAAAATGTAGCGGCTGATTTTTCATTCATGAATGAGAAAGATGCCAAGTTATTTGAAAACAGATTGAGGGAAAGCAACATCTCGTTTGTAAAAAAGGCAACACCTGTCCTGCAAGCAAATGTTGACATTGCAAATATCATGGATGGAACTCCGAAAGAGATGCAGGGCGATCCCGGCAATATGCAGCTTGCTGTTGTTAGCGACAAAGATGTAAAAGGAGTCGATGTGGCGGCTGGAGAAGCCGTTTTCTCAGGATACACCGACTTGCTGCAAAAAATAATGGTTTTCAAGGACTCTGGTGTTATTAAAGTAAAAAGCAAGCATGAGGCGCAGCCATTAAAATATAAAGGATTAAGAGAAGAGTTTCTTGTATCCTACACGTTTACAAGCGGGGGCATGCCCGCTGTCATTGTGGATGACAGCCTGTTTAAACAGCTGGACAAGGATAAAGACCCCCGCATTCAGCTGGCGCAATCTACATTTATCGGCATCAATGTGAAACATGAAGATCAAATGGAAAAAGCAAATGAGCTTTTTCAACAGGTGAACAAGAAAAACGAGCATTTATCAAGACTGGATACAAGCGCTGCGCAAAAATCACTGTTTGGTATGGTGATGTTCATCGTCGGCTTCTTAGGGTTAACGTTCCTGATTACATCAGGTTGTATCCTTTATTTTAAACAAATGGGAGAAAGTGAAGATGAAAAACCGAGCTATACGATTTTAAGAAAACTCGGTTTTACGCAGGGCGACCTGATAAAGGGGATACGCATCAAACAAATGTACAACTTCGGCATTCCGCTCGTTGTCGGCCTCTTCCACAGTTACTTTGCCGTCCAATCCGGCTGGTTCTTATTCGGATCAGAGGTATGGGCGCCTATGATTATGGTGATGGTGTTATATACTGCGCTCTACTCCATTTTTGGTTTTCTGTCAGTTCTTTATTATAAGAAGGTCATTAAATCGTCGTTGTGAAACAGAAAAAGCTCCAGACATTCTGGAGCTTTTTGTTTATCGTTTTGGCGCCCGATAACCGGCGGCTTCAGCTTCTTCAACTGAGCAAAACATTTCAGCCGGATCGGTTGTCCGGTCGTAGTATGTACTGCCTGGCGTGTGGTAGATGCCGTTTTTGCTTCCTTTGATATTACAGCCTTCTGCTTTGTCAGCTGTTTTGGTTTCATCACTTTTACTCGTATTGTTTGAAGAACTTCCAGTGTCTTCATGAGAACTGGCGGTTTGGCTTTCCGTCTCTTTTAATTGATTTTCAAGCTTTGTTTTATCTTGTCGAAGTGTTTCGTTTTCAGCCTTTGCCGTTTTTGCATCTTCTTTGAGCTGCTTTTGATTTTCTTGAAGCTCTTTAATCTCAGCTTTTAATGATTTCTGAGTCTTTTTTAGATCGCTATTTTCGTTTTTAAGCTTCTCAAGCTTGTCTTGATCTTCTTTGTTGTCTTTTAATTTCTTTGCTTCGAAGCTGACAGATTTATATTCTTTCTCAAGTTCTTCGTGCTCTTTTGTGAGGTTTTTATATTCGGCGTTTAGCGCTGAATATTTTTTCTCGGCATTTGCTGCGGAAGTGTCAGGTTCTGCCAATTCTGCCCCGGTAAAGAGCAGCACAAGGCCTCCAATGAAAAGCGGCCAAAAAAGTCTCTTGGAGAAACGTTTTTCCTTTTTCAGTACATATCTGACAAGGTGATATAATCCATAGCCCAGTGAAATGAGACATGCCAGAAAACCTAAGAATGCTAATACCATTTCCATAATATGACCCCTTTTTCTATTTATTTTACATTTTTCAAACAATATTTGTTAGATTTTTTCACGTTCATCAGTTGAAAAATGTGAGAGAGACAGATAGAATGAATGTGCTATGATAACTGGATTCGTACGGAGCCGTTTTAGGTTTCGTTTTTTTCATGAGCTTTTTTAAGTAAGAAAGGGGGATGAGTATGCCGCGTGCTCTTAAAATTTTAGTCATTGGAATGTTTATCAATGTGACGGGTGCTTCTTTTTTATGGCCGCTGAATACGATTTATATCCATAATCATTTAGGAAAGTCGTTAACAGTAGCCGGACTTGTCCTGATGCTGAATTCCGGCGCCAGTGTGGCTGGTAATTTATGCGGAGGTTTTTTGTTTGATAAAATCGGCGGTTTTAAATCGATTATGCTTGGGATAGCCATTACGTTAGCAAGCCTGATGGGCCTTGTCTTTTTTCATGATTGGCCAGCCTATATTGTGCTGCTGACGATTGTGGGCTTTGGCTCCGGTGTTGTTTTTCCGGCCAGCTACGCAATGGCAGGATCGGTATGGCCTGAAGGGGGAAGGAAGGCATTTAATGCGATATATGTCGCGCAAAACGCAGGTGTGGCTGTCGGTTCAGCGCTTGGCGGTGTCGTGGCGTCTTTCTCGTTTTCATATGTATTTTTGGCGAATGCCGCGCTGTATCTGGTCTTTTTCTTTATTGTATATTTCGGATTTCGAAATATTCAGACGGGAGATGCGTCCCAAACATCCGTGCTTGATTACGATGCTGTGAACAGCAAAGCAAAATTTGCCGCACTGATCATTTTAAGCGGAGGCTATGTACTGGGATGGCTGGCTTATTCTCAATGGTCAACCACAATTGCTTCGTACACACAAAGCATTGGAATATCTCTTTCCTTATACAGCGTGCTGTGGACGGTTAACGGAATTCTCATTGTGCTCGGCCAGCCGCTCGTCAGTTTTGTGGTGAAAAAATGGGCCGAGTCGCTAAAAGCGCAAATGGTCATCGGCTTTATCATTTTTATTGTGTCTTTCAGCATGCTGCTGACTGCAAAGCAATTTCCGATGTTTCTCGCTGCGATGGTGATCCTGACTATCGGAGAAATGCTTGTTTGGCCTGCTGTGCCGACTATTGCCAATCAGCTTGCCCCTAAAGGGAAAGAAGGCTTTTATCAAGGCTTTGTCAACAGTGCGGCGACAGGCGGCAGAATGATTGGTCCCCTGTTCGGAGGAGTGCTTGTCGATCATTACGGCATTAGGGCTCTTGTTTTATCTCTGTTGGTATTGCTGCTGATCAGTATTGCCACAACGCTTCTATATGACAAACGGCTAAAATCAGCTAAAGAAACAAATAAGCAGGCATCAATCTCTTCATAATAAAAGATCCCGCTGGGTGAGCGGGATTTTTCAGCGTGTCGACAAACCCTCGCATTCGTTGTCAGGCCTGCGCTTCGGTGCTCACGAATTAGAACATTCGCTCCGCTCCTATGCCCGTCCTTCCTAGACTTCAAGGGTTTTCAATCACGCTGAAAAGATGACAAAATCCTAAAATGAAAACCATTTTAGGATTTTGTCAACAATCTGAAAGATCCCGCCGGATGAGCGGGATCTTTTTACATAATCGGAAGCACTTTAACGGCATCCTTTACATTTGAATATGTTTTCAGCGACGAAAAATTGGCATCCAGTTTATTCATTTTCATAGCCAATTCAGGTTTAATGCCGGTAATGATTAACTCAGTTCCGGTCAATTTCAGCAAATGGCTCAGCTTGAAAATTTGGTCGGCCGTTTGTTCGTTCACTTGGGCCAATCCGGATAAATCAATGATCAAATAATCATCTTTGGATGTTGATAAGATATTCGTCAATGTGCAAACGATGGAATTAAATCGCTCCTCTGTCAGGTTTCCGACTAGCGGAAGAGCCGAAATACCATTGCGAATCGGGACAATAGGAGTTGAAAGTGCAGTAATTTCCGTGAGGGAATCCTCGAGAAGCTTTTCATATTCTTTTTGCTTGGTGATATCATTCTGAATTCCGACAAAATACGTTTTATCCTCTATTTCCATTGGATCAATATTTAATTCATTCCAGAACATCGTTCCGTCTTTTTTGTAGTTTTGGATCTGAACGGTGACCGGTTCTTTATTTTGTAAAGCGGTTCTGATGTTGTCCACTTCTGCAGGATCTGTGTGTTTCCCCTGTAAGAAGCGGCAGTTCTTTCCTAAAATTTCCTCGGTCTCGTAGCCGGTCATTTGAACAAAGCCTTGATTTACGTAGACAATAGGATTATCTTCAAGTGCGGGATCTGTAATTACCACACCGACTCGCACGTGATCAAGCGCTTTTTTGATGACTTCCAGCTGTCCTGGTATCCCAAATGATTGAAAACTAGCCATATAAATCCCCCTTAGGCCGTCAGCTTGCTATGCGAAAGCCTGATATTCCCCTTTTTAAAAATGAATTCTACAGTAACCGTAGCACAACACTTGTTCTGATTCAAGCAAGTGCAGTTTGTTGTTTGTCATTAGGGCTTGTCCTCGTATACACTAAAAATAAGAACAGAATTTGAACATATGAACGGAAAGGTTTTCTGCATGCTAAATAGGTGACTAGGTCAATGTCACTGGGTGAAAAATGAATCCAATGCATCAAGCTTACCGATCATGTGTTCACATATAATGGAAGAAACAAGCTTTTTACAGATTTGCCGGTATGTAGATATCGAAAATCATCGGAATCGTTTAAGGGGGCTGGATGGCCTGAAGTCGCTTTACGAAATAAGGGCTTTAGGAAGGTGATGATGAAGATGCTGCATCAGGTACTTATTGCTTGTGTAATTGGAGGAATCATGGGGATTCTCGGTCATGTGAAAAAGAGAGGCAGACTGGAGAAGCCCAGAATGACGAAGCGGTTTATCTACCTTGGATTTTTGGAAGATTGGTTTATCGGCATGACGGCTTCCATTTTACTTGTATTATCCGCTGACCCCGATTCAGGAATTCAACTTGTCATCTTATCCATTATCTCAGGCTACGGCGGTGAAGCTGTTCTCAGAAGTTTTGACTTTGTGAGAGAACTGAACAGCGGCGGCGAACCGGCCGAGTCCAAACGTCAAACCAAAACTCCACCCGAATAATTGTCCTCAATCTCCGCCCGTTCAGGGTACATTCCCATTGTATACAAACCTGCTTGCACTTATGAACAGAATTCTATAAAATACAGTTAGATTACGGTTGCGATAAGAACAATGAAGAGGAGCAGTAAGAAACAGATATTGTTGCAGAGAGTTGACGGCTGGTGAAAGTCAATCAAGTTTGTTTCCGAACTCACCTCAGAGTTGCAGCGGTGAAAAGCCGCTGACGCATAACTGCGTTAAAAGTATCAAGTGAGTGCGGCGTATGCCGCGCTAACGAGGGTGGTACCGCGGGAAAACGAAAGTCTCTCGTCCCTTTTTGGGATGAGGGAGTTTTTTTTAGTTTGGGAATATTCTGAATATAATCCTCTCCTTCCCGTCAATACTTGAACCATACACGCCGTATTCAATCAGAAGGAGGTTTTTACTTTGAGTTTTCAGCACAAAGAGATAGAAAAGAAATGGCAGACATATTGGCTTGAAAACAAAACATTTGCCACTCTTGATAATAATGAAAAACAAAAATTCTACGCGCTGGACATGTTTCCTTATCCGTCTGGAGCTGGGTTGCACGTCGGCCATCCTGAAGGATACACAGCTACGGATATTCTGTCCCGCATGAAGCGCATGCAGGGCTATGATGTCCTTCATCCAATGGGCTGGGACGCATTCGGCCTGCCAGCTGAACAATATGCGCTTGACACAGGGAACGACCCCGCTGTGTTTACGAAGCAGAATATTGATAACTTCCGCCGCCAAATTCAAGCGCTTGGCTTCTCATATGACTGGGATCGCGAAATCAATACGACTGACCCTGAATACTATAAATGGACGCAATGGATTTTCTTAAAGCTATACGAAAAAGGCCTTGCTTACGTTGACGAAGTGCCTGTAAATTGGTGCCCTGCGCTCGGTACTGTTCTTGCCAACGAAGAAGTCATTGACGGCAAGAGCGAACGCGGCGGCCATCCGGTAGAGAGACGCCCAATGAAGCAGTGGATGCTGAAAATCACCGCTTATGCGGACAGGCTCCTTGAGGACTTGGAAGAGCTTGATTGGCCGGAAAGCATTAAAGATATGCAGCGCAATTGGATCGGCCGTTCGGAAGGCGCTCACGTTCATTTTGCTATAGATGGACATGATGATTCCTTTACGGTGTTTACAACAAGACCAGATACGCTGTTTGGCGCTACATACACTGTCCTTGCCCCGGAACACGCATTGGTGGAAAACATCACAACGGCTGAGCAAAAAGAAGCTGTTGAAGCTTATATCAAAGAAATTCAATCAAAGAGTGACCTAGAACGTACAGATCTTGCGAAAACAAAGACAGGCGTATTTACAGGAGCGTATGCGATCAATCCTGTAAACGGAGAAAAACTGCCGATTTGGATTGCGGATTATGTTCTTGCATCATACGGAACAGGTGCTGTCATGGCAGTTCCTGGACACGATGAGCGTGATTTTGAATTCGCCAAAACATTCGGCCTTCCGGTGAAGGAAGTCGTAAAAGGCGGGAACGTTGAGGAAGCAGCCTATACTGGCGACGGCGAGCACGTGAACTCTGATTTCCTGAACGGCCTTCACAAACAGGAAGCGATTGAAAAAGTGATCGCTTGGCTGGAAGAAACGAAAAACGGTGAGAAGAAAGTGACATACCGTCTTCGTGACTGGCTCTTCAGCCGCCAGCGTTATTGGGGCGAGCCGATTCCGGTCATTCATTGGGAAGACGGAACGTCAACAGCTGTCCCGGAAGAGGAGCTGCCGCTGATTTTGCCAAAAACGGATGAAATCAAACCGAGCGGAACGGGCGAATCACCGCTTGCGAACATTAAAGAGTGGGTGGAAGTCACAGACCCTGAGACAGGGAAAAAAGGAAGAAGAGAAACGAATACAATGCCGCAATGGGCGGGAAGCTGCTGGTATTTCTTGCGCTATATTGATCCGCACAATCCGGATCAGCTGGCATCACCAGAAAAATTGGAAAAATGGCTTCCGGTCGATATGTATATCGGCGGTGCAGAACATGCCGTGCTTCACCTTCTGTATGCCCGCTTCTGGCATAAGTTCCTTTATGATATCGGCGTAGTGCCGACGAAAGAACCGTTCCAAAAGCTGTACAACCAAGGAATGATTCTCGGCGAAAACAACGAAAAAATGAGTAAATCTAAAGGGAACGTTGTCAATCCTGACGAAATCGTGGCCTCTCACGGTGCTGATACGCTGAGATTGTACGAAATGTTCATGGGACCTCTTGATGCTTCAATCGCCTGGTCTGAATCAGGATTAGACGGTGCGCGCCGTTTCCTTGACCGTGTATGGCGCCTATTTATTGAAGACAGCGGTGAGCTTAATGGCAAAATCGTTGAAGGCGCGGGTGAAACATTGGAGCGCGTCTATCATGAAACGGTCATGAAAGTCACAGACCATTATGAAGGCCTTCGTTTCAACACGGGTATTTCCCAGCTGATGGTCTTTATTAATGAAGCTTATAAAGCAACAGAACTGCCGAAAGAATATATGGAAGGCTTCGTGAAGCTTCTTTCTCCTGTCGCGCCACACTTAGCGGAAGAGCTATGGGAGAAGCTTGGCCATTCTGGCACAATTGCCTACGAAGCTTGGCCTGTATATGATGAAACAAAACTTGTGGATGATGAAGTTGAAATCGTTGTTCAGCTGAACGGAAAAGTAAAAGCGAAATTACAGGTTCCTGCCGATGCAACAAAAGAACAGCTGGAACAGCTTGCTCAAGCAGATGAAAAGGTCAAAGAGCAGCTTGAAGGCAAAACGATTCGGAAAATCATCGCGGTGCCTGGGAAGCTTGTCAATATTGTGGCAAACTAAGCCTGGAAAAAATCCCCTTTGCCAAAAGGGGATTTTTTTCATCAGTCTCAGAATAGCAATCGTTCAGCTGACTTTGATATACTGAACATGATCACTGTGAATAGGAGTGTTTTCTTTGGAAATAAAAGAAATCAGCACAGCCGCTTTGAAAGAAAAAATTGAGGCGGACGAAGAATTATATTTAATTGATGTCAGAGAAGATGAAGAGGTAGCGGAAGGCATGATCCCGCAAGCCGTTCATATTCGCATGGGGGATATTCCTGAAAAAATGGAAACCCTTGATAAAGACAAAGAGTACGTATTTATCTGCCGCTCAGGAATGCGCAGCATGAACGTCTGCAAGTACCTGGATGAGCAAGGCTTTAAAACAGTCAATGTTGAAGGCGGCATGATGGCCTGGGAAGGCGAAACAAAACCAAAAAACTAGGGGAGAGCGGTCCCCTAGTTTTTATTTGTATTCCGGAAGCCAATCGCCGTGTGCTGCAAATAAATCGTCGCACATGGAGATGATGTCCTTCATGGAAAGCTCCGCGCTTGTATGCGGATCAAGCATTGCAGCTTGGTAAACCGCTTCTTTTTTCCGTGTGACAGCCGCTTCGATTGTCATCAGCTGTGTATTAATATTCGTCCGGTTTAAGGCGGCAAGCTGCTCAGGCAGTTCTCCGGCGAAGCACGGTGTAATTTTTTTTCTGTCGGCGACGCATGTCACTTCCACAACCGCTTTTGAAGGAAGGTTGGTGATCAGCCCTGTATTCAAGACGTTTCCTCCGAAGGTGAATGATTCGTTTGTTTCCATTGCTTCTATAATTCTTGAACCATATTCCTTTGAGCGTTCGTGCGTAAGGTGTTTATTATTGACGATATCATCCCGCATTTTCTCCCAATTTTCAATTTGCTTGACGCACCTTCTCGGATATTCGTCGAGCGGGATTTGCAGCTCGCTGATCAGTTCAGGGTAATTCCGTTTAATAAAGTATGGGTGATACTCTGCGTTATGTTCGGACGATTCCGTGACATAATAGCCGAACTTATCCATTAATTCAAACCGCACCATATCATGATGCTTTGTTTTTTGTTTTTCTTTCGCTCTCCTTTTGATTTCTGGATATAAATCTGTGCCGTCTTTTTTGACTTCCAAAAGCCAAGCCATATGATTAATGCCTGCGATGCGTTCCTCAATTCCGTCATGCTCCATTCCGAGAGCTTTAAATAAATCCTTCGTGCACACTTGAACACTGTGGCAGAGCCCGATTGTTTTGATATTGGTATAGCGGAGCATGGCGCCTGTAAGAGTGGCCATTGGATTTGTATAGTTTAAGAACCATGCGTCAGGGCACATTTCCTCCATATCTTTTGCGATATCAAATAAGACCGGGATTGTTCTGAGAGATCTGAATATCCCGCCGATGCCTACTGTATCGGCGATCGTCTGGCGCAGCCCATACCGTTTAGGAATCTCGAAATCGATGACTGTGCTCGGTTTGTATCCTCCAACCTGAATCGCATTGATGACATAGCCTGCGTTTTGCAAGGCGAGTTTTCTGTCATCATAGCTGTTGATGGCCACACTTGGGTTATAACGGTCTCTTAGATTTTCGAGCATGAGCTGGGATTCCTGCAGGCGTTTGGGATCAATGTCGTAAAGAGCGAACTCAAATCCATTCAGTGCCTCTGTTAACAGGCAGTCTCCCAAAACATTTTTGGCGAAAATCGTGCTCCCTGCACCGATAAATGTAATCTTTTTCATATTGCTTCCCCCTTTAATGTTAACCCTTTACCGCTCCGGAAGACAGGCCGGCAATAAAGTATTTTTGCAGCGCCAAAAACAGAACAACCATCGGCAGCATTGCCATAAGTGCCGCTGCGGCAACTAAATGAAGGTTGTTTGCGTTTTCTCCGAAAAAACCTGCCATGGCTACTGTTAATGTCTGAACCTTTTGATCTTGTAAAAAGAAAATGGCAAATTGATAGTCGTTCCAAATAAAGACACAAGAAATAATACAGATGGTCGCAGTGATCGGCTTCAGCAGAGGAAACACAATCGTAAAAAAGATTTTCAGCATGCCTGCGCCGTCAATTCTTGCGGCTTCTTCAAGCTCTTTTGGAATGGTCGATCGGATAAAGCCTGAATATAAGAATACGGTTAACGGCATGTAAGCCGCTGTATTGATGAAAATGGCGATTGCGTGTGTATTGACCATTCCGGCGTCCACGACCATTCGGTACAAAGGAACCATGGACGTTAACGGAGGGATGATCATAATGGAAATCAGCAAGGCAAAAACGGTTTTATTCAGTTTCGTTTCCCGCCGGGCAAGCGGGTAGGCGGCAAGTGAGCCGAATATAATTAATAACAAGGCAGAAAAACCTGTGATGATCATGGTGTTTATAAAAGAGTTTCCTAGCGAAGCGCGCTCCCACGCCTCTGAAAAATTATGAAAGGAGATGTCGGCTGGAAATATCCATTTCGAACTGTAGTCTCCTTTTGCTTTCAATGAAGTGGTCAGCAGGATATAAAAAGGAATAAAATGCGCACAGGCCACAATGGCTGCAAGAAGCGTAATGATCCGCATGCTTTTTGTACGGGCGGCTCTCATGACATTTCCGTCTCCTTTCTTTTAAAGTACGCAAGCGCGCAAAAGCTGATGATCAAAATGACAAATGCCATAAATATGCCTTGCGTTGCGGCATAGCCGGCATCCTGCCGTTTGAAATACAAATCATACATAAACGTGGACATGGATTGTGACGCATTTCCGGGGCCGCCTGCGGTGAGTGCAATGATCACGTCAAACAGCTTTAAGCCTCCGATAATGTTGATGACCATATTAATGGTAATGGAGGGCATTAACAGAGGCAGCGTGATGGTAAAAAACTGCTGGCCTTGTTTCGCGCCATCCATTTGCGCCGCTTCATAGTAGTCTTTCGGAATGCTTTGCAGACCGGCTAAGTAGACAACCATAGCGATCCCGACATATTGATAGGTGTTAATCATGACAATGATCCATGGATTGAGTGATGGACTGGCGAGCGCATTAATAGGGCTGATGCCGAAGACCCCGAGCAAATCATTGAGCGCGCCTCCGTCATAGGAGAAGAAAAAGTACCAAATGTAGCCCATAATGAGCGGGCTGATCATCACCGGCAAATACACAATTGTTCTTGTTACCGCTTTCGTTTTAATGCTTTGATTTAAGAGCAGAGCGTATAGAAGCCCGACCACATTTTGAAAAAAAGTGCTGCCAAGCCCGTAAAGCAGAGTGTTTTTTAAGATATGCCAAGTGTCAGGATCAGAAAACAGCCTTTCATATTGCGCGAATCCAACCCATTGGTAGACTTGTGAAAAGCCGTTCCAGTTTGTAAAGGTAATCAATGTGCCTTTCACAAACGGATAAATCATAAAGACCAGAACGGAGAGCAAAGCAGGAATGTACATCCACCAAAGTGAGGACTGCTTTTTTGGCTTAACCTGTTTCACATGAACGTCCCTTGCGATCTCACTCATTGTTTTCAGCTCCCTGTGTTTCCGATTGCTCCCGGAGTCGTTTATATTCTCTTCCCAGCTTCTGCGAAATGTCTTGAGGCGCCAAAATGTCAGCCGCGAGCTCCTGCCCAACCGTGCCCAGGACATCCCACATTCCGTTTGGCAAGTATAACCGGTCGAAGTAAGGCTCGACTTTGACATCTTGATAATGCTCATAATCGTTTGCGTAGAAAATATCAGCTTTCACATTGGTCAGCCCTGAAGGAAGCGATGTGGCTTCAGCCATTTGTTTGGCATTGGCCGGGCGGGCCATAAATGCGATAAAATCTTTTGCCTCTTTTAATTGAGGCGAATCTTTCCATGCTGCAAGCGTGTAGCGTTCACCGCCGATCCATATCGGGTCATCACCGGGATGTATGGCAGGTGTCGGGATAATGCCGACCTCGACGTTAGAGTTGATCTGGGCAACGTCTTGGCCGAGTGTGCCGCCTTGCATTGTAAAGGCGATTTTGTTTTGGGCCATTAATTCAATGAGCTGTGATTTTTTTGCCGTGACGGCGTCGATGTTAATCAATTTTTCTTTCTGCATTTGTTTGAGGATTTTCGATAAGTAAGTAAATTTATTCCATTTGAAAGTACCATTGGTGAGCTGTTTTTTTTCATTATGGGCAGGGTCTGTGATGAGAAGAGGTGTAGCGAATTGGTCGTAATATTGAGCGAATGAGCTTTTGTCATAGCCGGCAAACCAGAAGGGAACAATGCTTCCCTTGCTCTTTTCTTTAATCGTTCTCAGTGCTTTGATAAAGTCATCCATGGTTTCCGGCGGAGCAATGCCGTAACGGTCTAAAATATTGCGATTATACGCCAGACCGTCTTTTGCCTGATTGATTGGATAGGCATACACCTTTCCGCTTTTATTTTTGAGGATGCTGTTTAAATTAGGATCAAGATCTTGAGTCCATTTCATATCCCGGAGATCCGCTGTATATTCTCCGTACCTGATTTTCCCCCAGCCATGTGTATCGAATAGATCTGGCAAATCATTGGCCGCCATTCTGACACGCATCATATTTTCATAGTCATTGCCTGGGAAATGAAGGCTGACATGAATGTCACTGTGTTCCTTTTCGAATGCTGCCGCTAGTTTTCTGAACGTATCTCTTTCACTGTCGGTTGACATTGTAGAATAAATGGTTAACGTCTTTTTTGCGGTATCTGCTGAGCTTTTCTCTGCTGAACACCCGGGCAGAACAAGCAGAATAAAAGAGAGAAATAAAACAAAAGTGTGTTTCATCTTTTCCTCCTTATCATCGTGATGAATCTTTGCTTATGTCACCTCCTTTGCTATACATCCGCAGCTTTGTCTTACAATTAATGTTGTGGGCAGGGTGACATGGTGAGGAAGCGTTCGTCCATTGAGACGGTCAAGCAGCAGTTTTACGCCTGTCCGGCCCATTTCCTCTGTGTATACCTTCACCGTTGTTAAAGGCGTGCTGGCAAATTCAGCTTCCTCAATGCCGTTAAAGCTGACGATTGCAGTATCCCGCGGCACTTGCAGTCCGGCTTCCTGCAGCGCTTTTAATGCGCCGATCGCCATAGAATCGCTGGCGATAAAGAATGCTTCCGGCAGATGGCTTTGATCGATTGCTTTCTTCATCAGGCGATAGCCCTCACGCATGCTGTACTCTCCGATCAGCACATGCTCAGGCTGGGGGGCGGCTGACTCCAAAAAAGCGGTCAGGCGTTTGTCTTCAATCGTTCTGCGAATGCTTTGGCCGTCCTTCAGCGTATGCTCTTTTTCTTGTCCGCCAATGTAGCCTAACCGTTTGTAGCCTAAGTTGAAAAGGTGATCAATCGCCTGGCGTGAAGCCGATTCAAAATCGATTCCAATCGAATCGTATGCTTGCGGATCTGGTGAATGATTGATAAATACTGCATGCTCCAGCCTTCCGCTGATATGCTTAACCGCTTCATCATGAACACGGCCGATGACAATGACACCATCCAATTCCCGAAAGATATGTTCCTGAAAGGAGCCGAGATGAATCGAATTTGTAATGAAAAT
This sequence comes from Bacillus sp. SN32, assembly GCF_002837495.1. Taxonomy (NCBI): domain Bacteria; kingdom Bacillati; phylum Bacillota; class Bacilli; order Caryophanales; family Bacillaceae; genus Bacillus; species Bacillus sp. SN32. The sequence continues at coordinate 386,608 of NZ_PJCT01000003.1, read as the reverse complement.
TTCCTGTTCAAAGCATTCCTTTTCAATCCCTTTCCGAATGGAAGAAAAGTAAGGGTCCTGCCTTTCCTGATCAGGGGACAGACAGCTCAGCACACCGATCAGCGGCTGAGCCCGCTGTTTTTGCCCGCGGGCTTTTCGGCGTTTGGCAACGGTTTGATAACCAAGTTCTTCAGCGATGTTTATGACTCTTTGTCTCGTTTCGCCCGCAACAGAAAGCGACTCATCTTCATTTAAAATTCTGGACACAGTTGCGCTGGAAACTTTAGCTTTCAAGGCGATATCTTTAATACGAACCATGGGTATCCCTCTCATCTATTTAGTAAATATTAACTCATCTGTTTTTGATAAATTGATATTATCATATAAAAGTAAGCGGTTACAATAATTGTTTTCGGAATATTTCGTTATATTTACTAAATATTTAGTAAATGATGTGATTTATGTTGGAAAAATAGAGGGGAACCCAGATCTGTCTCGTAAATGTGAAGTAAGCGAATAAGGAAGGGTGATGGGATGAGAGCCGAAAGAAGAAAGCAACTGTTTCGATTGCTTGGTGATTTGCCTGATCGGAGGCTAATCAGTGTTGAGACATTACGTATTGAAGAAAGAGAAGAAAATATCGTTGAAACGCTCCTGCTCGATTTAAATGGACATGAAAAGGTGCCCGCTTATTTTGTGAAGCCGAAGAAAACAGAAGGACCGTGCCCAGCCGTATTGTTTCAGCATTCGCATGGGGGCCAGTATGATAGGGGAAAAAGTGAGCTGATTGAGGGAGCGGATTATTTGAAAACGCCTTCTTTTTCTGATGAGCTTACTTCACTCGGATACGGCGTTCTTGCGATTGATCATTGGGGATTTGGAGATCGGCGGGGAAAAGCGGAAAGCGAGATATTTAAAGAAATGCTTCTCACCGGAAAAGTGATGTGGGGGATGATGATTTATGACAGTTTAAGTGCGTTAGACTATATGCAGTCACGCTCTGATGTTCAGCCTGACAGGATCGGAACCATCGGCATGTCTATGGGAGGTTTGATGGCGTGGTGGACAGCGGCGCTCGATGACCGGATTAAGGTGTGTGTGGATTTGTGCAGCCAGGTGGATCATCACGTGCTGATCAAAACACAGAATCTTGACAGGCACGGCTTTTATTATTACGTCCCATCGCTTGCAAAGCATTTTTCCGCATCGGAGATCCAAAGCCTGATCGCGCCGCGCCCGCACCTTAGTCTTGTTGGTGTACACGATCGGTTAACGCCGGCTGAGGGCGTGGACAAAATCGAAAAAGAATTGACAGCTGTCTATGCTGGACAGGGAGCTGCTGATTGCTACCGAGTGGTCCGTTCTGCTTCGGGACATTTCGAAACAGCAGTTATGAGGCATGAAGCTGTCCGGTTTTTGCAAAAGTGGCTGTGACTGTAAAAAGAAATCGAAAAAGACCGTTTTGTGTGAAAACGGTCTTTTTGTTTCCTTTTAACCAACTGCCATAAATCGATCCTTTCTTCTATTGACAGAAACAGGAGAGAATAATATATTCTAATTGTTAACCTTTAAATATAATTGGTTAACAATTTAGGTGAGAAGCGCTACACGTTCTTCAGTTATCAGTGAAAGGGCGAGAAATGATGCAAGAAGAAACTTTTTATAGTGTCAGAATGAGGGCTTCAATGAATGGATCTCATGAAGACGGCGGAAAGCATATATCCGGCGGAGAACGGCTTATTCCTTTCCATGAGATGAAGCATACAGTCAATGCTTTATTAGAAAAAGGGTTATCCCATTCAAGAGGAAAACCTGATTTTATGCAAATTCAATTTGAAGAGGTACATGAATCGATAAAAACCATTCAGCCATTGCCTGTGTATACGAATGAAGTGAGCTGCCCGGAAGAAGGACAAAAGCTTGCCCGATTGTTATTGGAAAAAGAAGGCGTTTCACGAGACGTGATTGAAAAAGCGTATGAACAAATCCCAGAATGGTCAGATGTCAGGGGTGCGGTGTTGTTTGATATTCATACAGGCAAGCGAATGGATCAAACAAAAGAAAAAGGGGTGCGGGTCTCCAGAATGGATTGGCCGGACGCTAATTTTGAAAAATGGGCGCTTCACAGTCACGTGCCAGCTCATTCAAGAATAAAAGAGGCCCTTGCGCTCGCTTCAAAGGTAAGCCGGCACCCGGCAGCCATTGCAGAATTATGCTGGTCGGACGATCCGGATTACATAACAGGCTATGTTGCGGGTAAGAAAATGGGCTATCAGCGTATTACAGCAATGAAAGAATACGGGACTGAAGAGGGCTGCCGAGTCTTTTTTATTGATGGATCCAATGATGTAAACACGTACATACATGATCTGGAGAAGCAGCCTATTTTAATAGAGTGGGAGGAAGACCATGACTCATGATTTGATAGAAAAAAGTAAAAAGCACCTCTGGCTGCCATTTACCCAAATGAAAGATTATGATGAAAACCCCTTAATCATCGAAAGCGGGACTGGAATCAAAGTCCAAGACATAAATGGCAAGGAATACTATGACGGTTTTTCATCAGTTTGGCTTAATGTCCACGGACACCGCAAAAAAGAACTAGATAACGCCATAAAAAAACAGCTCGGAAAAATTGCGCACTCCACGTTATTGGGCATGACCAACGTTCCAGCAACCCAGCTTGCCGAGACATTAATCGACATCAGCCCAAAAAAGCTCACGCGGGTCTTTTATTCAGACAGCGGTGCAGAAGCGATGGAAATAGCCCTAAAAATGGCGTTTCAGTATTGGAAGAACATCGGGAAGCCCGAGAAACAAAAATTTATCGCTATGAAAAACGGGTATCACGGTGATACGATTGGCGCCGTCAGTGTCGGTTCAATTGAGCTTTTTCACCACGTATACGGCCCGTTGATGTTCGAGAGTTACAAGGCACCGATTCCTTATGTGTATCGCTCTGAAAGCGGTGATCCTGATGAGTGCCGTGATCAGTGCCTCCGAGAGCTTGAACAGCTGCTTGAGGAACATCATGAGGAAATTGCCGCGCTTTCCATTGAATCAATGGTACAAGGCGCGTCCGGTATGATCGTGATGCCGGAAGGATATTTGGCAGGCGTGCGCGAGCTATGTACAACATACGATGTCTTAATGATCGTTGATGAAGTCGCTACAGGCTTTGGCCGTACAGGAAAAATGTTTGCGTGCGAGCACGAGAATGTCCAGCCTGATCTGATGGCTGCCGGTAAAGGCATTACAGGAGGCTATTTGCCAATTGCCGTTACGTTTGCCACTGAAGACATCTATAAGGCATTCTATGATGATTATGAAAACCTAAAAACCTTTTTCCATGGCCATTCCTATACAGGCAATCAGCTTGGCTGTGCGGTTGCGCTTGAAAATCTGGCATTATTTGAATCTGAAAACATTGTGGAACAAGTAGCGGAAAAAAGTAAAAAGCTCCATTTTCTTCTTCAAGATCTGCACGCTCTTCCTCATGTTGGGGATATTCGGCAGCTTGGCTTTATGTGCGGTGCAGAGCTTGTCCGGTCAAAGGAAACCAAAGAACCTTACCCGACTGATCGGCGGATTGGATACAAAGTTTCCTTAAAAATGAGAGAGTTAGGAATGCTGACAAGGCCGCTTGGGGATGTGATTGCATTTCTGCCTCCTCTTGCCAGCACAGCTGAAGAGCTCGGGGAAATGGTTGCCATTATGAAACAAGCGATCCATGAGGTTACGAGCCTTGAAGATTGATTCCTGGTTAAACGAGCGGTTAGACAGAATGAAAGAAGCCGGCGTACATCGTAACCTGCGGTCAATGGATGGAGCGCCGGTTCCAGAGAGGAATATTGATGGCGAAAATCAAACGGTCTGGTCCTCAAACAATTATTTAGGGCTCGCAAGTGATAGACGTTTGATCGATGCAGCCCAAACAGCATTGCAGCAATTTGGGACAGGAAGCAGCGGTTCACGTTTAACGACAGGCAATTCGGTCTGGCATGAAAAGCTAGAAAAGAAGATTGCCAGCTTTAAACGGACAGAAGCGGCCCTGCTGTTTTCGAGCGGTTACTTGGCCAATGTCGGTGTCCTTTCATCCTTACCAGAAAAGGAAGATGTCATTTTAAGTGACGAGCTCAATCATGCAAGTATTATCGACGGCTGCCGACTTTCTAAGGCTGATACAGTTGTTTATCGGCATATTGATATGAATGATCTTGAAAACAAGCTGAATGAAACACAGCGTTATCAGCGCCGTTTTATTGTAACAGACGGGGTATTCAGCATGGATGGCACAATCGCCCCTCTTGATCAGATCATCTCACTTGCGAAACGCTATCATGCCTTCGTGGTCGTTGATGATGCCCACGCAACAGGAGTTTTGGGTGATTCGGGTAGAGGAACGAGTGAATACTTTGGTATTTATCCTGACATTGTGATCGGCACCTTAAGTAAAGCTGTTGGTACGGAAGGAGGTTTTGCGGCAGGATCAGCGGTCTTCATCGACTTTTTGCTGAATCATGCCAGAACATTTATCTTTCAAACCGCTATTCCGCCAGCCAGCTGTGCGGCTGCTTATGAGGCTTTCAACATCATTGAAGCCAGCAGGGAAAAACGACAGCTTTTATTTTCTTATATCAGCATGATCAGAACCAGTTTGAAGAATATGGGTTATGTGGTGAAAGGAGATCACACACCGATTATTCCTGTAGTCATTGGCGATGCCCATAAAACGGTCATATTTGCTGAAAAACTGCAGGGCAAGGGAATTTATGCTCCTGCCATTCGGCCGCCGACCGTTGCGCCGGGTGAAAGCCGTATTCGAATTACAATCACGTCTGACCACAGTATGGGTGATATTGATGATTTGCTGAAAACATTTCATTCAATCGGAAAGGAGCTGCATATCATTTGAGGGGTTTTTTTGTGACGGGAACTGATACAGAAGTGGGGAAAACGGTTATATCCAGCGGTCTTGCTGCCTTATTGAAAGAACATAATAGAGATGTCGGTGTGTATAAACCATTTTTAAGCGGGATATCGCGTCATCATCCAGATAGTGATACAAGTTTGCTGAAAGACATGTCGCAGACCAGTCTTTCTCATGAAGACATTACGCCTTTTGCCTTCAAAGCGCCGCTTGCACCATACGTTGCAGGGAAACTTGAGGGAAAGACTGTCACCATGGAAGAGGTTTTAAGCCATTGGGGACGGATTAGAGAAAAACATGAATGCTTCATCGTAGAAGGTGCGGGCGGTATTTCTGTGCCATTGGGAGAGGACTATTTGGTCAGTCATGTCATAAAAGCGTTGCAGCTTCCCATGATTATTGTGGCACGTCCTCACCTTGGAACCATTAATCATACCTTTTTAACTGTCAAATATGCAGAAAGCATGGGGCTTCCAATTGCCGGAATTATCATCAATGGAATCAGTGACTCTCCTGATGAAGATGAAAAAACCAATCCTGAGATGATTGAGCGCTTATGCGGTGTTCCGATTTTAGGGGTTACGCCAAAGCTTGCCAACGTTACGAAAGAAACGGTTCTACATATGGTAAAAGACCATATCAATCTATCATTACTGATGAATCAAGTGGGGGTATGAGAATGAATCAATGGATGGAACTCGCAGACCGGGTGCTGGCTGGAGCAGAAGTGACTGACGAAGAGGCGCTTTCAATATTACATTGTCCTGATGAAGATATTTTGCTATTAATGCATGGAGCTTTTCATATCAGAAAACACTTTTATGGAAAAAAAGTAAAGCTCAATATGATTATGAATGCGAAATCCGGGCTCTGCCCGGAAAACTGCGGCTATTGTTCACAGTCTGCGATTTCGAAAGCGCCGATTGAGTCTTACCGGATGGTGAATAAGGAAACGCTGCTTGAAGGCGCGAAGCGGGCGCACGATCTGAATATCGGCACATATTGTATCGTGGCAAGCGGCAGAGGGCCGTCTAACAGAGAAGTGGATCAGGTCGTAGATGCGGTTCAGGAAATTAAAGAGACGTATGGACTGAAGATTTGTGCATGTCTTGGACTGTTGAAGCCAGAGCAGGCGAAGCGGCTCAAAGATGCCGGAGTAGACCGCTATAATCATAATTTGAATACGTCACAGAGAAACCATTCAAACATCACGACCTCACATACATACGATGACAGAGTCAGTACGGTTGAAATCGCAAAAGAATCGGGGCTGTCTCCGTGTTCAGGCGCCATTATCGGGATGAAGGAGACGAAACAGGATGTCATTGACATCGCCAAAAGCTTGAAGGCTCTTGACGCGGATTCCATTCCTGTGAATTTTTTGCATGCAATTGATGGCACGCCGTTAGAAGGCGTCAACGAATTAAACCCGCTGTATTGTTTAAAAGTGCTGGCGCTGTTCCGTTTTATCAATCCATCAAAAGAAATTCGCATTTCCGGGGGAAGAGAGGTCAATCTCCGCTCGTTGCAGCCATTAGGGCTTTACGCCGCAAACTCCATTTTTGTCGGAGACTACTTAACAACTGCCGGGCAAGAGGAGACGGAGGATCATAAAATGCTGAGTGATTTAGGCTTTGAAGTTGAATCAGTCGAAGAAATGAAGGCCAGTTTAAGTGCGAAAAGCTGAAAGAATCAATAAAAGCAATCGGTATGATGTCGATTGCTTTTATTTTTGAATAGAAAGGAGAAAATCACGTGACAATTGCATCGTCAACTGCATCTTCTGAGTTTTTGAAAAACCCATATTCTTTTTACGACACATTGCGTGCTGTTCATCCTATCTATAAAGGAAGTTTCTTAAAATACCCGGGCTGGTATGTCACAGGATATGAAGAAACCGCTGCTATTTTGAAAGATGCGAGATTCAAAGTCCGCACCCCGCTGCCTGAGAGCTCAACCAAATATCAGGACCTTTCACATGTGCAAAATCAAATGATGCTGTTTCAGAACCAGCCTGATCATAGACGATTGCGGACGCTTGCCAGCGGAGCGTTTACGCCGAGAGCGACAGAGAGTTATCAGCCGTATATCATTGAAACTGTCCATCATTTGCTTGATCAAGTGCAAGGTGAAAAAAAGATGGAGGTTATTTCGGACTTTGCTTTTCCTTTAGCAAGCTTTGTCATAGCTAACATTATAGGTGTACCCGAGGAAGATAGGGAGCAATTAAAGGAGTGGGCTGCGAGTCTCATTCAAACGATTGATTTTACCCGGTCAAGAAAGGCATTAACAGAGGGCAATCATATGGCTGTACAGGCTATGGCATATTTCAAAGAGCTGATTCAAGAGCGAAAACGGCACCCTCAACAGGATATGATCAGCATGCTCTTGAAGGGGGAAGAAAAGGATAAGCTGACGGAAGAGGAGGCGGCATCTACGTGCATATTGCTGGCGATCGCCGGACATGAGACAACGGTCAATCTCATCAGCAATTCAGTCCTTTGTCTGCTTGAGCATCCAGAACAGCTTTTGAAACTGAGAGAAAATCCAGATCTTATTGGTACCGCAGTCGAGGAATGTTTACGCTATGAAAGCCCCACGCAAATGACAGCCAGAGTTGCGTCAGAGGATATTGACATCAGCGGGGTGACGATCCGTCAAGGAGAACAAGTCTATCTTTTGTTAGGGGCGGCTAATCGAGATCCAAGCATATTCACGAACCCCGATGTCTTCGATATTACGAGAAGTCCTAATCCGCACCTTTCATTCGGGCATGGCCATCATGTTTGCTTAGGGTCCTCGCTGGCACGATTAGAAGCGCAAATTGCGATTAACACCCTTCTGCAGCGAATGCCCAGCCTTAAGCTCGCGGATTTTGAATGGCGATATCGGCCGCTTTTTGGATTTCGGGCGCTTGAGGAGCTGCCGGTGACTTTTGAATAAGCCTAAGAATAAGAGTGCCAAAAAAGTGTCAGCCCCGCCGAAAATGGGCAATCTATAAAAAAGGGGAGTGAACATAGTGAAAAAAGTGCTGATCGCCGGCGGAAATGGTGTGATTGGGAGACTGCTTGCTGAAGGGCTTATTTCAGACTATGAAGTGACAGTGCTTGATAAAGATCATTTCGATGGCAAAGCCTCTTCCATTCAGGCTGACGCGGCAAATTATGAGGAGCTGTTGAAGAAGATTCCAAAAGATACGGATGCCATCTTGAATTTACTCGCTGTTAAAATTAAATACGATATTATGGACATCGCTGAGTTTGAAAAAATGACGGATATTTTCTATAGGGCAAGCTATTATTTGTGCCGTGCGGCAGCGGAGCTCGGCATTCAAAAGCTCGTGTTCGCCAGCAGCAATCATGTCACAGATGTCTACGAAAAAGACGGGCGCTCGCTCTTAGGACGGGAAATCACAACAAGCGATTATCCGCTGTCAAAAAACTTGTACGGTGTATTAAAGCTGACCTCTGAACAGATCGGCCATTTGTTTTATTTGGAAAATAAGCTATCAGTAATCAACCTGCGAATCGGAACAGTCGTCACAGATGAAATGGATACGCTGCATGAAAAAGAACGGACGAAAAAGACACTGCTTTCTCACCCCGATCTGCTGTCGATTTTCAAAGCCGCTATTGAGACCAATATCCGGTACGGCACTTATTACGCCGTCTCTGATAATCCGGGCCGGCCATGGTCCATTGAATCTGCCGTGAATGAACTTGGGTTTTCGCCACAAACCAATACGGCTGAACTTCTGAACGAGGAGGAGAACGGAGCATAATCATTTTCTAAGATTATGCTCTTTTTCTTTTGTTATCGGTCTCAATTCGCGGCAGCCCCCGCCCGGCCGGGGACACTGTTCAAATGATTATAGACATGGCAATCACAGATTTGCTACATTTTAGACACGATATCGTCACATGCTGAGCTCGGTTTTCAAAAATATGATAACGCTTACAAAGAGAGGTGGAAGCTATCGCACATTCACTGAAAAACCGTCTGTTTGATATGTTGATTTATGGTTTCTTGCTGATGTTCGCTTTAATATGCGTACTTCCGTTCATTCATGTCATCGCAGCATCCTTCGCCACAGTAGAAGAAGTCGTGTCGAAAACATTTATTTTAATACCGACCACTTTTTCGCTAGATGCTTATCGCTACATTTTTTCAACAGATATTATTTATAAGAGTTTGCTTGTTTCTGTGTTTGTGACAGTGATAGGCACTGCGGTCAGCATGTTTCTTTCGTCACTGATGGCTTACGGGTTATCCCGCCGTGATTTAATCGGCCGGCAGCCGCTCATGTTTCTCGTCGTATTTACGATGCTGTTTAGCGGCGGCATGATTCCGACTTTCCTTGTGGTCAAATCGCTTGGATTGCTCGATTCTTACTGGGCGCTTATTTTGCCGACTGCCATTAATGCCTTTAACCTGATCATTCTGAAAAACTTCTTTCAAAATATCCCGTCAAGCTTGGAAGAGTCCGCGAAAATTGACGGGTGCAATGACCTGGGCATATTCTTTAAAATTGTGCTGCCGCTGTCTCTTCCTGCGATCGCAACGATTTCACTATTTTATGCGGTCACGTATTGGAACACGTATATGACAGCGATCTTGTACTTAAATGATTCAGCAAAATGGCCGATTCAGGTGCTTCTGCGCCAAATCGTCATTGTATCAAGCGGTATGCAGGGGGATATGTCTGAAATGGGGTCGGGCAGCCCGCCGCCTGAGCAAACCATTAAAATGGCGGTCATAGTGGTGGCGACCATCCCGGTTCTGCTTGTCTATCCGTTTATACAAAAGCATTTTGCAAAAGGAGCTTTGCTGGGATCTGTCAAAGGATAAAGAAATATGAAACGGAGGGGTACGATGGGAAACAAATGGAGGGTGCTTTTGATTGTGCTTGTACTGGCACTCGGCGGAGTGCTGGCGGGCTGTAAAGGGGCTGATCAGTCTTCGGCTGAAGGCAAAGCTGGCCCGGATTCAAAGGTAAAGCTGTCTTGGATGGCGATTTTGTATCACCAGCAGCCGCCGAAAGACAGGGCGATTAAAGAAATTGAAAAGCTGACAAATACAGAACTCGACATCACCTGGGTTCCAGACGCGGTGAAAGAAGACAGGCTGAATGCAGCGCTTGCAGCGGGCAATCTTCCGCAAATCGTGACCATCCAGGATATTAAAAATTCGTCAGTCATGAATGCCTTCCGGTCAGGAATGTTTTGGGAAATCGGCGATTATATCAAGGATTATCCCAACTTAAACAAAATGAACAAACTCATTAATAAAAATGTGACAATTGACGGCAAGCTCTACGGGATATACAGAGAGCGCCCGCTTTCCAGACAGGGGATCGTCATTCGGAAGGACTGGCTGGACAATTTAAATTTGAAAACCCCGAAAACGTTGGATGAGCTTTATGAAGTGGCCAAAGCATTTACGGAGGACGACCCGGATAAGGATGGGAAAGATGATACGATCGGGCTGACAGACCGTAATGACTTGATTTACGGCGCGTTTAAAACGATTGGCTCGTATGAAGGCATGCCGACAGATTGGAAAGAATCGGGCGGCAAATTCACGCCTGATTTCATGACACAGGAATACAAAGACACGATGAACTATATGAAAAAGCTGCGTGATAACGGGTATATGAATAAGGATTTTCCCGTCACAAGCAAAACCCAGCAGCAGGAGCTGTTTTCTCAAGGAAAAGCCGGAATTTATATTGGCAATATGGTAGATGCGGTCAATCTGCGCGACCATGCCTCTGATAAATCGATGAAGCTCGAGATCATCAACCGCATAAAAGGCCCAGATGGGAAAGAGCGGGTATGGGCATCAGGAGGCCATAACGGCGTGTTTGCTTTCCCGAAAACGAGTGTGAAAACGGAAGCTGAGCTTAAACGGATCTTGGCGTTTTTTGACCGAATTGCCGAAGAAGATGTCTATAGCCTTATGACTTATGGCATTGACGGCGTTCATTACAACAAAGGTGAGGACAAAACGTTTACACGCAAAGAAAGCCAGGTAAAAGACTGGCAGACTGATATTCAGCCGCTGTCCGCTTTAATTGCCATTGATAAAGCCTACTTAAAAAACACTGGAGATCCGCTTCGGACGGCGTACGAGGAGCTGACCGAGGACAATGAAAAGATTATCGTCTCAAACCCGGCTGAAAGCCTGTATTCCGCATCGGAGTCGGAACGGGGTGATGAACTGAAGAAAATCATTGATGACGCGACCTACAAATATATGATTGGAGACATCACAGAAAGCCAGTTCGATAAAGAAGTGGAAAAATGGGAGTCAAGCGGAGGAAAACAAATTATTCAGGAATACGAAGAAGCGTTTAAACAAGCAAAATAACATTGGAAAAACCCAAAACGCGCAAGCGGTTTTGGGTTTTTTACATGCTTCTTTTTTGCTGGCGGTAGTTTCCCGGTGTAATCCCTTCCAGCTTTTTAAATGATCTGATGAAATTTTGCGAGTTTTTATATTTCAGCTTTTCGGCAATGTCCTTGACCGCCATGTCGGTTTCGGCAAGCCAGCTTTTCGCCATATGGTGTCGGTAGCTTGAGACATACTCGCTGAATGAAATACCCATTTCTTTTTTGAAAATGCTGCTTAAATAATTTGGGTTGTAATGCAGCCTGCGCGCGATTTCGTCCAGTGTCAATTCGGATTCAAACTCATGATGGATGATATGAATGATGTTGTCGGAAATATTTTTGTACTGGGCATCCGCGCGGGCGTTCACTTTGTCTGTCATCGGATCAATAAACTCATTCTTTAGCCAGTTTTCGGTATCCTCGAACGTTTTCAGCTCAAAAATTTGGTCATACAGCATTTTGTTTTCTTCAAGCTCAAACAATTCGATCCCGAGCACATGCATCAGCTCAATCACATGGTTCAAAAAACGGGCGATGGCGATTTGAAATTGATACGGGTTGGTGTTCTGGGTGAAAATGGCTTGCAAAATCGCGTGCAGGCATTTATCCGCTTTCTCCTTGTCTCCTGCTTTGACGGCATCGAACAGCTCATGCTGAAGCTGCTTTGGAAAATGGGTTTTGAAGGTTTTTTTCTGGTCAAGGTCTTCGTAAAAGATGATCGACTTGTTTTCCGCTTTAAGCCGGTATTTCAACGCTTCTGAGCCTTCCGCATAGGCTGTTTTCGCTTTTGTCAGCACATCAAACGGCTGGCTGATGCCGATGCTGACAGACAGCTGCAGCTCAGCTTCCGCTTTTTCCTGAATCATCTTTGCAGTCTCATTCAGCTCAGCCATGAATTCTTCCTTTGTCCCGCTTTGATTGATCAAAATCGTCGCCTGCTGTTTGTCAACTACGGCGGGGGCAAGATGTTTGTCCGTCGGGATGTTGCGCTCAATCAGGCTGTTGACGGCAAACAAAAGCAAATCCATATCTTTTTTCTCATAAGGCGTATGATTCAGTGTGTCAATTTGGAGCACAAGCAAGGCAAGGTGCCGCCAATTTTGCTTTAAGCCGAGGCTTTCAAAACGGTTATCAACCTCCTCATCCGTCAGTTTTCCAAGCATAAGCCTGACCATAAAATATTGCTGCAGATGAGTGGCCTGCTGCTTCATCGTTTCTTCAAGGTCGTCATTTCTGTCCTTCAGCTGCTTAAAGCTCTGTTCAATTAACTCAAATTCATTTTGAGGAGGCTGTTGTTTCTCTTGTATGGCTCCATGTCTTGCGAATGATTCGTAAAGCACCCTGATCGGCTTGTAAAAATGGCGGGAGCCCAGCCAAGAGAACAATAATGAAAGCGTTAACAAAATAAGGCATACTGCAAAAGTGATCCAGCCGATTGATTTGGCTTCTTTTTTTAGCTCAGGCAGGGAAACGAGAGAAAAATAAGTCCATGTATTATAGTCAGATTTTTGATAGGTGACTTTATAATGAATCCGGTCAATAACTGTTTCAAACTGTCCGCTATTGGCGGTTTGCGCCAGCACTTTTTGGACAAAGCCGTCGTTATGAAGAGTTTCACCAACGTCAGACATATTGTTATGAAGGATGATGCGGCCTTTTTCATCGATGATAAACAGGTTGTTGGCGTTTGAATAGCCGGGCATATTTTTGACAAGCGAGCAGCTCGGGATGCTTGCGGCGGCCAATCCCTTTGTATTTGTGCTGTTCAAAGGAAGCTGCTTAATTAAATTGATATTGTAGCGGCAGTTTTCTGATGTGCCTTCTTTGGTTGAAATCAAATGATTGTTTTCCTCAAGCGTCCAATAGGAACGGCTCGCTTTGTGTTTCGTGTATGCTGAGGCTGCTTCATGAAGAGTATCTGTATTCAAACGGTACAAACCAGAATTGTTCATGTACCATTTTTTCGTATAACTGACTAACGTCATGTTGGACAGATCGGTATCAAAGCTTTGCAGATAATTGAGCTCTTGGTTCACTTGGTTATAGATTTGAAATTGGTCTGAGTGCAAAGGCTCGGACAATGTGCGAAGGAGAGGCGGCGAACTCACATAGTGGGTTAAAGAGTGATCGACGGTTTTCAATATATGCTCGATGCTTTGCTGGGTCTGCTGGAGTGTGTCGAATTTTTCCTCTGAAACGTTGGATATAGCCGTTTTCTGAGAGTGCTCGTACGAAAACAATCCGACCAAAATAACCGGAATGGTGCTGAGCAGGCAGAAAAACGTGATCAGTTTGTAGTAAAACTTGTATTGGCTTCTTTTCATAAAACCCCCCATTTCATAACATCCACTTCACCTTAATACAATTAATCCAAAGATTGATAGATATTGTCAATAATCATTTTCTAATATCGGTGTCTTTTTTTCAGGTGGACCGGCTGAACCCTTGATTATAAAGGGATAAAACAGGATGTGATCATATGATTGTAGACGGACTTTTGCCTGCTGCGCTACAGTGAATGCAAGAACCCGTGAAAGGAGGCTGGGAAAAAATGAAAACAGCAGAAGCGCAAGCGCCGGCTGTTGATACAGTCATTTTTAAAAAAGAAAAAAGAAAGCGCTTACTAATCAAGCTGATTCAACAAAAATATTTGTACTTGATGATTTTGCCGGGGTGTATTTATTTTTTGCTTTTTAAGTATGTCCCGATGTGGGGAATTGTGATTGCGTTTCAGGATTATCAGCCGTTCCTCGGCATTTTGGGCAGTGAGTGGGTGGGGCTGAAGCATTTTATCAGGCTGTTTACTGAGCCTACATTTTTTCTCTTGTTAAAAAACACGCTCGTGTTATTTGCTTTGAACCTGGCCATATTTTTCCCGGTGCCGATACTGCTGGCGCTTCTATTGAACGAAGTGCGGATTGCTCTCTTTAAAAAATTTGTTCAGACGCTGATTTATATCCCGCATTTTATGTCTTGGGTCATTGTTGTATCGCTTTCGTTTGTGCTTTTAACGGTAGACGGAGGCTTGATTAATGAACTGATTGTGTTTTTTGGCGGTGAAAAAATCAATTTTCTGCTGAACGAAGAATGGTTCCGGCCCCTGTATATTCTGCAGGTTATCTGGAGGGAAGCAGGCTGGTCGACGATCATTTATCTGGCGGCCATTACAGCGGTTGACCCCCAGCTGTATGAAGCGGCGAAAATGGACGGAGCGGGACGGCTGCGGCAAATGTGGCATATTACGCTGCCCGCCATTAAAAGCGTTATCGTCGTTTTGCTGATTTTGAAAATCGGAGACACGCTGGAGCTTGGCTTCGAGCATGTGTATTTGCTGTTAAATGCGACTAACAGGGAAGTGGCGGAAATTTTTGATACGTATGTTTATACTGCAGGGCTGAAACAGGGCCAATTCAGCTACAGTACAGCAGTCGGCGTATTTAAAGCGGCGGTCGGGCTGATTTTGGTCATGCTTGCGAATCGTTTGGCGAAGAAATTTGGCGAGGAAGGAATTTATTAAGAAAGGGATGGGTTCAATGGATCAATCAATCGCTGTAAAATCGCCTCTTACGTACGCGGAGGCATTGGCAAAAACCATTATGAACACGTACACAGTCGAGGAGCTGCCTCCTGCAAACCGCTGGCACTACCATCAGGGTGTATTCTTATGCGGTGTATTGCGGCTGTGGGAAGCAACGGGGGAAAAGCGGTATTTTGAGTATGCGAAGGCTTATGCAGATCTCTTAATCGATGATTATGGCAATCTATTATTTAGAAGAGATGAACTGGACGCCATTCAAGCGGGTCTCATTCTTTTTCCATTATACGAGCAGACGAAGGATGAACGGTATGTCAAAGCGGCAAAAAGGTTGCGCGGCTTATATGGAACACTGAACCGGACGTCTGAGGGCGGTTTTTGGCACAAAGACGGTTATCCTTACCAAATGTGGCTTGACGGCTTATACATGGGGGGGCCGTTCGCACTGAAATATGCCAATCTGAAGCAGGAGCCGGAGCTGTTTGATCAGGTCGTGCTGCAGGAGTCATTGATGAGAAAGCATACGAAGGATGCAAAAACCGGACTTTTTTATCACGCCTGGGATGAAGCGGAAAAAATGCCTTGGGCCCATGAAGAGACAGGCTGTTCACCGGAATTTTGGGCACGTTCCATAGGCTGGTACGTCATGTCTCTTGCTGACATGATTGAAGAGCTGCCGAAGAAGCATCCAAACCGTCATGTGTGGAAAAACACGCTGCAGGACATGATGGAAAGCATCTGCCGCTATCAAGACAAGGAGACGGGGTTATGGTATCAGATCGTTGATAAGGGAGACAGGTCCGATAACTGGCTGGAAAGCTCAGGATCCTGCCTGTACATGTACGCACTTGCGAAGGGAATCAATAAAGGCTATTTAGACAGAGCTTACGAAACAACACTGCTAAAAGCGTATCAAGGCTTGATTCAGCATAAAACCGAAACATCAGAAGACGGCGCGTTTCTCGTCAAAGACATATGTGTCGGAACGTCAGCCGGTTTCTATGACTATTATGTCAGCCGCGAAAGAAGCACAAACGACCTGCACGGAGCCGGCGCGTTTATTTTAGCTATGACAGAGCTGGAGCCTCTTTTTAGGTCAGCGGGGAAATGACAAAAAAGATACGTACGGCTTTGTGTGTGATTGTCTCAGTCCTCTTTTTGGCATCATGCTCAAGCAGGCCGGACGGAATGCATGTCATTCTCTTTTCTGATATGCAGGCTGGCGTACAGGAAAAAATAAAAAAGGCCGCCGAGCAGAATGCCGGGAAGGTCGATATCTTTCCAGCTTTTCAGGAAAAACTGCTGACTGAAATTACCGCCCATGAGGGAGATGTTTTCATCGTGCCTGAAGACATGTTTCAAGCTTACGATGATCCGGAAAATTTTCAGCCGTTAAACGGATTGCCTCCTGAAAAAACATCTCCTTATACAACTGTTAATAATAAAACAGGAGAAAAAACGATCTATGCCGTTCAGATCGAAAAAGGGAAAAAACAGCTGAACGGCTATTCTTTTCAATTGAATCGCGATATGGCGGCGTTTATCCCTGTGTATGCTGAAAAAACAGAGGAAGCGCTGCAGCTGATTTCTCAACTAACTGAAGCCCGATAGAGGTGAGGATATTGAAGAACATCGTCTTTTGCGGATTGAGCAGCAGAGCATTCAGTATGTTTATCAAACCGCTGTTGGAGCGGTTTTCAACTCATTATGAGATTACGGGATTGCTGGATGCCGATCCGAAACGTTTTGCCGTTTGCAAGAAGAAATTTCCCGAGCTGGCCCACGTGCCCGAGTTTAGCGAAGATGCTTTTGACGAGATGATGCGCGTGTCAAAGCCTGATATCGTCATTGTGGCAGGCAGGGACGATACGCATGTCACATATATTGTAAAAAGTCTTCAGTGGAATACAGATGTGATTACTGAAAAACCAATGGTGACAACAGTGGAGGATGCGAATCGGGTGCTTGAAGCGGAGGCCAAAAGCGAAGGAAAAGTCACCGTCGCGTTTAACTATCGCTACAGCCCGTTTCATCGGAAAATAAAAGAAATGATTCTGGACGGAAAAATAGGCAGGGTCACCTCCGTTGATTTAAATTGGTATATTGATACGTATCATGGCGCCAGCTATTTTAAACGCTGGAACAGGTCGAGACAGTTTTCCGGGGGCCTTTCTGTCCATAAATCAACACATCACTTTGATCTCGTCAATTGGTGGCTCGGGCAAAATCCGGAAGAGGTATTTGCTTATGGCGCCTTGAATTACTATGGGCCGGACAGTGAGTGGAACCCCTTGCCGGAAGAAGACGGGCGTTTTTGCGAAACGTGCCGGGTCAAAGAAAAATGCCACTACTATTCAAGGTGGCATCCCCGTTCCTCTAAAGCTTCTATAAAGGATGATCATCTCGAAGCAGGAGACCAGTCCAGCTTATATACTGCATACAGGCCTGACGCGTGTATTTTTGACGAGGAAATTGACATCGAGGATACGTACGTGGCGGCAGTCAAATATGATGGCGGCGCACTGTTAAGCTACTCGATTATTTTTTCGGCCCCGTATGAAGGCTACCGGTTGACGATCAACGGCACAAAAGGGCGTATTGAATCAAATGAATTTCACGAACCTTCCAGAATTCCGTTTGCTTTTCCTGAGCAGACAATCGATTACTACCCGCTTTTTGAATCAAAGCAGACGATACAAGTGGTCAAAAATGAAGGGGGGCATGGCGGAGGTGATCCGCTTTTGCTTGAGGATCTTTTTTTAGGAAAAGACCCGCTGCGCCGCTATGATATTTTAGCCGGGGCTGAAGCTGGAGCCTACTCCATCGCGGTTGGTGAGGGAATGTGGCGCTCGGTTGCCGAAAAGAAGCCGATCGGCATGAAAGAGCTTTTTCAGATGCAGAATGTATAATGCAAAAAAGGAGGGGGCGCCATGGAACATGATGGCTCACTGGGACGGATGCTGCGTTTTTGCGAATGGATTATGAGATTTGCGTATACAAACTTGCTGTGGCTGTTTTTTACGTTACTCGGTCTCGGCGTGTTTGGCATCATGCCCGCGACCGCGGCTTTATTCGCTGTCATGCGGAAGTGGATCCAGGGGCAGGACAACGTTCCGGTGCTCAAAACGTTTTGGCAGGAATATAAGGGTGAATTTTTTCGTTCAAATCTGCTCGGCGCTGTACTGGCGCTCATCGGAGTGATCATTTATATTGATTTGGCCTTCATCTATCCAAGTCATTTCCTTCTGCACATCCTGCGCTTCGCCATTATGATATTTGGCTTTTTGTTCGTATCCATGCTTTTTTATGTGTTTCCGCTGCTTGTCCATTTTGACTGGAAAAAACGTCTGTATGTGAAATTTTCGCTCTTGCTCAGTGTGGCGTATTTGCAATATACGCTTGCTATGCTTGCGCTGACTGTTGCTCTCTTTTTCTTGCTTGCGTACCTGCCGGGCATTGTCCCTTTTTTTAGCGTCAGCCTTATCAGCTACTGTCATATGCGCATTGTTTATGCCGTGCTGCTGAAAGTGGAGCAGCACGGCGGCGAGCCACAGAGGAAATCCCATATACGGAAAGCTTTTTATCCGGAAACGAGATAATCATCATTTCTCTATCATAACGCTGTTCCAAACGGAATAGATTGATAGAGAAAGGAGAGCGGATAAAATGCTGAAGGTAGCGGTATTTGATGAAGAGCATGAAAAAGACTTACAAACGGAAATCAATTCATTTTTAAAAGGGATATCGGAGGAGCAGCTGATTGATATCAAATATACGGTTTCGGCGGCGTGCGACCCAGACGGCGAGCAGCTTTACTGTTTTTCCGCCCTTATTTTATATCGCAAATAAAAAGATCTTTCCGCAGGCGCGGAAAGATCTTTTTGGTTAATATGCTTTTTTCACTCTTGGACTTCTCGGTTTATCGAGTTTCTCCGCTTTTTTGATCTCTCTTCTTTCTTTTGAGAGCGATTGATAGAGAGAGGCAATCATCAGCAGGATAACGATAGAAAACGGCAGCGCTGCCAGAATCGCTGTGTTCTGCAAAGCGGCAAGCCCTCCGGAATATAGGAGCACAGCCGCCATGGCGGACTGAATGATACCCCAGCTGAGTTTCACAGAATTCGCCGGATTTAAAGAACCGTACGATGTCTGCATGCCCAGCACGAATGTAGCTGAATCAGCAGACGTGATAAAAAATACTGCGATTAGAATCAATGCAAGGATCGATGTCACCATTGTCAGCGGATAGTGATCAAGTGTTCCGAACAGCATCGTTTCAGTGGACAGCTTTGCTACATTGAACGCGCCTTTTTGCTGGAGATCCATGGCTGATACGCCGAAAATGGAGAACCATAGAAATGTCAAAATACAAGGTGTCACCAAGACGCCGATTAAAAATTCGCGGATCGTCCGGCCTCTGGATACACGGGCGATGAAAATGCCGACAAATGGAGACCAGGAAATCCACCATGCCCAATAGAAAATCGTCCAGCTATTAATCCATTCGCGTTTTTCAGGATCGTTCGGTGTCAGTCTGAAGCTCATTTGAACGATATTTTGAATGTATTGTCCGATAGAATCTGTAAATGAGTTCATTATCAGCACTGTAGGACCGACAACGAGCATAAACAACATTAACAATCCGGCCAATACCATGTTTGTGTTGCTTAAATACTTAATTCCTTTTCCGAGTCCGCTCCACGCAGAAAGTAAAAAGAGCACTGTCACAATAATGATTAAAACCAATTGGACGATAAACGCATTCGGAATGCCGAACAGGTAATTCAAACCGCCGTTAATTTGGGTTGCGCCAAGACCAAGACTTGTTGACACCCCGACAACAGTGGCGAAAACTGCAATACAGTCAATGGCCTTTCCGATCGGTCCGTTTACTTTATCCCCGAGAATCGGTGACAGTGTGCTGCTGATTAACCCGGGTGCGCCTTTGCGGAATTGGAAATAGGCAATGCATAATGCCACAATGGCATAAATGGCCCAAGCGTGCAAACCCCAGTGGAAAAACGTATAGCGGAGTGCATCTCTGAAGGCTTGGGGGGTTTCTGTTTCACCTGATGGAGAGCTAATTGCGTAATGGCTGATCGGTTCAGCCGCACCGTAGAATACTAAGCCGATTCCCATGCCTGCGCTGAACAGCATGGCAAACCATGATAATAACCCGAATTCCGGTTTTTCATCAGGCTTTCCGAGTTTGATTTTTCCGATCGGGCTGAAAATCAAAAAGAGACAAAACCCGACAAACAAAGAGACAACTAAAAGATAATACCAACCAAATGAATCGGTAATAAATGCTTGTGCCGATTGAGACACATTTTGCAGGCTGTCAGGAGAAATAACACCCCATAATACAGCTGCAGCTGTGATTGCAATCACAATCCAAAATACACTAGATATATGTTTCAACATTTCTCACCCTCTAATTTTTTGTGTACGCCTATATCTTGCTCGCAGGCTTAGTATGGTCGTACGATGGCAGCTCATTCCTCTCTTAAAATTACCCCGCAATCAGGTGAAACAAAACAAGTCTCACCCTAACATGAATGCGGGGAATGTTCAAATGTGAGTTTGGCGGCAAGAGATTTAAAGAGTAATGATTAAGAACGGGCGTATTGCCCGGCATTTAGCCCTGCAAGCCTGCCTGTGACAAGGGCGGAGGTAATATTGTATCCGCCTGTGTAGCCATGGATATCCAGAATTTCACCGCAAAAATAAAGCCCCTCCATTTTTTTAGAAGCCATTTTTTTCGGGTCAATTTCTTTTACAGATACCCCGCCTCCCGTGACAAATGCCTTATCAAGCGACAGTGTGCCATTTGCGAGGACAGTAAACTGCTTGCAGTCCCTTACAAATTGTCTGAAAGGATCCTTCGGCAGCTCAGAAAACGATACGTTCGGAGAGATGCCGTTTTTTTCGAGCAGGAATAGGAGATAGCGCTCCTGCATCCAAGGCTTCAGCACGTTTTTAATGTTTTTTTTCGGTGCTTCCTTCAGTTCTTTATACATCTTTTGGAAAAGCGTTTCTTCATTGATATCCGGATACAAGTCGATTCTGATCGGCACTTGAGGCTGTTTTTTCAGCTCTTTTACGACAAATTGGCTGCATCTGAGAATGGCAGGTCCTGAGAGGCCGAAATGGGTAAACAGCATGTCCATTTTATGTGTGATAATCGGTTTGCCTTTTTTATTTAACACACTGACGGCTACATCTCTTAGTGATAAGCCTTGAAGTGTTTTTTGCTTAATGAACGGTTCGCCAGAAGTGACGGGAACCTCTGTCGGAAACAGCTCTGTTATGGTATGGCCCGCGGCTTCAGCCCATTCATAGCCGTCTCCCGTGCTTCCGGTATGAGGCACGCTTTTACCGCCTACAGCAATAATGACTGCCTGGCTATGGATCATTTCGCCATTATTCGTCACAATCCCTGCTGCCTGTCCATCTTCATATAAAACAGATTTAATTTTCTCGTTCGTTCTGATTGTTACGCGGAGCTGCTTTAGCCTGTTTAACAGCGCGTCAACGACACTTTGGGCTTTGTCGGTCACAGGAAACATCCGGCCGTGATCCTCTTCCTTCAATTGAATGCCGAGGTTTTCAAAAAACTTGATAATGTCCTCATTATTAAATTCAGAAAACGCGCTGTATAAAAAACGCCCGTTGCCGGGAATGTGCTTGATAATTTCTTCCACAGGAAGGCGGTTCGTCACATTACAGCGGCCGCCCCCGGAAATCGCGAGTTTCCGTCCTAATTTATTTCCTTTATCTATCAGCAACACGCCAGCGCCCTGTTCTCCTGCTGCAATCGCAGCCATCAAGCCTGAAGGGCCTCCGCCGATTACGATTACGTCATATTGTTTCATCTTTATCATCAACTTTCTTTTCATTTCGTGTGCGGACACCCCGTCCGCAGTACTATTATAGCGAAAGAAAGCCGCTCCTTAAACGTCTTTTGCCGCGGACATGAATGTTCACAGGATTGCTTTTGTATTTATTACCGTCTAAATGCCCAGTTGTGGTAAAATAGAAAAGTTGAATCTTCGTAGAAAATGGTGATGAAGAAACATGTCAAGCAAACTGTTAAGAGGCACGTTTGTATTAACGCTCGGTACATATATATCGCGGATTCTGGGGATGGTCTATTTAATTCCCTTCAGCATTATGGTCGGGGCGACAGGCGGTGCATTATTTCAATACGGATACAACCAATACACTTTATTTTTGAATATTGCTACGATGGGCTTTCCGGCCGCTGTTTCTAAATTTGTTTCCAAATATAATTCAAAAGGGGATTATGAGACAAGCAGGAAAATGCTCAAGGCGGGCATGTCGGTTATGCTCGTCACAGGGATGATAGCCTTTTTCATTCTGTATCTATCGGCTCCGATGTTTGCGGAAATATCGCTGGGAGGCAAGGATAATAACGGCCTGACAATTGATCATGTTGTTTATGTCATCCGCATGGTCAGCTTAGCGCTTTTGGTCGTACCGATTATGAGCCTTGTCCGCGGATTCTTTCAAGGGCACCAAATGATGGGTCCGACAGCTGTTTCCCAAGTCGTTGAACAGATTGTCCGCATCATCTTTCTATTGAGTGCGACATTCTTGATTTTGAAGGTTTTCAACGGCGGCCTTGTCATCGCTGTGGGCTATGCAACCTTCGCAGCGCTGATCGGTGCCTTCGGAGGGCTGGTCGTGCTTTATATTTATTGGAACAAACGGAAGGGCAGCCTGCTGGCGATGATGCCGAATACGGGTCCGACAGCAAACCTAAGCTACAAGAAAATGTTTTTCGAGCTGTTCAGCTATGCTGCTCCGTACGTTTTTGTCGGACTAGCCATCCCTTTGTATAACTATATTGATACAAATACGTTTAACAAAGCGATGATTGAAGCCGGTCATCAAGCCATCAGCCAGGACATGCTTGCGATTCTAACCCTGTATGTTCAGAAGCTCGTGATGATCCCGGTTTCCCTAGCAACTGCTTTTGGACTGACATTAATTCCAACGATTACTGAATCGTTTACAAGCGGAAACTATAAGCTGTTAAATCAGCAGATTAATCAAACGATGCAGACGATCCTGTTTTTAATTATTCCGGCTGTTGTCGGGATCTCTCTATTGTCAGGACCGACGTATACGTTCTTTTACGGGTCAGAGAGCCTTCATCCTGAACTGGGGGCAAACATTTTGCTTTGGTATTCGCCAGTCGCAATTCTGTTCTCTTTGTTTACAGTCAACGCAGCTATTCTGCAGGGCATCAATAAGCAAAAATTTGCGGTTGTCAGCCTTGTGATCGGTGTCGTGATCAAGCTTGTGCTGAATGTTCCGCTGATCAAGCTGATGCAGGCTGACGGAGCGATTTTAGCGACGGCGCTTGGATATATCGCTTCCCTTTTATATGGGTTTATCATGATTAAGCGCCATGCAGGCTATTCGTATAAGATACTTGTTAAACGAACTGTTTTGATGCTGGTCTTATCAGCCATTATGGGTATTGCCGTGAAAATCGTGCAGTGGGTATTAGGCTTCTTTATTTCCTATCAGGATGGCCAGCTGCAAGCTGCGATTGTTGTGGTGATCGCGGCCGCTGTTGGCGGAGCTGTCTACCTGTATTGCGGCTACCGATTAGGATTTTTGCAGAAAATTTTAGGCCGCCGTTTGCCAGGTTTCTTAAGGAAAGGCAGACATGCAGGCTGATGAACTAGATATGATGAAACTGAGGGCTCGCATGCTGCGGGCTTTCTTTTATAAAGGAGAGATTGGGAATGAGACTTGATAAGCTGCTTGCCAACAGCGGGTATGGTTCCAGAAAAGAAGTCAAAGCCGTTGTGAAGGCTGGAGCTGTTATGATCGACGGCAAACCTGCCAAAGATGTAAAGGCGCACGTTGATCCTGATACGCAGGAGGTGACCGTATACGGGGAACCGGTTGATTATCGAGAGTTCATTTATCTTATGATGAATAAACCGCAGGGCGTGCTGTCGGCGACTGAGGACAGCCGGCAGCAAACAGTAGTCGATCTGCTGACGCCGGAGGAGATGAGATTTGAGCCATTTCCAGCCGGCAGGCTTGATAAAGATACAGAGGGCTTTTTGCTGCTCACAAATGACGGTCAGCTCGCACATCGGCTCCTTTCTCCTAAAAAGCATGTTCCAAAAACGTATGAAGTCCATTTAAAATCACAGATTTCTCGGGAAGACATTTCCGATTTGGAAACGGGTGTCTACATAGAGGGCGGCTATAAAACAAAGCCGGCAAAAGCGGAAATCAAAACAAACGACAGTGGCAATACCGTTATATATCTGACAATTACAGAAGGAAAATACCATCAGGTCAAGCAAATGGCAAAGGCAGTCGGCAATGAAGTGGTTTATCTGAAGCGGCTTTCGATGGGACGCGTTTCCCTAGATCCGGCCCTGGCACCCGGAGAATACCGTGAGCTGACAGAGGAAGAGCTTCATTTGCTCAATGAGCCGCAAGCATGACAAAAACCCCGCATACCGAATGCGGGGTTTTATTTATAAGCACACAAAAACAAGGCTCAGTAGGTTTCTTCGCCCTGTTATCTATCGGACCGCTCTCAGGCGGCCCTATGTAATTTTTCAATTTATGAGGTAATCTTTACTTTCTTTCTCGTTGTCTCCCACTTGCCACGGCTTGGACTATGAACAAGATCATTATATGCCAACACATTTAAGTCTCTTTGAATCGTTCTAGGTGTAATGCCGAATTCGTCAACCAGTTCCTGTGTTGTCACAAGACCTTTTTCTTGGATAAACATGTAAACTGATTTGATTCGAGTTAGCATACGGTTTGTTGAAGGTTTCAAAAAACCACTCCCTATCATAAGATCGGATGGACTTGACTAACCACAACTCACGACTATCAACTGCGTACGAAATAGCAACAAAGGCAGACATCTGTAATTGTTAAAATAATTCGCCCTCATTATACACGATATTGCAGTGATGAATCTAGGGATAACTCCTATTAATTTTTTCCAATTTCGCGTTGGGCAGCCATCCTTGTTGGATTACTATGTATTTCGGCTCAATATTATTATGGTTAAAGAAACTTTTTTTATTCTGTTTCGTAGTAAATTTTGGAGGTGAGTGAGTTTTGACAAATTTACTTGAAGCTTCAATAGAACAGGCCGGGTATACAAGCCGAAAAAAAATGCTCACCGATGTTTTTCTGGAAGTAAGAAAAGGGGAACTGGTTGGACTGATCGGAGCTAACGGCGCCGGAAAAAGCACCGCAATCAAGGCGATACTCGGCCTTTCAGAAGATTTTAAAGGGCATATTGCCTGGAACGACTGTTCATTTGCATATATTCCGGAGCATCCGTCCTTCTACGAAGAACTGACGCTGTGGGAGCATTTGGATCTGATCAGCACACTTCACGGCATTGAAGAGAGTGAATTTGCGCATCGGGCCCAAAGCCTGCTGCAGACGTTTTCGCTTGATCAGGTTAAACATGAGCTGCCTGTCACCTTTTCAAAAGGCATGCAGCAAAAACTAATGCTTATCCAGGCCTTTCTCTCTAAGCCGGATATGTATGTGATTGATGAACCGTTTATCGGCCTTGATCCGATATCGACGAAACGCTTTGTGGACATGCTTAAGGCTGAAAAAGAACGTGGAGCCGGAATTCTGATGTGCACGCATGTACTCGATACCGCGGAAAAAATCTGTGACCGGTTTTATATGATTGAGAAAGGTTCATTATTTCTCCAAGGCACGTTAAAAGATGTTCAGGACAAGACCGGATTAGAGGGGCAGTCATTGCTTGACTGTTTTTATAAGGCAGTTCAAGGTGATCGGCTATGAACGGGCGTACGCTCTTTTTTCGAAGGCTGTTTGACTATTATAAGTATCAGTTTAAAGTGTTGCATGCGGTCATTGACTGGACAGTCGCTCTCTATATCGTTTTGCCGGCGATTGCTTTTGTCATCTATCAGTATATTGATTTGATGAACGGAAGAGGCCTTCTTTATGAGTGGTCTGAAGTGGCGGAATGGAGATGGCTGTATGCTGTGTGTGTGCTGATCATGTTTACAGGTTCGATTCGTACATTTTTAATGGAAGCGGACAAAGTGTTTTTGCTGCAAAAGAAGGAAATCATCTATCAGCTCAAACGGTATGCGCTTTTGTATTCTTTTCTGGCCACGCTGGCTAAATGGCTGCTTCTCTTTTTCATTGTCCTTCCCTTGATCAGTCATTCTGTTCTCATCACATTCGCAGAAAGCACTGCTCTATTGTGTTATTTGTTTGGCCTTCATATATTCTTTTTATCCTTAAAGCAAGACAGGATCAGAAAGCCGCGCTCCATTTCGAGATGGATTGGCGATACCCTTGTCAGAGCTATTCTTTTTGCTGGTTCTGCTATCCTGATTGTTTTTACTGAGTGGCACTTGCTTGCGCTTTTTGGCATTTTATATTTGCTTTTTTCAGTCGCCCGCAGTTTGAAAAAGACAGCCTCGTTCACGGCTTTTGAAGCTGAGGTGACTGAAGAGAAAAAAAGCAGGCTTGCCCTTGCAGGACTTGTGATGATGATGAGTCAGGAGGCGGGAATGCCAAAAGTAAAAGACAGGATGAGAAGAAAACCATTATTATACCGAAATTCAAAAAGGATATTTAAAAGACGAACGATCTGCACAGGCTATAAGGAGTTGTTTTTTAAAGTTATGCTGAGGAATGGCGAGTATGCAAGGCAGATGTACATGCTACTGTCAGCTTTCACTGTTCTCATATTTGTTTCCCCAATTTGGCTGAAGGTGATTGCGCTGCTGGTATACACAGGGGTTTGCCGTTATATCCTGACGCTTATTTTTGACAAGGTCATGGATGCCCCTTTTTTAATTGGCACCGATAAGGAAAGTGATGAATATTATCGGGCCAGAAAAAGCTGTATCAACATCCTGCACTATACGTTTGCCGCCTGTTGTTTTTTAGCGGCCGCTGTCTCTTTATTGTTTACATAAAAAACCCAAACGGCGACGTTTGGGTTTTTTGGTCTATCCTTATAAAATAAACAGCTGGATGAAAAACAGAATGGCGAAAACGATGACGAGTGGATGAATCTCTCTCCATTTTCCCCGCGCTGCTTTTACTATTGGGTACGAAATAAAGCCAAGCGCGATTCCTGTAGAAATGCTCGAGGTCAAAGGCATGGCTAGAATGACGAGAAACGCAGGAAATGCCTCGTCCATCTCTTTCCAATTCATATTGGAAACTGAACCCATCATCAGGCTGCCGACGATAATCAAAGCAGGCGAGGTGATGGCGGCTATACCGGACAAGGCGCTGACAAGCGGACTGAAAAACATTGAAGCCGCAAACATCACCGCGACAGTCAAAGCCGTAAGCCCCGTTCTTCCCCCGGCTGCGACACCGGCGGAAGACTCGATAAATGCAGTCGTCGGACTTGTGCCGAAAACAGCTCCTACTGTCGTCGCGGTTGAATCAGCAAGCAGCGCTTTTCGCACGTTCGGCAGCTTGTTGTTCTTCATCAGCCCGGCTTGCTCGGCAACTCCGATCATCGTGCCTGTCGTATCAAATATTGTGACTAATAGAAAAGAAAAGACGACAGCGTACAGGCCGTGATGAATGACATCGCCAAAAGCGGTAAATGGATTTGAGATCATCAATCCTTCCGGCAAATGAGGAAGCGACATAAATCCCTTTGAAAAATGGAGCTGACCGGTGAAAAAGGCGATCAAAGCGGTAGCTGCCATTCCGATAAATAAAGCGCCGCTTACATTCAGCACCATCAGGACCACACTGATCAAAAGGCCAACCAGCGTTAAGATAACACCAGGTGAATGCAGATTGCCGAGAGTGACCAGGTTTGACTCATCAGCTGCCACAATTCCCGCTTGACGCAAACCGATAAAAGCAATAAACAGCCCGATCCCTGTTGTGATCCCGTATTTTAAATTGTTTGGAATCGCTTCTATAAGTTGTTTTCTTAAAGGCGTTAACGATAGAATAATGAAGAGAACCCCTGCTGTAAATACTGCGCTGAAAGCTGTTGCGTACGTGATGCCGCCATCGCTTGCGCTTACGACATGAAAGGCTAAATAAGCGTTCAAGCCCATGCCGGGCGCAATAGCAATCGGATAATTTGCTGCCAGGGCCATCCACAGCGTTCCGACAATGGAGGCAATAATCGTTGCGGTGAAAACCTGGTCGAAAGGAACCCCGGCGTTAGCCAGAATGACCGGATTGACCACGACGATATAGACCATTGTGAAAAAGGTCGTCAGCCCTGCTATGATTTCTTGCTTTATGGATGTTTGCTGCTCTTTTAGATGAAACATAGTATCCTCCAATTACGAACGTTTTAACAAAACACCATTAATATTATTCGTTTTATTTGGTTTTTGCAAGTCATTTCTTGCGGAAAGGGGATCATTATGAACTGGGAAGTTGAAGTGATCAGAAAAAAAGAGGATTTAATTCGTGATACACAGGAATTTTTGAGAATCAACAGTGTCATGGACGAAACAACCGCCGGACCCGGTAAACCGTTTGGAGAAGGGGTAAATGCCAGCCTGACTTCATTGCTGGAGCTTGGAGAAAAAGAAGGCTTTACAACAAAAAATCTTGACGGCTTCGCAGGTCATATTGAATGGGGGGAGGGCGATGACATTATCGGCGTACTTTGCCATGTTGACGTCGTGCCGCCGGGAGATGGGTGGACGAGTGATCCATTTTCAGCTGAAATCCGCAACGGACGGATTTATGCAAGGGGCGCCATTGATGACAAAGGCCCGACAATGGCGGCATTCTACGCGCTGAAAATCGTGAAAGACATGAATTTGCCCCTGTCCAAGCGAGTCAGAATGATTATCGGAACAGATGAAGAAAGTGATTGGAGATGCGTAGAGCATTATTTCAAGCATGAAGAAATGCCAACAATGGGCTTTGCGCCTGACGCCGATTTTCCGATCATTAATGCGGAAAAAGGGATCATCGATGCTTCTTTACTTATTCCGCACCGCCCAAATCAAGCTGAACCAAAGGCAGTGCTTGTCTCGTTTCAATCAGGCCTTCGCTTAAACATGGTGCCCGACGCTGCGGAAGCTGTCATTGAAGGGCCGAAAAATGAAGAGATTCTGTCTTCATTTAAAGACATGCTCCGCACGACGGACCAAAAAGGGGAAGCTGCAATAGAGAACGGACAGCTCATTTTGCGTATGTACGGTCTTTCCTGCCATGCGATGGAACCGAACAATGGGATCAATGCCGGCATTTTATTGTGCGAATTTCTCCAGCAGACTGAGCTTGACGATGCAGGAAAGCGGTTTGTGCAAGTTGTGACAGATAAGTTCTCAGGTGATACAAGAGGAAAAAAACTGGACATTGACTGTGAGGATGAAATCAGCGGAGAGCTGACATTAAATGTCGGAACACTGCGCTATAAAGAAGGGCAAGGAGGCGAGCTCGGGATCAATATCCGCTATCCTGTGACAGCAGAAAGCAAAGTGATCCGCGATACATTCGAAAGCGCATCTGAATTTGAGCTGGGAGAATTCAAAGACAGCAAGCCGCATCACGTGTCCGCAGATCATCCGTTAGTCAAAACCCTGCAAAAGGTTTATGAAGGCCAGCTGGGTAAAAAAGCTGACTTAATCTCAATCGGCGGGGGGACTTATGCGAGATCCTTAAAAGCCGGTGTCGCGTTTGGCCCGCTGTTCCCCGGACGCCCTGACAGCGCACACCAAAAGGATGAATATATCGAAATTGATGACCTGCTGAGATCGACAGCGTTATATGCTCAGGCCATTTACGAGCTTGCAAAATAAAAGGACCGGCTTCTGCTGAAGCCAGTCCTTTTTTTAAATAAATGACCATAAATCAGTTGATAAGTACCGTTCTCCTGTATCAGCTGTCATGCAGACCACAACTTTGTCAGGAGAGAGGCGTTTCGCTGTTTCGATTGCCGCGAAGCAGGCAGCGCCTGATGAAGGACCGACAAGAATTCCTTCTTCAGCAGCAAGCCGTCTTGTCGTCGTATACGCGTCTTCATCAGAGATTTTGATAATTTCATCATAAACGTCTTCATTTAAAATCGGCGGTATAAAGCCTGGGCTCGTTCCTACAAGTTTATGAGCGCCAGGTTTTCCGCCGGATAATACAGGCGAACCCGCTGGCTCAACAACATGGACCGTGATATCCGGAAAAAGCTCTTTGAGCGCCTCACCTGTTCCGGTAATGGTTCCGCCCGTTCCAGAGGAGGCTACAAAAGCGCCGAGCGGTTTTCCGATTTCCTCTATTGCCCGGGCGATTTCAGGCGCTGTTGTTTTCCGGTGCGCATCAGGATTGGCAGTGTTATCGAACTGCATTGGAATATAGCTGTTCGGAATTTGTTCGGCAAGCTCCTTCGCTTTTTTGATGCTGCCCGGCATTCTTTCCTCTCCGGGAGTTAATACAACCTCTGCGCCGTAAGCTTTAAGCAGGTTGATCCGTTCCTTCGTCATTGTATCAGGCATCACTAAAATTGCTTTATATCCGCGTGCTGCCGCATTCATGGCGAGCCCGATGCCGGTATTTCCGCTTGTCGGCTCTATAATAACTGATCCCGGCTTGAGTAAACCGTTTTGTTCAGCTTCTATGATCATTTGATATGCGGCTCTGTCTTTCACACTGCCGCTCGGATTGAAAAATTCAAGCTTTAAATAGACTTGTGCCGCATTTTCCGGCTGAAGCCGATTCAATCTCACTAGCGGTGTATCTCCTATCAGATCAGCTGTGTTTGCAACGATTTTCAACATTGTCATTCCTTTCTGAATAAAACAAGTGTCATATAATATCCTAACATAATAAACGTTTGTGCGAGAGTGTTTTCATACACTATTCCTCTATCCGCACAGCCTCTTTATTGATAAAATAATAGCTGTCAAAGAAGGGAGTGTCAGACGGATGCCAGATATACGGCCTCATTATTTCATCGGCGTTCCCATACCTGAGGGAATTGCAAATCCGATCTACCAGGCTGCGAAAAACGAACCGATATTGACGTTTCAAAAATGGGTGCACCCGCTTGACTATCATATCACGTTAATTTTTCTCGGAGCGGCGGATGAGACACAAATAAAGAAGCTTGAAGGTTCGCTAGCCGAGATTGCTTCAGAAATCGATCCATTTTCAATTGAGTTTGGCAAGATAGATGTATTCGGCGACCGCAAAAGGCCGCGCGTTTTACATCTGGAGCCAAAGAAAAACAAAACGCTTGATAGACTGCGGGAACATACGAAGCAGGCTGTACTTCAGGCCGGCTTTCAAGTGGAAAAAAGACCGTATCATCCTCATATGACGCTGGCAAGAAAATGGACAGGCGAAGATGGATTTCCAGCTCATGTTCCGTTTGAAAGCGGCGAGGTTTCGATGATGGCTGAACGATTTTCGCTCTTTCAAATACACTTGAACCAATCAACAAAATACGAGGAAATATTCAAATTTCAATTATCTTAATTCATTGCGGAGTGGAGAAACAAACATGGCACAAATCATCAAAATTCATGATTATATATCGAGATATGAGCTTGATCCGTACCATTATATCAACCAGTTTGTACGTTTGAAAAAAGAGCGCTGGCTTTCACTAGTAGAAGCAGCGGAGCGCCAGCATGAAGAAAGGCAAGCCAGTGCTGAAGAACCGGAACCGGTGCAGAAACGAAAAAAATTTTCATTGAAAAGAAGAAAAGAAGAGATAAAAGCCGATATACAAGAAGAGAGACACCAATGGTTTGAGGACGAAGAAGATATTCATGTAAGGCTCCCGAAGAGCAGGGTGGCGCTTGCTTCTTTTTATAAAAGGCATTTATATGATTTTCAGCTCAAATGGGCAAGCTCTACTCTTTCAGAAATATCTCAACTCTCAAACCAAGTGAAGCAGGACCGCATTTTGCGTTATCTGACCCAGCAGCTGCCTGATTCTTATTTTATTATGTATAAGCCTGTGCTGAAAATTCAGCAGGCGGCGGTTGAATTAAGCATTGTGATTATTTCTCCTCTGGAAATTTATTGCGTTTCTTTTTTAGAGGCTGAGGAAGACAGTGTCTACATAGGGTCTAAAAATCGTTTTTGGGACAAGAAAACAGCCTCTCAGACTGCATCAGTGTTAAATCCAGGGCTTAGCCTGTTTCGTACGGACTCGGTTGTGTCAAAGATCGTAAAGGAAAAACAGGCTGAGATTCCGGTTCGAAAATTGCTTCTGAGCAGAACGTCGTACATCGATTACCCGGAGCCGCCATACGGCTTAGAAATAGCGGATAAGCGGAGCGCGGAAGAATGGATTGAGCGGCAGAAGAAAAACACTGCTCCGATCAAACATCATCAGGTAAAGGCTGCAAAGGCTCTATTGTCTTACTGCATGTCTGACTCCTATCGCAGACAGGAGTGGCTGGAGTAAAAGAGAACGATTTGAGCGGTTTTCTCATAACATAAGCAGGTGAGAAAGATGAGCCATTGGTTTTTTATTATTAATCCGACAGCAGGACATCGAAACGGCCTGCGTGTTTGGAAGTCCATTCAAAAAGAATTGATCAAACGAAAGGTTGAGCACCGTTCATTTTTAACTGAACATCCGGGACACGCGGAGGTGCTCGCCAGACAGATTTCAACGATACAGGAATATAAGCTGAAGCGCCTGATTGTCATTGGCGGAGACGGAACCATGCATGAAGTTGTCAACGGGCTGAAAGATGTTGACGATATTGAGCTGAGCTTTGTGCCGGCGGGCGCGTATAATGATTTTTCGCGAGGATTCTCTATTAAAAAAATCGATCTGATACAGGAAATCAAGAAGGTAAAGCGCCCGTTAACAAGAACCTTTCATTTAGGGAGCGTCAATTTTCTTCAGGATAAATCACAGATTCTTTATTTTATGAATCATATCGGGATCGGGTTTGACGCATATGTCAATAAAAAGGCGATGGAATTTCCGTTGAGACGGGTTTTTCTTTTTCTCCGCCTTCGATTTCTTGTGTATCCGCTTTCTCATTTGCACGCTTCGGCAACCTTTAAGCCGTTTACGTTAGCTTGTACGACGGAAGACGAGACGCGCGAATTTCATGATGTCTGGTTTGCCGCTGTATCCAACCATCCGTTTTACGGGGGAGGCATGAAGGCTGCGCCCCTAGCAAATCCGCGCGAGAAGACATTTGATATCGTAATCGTTGAAAACCAGCCGTTTTTGAAAAAATATTGGCTTTTATGTCTCATGGCATTTGGAAAACATACAAAGATGGATGGCGTTACGATGTTTAAAGCGAAGGACATTACATTTTACACGAAGGACAAAATCCCGTTCCATGCTGACGGAGAAATCATGGGCACTACCCCGTTTCGTCTGGCATCTAGTCCTTCACCCCTAAGAATCAAAACATAAACGTGTTTGGAGGAGAGAGCTTCCGATGGTCAGCATCCGCCGCAGCTTCGAAGCGTATGTCGATGACATGAATATCATTACTGTTCTGATTCCTGCTGAACAAAAGGAAATCATGACACCGCCGTTTCGGCTTGAGACAGAAATAACAGATTTTCCTCTGGCTGTCAGGGAGGAATACTCCCTTGAAGCAAAATACAAGTACGTCTGCGTATCCGACCATCCTGTGACATTTGGAAAAATCCATTGCGTCAGAGCATCCAGCGGCCACAAAACGGATCTCCAAATTGGCGCGGTCATCCGGACGGCAGCGTTTGATGACGAATTTTATTATGACGGAGAGCTGGGCACCGTTTATACCGCGGATCATACCGTATTTAAAGTATGGGCGCCTGCTGCAACCTCAGCTGCTGTCAAGCTTTCACACCCCAATAAAAGCGGGCGCACATTCCAAATGACTCGGTTGGAAAAAGGCGTCTATGCCGTTACGGTCACAGGTGACCTTCACGGATATGAGTATTTGTTTTGCATCTGCAACAATTCAGAATGGATGGAAACCGTTGACCCGTATGCCAAGGCTGTGACTGTAAATGGAGAGAAGGGCGTCGTCTTGCGCCCGGATCAAATGAAATGGACTGCTCCTCTTAAACCATTCTCACACCCTGTGGATGCCGTCATCTATGAGACGCATCTTCGTGACTTCTCCATCCATGAAAACAGCGGCATGATAAACAAGGGAAAATACTTAGCATTAACGGAAACTGATACACAAACCGCAAATGGCAGTTCTTCTGGACTGGCGTATATAAAAGAGCTCGGTGTTACACATGTGGAGCTTCTGCCGGTGAATGATTTTGCCGGAGTTGATGAAGAGAAGCCGCTTGATGCATACAATTGGGGATATAACCCGCTTCATTTCTTTGCCCCTGAGGGAAGCTATGCCTCAAACCCTCATGATCCTCAAACGAGAAAAACAGAGCTGAAACAAATGATCAATACCCTGCATCAGCACGGTCTGCGAGTCATTCTGGATGTTGTTTTTAACCATGTGTATAAGAGGGAGAATTCCCCCTTTGAAAAGACAGTGCCAGGTTATTTTTTCCGGCACGACGAATGTGGGATGCCGTCAAACGGCACCGGCGTTGGCAATGATATTGCATCAGAAAGAAGGATGGCAAGAAAATTCATT
This sequence comes from Bacillus sp. SN32, assembly GCF_002837495.1. NCBI lineage: Bacteria > Bacillati > Bacillota > Bacilli > Caryophanales > Bacillaceae > Bacillus > Bacillus sp. SN32. The sequence continues at coordinate 352,174 of NZ_PJCT01000003.1, read as the reverse complement.
GCGGATTGCGTGGTCTATTGGCTTGAAGAATACAATGCCGACGGCTTCCGCTTTGATCTCCTCGGGATTTTAGATATTGACACCGTGCTTTATATGAAAGAGAAAGCAACTAAGGCAAAGCCCGGAATCCTGCTTTTTGGAGAAGGGTGGGATCTGTCTACACCGCTGCCGCATGAACAGAAAGCTACTTTGGCGAACGCGCCAAGAATGCCGGGCATCGGTTTTTTTAATGATATGTTTCGTGACGCTGTAAAAGGGAACACCTTTCACCTTATGGCAGCAGGGTTTGCGCTCGGCAGCAGTGAATCAGCACAAGCTGTGATGCATGGAATTGCCGGGTCTTCCGGATGGAAGGCATTAGCACCGATTGTTCCGGAACCAAGCCAGTCCATCAATTATGTCGAATCACACGACAATCACACCTTTTGGGATAAAATGAGCTTCGCGCTTCCTCAAGAAAATGACAGCCGAAAGCGAAGCAGGCAAAGGCTTGCAGCCGCGATTATTTTGCTTGCCCAAGGGGTGCCGTTTATTCACAGCGGCCAGGAATTTTTCCGGACGAAGCAGGGAGTGGAAAACAGCTATCAATCCAGTGACAGCATCAACCAGCTCGACTGGGATCGCCGTGAAACGTTCAAAGAAGATGTTCACTATATCCGCAGGCTGATCTCGCTGAGAAAAGCGCATCCTGCATTCCGTCTTAGGTCCGCTGCAGACATCCAGCGCCATCTTGAATGCTTGACGCTAAAAGAACACCTTATCGCATACAGGCTTTATGATCTTGACGAGGTTGACGAATGGAAAGATATCATTGTTATCCATCACGCGAGTCCAGACTCCGTCGAGTGGAGGCTGCCAAACGACATACCTTATCGGCTTTTATGTGATCCATCAGGATTTCAGGAAGACCCGGCAGAAATCAAGAAAACGGTTGCAGTAAACGGCATCGGAACGGTTATCTTATATTTAGCATCAGATCTTAAGAGTTTTGCTTGACGAAGTTTGTGCTATAGCGCTAAAATTTAAAGGACGGCTATTGATTAGCATATGAGACTCTCAATAGCTGTCTTTTTTATTTTTATACGATTCGTACGAAAAAGGCATTCGCTGGATAGACTAGAAACGATTAGCCTTAATTCTAAAATATTTTAAGAAATGATGGGTTGAACATTGATATGAACTGGTTGGGACAATTACTAGGTAGCGATTGGGAGATCTTCCCCGCCGGAGGAGCTACAGGAGATGCATATTATGCGAAACATAACGGGCAGCAGCTTTTTTTAAAACGTAATAGCTCACCTTTTTTAGCTGTTTTATCCGCCGAAGGCATTGTTCCGAAGCTGGTTTGGACAAAACGGATGGAAAATGGGGACGTCATTACGGCCCAGCACTGGATGACCGGCAGAGAGCTGAAGCCTAAAGACATGAGCGGACGGCCCGTTGCTGAATTGCTTCGTAAAATACACACATCAAAAGCCTTGCTGGACATGCTGAAGAGACTTGGAAAAGAACCGCTGAACCCGGGGGCTCTTTTGTCTCAGCTGAAGCAGGCTGTATTTGCTGTGCAGCAATCTTCGCCGCTGATTCAAGAAGGGATCAAGTATTTGGAAGAACACCTGCATGAAGTGCATTTCGGTGAGAAAGTCGTTTGCCATTGTGATGTCAATCATAATAACTGGCTATTGTCTGAAGACAACCAGCTGTATTTAATTGACTGGGACGGCGCCATGATCGCTGATCCGGCGATGGACCTCGGGCCTTTGCTGTACCACTACGTCGAAAAGCCAGCTTGGGAGAGCTGGCTGAGCATGTACGGCATAGAGCTGACAGAAAGCCTTCGGTTGCGAATGGCTTGGTATGTGTTATCTGAAACAATTACTTTCATTGCCTGGCATAAAGCAAAAGGCAATGACAAGGAATTTCATGATGCAATGGAAGAGCTGCATATCCTCATGAAACGAATTGTTGATTAATCAGGAATACGAATCCATTTGCTCTACCCATTGAGACAGGCTGTTCTGATGCTCTTGTATGTGTGAGTCGATGGATTTGGACGATATTCCTGATTGGCTGTAGCGGTAAACATCTTCAAGCACGTTTTTGAAATTTGAATCAAGCTCGGTGTTTGCCATCAGTGATTTAATCACACGCTCAAGCTGCTCGTACTCTGCGACTGTTCCGCAGCAGTCCAATTGATGGTCAGTCAAGATATCCTTCAATAAATGAACTTGATGCTCATAATGTAAACCCATAACGGTACACATCCCTTCAGTATCATACGGGTTAAATTGTTCAAAACAGAGCGTTTTTATACATGTGAAAGGAGTGTTCCAGCAGACGGGACCCTCTTTTTTTATGCGCTCGGCCTTAAGAGAGATACACTGGAAAAACGAGCTTGCGGGTCTTTTTAATTCATGGTATGTTGTTAGTCGAAATAATAGATAGAGGTGTCAATCATATGAGAATGCGCCACAAGCCTTGGGCTGATGACTTTTTGGCTGAAAACGCAGATATTGCCATCAGCAATCCTGCTGATTATAAAGGGAAATGGAACACAGTGTTTGGCAACGACAATCCGATCCATATCGAGGTTGGTACAGGAAAAGGCCAATTTATTTCTGGTATGGCCAAACAAAATCCCGACATCAATTATATTGGTATTGAGTTATTTAAAAGCGTCATCGTGACAGCCGTCCAAAAAGTAAAAGACAGCGAAGCGCAGAATGTAAAGCTTCTGAATATAGATGCGGACACGCTGACGGATGTGTTTGAGCCGGGGGAAGTGAAACGGGTCTACTTGAACTTTTCTGATCCTTGGCCGAAGAAACGGCATGAAAAACGCCGCCTGACATATTCCCACTTCCTCAAAAAATATGAAGAAGTAATGGGCAAAGGCGGAGCGATTCATTTTAAAACGGACAACCGAGGTTTATTTGAGTACTCTTTGAAGAGCTTCTCTGAGTACGGCCTCCTGCTGACATACGTCAGTCTCGATTTGCATAACAGCAATCTGGAAGGCAATATTATGACAGAATATGAAGAAAAATTCTCTGCACTCGGCCAGCCGATCTATCGGGCTGAGGTTGAATGGAGAACGTAAAGACAGACTCTGACAGGAGTCTGTTTTTTTTATGGGCCGTTTGCTACCATGATGACAGGGGGGATGAAAATGGAAACAATGAAAATTGGTAATATCACGTTGACCTGGCTTGACGGGGGCGTGACGCATATGGACGGAGGTGCCATGTTCGGCGTCGTTCCAAAGCCGCTTTGGTCTAAAAAATATCCAGTCAATGAAAAAAACCAGATTGAACTAAGGACAGACCCTATTTTGATTCAAAAGGATGGGCTCAATATCATCGTTGACGCCGGAATTGGGTACGGCAAGCTGACTGATAAACAAAAACGAAACTATGGCGTGACACAAGAGTCGAATGTGAAACCATCATTAGCAGCACTCGGATTAACGGTTGCCGATATAGATGTGATCGCAATGACACACCTTCATTTTGATCATGCATGCGGTTTAACGGAATATGAAGGTGAACGGCTCGTCTCTGTCTTTCCGAATGCAGTGATTTATACATCAGCTGTTGAATGGGACGAAATGCGCCATCCGAATATCAGGTCGAAAAATACGTATTGGAAAGAAAATTGGGAGGCTGTAGCTGGCCAAGTCAAAACCTTTGAAGACACCTTAACGATCACAGAGGGTATTACAATGCATCACACCGGAGGCCATAGCGACGGACACAGCGTCCTGATATGCGAGGATGCGGGTGAAACTGCCGTACATATGGCAGATCTGATGCCGACACATGCCCACCGCAATCCGCTATGGGTGCTGGCTTACGATGATTATCCGATGACCTCTATCCCGCAAAAGCAGAAATGGCAGGCGTTCGCAGCAGAAAAAGACGCTTGGTTTATTTTTTACCATGATGCCGAGTATCGCGCCCTTCAATGGGAGGAGGACGGAAGCATCAAAAAGTCAGTTAAGCGAATGAAGCAATAGCATATTTTTATGTTTACCCTGCATGTTTTCCGGCTAATAATGCAAACCTAGTACTAATTATGCTCAGAAAGGAAGAGGCAGGGTGAAACAATTCAGAGTAACAAACGAAGGAGACATTCAAACAACATTAAGAGGCCTTGAAGTGCTCTCTGTTCCTTTTTTGAACAAAGGTGTTGCTTTTACTGAGGAAGAAAGAAAAGAACTTGGTTTAAAAGGCTTTCTGCCGCCCAAGGTATTAACAATTGATGATCAGGCGAAAAGAGCGTATGAACAATATTCCGCACAGCCTGACGATTTGAGCAAAAATGTCTATTTAACGGCGCTGCACGATCGGAATGAAACGCTGTTTTACCGCCTGTTAAATGACCATTTAGGGGAAATGCTCCCGATTGTCTACACACCGACAGTCGGAACGGCAATCCAGAGATACAGCCATGAATACAGAAAACCACGAGGGCTCTATCTGTCAATCGATGACCCGGACGGTATGAAAGAAGCATTTAAACAGTATAAAGATCAAAGTGATACGATCGATTTAATTGTTGCAACTGATGCGGAAGGAATTTTAGGAATCGGTGACTGGGGCGTCGGAGGAATCGCGATTTCTATTGGCAAGCTGGCGGTTTATACAGCGGCTGCGGGCATTGATCCGAGCAGAGTGCTGGCTGTTGTTTTAGATGCGGGGACAAATCAGGAGAGCCTCTTGAACGACCCGCTTTATGTCGGCAACCAGCATTCCAGAGTGCGCGGGGAACGTTATGACCAATTTATTGAAGACTACGTTGCGCTGGCGAGAGAAACATTTCCGAATGCATTGCTGCATTGGGAGGATTTCGGGGCGAAAAACGCGCGAAGCATTTTGAAACGCTATAAAGATAAAGTGTGTACCTTCAATGATGATATCCAAGGAACTGGCGCTGTTTCTTTGGCCGCAGTCTTATCCTGTGCAAAAGCGTCTAAAGTTCCGCTGAGAGATCACAGAGTTGTTATATTCGGAGCGGGAACGGCAGGAATCGGAATTGCCGAACAGCTGCGGGAAGCATTGGTGCGCGAGGGACTGAGTGAAGAAGAATCATACAAGCGCTTCTGGTGCATAGACAGAAACGGGCTGTTAACAGATGATATGGATCAGCTTCTTGATTTCCAAAAGCCGTATGCTCGTTCGGCTGAAGAAGTGAAGGATTATCAGCGGAACGGAGACGGCGGAGGCATTGATCTTCTTGAAGTGGTCCGGCAGGCGAAACCCACGATCCTGATCGGCACATCTACGGTTTCCGGCGCTTTCACTGAAGAAATTGTAAAAGAAATGGCGTCACATGTGAAACGGCCGGCGATTTTGCCAATGTCAAATCCGACAACTCTTTCTGAAGCAAAGCCGGAGGATTTAATCGAATGGACAGAAGGCCGTGCGCTGATCACGACAGGAAGCCCGTTCCCGCCAGTTGAATATAACGGAGTTACGTATCATATCGGGCAGGCAAACAACGCGCTTGTCTTCCCTGGTCTCGGTCTTGGTACGATTGTTACCAAATCAAAATTAATTACCGACGGCATGTTTGAAGCATGTGCCCGGGCAATCGCAGGTATGGTCAATGTCGGGGTGCCTGGCGCGCCGATGCTTCCAAAAGTTGAAGATTTGCGCACTGTTTCGGCAACCGTTGCTGTTGAAGTTGCAAAAACCGCAATGAAGGAAGGCGTCGCTACGGAAGAGCCTGAAGACATTATACAGGCAGTGCAGGATGCGATGTGGTATCCGGTATACAAACCGATTCGCGCGATATAATAAAAAAGAGCCGCTGCGTGGGCAGCGGCTTCTATTTTTTGCTTGTCTGGTGTTAAGAGGCGATTGTATCAATGACATCAACAATTTCTCCCGTTTTCGCATCCACCATGACTTCATACTGTTCTAATTCTCCGAAAGCTGATCGTGTAATGCCGGTTTTGTATACCTGTACCGTTTCTCCGTTAATATTGTAAGGCTCCGGCTGGGTGTAAATCCATGATCCGTCAATCGGGCCCCGCTGCTTAAAAGCAGACTTTACAATTCGAAGCGCTTTTTCTGAAGAAATATAAGGCTTCATCACATATTGTTTCACAACGACAGCCGTACAAATTCCAAGTCCTGCACCTAAAAGAAGATGACGCAATTTCAAAATAAAGCACCTCCTGGTTGATCGTACTTTTCATTATACAGAAACAGCCAAATCCTGTTAAGCAATACGCGGCTGATCGAGCAGATTCGGTCAGGGTGCTTGGAAAACTTCATTGTTTCTAATAAAATAAAAGGACTACATAGAAATGAGGGGAAAACATGAATCAAGAAACGAAAGCGCTTTTCCAAACACTGACGCAGCTTCCCGGCGCGCCGGGCAATGAGCATCAGGTTCGTGCTTTTATGAAGCAGGAGCTAGCCAAATATGCCGATGACATCGTTCAGGACAGACTGGGAAGTGTTTTCGGAGTCAGACGAGGCGCAGAGGACGCACCGAGAATTATGGTAGCCGGGCACATGGACGAAGTCGGCTTCATGGTGACATCCATTACAGACAACGGGCTGCTCAGATTCCAGACGCTCGGAGGCTGGTGGAGCCAAGTTTTGCTTGCGCAGCGGGTTGAAATTCAAACAGATAACGGGCCGGTTCCGGGTGTAATTTCAAGCATACCGCCGCATTTATTGACAGATGCGCAGCGAAACCGTCCGATGGATATCAAGAACATGATGATCGACATTGGAGCGGATGATAAGGAAGACGCCATCAAAATCGGCATTAAACCGGGACAGCAGATCGTGCCTGTTTGTCCGTTTACGACGATGGCGAATGAAAAGAAAATTTTATCAAAAGCATGGGATAACAGATATGGATGCGGCTTAAGCATTGAACTTCTGAAGGAATTACACGGTAAAGAGCTTCCGAATACACTCTATGCGGGTGCAACGGTTCAGGAAGAAGTAGGGCTAAGGGGCGCGCAGACGGCTTCTCATATGATTAAACCGGACTTGTTTTTCGCCCTTGACGCCAGCCCGGCAAACGATATGAGCGGAGACAAAAATGAATTCGGCCAGCTTGGAAAAGGCTTTTTGCTGCGCATTCTTGACAGAACGACAGTCATGCATCGCGGAATGAGGGAATTCGTTCTTGATATGGCTGAAACGCATGATATTCCATATCAATATTTTGTATCCGGCGGGGGAACAGACGCAGGCAAGGTTCATATTTCGAACAGCGGTGTGCCGTCAGCGGTTATCGGAATATGTTCCCGCTATATTCATACAAACGCTTCTATCATTCATATTGATGATTATGCTGCTGCTAAAGAAATGCTCATCAAACTTGTAACAGCCTGCGATAAGCAGACAGTGGATGCGATTAAAGAAAATATGTAGGTTTCATAAAAGCTTGTTGAACGAGCAGTAAGCCCGGATCGACAAGCTTTTTTCTTATTCTGTTTCAAATAGATAGGAAAGGGCCTTAATGGCTTGGTTAACGGTTTCGACCGTTATATTCGCTTTATTGGAAAGCTCTTTTAAAGGATGGTGGAGCGATTCTGGCCGGATGATAATCAGGGGTTTTCCTTTTGCGATCGCATATGATGCATCCATTGCCGTGTTCCACTGTTTGTACTTTTCGCCAAACAGGGCGATCACAAAGTCTGCTTTATTCATCAGGACGGCGGTTCTGAAGTTGTTGATGTCAGAGGCTTTGTCATCCTTTAAAACGGCATTTGGCTGTACGCCCATAATTTCTTCACCAATATTGTCTGAGCGGTCGTGATTCTCCATCGGGCCAACAAACGTAATCGGGAGTTTCAGTGATTTTGTTTTCTCTTTGATTTCCTCGCGCCAATTGCTGTGGATTTCTCCTGCTAAATAGACGATAAACTCCATATTAAAATCCCTCCTTATGTATGTCCATCTGTAAATTTTACCCTCATGTACACGATGTTAAACGAAACGAGCTTGATAATGCAAATAAAATATGATAATGATAATGGGAAAGCCAATCTTACATATTCATTCGTTGCATATAAGTGGTTTTGCCTCAAGCAGTTTGGTATGATCCAATTGGACGAGTATCGATAAAAAACATGTAAGAACTTAAACAACTGGAGGGATATGAAATGAAAAAAATTGAATCAACTCAAGAGCTGGAAAAAGCGGTACAGGATGATTGGGCTGTATTTATGTTTTCTGCCGATTGGTGCCCGGATTGCCGTTTTGTAGAGCCTTTCCTGCCTGAACTGGAAGCGAATTTTCCTGAATTCACCTACTACTACGTAGACCGTGACAAATTCATTGATACATGTGCAGAGTGGGAAATTTACGGAATCCCAAGCTTTGTGGTGTTTAATGAAGGAAAAGAAGTAAATCGTTTTGTGAGCAAAGACCGCAAAACAAAAGAAGAAATTGAACAGTTTTTAACAGACTCTCTCGCTAAAGCGTAAAGGAGGACATCGGTTTGAAAATGACCTCAAGGAAGCTGTCAGATATACTGAAACAGCGCCTTCAGCACGAGAATCGCTCCTTTCTGTTTGACAGAGAAAAAGACACCCTCCGTGTTGAGGATCAAACGACTAAAAAAGGGATTACGCTCGATTTGCCGCCGATTATTGCAAAATGGGAACTGAAAAAAGACGAAGCCATTGATGAGATCGTGTACTATGTCTCCGAAGCGATGACGGCAATGGAAGGGAAGGCTCAGGAAATGACCGGGAAAGAAACTCGCATTTATCCGGTCATCCGCTCGACTTCCTTCCCGGACAAGTCCAGCGAAGATATCCCGCTCATTTATGACGATCATACCGCAGAGACAAGAATTTATTACGCGCTAGATCTCGGGAAAACCTACCGTTTAATTGACCAGCGCATGCTTGAGAAAGAAAACTGGACAAAAGAGCGGATCAGAGAGACGGCCGCATTTAATCTCCGTTCTCTGCCGACGGTTGTCAAAGAGGATACGGTTGCCGGCAATTACTTTTATTTCTTCAGGGCAAACGACGGATACGACGCAAGCCGGATATTGAACGAAGCGATCTTAAATGAATATAAGCAGCATGCAGAAGGTGAGCTGGCGATCTCTGTTCCTCATCAGGACGTTTTGATTCTTGCTGACATCCGAAATGAATCGGGGTATGATATTCTAGGACAAATGTCGATGAGCTTCTTTGCAGGCGGCACCGTCCCGATTACCGCCCTATCATTTTTGTACAATGAAGGAAAGCTGGAACCGGTGTTTATCCTGGCGAAAAGCCGTCCGAAAAAGGATTAGAAAGGATTTTTACTTATGAACGCTTTTTATAATAAAGAAGGTGTGGGAGACACGCTCCTGATCTCTCTTCAAGATGTGACACGCGAACAATTAGGCTATGAAAAACACGGCGATGTCGTCAAAATTTTCGATAACGAAACAAAAGAAACAACGGGCTTCAACATTTTCAATGCGTCTTCTTACTTGACCATTGATGAAAACGGCCCTGTTGCGCTCTCAGAAACATTCGTGCAAGATGTGAATGAGATTTTAAACAGAAACGGCGTTGAAGAAACATTAGTCGTTGATTTATCTCCGAAGTTTGTTGTGGGTTATGTAGAATCAAAAGAAAAACATCCGAATGCGGATAAATTAAGCGTATGTAAAGTCAACGTAGGAGAAGAAACGCTTCAGATCGTCTGCGGCGCGCCTAACGTTGACCAAGGCCAAAAAGTTGTCGTTGCCAAAGTCGGTGCTGTGATGCCTAGCGGACTTGTCATTAAGGATGCAGAGCTTCGTGGCGTTCCGTCAAGCGGGATGATCTGCTCAGCGAAAGAGCTTGATTTGCCGGATGCCCCTGCTGAAAAAGGAATCCTTGTGTTAGAAGGAGACTATGAGGCGGGAGACGCATTTCAGTTTTAGACTCCCATAAATCCGCCAAAAAAAACGAATCATGTGAAAAGCCGCTAAGCCCTTGTTTAGCGGCTTTGTTTCTGCTGATAGCTTAATCTTTTCTGGGCCGACCAGCAGTGGTATACTAAAAACCGTCCCAGAAAACTATAAGGGAGTTAGAGATAAATTATGAGTTGGCTTCATAAATTTTTTGATTTGTTTTTAGGCGAAAGCGAAGAGGATGCTGAACGGGAGACAAAACCCGCTCAAATTCCGCAGCAACAAGAAGTACATCATCCTGAAGGACAATTAAAAAGATTGGAAGATCCTAAAATATATTATGAATATCCAAAAGGCAAATTCCGTTTTCCAGTCGTGCCTGACGGATACAAAAATCATGACCTGAGAAGGCGCCGCACACCATCGGACGAACCGAAATCCGCGCCTCGTCCAAGTGCTGCACCTTACAGAGAGCGTCCCAGAAATGAAGAAGAGCAGCATACATATCAAGCAGCAGAGCCGGCGAAGAAACCGTTTAAACCGACAAATATCCCTTCGCCTGTCTATGGATTCAATCAAAAACCATCTGTTAAAAAGGATGTGCCGAAAAAGCCTTCTGAAACATTGAACGAACCGGATAAATCGGTAAAAGAGAAGGTAACACTGCTGTCAGAAGAGATCGAACGTGAACGCGGCTATCCTGCTTCAGACACACAGGCGCATTCCAAAAAAGAAAGTCCTTTCTTCCCGGATACCCAATTTGAAAAACAGCCTTCTGGCGTTTTAAACAGAAAGGATACGGAGCATGATGAGGCGCTGGCGAAACGGCCAGCCGAGCCGTCAGGTAACAAAGTGCCATTTGAGTCAGGCGTTCAACAGCCGGAAAAAGAGGAGCCTTTCTTCCCAGCTGAACAAGCCGAAGAGCAAACACCGCCTGAGATGCTCACAGATACGGCGGCTGATGGGCTTTCAGACAGTGAAGTAGGCCGCGAAGAGTCTGCAACGGCTGAGGAAGAACAAAGGGAGCAGCAGTCAGAGAAATTTGAAGAGCCTGTTTTCTCCGCTGAACTTGATGAAGAGCAAACAGCTCCTGAATCTCAGACAGAGGCAGTATCTGAGGATGAAAAAGCAAAAGAGCCGTCAGACAGCCCAGTATACAATCATCATGAAAACGCGGAAGAAGGTGCTGAGTCCCCGTTCGTTCAAGAAGAACAAATGGACATTCGTCAGGAAGAGCCTTTATTTACTGATCATGAGTATTCATCAGAGGCTCTGGCTCAAGCAGAAACTGTGGCAAAAGAATCAGAAGAGCCATCAGACAGCATAATAAATAATCATTATGACATCCTGGGAGAGGCTCAGGAAACGAAGATAGATGTTCAGCCAGACAGCCATACAGATCTTGGGAAAACTGAACACATGGAGCAGGGTTCCAAATCGTTTTCTGCAACTCTTGAAAATCGGCAGGAAATTCGCGCAGACAAACCTCGCGAAGCTTCAGAAGAGCCGAAAAAAAGGCCTGGTGTACAGGAGAAAAGGACCGAACAAAGCGCATCTTCTCAAAAAGGGCCATCCGTTCCTTTTAATGTGATGATGCTGAAAAGAGATACGCATAAACAGCAAAAAGCAGAGGAGCGCCGCGGCAGCTATGTATTTCCGAATGTTGCACTGCTTGATGTCCCGCCAGCGCAGGTTCAAGATGATACTGCGTGGATCGAAGAACAGCGTCAGCTTCTTGATTTAACCTTGAAAAACTTCAATGTCCGCGCCAATGTGGTCCATGTAACCCAGGGTCCGTCTGTCACGAGATTTGAAGTGCATCCTGAACCAGGTGTAAAGGTGAATAAAATCACCAACTTGTCCGATGATATTAAACTCAGTCTCTCAGCTAAAGATATTCGGATTGAAGCGCCGATTCCGGGGAAAAACACGATCGGAATTGAAGTGCCGAACCGCACGAGCAAGGTGGTTGATTTGCGCCAAATGATTCGCAGCTCAGCTTTCAGGACAAGCAAGTCACCGCTCACAGCTGCGCTGGGATTAGATATTTCAGGAAATCCTGTTGTTATCGACTTGAAGAAAATGCCGCATGGCTTGATTGCCGGCGCTACAGGCTCCGGAAAAAGCGTATGCATCAATACAATATTAGTCAGCCTGCTTTATAAAGCTGACCCGAGTGAGGTAAAGGTGCTGCTGATTGATCCGAAAATGGTAGAGCTGGCCCCTTACAATAAAATTCCTCACCTCGTCAGCCCGGTCATTACTGATGCTAAAGCGGCTACAGCTGCTTTGAAATGGGTCGTTGAGGAAATGGAGCGCCGCTATGAGCTTTTTGCCCATTCAGGTGTCCGCGACATTGACCGCTTTAATCAATTAACCGCTGAACACCAAATGGGTGAAAAGCTGCCATATTTAGTTGTCATTATTGATGAGCTTGCAGATTTGATGATGGTGGCTCCAAACGATGTGGAAGAAAGCATTGCGCGGATCGCCCAAAAAGCCAGAGCGTGCGGTATCCATCTTCTCGTCGCAACTCAGCGTCCGTCAGTCGATGTCATTACAGGTCTGATTAAGGCGAATATCCCAACGAGAATCGCCTTTTCTGTTTCAAGCCAGGTTGATTCCCGAACAATTATTGACATAGCCGGTGCAGAAAAGCTTCTCGGAAAAGGGGATATGCTCTTTTTGGAAAACGGATCGGGAAAACCGGTTCGTCTGCAAGGTAACTTTGTGTCAGACCGGGAAATCGACCGCGTCGTTTCCCACGTCAGAAGCCAAATGCCGCCGACCTATTTATTTGAACAAGAAGAGCTCGTAAGACAAGGATCAGCCCTGAAAGAAGAGGACGAACTGTTTTACGAAGCGTGTGAGTTTGTTGTAGAGCAAAACAGTGCGAGCACTTCAAGCCTGCAAAGAAGATTCAGAATCGGTTACAATCGTGCGGCAAGGCTGATCGACATGATGGAAGCGGAAGGCATGATCTCTGAGGCAAAAGGAAGCAAGCCTCGGGAGGTGCTGATCACAGCAAGTGATTTAATAAACGAATAATATGGGTTCATTTTCACACCAAACATGGTATGATAGTGTTTAGAGCATTTAACAGCTATGCCGCTTTACAGCAGCTGTGCATAGACAAATCTTGATATCTGGGTTTAATCGGAAAGAAATAACCTGATACTAAACATAACAAAACATATAAAATACGCCGCTAAGGGAGGCTTTTCAGCCGCCGCGGTCGCAAATTGAAATGAGCGTCATATACTGGGGAACAGATAGACGTTTGTTGGAGGTACAATTATGACTGTTTATCATTTTGTTGGAATAAAAGGGACCGGTATGAGTCCGCTTGCCCAAATACTTCATGATAATGGATATACTGTCCAAGGATCGGATATCGAAAAATTTATTTTTACGCAAACAGCGCTTGAAAAAAGAAATATTACGATTCTTCCTTTTAGCGCGGAAAATATTAAACCCGGCATGACAGTCATCGCCGGAAACGCATTCCCAGACACGCATCCTGAAATAGAAAAAGCGATGTCTGAGGGAATTCCGGTGATACGTTATCATAAGTTTTTAGGCGACTACATGAAAAAATTCACGAGTGTTGCCGTTACGGGCGCACACGGCAAAACGTCGACTACGGGTCTGCTGGCTCACGTGATCCAAAACGCAAAACCGACGTCTTTCTTAATCGGAGACGGAACAGGCCAGGGAAATGAAAACAGCGAATACTTTGTGTTTGAAGCGTGCGAATACCGCCGCCATTTCTTAAGCTATCAGCCAGATTACGCGATTATGACGAATATTGATTTTGATCACCCTGATTACTTCTCAAGCATTGACGATGTATTTGACGCTTTCCAAGAGATGGCTCTTCAAGTCAACAAAGGCATTATTGCCTGCGGAGACGATGAGCATCTGCCGAAAATCCATGCGAACGTCCCGGTTGTGTATTACGGCACGGGGGAAGAAAATGATTTTCAAGCCAGAAACATCGTAAAAAGCACGGAAGGGACAACTTTTGATGTCTTTGTCCGCAATACGTTCTATGATACGTTTTATATTCCTGCGTACGGCCACCACAATGTATTAAACTCATTGGCGGTCATTGCGTTATGCCATTATGAAGAAATTGATTCCAGCATCATTAAGCATGCTCTCAAATCCTTTGGGGGCGTCAAACGCAGATTCAATGAGAAGCAGCTTGGGGATCAAGTGCTGATCGATGACTATGCTCATCATCCGACAGAAATAAAAGTGACAATTGAGGCGGCAAGACAGAAATATCCTGATCGGGAAATTGTCGCGGTATTCCAGCCTCATACATTTACACGGACGCAGCAGTTCCTTGACGAATTTGCAGAAAGCCTGAGCGGCGCTGACTGTGTGTATTTATGCGATATTTTCGGCTCAGCCCGTGAGAATGCCGGAAAGCTGACGATCGGCGATCTCCAGGGAAAAATTCATAATGCCAAGCTGATTGAAGAAGATGACACATCTGTTTTAAAAGCTCATGATAAAGCCGTTCTCATCTTCATGGGAGCAGGAGATATCCAAAAATATATGAGAGCCTACGAAAACGTCATGGCATAATAAAAAGCAGTGATCTCACTGCTTTTTATTTATCTGATGGAAAAGCTTATTAAAGGATTTTCTTACATAACGGAGAATAGTATGTATACAGCCCAGTACACATGTTTATGATTGAAGAAAACGGGTAAACAGCAGTATATCCTGCAGCAAGGAGGTTTGAGATGATTATTATTCTTTATTTGAGCGTTGCACTCATCGCAGTTGCATTTCTCGTATTAGTGATCTACTTGTCTAAAACATTGAAGTCACTGCAGCTGACACTAAAAAACGTCGCATCCACTCTTGAAGGGCTGGAGGGACAAATGAAGGGCATCACAACTGAAACAGCCGAGCTTTTACATAAGACCAACCGCCTGGCTGAAGATATTCAGGAAAAATCAGAAAAGCTGAATACGGTCGTTCATGCTGTTCAAGGAGTGGGAACTTCTGTACAGCAGTTCAATACATCCATGAAACAAGCGGCAGGGTCTGTATCGGCATCAGTTAGAGAAAATCAAGATAAGATCAATCAAGTTGTCACATGGAGTCAAGCAGCAATGGAAATTTGGGAGAAATGGAAGCAAAAGAAAAAATCAGCCCTATAAGAGAAAAAAATACTAAGAGGAGGAATAATGATGAGCAAAGATGGAATTAATAGTAAAGATTTTTTAATCGGAACTTTAATCGGGGGAATCATCGGTGCCACTACAGCTCTTTTTCTAGCGCCTAAATCAGGCAAAGAACTTCGCGACGATCTTGGCAGCCAAGCTGTTGCTTTACGGGACAAAACTGATAAAATGACGGCAGATGCGAAGGAAAAAGGCACGCAATATGTCAGCATCGCAAAAGACAAAACTTCCAACATCACACAGCTTGTAGCGGATCAGTCTGGGCAGATCATGAACAAGGTAAAGGATTTAAGAGACCGTTCCAAATCTGACAAAACGGATTCATCGACTGCAATGCAAGATATGAGGGAAGAAGCGATGCAGGCAGCCGATGAAACAAAAGATCAAGTCCTCCAGACGAAAGAAGATGTAAAAGACGAACTGAAAGATGCACAAAAACAGGCTGAGCAGTTGAATCGCTGAGCAGGGAAGGAAGAGCTTGAGTCATGGCTAAACAGCTTATTCAATCTGAGGAAGAATTTAAACGGATTGCAGAACAGGAAGGCGCTTTCGTCTTCTTTAAACACAGCACCACATGCCCGATCAGCCAGGCAGCATTTCATGAGTTTGATGCCTTTGCAAATCAGCATGAGGATGTGCCGGCTTACTATCTTCAAGTACAAGAAGCCCGGCCGCTGTCCAATTTCATTGCAGAAACATACGGGGTCAAGCATGAAAGCCCTCAGATATTCATCATCCAGAACGGTGAAGTGAAATGGCATACCTCACATTCACAAATTACAGAAGCCGCTATTGAGCAGCATTTGTCATAGAAAAAAGCGTCCAGATATCATCTGGCGCTTTTTTTTGTAAAAAACCCTTGAACATTGCCCTCACATCATGTAGGATAGCTTCATAGATTACTTTATCACTTAAAAGCGTTTGGGTAATAAAGTAGAGTTTTTATAAAATTTTTTGTATTTCAGTATTTCCATTTGGAATTACTTATAGTAAGATGCATGATAACTACAAAATAAAAAATGAATGTGCAGGGAAAGGATGAAAAAAATGAGCAACACAGAGTTAGAGCTTTTAAGGCAGAAAGCAGACGAATTAAACCTACAAATTTTAAAACTAATCAACGAACGCGGAAATGTTGTAAAAGAGATCGGTAAAGCGAAGGAAGCACAGGGTGTCAACCGATTTGACCCTGTCAGAGAACGCACAATGTTAAACAATATCATTGAAAACAATGACGGGCCGTTCGAAAATTCAACCATCCAGCACATTTTTAAAGAGATATTCAAAGCCGGTTTAGAGCTTCAGGAAGAAGATCACAGCAAAGCGCTGCTTGTCTCCCGCAAGAAAAAACCTGAAGATACAATTGTTGATATCAAAGGCGAAAAAATCGGAGACGGCCAGCAAAGATTCATTGTCGGCCCATGTGCGGTAGAGAGCTATGAGCAGGTAGCTGAAGTCGCTGCAGCTGCGAAAAAACAAGGGATTAAAATTTTGCGCGGTGGAGCCTTTAAGCCTCGTACGAGCCCATACGATTTCCAAGGGCTTGGTGTTGAAGGCCTTCAAATTTTAAAACGTGTAGCGGATGAATTTGATCTGGCGGTTATCAGTGAAATCGTAACTCCGGCTCATATCGAAGAAGCGCTGGACTACATTGATGTCATTCAAATCGGAGCGCGCAACATGCAAAACTTCGAATTGCTGAAAGCGGCCGGCGCAGTGAAAAAGCCAGTGCTTCTGAAGCGCGGTCTTGCTGCAACGATCTCTGAATTCATCAATGCTGCTGAATACATCATGTCACAAGGAAATGACCAAATTATCCTTTGTGAGCGCGGAATCAGAACATATGAAACAGCAACGAGAAACACGCTGGATATTTCAGCTGTGCCGATTTTGAAACAAGAAACGCATTTGCCAGTCTTTGTTGATGTTACGCATTCAACAGGCCGCCGTGACCTCTTGCTTCCGACAGCTAAAGCCGCTTTAGCGATCGGTGCAGACGGCGTAATGGCTGAGGTTCACCCTGATCCGTCAGTCGCACTTTCTGACTCTGCTCAGCAAATGGCGATTCCTGAATTCGAAAAATGGCTGAATGAACTGAAGCCAATGGTGAAAGTCAACGCTTAATTGAACAATCCAAAAGGCCGCGCCTGCGGCCTTTTTTTATGCTTTCTCGTTTATTTAGTTATAAAAACCAAGTATACGTTTTCATCATCTATAAAAACGTGTATAATTTCATGAGAAGTAATTAAATTTGATGAATAATGAAAAATAATGTACACTACTGACTTACGCTTACAAATCATAAACGACATAAATTCGGACATTATGACATTTCTCTACATAAAGTGTTTATGCTATAGATAAGGATAAGTGTATCCAGTAAAAGGAGTGGTTTTAGGATGAGCAATATTACGATCTACGATGTAGCGAGAGAAGCTAATGTAAGCATGGCAACCGTTTCCCGTGTCGTGAACGGCAACCCGAATGTAAAACCGACAACGAGGAAAAAAGTCTTGGAAGCCATTGAACGTCTCGGTTACCGTCCAAACGCGGTGGCAAGAGGACTGGCAAGTAAAAAAACAACAACTGTAGGTGTCATCATTCCCGATATCTCAAGCATTTTCTATTCAGAGCTTGCACGCGGAATTGAAGATATCGCGACAATGTATAAATACAATATTATTTTGAGCAACTCTGACCAAAACATGGAGAAAGAGCTGCACTTGTTAAACACAATGCTCGGCAAACAAGTGGACGGCATCGTGTTTATGGGCGGAAACATTACGGACGAGCATGTGGCGGAATTTAAGCGTTCCCCAGTGCCGATTGTACTTGCCGCTTCTGTAGAAGAGCAGGAGGAAACACCGTCAGTCGCTATCGATTACGAACAGGCGATTTATGATGCTGTGAAGCTTTTGGTTGATAAAGGACACACAGACATCGCGTTCGTTTCCGGACCAATGACAGAACCGATCAACCGTTCGAAAAAACTCCAAGGCTACAAACGTGCGCTTGAAGAAGCGAACCTTCCGTTTAATGAACAATTTGTAGCTGAAGGGGATTACACATATGATTCCGGACTCGAAGCACTGCAGCATCTGATGAGCCTGGATAAAAAACCGACAGCCATTCTTTCTGCAACTGATGAAATGGCACTCGGCATTATCCATGCCGCTCAGGATCAGGGCTTATCCATTCCGGAGGATCTCGACATTATCGGCTTTGATAATACAAGATTAAGTCTCATGGTTCGTCCGCAGCTGTCAACAGTTGTTCAGCCGACATACGATATTGGCGCCGTTGCGATGAGATTGCTGACGAAGCTCATGAATAAAGAGCCGGTTGAAGAGCATATCGTCGAACTGCCGCACCGTATCGAGCTAAGAAAGTCAACCAAGTCATAAGAAAAACAAAGAGCAAGCTTCACCTTTATGGTGAATTCTTGCTTTTTTCATGGGGAGAAATGATGAAACGTTTTGATTATCTTACACCTGTTGGATTTGTGTTAGGAACGATTATTATTGTTATCGGGATTATTTCGGGATCGGGAGTAAGCGGTTTCCGCTCTTTTCTTGATCTGACCTCTTTCTTTATCGTAACAGGGGGACTTTGCGCCGCTGTTTTTATCAGTTTTCCGCCAAGAGAGCTGAAAAAAGCGCCCTCTGTGTTAAAGCAGGCATTCATCCGCCAGGAAGACAATGTGAAAGATCTTGTGAAAACCTTTGTCTCCCTTTCCGATCACGCGCGAAAACACGGGCTTTTATCATTGGATGATCAGGCTCGGGAAATCAAAGATCCATTCTTGAAAAAAGGGCTGCTTTTAGCAATTGACGGCTGGGATGAAGAAACGATTCGGCTCGTCATGGATTCAGAAATCGCAGCAATGGAGGAACGGCACCGAAAAGGGCGGCGTGTTTTTGAAAAAGCGGGAGAATTCGCTCCGGCGTGGGGAATGATCGGAACACTCGTCGGGCTTGTGCTGATGCTCAAAAACTTAAATGACCCGCATATGCTTGGACCAAACATGGCCATTGCGCTTCTGACGACTTTATATGGTTCATTACTGGCAAATATGGTCTTCAACCCGATCGCGGCTAAGCTTGAAGAGAAAACAGAAAGTGAAATTTTCATCAAGCAGGTAATGGTGGAAGGGATTATCGGTGTTCAATCCGGAAAAAACCCGCGCAACCTTGAAAGCCAGCTGGTCGTTTTCAGCTCACGGGAAGAATGGCAGAAGCAGCCAAAACAAGTAAAAACAAAAAAGGGATCTGTACATGAAGCTTAGAAGAGAACGTTTTGAAAGAAGGAATGGAAGCGGAAAAAACAGTCAATCTTCATCCAGCTGGATGGTAACCTTTACAGATCTGATCACCTTGATCCTTGTGTTCTTTATTTTACTCTTTTCGATGTCCCAAATCGATCTGCAAAAATTTAAAGCAGCAGTGGACTCGATCCAGAAGGAAGGCAACGGGCTTCAGCCGGACCAAACATCCATAGAAAAAAAGAATACATCCCCATCTGATACGAAGAAGCAAGAGGATCAGCAGGATCAGCTTCTAAAGAAAGTAAATACATATATAAAAGACAATCATTTGAAGGCCCAAATGACAGCCAAACGGGATGAACGCGGTGTCGTGCTCGTTCTTCAGGAGGCTGTGCTGTTTGATACAGGTGAGGCAAAGGTGCTGAAAAATGCCGAAACACTTCTTCACCAAATTGCCGTTCTTCTTCAAACCATTCCAAATGACATTCAGGTGGAGGGGCATACAGACAGCCGAAACATTTCGACATACCGATACCCGTCGAACTGGGAGCTATCAGCAGCACGGGCGAGTGGAGTTATTCAATACTTCACGTCTAAAGAGAAGCTTCCCTCCAAGCGCTTTATTGCTGTCGGTTATGCGGATACAAAGCCGGTAAAGGATAACAAGACAAATGAACACATGAAGGAAAATCGGCGTGTGGAAATAGTGATCAAAAAATCAAAAACGACCTCTTCGTAAAGGTCGTTTTTTACTTTGTTCTTTGCTGTTCAGAACGTATCGCATATAATGCTTTGCTGACAGTTTGGGCATTTTTTTCTGTAATTTCAGGCTTGCGGGGAATCGGAGGATATAAATCAGCCGGATCGCTCCAGCTCGACGGAAGGGCCACGGGGCATTGTTTTTGCCATTTAGCAATCCATTCCGGCGGGATCTCGTGTCCCGGATCAATTCCCTTCATTTCAAGCCATATTCTGGCCCAGGCGCGGGGCACGACACGCCAAATATCATATCCGCCGCCTCCGACTGCAATCCATTTCCCTCCGCAATATTGATGAGCCAAAGTGTGTGCAAGACGGGGGATTTCTTCGTATATATTGATTGTTGCTGATAAATGCGTCAGCGGGTCGTAGTAATGGGCATCGGCGCCGTTTTGGCTGATAATGACATCGGGCTCGAAATACGCGGCGACTTCTGAAGCTGCTGTCCGGTAAGCCTCAAGAAAAGAATCATCCTCTGTAAAAGCGTCAAGCGGGATATTAAAGGAATAGCCATATCCTTTTCCGCTGCCTTTTTCTTGGATCTGGCCGGTTCCAGGGAATAAATACCTTCCTGTTTCATGAATGGACAGCGTGCATACGTCAGGATTATCGTAAAATGTAAATTGCACACCGTCCCCGTGGTGGGCGTCCGTATCAATATAAAGCACTCTGGACCTATATTTTTTCTGGATATATTGAATCGCCACAGCGCTGTCGTTGTATATGCAGAATCCTGATGCTCTCCCGCGAAAGCCATGATGAAGCCCTCCACCAAGGTTTGCCGCATGCAGGGCTTGTCCTGACATGACCCAGTCTGCGGCCGTTAAAGTGCCGCCGACCAAGAGTGATGCCGCTTCGTGCATGCCGGCAAAGACGGGTGTGTCTTCAGTGCCGAGCCCGTAGCTTTCTCCTTCTTCAGCGGGAAGCTTTCCGGCGCCCGCAAGCTTTACGGCCTGAATGTAATCGTCCGTGTGGACAAGGGAAAGCTCCTCTTCTGAAGCGAGTCTGGGGGTGACAATGTCTCCATCATCAAAGGCATTGATCGTCTTAAGCAAATCATATGTTAACAGAACCCGCTGCTGATTAAAGGGATGCTCCTGATGAAACATATAGGTTTGGTAGGATGGAGAATAGATAAATACACTGTCTCTCATAGCAGATCCCTTTGCTCTGACGGCCATACGACGTGGTGTCCATTTCTTTGTAATGCCTGCAAAAACGGCAGCGGATTCATCGTTTTTACACGGAAGACAAGCACTTTTACACCGGGATCGTCATGCGGATAAACAAGCACGCTTAATATTTTCACTTGAAGGTCTTGGCAAAGGCTGCTGATCTCAGCGAGGCTTTTGGTGATGTCGTTTACTTTTATTTCAATTTGTGATCCCGGCTGGTCAGCGCCTGTCAATTTGACAAACGTCCGCAGCAAATCGGTTTTTGTTAAAATGCCTATTAATTTTTGATGGTGTACCACTGGAAGGCAGCCGATGCCATGCTCGTAGAACACGGCTGATATTTCTTCGACAAAATCTAACGGGTGGGCGCAGACAACATCCTTTTTCATAATTGAATCTACGCTTCGTGTGAGAAATAGGCTTCGTTTGTTTTCTTCAAAAATACTCGGGCTGGCCTGTTTCATGTCTCTGTCTGTAATCATGCCGATCACGTGTCGTTCTTCATCTACAACAGGCAGATGTCTGATATGGAATTCCTTCAGTTTGCATATGGCTGTTTCAAGCGTATCCGTCTTCGTTAATGTAATGACATCTCTTTTCATGATTTGCTCAACAATCATTATTTTTTCCCCTTTGCCAGTGTCAGTTAATACATATAACGATGATAAAAACGGAGCCTGTCAAATTGCTCAATTGATTCTTGGCTGACGTTTTTTCCAATGCGGGCCATCAGACAGTTTGCAGGGTGGGAGCTGATCTCCGGCTCATCCGTTGCAAACCAGACCAATCCGCCTGCATTCATCATCTTTTCCATGATCTTTCTGTATTCCCACACATCTTTTTTCATCCCTTTTAAATCCCAATGCCAGTAATATTCTGTCGTCATCACAATGTAGTTTTCCATTTGTTCATCCATCATGCTGACGGTCAGGAGCGTCTTTCCGACAGCGCATCCCCGATAGTCCGGCGCTACTTCAATGGCTCCGAGCTCAATCAAATCCTCCATATTTCCTTCAGACCATCTTTCGAGCGGGTCAGGATATAAATACGTGACATAGCCGACAATGGTTCGGCCGTCTCTGGCAATAATAATGCGCCCTTCGGGAAGGCCTGCAATGTCGACTAGCGCTTCATGCTGCTCGCGAGGCGGGCGAAATGCGGTTAAATCTTTATGAAACTCATAACCTGCCAAATCCTCTGGAGAGACAGGCCCTTCTATCAGTAAAGAGCCGGTTGCTGTTTTGATGTTTGCTGAATGGTATGTTTTATGATGTTCCACTAATTCACCGTCCCATCAATTCATATAAAAATACATGCCTTCTTTAAGAATACCAAATTATAAAGCGTTTTCAACATGGTTTATATTTTAAAAATTGAGAAGAATATGAATATATACTATAATAATTGTGACAACTTCAGCAAAGGGGGATGTTTGGGCATGAATTTGAAAGCGTTACCAGCAATAGAGGGGGATCATAACTTAAAAAACTATGAAGAAACGTACCGGCATTTTGATTGGGCCGAGGCAGAGAAACATTTCTCTTGGCATGAGACAGGTAAACTGAATGCGGCGTATGAAGCGATTGACCGCCATGCCGAATCGTTTCGAAAAAACAAAGTAGCGCTTTATTATAAAGACGCAAAAAGGGATGAAAAATACACATTTAAAGAAATGAAGGAAGAATCAAACAGAGCCGGGAATGTGCTGAGACGGTATGGAAATGTGGAAAAAGGGGACCGCGTTTTTATTTTTATGCCAAGATCACCCGAGCTTTATTTTATTATGCTTGGCGCAATCAAAATTGGCGCCATCGCCGGGCCGCTGTTCGAAGCATTTATGGAGGGAGCGGTGAAAGACCGGCTTGAAAACAGTGAGGCAAAGGTTGTTGTCACAACGCCTGAGCTGCTGGAGAGAATACCGGCAGACAAACTGCCTCACTTGCAGCATGTCTTCGTAGTCGGGGGAGAGGCTGAGAGCGGCACGAATATCATCAATTATGATGAAGCAGCGAAACAGGAAAGCACAAGACTGGATATCGAATGGATGGATAAAAAAGACGGCTTTCTGCTTCACTATACATCAGGTTCCACTGGTACGCCAAAGGGCGTGCTGCATGTCCATGAAGCGATGATTCAGCAATATCAAACAGGAAAATGGGTCCTTGATTTAAAGGAAGAAGACATTTATTGGTGCACAGCTGATCCAGGCTGGGTGACAGGTACGGTATACGGCATTTTTGCACCGTGGCTGAACGGAGCGACAAATGTCATCGTCGGCGGTCGTTTCAGCCCGGAAAGCTGGTATGGAACGATTGAACAGCTTGGCGTCAATGTCTGGTACAGCGCGCCGACCGCTTTTCGGATGCTGATGGGAGCGGGAGATGAAATGGCTGCGAAATATGATCTAACTTCACTACGGCATGTGCTCAGTGTCGGTGAGCCGCTAAATCCGGAAGTCATCAGATGGGGACATAAAGTTTTTAACAAACGAATCCATGATACCTGGTGGATGACCGAAACGGGCAGTCAGCTCATCTGCAACTATCCTTGCATGGATATTAAACCGGGTTCAATGGGTAAGCCGATTCCAGGAGTGGAGGCAGCGATCGTTGACAATCAAGGCAACGAGCTACCGCCGTACCGAATGGGCAATCTCGCCATCAAAAAGGGCTGGCCTTCCATGATGCATACCATTTGGAATAACCCTGAAAAGTATGAATCGTATTTCATGCCGGGCGGCTGGTATGTGTCTGGGGATTCTGCTTACATGGATGAAGAGGGATACTTTTGGTTCCAAGGCAGAGTTGATGACGTCATCATGACCTCCGGTGAGCGCGTCGGCCCATTTGAAGTGGAAAGCAAGCTTGTGGAACATCCGGCTATTGCAGAAGCAGGCGTAATCGGAAAGCCTGACCCGGTGCGTGGAGAAATCATTAAAGCCTTTATTGCACTCAGGGAAGGATTTGAGCCGTCTGATAAACTGAAAGAAGAGATCCGCCTATTTGTAAAGCAGGGTCTTGCAGCCCATGCGGCTCCGCGTGAGATCGAATTTAAAGATAAACTTCCGAAAACCCGAAGCGGAAAGATCATGAGGCGCGTGCTGAAGGCATGGGAGCTTAATCTGCCGGCTGGAGATCTGTCAACAATGGAGGATTAAAAGGCGGCGTTGACACAGGATTTTATTTATGTTAAAAATGATATAGCTTCATATGAAAAGGTAAAGATTGAGACAAGTAGAATATCCTTACGTTCCAGAGAGCTGATGGCCGGTGAAAATCAGCACAGACGGATATATCGAATACACTCATGAACCGCTTTTGCAAACAAAGCCGCCCAGGCTTTCAGTAGTGAAAGAACGGACCTGATCCGTTATCAGGCAAAGTGATAAGACGAATGTTTGCATTCTCTTATTAGTAGGGTGGTACCGCGATAATCAATCGTCCCTTCGTGTAAACGAAGGGGCGTTTTTTATTTTAATCAAAAAAGGAGCTTTATCTTATGACAAACTTACTTGAAGACTTATCCTTCCGCGGATTGATTCAGCAAATGACAGATGAAGAAGGGTTAAATAAACAGCTGAATGAAGAAAAAATACGCTTGTACTCAGGCTTTGACCCGACAGCAGACAGCTTGCATATCGGACACCTGCTGCCTATTTTAACACTTCGACGTTTTCAGCTTGCAGGGCATCATCCGATTGCGCTTGTGGGCGGCGCGACGGGCCTCATCGGTGATCCAAGCGGAAAAAAAGCAGAGCGTACATTAAACACCGCTGACATCGTATCCGAATGGTCCCAAAAAATCAAAAACCAGCTGTCCAGATTTCTAGATTTTGAAGCAGCAGAAAACCCAGCTGTCATCGCGAACAACTTTGACTGGATCGGCAAAATGAATGTGATCGATTTCCTTCGTGACGTTGGTAAAAATTTCGGCATCAATTACATGCTGGCAAAAGATACGGTCAGCTCAAGAATTGAATCCGGCATCTCGTACACGGAATTCAGCTACATGATTCTTCAATCTTATGATTTCTTAAATCTTTACAGAGACAAAAACTGTAAACTGCAAATCGGCGGAAGCGATCAGTGGGGCAATATCACAGCGGGTCTTGAACTGATCAGAAAATCAGAAGAAGAAGGAGCAAAAGCGTTCGGCCTAACGATTCCGCTTGTCACAAAAGCAGACGGCACGAAGTTCGGAAAAACGGAAGGCGGCGCGATCTGGCTTGATAAAGAAAAAACATCGCCATATGAATTCTATCAATTCTGGATCAACACAGACGACCGTGACGTTGTCAAATACTTGAAATACTTTACGTTCCTTTCAAAAGAGGAAATTGAAGCATACGCTGAAAAAACAGAAACGGCGCCAGAAAAACGTGAAGCACAAAAACGCCTGGCAGAAGAAGTGACATCACTTGTTCACGGACGCGAGGCGCTGGAGCAAGCCATCAACATCTCCCAAGCGCTGTTCAGCGGCAATATTAAAGAGCTTTCTGCTCAAGACGTAAAAGTAGGTTTTAAAGATGTTCCTTCTATGGAAGTTGACAGCAGCCAAGAGCTTTCACTTGTAGATGTGTTGGTGCAATCTAAATTATCTCCTTCTAAACGCCAAGCGCGTGAAGACATTCAAAACGGAGCTGTTTACATTAACGGTGAACGCCAGACGGAAATAAATTATACCCTATCAGCTGAAGACCGTATCGAAAATCAATTTACTGTTCTGCGCCGCGGGAAGAAAAAATACTTCCTTGTGACGTATAAATAAGAAAAAGATCTTTTGCCCCTGATGGCAAAGGATCTTTTTGTTTACGGCATAGGAATGAAAGGAAAAGAGTATATTAGATAGGGCAAACACGACCAATCACCACCTTTTAAATGAAAGGAGCACTAAAGCGTGAATCTCATGTGTACGATTGCAAAAGAACGGCTGCAGCGGGATTATTGGGAGCAGCAGGCGCAGGATAGTGTTGGCCAGCAAGAGGCAAAAGACAAAATAGACGATAAAAAAACCCCGACCGCATAGCGGCAGGGGTTTTTAAAACGATTAACGAGAGTAGAACTCAACGATAAGCGCTTCGTTAATTTCCGGAGCAAGTTCAGAACGCTCAGGAAGACGAGTGAAAGTACCTTCAAGCTTTTCAGCGTCGAAAGTAAGGTATTCAGGAACGAAGTTGTTTACTTCAACAGATTCTTTGATGATAGAAAGGTTTCTTGATTTTTCACGAACACCGATTGTTTGACCAGGTTTTACTTGGTAAGACGGGATGTCAACGCGGCTTCCGTCTACAAGAATGTGACCGTGGTTAACCAATTGGCGAGCTTGACGGCGAGTACGTGCTAAACCTAGCTTGTACACAACGTTATCAAGACGAGAATCTAAAAGAATCATGAAGTTTTCACCGTGTTTACCAGCTAGTTTGCCAGCTTTGTCAAACAAAGTGCGGAATTGACGTTCGTTTACACCGTACATGTGACGAAGCTTTTGCTTTTCTTGCAATTGCAAACCGTATTCTGATAATTTTTTACGTTGTCCTGGGCCGTGTGGACCTGGAGCGTAAGGGCGTTTTTCTAATTCTTTTCCTGTACCGCTAAGAGAGATTCCTAGACGGCGGGACAGTTTCCAAGATGGACCTGTATAGCGAGCCATAATGTGACTCCTCCTTTGGTTTTATTTTTGTGGAAAATAAAAACCGTCTGCTCTATTCGACCATGCACATTTTGTTTTCATGTATCCTCGCTCCAGCAGCAGAGAGTTACACGATACACCTTATTGATAAGGAACAAAATGAAAACATAGAAGCTGAACAAAAAGGCTGCAATATTTCACACAAAGGTCATTATATAATTTATTTGTTTTGAAGTCAACCATTCCTCCATTATTGCTTCACCGTTTATGATATAATAAACAAAAATTAGTGGTAAACTTTTAGGTGATAAAAACATGGTAGAACAAACTAAAGATCAATTATCCGCCTTTCATTATCATATGCTCGATTTTTTATTAACCAAATCTGAAAAAGTCACATTCACCGACTCTTTCATATGGCTGACTTCGGCTATTCAAACCTATTTTTCAACCCTTTGTGTTTCGCTTACACCGTCACCATCAGACTTTGTGACAAAACTGGCAGATGGTGAAGCGCGTTTTTCCGCTTCAAAAATAAACGCTTCATGTTATCTGATTGAGGACGGCTCTGGCAGGCGTTTCCATCTTGCATGCAGGCAGGATGAAGAGATTCCTGAAGGGCTTCCGAACGTGGTTGCTTCATTTTTAAACCAGTCGATGAAACAGGAAAGACTCTATAACAAAACGATCTACCAAAAAAAGATATACAAAATGACAGAGCTGTTCCATTCACTGCTTGATCAGACAGATGTGCTGAAGCAGCTTTTAGAAAGCTTGACCAGCACATTTTCTCTTTTTGAGTTTTCTTTATTTATATCGCACGATCAAGACCAATGTTTAGGGATTCCTGCAAAAGAGCTGTATATGGAAGGGGAAAAATCCGATTCCTTTGCGCTCAAAGTGTATTTGTCCGGAGACATTTTGCGGAAAAATGAATCTGCCGCCTATATTCCGATCAAAGGACAGCAGGGCACATACGGGGTGTTGAAGGCTGAGGGAACGGGTGACAGCTTTCTTGCTGATGCCTGCCTTGATGAAATGTCGCTGTTAGCAAACGCCGCGGGAAAAGCGTTTGAAAATGCCCAGCTCTACGAACAATCCAAAGCAAGCATCGCAAATTTGGAATTGATTAATGAAACATCACGCCGCCTGAATCAGCGGCTGACACTGACTGATACAATGAATGATCTGGCTGTGAGAATGGCAGAATCGTTTCAGGCAGAAGAAGTGGGATTTTTTCATATAGACCATTTTGAAAACCTAACATTGCTTCCAGGCAGCACAGCATTTTTTAAAGAAGCGAAGCCGTCAGATTTTTATAATGAGCTGAAAGAAAAGCTGTATGAAGGTGAAAAAGGGGTTTTCATCGGGAATGGCCAGTCTGTTTTTGGGAAGGCGGGGTACGGCTCGCTGATGGCTGCTCCGATGATTCAAAACGACCGGCTTTTAGGCTTTGCGGTTTTATTGAAACAGGAGCTGTACGCTTTTACATTTGAAATGTACAAGCTGTTTCAGGCGCTGATTCATCACGCGACACTGGCTGTAACCAATTCAATGCTTCGCGACCGCCTTGAGCATCTCGTGAAAACAGATCAGCTGACTGAACTGTATTCACGAGCGTATTTAGATGAAAAAATTCAATACAGCATGAAAATCCACCAAAAGGGTGTTTTTATTCTTGTTGATATTGATAATTTTAAGAATGTAAATGATACGTACGGCCATCAGACTGGGGACGAGATTTTAATTCAAGTCGCTTCAGTGATTAAAAGCAACATCCGAAAGCATGATGTCGGTGCCCGCTGGGGAGGAGAGGAGCTGGCGATTTATTTGCCAAATGTGCCGGTTGCAGTGGGGAAACGGATTACCGAGCGACTGGTTTATGCGGTCAGAAAAAATACGAAACCCGA
Source organism: Bacillus sp. SN32 (assembly GCF_002837495.1). Taxonomy (NCBI): domain Bacteria; kingdom Bacillati; phylum Bacillota; class Bacilli; order Caryophanales; family Bacillaceae; genus Bacillus; species Bacillus sp. SN32. The sequence continues at coordinate 323,361 of NZ_PJCT01000003.1, read as the reverse complement.
GGTAACCATTTCCTGCGGTATCTCCTGCTGGACGACAGAAACAAAAAAGTCGCTGAAAGAGCTTGTGCATGAGGCAGATGAAGCGCTCTACAGCGCGAAACGGAGCGGGAAAAACCGCTTGATGGTTCATGACTCAATAAAATAAAAAAAGCCCAAAACGATATCAGTTTTGGGCTTTTATATTACTGCGCTAACGCTTTTTCTAGCGTTTCGGCAAATTGAGTTAAGTATTTTTCATCAATTTCGTCGAAACGGTTTTTCACTGGGCTGTCGATGTCCAAGACGCCGACAATTTTTCCGTCTACACGAATCGGAAGCACAATTTCTGATTGGGACGCTGCATCGCAGGCGATATGTCCAGGAAACGCGTTTACATCCTCAACACGTTCCACTTTTCCGTTTGCGTACGCTGTGCCGCAAACCCCTCTGCCGAAAGGAATCCGAACACATGCCGGGAGGCCTTGGAACGGACCTAACACAAGCTGTCCATCCTCTTCTTTGGCAAAATAGAAACCCGCCCAGTTGACTTCAGGCAGCGAATGATACAGCAGTGCTGAGGCATTTGCATAGTTAGCTATTTGGTCTGTTTCGTCTTCGGTCATGGCTTCGAGCTGTTTTAGCAGAAGCTGATAGTCTTTTTCTTTATCTCCAGATTGTTTTTCGACATGGAACATGGAAAACCCTCACTTTTTCTATAATATAAAACAAAGTTCCGGCTTTTCTGCCGGCATTTGTCGATAAGTTCTTACAGGAACAGCGGCTTTCTGCTTGAATAGTATCAAGAGGAAGGAGTGAGCCGTATGAAAGTAAGCACCAAAGACAAAATTATTGAATCTGCTGTCATGCTTTTTAACCAAAAAGGATTTTCTGGCACGTCTGTCCGTGAAATCGCAAAGTCAGCTGATGTAAATGTTGCGCACATCTCCTACTATTTTAAAGGCAAAGGAGGCTTGATGGAACACTTAGTTTCAGAGTTTTACGAAGGCTACAGCAAAACGCTTGAAACAGCGGCAAGCAATATCTCTTCTCAAAGCACTCAGGAACAGCTTCTTCAATTGGTTTTCGATATTTTATCCTATCAGCATAATCATCGTCAATTAACTCGTTTTGTCTACCGGGAAGTCACAATTGACTCCACATTAATCAGGGAAATTATGTCGACATATCTAATGAAGGAAAAGTATATCTTCCAGCTGATCATTGAGGAAGGAGAAAAACAGCGTGAATATTTAACGCTGCCGCTGCCTCATTTTATTCTCCAATTAAAATCTCTCTTGATGATGCCCTATCTCCAGCCTCAATATATTTCAGAAGTACTCTACATGCAGCCGCACGAGCCGTATTTTTATAAAATGTATTTTGAAGAAATCAAGATTTGGATCAGAAGCGTCTTCCGGACAGGGGACGTGGCGCTCACCAACTAGCACCGTTCCAAAAACGCCTCATACGCATATCCGACATCTCCCGCTTGATGGGCATCTGACCCAAACACAAGCGGGATCTTCTTTTGCTTCGCTTCATTCAGCATCCAATCCTCGATATAAATACCGCCAGCGTAAGTTTTTCTTAAGCCGGAAGTATTGAAATCGAGCTCCATTCCGTTTTCTTCAATGGCATTCAGGCACAGGGAAACGAGGCCGCGAATATGTTCTGACATGCTGTATGGAAACAGCTTGATGAATTTTTGGACGAGTGTGATGTGACCGACTCTTTTTGGCTTATAAACGCCGAGAGATGCTACAATGGAAGAATAGATACTCCGGTAATATTGTTCATATACCGCTTCAATGCTTCCGCAGGCTGAAATCAGCTCTTTGAAGGTATGCTCGTCATAATCAAGGCATAGATAGGAAGAGTCTGTGCGCAAAAAATGAACGGATAAGATGCTGTCATCTAAATATGGCCCGTATGTGTCTAGGAATAATGTAATTTCGTCTTCAAATTCAGCGATATAATCGACTTCAAGCCCTGTCCGTATGCTAAGCTGTCCGCGATATTCTTTTTTTAATCCGGAAATTTCATGAATATAGCGTTCCAAAGAAGCTTGCGCCATCGCGCTGTCTTTCAGCGGCGTGGGATCGGTAAAAGAGGGCGGCAATGGGGCGTGTTCGGTAAAAGTAATCGATTCGAACCCTTTTTTTAAGGCTTCTTCTGCATATTGTCTGAGTGTGTCATTGGAGCCGTGAGGGCAAAATGGTGTGTGAATATGTCCGTCTCGCTTTTGCATTGATGTCACCCCATGAAAAAATAGTCAAATCCTGCCGATTTTGCACAAAAAGTTTTTGATTTCTGGTCAAAAAATGTTTGTTACATGGTATCATAATAACAATGAAAACGACAGTTTTTCTCAATACATATCCTGAAATCTTTCTGAATAAATAAAACACCCTGACAGATTAAGGTAAACAGCAAGGGGGCTCATTATGGAGTTTGTCATTGGATTATTAATTGTACTGCTTGCGCTGTTTGCGGCAGGCTACTTTTTCAGGAAAAAAATCTACGCCGAAATCGACCGGCTGGAATCGTGGAAGATTGAAATTCTGAATCGGTCGATCGTGGAAGAAATGTCTAAAATAAAACATTTAAAAATGACGGGTCAGACAGAAGAGTTCTTTGAGAAGTGGCGTGAAGAATGGGATGAGATTGTCACAGCCCACATGCCGAAAGTTGAAGAGCTCCTTTATGATGCCGAGGAAAATGCAGACAAATACCGGTTTAAAAAGGCCAATCAAGTGCTCGTTCATATCGACGACCTGCTGACAGCGGCTGAATCAAGCATTGAAAAGATTCTTCGGGAAATCAGCGATCTTGTCACAAGTGAGGAAAAGAGCCGTGAAGAGATTGAACAGGTGAGGGAGCGCTATTCGAAATCTCGAAAAAACCTGCTGGCTTACAGCCACCTTTACGGGGAGCTTTATGACAGCCTTGAAAAGGATCTGGACGAAATTTGGAGCGGCATCAAACAATTTGAAGAAGAAACAGAAGGCGGAAACTATATTACTGCACGAAAAGTACTGCTTGAGCAGGACCGCAATCTTGAACGGCTTCAGTCATACATAGATGATGTGCCGAAGCTGTTAGCTGACTGTAAACAGACGGTGCCCGGACAGATTGCAAAGCTCAAGGATGGCTATGGCGAAATGAAAGAAAAAGGGTACAAGCTTGAGCATATCCAGCTTGATAAGGAATTAGAAAATCTGTCAAACCAGCTGAAACGAGCGGAACATGTCCTGATGACTGAGCTGGATATTGATGAAGCGTCCGCAATCCTGCAGCTCATTGACGAAAATATTCAATCTGTTTATCAGCAGCTGGAGGGCGAAGTTGAAGCCGGTCAATCCGTACTAAGCAAAATGCCTGAATTGATTATTGCTTACGACAAGCTTAAAGAAGAGAAAGAGCATACGAAGGCGGAAACTGAGCTGGTGAAGGAAAGCTACAGGCTGACAGCCGGTGAGCTCGGCAAACAGCAGGCTTTTGAAAAGCGCCTTGATGAAATTGGAAAGCTGCTATCATCCGTTAAAGATAAGCTTGATGCAGAGCATGTCGCTTACTCACTTTTAGTAGAAGAAGTTGCTTCAATAGAGAAGCAAATTGAAGAAGTGAAAAAAGAGCATGCCGAGTATCGTGAAAATCTGCAAGCGCTGAGAAAAGAAGAGCTTCAGGCGAGGGAGACGCTCAGCAATTTGAAAAAAACAATTTCTGAGACAGCTAGACTGCTGAAGACTAGCAACATTCCAGGGATTCCGAGCCATATTCAAGAGATGCTGGAGAACGCGCATCATCATATTCAAGAAACAGTCAATCAACTAAACGAACTTCCATTAAATATGGAAGAAGCCGGAGCCCATTTGAAACAAGCAGAAGAAATCGTCAACAGGGCAAGCCGGGAATCAGAGGAACTTGTCGAGCAGGTCATCCTCATTGAAAAAATCATTCAGTTCGGAAACCGGTTCAGAAGCCAGAATCATATTTTATCTGAACAGCTGAAAGAAGCGGAAAGACGTTTTTATGCTTTTGATTATGACGATTCTTATGAAATTGCAGCTGCCGCTGTAGAAAAGGCTGCGCCAGGTGCAGTTGAAAAAATCAAAGCAGACATATCCGCTTAGATAATCACGACTATGAAAAAGAGCCCGCAGTGTAATGAGCAGGCTCTTTTTTTTCATTGCAAAACGCCTGCGCAATAACGCAGGCGTTCTGTGACATTAACTTATTTCATTAAGCTGTTTGGATGGTCCGATGAATAAGGTAAGCACATAGCCGATAACCGCTCCGACGATTCCTGGAAGCACCCAGCCGATGCCGAGGCTGTAAAGAGGAAGATTCGCATTTAGAAACACATCTAAAGATCCAAGTGAAAAACCGGCTGCTTTGATACCGTCTAAAATACTGAAAAGTCCTGTACCAATCAAGCAAGCGATGTACACTTCGCGTCTTTCTTTAAAGATCTTATCGATGAAGGAAAGAACGATAATGACAATGGCAAGTGGATAGATAGCTGATAAAATAGGAACAGAAAACGCGATAATTTGCGCGAGTCCGAAATTCGCAATGATCAAGCTGAATAACGTGACAATCGTAACGACAATTTTATATGATAATGCCGGAATAAGTTTTGAAAAATATTGGCCGCAAGATGTGACAAGGCCGATGCTTGTTGTTAAACATGCGACTGTAATCGCTGCTCCGAGTACGATGTTGCCCAATGAACCGAATAAATAATGGGAAGACGCAGATAAAATTTTAGCTCCTTCACCAACAGGACCGATGGCATTTGTGCTTGTTGCACCTAAATAAGCAAGGGATACATAAATGAAAGTCAGCCCTAAAGCGGCAATCACACCTGCTTTAATGCAGGCTGCAGCAAGAGCTTTAGACTGTGTAACGCCTTTGCTTTTTACAGCATTTACAACGACAACGCCAAATACAATTGAAGCAAGTGCGTCCATTGTTTTATAGCCTTCTAAAAATCCTTTAAAAACCGGTGTTCCTTTATATGCTTCTGTCACGGCGCCCAATCCGCCCATCGGTGTGAAGATGGCTTTGAGAACAATGATTAAAATAATTGTGAATTTGATGGGAGTCAGAATTTTTCCGACTCGATCGACAACCTTAGATGGGTTTAACGCTAAATAGTACGTAACGCCGAAAAAGATAAGTGTAAATATTAATAAAGAAAGTCTTTCTGGTACGCCAGTCAAAAACGGAACAGCGCCAATTTCATATGAAACAGTTCCTGTTCTCGGGATGGCGAATAATGGTCCGATTGATAAATAAAGCACGACAGTAAAGATTGTGCCGAAAACAGGGTGCGCTTTGTCAGCAAGGCCTTTAGCGTCCTTACCGGTTAATGCGATGGCGATAATGCCGAGAAGCGGCAGGCCTACCCCTGTCAGTAAAAATCCGCCGATGGCCTTCCAGACGTTGTGTCCGGCTGCTTGTCCAAGTTCCGGCGGATAAATCATATTTCCTGCTCCAAAGAATAACGCAAATAGCATGAAACCAATAATAATGGTATCTTTGACAGGCAGTGAGTGTTTCATGAAAAAAATCCTCCTAATAATTATGTTAAAATATTCTGTCAATTAATTGTCAGATAATATGACGAAACGAACAAATCTTATTATATGGTAAAAAAATTAGAAGTCAATACTAGTTTTTCGTAATTTTCTATTAAATTTTGTTATGGTAACATAAATATCATACCTTGTACCGCTTTCATAAAGGAGTAAAAAAGATGATATATTTAGATAATAGTTCAACGACGAAGCCTTACGATGAAGTCTTGAACGTGTATGAACAGACAAGCAGCCGATACTTTGGCAATCCTTCATCTTTGCACCGATATGGAGCCGAAACGGAACAGCTGCTTCAAGCAGCCAAAAATCAAATCAAAAGGTCCTTAGGCCTAAAAAAATATGATATTGTATTTACGTCAGGCGCCACAGAAGCCAATAATGCGGCTTTAAAAGGAGCGGCTTTGTCAAAGATAAAAACAGGCAAACATATCATTGCCACTTCTATTGAACATCCATCTGTTACGGAATCGTTAGAACAGCTGAAAGAGTTGTTCGGGTTTGATATCACTTATCTTTCTGTAAATGAAGACGGATTTGTTTCTATTGAAGAACTAAAAGCAGCCATCCGTCCCGATACCGTGCTTGTCAGCATGATGCATGTGAACAATGAAGTCGGTTCCGTGCAGCCGATTGAAGCGGCAGGAGATGTGCTGAAAGAGCACTCGAACATTTTGTTTCACGTCGATTATGTGCAGGGCATCTATAAAGTGCCCTTGGCAATTGAAAAGGCCGGCATTGATCTATGTTCAATTTCCGGGCATAAATTTCACGGGCTGAAGGGGACAGGCGCACTTATTGTAAAAGAAGGAACACGCCTTATTCCGCTCATAACGGGAGGCTCTCAGCAAAAAGGCATACGGGCCGGAACAGAACATACTGCTGGTGCGGTTTCGCTTGCCAAGGCCATTAATCTTGCCTCTGCTGATTTTGACACACGGCTTGACACGATGACTGCCGCAAAGGAATTGTTTATGAAAAGGCTGAGTGAAATTGAGGGCGTCGTTATCAACACGCCTCAAATGAATAGCGCGCCGCACATTATTAATTTCTCTGTACCGGGGATTAAAGCGGAAGTGCTTTTACACATGCTTGAGGAACAGGATATTTTCGTCTCCACAACATCGGCTTGCTCGGCAAAAGAACATAAGCCCAGCAAGGTTCTCTTAGAGATGGGCAAAGGAGAGCAGATTGCCGGAAGCAGCATCAGAATCAGTTTAAATTACAGCCAGACAAGCGATGTGGCAGAACCGTTTATGAACGCGCTTCGTCCTGGTATCAAAAAATTAAGGGAAATGATGAGGTAGAACATGAATTACGATCATATATTAATTCGTTTTGGGGAAATTTCGACCAAAGGCAAAAACAGAAAAAGCTTTATTGAGCGCTTAAAACAAAACATCAGACTCGTTTTGAAAGACTATCCGAATTTAAAATACTTTTCCAACAGGGATCGTATGACGATTACATTAAATGGAGAGGATCCTGAGGCTCTTTTTCCTCATTTAAAGCAAGTGTTTGGCATTCAAAGCTTCAGCCTGGCAATTAAGTGTGACAGCCGCCTTAATGATATTAAGGAAACCGCACTAAAGGCTATCAAAGATCAATATAAACCAGGTGATACGTTTAAAGTCGCGACAAAGAGAGCGTATAAGCAATTTGAATTAGATACAAACCAGATGAACGCTGAAATCGGCGGCCATATTTTACGAAATACAGAAGGATTGACGGTCGATGTTCGCAACCCAGATATCCCGCTCAGAATCGAAATCAGGGAAGAAGCAACATTTTTGACAATTCGTGATGAAAAAGGTGCAGGCGGGCTGCCAGTTGGTTCAGCAGGAAAAGCGATGCTGATGCTTTCCGGCGGTTTTGACAGCCCTGTGGCCGGTTTTTATGCGATGAAACGGGGACTGTCGGTAGAAGCTGTTCATTTCTTCAGCCCGCCATACACTAGTGAGCGCGCAAAGCAAAAGGTAATGGAGCTGGCGAAATGTCTGTCCCGTTTTGGGGGAAGCATGACACTTCATATTGTTCCATTTACAAAAACGCAAGAGCTCATCCAAAAACAAATTCCTGAAAATTACACAATGACGGCAACCCGACGCCTCATGCTTCAGATCGCCGACAGAATCAGAGAAAAGAGAAACGGGCTTGCCATTATTACGGGAGAAAGCCTCGGTCAGGTAGCGAGCCAAACGCTTGAAAGCATGTATGCAATTAATGCGGTGACGTCAACACCGATTTTGCGTCCATTAATCGCCATGGACAAAACAGAAATCATCGAAAAATCACGGGAAATTGGCACATATGAGACAAGCATTCAGCCGTTTGAAGACTGCTGCACGATCTTTACACCGCCAAGCCCGAAAACACGCCCTAAAAAAGAGAAAATTGAACACTTTGAAAGCTTTGTTGATTTCGAGCCGTATATTCAAGAAGCGGTAGATAACATTGAGACAATGACCCTTTATAGCGAACAAGAAGCTAACGATAAATTCGCTGAACTCTTTTAAATCAATTTTCAGCTCCTGTATACAATTACCAAAGTTTTTCTGAATGAAGCCATGTGTTTTGACACATTCTATACTCACAAGGAGGTGAGACACATGGCTAACAATAACTCAGGTAACAGCAACAACCTTTTAGTACCAGGAGCTGCTCAAGCGATCGACCAAATGAAATTAGAAATCGCTTCTGAATTCGGTGTAAACCTTGGAGCAGACACAACTTCTCGCGCTAACGGTTCTGTTGGAGGAGAGATCACAAAACGTCTTGTATCTTTTGCTCAACAAAACATGGGCGGAGGACAATTCTAATTTACAATTTCACATAATGGCTTAGGAGTGGGGGTATCCCCACTCCTTTTCATTTTTTACATATAAAAAAGGACCAGCGGCCTATAAAATCTATGTTTACAGAGGTTGCTTTTAGGCATATCCTTACGGAAAGAGCCTGTATTTATGTATAATGGGTGGAGAAAGTGAGGAGTTGTTCGTGTTAAAACGTGAAGATTTAATTGCCCCTATGCAATATAATTTAGTGAATGAAATGGAAAAGTTCAGTGCCGCTGGACAAAAAACCGCTCTTCTGTGGGAGGACGAGTCGGGTAAGCAAGAATCTTGGTCGTATGAAAAGCTGATGGAAGAAACAAATAAAATCGGAGCGGCCTTAGCTGATCTTGGATTTAAAAAGGGAGACAAGCTGATTGTAATGGTTCCGCGGGTGCTTGAAGCCTATGCTGTTTATTTGGCTATCCTGAAATCAGGAATGGTTGTCATTCCGTGCTCCGAAATGCTTCGTGCGAAAGATCTTGAATACCGGATTGAACATGCAGAGGTAAAAGGCGCTATCGTCTACTCCGAATTTATTGGCGCTTTCCGGGATGTCAGTACGGCTGACAAACTGATTACACTGTCTATTGGTGAAAATGATGCCGGCTGGAAAAACCTCTTATCAATTGAAGCGGACGGAAGCCAATTTAAAACAGCTGACACAACAAGAGATGATATGGCTTTCTTATCTTATACATCCGGGACAACAGGTCAGCCGAAAGGTGTTGTACATACACATGGATGGGCATTTGCTCATTTAAAAACTTCTGCCGGCGCTTGGCTTGACATTTCTGAAAAGGATATCGTCTGGGCAACTGCTGCCCCTGGCTGGCAAAAGTGGGTATGGAGTCCGTTTTTAGCGGTGCTTGGCAGCGGAGCAACCGGTTTTGTGTACCACGGCAGATTCAAAGCAGAAAAATATCTAGAGCTTTTAAATCGCTACAAAATCAATGTTTTCTGCTGTACGCCGACAGAATACCGCTTAATGGCGAAGGTCGAGGGCTTGGACCGCTTTGATCTTTCTGCCCTGCACAGCGCTGTTTCCGCAGGTGAGCCGCTCAACCGTGAAGTCATTGATGTTTTCCAAAAGCACTTTGGCATTAAGGTACGGGACGGATATGGCCAAACAGAAAGCACGCTTTTGGTTGGTGTTTTGAAAGATACGCCTATTAAACCGGGAAGCATGGGAAAACCGACACCGGGAAATCAGGTGGAGATCATAAATGAAGACGGTGAAATCTGCAAACCTGGTGAGGTTGGCGATATCGCTGTTCACCTCAGTACGCCTGCGCTCTTTAAAGAGTATTTTAAAGATCCGGAAAGAATGAAAACACAAATTCGCGGCGATTATTTCCTAACGGGAGACAGAGCAAGAAAAGATGAGGAAGGTTACTTCTGGTTTGAAAGCCGAAATGACGATATTATTATCAGCTCCGGCTATACGATCGGGCCTTTCGAGGTGGAAGACGCGCTTGTTAAGCACCCAGAAGTAAAAGAATGTGCTGTTGTCGCAAGCCCTGATGAAATCAGAGGCTCCATCGTAAAGGCATATGTTGTCCTGCAAAATCATGAAAAACGCAGTGATGAGCTTGTCAAAATGCTGCAAAACCATGTGAAGACGATTACCGCTCCATACAAATATCCTAGAGAAATTGAATTTGTGGAAAGCCTGCCGAAAACGGCTTCTGCAAAAATCAGACGAGTGGAATTAAGAAAACGTGAAGAACAGCTCAAAGCCAATAAAAAGGCGTAAAGAAAGAGAGTGAACGTGAATGAAGGCGATATGGCACGGCGGTTTCATTTATACGATGCTCGAAGAAGGCGATCGGACTGAGGCAGTTTATGTTGAGGATGGTGTTATAAAAGGCACCGGCAGCTATGAACGTTTGAAGGAAAAGTACGGGTCACCGGAAACAGAAGAAATCAGCCTGAACGGTGCAGTGATGTTCCCCGGTTTTGTTGACAGCCACCTACATTTGATCGGCCACGGTGAGAAACAGCTTCAGCTCGATCTGTCCGCACTGACGTCGAAAGATGCAATTTTACAGGCTGCGAAGGAAAGAGAGCGGCAGCTTCCTAAAAACGATTGGCTCATTGGAGAGGGCTGGAATGAAAATCAGTTTGAGACACCTGACTACTTGACTAAGCATGATCTTGATCGCCTGTTTCCAGACAGGCCCGTCTTGCTCAAGCGTATATGCCGGCATGCAATAGCTGTCAATTCTGCGGCTCTTCAAGCAGCGGGAATTTCAAGAAATACTCCTGACCCTGATGGCGGAGTCATCGTGAAAGATGCAAATGGAGAGCCGTCCGGACTCCTGTTTGATAAGGCGCAGGATTTGATTCTGAAGGCTGTCCCGCCAGTCTCTCAGCACTATGTTGATGAGGCATTAACGGCTGCAATAAAGGATTGCTGGACAAAAGGCCTGACGGGCGGTCATTCGGAAGACTTGTCCTATTATGGTGATGTTTCGGTGCCGATGAAAGCTTATGAGAAAGCTGCCGCTGGCGGAAAGTATCCGTTTCGCTGCCATTTGCTCGTTCATCATGAAGCTGTCGATCGATGGGAGCAGCTGGAGAAGCTGTCCGGCCCGTATGTGGAGTTCGGTGCTATGAAAATCTTTGCGGACGGGGCGCTTGGCGGGAGAACGGCTTTATTGAAAGAACCATATCAGGATGATCCATCAACAAATGGTGTTCAGGTTCACGATGACGAAACCCTTGGCCGGCTCATTCGCAAAGCGAGAGAAAAAGGGATGGAGGTTGCTGTTCATGCAATCGGCGATCTTGCTTTTGAAAAAGTGCTGAACGCAATAGAAAAGCATCCGCCCAAAAACGGCCGGCATGATCGGCTTATTCATGCCCAAGTGCTTGATAACGAATTAATCGAGAGAGCAGCACGCATGCCGATCGCACTTGACCTTCAGCCGCACTTCGTTGCAAGCGACTTTCCGTGGGTCATTGACCGTCTCGGAAAAGACCGGATGAAGACTGCATTTGCCTGGAAAACCCTCATATCTAAAGGCATTTTATGCGCTGGCGGTTCAGACGCCCCGATTGAGCCTGTTGACCCGCTTCTAGGGATCCAGTCCGCGGTCCTCAGGAAAAGCAGTCATGAGCAAAACGGGCCAAGCTATAATGAAAGTGAATGTTTACCTGTATATGAAGCGATAAAGCTTTATACAGAAGGTAGCGCCGGTATCATTTATAAAGAGAAGTCACGCGGAAAAATTGCGGAAGGCTATGACGCGGATTTTACAGTTCTCAGTGGTGATCCGTTTGCCATTGCCCCCGCACAGCTTCATCTTTTAGAGATTAAAAAAACCGTGATTAACGGCCAGATTGTATATGAGAAATCATAAAAGGACAGGCAGCAGCCTGTCCTTTTATTTTCTATAAAAAAGTACGCTTCACTTTTTCCCAAAATGAATTGTCCTTTAGTTTGACTGTTTTGATTTTCTTATTAGACAGTTTGATTTCGATCGTTTTCACATTTCTCGTGCTGAGTGCTTCATTGTCCAAGCCGATGATTGGGTGTTCGTTGCCGTCCTGCACCACACGAAGGGTCAGCTTTCGGTCAGAGCTGAGAACAAATGGCGAGCCGAGTGTCCGGTAGGTGTTATTGTTAAGGGATGCAAGCTCTGATACCTGCATGCATGGAAGCAATGGATCAACAACCGCTCCTGCAACAGACTTGTTATAGGCGGTGCTCCCTGTAGGCGTTGAGATAATCATTCCGTCACCTCTAAACGTTTCAAAGTGCAGATCGTCAATCAGCACGTCCATCACAAAGGTTTTAATGATGCTTGAGCGGATGGATACCTCGTTTAAGCAGTGAAAAGGACTGGCATGATCCACTGTCACTTCAATCAGCGGATATTTTCTCACTTCAATTTGTTCAAACGTCATTGCATCGACCATTTTTTCTCGCTCATCACTATGAAAGTCGCAATATAAATGAGCTTTCCCCTTTTTGGTAATGCCGACGTACAAGCAGTCATCACGAAAATTCGTCTTTCTGACTGCCTGCAAAAATGTGCCGTCCCCGCCAATGCTAGCGATAATATTGGCGTCTGAGTGCTGGTTCACAACGGTAAATCCATGCTCTTCAGCCAATTGTGTTAACGAGCGGGCTTGTTCGTTTGTTTCCAGATCCTGTTTGTGAAAAAAATAAACATTACGGCGTTGATCGGTCATATCCCATTTCCCCTTTGCTGTCATATTTAAGTTTTTCTGCCATCCAGTATTTGTGATAAAATACCTTTGGCCATAAGTGTACCACGTTTGCCGGCAGCCCGTTAAGCCGGAGCTTTCTCATTAATTGAAACATTTTTCATATTGAATCGTATAATGAGAGAGTTTGGGAAAAAGGAGGAGAAAAAATGAATGCAAAAAGATGGATTGCATTAGTGATTGCTCTGGGGATTTTCGGCGTGTCTATTATCGTCAGCATCTCTATGAGTTTCTTTGAAAGCGTCAAAGGCGCTCAAACGGATCTCACATCACTGACGGATGAATCGCAGGAAAAGACGCTGGAAAACGGCAGTCTCTCAAGTAAAATTGCCGTATTAGAGGTCAGCGGCACCATTCAGGATAATGGGGACTCAAGCAGTCTGCTTGGTGCAGACGGATATAACCACAGAACGTTCTTAAAAAACCTTGAGCGCGCAAAAGATGACAAGGCGGTCAAAGGTATCGTTCTGAAGGTGAATTCTCCGGGTGGCGGAGTGTATGAAAGTGCTGAAATACATAAGAAACTGGAAGAAATCAAGAAAGAAACTAAAAAACCGATTTACGTGTCAATGGGTTCGATGGCAGCATCAGGAGGCTATTACATCTCAACAGCGGCTGATAAGATTTTTGCGACACCGGAAACCCTGACCGGGTCACTCGGCGTCATTATGGAAAGCGTCAATTATTCAAAGCTTGCCGATAAGCTTGGCATTTCTTTTGAAACGATTAAGAGCGGGGCCCATAAGGACATTATGTCTCCTTCCCGTGAGATGACGAAAGAAGAAAAAAACATCATGCAATCGATGGTTGATAATTCGTATGAAGGCTTTGTTGATGTCATTTCAAAAGGGCGCAGCATGCCGAAAGCAGAGGTAAAGAGAATTGCGGACGGCCGCGTGTATGACGGACGGCAGGCGAAAAAACTGAACCTCGTTGATGAGCTTGGTTTTTATGACGATACCATTACGGCGATGAAAAAGGATCACAAGGATTTGAAAAACGCCTCTGTCATTTCTTATGAGGAAAGCTTCGGATTAGGCTCACTGTTTTCCATGGGTGCGAACAAAATGTTTAAAAGTGAAATTGATTTTTTGAATATGAGAGAAATTCTATCGCAATCCGGTTCGCCGAGAATGATGTATCTCTATGCGAAGTAGGAGGGAACAATAATGGACGCGACATATGAAGAGTTAGAGCGCAATGACATCAAAGGCCCGCAAGAAGCGGAGCAGCTGACACATGCCTATGCTGGCTTTTGGGTTCGTTTCTGGGCTTTCCTGCTTGATTGGCTCGTGATATGGGGATTAAACCATTTGCTCGTTTCTCCCCTCTTTACCGTATTGGATCTGCCGAAAACATCCGGCATGTTTACCTTCTCGGCCTTCAGTGTGACAACGCTTATTGTGTATCTTGCCTATTTCGCACTAATGACAAAATACTTCAGGCAGACGCTTGGTAAAATGGTGTTCGGCCTCAAAGTGGTTTCTGTGAAGCAAGAAAGCAAGCTGACATGGAGTACAGTGATTTTTCGTGAAGTGGTTGGACGGTATATTGATAAGATTTGGATTTTATATATCGTTGTTGCTTTTTCACCTACAAAACAAGGGATTCATGATTACATCGCGGATACCACCGTGGTGCATGAAAAATTATACCGCAAATAACCGATAACCCGGACCTCCGTCCGGGTTTATTTTTTTAGGAATTGGCGATAATGCTCCTAGAGGAAGTGAAGAATATGGTGTATGTACTGACAGCCATTCTTATTCTCATAGGGATCGTACTGCTTCTCAGAATGAAAATCCATGTCGCGCTGGAGTATCTTCATGCCGATGATAATGACAAATTGACCTTGAAGATTACGGCGCTGTTTGGCCTTATAAGGATCAAAAAAACAATCCCGGCGATTAAGGTGAACAATGAAGACGGAACAGTGGATATCAAACAAAAAACTGAATCCAAAATGAAAAAAAGCAGCGGAAAGAAAAAAATTACACAAAACGATGTGCAGCAAAGCATTAATAAAATCGAAATGCTTTTGCATCAGGTCACCAGACTACGGAAAATCAGCGCGTCTTTTCTCGCGCATTTACATATCACAAAACTAGAATGGGTTACAGTAATCGGAATTCAGGACGCGGCAGTGACAGGTGTGTTAACAGGTGCTGTATGGGGTGTGAAGGGCGGTATCGCAGCAATGCTCTACGACCACCTGGACTTTGTGAATAAACCTGTCTATGAGGTGATCCCGTCGTTTCAAGTCCCTGTTTCCAAGACCCATTTTCAGTGTATATTCTTTTTTCGCTTTGGACATGCTATGCTTGCAGCTTTCAAATTCGTCAAATACGGACGGGAGCTATCCGTATTAAAGAAGAATCCGTCGGCTAGAATGACTTCAAAGAATGATTCATCAGTTTAAGGAGGAAGCGTATATGGCAGACCATCCCATCCAAGGTTTAATGAAAACCGCAATGGAAAACTTGAAGGAAATGATTGATGTTAACACCATCATCGGAGATCCAGTAGAAACGCCTGATGGAAGTGTGATTTTAACTGTTTCTAAAGTTGGATTCGGATTCGCCGCAGGCGGAAGCGAGTTTGGCGGAAAGCCGGCCGAAAAGAAATCGGAAGACGATGAGACAAGAGAACAGAAACTTCCTTTCGGAGGCGGAAGCGGGGGCGGTGTGTCCATTACGCCGATCGCGTTTTTAATTGTCGGATCGACAGGCATCAGAATGCTTCATTTAGATGAAAATACCCATTTAATAGAGAAAATTTTAGACGCAGCCCCTCAAACACTCGAACGCATCCAGCAAATGTTCAAGAAAAATAACAAGAACCAAGGCCAGGGCCAAAATCAAAACCAAATGAACAATATGAATTATTAAAAAAAGGTTAACTGCGCTGGCCGCAGTTAACTTTTTTTTGGCATAAACTTTGCAGTTTGCAGGAAACTTTACTATGATAGAGACATACATACAAAAGGGAGGAATTATAATGGCTGAAATTACATTCAAAGGCGGTCCGGTTACACTTGTCGGACAAGAAGTGAAGGTAGGAGATCAAGCTCCTGATTTCACAGTGCTGACTAACAGCCTTGAAGAAAAATCGTTAGCTGACATGAAAGGAAAGGTAACGATTATTTCTGTTATCCCTTCAATTGATACAGGTGTTTGTGATGCACAAACACGCCGTTTTAACGAAGAAGCTGCAAAGCTTGGAGATGTCAACGTCTACACAATCAGTGCAGACCTTCCATTCGCGCAAGCGCGCTGGTGCGGCGCTAACGGAATTGACAAAGTGGAAACACTGTCTGACCACAGAGATATGTCATTTGGTGAAGCGTTCGGTGTGTATATTAAAGAACTTCGTTTGCTTGCGCGTTCCGTATTTGTCCTTGATGAGAATGGAAAAGTCGTTTACGCTGAATATGTAAGCGAAGCAACAAACCACCCGAACTATGAAAAGCCAATTGAGGCTGCTAAGGCATTAGTGAAGTAAGCAGGGAAAAAAGCTCCAGGCTGACGCCGGAGCTTTTTTCATGGCAAGGAGGAACACAATATGCAAAACGACCATGTAGGTGCGGTGTATGAGCTGTTAAACGAAGCAGCGATTATGATAAAGAATGAATTGCAGATTTCATATATAGAGGCGCTGGCCGAAGCAGGAGAAATGTATTTTCTTGAAAAAACGGATCAGCTGAAACTGCCTGCTGATCAGAAAACCAAACAACTTCAGGCTCTGCTTGAAAAAGCGGATTTCGGCACGTATGAGCATGAGTGGGTACGCAAGGCTTTTCAGCTTGCCGTCCTTAAAGGAATGAAAGATATCTCCCATCCAAACAGACAAATGACGCCGGATACGATCGGGCTTTTCATCAGCTATTTGGTGAATAAGTTTATGGCGGACAAAAAGGAACTGACCATTCTTGATCCAGCCTTGGGAACTGGGAACCTTCTGTTTACCGTGCTGAACCAGCTGTCTGAAAAAACGGCAAACAGCTTTGGCATTGAAATTGATGATGTGCTCTTGAAGATCGCCTATGCCCAAGCGAACCTTCTGAAAAAAGAGCTTGAGCTTTTCCACCAAGACAGCCTTGAGCCGTTGTTTATCGATCCAGTTGACACGGTCATTTGTGATCTGCCAGTCGGCTATTATCCGAATGACGAAGGAGCAGAAGCGTTTGAGCTTAAAGCTGACGAAGGCCATTCCTTCGCTCATCATCTGTTTATTGAACAGAGCGTCAAGCATACCAAACCGGGCGGCTACTTATTTTTTATGATTCCGAATCATTTGTTTGAGAGCTCCCAAAGCGGCAAGCTGAAACAGTTTTTCAAAGATAAGGTTCATATCAACGCACTGTTGCAGCTGCCAAAATCTATTTTTAAAGACGAAGCTCATGCCAAAAGCATCCTTGTGCTTCAGAAACAAGGAGAGAATACGAAAGCGCCGGGGCAAATTCTGCTTGCGAATCTTCCGTCTTTCTCCAATCAAAAGGCGATGCTTGATATGATGGCTCAATTTGATGAATGGTTTAAAAAAGAAAAGTAAGTGTTTTAAAAGCAGCTTAGGCAGCCGTATGAGGTCGATGCCTAAGCTGCTTTTATTTATGCTTTTGAAGACCGGACTTGACGAATTGAATCCAGCTTTGAAACACAAAATACAGAGGGGAAAACCGCAAATTGTAAGCGTTCATCAATACAAAACCTATAGGGAATGTGTCTGAAAATAACGACTTCTTATTGTAAGCGTTATCAATACGCAAGTTGACTTGAAAAGCCGACATGACAATGTTTAAATGGAAAAGTCAGATATTTTTCGGAGAAGATGTTGATATTCACCGGGAAAAAAGTACGAAAAACGAAGTTGTTGATACAGAGTATAAAGGAGCGTCAATCATGTCCAAAATTATTGCAATTAACGCAGGAAGCTCGTCTTTGAAATTTCAGCTTTTCGAAATGCCTTCAGAAACCGTTTTAACGAAGGGTTTAGTTGAACGAATCGGTATCGCCGACAGTGTATTCACAATTTCTGTGAACGGCGAAAAAAATACAGAAGTAACTGATATTCCGGATCATGCGGTAGCTGTTAAAATGCTGCTGAATAAGTTAACGGAATTCGGCATTATTAAAGACTTGAATGAAATTGACGGAATTGGCCATCGTGTCGTTCACGGCGGAGAAAAATTCAGCGATTCTGTTTTATTAACGGATGAAACCATTAAGGAAATCGAAGATATTTCTGAATTGGCACCGCTTCACAATCCGGCAAATATCGTTGGAATTAAAGCGTTCAAAGAAGTGCTTCCAAATGTTCCTGCGGTAGCTGTATTTGATACGGCATTCCACCAAACAATGCCTGAGCAGTCTTACCTGTACAGCTTGCCGTATGAATACTATGAAAAATTCGGCATCCGTAAATACGGCTTCCACGGCACTTCACATAAATATGTAACTGAGCGTGCGGCAGAGCTTCTCGGCCGTCCGTTAAAAGACTTGCGCCTGATTTCCTGCCACCTTGGAAACGGAGCAAGTATTGCGGCTGTTGAAGGCGGAAAATCAATTGACACATCCATGGGCTTTACGCCGCTTGCCGGTGTAGCAATGGGTACACGTTCTGGAAACATCGACCCTGCCCTGATTCCATACATCATGGAGAAAACAGGCCAAACGGCTGACGAAGTATTGAATACATTAAACAAAAAAAGCGGACTGCTCGGCATTTCCGGTTTCTCAAGCGATCTTCGTGACATCGTCGAAGCAACGAAAGAAGGAAATGAGCGCGCGGAAACGGCTCTTGAAGTATTCGCAAGCAGAATCCACAAATACATCGGTTCTTACGCTGCAAGAATGAGCGGTGTAGATGCGATCATCTTTACTGCCGGTATCGGTGAAAACAGTGTGGAAGTCAGAGAACGCGTTCTTCGCGGTTTAGAATTCATGGGCGTATACTGGGATCCTGCGCTTAATAACGTGCGCGGCGAGGAAGCTTTCATCAGCTATCCGCATTCTCCAGTAAAAGTCATGATCATTCCGACTGATGAAGAAGTCATGATTGCGCGCGACGTTGTTCGTTTAGCAAAATAAATCGCATGAAAGCACATTCTCTTGAATGTGCTTTTTTGTTGATGCATGATAGTGACAGACAGAAAACATAAAAGAGGTGGGCCTATGAGCGTTCAAGAGCATAAACAAGAAGCTCCCGATATCGTTCGGTGCAAAGTGATTACTGTCAGTGACACGAGGACAGAGGAAACCGATAAAAGCGGCAAGCTGATGATCTCATTTTTAGAAGAAGCCGGTCATCATATTGCTGCATATGAAATTGTAAAAGACGAAAAGGATGCTTTGCAGCGGTCAGTGCTTGCGGGCTGCATGGATGAACAGACAGACGCGGTACTCTTAAACGGAGGGACAGGCATAGCAGATCGTGATGTCACAATTGAAGCCATAACGCCGCTGTTTTCGAAAGAATTGCCCGGCTTTGGAGAAATATTCAGGATGCTGAGTTATACAGAGGATATCGGCTCTGCCGCAATCATGTCGAGAGCAACTGCCGGCGTCATTCAGCATACCGCTGTTTTCTCAACGCCAGGCTCAAGCGGCGCAGTAAAGCTGGCAATGAATAAGCTGATTATTCCCGAACTTGCACATGTGGTCAGAGAAATCAGAAAAGACAAGTAAATGAATAAATACTATGAAACTTCACCTGAAATTCAGGTGAAGTTTTTTTTATAAAAGGCTTGAAAAAACGAAACGTACTTGTTAAAGTGTATACATACAAAATGTATTTTTATTAAATATAATTTATTTTTATACAAAATAGAAACACGGTTGAGAGGGGATTTTTATCATGTCAGAACAGAAAAAAGTCGTATTAGCATACTCAGGAGGTCTTGATACTTCCGTCGCAATAAAATGGCTTCAGGAGCAAGGATATAATGTAATCGCCTGCTGCCTGGATGTCGGTGAGGGCAAAGATTTGGCATTTGTTCAGCAGAAAGCGCTTGAAGTCGGCGCGACAAACTCCTACGTGATCGATGCAAAAGAAGAATTTGCACAGGATTACGCGCTTATCTCTTTGCAGGCCCACACGATGTATGAAGGAAAATACCCGCTTGTTTCGGCATTATCTCGACCGCTGATCGCGAAAAAACTGGTTGAAATTGCGGAAAAAGAAGATGCACAGGCGATTGCCCACGGATGCACAGGGAAAGGAAATGACCAGGTTCGTTTCGAAGTCTCCATTAAATCATTAAACCCTGACCTAGAAGTCATCGCGCCGGTTCGCGAATGGCAGTGGTCACGTGAAGAAGAAATTGAATATGCGGCTAGCCGCGGCATTCCGATTCCGATCAATCTTGACAGCCCGTATTCTATCGACCAAAACCTCTGGGGACGCGCCAATGAGTGCGGTATTTTAGAAGATCCATGGGCGGCGCCGCCAGAAGGTG
Source organism: Bacillus sp. SN32 (assembly GCF_002837495.1). NCBI lineage: Bacteria > Bacillati > Bacillota > Bacilli > Caryophanales > Bacillaceae > Bacillus > Bacillus sp. SN32. The sequence continues at coordinate 303,262 of NZ_PJCT01000003.1, read as the reverse complement.
CATACGATTTAACAGCTCCGCTGGAAAAAACGCCGGACACGCCGGAAGTGATTGAAATTGCATTTGAACAAGGCGTGCCTGTCTCCATTGACGGTGTTTCCTACTCGCTTTCTGAGCTGATCTTGAAGCTGAATGAAATGGCGGGCGCGCACGGTGTCGGACGTATCGACCACGTGGAAAACCGCCTCGTTGGCATTAAATCCCGGGAAGTATACGAATGCCCTGGTGCGATGACACTGATCAAAGCGCATAAAGAATTAGAAGATTTGACACTGGTGAAAGAGGTAGCCCACTTTAAACCGATCATCGAGCAAAAAATGTCAGAAATCATTTACAACGGCTTATGGTTCTCACCGTTAAAAGACGCGCTGCACGCTTTCTTAAAAGAAACGCAAAAGCATGTCACAGGCATTGTCCGCGTGAAGCTGTTTAAAGGCCATGCAATTGTAGAAGGACGTAAATCGGAATACTCTCTATATGATGAAAAACTTGCAACATATACAAAAGACGATGCATTTGATCACCATGCAGCAATCGGATTTATCGAGCTTTGGGGACTTCCGACAAAAGTGAACAGCATCGTGAAAAAGAAGGAGCAGATTAAAGCATGAAGAAGCTTTGGGGAGGCCGATTTCAAAAAACACCGGAAAAATGGGTCGACGAGTTCGGCGCGTCCATATCATTTGACCAAAATTTAGTTGCTGAAGACATTACAGGGTCTCTCGCACATGCTGCCATGCTGAAAAAATGCGGTATTCTGACAGCAGAAGAAGAGCTGAAAATCCGAGAGGGCCTGAATACCCTTTTGCAAAAAGCAGACGAGGGAGCATTGGAATTCTCAGTCGATTATGAGGATATTCATTTGAATATTGAGAAAATGCTCATTGACGAAATCGGTCCTCTTGGCGGCAAGCTGCATACCGGCAGAAGCCGGAATGACCAGGTGGCGACTGACATGCATTTATACTTGAAGAATCATGTCGGCCACATCATCGAGCTGATTGAGGCATTCCAAAGTGCGCTGATCGAAAAGGCGGAAGCGAACGTTGAAACGATTCTGCCGGGCTACACACATTTGCAGCGCGCCCAGCCGATTTCATTCGCTCACCATCTGCTTGCGTATTTCTGGATGCTTGAGCGCGACAAGGAGCGTTTTCAGGATTCGATGAAGCGGATTAACAAATCTCCGCTCGGCTGCGGGGCGCTCGCGGGAACAACCTTCCCAATTGACCGTGATTATTCAGCAGAACTGCTCGGCTTTGATTCCATTTATGAAAACAGCTTGGACGGCGTCAGCGACAGAGACTTCATTTTGGAGTTTTTAAGCAACAGCAGTATGCTGATGATGCACCTATCCCGTCTCGCTGAAGAAATCATTTTATGGTGCTCGCAGGAGTTTAAATTCATCGAGCTTGACGATACGTACGCAACAGGAAGCAGCATGATGCCGCAAAAGAAAAACCCTGATATGGCGGAGCTGATTCGCGGCAAAACAGGGCGCGTATACGGCGATATGATGGGTCTGTTTACGATCATGAAAGGACTTCCGCTCGCTTACAACAAAGATCTGCAGGAAGACAAAGAGGGCATGTTTGACACGGTGAAAACGGTGGAGGGCAGCCTGCAAATCTTCACAGGCATGATCCAAACAATGACTGTAAACAAAGACGTCATGAAGCAAGCAACAAAACAAGACTTTTCAAACGCGACGGAACTGGCCGATTATTTAGCTAAAAAAGGAATGCCGTTCAGAGAAGCGCATGAAGTGGTCGGGAAACTTGTGTACACATGCATCGAAAGAGGGATCTATTTAAGTGATATGCCGTTTGGCGAGTTTCAGCAGGCGAGCACACTATTCGAAGAAGATATTTACACTGTGTTAGACCCTTACTACGCAGTTGAAAAAAGAATGAGCGCCGGGGGCACCGGATTCAAACAGGTGGAACAGGCGCTTGAAAAAGCGAAAGCTTGCGTGGCAGCAGGAGTTTGTTAAAATTTCCTTCATAAAATCCCGTCATTATAGCCAACCTACCTCTATAATGATGGGAGGCAGAATGATGAAAAAAGAACCGGAACGCTATATTTATGATGAACAAGAAAGCCAGGAGACAACAAGGCTCATTTCAGAAGCATATCAAAGCGGTTATGTCGATATGCCTGATCAGGAGTCTTCATCTCCTGCAGAATAAGCTGTCTGTACAGACAGCTTTTTTTGTATGCCAAAGTGTAAAAAGTGATATTGCAAGCCTTTTATAGTAAAGTAGAAGAAGAAACACTTTATTGAAAGCGGCGACGTTGCTTTGGGAGGTATTCATGTGCGACATGCTTTAATTACTGCCGGTTCGAAGGGTTTAGGCCGCAAAGTGACTGAAACGTTGCTTGCAAAGGGGTATTCAGTAACAGTCAATTACAGACAGGATGAGGAGGCAGTCAGCCGCCTGAAGGAAGCCTGTCCCGATTGTCTTGACCGGCTGCAATTTGTAAAAGGTGATGTCACCAAAAAAGAAGATCTGCTGCGTATTGCAGAGGCTGCCTTAAACCGCTTCGGAAGGATCGACTTTTTGATTAACAACGCGGGACCATACATATTTGAACGTAAAAAGTTAGCCGATTATACTGATGATGAATGGTATGGCATGCTGGAAGGAAATTTAAGCGCCGTCTTTCATTTATTCAAAGCGGTTATTCCTATTATGAGAAAACAGCAATTTGGACGCATCATTACGTACGGATTCCAAGGTGCGGCTCACGCGCCCGGCTGGCTTCACCGATCGGCATTTGGCGCTGCGAAAGTGGGCTTGGCTTCTTTGACGAAGACAATCGCCATTGAAGAAGCCGAATTCGGCATAACCGCCAACATGGTTTGCCCGGGAGACATTGTCGGCGACATGAAAGAAGCATCGATAGAGGAAGCCAGAATGCGAATTGGCAAAGAAAAAACGCCGATAGGAAGATCCGGTACAGGCGAGGATATCGCCCGGATTATCGCTTTCTTGTGTGAGGAGAACTCAGACCTTGTGACAGGGACTGTCATTGAAGCCACCGGAGGCCTCAATGTCATTAACAAGAATCAAACAACATAAGTTTTTCAGCTTTTTAAAAAGGGAAAATAAAAAAATCAAAATCATGTGACGAGGTGAAAGAAATGAAAGTGACATATCACGGACATTCTGTAATCACAGTGGAAACGAAGGACCATCATATTATTTTTGATCCGTTTTTAACAGGGAATTCATTAACGGATATAAAGCCGGAGGATGTAAAAGCGGATGTCATCTTACTAACGCACGGCCACAATGACCATGTCGGTGATACTGAACAAATCGCCAAGCAAAATAACGCGCTGGTTATAGCACCGAACGAGCTCGCTGTGTACTTAGGCTGGAAAGGCTTGAATGTTCATCCAATGCACATCGGCGGCTCCCGCCAGTTCGATTTTGGAAAAGTGAAGCTCACACAGGCCTTTCATGGATCAGCCATCACAGATGAAGAAAACAAAACGATCACTTACACAGGCATGCCTGCCGGTATTTTGTTGACTGTAGAAGATAAAACGATTTTCCACGCGGGCGATACGGCTCTTTTCTCTGATATGAAACTCATTGGCGAATTGAATCATATCGACCTTGCTTTCCTGCCGATTGGCGATAACTTTACGATGGGGCCTGAAGACGCCAAGCTTGCCGCTGAATGGCTGCGCGCAAAACAGGTCGTGCCGGTGCATTACAATACATTCCCGGTCATCGAACAAGACCCAGAAGCATTCGCTGACAGCCTGCCGGGCGGAGTCGGCAAAGTCATGTCGGTCGGTGAGACGATCGAGCTTTAAACCGTGAAACCATCTCCTGATGAATCAGGAGGTGGTTTTTATTTTTTCAGTTATCCTGTAATGGTCTTATCAGAGGTTCCTTCCAATTCTTTGCTGCGCTGCTGAAAACGTTTGGTTATCCGGGCGATCAAGTCCTTCGTGGCGCGGTCAAAATGAACTTCTTTTTGATTTGTCAACAGCCCTATGGGCGGGGTGATATCCAGGTTCAGAATTGGAATAACTTTAGTGCCGTTGAACGGTTTAGAATGTGCGGTGCTGGTAAAGATTGAAATTCCGATGTTTTCACGTACGTAATATTCATGTGACATGCTGCTTGTGAGCTCCATTTTTTTGTAGCGATTCCCGAGTTCTCTATGTAAATGCTGTTCAATTTGTAAGCGAATGGGGCAATTGGCGGGCGTAAATATGAAGCGCTCTTCTGCTAAATCAGACAAATGGACAGCCTTCTTCTCAGCGAGCGGATGTTGATCAGATATAATCACATTTAATGTGTCATAAAAAAATGGATGGTAGTAATTTTCAAGAATCAGCTCCGGCTCGCCGCAGACTGCAAAATCAATCGTCCCGTCTAAAAGCTTTTGACTGCAGGTATTGGCGTCATCAACCTTGATATTAACCGTTATCTTTGGGTAATCCTTTAAGAAATCCTTTAAAATCTCGGGGAATATCAGACTGGCGGTTGGCTCTGAAACCCCTATGTTGATAATGCCTGCCTCTTCTTCCTTTAAGTCGGAGAGGTTGTGTTTAAGCGCCTCGTATTGCATCAAAAGATCTCCTGTTCGTTCATAAAAAAGCTTCCCTGCTTTTGTCAACTGCAGGCTTTTTCCTCTTTCAAACAGCAGTACGCCTAAATCCTGCTCCAATTGCTTCATACGCATCGATATCGTCGGCTGCGAGTAGTTGAGTATTTCTGCAGCTTTATAGAAGCTTCCAAATTTTACAATCGTATGAAACGTTTTGATTGAGCGTAACTCCAATGTGCTCCCTCCTGTTTTTCATCATTAAAATTACTGAAGTGAAGGTTTACTTTTTTTGATTAGTCAAAGATCAGAGTATGCTTTATAGTATAAACAATAAAAGCTTAGTAAACAAATAGGAATTATATATTTTGTGAAGAGGAGTGACAAAAATGAGTGAGGATATTTTTCGACTGGCAACTGTTGAAGATGCATCGGAGCTGTTGAAACTGGTTAACAGCGCATTTCAGCCCATTCGGCAGCTGGATATTGATTGGCCATCCACGAGAGCTGATATCCAAATGGTATCAGAAAATATTGAACATCATTCAGCGATTGTGCTGGAGCGGGATGGGAAGCTGATTTCAACGATTACAATCAGGTTCCCGTGGGAGAGTGAGGCGCCACCTTCAAAATATCCGTTTGTGTGGTGGTTTGCGACACTGCCGGAATATAAAGGGCAAGGCGCCGGAAGTAAGCTGCTTACGTATGTTGAAGAAAAAGTGCTTCGAGATATGCTGAAGGCTCCTGCGCTGACACTCGGCACATCCGCGCGCAAGCATCCTTGGCTTGCTGACATGTACAGAAGGAGAGGGTATGAAGTGTATTTTGAGCAGGAAAAAGACGGGGACATAGGTGTGATGATGCACAAGGTTCTGATTCCGGAACGATTTAACCCATCGCTTTTAGGTGCGCCCAGCTGGGCATGATGTGAGGCAGCCTATGAATAAGCGTAAAGGATTGGTTTTGCTGCTGTCAGTGTTTGCATTACTTGGCGGGGGATGTTCGCAAACAAATAACAAAACAGATCGTCAGGCTCAAACAGTCATAATCGGCACTGGAACAGATTTTCCGAATATTGCGTTTTTAAATGAAAAAGGCGATTTGACCGGGTATGACATTGAAGTGATGAAAGCCATCGATAAGGAGTTGCCTCAATATACATTTGAATTTAAAACGATGGATTTCTCAAATTTGCTGACGAGTCTCGGAAATAAAAAAATTGATGTGATTGCGCACAATATGGCCAAAAATAAAGAACGAGAAAAGCGTTTTTTGTATCATAAAGTCCCATATAACTACTCGCCGATGTACATCACGGTGAAAGAGGATAATCACAAGATTCATACATTAAAAGACTTACACGGAAAAACAGTCATAGTTGGCGCCACGTCAAATGCGGCAGATTATATTACAAAGTACAACAAAACGCACGGCAGCCCAATTCATTTGAAATATGCGGGACAGGGAAGCAATGACACCGCCAATCAAATTGAAACCGGGCGCGCAGATGCAACGATAGCTACACCGTTTGCCGTCGATTTTCAGAATAAAACGCACGCCTTTCGCCAAAAGACAGTCGGTGACGTGTTATTAGATACCGAGGTGTACTTTATGTTTAATAAAGGCAGCCAAACCTTGGCGGATGACACGGATCAAGCGATTAAAAAGCTGGAGAAAAACGGAACGCTAAAAAAACTAAGCCGAAAATGGCTCGGGGCAGATTATTCAAAATCAAGTTTTGAAAAATAAATGGGGCGATGAGATGAAAACGAAAGCAGCATTCATGGCAATATTATTTTCGCTTATAACAGTTCTGTCAGCTTGCGGTGCAGGCAGTCAAACGACGGGAGCCGGGCAAAAGAAGGTACAGACGATCACGGTCGGAACTGGAACCCAATTTCCGAATATTTGCTTTATCGATGAAAAAGGCGATTTAACCGGTTATGATGTCGAACTGATCAAAGAGCTTGATAAGCGCCTGCCACATTATAAATTCACATTTAAAACGATGGAATTTTCCAACCTGCTTGTCAGCCTCGGACAGCATAAAGTCGATATCGTGGCACATCAAATGGAGAAAAGCAAAGAGCGTGAGAAAAAATTTCTGTTTAACAAGGTTGCTTACAACCATTTTCCTTTAAAAATTACTGTGCTTCAAAATAACGATACGATCCGTGGAATTGAAGACTTAAAAGGAAAACGGGTGATTACGAGTGCAACCTCCAACGGAGCGCTTGTACTGAAAAAATGGAATGAGGATAATGGACGGCCGTTTGAGATTGCCTATGAGGGCCAAGGCGCAAATGAGACTGCGAATCAGCTGAAATCGGGGCGTGCGGACGCAACGATCTCAACGCCTTTTGCAGTAGACTTTCAAAACAAGACGAGCGCTATTAAAGAAAAAACCGTCGGTCATGTGCTTTCAAATGCCAAAGTGTATTTTATGTTTAACAAAAATGAACAAACGTTAAGTGACGATATTGATAAAGCCTTACAGGAGATCATTGATGACGGAACGCTGAAAAGGCTCAGTTTGAAATGGCTTGGTGACGACTATTCCAAAGAGCAGTATTAGGTAAAAAGAGAGGGAGCAGTGATGGAAAAAGCGTTTGATATGAACATGATTGGAGATTTTGTGCCGACGTTAACCGCTTATTTACCGGTTACATTATACATTTTAACACTGTCCTTGCTTTTCGGTTTTGTATTAGGACTCTTTCTGGCACTGCCCCGCATCTACAATATTCCAATTGTAAATCAATTGGCAAAAGTGTATATCTCATTTTTCAGGGGAACGCCTATCATGGTGCAGCTTTTCATCGTGTTTTACGGAATCCCGGCGCTTACGGGGCTTATTGGGATTGATACATCAAAAATGGACCCGTTTTATGCTGCTGTCGCAACCTATGCGTTAAGCAATGCAGCGGCAGCCGCAGAAATCATTCGAGCGGGGGTGGGCAGTGTAGATAAAGGCCAAACGGAAGCGGCGTACAGTATTGGCTTAAGCGGTAGTCAGGCCTTCAGGCGAATCGTTCTGCCCCAGGCACTTGTCCAGGCGTTTCCGAATATGGGAAACATGGTGATCAGTTCTTTAAAAGATACGTCTCTAGCCTTTTCAATTGGTGTTATGGATATGTCCGGAAGGGGCCAAACACTGATTACCTCAAGCAACCATTCTCTTGAGGTTTACATTGCGCTATCGATTGTTTATTATGCTGTTGCAGTTTTATTCGAATGGTTCTTTCGAGTGGCAGAAAAACGAATCAAGAAGAATCAAACAAGGATTGTTACTGTTTTTGACATGAACATACATTGATATATTTCTTCGGATGAGGGGGGAGAAGATTGCAATTTGACTTTCCATTTATCGTTTCCGCCATGAAAGAAATGGTAAAGACCATTCCTCTGACATTGATGATGGCTGTTTTGCCGATTGTGTTTGGATTTCTCGTGGCTCTTGGAAATATAATTGTTAGAATTTTTAGAATTAAGGGCTTGGTGGCTTGCTCAAGGTTTTATGTGTCTTTCTTTCGAAGTACACCTGCAATCCTTCACATTATGTTGATTTATTTAGGGATACCTCCTGTTGCAGATCAAGTCAGCAGTTTTTTTCATCTCGGCTGGTCCGCCAATGAGATACCGGTCTCCATGTTTGTCATCATGGCCTTGTCTTTAACTGCCGGAGCTTATCTGACAGAAATCATCCGGTCGGGCATTCTGGCGATGGATACCGGACAGGTCGAAGCGGCTTATTCAATCGGCTTGACACACAGCCAAACCTTTTGGCGTGTAATATTGCCGCAGGCGCTGATGGTTTCCATCCCAAACTTCACAAATTTGGGTATCGGCTTTTTGCATACCACCTCTATCGCGGCTATAGTGGCTGTCCCAGAGATTACAGGGACGGCGACTATCGTTGCTTCTGATAATTATGCATTTTTAGAAGCGTTTATCGGAGCAGCGATTATCTATTGGGTGCTGACTCTAATCCTAGAATCCGTAAATGGAGTATTAGAGAGAAAGGCAGCCAGATTTCAAGGAGGCACTTTATGATTGAGATTAAAAATATCCATAAACAGTTTGGCATCCACCATGTATTAAAAGGGATAAATCTCACGGTACGCAAGGGAGAAGTTGTGACGATTATCGGGCCGAGCGGATCAGGGAAAACCACCTTTTTACGGTGCCTGAATTTATTAGAACGTCCAGACGAAGGGATCATTTCTATACATGACAAAGTGATTAATTGCAGCTTTCCGTCGAAAAAAGAGGTTCACTGGCTCAGAAAACAGACGGCAATGGTATTTCAGCAATACCACCTGTTTGCTCACAAAACGGTAATTGAAAATGTCATGGAGGGCTTGACGATTGCCCGGAAAATGAGAAAGCAAGACGCGTATGCCGTAGCGGAAAATGAACTGAGAAAGGTCGGGCTTCAAGATAAATTGAACGCTTATCCGAGTCAGTTATCGGGAGGACAAAAGCAAAGGGTTGGGATAGCAAGGGCGCTTGCCATTCATCCTGATGTGCTGCTGTTCGATGAGCCGACGGCAGCGCTTGACCCGGAGCTGGTCGGTGAAGTGCTTGAGGTAATGCTGGAAATCGTGAAAACCGGAGCCACCATGATTGTTGTTACACATGAAATGGAGTTTGCAAGAAGGGTCTCTGATCAAGTTGTTTTTATGGATGAAGGAGTCATTGTTGAACAAGGAACCCCGGAGGAAGTCTTCCGCCATACCAAAAAAGACAGAACGAGGCAGTTTCTCCGCCGTGTTTCGCCGGAATATTTATTTGAACCAAAAGAACACATAAAGGAGCCGGTGATATGATCCGCTTAAGTATTTTAGACCAAAGCTTGATAGGTGAAGGGGAGACAGCAGCTGATACATTACAGCATACAGTGAACTTGGCACAAATGGCTGAAGAGTGTGGATATCACCGATTTTGGGTGGCCGAACATCACAACAATGATGAGATTGCAGGGTCTGCACCCGAGGTTCTTTTAGGCTATCTTGCTGCAAGCACAAGAAAAATTCGTTTAGCATCAGGCGGAGTGATGCTGCAGCATTACAGCTCTTATAAAGTAGCGGAGCAATTCCATCTTCTATCAGCGTTAGCTCCCGGCCGTATAGATCTTGGAGTGGGCAAAGCGCCCGGCGGGTTTCAGCTGTCCACAGACGCACTGCAGGCCGATTATGAAAAACCGGTGCGTCAGTTTGATGAAAAACTGGAGGAGCTTACTCATTTCGTACGGGATGATTTTCCTGATACCCACCGCTATGCAGCATTGCGTCCTAGGCCGCAGGTTGATCGGGAGCCGGGTATTTTTCTATTAGGAGGAAGCACAGAGAGTGCCATTTCGGCTGCAAAACTGGGAATCTCTTTTGTCTTTGCTTACTTTATTAACGGTGAAGAGGAAGTGCTGAAGGAAGCCCGCCGAGCATTTGACGCGCATCTCCCCCCAGGATCTGAGGCTGAATTTCATCTTGCTCCCGCTGTTTTTGCGGCACATACAAAAGAAGAAGCGGAAAAACATATTGTGTCGCGTGAATCGATAAAAGTGATTTTGAAAGACGGGCGTAAGGTCAACGTCGGTTCCCGCGAACAGGCTGAGGCTTATCTGGAAAACGTCACAGAGCCCTATGACATCATCGTGCAAAAAACCGGGATTATTGCCGGAACAAAGGAAGAAGTGGCAGAAGAATTAACACGTTTATCAGGCACATACAAAATCAATGATTTTGTTATTTTTACACCGATCAAAAATGCTGAAGAAAAACAGCTGTCTTATCAGCTGCTGAGCGATGCAGTTTTAGCTGCAAAACGTTAAGGAGGGACAGAAGAATGAGTGATGTTTTGAACATTGTGGTTTGGAGTAAAAAAGGCTGTTCGTATTGTGAGGAAGTCAAGAATTATTTGAATGAAAAAAGGTTCCCGTTCCAAAATATCGATGTTTCAGAGAAAGAAAAGCTTCGGGATATTTTACAGGTGAAATATGGGGTGCGCCATGTGCCTGTGGTCGAAATCGGGCGCGGCAATCAGTATCAAGGGATAACTGAAATCGGCATTGAACACCTTGATCTTGCACTTGCTAATCATGCACAGATAAAGGAGGCAAAAAGATGACACGTTCAGATTTTATTCAGTTTGGAGCCATGATTCACGGTGTCGGGGGCACAACTGACGGCTGGCGTCATCCCGATGTTGATCCCTCGGCCAGCACGAATATTGAATTTTACATGAAAAAGGCGCAAACAGCTGAAAAAGGTTTGTTTAGTTTTATTTTCATTGCAGACGGCTTATTTATTTCTGAAAAATCGATTCCTCATTTTTTAAACCGTTTTGAACCGATCACCATTTTATCTGCGCTGGCATCGGTTACCAAAAATATTGGTTTAGTAGGGACGTTCTCTACATCTTTTACTGAGCCATTCACTATCTCCAGACAATTGATGTCGCTGGACCATATCAGCGGGGGCAGGGCTGGCTGGAATCTTGTTACTTCTCCACAGGAAGGAGCGGCGCGCAACCATAGTAAGTCTAATTTGCCAGAACACACTGAACGTTACGAGATCGCACAAGAGCATTTGGATGTTGTGCGCGGGCTGTGGAATTCCTGGGAGCATGACGCATTTATACACAATAAGAAAACAGGGCAGTTTTTCGATCCGGCGAAGCTTCATCGCCTGAATCATAAAGGAAAGTATTTTCAAGTAGAGGGGCCCTTGAATATCGGGCGCTCTAAGCAGGGAGAGCCTGTAGTGTTTCAAGCGGGTTCATCAGAAACAGGCCGGCAGTTTGCTGCTAAAAATGCGGATGCGATTTTTACCCATTCCAATTCATTAGAAGAGACAAAAGCGTTTTATGCGGATGTGAAAAGGCGAGCTGCTGATGAAGGGCGTGATCCTTCAAGTGTGCGGATTTTTCCAGGGATCAGCCCGATTGTGGCAGATACGGAAGAAGAGGCGGAAAAGAAGTATCGTGAATTTGCAGAATTGATACCGATTGAAAATGCTGTTACTTATTTGGCCCGTTTTTTCGATGATTATGATCTGAGTGTTTACCCGTTGGATGAGCCATTTCCCGATATTGGCGATGTGGGAAAGAATGCGTTTCAAAGCACAACAGACCGGATTAAGAGAGAAGCAAAAGCCAGAAACCTGACATTGCGGGAGGTAGCACAGGAAATGGCTTTTCCACGGACTCTATTCATCGGAACACCAGAGCGTGTCGCATCCTTAATTGAAACTTGGTTCAACGCTGAGGCGGCGGATGGGTTTATCATTGGGTCGGATATACCGGGAACACTTGATGCTTTTGTAGAAAAGGTGATTCCGATTCTTCAAGAAAGAGGGCTTTATCGTCAAGATTATCGCGGCGGGACATTGCGGGAAAATCTCGGTCTTGGCATTCCGCAGCATCAATCCGTTTTACATTCATCACATCATTAGGTTTCGTCTGATCGAATGCGGAAGCTGAGAGGGGAGGCTGACTTTTTTGACGATCATTGCCGGTACGGTTGTGAAAGGAAAACAATTAGGCAGAAAACTTGGATTCCCCACGGCAAATGTAGATGCAAAAATGCATGGGCTGCGTAATGGAGTTTATGGGGTTCTGGCGACAGTCAATCATCAATTTCATTTAGGGGTTATGAATATCGGTGTGAAACCGACGGTCGGCTCTAACCTTAAAAAGACATTGGAGATTTTTTTGTTTGACTTTCATAGAGACATCTATGGAGAAAAAATCGAATGCAGCATTCTCTTTAAAATTAGAGAAGAAAGAAGGTTTGATTCTTTGGAGTCTTTAACAAAGCAAATTAAAAAGGATATTTCGTGCGTTGCAAAACGCTTTGAGCTGATTGGGATTATGGCACCGAACAAAAAAGAAAGCCTGCTTTCCCATCAAGAGTTAAATCTTCCGGATCTCTGCTTTTACAAGAAATGTAACAACCTATATGGCGTCAACCGAGGCGTATACAATGTCATTGATAACTGGTTTTTTGAGTACGGAATTACACAAGTAGCTTACAGGCGCATTTATATTTTATCTTTTTTAAGTTTTTTGAAAGAAGATAATCCGAAAGTTTCCAGCAAGTATATAAGATTTGGGGCGGGTGGTCTTGCTGATAAATTGAACCGATTTATTTCATCTTATGTTGAAGAGTCTGAAGAAAATATATTGGGATAGGGAAAGGAGCGGAACATATGTCTTTGGATTATTGGAGAAATATAGAAGGCTCCTATCCATATCAGACTACAGGAAATGACATCCTGAAGTTGAAAGGGGAGTATAATCCCGTAAATCTCTCAACGCTAGAAAAGCAGCTCATCGGCATTCGCCGGCACCTGCACCAATATCCTGAACTGTCAAAAGAAGAATTTGAAACAACTGCTTTTATAAAAAAATGCCTTAAAGAAAAGGGGATACAGATTCGCCCTACTGCTCTAAAAACGGGTGTGTTCGCAGACATAGCAGGGGAGTCAGAAGGTCCGGCGATTGCTTTGAGGGCTGATATTGACGACTTGCCAATTGAAGAAAAAACAGGATTGCCTTATGCGTCTAAACATAAAGGGATCATGCATGCGTGCGGTCATGATTTTCATACGGCAGCGCTTCTTGGTGCGGCCTTTTTATTGAAGGAAAATCAAGACAGTCTGAAAGGAAAGATTCGTTTATTATTTCAGCCGGCAGAGGAAGCGGGTGCAGGCGCTGCAAAAGTGATAGAGGACGGCCAACTGGATGGCATTGATGCGGTTATTGGACTTCACAATAAACCGGATATCGCGGTTGGGACTGTAGGGTTAAAAACAGGCCCGCTTATGGCTGCTGTTGACCGATTTAAAGTAGAGATAGAAGGGAAAGGAGCTCATGCAGCATTGCCGCATAATGGTTTTGATCCAATTGTCGGCGCCTCTCAGCTTATCGTCGCCCTGCAAACGATTGTAAGCAGAAATGTAAACCCGCTGCAAAGCGCGATTTTAACCGTAGGGAAAATCAACGGCGGCAGCACTTGGAATGTCATTCCGGATACAGTTGTCATTGAGGGCACTGTTCGTACATTTGATTCAGAGGTTCGTGATCAAGTGAAACAGCGTTTTTTGGCAGTCACAGAACAGATTTCTGCCGCTTTCTCGTTAAAGGCAAATGTGAAGTGGCATTCCGGACCGCCGCCGCTTTGTAATGATGAGGCAATTACGGGGCTGGTGCGAGACGCTGCGCATAAAGCGAAACTTCAAGTCATTGATCCCGCCCCATCAACCGCGGGGGAAGATTTTGCTTATTATCTTGAGCATATTCCGGGATCCTTTGCGTTTTTTGGAACAGACGGTGATCATGATTGGCACCACCCTGCATTTACAATTGATGAAACTGCCATTATCAAAGCCTCTTATTTTTTATATGAAAGCGCCAAGAGATTGTTAGATTCGAATGAAGAGTCAAAAATATCTGATTGATATAGATGGGGTGTTCTGATGAAGAAATTAATCGTTTTTGCATTTATTGGTTTATTGTCGCAGTTAATAGACGGTTCGTTAGGTATGGCTTATGGGGTTACCTCAACTTCTTTGTTATTGGCGTTTGGCATCACACCTGCTGTGGCTTCAGCTTCTGTCCATTTAGCGGAAGTCGTAACGACTGCCGCATCGGGAGTGTCGCATATTAAATTTGGCAATGTTGACAAACAAACCGTTTATCAGCTTGTCATTCCCGGCTCTATAGGCGCTTTTTTAGGCGCGGCATTCCTCAGCCAATTACCTGGAGATGTGGCGAAACCCTATATTTCTTTGTTTTTGCTCCTTCTGGGCGGATATGTATTGATCAGGTTTTTATTTCAATATAAGCCGGCTCTTGAGAAGAAGCATGTGCCGTTAAACCGAAAACAATCCATCCCATTGGGCATGATCGCTGGTTTTGCAGATGCCACAGGCGGAGGCGGCTGGGGACCGGTGACCACTCCGATTTTATTATCCCGCAAAGGCTTGAGCCCGAGGAAAGTTGTCGGGACTGTAGACACAAGTGAATTTGCCATCGCGGTATCTGCAACTGCCGGTTTTCTTATTTCATTAGGATGGGAGGACGTCAATTGGTTATGGGTGTTTTCACTAATGGCCGGCGGAATTATCGCTGCCCCTATCGCAGCATGGCTGGTGCAGAAGTTTCATCCGCAATTGATGGGTGTGCTTGTTGGAGGGTTTATTATTCTGGTAAATGCCAGAACATTAATAAATGAATGGATCGCAAACACAGCTGTTTATCCATTGATCTATACGGCCATAGGGGCGATATGGCTATTTGCAGTTTTATTTGTTTTATCTAAAATAGGGAATCGAAATATTGTTAAGACAGCGGTTGATGTCCATTTAAAAGAAAAATAAAGGTTTTTCCGCTTTACGATGTAAAAGGAGCCACGGGGTCCTTGCGCTTGACTGGAACGAAATCAACGCTGTAAGAAGCCGGTCGGGCTTCTTTTTTATTTTCCAGCCTCATTGCGTATAAATCCTTTGAAACCTTATAATAAAAACAAGAAGACTGTCCTTAGAGGTGAAAGGCTTGGCAACGAAGCATGAACAAATTTTAACGTATATCGATTCACTGCCTGTCGGTGAAAAAATTTCTGTCCGAAGAATTGCAAAGGAAATGAAAGTAAGCGAAGGAACCGCGTACAGAGCGATCAAGGAAGCAGAGAATAAAGGGTTTGTCAGCACGATTGAACGTGTGGGCACAATCAGAATTGAACAAAAGAAAAAAGAGAACATTGAAAAGCTTACCTATGCAGAGGTTGTAAATGTTATAGACGGACAAGTGCTCGGAGGCAGGGCAGGGCTCCATAAGACATTGAATAAATTCGTCATCGGCGCGATGGAGCTTGACGCGATGATGCGTTACACCGCAGCGGGGAATCTTTTGATTGTCGGAAACAGAATCAATGCACACAGGCAGGCGCTTGAAGCGGGCGCGGCCGTATTGGTGACCGGAGGCTTTAACACGGATGACAGCATTGTGCAGCTGGCAGATGAGCTTGAACTGCCGATTTTATCCACGAGCTATGACACCTTTACAGTTGCCGCGATGATTAACCGGGCAATTTATGACCAGCTGATCAAAAAAGAAATTGTTTTAGTGGAGGACATCCTAACACCTGCTGACCGCACGGTATATCTTTCGCCTAAGGATAAACTTGAAAAATGGTATGAGAAAAATTTTGAAACGGGGCACGGCCGCTTTCCGGTTGTCGACGATCAAATGAAAATCCATGGCATTCTGACATCAAAAGATATTGCTGGCCATGACCGAAATGCATCTATAGAAAAAGTTATGACCAAAAATCCCGTCACGGTTATTGGGAAAACATCTGTCGCTTCAGCTGCGCAAATGATGGTATGGGAAGGGATCGAAGTGCTTCCCGTCACTGACGGCCACCAAAAACTCATCGGCATGATCAGCCGCCAAGACGTATTGAAAGCTCTTCAAATGATTCAAAAGCAGCCGCAGGTCGGGGAGAAGCTTGATGATATCGTTTCAAGGGGGTTTAAAGATGAGGGTGATGATAAAGAAGATCAAACGGTTTACGAGTATGAAGTCACGCCGCAAATGACAAATCAGCTTGGAACCATTTCTTATGGCGTATTTACGACCATTTTGACGCAAGCGGCAAACCGATTTTTGCGCTCGAAAAAACGCGGCGAACTCGTCATAGAGAGCATCACCATCTTCTTTTTGAAGCCTGTGCAGATGGAATCAGTCATCGAAGTCAAACCTCGCATCTTGGAGGCTGGCAGAAAGTTTGGGAAAATGGAAGTGGAAGTGCACAGCCAAGGTCATATCGTGTCTAAAGCGATGCTGATGGTTCAGCTGATGGAAAGAAGCTAAGGGACGTTCAGGCGCCCCTTACGCGTGATCTCTTTCAGCTTCTTTGGCGTGAAGGGGATTGTAATGCCTGAAGGCTTTATAACCTGCCCAAGCGCTTCCTGCTCCTATGACGATAAAGATACCGCCGATTACTAACGTTAATACTGAATGGAATAATATCATTTGGTTGAGCCCGTAGAACAGGACTAGTGACCCTAAGGCCATGCTTGATTTTGCTGAACATATTTCTTTTGCCAAAGATGGCTTTGCCCGTACGCCTTTTACTTTATAGTACACATAAAAGCAGGCGGAAAGCCCAATCAAAAAAACAAGAACCAGCATAAATGAAATCCTCCATCGTAAAAGTTTACAAACCCATTTTATACAAAAACGGGCTTGGTTTTGACGTTATTTTTCTTTTCCGTCGGCAGAGAATGTGATTTAATGAATAAAAACAATAAAGGAGTATCAAATGAAAACAGAATTGATCAGAACCATATCATTATATGACACGATTATCTTACATAGACATGTGCGTCCTGATCCGGATGCCTACGGATCACAGTGCGGGCTTACGGAAATCCTGCGCGAAACATATCCTGAAAAAAATATTTTTGCGGTCGGCACGCCTGAACCGTCCCTCTCTTTCTTATATTCCCTCGATGAGGTGGACAATGAAACATATGAAGGCGCACTTGTCATTGTCTGCGATACGGCAAATCAGGAAAGAATCGACGATCAGCGTTATCCTTCAGGCGCCAAACTAATGAAAATCGACCACCATCCGAACGAAGATCCATACGGTGACCTTCTCTGGGTCGATACAAGCGCCAGCTCAGTAAGTGAAATGATTTACGAGCTGTATTTAGAAGGAAAAGAGCACGGCTGGAAGCTGAATACGAAAGCGGCAGAGCTGATCTACGCCGGCATTGTTGGAGATACCGGACGCTTTTTATTTCCGAATACCACGGAAAAAACATTAAAATATGCAGGCGAGCTCATTCAGTATCCATTCTCTTCCTCAGAGTTATTTAATCAATTGTATGAAACAAAACTGAATGTGGTGAAGCTTAACGGCTTTATCTTTCAAAATGTGTCTTTGTCCGAAAACGGGGCGGCTTCTGTTTTCATCAAAAAGGATACGCTTGAAAAATTCGGCACAACGGCTTCTGAAGCGTCACAGCTTGTCGGGACGCTTGGCAATATCTCAGGTATTCGCGCCTGGGTGTTTTTCGTAGAAGAAGACGATCAAATCAGAGTCAGATTCCGTTCGAAGGGGCCTGTCATTAACGGACTTGCCCGGAAATATAACGGCGGAGGGCATCCGTTAGCTTCAGGCGCCTCTATTTACAGCTGGGATGAAGCTGATCGGATTTTAGCTGATCTGGAAACATTATGTAAAGAACACGAGTAGAGGGGAGACCCTCTCTCTTAGTGTTCATCTGTGACGGGGATGAACCAGCAGCCGAAATCAGTAAGGTCCTCGTAGACTTGGAGATTGTGTGATTGAAGTTCTTTTTTGATGAGGGAAGCGAGTGAGTTTGTTTCGGCATATGCAGAAAAACCTTGTCTGAGACGGGCTGCTTGATCTTTTGCTAACTGACGGTCACTGTAAACCTCCATTTCCCTTCCTCCTTCCTTTCGCCATTAAGCCTCACATATAGTTTATAAAAAAGAATGGGAAAAAGCGACAGAAGTTTGGAGAATTTAAAAAAAATCCATAATTATGTGGCGAAAGAAATTTCAAGTTCCACTGTCAGCCTCGTATAAATAATCAATTCTCTGACGGTTGCCTCGTATTTTTTTTCATTGATCATATAGACTTTATTTTCAATTGTCCGCTTCAAGAGATCCTTTGTTTGATAGACGCTCTCTATGTCTTTTGTAATCACCTCTGAAATATCATCCTTTACATGCTCCTCGAATTTCGTTTTATCCGGCTGTGATATTTTATATTTATCCCCATTCAGCAATTTGACGCTGACGCTTTGAATCAGCAGTTTTCTTTTATTATCTTCATTCAGTTTATGGAGGTCTTCCTGATAGATCGAAATTTGATTGTTCAAGTCTTTTACATGCTCTTTTTGCTTTTCGATGAGGCTGACCTGCTCCTCTTGGAATGTTCCGTAAGTAAACAGGAAAAAGAACCAGCTGATTACGGCTCCGCACATCATTCCCGCGAAAAAACGCTGCCATCCCGGTTTTTTGTAATGCTGGGGGACCCTCATGAAGAAAGATGCTCCTGGGTCAGCCATGATATAATAAGCCAGCCGCTTTGCGCGCCCCCCATGGCCGAAATAATTAAAAGAAGCTGTTTAAAGATATCTCTCGTATTGCCTTCGAGTATGCCGCGTTCAAAGCTGTATACCGCATCAAAGGTGCCTCCGATAGCTGCGACAAGCGCCCATATTTTTAACCGGTTGGCAAGCTTTGTAATGGCTGTAAGCGGGGGTTCGCCTGCCAAGTATGCTCCGAGCCCTCCAATGAGTGCGCCTCCGATCAGCACCCCTAACGCAATGAAGTAGCTATTGATAAAATTCACCATAAATCCTGCTTCCTGATCCATCTTTATCACCTCACCTTTTATATCATATTGAGCTTTCAGGACAAGTATGATGATGAGTCAAAAAAGAACATTTGTTTCTTTTGGAAACCGGCCTTATAATGAAGGAAGAAATGGATCGTAATGAGAAAGAGGTGATAGCATGTCTTTTGTTCACCTGCAAGTGCATAGCGGGTACAGCCTGCTAAACAGCGCCGCGGCTGTGGAAGAGCTCGTCAGTGAAGCTGACAGGCTCGGATATGCGTCTTTGGCGCTGACAGATGATCATGTCATGTACGGAGCTATTCAATTTTATAAAGCTTGCAAGGCGAGAGGGATCAACCCAATAATCGGTTTGACGGCTTCTGTTTTTACGGATGACAGCGAGCTTGAAGCATACCCGCTCGTCCTGCTGGCAAAATCAAATACAGGCTATCAAAACCTGCTGAAAATCAGCAGCGTTCTGCAATCTAAATCAAAAGGCGGACTGAAGCCGAAATGGCTTCACAGTTATCGAGAAGGGATTATCGCAATAACGCCCGGCGAAAAAGGATATATTGAAACGCTTCTTGAAGGAGGGCTGTTCGAACAGGCTGCTCAAGCCTCGCTGGAATTTCAGTCTATATTCGGAAAGGGAGCTTTTTATTTCTCCTATCAGCCTTTTAAAGGGAATCAAGTCTTGTCTGAGCAGATTCTAAAGCTGTCAGAAGAAACGGGTATCCCTGTTACGGCCACAGGCGATGTGCATTACATAAGGAAGGAAGATAAGGCTGCCTACCGTTGTCTGAAAGCGATTAAAGCGGGGGAAAAACTGACGGATGCACCCGCTGAAGATTTGCCTGATCTCGATTTGAAACCACTCGAAGAAATGCAAAACATTTATCGAGAGCATCCCGAGGCACTGCAAGCTTCTGTAGAGATCGCGGAACAATGCCGGGTTGACGTCAGTCTCGGGCAGACCCGTCTACCGTCTTTTCCGACCCCAGACGGAACGTCCGCTGATGATTATTTAACGGATATCTGTATGGAGGGACTCCGCAGCCGTTTCGGCAAGCCTAATGAACGATACCTTCGCCGTCTTCAATATGAGCTTGATGTCATCAAGCGGATGAAGTTCAGCGATTACTTTCTGATCGTGTGGGATTTTATGAAGCACGCCCATGAAAAAGGGATTGTTACAGGACCGGGAAGGGGTTCTGCGGCAGGTTCTCTTGTGGCATATGTGCTGTATATCACAGATGTTGACCCGATTAAGCATCACCTTCTGTTTGAAAGATTTTTAAATCCCGAGCGCGTCAGCATGCCGGATATTGATATTGACTTTCCCGATACTAGAAGGGATGAAGTCATTCAATATGTTCAGCAGAAATACGGTGCAATGCACGTCGCACAGATTATCACCTTTGGAACACTTGCGGCAAAGGCGGCGCTCCGGGACGTCGGCAGAGTATTCGGCGTCAGCCCGAAGGAGGCAGATCAGCTTGCAAAACTCATTCCTTCAAGACCGGGAATGACGCTGGATGAAGCGAGACAGCAGTCACCGCAGCTGGATAAGCGGCTTCGGGAGTCAAGCCTGCTTCAGCAAGTCTATTCAATTGCCCGGAAAATAGAAGGGCTGCCAAGGCATGCATCAACCCACGCAGCGGGTGTTGTCCTGAGTGAAGAACCGTTAACAGATGTTGTTCCGCTTCAAGAAGGGCATGAAGGGATCTATTTAACGCAATACGCGATGGACCATCTTGAAGACTTAGGCCTTTTAAAAATGGATTTCTTAGGTTTGAGGAACCTGACACTTATTGAATCCATCACTTCAATGATTGAAAAAGAAGAAAATATTAAAATAGATCTTTCAAGTATTTCCTACAGCGATGACAAAACGTTCTCCTTGCTGTCAAAAGGGGATACGACAGGCATTTTCCAGCTTGAATCTGCAGGGATGAGAAGCGTCTTGAAACGGCTGAAACCTTCGGGCCTAGAAGATATTGTGGCGGTCAATGCACTGTACCGGCCGGGTCCGATGGAAAATATTCCGTTATTTATCGACCGTAAACACGGCCGGGCGCCTGTTCACTATCCTCATGAAGATTTAAGGAGCATTTTGGAAGATACATATGGCGTCATTGTGTATCAGGAACAAATTATGATGATTGCTTCCCGTATGGCGGGGTTTTCTTTAGGCGAAGCGGACCTATTGAGAAGGGCGGTCAGCAAAAAGAAAAAAGAAATCCTGGACAGAGAGCGAAGCCATTTTGTTGAAGGGTGCTTAAAAAAGGAGTATTCTGTAGACACTGCAAATGAGGTCTACGATTTAATCGTCAAATTCGCAAACTATGGCTTTAACCGAAGCCATGCGGTGGCATACAGCATGATCGGGTGCCAGCTTGCGTATTTGAAAGCTCATTATCCGTTATATTTTATGTGCGGATTGCTGACAAGCGTCATTGGCAATGAGGATAAAATCTCTCAATATCTTTACGAAGCAAAGGGGAGCGGGATTCGTATCCTTCCTCCGTCAGTGAATAAAAGCAGTTTTCCGTTTACCGTTGAAAACGGATCTGTCAGATACAGCCTCCGCGCGATAAAAAGTGTAGGCGTCTCAGCAGTCAAAGATATATATAAAGCAAGAAAAGAGAAACCATTTGAAGATCTTTTCGATTTCTGCTTTCGCGTGCCGTCAAAAAGCGTAAATCGCAAAATGCTTGAAGCACTTATCTTTTCTGGTGCGATGGACGAATTCGGCCAAAACCGGGCCACGCTGCTCGCATCCATTGATGTTGCTTTGGAACATGCTGAGCTATTCGCCGCGGACGATGACCAAATGGGATTGTTTTTAGATGAATCGTTTTCAATTAAGCCGAAGTATGTGGAGACGGAGGAGCTTCCTCTGGTGGATTTACTTGCGTTTGAAAAGGAAACGCTCGGCATTTATTTTTCAAATCATCCCCTCTCCGCCTTCCGAAAACAGCTCACTGCGCAAGGAGCAGTCTCTATTCTGCAGGCTCAGCGGGCAGTCAAAAGGCAGCTTTCGATAGGCGTTCTGCTGTCGAAGATCAAAACGATTCGGACGAAAACAGGTCAAAACATGGCGTTTTTAACGCTCAGTGATGAAACCGGCGAGATAGAAGCCGTAGTCTTCCCTGAACAATTCAGACAGCTTTCTCCCGTTTTAAGAGAAGGCGCTCTTTTGTTCACAGCGGGGAAATGCGAAGTAAGACAAGATAAGATCCAATTCATCATGTCCCGGGCAGAATTATTAGAAAATATGGATGCAGAAAAAGCGCCATCGGTTTATATAAAAATAGAAAGCAGTCAGCACAGCCAGGAGATCCTGGCAAAGATTAAGCGCATTTTGCTGGAGCATAAAGGGGAAACAGGCGTTTATCTCTATTATGAAAGGCAAAAACAGACGATTAAGCTACCTGAGTCGTTCCATATCAATGCAGATCACCAGGTGTTATATCGCTTAAAAGAGCTGTTGGGTCAAAAAAACGTCGTTTTAAAACAGTGGTAACGATTCGCTTTTTGTTATACAATTGGAGCAATTATGTGATCCTGTTTAAATATTCAGATAGATTTACTCCGCAGAATGCAGCAATCAACGCAGCAGTATACGAATCAAAAAATATCCATAAGGAGTGTTTAGGAGAATGTCATTAAGAGAAGAAGCATTACACCTGCATAAAGTCAACCAGGGGAAACTGGAGTCTAAATCAAAAGTAGAGGTCAGAAATGCGAAAGATCTAAGCCTCGCGTATTCTCCGGGTGTTGCAGAACCGTGTAAGGATATTCATGAAGACATTAACAAAGTATATGATTATACAATGAAGGGGAACATGGTAGCAGTTGTAACTGACGGTACAGCTGTACTTGGCCTTGGAAACATCGGCCCTGAAGCGGCGCTTCCTGTTATGGAAGGGAAAGCAGTTCTTTTCAAAAGCTTTGCGGGCGTAGATGCGTTCCCGATTGCTTTAAACACAAACGATGTTGATAAAATCGTTGAAACTGTAAAATTGCTGGAACCGACATTTGGCGGCGTCAACCTTGAAGATATTGCAGCGCCAAATTGCTTTATCATTGAAGAGCGCCTCAAAAAAGAAACAAACATCCCGGTTTTCCATGATGATCAGCACGGTACTGCCATTGTAACCGTAGCAGGTCTTGTGAACGCGCTGAAACTGTCTGGAAAATCCATGTCATCCATTAAAGTTGTCGCAAACGGCGCGGGTGCGGCTGGCATTGCGATTATCAAGCTTCTTCATCATTATGGCGTTCGCGACATTGTGATGTGCGATTCCAAAGGGGCCATTTATGAAGGGCGCCCGAACGGCATGAATGATGTCAAAAATGAAGTGGCGAAGTTCACGAACCAAGATCGCAAAGACGGTTCTCTGAAAGATGTCATCGTTGATGCTGACGTATTTATCGGTGTCTCTGTAGCAGGCGCGTTAACAAAAGAAATGGTTCAAAGCATGGCAAAAGATCCAATTATCTTTGCAATGGCAAATCCAAATCCGGAAATCATGCCGGAAGATGCGCGTGAAGCCGGAGCAAGCGTTATCGGAACTGGCCGTTCTGACTTCCCGAACCAAGTAAACAATGTTCTTGCATTCCCTGGTATTTTCCGCGGAGCACTTGATGTGCGTGCCACTCATATTAACGAGGAAATGAAAATCGCAGCGGTTGAAGCCATTGCTTCACTGGTTTCAGAAGATGAGCTTAGCGCAGACTATGTCATCCCTGCACCGTTTGATAAACGTGTTGCGCCTGCTGTTGCGAAGGCTGTGGCAAAAGCTGCGATGGAAACAGGTGTTGCAAGAATCGCTGTTGACCCTGAGGAAGTCGCAGAAAAAACAAGAAAACTTACGATTATTGGTGAATAATTTTAATTCATTCCAAAAATGGCAGCGCGTTGGCGGAGACCGGCGCGCTGTTCTCAAGTTAAACTGACGGCTGAAATTTTTTTAGGGGGTTAGCCTTAAAAAAATTTCAGCCGGGTTTAACATTATTTTTGAATGCGCTGTCAACCTTGTCGTTTCAACACCTTATCTGATTTCATACAAGCCTTTCCGAGCACGTCATCGAATAAAAAGTTGTCGAATTGAGGATGACAGCGTTTGACAAAAAAAGTACAATAGTTTCGGTAAAGTTATTAGCAAGTCTATCTGTTTGATGACATGCGGTGAAGAGAACCCTTCACAAAAGGGAGGTAATCATTTGTTAAAGGATATATTCACGAAAAAGAAAAAGTATGCTTCCGTACCATCTGATCAAGCGAAGCACGATGTTCCGGAAGGCATTATGACAAAATGTCCTAAGTGTAAAAAAATCATGCTCACTAAAGAGTTGGATAAAAATATGCGGGTATGCATGAACTGCGATTATCATTTCCCAATGAACGCAAAACAGCGTATCGAAAGCTTGATGGATGAAAAATCCTTTGAGGAATTCAATCAGGGAATGCTCTCGGAAAATCCGCTTGGTTTCCCGGGATATCTGGAAAAGCTTGAAAAAGATCGCGAGAAAACATCCTTAAACGAGGCTGTTGTGACAGGCAAGGGCACCATCGGCGGACACCCGGCTGTAGTCGCCGTCATGGACTCTTCATTCAGAATGGGCAGCATGGGTTCAGTCGTCGGTGAAAAAATCACGCTTGCGATTGAAAAAGCAAAAGCTGATAAAGTTCCGTTTATTATTTTTACGGCTTCAGGCGGCGCTAGAATGCAGGAAGGCGTATTAAGTTTGATGCAGATGGCTAAGACAAGCTCTGCGTTAAAACTGTTCAGTGAAGAACAGGGTCTTATTATTTCAGTAATGACGCATCCGACTACCGGGGGCGTATCAGCAAGCTTTGCATCCCTTGGCGATTACAATTTCGCTGAGCCTGGCGCGCTGATTGGTTTTGCCGGAAGACGGATTATTGAACAGACAATAGGAGAAAAACTGCCTGAGGACTTCCAAACGGCTGAATTTTTATTAAAACATGGACAGCTTGATGCGGTTATTCATCGTGACGATATGAAAAAAACGTTAGAAAATCTGCTGGATATGCATCAAACAGGAGGTGACATTGAGTGGCTCCAAGATTAGAATTTGAAAAACCGGTGATTGAACTGCAAACCAAAATCGCCGAACTAAAAAAATTCACCCAAGATTCCGATATGGATCTAAGTGCGGAAATCGAACGGCTCGAAGACCGTCTCGCTAAGCTTCAGGATGATATTTACAAAAATCTGAAGCCATGGGACCGGGTTCAAATCGCGCGTCTGGCGGACCGTCCGACAACTCTTGATTATATCGAACACCTGTTTACCGACTTTTTTGAATGTCACGGAGACAGAGCGTACGGGGACGATGAAGCCATTGTCGGCGGGATTGCGAAGTTCCACGGCCTCCCTGTAACGGTAATCGGGCATCAGCGCGGCAAAGACACGAAGGAAAACCTAGTCCGCAATTTTGGGATGCCGCATCCTGAAGGCTACAGAAAAGCGCTTCGTCTGATGAAACAGGCTGACAAATTTAACAGGCCGATTATCTGTTTTATTGATACGAAGGGGGCATACCCTGGACGAGCAGCTGAAGAAAGAGGACAAAGTGAAGCTATTGCCAAAAACCTGTTTGAGATGGCCGGCCTTCGAGTGCCTGTTATCTGCATCGTCATTGGTGAAGGCGGAAGCGGCGGAGCCCTTGGTCTGGGTGTAGGCAATCACTTGCATATGCTGGAAAACTCTACTTATTCTGTTATTTCTCCGGAAGGTGCCGCGGCACTTTTATGGAAGGACTCCAGTCTTGCTAAAAAAGCAGCAGAAACAATGAAAATCACTGCGCCGGATTTAAAAGAATTAGGTATTATAGATCATATGATTAAAGAAGTAAAAGGCGGAGCGCACCATGATGTGAAGCTGCAGGCAAGCTATATGGACGAAACCCTTAAACAATCGTTAAAAACTTTGCTGAAGCTGAGCGAAGAAGAATTAGTTCAGCAGCGCTATGAAAAATATAAAGCAATTGGCAAAGTCTCGGTTGAAGATCAATATATCGGGGTAAACTAAATAAACGTGAAGCCTTTGGCTCACGTTTATTTTTTGTGACATTCCTTAAATTTTATTTAAAAACAATTTATTTAATTGTATAATAGGTAAGGTTTCATAGGGAGGATGGAGATCCCTTTTCATTGTTTTTAGGGCAATGATCATGTTATGTTTAATCATATATGTTGCTGAGGTGAATGGAGAATGAAACGTATAGGGGTATTAACGAGCGGCGGGGATTCCCCGGGAATGAACGCAGCAGTTCGCGCAGTAGTTAGAAAAGCGATCTATCATGACGTTGAAGTTTACGGTATTTACAACGGATACGCGGGATTAATCAGCGGAAAGATTGAAAAGCTTGAACTCGGATCAGTAGGCGATATTATACATCGTGGAGGAACTAAGCTTTATACGGCAAGATGTCCTGAATTCAAAACAGTTGAAGGCCGTGAAAAAGGGATAGAAAACTTGAAGAAGCTTGGTATTGAAGGCCTTGTTGTTATCGGCGGAGACGGTTCATATATGGGTGCGAAAAAATTAACGGAACACGGGTTTCCATGTGTAGGTGTACCGGGTACAATTGATAATGACATTCCGGGCACTGATTTTACAATCGGTTTCGATACAGCTTTAAATACAGTAATTGACGCAATTGATAAGATTCGCGATACAGCGACTTCTCATGAACGTACATATGTAATCGAAGTAATGGGTCGTCATGCCGGCGATATCGCATTGTGGGCCGGTCTTGCAGGGGGCGCGGAATCGATCTTAATCCCTGAGGCAGACTATGACATGCACGAAATCATTGCCCGCTTAAAACGCGGCCACGAACGCGGCAAGAAGCACAGTATTATTATTGTTGCCGAAGGTGTAGGCAGCGGTGTTGAATTCGGGAAACGCATTGAAGAAGAAACAAATCTTGAAACTAGGGTATCTGTATTGGGCCATATCCAGCGCGGAGGTTCTCCGAGTGCTGCTGACCGTGTGTTAGCAAGCCGTCTCGGCGCATATGCAGTTGAACTGCTGCTTGAAGGAAAAGGCGGACGCTGTGTAGGTATACAAAACAATAAGCTTGTAGACCATGATATTATAGAAATACTTGAGACAAAACACACAGTTGAGCAAAACATGTATCAGCTTTCAAAAGAACTGTCTATCTAATGTGCAGCTGAAGGCTGAAGATTTCAGAAGGAAGTGAACCAAATGAGAAAAACTAAAATTGTTTGTACCATCGGTCCGGCAAGTGAAAGTATTGAAATGCTTACGAAATTAATGGAGTCAGGAATGAACGTGGCTCGATTAAACTTTTCTCACGGAGATTTTGAGGAGCACGGTGCAAGAATTAAAAATATCCGCGAAGCAAGTAAAAAACTTGGCAAGAACGTTGGAATTCTGCTTGATACAAAAGGTCCTGAAATCCGCACACATACAATGGAAAATGGCGGTATTGAGCTTGAAACAGGCAAAGAGCTCATTATTTCAATGGACGAGGTTGTAGGAACAACAGATAAAATTTCAGTGACATATGAAGGTTTAGTCCATGACGTTGAACAAGGTTCAACG
The DNA here is from genome assembly GCF_002837495.1 of Bacillus sp. SN32. Classification (NCBI taxonomy): domain Bacteria; kingdom Bacillati; phylum Bacillota; class Bacilli; order Caryophanales; family Bacillaceae; genus Bacillus; species Bacillus sp. SN32. The sequence continues at coordinate 275,704 of NZ_PJCT01000003.1, read as the reverse complement.
ATTCTTTTAGATGACGGCCTTATCGGTCTTGAGGTACTTGATGTAGATGCCGCTAAACGCGAAATCAAAACAAAAGTATTAAACAACGGAACACTCAAAAATAAAAAAGGTGTTAACGTACCGGGCGTAAGTGTCAATCTTCCGGGTATTACTGAAAAGGATGCGCGAGACATCGTTTTCGGTATTGAGCAAGGAGTAGACTTCATCGCACCATCTTTCATTCGACGTTCTACGGATGTGCTCGAAATCCGTGAGCTTCTTGAAGAGCATAACGCTCAGGATATTCAAATCATCCCTAAAATCGAAAACCAAGAGGGCGTTGACAACATCGATGCGATTCTCGAAGTGTCTGACGGCTTAATGGTTGCACGCGGAGACTTAGGTGTGGAAATTCCAGCTGAAGAAGTGCCGCTTGTGCAAAAAGAACTGATCAAAAAATGCAACGCGCTGGGCAAACCTGTTATTACAGCGACACAAATGCTTGACAGCATGCAGCGCAACCCGCGTCCGACTCGTGCGGAAGCAAGTGACGTTGCAAACGCGATCTTCGACGGAACAGATGCGATCATGCTATCTGGTGAAACTGCTGCCGGAAGCTATCCGGTTGAAGCAGTTCAAACAATGCATAACATCGCGTCCCGTTCTGAAGAAGCTTTAAATTATAAAGAAATTCTCTCAAAACGCAGAGATCAAGTGGGCATGACAATTACAGACGCAATTGGACAATCTGTCGCGCATACGGCGATTAACCTGAATGCTGCTGCGATCGTAACGCCGACAGAAAGCGGCCATACAGCACGTATGATTGCAAAATACCGTCCGCAGGCTCCGATTGTTGCGGTTACTGTAAATGACTCTATTTCCAGAAAGCTTGCCCTCGTATCTGGCGTATTCGCGGAAAGCGGCCAAAATGCGAGCTCAACAGATGAGATGCTTGAGGATGCTGTCCAAAAATCATTGAACAGCGGAATTGTAAAACACGGCGATCTTATCGTTATTACAGCAGGCACTGTCGGTGAGTCCGGCACTACGAATTTAATGAAGGTTCATACTGTCGGTGATATCATCGCTAAAGGCCAAGGCATTGGACGCAAATCAGCTTACGGTCCGGTTGTCGTTGCACAAAATGCAAAAGAAGCTGAGCAAAAAATGACTGACGGTGCGGTACTTGTTACCAAAAGCACTGACCGTGATATGATTACATCCCTTGAAAAAGCGTCTGCTCTTATTACAGAAGAAGGCGGTTTGACTAGCCATGCTGCGGTAGTCGGATTAAGCCTTGGCATCCCGGTTATCGTGGGTCTGGAAAATGCGACATCTATTTTGACAGATGGCCAGGATATTACAGTTGACGCTTCCAGAGGTGCAGTCTATCAAGGCCGTGCGAGCGTTCTTTAATTACAGGTGAAAACGGAAGGGGAATCCCTTCCTTTTCTCTTTATCATGCCTTTTGTTGAACAGAACGTGTTACACGTGTGGGGGGCTTGGATATGAGATTTTTGTTTTTGCTTTTTATTGTGTTTCCGGCAATAGAAATCGGCATATTCCTATTTTTAGGCAAGCTGATTGGCATTTTACCGACAGTTCTATTCATGATTCTGACGGGCATTATCGGCGCAGCAGCTGCAAAAAAACAAGGAACCGAAGTGTATTATAAGGTTCAGCGTGATCTTCAATATGGCAAAATGCCGGGGGAAGCGATTGCTGACGGTCTGTGCATTTTCATTGGCGGTCTATTGCTGATGCTTCCGGGCTTTTTATCAGATTTGGCCGGCGCCTGTCTTCTTATCCCGTTTACCCGCGGCTGGTGTAAGCCGATTCTGTTCAAATGGCTGAGAGGAATGTCGAAGAATAAGCGGATCATCATCAAATAAAAAACGGCAGCCATGAAAAAAACGGCTGCCGTTTTATTTTTGCTGAACGGTGATATAGGACCATATTTCTTTTAATGCGCCTGTTGTGATGAAAGCTTGGATGATGACGAGTACAGCCGGTCCCGCAATCAGTCCTAAAAACCCGAATAATTTAAAGCCGGCAAACAGGGCGATGAGCGTTGCCAGCGGATCGATCCCGATAGATTTACTTAGTATCTTGGGCTCTGTCAGCTGCCGCTGAATAAGAACGACGAGGTACAGGATACCAATTCCGATCGCTTGGGGCAGCTGGCCCGTAATCGATAAATACAAAATCCAGGGCACAAATACGGAGCCGGCACCCAAGTAAGGGAGAAGATCTACAAGCCCGATTAAAAAAGCAATTGTTGCGGCGTGTTCAACCTTTAAGAGAGAAAGGCCGATAAATACAATCACCATCGTGATGAAAACGAGGACGGCTTGTGCTTTGATAAAACCAGTCATTGCTTTTTTTAATTCGCTGCTGATCGCTTTGCTGTTAGCTGTCACACGATCCGGCAGAATTAAAACAAGCATGGCTTTCAGCTTATGCCAATCCTTTGTCATAAAAAAGGTTGCCAGAAGAGAAAAAATCAGAACCGCCGCCGTATTGGGGAGAAGAGCGAAAAATCTCGGGATCATCTCTAGAATGTGGGACAGCAGGAGTCCGGCATTTTTAGCGGCCGAATCACCGAGTGTCTGGATATGAGTGACGATGGAAGCCTGCTGGTTCGTTTCCAATTCTTGAAACAAAAGAGTTAACTCGTTATAGAGCGGCTGAATATGAGTTGTAAACAATTTTTCGCAATATGAAATAAACGTGCTGATATGCGGAGGCAGCGTTTTTGCTAGATAGGCTGTTCCCGTTACGATTTCGGCTACCAGAATGGTGAGCACGCCGAAGGCTGCGAGCAGAAAAAAAGCAAGAACGCCCAGAACATTTATCGTTCGGGGGAATCCTGTCACTTTGTCCAAATAATCGACAACAGGATGAATCACTGATGAAAGAATAAGGGCGATCAGGAACGGATAAGTTAACGGAAACGAATAATAGGCCGCAGCTATCGACCCTGCGGTCATTGATATGACAAAGAGGGTTCTGAAAAAAATAGTGATATAAGATTGATTCACGAAAACGGTCCTCCTCTCGTCAGCATGTCCTATTTTTTATATGTATTCACGCTGTTGCTGAATATGAATACATTCATCTTAAAGGAGGGATGGCATGTGTTTACACAAGCGAATTTATTTTTAATTTTACTCTTGGCTATCGCACTTATCGCAAAAAACCAATCATTGCTCTTTGCTGTATCCGTCCTTTTGATCATCAAAATCGTTGGGCTTGATCAGAAATTATTTCCGACCATCCAGTCAAAAGGCATTAACTGGGGTGTGACCATTATTACCATCGCCGTTCTTGTCCCGATTGCCACGGGAGAAATCGGATTTAAGCAGCTTGGAGAAGCAATGCGGTCTTCCTACGCATGGATCGCCCTTGGAGCGGGGATCGCAGTGGCGCTGATTGCAAAAAACGGCCTGACCCTGCTTGAAAATGATCCGCATATTACAACTGCTCTCGTGATCGGGACCATTCTTGCAGTCGCGCTTTTTGGAGGAGTTGCGGTGGGACCGCTGATCGGAGCGGGGATTGCTTATTTAGCCATGCAGATCGTAAAACTGTTCACTTCATAAAAAAAAAGCGGCCTTAAAGCCGCTTTTTTTTTTGTATGCAAAAACCCGCAAATAAAGGCGTTTTTTCGGGGAAATCACAGAATGAAAAAAAAAATTATAGGTAAACATTTAACAAATGTCTGATTATTGTTTATAATGAGAATAGGCTTAAACTTAAATAAGCTTATAAGAATTTGTTATGTTCTTTCATAAGCAAAGGGTTTTAGTTCCAGCAGCCAGTAAAATGTAAGCATTTTCTTTTTGGGGGAGAGAAATACTTGCATCGTGCTTTTTAAGTAAGCCTCATGTTTTTACAACACTCTTAAAGGGGAAATTTATTGAAAAGGAGATGTTATATATGACAGCGACACGCGGTCTTGAAGGGGTTGTAGCAACAACATCATCTGTTAGTTCTATTATTGATGATACCCTTACATATGTGGGGTATGATATCGATGATTTGACAGAGAATGCAAGTTTTGAAGAAATCATCTACTTGCTTTGGCATCTAAGGCTGCCAATCAAAAAAGAGCTTGAAGAGTTAAAGCAGCAGCTTGCAAAGGAAGCTGCCGTTCCGCAAGAAATTATTGAGCACTTCAAATCTTATTCCCTCGAAAATGTTCATCCCATGGCTGCTCTTCGGACAGCAATTTCATTACTAGGCCTGCTTGACAGCGAGGCTGATACCATGAACCCGGAAGCCAACTACAGAAAGGCGATCCGCCTTCAGGCAAAGGTGCCTGGCCTGGTTGCAGCGTTTTCCAGAATTCGCAAGGGTCTTGAGCCTGTTGAACCGAGAGAAGATTACGGTATTGCGGAGAATTTTCTTTACACATTAAACGGTGAAGAGCCTTCACCAATTGAAGTTGAAGCCTTCAACAAAGCATTGATTTTACATGCTGACCATGAGCTGAACGCATCAACGTTCACAGCGAGGGTCTGCGTCGCAACACTTTCTGACATCTATTCAGGCATTACTGCAGCAATCGGCGCGCTGAAAGGGCCTCTTCACGGCGGAGCGAATGAAGGCGTTATGAAAATGCTGACAGAAATCGGTGAAGTGGAAAACGCTGAGCCGTACATCCGCGCTAAACTTGAAAAGAAAGAAAAAATCATGGGATTCGGCCACCGTGTGTATAAGCATGGTGATCCGCGCGCGAAGCATCTGAAAGAAATGAGCAAGCGCCTGACCAACCTGACAGGCGAAAGCAAATGGTATGAGATGTCGATTCGTATAGAAGACATCGTCACATCAGAGAAAAAGCTTCCGCCTAACGTTGATTTCTATTCGGCTTCTGTATATCACAGCCTCGGTATTGACCATGATTTGTTTACACCGATTTTTGCTGTAAGCAGAATGTCCGGCTGGCTCGCTCATATTCTTGAGCAGTATGACAACAACCGTCTGATCCGCCCGCGGGCAGATTACACAGGCCCTGACAAACAAAAATTCGTTCCGATTGAAGAAAGAGCCTAAAGAACCATTGGAGGCTGGCTTGCGTTAATGAGGTTAGCCTCTTGTTCAGAACATCAAAATTGGGTTACACTTTAAATTGAATGTTAGGAAAAATCATTTTATTTTCTATATAAGAAAAATAAAATGTTTTCTAAATATGAATTACATACTGGGAGGTTTTTATTGTGGCACAAGGTGAAAAAATTACAGTCTCTAACGGAGTATTAAACGTACCAAACAACCCGATTATCCCATTTATCGAAGGAGACGGAACCGGTCCTGATATTTGGAACGCGGCTTCGAAGGTTTTGGAAGCAGCAGTAGAAAAAGCATACAAAGGCGAAAAGAAAATTACATGGAAAGAAGTTTACGCCGGAGAAAAGGCTTATAATAAAACAGGTGAGTGGCTCCCTGCTGAAACATTAGATGTGATCCGCGAATATTTCATCGCGATTAAAGGCCCGTTAACGACACCTGTCGGCGGCGGTATCCGTTCTTTGAACGTAGCGCTCAGACAAGAGCTTGACCTATTCGTCTGCTTAAGACCTGTAAGATACTTTACTGGAGTGCCGTCACCGGTAAAACGCCCTGAAGATACTGATATGGTCATCTTCCGTGAAAATACAGAAGATATTTACGCAGGCATCGAGTATGCAAAAGGCTCTGAAGAAGTGCAAAAGCTTATCAGCTTCCTTCAAAATGAGTTAAACGTCAACAAAATCCGTTTCCCTGAGACATCAGGTATCGGCATTAAGCCTGTTTCAGAAGAAGGAACAAGCCGCTTGGTCAGAGCTGCCATTGATTATGCGATCGAGCATGGCCGCAAATCTGTAACGCTTGTTCACAAAGGAAACATCATGAAGTTCACAGAAGGCGCCTTCAAAAACTGGGGCTATGAACTTGCTGAAAAAGAATACGGAGATAAAGTCTTCACATGGGCTCAATATGACCGCATTGCTGAAGAAGAAGGAAAAGACGCTGCCAACAAAGCGCAAAGCGAAGCGGAAGCAGCAGGAAAAATCATTATCAAAGACAGCATTGCTGACATTTTCCTTCAGCAGATCTTAACGCGTCCAAACGAGTTTGATGTCGTTGCGACAATGAACTTGAACGGAGATTACATTTCTGATGCTCTTGCTGCGCAAGTCGGCGGAATCGGCATTGCTCCTGGAGCGAACATCAACTACGAAACAGGACATGCGATTTTCGAGGCGACGCACGGAACGGCTCCTAAATATGCAGGCCTTGATAAAGTAAACCCATCTTCAGTTATTCTTTCAGGCGTTCTGCTTCTTGAGCATTTAGGATGGAACGAAGCGGCTGATTTGGTTATCAAATCTATGGAAAAAACAATCGCTTCCAAAGTCGTAACTTACGATTTTGCTAGATTAATGGACGGGGCGACTGAAGTGAAATGTTCAGAGTTCGGAGAAGAACTGATCAAAAACATGGACTAAGCAAGGAAAAAGCCTAAAACTAGCCATAAAGGAGAAGAGAGACATGGGAAATACTCGTAAAAAAGTTTCTGTTATCGGAGCAGGTTTTACCGGAGCTACAACTGCATTTTTAATCGCTCAAAAAGAGCTGGCAGACGTTGTTCTTGTTGACATTCCGCAATTGGAGAACCCGACAAAGGGAAAAGCGCTTGATATGCTTGAAGCAAGCCCGGTTCAAGGCTTTGACGCAAAAATTACGGGAACATCCAATTACGAGGATACAGCTGGCTCTGACATTGTTGTCATTACAGCCGGTATCGCAAGAAAACCTGGTATGAGCAGAGATGATCTGGTCTCTACAAACGAAAAGATTATGAGAAGCGTTACGCGGGAAATCGTGAAATATTCTCCTGACTCTATTATTGTGGTGCTGACAAATCCTGTTGATGCAATGACATACGCGGTGTACAAAGAATCAGGCTTCCCTAAAGAGCGTGTAATCGGCCAGTCCGGTGTGCTTGATACGGCAAGATTCAGAACATTTGTGGCAGAGGAATTAAACCTGTCAGTGAAAGATGTGACTGGTTTCGTACTCGGCGGACACGGTGACGATATGGTGCCGCTTGTGCGTTATTCTTATGCTGGCGGTATCCCGCTTGAAACTCTTATTCCGAAAGAACGGATTGACGCAATTGTGGAGCGCACTAGAAAAGGCGGAGGCGAAATCGTGAATCTTCTTGGAAACGGAAGCGCGTATTATGCGCCTGCGGCTTCTCTGACAGAAATGGTCGAAGCGATCTTGAAGGATCAGCGCCGCGTCCTTCCTACAATTGCTTATCTTGAAGGGGAATACGGCTATGAAGGCATCTACCTTGGTGTTCCTACAATTGTAGGCGGCAACGGTCTTGAGCAAATCATTGAACTTGAACTGACAGACTATGAAAGAGCGCAGCTGAATAAATCAGTTGAATCTGTCAAAAATGTCATGAAAGTATTATCCTAATAAAAAGAGAGAAAGGCTTGCTTAATACAGCCTTTCTCTTTTTACTATAAATGAAAGCGTTATCATAAACATCTATATTTCTTTTAAAAATGATGTAAAAGGCGAATTGTCGGAATGTCCTGCTTTCGCTAAAATAAAATCATGAAACATGTTAAGATGACATAAAATAGAGAAATAGGATGTCGGGGAATTATAATACTGGAGGCACAGCATGAACAAGAAAATTTTAGTTGTGGATGATGAAGAATCTATTGTTACTCTTTTACAGTACAATTTGGAACGGTCAGGCTATGATGTCATTACCGCCTCGGATGGGGAAGAAGCACTCAAAAAAGCGGAAACAGAGAAGCCTGATTTGATTGTGCTTGATGTGATGCTTCCAAAATTGGACGGAATCGAAGTATGCAAGCAGCTGAGACAGCAAAAACTGATGTTTCCCATTTTAATGCTGACAGCGAAGGATGAGGAATTCGACAAAGTATTAGGGCTTGAGCTCGGTGCTGATGATTATATGACCAAGCCGTTCAGTCCAAGGGAAGTAAATGCGAGAGTAAAAGCGATTTTAAGGCGTTCGGAAATGGCTGCGCCCTCTAGTGAGATGAAGAATGATGAAATGGAAGGCCAGATCGTAATTGGCGATCTGAAAATCCTGCCTGATCATTATGAAGCGTACTTTAAAGAAAGTCAGCTTGAACTGACACCGAAAGAATTCGAACTGCTGCTCTATTTAGGCAGACATAAAGGCAGAGTTCTGACAAGAGACCTGCTGCTGAGCGCAGTCTGGAATTATGATTTTGCCGGAGATACGAGAATTGTTGATGTGCACATCAGCCATCTTCGCGACAAAATTGAAAACAATACCAAAAAACCGATCTACATTAAAACGATTAGGGGATTGGGGTATAAACTGGAGGAGCCAAAAATGAATGAATAAATACCGTGTGCGCCTTTTTTCTGTATTCGTTGTCTGTATGATTCTGGTGTTTTGTGTCCTCGGGCTGTTTTTACAGCAGCTTTTTGAAACATCTGATCAAAGGAAAGCAGAGGAACACATTGAAAAAGAAGCAAAATACTTGGCTTCGCTTCTTGATGCCGGCAATCTGAATGATCAAGCAAATGAGAAAATCATTAAAGATGCAGGCGGCGCGCTTGATGTGAGCGCATCCGTTATCGATACAGACGGCAAGGTGCTGTATGGGTCAAACGGGAGAGCGGCTGATTCCCAAAAGGTGCAGGCGCTTGTTTCTGGACATGAGGGTATTCTGTCAACAACAGATAACAAGCTTTATTACGGACTTTCACTTAGAAGCGAAGGTGAAAAAACAGGATATGTGCTGCTTTCCGCCTCTGAAAAAAGCGACGGCTTAAAAGGCGAATTGTGGGGGATGCTGACGGCCAGTCTTTGTACCGCATTTATCGTCATTGTTTATTTTTATTCCAGCATGACCTCACGTTATAAAAGGTCAATTGAGTCAGCGACAAATGTAGCCACAGAACTCTCTAAGGGCAACTACGATGCACGGACGTACGGCGGCTATATTAGGCGTTCTGATAAGCTAGGACATGCGATGAACAGCCTTGCCATTGATCTGATGGAAATGACGCGAACGCAGGAAATGCAGCGGGATCGGCTGCTGACAGTCATTGAAAACATTGGTTCCGGGCTGATTATGATCGACGGAAGAGGCTTTATTAATCTCGTAAACAGGTCTTACGCCAAGCAGTTTCATATCAATCCGAATCATATGCTGCGCCGTCTTTATCACGATGCATTTGAACATGAAGAAGTGATCCAGCTTGTCGAAGACATTTTTATGACGGAGACAAAGAAATGCAAGCTGTTAAGACTTCCGATCAAAATAGAACGGCGTTATTTTGAAGTGGACGGCGTTCCGATTATGGGTCCGGACGATGAATGGAAAGGAATTGTGCTCGTTTTCCATGACATGACGGAAACAAAGAAATTAGAGCAGATGAGGAAGGATTTTGTGGCCAATGTTTCTCATGAGCTGAAAACGCCGATTACGTCCATAAAAGGGTTTACGGAGACGTTATTGGATGGGGCGATGGAGGACAAAGAGGCGCTTTCTGAATTTCTCTCTATTATTCTTAAGGAAAGCGAAAGGCTTCAGTCTTTGGTTCAGGATTTGCTCGATCTCTCAAAAATCGAGCAGCAAAATTTCACGCTCAGTATCGAAACGTTTGAGCCGGCCAAAATGCTTGGTGAGATTGAAACGCTTCTGAAGCATAAGGCGGATGAGAAAGGCATCTCCTTGCAACTGAATGTCCCGAAAGACCCTCAATATGTATCTGGTGACCCGTACAGGCTGAAACAGGTATTTCTTAATCTCGTAAACAATGCATTAACCTACACGCCTGAGGGGGGCTCCGTGGCTATCAATGTAAAGCCCAGAGAAAAAGACATTCAGATTGAGGTTGCCGATTCTGGAATTGGAATTCAGAAAGAAGAAATTCCGCGCATCTTTGAACGCTTTTACCGCGTAGATAAAGACAGAAGCAGGAATTCGGGCGGAACAGGGCTGGGCCTTGCGATTGTCAAGCATTTAATAGAGGCTCATGAAGGGAAAATTGATGTCACAAGCGAGCCTGGACGGGGAACTGTCTTTACCGTGACGCTGAAACGGGCCGCTGAAAAGTCCGCCTAATGTTTACAAAGGTTTAACAATATCTTCATGCACTGTTAAACCTATGCTGGTAGGATGTAGTAGAACCCCTTCATCCAAGGAGCCAATTTTGACGGCGGGAACCTATTTGTGTTCCCGTCCTTTTTTGTGTCTTCTCTTATAGTTCACGTATTTTCCTTTCAAATTGAACTTTGTTAAAATAAGAGGAGCTAATGACTATGTAAGAGATGAATGGAAGCCTGAGGCTTCTTAGGAGGAAATTGAATGACGGAACGAAAAAAATTAGTGCTTGTAGACGGAAACAGTCTGGCTTACCGGGCGTTTTTTGCATTGCCGCTGTTAAGCAATGATAAAGGTGTTCATACAAATGCTGTATACGGCTTTGCGATGATTTTGATGAAAATGCTTGAGGATGAAAAACCGACGCACATGCTGGTTGCGTTTGATGCCGGGAAAACAACATTTCGTCACGGCACATTTAAAGAATATAAAGGCGGCAGACAGAAAACCCCGCCTGAGCTTTCCGAACAAATGCCGTTTATCCGCGAGCTGCTGGATGCCTACCAGATCAGCCGCTATGAACTGGAACAATATGAAGCGGATGATATTATCGGCACACTGGCCAAATCGGCTGAAAAAGACGGATTTGAAGTTAAGGTTTTCTCAGGAGATAAGGATTTAACCCAGCTGGCAACGGACAAAACGACAGTTGCCATTACGAGAAAGGGAATTACCGATGTTGAATTTTACACACCGGAGCATGTCAAAGAGAAATACGGGCTTACGCCTGAACAAATCATTGACATGAAGGGTCTGATGGGCGATTCCTCAGATAATATTCCGGGTGTGCCCGGCGTCGGAGAAAAGACTGCGATTAAGCTTTTAAAACAATTTGATTCCGTTGAAAAGCTGCTGGAGTCCATTGACGAGGTGAGCGGAAAGAAATTGAAGGAAAAGCTTGAGGAGTTTAAGGATCAGGCATTGATGAGCAAGGAGCTTGCGACAATTATGACGGATGCTCCGATTGAGGTATCTGTTTCCGCCCTGGAATATCAAGGCTTTAATCGTGAACAGGTCATTGCCATCTTTAAAGATCTTGGCTTCAACACGCTTCTTGAACGGCTTGGAGAAGACAGTGCAGAAGCAGAACAGGATCAATCGTTGGAAGACATTAATGTCAAAACAGTCACAGACGTGACAAGCGATATATTTGTTTCTCCATCCGCATTTGTCGTTGAACAGATTGGCGATAATTATCATGAAGAGCCGATTCTCGGATTTTCGATCGTAAATGAAATGGGGGCTTATTTCATTCCGAAAGACATTGCCGTTGAGTCTGAGGTGTTTAAAGAATGGGTGGAAAATGACGAGCAGAAGAAATGGGTCTTCGACAGCAAGCGGGCTGTTGTCGCTTTGCGCTGGCAGGGCATTGAGCTGAAAGGAGCCGAGTTTGATACGCTCCTTGCGGCTTATATCATCAACCCGGGCAATTCATATGACGACGTTGCGAGTGTGGCTAAGGATTACGGCCTGCATATCGTTTCAAGTGATGAATCAGTTTATGGAAAAGGAGCAAAACGGGCAGTGCCGTCAGAAGACGTACTGTCTGAGCACCTTGGCCGAAAAGCGTTAGCGATTCAAAGCCTTCGGGAAAAGCTCGTTCAGGAGCTGGAAAACAACGACCAGCTTGAACTGTTTGAAGAGCTGGAAATGCCTCTTGCGCTTATTCTTGGAGAAATGGAATCAACTGGCGTCAAGGTCGATGTTGACCGTTTAAAACGGATGGGCGAAGAACTGGGTGCGAAGCTGAAGGAATATGAAGAAAAAATCCATGAGATTGCGGGAGAGCCGTTTAACATCAATTCTCCGAAACAGCTAGGCGTCATCTTATTTGAAAAGATCGGCCTTCCTGTCGTAAAGAAAACGAAAACAGGCTATTCTACGTCTGCCGATGTGCTTGAAAAGCTGGCTGACAAGCATGATATTGTCGACTATATTTTACAGTACAGACAAATTGGCAAGCTTCAATCAACATATATCGAAGGGCTTTTAAAGGTGACGAGACCGGATTCGCATAAAGTGCACACGCGATTTAACCAGGCCTTAACGCAAACTGGCCGTCTCAGCTCGACTGATCCGAACCTGCAAAACATTCCGATCAGGCTTGAGGAAGGGCGGAAAATTCGCCAAGCTTTTGTGCCGTCTGAAAAAGACTGGCTCATTTTTGCAGCCGATTATTCACAAATCGAGCTGCGGGTGCTTGCCCATATTTCAAAGGATGAAAATCTGATCGAAGCTTTTACAAATGATATGGATATTCACACGAAAACGGCAATGGATGTGTTCCATGTCGCTAAGGATGAAGTGACATCTGCGATGAGACGCCAGGCGAAAGCGGTCAACTTTGGCATTGTTTACGGGATCAGCGATTACGGTCTGTCACAGAACCTCGGCATTACTCGGAAGGAAGCGGGAGCATTTATCGACCGCTATCTGGAAAGCTTCCAAGGCGTAAAAGCGTACATGGAAGATTCAGTACAGGAAGCGAAGCAAAAAGGATACGTAACAACGCTTATGCATCGCCGCCGCTACATCCCTGAGCTGACGAGCCGGAACTTTAATATCCGAAGTTTTGCAGAGCGGACGGCCATGAATACGCCGATTCAAGGAAGCGCCGCTGATATTATCAAAAAAGCCATGATTGACATGGCTGCCAAGCTGAAAGAAAAACAGTTGAAAGCAAGGCTTCTGCTTCAAGTACACGATGAATTGATTTTTGAGGCGCCAAAGGAAGAAATTGAAATTCTTGAAAAGCTTGTTCCTGAAGTGATGGAGCATGCGCTTGCATTAGATGTGCCGTTAAAGGTGGACTTTGCATCAGGCCCATCTTGGTACGATGCGAAATAAACAGAGATAGGAAGTGATGGATGTGCCGGAATTACCAGAGGTTGAGACGGTCCGGCGCACTCTGACCGGGCTTGTAAAGGGAAAAACAATCAAATCGGTAGAGATCAGATGGCCGAATATCATCAAACGGCCTGCCGAACCGGAGGAATTTGCGCGAAAACTAGCAGGAGAAACGATACAGTCCATCGGAAGACGGGGAAAGTTTTTACTGTTTCATTTAGATCATTATGTTATGGTTTCTCACCTTCGAATGGAAGGAAAATACGGTCTTCATCAAGCCGAGGAGCCTGACGATAAACACGTGCATGTCATATTCACGATGACGGATGGAACCCAGCTTCGGTACAGGGATGTGCGGAAATTTGGAACCATGCACTTATTTAAACCGGGAGAAGAAGCGGGCGAGCTCCCGCTTTCTCAGTTAGGTCCGGAGCCGGATGCAGAAGAATTTACGAGTGCGTATTTAAAAGAACGGCTTGCGAAAACAAACCGCGCTGTCAAAACTGCCCTACTGGATCAAAAAACGGTAGTTGGACTAGGGAACATTTATGTGGATGAGGCTCTTTTCAGAGCGGGTGTCCATCCCGAGACAAAAGCAAATCAATTATCAGATAAAACAATCAAAACCCTTCACTCTGAAATCAAAAACACTCTGCAGGAGGCGATTGATGCGGGCGGAAGCACAGTCCGTTCATATATCAACTCCCAAGGGGAAATCGGAATGTTCCAGCTGCAGCATTTTGTCTACGGAAAAAAAGACGAGCCATGCAAAAATTGCGGAACGATGATTTCGAAAATTGTCGTTGGAGGAAGAGGCACGCATTTTTGCGCAAAGTGCCAGAAAAAAAAGTAGCATAATGCTTCATCGTCCAAGCTGTCAGTGCATATATCAGTAACTCTGTAATGGAGGATGCCATTTTCGAAACACGGATTTTTCACTTTCCCATATATATGATTGTGATGAATCCCGGGCATTTCACATCTGATACAAGAGCACCAACAGAAAGGAAGAAACGGATATGCAAATGGTTTCTATACTGCTGCTGGCGTTGGCTGTCAGCTTGGACAGTTTTTCAGTCGGATTTACGTACGGATTGAGAAAAATGAAAATACCGTTTAAAGCGATTTTGGTTATCGCCTGCTGTTCCGGTGCTGTCATGTTTATATCCATGCTGATCGGAAGCTTTCTCACGAAGTTTTTTCCTGTATATGTGACGGAGAAGCTTGGCGGTTTGATATTGGTTGGAATCGGTGCGTGGGTTCTGTACCAATTCTTCAAACCGGCAAAAGATAAAGAATACCTATTGCATGAAAAAACGCTGCTTAATTTAGAGGTTCGGTCATTAGGGATTGTGATTCATATTTTGAGAAAACCCATGAGTGCGGATATCGACAAATCGGGTGTGATCAACGGAATTGAGGCGGTCTTATTGGGATTTGCCTTATCGATTGATGCCTTTGGAGCAGGTATAGGCGCAGCCATTCTCGGTTTTTCGCCGATTGTGATGAGCATCGCCGTGGCAATCATGAGCTCGCTGTTTGTATCAATTGGAATCAATGCCGGCCATTTTCTGTCTAAGTGGAAATGGATCGATAAAATGGCGTTTTTGCCGGGGCTTCTATTAATCACGATTGGGCTCTGGAAATTGTAAAAAGGAGTGGATCTCTTGACCTTAGTCATTGGTTTAACGGGAGGAATAGCTAGCGGCAAAAGCACGGTAGCCAATATGCTGATTGAAAAAGGAATAACAGTTATAGATGCAGATATCATTGCAAAACAAGCGGTAGAAAAAGGGATGCCGGCCTACCGGCAAATCATTGACGAATTCGGTGAAGACATACTGCTCTCAAATGGCGATATAGATCGAAAAAAGCTTGGAGCGCTGGTATTTACAAATGAACAAAAGCGTCTCGCTCTAAATGCAATTGTTCATCCCGCAGTCAGGCAGGAAATGCTCAATCGCCGTGATGAAGCCGTTGCAAATCGGGAGGCATTTG
This sequence comes from Bacillus sp. SN32, assembly GCF_002837495.1. Taxonomy (NCBI): domain Bacteria; kingdom Bacillati; phylum Bacillota; class Bacilli; order Caryophanales; family Bacillaceae; genus Bacillus; species Bacillus sp. SN32. The sequence continues at coordinate 260,696 of NZ_PJCT01000003.1, read as the reverse complement.
TTGTATTGGATATCCCGCTATTGTTCGAAAGCAAATTGGAATCATTGGTTGATAAAATTATTGTGGTCAGTGTGACAAAAGAGCTTCAACTGGAACGTCTGATGAAGCGCAATCAGCTGACGGAAGAAGAAGCAGTCAGCCGTATCCGCTCTCAAATGCCCTTAGAGGAAAAAACAGCAAGAGCAGATCAAGTCATTGATAACAGCGGCACGCTTGAAGAGACCAAAAGGCAGCTTGATGAAATCATGAACAGCTGGGCATAATACAAAAAACACCGTTCATATTGAACGGTGTTTTTTTTGCCATTAAAAATCAAAGTTGTCCGGATCAGGACCGACGCGCAAGTTTTCATTCAGTGCATCGATTCGGTTCATGTCATCCTGCGTTAATTCAAAGTCAAATACGCTTGCATTTTCTTTAATGCGGTGTTCCTTCGTTGATTTAGGAATCGTAATGATGCCATGCTGCAGATCCCAGCGCAAAATAATTTGTGCGACAGATTTATTATATGTTTGAGCGATGTCAGCCAATACAGGGTGATCCAGCAGCTGTCCCTGCATTAAAGGTGACCAAGCCTCCATCTGGATGCCCTGATTTTGGCAGTATCTTATCAACTCTTTTTGTGTGAGGCGCGGGTGAAATTCCACTTGGTTAATCATAGGCTTAATTTCAGCTGCCGTCATCAGATCTTCAAGATGGTGAATTTGGAAGTTGCTTACGCCAATCGCTTTGATACGGCCTTCTTTATACAGTGTTTCAAGCGCTCTCCAAGCTTCTTTATACTTTCCTTCTACAGGCCAGTGGATGAGGTATAGATCCAAATAATCCAGACCGAGTTTGGACAGACTTGTTTCAAACGCGGCGAGTGTTTCTTCGTAGCCTAAATCCGCATTCCATACTTTCGATGTGATAAACAGATCCTCTCTTGAAATGCCTGCTTCTTCAATGCCTTCCCGAATCCCTTCTCCGACTCCAGCTTCATTTCCATAGATTGCTGCAGTATCAATACTGCGGTACCCGTGAACAATGGCAGTTTTAACTGCGTTTACCAGTTCAGATCCTTCTTCCACTTGGAACACGCCGAGGCCGAACCAAGGCATTTCTACCCCATTATGAAGTGTTGCTTTTGCTTGTAAATGTGTTGTCATGTTCATTTCCTCCTTTAAAATTGTCAGGCTTCCTGCCGATCTCGTTTTTCCATCAAGCGGCTCCAGCCTGTTAAAATGACTGCACCGACCACCATTAATCCGCCTATCCAAGCGGTATGAATCAATCCGATTGAATCGGTGATCACACCGCCAAGGTATGACCCAAGCGCGATCCCTGCATTAAAGGCAGCGATATTCATCGCGGATGCGACGTCAACTGCACTCGGGACAAAACGCTCAGCCAGCATGACGACATACACCTGAAGGCCGGGCACGTTCATAAAGGCCAGCAATCCCATACAGAGAATGGTAATGAGCCCAGCTGCTTGATACGGGGCTGTAAATGTCAGTACGAATAGAACAATTGCCTGTACGATAAACATATAGAATAAAGCGGCAATTGGATTTCGGTTTGACAGCTTTCCGCCAATCATATTGCCGATAGCAATAGCTATTCCGTATCCGAGCAGAATCACTGCAACAGTCCCGGCTTTGAAGCCTGTTACTTCCTGAAGCAGGGGAGACAGATACGTGAACACAACGAATGTTCCTCCGTATCCAAGCGCTGTAATGACAAATAAAAGCAATAACCGGCTGTTTGTCACAAGCTTCAATTGATCCCGCATCGTTGTTTTCGTCCCTTTTCGTAATTTGGACGGTACAAGAATGCCATTTGTAATGAAAGCAATGATTCCGACGGCGATAATGACCATAAAGGCGAAACGCCAGCCGAACTGCTGGCCGATAAATGTCCCAAAAGGAACTCCGGTTACAGTTGCCACAGTGAGGCCAGTAAACATAATTGAAATCGCGCTAGCCCTTTTATCCTCCGGGACAATATCCGCTGCGATTGTCGAACCGATCGACATAAACACACCGTGCGAAAATGCCGATATCACACGTGCTGCTAGTAAAATCCCGATGCTTGAAGCGGTTGCTGCCATCGTATTACCGGCAATAAAAATAAACATGATCCAAAGCAATAGTGTCTTACGTGACATGCTTGAGGTCAATGAAGTTAATATAGGTGCCCCAAATGTAACGCCGAGCGCATAAAGGGAAACGGTCAATCCTGCTGTCGTGACTGGAATATCCAGGTCATCAGCAATGAGCGGCAAAAGGCCGACACTGATAAATTCAGTTGTCCCTATTGCGAATGCACTTACGGCCAAAGCCAGTAGTGCAGGAATACTGCTTTTATTGGCTGAAGTCATGATGTTCCTCCTTTGTAAGATGTGTTGTATGATTGAAATTCTGCCGAGTAAGCTATATAAATAAAAAAGAGCAGATTCAAATCAGCCGGCAAATGTGATTATGAAACATATCGTTAAGAAATAAAAGTACGTACTTTGAAGTGCTATAGTCACTTTTTGGTGCCTGTGAGGAGAATGGATTGTATGGAGAAGAAAAAATATAACATTTCTGTTGAAGCGACTCTTGAAGTGATCGGTGGGAAATGGAAATGCGTCATTTTATGCCATCTGACGCACGGAAAAAAACGCACAAGTGAATTAAAACGCCTAATGCCCAACATCACGCAAAAAATGCTGACTCAGCAGCTGCGCGAGCTGGAAGCGGACGGTGTCATTAACCGAATCGTATATAATCAAGTTCCTCCCAAAGTGGAATACGAGCTCAGCGAATACGGCCGCAGCTTAGAAGGGATTTTAGATATGCTGTGTGCTTGGGGAGCGAATCATATTAACAGAGTGTACGGGGATACATTTTCTGTGCTAGAAGAAAGTGTGCTCAATGATAAGTTAAAACAGGAATCATAAAGCATGAGGCAGTCAGTGCGGAGCGCTGGCTGCTTTTTGGTTCTTATACGCCTGATATTCTGTGCAAGAAAACATAAGATGCATCATAAATTAGCGTTATAATCGTTGATTTTTATCAATATGTACTGGCGAATTTGTTTTAATGTGTTATACTAATTTTAGATAGTAACAAATTAGGATGGCATAATTGATAAGGGGTGTCCAACATGAAGGTAAAAGTAGCGATCAACGGGTTTGGAAGAATCGGAAGAATGGTTTTTAGAAAAGCGATGTTAGACGATCAAATTCAAGTAGTGGCCATTAACGCCAGCTATTCCGCAGAAACGCTGGCTCATTTAATAAAGTATGACACAATTCACGGCAGATACGACAAAGAGGTTGTGGCTGGTGAAGACAGCCTGATCGTAAATGGAAAGAAAGTGCTTTTGTTAAACAGCCGTGATCCAAAACAGCTGCCTTGGCGGGAATATGATATTGACATAGTCGTCGAAGCAACAGGGAAGTTTAATGCTAAAGATAAAGCGATGGGCCATATAGAAGCAGGTGCAAAAAAAGTGATTTTGACCGCTCCGGGAAAAAATGAAGACGTTACCATTGTGATGGGCGTAAATGAGGACCAATTCGACGCTGAGCGCCATGTCATTATTTCAAATGCGTCATGCACGACAAATTGCCTTGCGCCTGTTGTAAAAGTACTGGATGAAGAGTTTGGCATTGAGAGCGGTCTGATGACTACAGTTCATGCGTATACGAATGACCAAAAAAATATTGATAACCCGCACAAAGATTTGCGCCGGGCGCGGGCTTGCGGTGAATCCATCATTCCGACAACAACAGGAGCGGCAAAGGCGCTTTCGCTTGTGCTGCCGCATCTGAAAGGAAAACTTCACGGCCTCGCCTTGCGTGTCCCTGTTCCGAACGTCTCATTGGTTGATCTCGTTGTTGATCTGAAAACGGATGTTACGGCTGAAGAAGTAAACGAGGCATTTAAACGCGCTGCCAAAACGTCGATGTACGGTGTACTTGATTACTCAGATGAACCGCTCGTTTCGACTGATTATAATACGAATCCGCATTCAGCGGTCATTGACGGGCTTACAACAATGGTAATGGAAGACAGGAAAGTAAAGGTGCTGGCGTGGTATGACAACGAATGGGGCTACTCCTGCAGAGTTGTTGATCTGATCCGCCATGTAGCGGCACGAATGAAACATCCGTCTGCTGTATAAAATAAGGTCATGGACACATTTTAAAGAAAAAACCCTTAACAGCATATTTCTGAAAAAACGCACCTTGCAAATTAGACTTAAACACAGTATACTATTTTTCGTGAACTTCTTGCTTGAGACTGTTTCGGAATTACTTAAAGGGTTAGGACCTCTCCGGACTAACTTTCCCCCGTGGTAAATGGCCGACCCAGTTGTTGGAATTTCACTTTTTAATTCTTGTTAAGGGGGGTCCATGACTATGGAAACAATGGGGCGTCACGTTATCTCCGAGCTATGGGGATGCGATTTTGATAAGCTGAATGACATGGATTTTATTGAAAAAACGTTTGTAAATGCTGCTCTAAAATCAGGTGCTGAGGTGCGCGAGGTTGCATTTCACAAATTTGCACCGCAAGGCGTAAGCGGAGTTGTGATAATTTCTGAATCACACTTAACGATTCACAGTTTTCCTGAGCACGGATATGCGAGCATTGATGTTTATACTTGTGGAGACTTAGATCCTAATGTCGCTGCTGATTACATTGCAGAGGCATTACATGCTGATACAAGAGAAAACATTGAAATACCAAGAGGAATGGGGCCTGTGCAAATTAAACAGGCGCAAGCGAAAGTACTATAAAGTAAATTGCGAACACAAAGGGAGCTGAAGCTAGAAAGCCATTATGCGCTTTTTAGCTTATGCTCCTTTTATTTTTATAAAGAAACGAGAGTGTCAGCTTTTTCTTTTTTCATTTTTTTTGTAAAATAAGAAAGAGATTTTCACAAACCACCTAATGCTATAGAAACAAATTTAACAACGGCTCTCCCGACAGATGCTGTCACATCTATTTTTAAAAGGCGGAGGCTGCCGAAAATACATTGCAGGGAACGATATAGTTGGGAGCTGATTTTATTGAAATGTCCTTCATGCCAGCATAACGGAACACGAGTCCTTGATTCACGGCCTGTGGATGACGGAAAGTCGATTCGCCGAAGACGCGAGTGCGAATCCTGCCACTACCGGTTTACGACCTTTGAGAAAGTGGAGGAAACCCCGCTCATCGTCGTGAAAAAAGAAGGTGTGCGTGAGGAATTCAGCAGAGAAAAAATGCTGCGCGGCCTCATAAAAGCATGTGAAAAAAGGCCTGTTTCACTCAAAACGCTTGAAGACATGTGCTTTGATATTGAAAAAGAGCTTCGCAATCAAGGCTGCTCCGAGGTGAAGAGTGAGCTCGTCGGAGAAATGGTCATGGACCGGCTGGCTAAGATTGACGAAGTCGCATATGTGCGGTTCGCGTCCGTCTATCGGCAGTTTAAAGATATAAACGTCTTTATCGACGAATTAAAAGACTTAATAAAGAAAGAGCGTTAAAAGAGCTAAGAGGATTCTTCTAGCTCTTTTCTCATGTGCAAAATTGGCATTTGATAGATATAAGAAACGGTGTAAAATGAATGGTAGAAACAAATTCGGAAGGTTTGAGAATGTATGGCTGACTATTGGAAAGATGTACTGCCTGTAGACCCGTATGTGGTTAAAAGCAGATCGATGCTGCAGGATGTTGACAGACAAATTATTACACAACTGTACCAGCCCTTAATCGGCCCTGTTGCATTCTCTCTTTATATGACATTGTGGGGAGAGCTTGAACAAAACCGTCTGTGGGGCGGAGAGTCCACACATAGACAGCTGATGGGGATGACACAGTCCAACTTAAAAACGATCCATCAGGAACAGGGGAAGCTCGAGGGCATCGGATTGCTGAAAGTATATATGAAAGAATCCGAGCGGCAGGAGCGCCTCTTTATATATGAACTCCTTCCGCCGCTCAGACCAAATGAATTTTTTGAAGACGGAATGCTGAATGTTTTTCTGTATAATAGAGTCGGAAAAACGAAATATCAGCAATTAAAACAATTTTTTACGCACCCGGCCATTTCAGAAGATGCGAAGGACATTACGCGGCCGTTTAATCACGCGTTTGAATCGCTGCAGCCGAGTGAATGGAAGCTCACATCCGATATGGAGGAAACGGTAAGGCTTGCCGAGGGGTCCGAGTATACTTCTGTCGGACAGTCTCCGTCCTACACCATAACGGAGGATGTGTTTGATTTTGATTTGTTTTTAGCGGGACTTTCTGAGACGATGATACCGAGAAAAGCGATGACCCAGCAGGTGCGGGACACAATCAAAAAGCTTTCTTACCTGTACGGAATTGATCCTTTGCAAATGCAAAACGTTGTGATGAGCGCAATTGATGAGCGTGACGTCATTACGACGGAGGCATTAAGAAAAGCGGCGAGCGACTGGTATCAAATTGAAAGAAACGGACAGCTGCCCGATTTGGTGGAAAAAACACAGCCGGTGCATCTGCGTGAAGGCGAAAAACCGGCAGAAGAGGATTCTCTGGATGGGAAGCTGATCGCATTGCTGGAGGCGATTTCCCCGAAGAAGCTTCTGCAGGACATTGCTGACGGAACAGAGCCGTCAAAAGCTGATCTGAAGATCATAGAAGAAATTATGTTCGAACAGAAGCTCGAGCCAGGCGTCACAAATGTGTTAATTTATTATGTCATGCTGAAAACCGACATGAAGCTGTCGAAAAACTATATCCAAAAAATCGCTTCGCATTGGGCACGCAAAAAGGTGAAAACGGTCAGGGAAGCGATGAAGCTCGCAATAGAAGAAAACCGCCAGTATCTTGAATGGGCTGAGGGAAAAACAAAGTCTTCGAAACGAAACCAAAAAGTGATTCGTGAAGAAAAGCTTCCTGATTGGATGACAGAAAAGGAAACAGCGTCCGATTCAGAATCCGGACAGCAGAAGCTGCATCCGCAGGATTTGGAAGAACAGAAGAAAAAGATGATGGAAGAAATGCAAAAACTGAAAAAATACTCTGCCTATTAAAGACAGAGATGCGGGGTGAAGGAATAGATGGAACCAATCGGCCGTTCCCTGCAGGGCGTAACCGGCAGGCCGGATTTCCAAAAACGTCTTGAACAAATGAAGGAAAAAGTCATGAAAGATCAAGATGTTCAAGCATTTTTGAAGGAAAACGAAGAAGTGATTGACCAAAAAATGATCGAAAAGAGCTTAAATAAGCTTTATGAATATATCGAACAAAGCAAGAATTGCTCCTATTGTTCGGAAGATGAAAACTGCAACAATTTGTTGGAGGGCTACCATCCGAAGCTTGTTGTCAATGGGCGGTCTATTGATATCGAGTATTATGAATGTCCAGTCAAACGGAAGCTCGACCAGCAGAAGAAACAAAAGTCTCTTATGAGAAGCATGTATATCCAGCAGGATCTTCTCGGAGCGACGTTCCAGCAAGTCGATATTAGTGACCCGAGCAGGCTCGCGATGTTCCAGCATGTTACAGACTTCCTGAAAAGCTATAATGAGACGGGAAAAGGGAAAGGATTATATTTATACGGGAAATTCGGGGTAGGAAAAACGTTTATGCTCGCTGCGATTGCCAATGAGCTGGCGGAAAAAGAGTATTCTTCCATGATTGTCTATGTGCCTGAATTTGTGAGAGAGCTTAAGAATTCGCTGCAAGACCAGACATTGGAAGAGAAGCTCAATATGGTAAAGACCACACCCGTATTGATGCTTGATGACATCGGAGCAGAATCAATGACAAGCTGGGTAAGGGATGAAGTCATCGGAACGGTGCTTCAGCACAGAATGTCCCAGCAGCTGCCTACTTTCTTTTCTTCTAATTTCTCACCTGACGAGCTGAAGCATCATTTTACGTATTCGCAAAGGGGGGAAAAGGAAGAAGTAAAAGCGGCAAGATTAATGGAGCGGATATTATATTTGGCTGCTCCGATCCGCCTTGACGGAGAAAACCGCCGCCATCCGTAACTGCTGCGGTTCAAAGGGGAAGGAACTGAGGGTATGAATCGAAAAACCGCTTTTAAATGGCTGGCAGTGCTGGCAGGTGCAGGTTTAATCTTTTGGGGAAATAAAATATATTTGAATGTATCGCCGAAAGAGATCAGGGTATGGGTATTGTCGTTCGGAGTCTTTGCACCTTTGATGTTTATCGGGATATCCATCGTCAGGCCACTTGTTTTATTTCCGGTGTCTGTTATTTCAATAGCTGGCGGACTTGCGTTTGGCCCGCTTCTCGGCACGCTTTATACGTTATTCGGTTCGATGTGCGCTTCAGCTGTTTCGTTTTTTGCGGCCGGTTTGTTTGCGGCGAAAAAGAACGGGCATTACGAAAGGCTTGAAGCCATACAGAAGCAAATGGAAGATAACGGATTTTTCTATATCTTTCTTTTGAGAATCCTGCCGATCAATTTTGATTTCGTCAGCTATGCGGCAGGCCTTTCCAATGTCAAAGCGCTGCCGTATTTTGCGGCAACGGCTGTGGGAATCATCCCTGGGACCATTGCGCTTAATGTGCTGGGTGCGAGCTTTTTGGCTGGTAATCTGCCCGCTTTCTTTATGGTGCTCGCTTTGTATATCGTGTTTATCTCGCTGCCATTTATCTTCAGAAAGAAAATGCAAAACTTGTTCCAGGAATCAAATTAAGATTTGCCAATGACCTTTACGTCTATTTTAAAAACATCCCCCATATACTTGTAACAGATGCCGTAAGGGGGGACAAACATGCTTGAAATAATCTTTGAAGATGACCATGATGCAGCCGCTTTTTTACATCTCATTCAGCATTCGGACGATCGGAACAATATCATTGTCCGTGAAGGCATACGAAAAATCGGGATTGAAAAAGCGAATCCGGCTTTTCCTATTCAGCATTTTATGGAGCCGATTCTGGTCAAATTTTTTTTGGAATGCAAAGAAGACGAGCATATGCTGTCATTGATTGAGGAAACGTATTGTTTCACGGACCAGGATGAACAGCAGCAAATCCTTCAGCTCGCACACAGTATTATTGAAGGTGAAGCAGACGATCTTCCGTTTGAGCCGCTGAAGCTTTCACGGAAACAATCAATTTTGGATGAACTCCAAACGATCTGTTTAGAGGAAGGAGTATTTTACATTCGCTCCTTTCAGACCTTCCGACTTGGATCATACTATAAGCAGCTGAGAGATATTACAGAAGCAGCGATTGATGAATATAAGATGGAACAGGAATATCAAAACTTTATTCAAACACTCAGAGACTATGTAAACGCCAAACAGCCGCGAATCAAAAAAGTGCATATTGTCCATGATGGTTCCTTTACATTATGGGAGCTGCGCTATGTGCCGGAACGGGAAAAAATGAAATACATAGACAGGAGATTTGTCCGGGATCATCCTATGTATATTGATTCTCATTTGCTCGCGCCGCTGATTTCCATTGCGCCTGATGAAGTCGTGCTTTATACCGACCAGCCCGAGCACATGATGGCAAGGACCATTCAAAACGTATTTCAAGAGAGAGTGGAAATGCTCCCGCTGCATGCTTTTACAGATGCAGAAATACCGGTGAAGCACTCGGAAGGATGAGGGCCGGCAGCCTGTCTATATAAGGCTGTCGGTTTAAAAAAGGAAACGCGATCGTGTTGATTTTTTGGATTGAACAATTTATAATACATAGGAGATTAAGAAAGACACACGTATTGATAAGGACACGAAGGAATGATACCGGCTCAAAGAGAGGGAAGCCCTGGCTGCAAGCTTCCCAGCTAAGGACCATTCGCTTTACCGCCTTTGAACTTCAGCTGTGAACCTCTTGAAAAGGAACAGTAATGGCTGACGGGAACTCCCGTTACAGAGCTTAGAGCCGCAGGTGCCGTGTATTGGCTTTGCGGAAAAAAGGGTGGAACCACGATTCCGTTTATTCAACCTCGTCCCTTTCATAGGGGGCGGGGTTTTTATATGTAAAAAAAGGAGTGACAAAGATGTCAGATATGGTAAAAATCACATTTCCTGATGGAGCAGTCAAGGAGTTTGCGAAAGGAACAACAACAGAAGATATCGCGGCATCCATCAGTCCGGGATTAAAGAAAAAGTCATTAGCCGGAAAACTGAACGGAAAAGAAATCGATTTGAGAACGCCGATCAATGAAGACGGTACAGTGGAAATCATTACAGAAGGCTCAGAAGAAGGTCTTCAAATTATGCGCCACAGTACGGCTCACTTGCTGGCTCAAGCGATTAAACGCATCTACAAGGATGTTAAATTCGGCGTCGGTCCGGTTATCGAAAACGGGTTTTACTACGATGTAGAAATAGACGAAGCGATTACACCGGAGGATCTGCCGAAAATCGAGAAAGAAATGAAAAAAATCGTTAATGCGAACCTTCCGATCGTTCGAAAAGAAGTCAGCCGTGAAGAAGCGAAAGCCCGTTTTGCGGAAATCGGCGACGACCTGAAGCTTGAACTATTGGATGCGATTCCTGAAGGAGAAACCGTTTCGATCTATGAGCAAGGCGAATTCTTTGACCTGTGCCGCGGCGTCCATGTTCCTTCAACCGGAAAAATCAAAGAGTTTAAGCTGTTAAGCCTTGCTGGCGCATACTGGCGCGGTGACAGCAAAAACCAAATGCTTCAGCGCGTATATGGTACAGCTTTCTTCAAAAAAGCTGATCTTGAAGAGCATCTTCGTATGCTAGAAGAAGCGAAAGAACGCGATCACAGAAAGCTCGGCAAAGAATTAAAGCTGTTCGCGAACTCTCAAAAAGTCGGACAAGGCCTGCCGCTTTGGCTGCCAAAAGGCGCGACAATCCGCCGCGTCATCGAGCGCTACATTGTTGATAAAGAAATCAGCCTCGGCTATGAGCACGTATACACACCTGTGCTAGGTAGCAAAGAGCTGTATGAAACATCAGGACACTGGGATCATTATCAGGAAGGCATGTTCCCTCCGATGGAAATGGACAATGAAACACTTGTATTGCGTCCGATGAACTGTCCGCACCATATGATGATTTACAAACAAGACATTCACAGTTACCGCGAGCTTCCGATTCGTATAGCAGAGCTTGGAACGATGCACCGCTATGAAATGTCAGGTGCGCTGTCAGGACTTCAACGGGTACGCGGAATGACGTTAAATGATGCACACATCTTTGTGCGCCCGGATCAAATTAAGGATGAGTTTATCCGTACAGTCCGTTTAATCCAGGATGTTTATGAAGACTTCGGTTTAAGTGATTACACATTCCGTCTGTCTTACCGCGATCCGGAAGATACAGAGAAATATTTTGATGACGATGAAATGTGGAACAAAGCGCAATCCATGCTGAAAGAGGCAATGGACGAAATCGGCCACGACTATTACGAAGCAGAAGGTGAAGCGGCATTCTACGGCCCTAAACTTGATGTTCAGGTGAAAACTGCGATCGGAAAAGAAGAAACACTGTCTACGGTACAGCTTGATTTCTTATTGCCGGAACGTTTCGACCTGACATACATCGGTGAGGACGGCAAGCAGCACCGTCCGGTTGTCATTCACAGAGGTGTCGTTTCAACAATGGAACGCTTTGTTGCCTTCTTAATCGAAGAACACAAAGGCGCGCTGCCGACATGGCTTGCACCGGTTCAGTTCCAAGTCATCCCGGTTTCTCCGGCTGTGCATTTAGACTACGCGAAAAAAGTGCAGGAACGCCTGCAGCGTGAAGGCCTGCGTGTTGAAGTCGACAGCCGCGATGAAAAAATCGGCTACAAAATCCGTGAAGCGCAAATGCAAAAAATCCCGTACATGCTGGTGGTCGGTGACCAAGAAGCAGAAAACGGAGCGGTAAACGTGCGTAAATACGGAGAACAGAACTCTGAAACCATTTCACTTGATGAGTTTGTGAAAAAGGCAGTAGCTGAGGCGAAAAAATAAAATAAAAAAGCATGATCTCATTGAAGAGATCATGCTTTTTTATTTCTCTAATATAGGAAACAAATCATGAAGGCTGCTGATGATGTAATCAGGCGTTACGTCAGTTTCGTTTTTCTTATCCGTCCGGTTGATCCAAACGGTTTTGATTCCGGCTCTTGAAGCGCCTAAAATATCAGTATTCAAATTATCGCCGACCATGATGGCATCGTCTTTTTCAATATTCATCAGCTTAAGGCAGTGTTCAAAAATTGAAACATCCGGCTTGCCCTTGCCGAATGCGCCCGAGATGACGATTTCATTGAAGTAAGGAGCGAGCTCAGGCACGCCGGCAAGCTTCTCCTTTTGCAGACTCGGATCTCCATTTGTCAAAAGCAATAATTCATACTTGCCTTTTAATTGATCGAGTACAGCAAAAGTTTCATCATATACAAAAGGGCGTTTTCTGCGCTCTGCCGCAAAAAACTCTCCCAAGTATTCGCCATATGCAGGATCATCGATCCCAAGCGCTTTCAGTCCGTTTGTCCATGCATTTCTTCTGTACTCCGGCACAATCTTGTTCAGCTTTTGAAAGCCTTCACTGATTGGCTCTGAGAAATTGGACCACAGTCCTTCAAACGGGTTAATGCCGATCATCACTGTATATGGATACGTCTCATATGACATGTACAATTCTCTCGCCGCTTCGCGAACAGCTGCTTCGAATTCCTCAGGGGCAAGGCCATATTTTTTCTCCGCCTGTAAGCAAGTTTCTGCAAATGTTGTTCTGACGCTTTTTTCGTCCCAAAGTAGTGTATCATCTAAATCAAAAAATACGGCTTTCATGATCTTCTCCTCTGCTTCAGATTCAAATCTTTCTGCCAAAAGGCTCATGTTTTATTTTACAATAGATAAAAGCCTTGTGAAATATGTTTTCAGATGATTTTAAAAAAACAGTCAGCCGTAAAACAAAAACATGCTAGAATGAAAACGGAAAGAACAGGTGACATGAATGATTCATTTAATGATTATGATGCTGGAGAGAGTGGGGATTATTGTTATATTAGGGTTCATTCTCGCCCATACGAAACTTTTCAGACAAGCTCTTCAGAATCAGGACGGCTATAAAGGAAAAGCGATTTTAATTTCTATTTTTTCTCTTTTCAGCATCATCAGCAATTATACAGGCATCGAAATTCAAAGAAATATGATTGTAAACAATGACTGGGTGTTTACGATAGATCCATCGGGCTCTATCGCGAATACCCGTATTTTAGGCGTGGAAATCGGGGGCCTTCTCGGAGGTCCTTTTGTAGGGGCTGGGATCGGCATACTTGCGGGCCTGCATCGTTTTTCACTCGGTGGCAGCACGGCCTTAAGCTGTGCCGTCTCATCTATTTTAGCGGGTGTTCTTGCAGGCTTGATCGGCAGGTATTTTACGAAGCGATATCGAATGCCGACACCGCGCATCGCCGCTCTTGTGGGAATCGGCATGGAGTCACTGCAAATGATCATTATTTTGCTGATGGCAAAGCCGTTCAGTGACGCTTGGGAGCTTGTCAGCATGATCGGAATTCCGATGATACTCATCAATGGAACAGGCAGTTTTATTTTTCTGTCTATTATTCAAGCAATCATTCGCAAGGAAGAACAGGCAAGGGCTCTCGAAACGCATCGAGTGCTGACGATTGCTGATCAGACACTTCCATTTTTTCGCCAAGGATTAAATGAGAACTCCTGTAAAAGTGTAGCGGCTATTATCCATAAGCTGACAGGAACAGATGCGGTGTCTCTCACTGACAAAGAAAAGATCCTTGCGCATGTCGGTGCGGGAATGGATCACCACATCCCATCGAAAAGCTTGATCACCGGCCTGTCCAAAAAGGTGATTAAAACAGGGCATATTATGAAGGCAATTTCGCAGGAAGAGATTGAATGCACGCATGCTGAATGCCCTTTGCACGCTGCAATTGTCCTGCCGCTGACATCGAACGGCAATACAATCGGCACCTTAAAAATGTACTTTAAAAGCCCGGCAGGCCTGAGTCAGGTAGAAGAGGAACTTGCCGAGGGGCTGGCCATGCTGTTTTCGACACAGCTTGAGCTTGGGGAAGCAGAGCTGCAAAGCAAACTTCTCAAGGATGCTGAAATTAAAGCGCTTCAAGCACAGGTGAATCCGCATTTTTTATTTAATGCGATCAACACGATTTCTGCGCTATGCCGTACAGATGTTGAAAAAACCCGTAAGCTCCTATTGCAGCTCAGTGTTTATTTTCGTTCAAACCTTCAAGGAGCGAGACAGCTGCTGATTCCGCTCTCAAAGGAGCTGAACCATCTTAACGCTTATTTGTCATTAGAACAGGCGCGTTTTCCCGGGAAATATAAAATTGAGCTTAATATCGACAGCAGACTGGAGCAGATTGAAATCCCTCCGTTTGTTTTGCAGGTGCTTGTCGAGAACGCGCTTCGGCACGCGTTTCCGAAAAAACAAGACATATGCAAGGTTACAGTCTGTGTCTTATCTGATAACGCCTCCGTCTATATGAAGGTGGCGGATAACGGACGCGGAATTCCGCCGGACGTCTTGCCGGAACTGGGGAAGAAACCGTTTCCGTCTAAGGAGGGAACCGGTACAGCGCTTTATAACCTAAATCAGCGGCTGATCGGTTTATTCGGACAGCAGGCTGCACTGCATATCAGCAGTGAGGTTCATAAAGGGACAGAGGTTTCCTTTCAAGTGCCAATGCAACAGATGAAAGAGGGAGAAGAACATGCTCAGGGTGTTAATAGTTGATGATGAGATGCTGGCAAGGGATGAACTGGCTTACTTGCTTAAGCGGACCAATGAGGAAATGGAAATCAATGAAGCGGAAAATATCGAATCCGCTTTTGACCAAATGATGGATCAAAAACCTGATTTGCTGTTTTTAGACGTTGATTTATCCGGAGAAAACGGTTTTGATATCGCAAAGCGATTGAAGAAAATGAAGCATCCTCCTGCTGTTGTGTTTGCGACAGCGTATGACCAGTATGCGCTCAAAGCGTTTGAGGTGGACGCTCTTGATTATTTAACCAAGCCTTTCGATGAAGAAAGAATTCAGCAAACGCTGAAAAAATATAAAAAAGTCAATCGGGATATTGTAGAAACAGAGCAAAACAGCCATGCCGGCCAGCACAAGCTCGCGCTATCTGTGGGGGAATCGATTGTGATTGTGGATACGAAGGACATTATCTATGCCGGAACAGAAGATGGTCATGTCAATGTAAAAACCTTCGATCATTCTTATACGGTCAGCGATACACTCGTTGTGATTGAGAAAAAGCTGCCGGATTCTGATTTTATCCGCGTCCATCGGAGCTTTGTCGTGAATACTGAATATATTAAAGAAATTCAGCCATGGTTTAATTCAACGTATAATCTGATCATGAAAGACGGATCGAAAATACCGGTCAGCCGGACATATGCGAAGGAATTGAAAAAGCTGCTCCATATTTGATGGGCGGCTTTTTGCATTTCAGCCATTTGATTCTGCAACTCAGACCCGCTATACGGCATGTTATCTTGTAAGCGCTTTATAACAGGGAATTCTTATTTATAATGAGGGTACCAAAGAGAAAGAGGTGAAGAAAATGAGTGCTAAAAAAGTGTACGGGTTTTTAACACAAGCATTTATTTTTGCCGTCATTATGCTGGTTTCAAATATGATTGCCGCTATTGTCCCAATACCTATCCCGGCATCGGTTGTAGGGTTGGTCTTATTATTTCTCCTATTATGTTTGAAAGTCATTAAACTGGAACAAGTGGAAACGCTCGGAACGTCTTTAACCTCTCTGATCGGATTTTTATTTGTTCCATCAGGTATATCTGTTATGAATTCGCTTGGTGTGATGCAGCAATACGGCCTGCAAATTGTTCTTGTCATTCTGCTCGCAACGATTATTTTGCTGGGGGCTACGGGATTGTTTTCTCAGCTGATTCTGTCGCTGAGCGGAAAACGCAAAACCGCAGCGGACATGAAAACAAAAACAGTGCAAAGCCCGCAGAACAATAACGAACTCGTTCACCATTAAGGGAAACAGGAGGTTCTTCACATGGAAAGCACAATGAGTCCTTATTTTGGGATTGTCGTATCACTTGCTGCATTCGGCATCGGCACCTTTTTATTTAAGAAAACGAAAGGCTTCTTCCTTTTCACTCCTTTGTTTGTTGCCATGGTGCTGGGGATCGCATTTTTAAAAATCGGCGGTTTTTCCTACGCGGATTATAATAACGGGGGAGAGATCATTAAGTTTTTCCTTGAACCGGCAACGATTGCATTTGCAATTCCTTTGTACAAACAAAGAGATAAGCTTAAAAAGTACTGGTGGCAAATCATGGCCTCCATTATTGCCGGCTCTATCTGCTCTGTCACGATTGTTTATTTGCTCGCTAAAGGCATTCATCTCGATTCGGCCGTAATGAAAAGCATGCTTCCGCAGGCGGCTACAACGGCAATTGCGCTTCCTTTATCAAAAGGCATCGGGGGCATCAGCGACATCACAGCCTTTGCGGTCATCTTTAACGCTGTCATCGTATATGCGCTCGGAGCATTGTTCTTGAAGGTGTTTAAAGTGAAAAATCCGATTTCTAAAGGATTGGCTCTTGGAACATCCGGACATGCACTTGGTGTAGCGGTCGGGATTGAGATGGGAGAAGTTGAAGCTGCGATGGCAAGTATTGCTGTTGTCGTAGTAGGAGTGGTAACGGTTCTGGTCATCCCTGTGTTCGTGCAGCTGATCGGTGGATAAGCCAAGGCTGAATGCCTTGGCTTTTTTTATTTTATGGTGCGTCTTCGGGATCGATATACCCTTGTTTAATGCCCCATTCTACTTGATCGTCATGCCACTTTTTTCGTTCTTCATAACCATAACCATCGTCATCAGGAAGCTCTGAAGCTGGCTGTTGAATGGTTTTATCTGTCTGACTCGAGGAAGATGGTGGATCTTGACTATTAGATGAGGGTGCCTCAGTCTGCTGCCGTTGTGCCTGCGATTGCCGCTTTTTCTCAGCGTTCGCTTTCTGCTCTTTTTGGATTGCTGCCTGCCGCTGTCTTTCAAGTTCAGCTTGTCTTTCCGCTTCGGCTAATCGCTGTCTCTCTGCAGCCTGCTGCTCTGCTAATCGCTGTCTCTCCGCTTTTTCCTCCTGCTGTTTCTTTCGTTTCGCCTCCCGCTCTTTTTCAAGCTTTTTCTCAGCGGCGATTTGTCTTTGCTTTTCAGCTTCTTCTTTTGCCTTCCGCTTTCCTAACTCAGTAGCGAGTGGACTCTCGAACTTCATGTCCAATGAAACGGGTTTTAGTTTTTTTAGCTCTTTCTCCAGCTCCTTTTGAGGAAATGCTGCAGTTGTCTTAACAGTTTCGACTTTTGATTCGGAAGATGTGCTGATATTCGAGCAACCGGTTAATATCAATGTGAAAAATAAAGCAAGCTGTATCAGTTTGTTCATGTGTCAGGCTCCCTTCTGCTTCTTATATCGGTCAAAGATTAACTTTGTTTTACATTTCTTCCTGTCGGTGGTTTTGTTGTAAATTGCGAAATAAGGGGGGAATTGTTGGTTCTTTGCATTTTGGTGGGGCTGAAAGATTTTCTTTTTCTCTCTTGCGCTCATAGAAAACCCATGTTACAATGTAAAAGTTGTTCCGGATAAGTCGTCCTTGACTAAAGATCCGGTATTGTGTAGAATAGTTATTGAATTGAATATAAATCACAAGCAGAAGCACCCGCTTCTCACCTGATTGACACATGCATGTAGTTGGCAGGTTGACCGTACATTTTTATTGATACAGATGTTCGTAGTGTGGGTGTTTTATAATGCCCACACTTTTTGTTTGCCTGCAAAATGCATTCAAAATGAGTTGTGAATCAATTCGAAGAAACTATGGAGGTGGCTCATTATTAGCAAAGATCAATTGGTTAATGAGGGTATCCGTGCACGTGAGGTCCGTTTAATCGGACAAAATGGCGACCAGCTTGGAATCAAGTCCCGTCAGGAAGCACTTGAAATCGCCGGCCGCGCAAATCTTGACCTTGTGTTAGTTGCAGCGAATGCAAAACCGCCTGTCTGCCGAATCATGGACTACGGTAAGTTCCGATTTGAGCAGCAGAAAAAGGAAAAAGAAGCACGCAAGAATCAAAAAATCATTAACTTAAAAGAAGTTCGGTTAAGTCCGACAATCGATGAGCATGACTTTAACACGAAATTGCGCAATGCGATTAAATTCCTTGAAAAAGGCGATAAAGTGAAAGCTTCTATCCGCTTTAAAGGACGCGCAATCACTCATAAAGAAATCGGTCAGCGTGTATTAGACCGTTTCTCCGAAGCATGTGCTGAGGTTGCGACAGTCGAAACAAAACCAAAAATGGACGGCCGCAGCATGTTCTTAATGCTCGCACCGAAAAACGAAAAGCAATAAGGAGGAAATCCCATGCCAAAAATGAAAACTCACCGCGGATCTGCTAAACGTTTTAAAAAGACAGGTTCTGGGAAGTTAAAACGTTCTCACGCGTACACAAGTCACTTATTCGCCAACAAATCTCAAAAGCAAAAGCGTAAGCTTCGCAAGAGTGCTGTTGTAAGCGCAGGAGACTTCAAACGTATCAAACAAATGCTTGCTAACATCAAGTAATCGGATAAGGAACAATTAGGAGGGAAATTCAATGCCAAGAGTAAAAGGCGGAACTGTTACACGTAAGCGTCGTAAAAAGGTTCTTAAATTAGCAAAAGGTTATTTCGGTTCAAAACATACATTATACAAAGTAGCTAACCAGCAGGTCATGAAATCTGGAAACTATGCTTTCCGTGACCGTCGTCAGAAAAAACGTGATTTCCGTAAACTTTGGATCACTCGTATCAACGCAGCTGCTCGCATGAACGGCCTTTCTTACAGCCGTTTAATGCACGGTCTTAAGCTTTCTGGTATCGAAGTAAACCGTAAAATGCTTGCTGATCTTGCTGTAAACGATCTTACTGCATTCAATCAGCTTGCTGATGCTGCTAAAGCTCAATTAAACAAGTAATCATATAGAGCCGCTCTCCAGCAGAGCGGCTTTTTCTATATAAAGGATGAGGCAACATGATTATTGCTGCTTATTTGGTGTTGATTAATCTGTGCGGTTTTTGGGTGATGGGCTTTGACAAACGCAAAGCGCAGCAGCACAAGTGGAGAATTTCTGAAGACCGGCTGTGGCTGATAGCCATCGTGTTTGGAGCGCTCGGTGTCTGGCTTGGCATGCAAACCTTCAGACATAAAACGAAACACGCTTCTTTTAAGTATGGAGTACCGCTTCTTCTGGTAATTGAAGCGATTCTCATCGCTATTTACTACAGCCCGTTTGATTTATAAAAAGCAGAAAAGCGTTTAACGCTCTTCTGCTTTTTTTGCGAGTTTAATGGGCTGGTCCCAGTCAATCTTACAATTTGGATATCGTTCCAGCACTTTTTCTTCAATGTTCTCAAAATCTTTTGCAGAGAAATGTTTCAGCTTCTCAGGAGATTCTGTCCAGACAAAGATCGTGTGAATAAACAGCGGATGATCCTTGGAAGGAATATGCTTTTCTCCCTCAAAAAGCACGCCTTTATACGTCAGCTGAAAATTCTTCCGGGTATTGTTTTGTTCATCAATAATATAAAAATGTTCTTTTGATTGGGCCAGCTTAAGCCTTCTCTTAGGATTCGCGACATATTTGACCACGGCATAAATACAATAAGCAAAAAGTGCAAGCAAAATAATCCTTAGAACCATGACAAACATTGTGTGAAGGCACCTCCCTTATGGTGATGATCTGATGTAATACGAAAAGCATAGAAAAAGGTTTCACTTTTTCTAAAAGAAAGCTGTAAAAACATATACCCGATTTTCAAGTGAAATAGTCGTATGGTTCGCGCCATGTTTTGTATAATAAGAATGCAGGACTGATGAAGGAGGGTTTGGAACATGGCAAAATTAGATGAAACATTGACCATGCTGAAAGATTTAACAGATGCAAAAGGCATACCCGGCAATGAAAGAGAAGTAAGGCAAGTGATGAAATCATACATAGAACCATTTGCTGATGAGGTGACAACAGATCGCCTGGGCAGTTTAATTGCCAAAAAAACTGGTGCAGAAAATGGCCCGAAAATTATGATCGCCGGACATTTGGATGAAGTCGGCTTTATGGTGACACAAATCACAGATAAAGGCTTTATCCGTTTTCAAACCGTTGGCGGATGGTGGGCTCAGGTTATGCTTGCCCAGCGCGTCACCATTGTCACAAATAAAGGAGAAATCACAGGGGTTATCGGATCTAAGCCGCCTCATATTTTGTCTCCTGAAGCAAGAAAAAAATCAGTGGAAATAAAAGACATGTTTATTGATATTGGAGCTTCAAGCCGGGAAGAAGCCTTGGAGTGGGGTGTACTCCCGGGAGATATGATCGTTCCGCATTTTGAGTTTACGGTCATGAACAATGAAAAATTCCTACTCGCAAAGGCCTGGGACAACCGCATCGGCTGTGCGATTGCAATTGATGTGTTAAGAAACTTACAAAACACAGACCATCCAAATATAGTGTATGGCGTTGGAACCGTGCAGGAGGAAGTCGGGCTGAGGGGAGCGAAAACGGCTGCACACACCATTCAGCCTGATATTGCGTTTGGTGTTGATGTAGGGATAGCAGGAGACACGCCTGGCATTTCCGAGAAGGAAGCGCAGAGCAAAATGGGCAAAGGCCCGCAGATTATCGTTTACGATGCATCCATGGTCTCTCACAAAGGTTTGCGCGATGCAGTTGTAGCCACTGCGGAGGAAGCCGGCATTCCGTACCAATTTGATGCCATTGCCGGCGGCGGAACTGATTCGGGTGCCATCCATTTGACGGCAAATGGCGTTCCTGCGCTGTCCATTACCATTGCAACCCGCTACATTCATACGCACGCGGCCATGCTGCATCGTGATGATTATGAAAACGCGGTAAAGCTAATTACAGAAGTCATTAAGAAGTTAGATCGAAAAACGGTTGACGAAATTACGTACCAATAAAGATACGGAAGAATCCGCCTATTGAGGTGGATTCTATTTTTTTGTCTGTACAAATTACAGCATAGTGACTACAATAAAGGGGATACCGAAAATTTCCTGAACATGACGATATACGATACGCAGTCGATTTGACAGGAAGGGAGGATAAATAATCTAATTTGTAAGCGCTTTCTGAAATAAAGGAGGTTGAACAAAATTGAAAAAGAAAAAAACATGGAAACGCTTCTTACACTTTTCGAGTGCAGCTCTGGCTGCAGGTTTGATATTCACTTCTGCTGCTCCCGCAGAGGCAGCGTTTTGGGGTGCATCCAATGAGCTGCTTCATGACCCGACTATGATTAAAGAGGGGAGCTCATGGTATGCGCTCGGAACAGGGCTTACTGAAGAACGGGGACTGCGGGTTTTGAAGTCTTCAGACGCTAAAAATTGGACCGTACAAAAATCCATTTTCAGTACACCGCTATCGTGGTGGTCCAATTATGTACCGAATTATGGTCAAAACCAGTGGGCGCCGGACATCCAATACTATAACGGCAAGTACTGGCTGTATTATTCCGTTTCTTCTTTTGGAAGCAATACATCTGCCATTGGCCTGGCATCTTCAACAAGCATCAGTTCGGGGAGCTGGAAGGACGAGGGCTTGGTGATCCGTTCGACAAGCTCAAATAATTATAACGCAATTGATCCGGAGCTGACATTCGACAAGGATGGCAACCCGTGGCTTGCATTCGGCTCGTTTTGGAGCGGCATTAAGCTGACTAAGCTCGATAAGAGTACGATGAAGCCTACAGGCTCGCTCTATTCGATTGCAGCTAGACCGAATAATGGAGGTGCCTTAGAAGCTCCTACTCTTACGTATCAAAATGGATATTACTATTTAATGGTTTCATTTGATAAATGCTGTGACGGGGTAAACAGTACGTACAAAATTGCTTACGGAAGATCCAAAAACATTACAGGCCCTTATCTTGATAAAAGCGGAAAAAGCATGCTTGAAGGCGGAGGCACTATTTTGGATTCGGGCAATGACCAATGGAAAGGACCTGGAGGCCAGGATATTGTGAACGGAAACATTCTTGTTCGCCATGCCTATGATGCCAATGACAATGGCATTCCGAAGCTTCTCATCAATGATTTGAATTGGAGCTCGGGCTGGCCGTCCTATTGAATCAAAAAGCCGGGCTCTGCCCCCGGCTTTTTTTAAAAGAAAAGATTGACAGTATAATAGTCAATTACTATAATAAAATTGTTCGTACAAATATTTATTTATAGGTTTATTTTCTATCATTAGTACGTATCTTTTATATTTGAAAGCGTTTTATTTTATGAGAAAGGGGCAGTTTACATGCTTCAGACAAAGGATTATGAATTCTGGTTTGTGACAGGAAGCCAGCACCTATACGGGGAAGAGACGCTGGAACTGGTAGATCAGCATGCTAAAAGCATTTGTGAGGGGCTCAGCGGGGTTTCTTCCAGATATAAAATCACTCATAAGCCCGTCGTCACTTCACCGGAAACCATCAGAGAGCTGTTAAGAGAAGCAGAGTACAGTGAGACATGCGCTGGCATCATTACATGGATGCACACATTTTCCCCTGCAAAAATGTGGATAGAAGGCCTTTCCTCTTATCAAAAACCGCTTATGCATTTGCATACTCAATATAATCGCGATATCCCGTGGGGTACGATTGACATGGATTTTATGAACAGCAACCAATCCGCGCATGGCGATCGAGAGTACGGTTACATCAACTCGAGAATGGGGCTTAGCCGAAAAGTCATTGCCGGCTATTGGGATGATGAAGAAGTGAAAAAAGAAATGTCCCAGTGGATGGATACGGCGGCTGCATTAAATGAAAGCAGACATATTAAGGTTGCCAGATTTGGAGATAACATGCGTCATGTCGCGGTAACGGACGGAGACAAGGTGGGAGCGCATATTCAATTTGGCTGGCAGGTTGACGGATATGGCATCGGGGATCTTGTTGAAGTGATGGATCGCATTACGGACGACGAGGTTGACACGCTTTATGCCGAGTATGACAGACTATATGTGATCAGTGAGGAAACAAAACGTGACGAAGCAAAGGTAGCGTCCATTAAAGAACAGGCGAAAATTGAACTTGGCTTAACCGCTTTTCTTGAGCAAGGCGGATACACAGCGTTTACGACATCGTTTGAAGTGCTGCACGGAATGAAACAGCTGCCGGGACTTGCCGTTCAGCGCCTGATGGAGAAAGGCTACGGGTTTGCCGGTGAAGGAGATTGGAAGACAGCGGCCCTTGTGCGGATGATGAAAATCATGGCTAAAGGAAAAAGAACTTCCTTCATGGAAGATTACACGTACCATTTTGAACCGGGAAATGAAATGATTCTGGGCTCTCACATGCTTGAAGTGTGTCCGACTGTTGCTTTGGATCAGCCGAAAATCGAGGTTCATCCACTTTCGATTGGCGGCAAAGAGGACCCTGCGCGTTTTGTATTTAACGGCATCAGCGGTTCTGCCATTCAAGCTAGCATTGTTGATATTGGCGGGCGTTTCCGCCTTGTGCTGAATGAAGTCAACGGCCAGGAAATTGAAAAAGACATGCCGAATTTACCGGTTGCCCGTGTTCTCTGGAAGCCGGAGCCGTCATTGAAAACAGCAGCGGAGGCATGGATTTTAGCCGGCGGTGCACACCATACCTGCCTGTCTTATGAACTGACAGCGGAGCAAATGCTTGATTGGGCGGAAATGGCGGGAATCGAAAGTGTTCTCATTTCCCGTGATACGACAATTCATAAACTGAAACACGAGTTAAAATGGAACGAGGCGCTTTACCGGCTTCAAAAGTAGAGGGGGATGTCACATGGCTTACACAATAGGGGTTGATTTTGGAACTTTATCAGGAAGAGCAGTGCTAGTTCATGTCCAAACAGGGGAGGAACTTGCGGCTGCTGTAAAAGAATACAGGCATGCTGTCATTGATACCGTCCTTCCAAAAACGGGTCAAAAGCTGCCGCGTGACTGGGCGCTGCAGCACCCTGCTGATTACCTCGAAGTCTTGGAAACAACCATTCCGTCTTTACTCGAACAGACGGGCGTTGAACCGAAAGACATTATCGGGATTGGAATTGATTTCACGGCATGTACGATCCTTCCTATTGACAGCAGCGGGCAGCCGTTATGCATGCTGCCTGAATATGAAGAGGAGCCGCACAGCTATGTGAAGCTCTGGAAGCATCATGCGGCTCAAAAACATGCTGATCGGCTCAATCAAATCGCGGAAGAAGAAGGAGAGGCTTTTTTACAGCGGTACGGAGGAAAAATTTCATCAGAATGGATGATTCCAAAGGTCATGCAAATTGCCGAGGAAGCGCCTCACATTTATGAAGCGGCTGACCGGATCATCGAGGCTGCGGACTGGATCGTGTACCAGCTGTGCGGCTCGCTCAAGCGAAGCAACTGTACTGCAGGGTATAAAGCGATGTGGAGTGAAAAAGCGGGGTATCCGTCAGATGATTTCTTTGAGAAATTAAATCCTTCAATGAAAACGATTACAAAGGACAAATTGTTAGGTTCTATTCATTCAGTAGGAGAAAAAGCCGGCAGTCTGACTGAAAAAATGGCAAAGCTGACAGGGCTTCTCCCGGGAACGGCTGTTGCGGTTGCCAATGTGGACGCTCATGTTTCCGTACCGGCGGTCGGCATTACAGAGCCAGGGAAAATGCTGATGATTATGGGAACCTCGACGTGCCATGTTCTACTTGGTGAAGAGGTGCATATCGTTCCAGGAATGTGCGGCGTTGTGGACAACGGAATTCTCCCGGGCTATGCGGGATATGAAGCCGGGCAGTCCTGTGTCGGCGATCATTTTGACTGGTTTGTGAAAACATGTGTCCCGCCAGCTTATCAAAAGGAAGCAAAGGAAAAAAACATTGGCGTTCATGAGCTGCTGAGTGAGAAAGCAAACCATCAAGCGCCAGGTGAAAGCGGCTTGCTTGCTTTAGATTGGTGGAATGGAAACCGTTCAACTCTTGTTGATGCAGATTTAACAGGGATGCTGCTTGGAATGACACTGCTGACGAAGCCTGAAGAGATTTATAGAGCGTTAGTTGAAGCGACAGCTTACGGAACCCGGATGATTATCGAAACATTCAAAGAAAGCGGTGTCCCGATTGAGGAACTATACGCAGCGGGCGGAATAGCTGAGAAAAACCCGTTTGTCATGCAGATTTATGCGGATGTGACAAATATGGACATTAAAATCTCTGGTTCACCGCAAGCCCCAGCCTTAGGATCTGCCATTTTCGGCGCGCTTGCAGCAGGCAAAGAAAAAGGCGGCTACGATGACATCAAAGAGGCAGCGGCGAACATGGGAAAACTGAAAGATATAACTTATACGCCAAATGCCGAAAACGCCGCGGTTTATGAAAAATTGTACGCTGAATATAAAGAGCTGGTTCATTATTTCGGAAAAGAAAACCATGTCATGAAGCGTCTGAAAACGATCAAAAATCTTCAATTTTCATCTGCCGCCAAAAAGAATTGATAAAGGGTGATGGAGCATGCTTGAAACATTAAAAAAGGAAGTGCTGGCTGCCAACCTGAAGCTTCAAGAGCATCAGCTGGTAACCTTTACGTGGGGAAATGTCAGCGGGATTGACCGTGAAAAAGAAAGAATTGTCATCAAACCTAGCGGAGTCGAATACAGCGACTTGACAGCAGATGACTTGGTTGTTTTGAACCTTGATGGAGAGGTCGTCGAAGGCTCGCTTAAGCCTTCTTCAGATACACCTACCCATGTTTATTTATATAAAGCCTTTCCGAATATCGGGGGAATTGTCCATACCCATTCTCAATGGGCGACAAGCTGGGCGCAATCGGGCAGAGACATCCCTCCGTTAGGCACGACCCATGCTGATTATTTTGACAGTGCGATTCCATGTACGCGAGAAATGTACGATGAAGAAATCATTCATGACTACGAACTGAATACAGGAAAAGTCATAGCGGAAACCTTTCAGCATCATAACTACGAACAGGTGCCGGGTGTGCTCGTGAATAATCACGGACCGTTCTGCTGGGGCACTGACGCCTTAAATGCCATTCATAACGCAGTTGTATTAGAAACGGTTGCCGAAATGGCCTATCACTCCATTATGCTGAACAAGGATGTAACCCCAATCAATACAGTTCTGCATGAAAAGCATTTTTATCGAAAACACGGAGCAAATGCGTATTATGGCCAGTCATGATACGCCTGTGTCACCGGCCGGCATTCTGATTGACTTGGACGGTACTGTATTCAGAGGAAATGAGTTGATCGAAGGAGCAAGAGAAGCGATCAAAACGCTTAGGAGAATGGGAAAGAAAATCGTCTTTTTAAGCAACCGGGGGAATATCTCCCGTGCCATGTGCAGAAAAAAACTTCTCGGCGCGGGGATTGAAGCGGACGTAAACGACATTGTTCTGTCATCAAGCGTGACAGCGGCTTTTCTGAAAAAACATTATCGTTTTTCAAAGGTGTGGGTGCTTGGGGAGCAAGGCTTGGTTGACGAGCTGAGGATGGCTGGTGTGCAGCACGCGAACGAACCGAAGGAAGCGGATTGGCTCGTGATCTCTCTTCATGAAACGCTCACGTACGAAGATTTAAATCAAGCCTTTCAAGCGGCTGCCGGCGGCGCTCGCATCATTGCTACAAACAAAGACCGCTCTTTTCCGAACGAAGACGGAAATGCCATTGATGTGGCCGGAATGATTGGGGCGATAGAGGCTTCCGCACAAGCGAAGACTGAACTTGTTGTCGGAAAGCCGTCATGGCTGATGGCGGAGGCTGCCTGTACAGCAATGGGGCTGTCCGCACATGAATGCATGATTATAGGAGACAGCATTGAATCTGACATTGCGATGGGGAAGCTTTATGGCATGAAAAGCGCCTTAGTGCTAACTGGTTCTGCGAAACAGGGCGAACAGCGTTTGTACACGCCGGATTATGTGCTGGATTCTGTTAAGGATGTAACCAAATTGGCTGAGGAGGGGATTCTGATATGAATCGTATCGCAGCTGACGTTCAGCGTGCTTTTGAACACGCCGGAGAAAAGACGTTGCCTATAAAAGTTGAAGAAATTGTTCTCGGTAAACAAGCAGCTGATTCGCTTTTGGATTATGTAAAACGAAAAAACAATAAACATATTGTCCTTGTCTGCGACGCGAATACACACCGCATTGCAGGAATTGATCTGGAAAATCAGCTGAATCAAGAAGGATTTCAGGCCGAGTGCCTGATCATTCCAGAAAATGAAGCCGGAGATGTGACAGCTGATGAACGATCGCTCATTCATGTGCTGATCCATACGAAACAAACAACGGATGTCATGATCGC
This sequence comes from Bacillus sp. SN32, assembly GCF_002837495.1. Lineage (NCBI taxonomy): Bacteria > Bacillati > Bacillota > Bacilli > Caryophanales > Bacillaceae > Bacillus > Bacillus sp. SN32. The sequence goes on along the minus strand of NZ_PJCT01000003.1, from coordinate 233,371 downwards.
AGTCGGTTCGGGCACGATTCATGATATCGTCCGCTTTGCAGCGTTTCAAAGAGATTTGCCGTTTATTTCTTATCCGACTGCTCCATCTGTAGACGGTTTTACATCAGCAGGGGCGCCGATTGTTTTATACGGTACGAAAACAACCATTCAAACGAAGGCCCCGTCTGCACTGTTCGCTGATCTGGATCTATTAAAAGCGGCACCGCAGTCAATGGTGGCGGCTGGATTTGGTGACATGCTCGGTAAAATAACGTCTTTAGCAGATTGGGAAATATCCCGGCATCTTGCCGGCGAGCCTTATTCGCCAGCAGGAGCTAAGATTGTTCAGGAGGCGCTTGCTGCCTGCATTGAACACACAGAAGACATTGCGATGAAAACGGAAACAGGCATACGGGTTTTGATGGAGTCTTTACTTGTATCGGGGCTTGTCATGCTGGCATTAGATCATTCCCGCCCGGCATCAGGCGGAGAGCATCATATTTCACATTGGATTGAGATGGAATTAATGGAGAAAAAACGGCCGCAGATTCTTCATGGGGCAAAGGTGGGCTGTGCAGCTGTTTTATTAACTGACACATACAGAAAGCTCGCTAAGGATGACGGGCTCAACGAATTTTCACCGAGCCGGCGGCAAGCCATCCAATCGGCTTATCAAACTCTCCCGGAAGGAGAAGTGCTGGCTGATTGGCTGAGATCAGCCGGAGGCCCTGCGTATTTTGACGAAATCGGTGTCGGGCAGGATTCCGTCAAGAATGCCTTCAGACACGCGCACACCTTAAGAGACCGCTGCACCGGATTAAGAATCATTAATGAAAACAAAACGCTGATCAACCATGGTCTATATGAATAGCCCGCACCTCGAATGGAAGGGGTAACGCAGATGAAAAAAATGACTGTCTGTTTTCTTGTGCTCATGATGCTGCTGACATTAGTCATTGCCGGGTGTTCAGCAGAAAGATCATCCGGGAAGTCGGGTGAAACCGAGCTGACCTTTTGGACATTTAACGGGCTTCATGAGCAGTTCTATGTGGAAATGGTGAAGGAATGGAATAAAAAATATCCTGACCGCAAAATTAAGCTGAATACGGTCGTTTATCCGTATGGACAAATGCACGATAACTTGTCTATCTCCTTAATAGCGGGAGAAGGCGTCCCTGATATTGCCGATGTTGAATTGGCCCGTTTTTCAAACTTTTTGAAGGGCTCTGACATACCGCTTGCCGACTTGACTCCGCTGATTGAAAAGGACCGCGATAAATTCGTTGAGGCGCGGCTGACCCTGTACAGCAAAAACGGCAAGCTTTACGGACTCGATACGCATGTAGGAACAACAGTCATGTTTTATAACATGGATGTTATGAAGAAAGCCGGCGTCAATCCTGACGATATTAAAACATGGGATGATTACCATAAAGCCGGACAGAAAGTGCGCAAAGTGACCGGGAAGCCGATGGGAACGGTGGAAACAAATGATTCCGGAACGTTCTTATCTATTATTTCACAGCAAAACTCAGGCTATTTTGATAAAAACGGCAAGCTGATCCTCAATAATGACACCAACGTAAAAACACTTCAATATTTAAAAGACATGATCAATGATAAAACGATGATTCCTGCGCCGGGCGGCGGGCATCACAGTGAAGAATACTACGGCTTTATGAACCAAGGAGGAGCTGCTTCAGTCCTCATGCCGATTTGGTATATGGGAAGATTTATCGATTATATGCCTGATCTGAAAGGGAAGATTGCCATCAGGCCGCTCCCGGCATGGAAAAAGGGAGGCGACCGCTCGGCAGGTTTGGGCGGTACGGCAACCGTTGTGCCGAAGCAAGCCAAGCATGTTGAGTTAGCAACAGAGTTTTTAGCCTTTGCGAAGGGCTCTAAAGAAGGAAACAAAAAGCTCTGGAGCGTACTTGGGTTTGACCCGCTTCGCTGGGATGTCTGGAGCTCCAAGGAATTGAAAGAGAAAAACAAATACACGGATTACTTCCAAAACGGAACAGGCATTTTTTCCGTGCTGCTCGATATCAAGGATGAAATCAATCCGATTTATTTACATGAGGATTTTGCCAAGGCTTCAGACCTTGTCAACAGAAGCGTGTTGTTCGACGCACTTAAATCTCAGCAAAAAACGCCTAAACAAGCCTTGGACAGAGCGGCAGGTGAACTGAAACAGAAATAGAATCCCATTCAAAAAGTGAAAGCGGGGAGGTTCTCATGAAACCTGTGAAAACAGGAACGGTTCATCCCGTTCCTTCAGCTGCGAAACAATCAGGCTGGCGAGATCTATTTTATTCAAAAAAAGCGGCGCCCTATCTGTTTACAGCGCCATTCGTTTTATCCTTTCTCGTATTTTTTCTATACCCCATCATTAGTGTCTTCATCATGAGCTTCCAAAGAATTTTGCCGGGAGAGGTGTCCTTTGTCGGATTGTCTAATTATACAGCGCTAAACAACCCGACGTTCTATACCGCCCTTTGGAATACGCTGGAATACACCTTTTGGACGCTGATCGTGCTGATTCCTGTCCCATTGCTTCTGGCCATATTCCTGAATTCAAAGCTGGTCAAATTTAGAAATATATTTAAATCAGCACTATTCATCCCGGCATTGACCTCCACCATTGTCGCGGGGATCATTTTTCGGCTGATCTTCGGAGAAATGGAAACGTCTCTGGCCAATTCCATCCTACTCAAACTCGGCTTTTCACCTCAGAACTGGATGAACAATGAACATACCGGCATGTTTTTGATGGTGCTGCTTGCTTCATGGAGATGGATGGGAATCAACATCCTTTACTTTTTAGCCGGTTTGCAAAATGTGCCGAAAGAGCTGTACGAAGCCGCTGATATAGACGGCGCGAATACAATGAAAAAATTTCTGCACATCACGCTGCCGTTTCTCAAGCCTGTAACCGTATATGTGCTGACCATCAGCATCATCGGCGGCTTCAGGATGTTTGAGGAAAGCTACGTCCTTTGGCAGAATAATTCCCCGGGTAATATTGGTCTGACGCTTGTCGGATATTTGTATCAGCAGGGGCTTGCCTACAACGAAATGGGGTACGGAGCAGCCATCGGCATCGTGCTTTTGATTGTGATCCTTGTTGTCAGCCTGATTTCATTAAAGCTGTCAGGCTCGTTTAAGGGGGAGGGATAAATGTTGCGGCACAGTCCTCAGTTCAGCGTTTATAGAATCGCGCTAACCCTGTTTTTTATTATGCTGAGCCTATTGTATCTTTTTCCGATTTTCTGTTTGCTTTTAGGATCATTAAAGCCCTCATCTGAGCTTTTGCGTGTGGGGCTCAATCTCGACATTGATCCTAAAGTAATGAGTCTTGATAATTATACATTTCTGTTTAACGGCGGAAGCATTTATTTCAAATGGTTTTTTAACAGTCTTGTACTTGGGCTTTTCACAACCATGCTCACCCTGTTTTTTTCTTCGATGATCGGGTACGGGCTTGCGGTTTATGATTTTAAGGGAAGAAATATCATCTTTGTTCTTGTGCTGATTATTATGATGGTTCCGCTGGAAGTGATGATGCTTCCTCTGTTTAAGCTTACTGTCGGACTGCACTTGATCGATTCATATACGGGTGTCATATTGCCGTTTATCGTTTCACCTGTTGCCGTTTTCTTTTTCAGGCAATATGCTCTTGGCCTTCCAAGAGATCTGCTGGACTCTGCAAGGATGGACGGCTGTACGGAATTCGGCATCTTTTTCAGGATTATGGCACCGCTGATGAAACCGGCTTTCGGTGCGATGATTATCCTTCAGTCCTTAAACAGCTGGAACAACTTCTTGTGGCCGCTGATTGTGCTTCGGTCGAAAGAAATGTTTACGCTTCCAATAGGGCTGTCCAGCTTGCTGAGCCCTTATGGAAATAATTACGACATGCTTATATCCGGCTCAGTATTTGCGATTTTGCCGGTGATTATCATTTTCTTGTTTTTCCAAAAGTACTTTATCTCCGGCCTGACGGTAGGGGGAGTCAAAGGTTAATGAAGGAGGAAACGTGTGATGAAAAAAGCGCGAATGATTGTAGACAAAGAATATAAAATCGGTGAAGTAGATAAACGGATTTATGGCTCGTTTATCGAACATATGGGTCGTGCGGTATATGAAGGCATATACGAGCCTGATCACCCTGAAGCGGATGAAGATGGATTTAGAAAAGATGTCCAGTCGCTGATCAAAGAATTACAGGTTCCCATCATCCGCTATCCGGGCGGAAACTTTTTATCCGGATACAACTGGGAGGACGGTGTCGGACCAGTCGAAAACCGCCCGAGACGGCTTGACTTGGCATGGCAAACGACAGAAACCAATGAAGTGGGAACAAATGAATTTTTATCTTGGGCAAAAAAGGTGAACACTGAGGTCAATATGGCCGTCAACCTTGGCACAAGAGGCATAGATGCCGCTCGTAATCTCGTTGAATATTGCAACCATCCGAAAGGCTCTTACTGGAGTGATTTAAGAAGATCGCATGGCTATGAACAGCCGTATGGCATCAAAACATGGTGCTTAGGAAACGAAATGGATGGACCGTGGCAGATCGGCCACAAAACAGCTGATGAATACGGACGGCTTGCTGCAGAGACAGCAAAGGTCATGAAGTGGGTTGACCCATCAATTGAACTCGTTGCCTGTGGCAGCTCAAACAGCGGCATGCCGACCTTTATCGATTGGGAAGCGAAGGTGCTGGAGCATACGTATGAACATGTCGACTATATCTCTCTTCACACCTACTACGGAAACCGGGATAACAATCTGCCAAACTACTTGGCCCGTTCCATGGATTTGGATCATTTTATCAAATCAGTCGCTGCGACCTGTGACTATGTAAAAGCGAAAACACGCAGCAAGAAAACAATCAATCTTTCTCTGGATGAATGGAACGTCTGGTACCACTCAAATGAGGCTGATAAAAAAGTCGAGCCGTGGATCACTGCGCGTCCGATTTTAGAGGATATTTACAATTTTGAAGATGCCTTATTAGTCGGCTCTCTGCTCATTACGATGCTGCAGCACGCAGACCGTGTGAAAATTGCGTGTCTTGCACAGCTTGTCAATGTCATCGCGCCGATCATGACGGAAAAAGGCGGAGAAGCATGGAGACAGCCGATTTTCTATCCATACATGCATGCTTCTGTTTACGGAAGGGGCGAGTCACTGAAACCGCTTATTTCTTCTCCTAAGTACGATTGTTCTGATTTCACTGATGTGCCATATGTTGATGCTGCTGTTGTGTACTCTGAAGAGGAAGAAACACTCACTATTTTTGCGGTAAACAAGGCTGAGGATCAGATGGAGACGGAGATTTCGCTCAGAGGCTTTGAATCTTACCAAATCGCAGAGCACATCGTACTTGAGCATCAGGATATCAAAGCGACAAACCAGCATAACAGAAAAAATGTCGTTCCGCATTCCAACGGATCATCGTCTGTCAGCGAAAATGGCTTAACTGCTCATTTCAAGCCGCTTTCCTGGAATGTAATCCGCCTGAAAAAACAGTCATAAGAATAGCAAAGCCGGAGAGAAATCTCCGGCTTGTCTTTCAACTGCCACGAGCCGGCTCGTTCCAGCCGGCTTTTTGTATAGGAAAAAATGACCGCTTTTCCCCATGAAATTATGATATATTTATGAAAACAGCAAAGGGGATGGGAGAAAATGAATGCGGTTACAATTGTGATAGCATCAATGTGTATTTTGGCTATTGCCTATCGTTTATACGGAACATTTATGATGGTGAAGGTTCTCAAAGTGAATGATGACAAGCCAACACCTGCTCATGCGCTTGAGGATGGGAAAGACTATGTGCCTACAAATAAATGGGTTTCGTTCGGCCACCACTTTGCCGCGATCGCAGCGGCCGGGCCGCTGGTCGGACCAATTCTGGCGGCGCAGTTTGGCTATTTGCCGGGATTATTGTGGCTGTTAATCGGGGCGGTAATTGGGGGAGCCGTCCATGATATTGTGGTGTTGTTTGCATCGATGCGCAAAAACGGAAAATCGCTGTCGGAAGTGGCGAAGGATGAGCTTGGCCCTGTTGCAGGATTTTGTACAGGACTGTCCATGCTGTTTATCATCACGATCACAATGGCGGGCCTGTCGATGGTTGTCTTGCATGCGCTTGAACGTAATCCATGGGGAACATTTGCGGTAGGGATTACGATACCGATTGCGATGGGTGTGGGCTTATTTTATAAGAAAACGGGAAATTTAAAGCTCGCTTCAACGGTCGGCTTTCTCTTTTTAATGGCAGGAGTCTTTATCGGTCCATGGGTACAGACTACAGCGCTTGGTGACTTTTTAACGCTAGATACGAAAACGCTTGCAATCGCGCTTCCTGTTTATGCATTTTTTGCGGCTGCGCTTCCCGTTTGGCTGCTTCTTGCTCCGCGTGATTATTTAAGCAGTTTTATGAAAATCGGTGTTTTTATCGCTTTGATTGTTGGTGTGTTTGTCGTCAATCCGTCCATTCCGTTCCCTGCGTTTACAGAATTCGTAAAAGGCGGCGGGCCGGTGCTGGCAGGACCTGTCTGGCCGTTCATCTCAATAACCATCGCCTGCGGGGCGATCTCTGGGTTCCATGCCTTTGTCGGCTCAGGAACGACACCGAAAATGCTGAATAAATGGAGTGATATGAAGCCGGTTGCGTTTGGCGCAATGCTTGTTGAGTGTCTTGTCGGCATCATGGCGCTGATTGCAGCGACCGCTTTACAGCCTGCTGATTACTTTGCGATTAACAGCACGCCTGAGGTTTTCCGTACGCTTGGCATGAATGTCGTACATTTGCCTGAATTGAGCAGGGAAATCGGTTTGGACTTAGAAGGAAGAACAGGGGGAGCCGTCACACTTGCGGTGGGGATGACTTATATTTTTACCGGAATGCCGTTTTTCAGCCATTTGGCCTCATACTTTTTCCAATTTGTCATTATGTTTGAAGCGGTCTTTATTTTAACAGCGATTGACGCCGGCACACGCGTTGCCCGTTATTTGATCCAGGATTTCTTCGGGGAGGTGTATAAGCCGCTGAAGAAAACAGACTGGATTCCGGGCTCTGTATTTGCCAGCGCGCTTGCCTGTTTAATGTGGGGGTACTTGCTGTATTCAGGAGATATCGGTTCCATTTGGGCGCTGTTCGGCGTTTCTAATCAGCTGATGGCTTCAGTGGGGCTCATTATCGGAGCGACCATCGTGTTGAAAATCGCCGATAAACGCCGGTACATTCTGACCTGTCTTATCCCGCTTGCCTATTTATATGTCACTGTCAATTATGCGGGCTATTGGATGGTGCGCAATGTGTATCTCAATCCTGAAGCAGCAGGATATAGTGTATTAAATGGCGTATTATCTATCATCATGCTGGTGTTAGGCTTCATTATTATCGTGGCGGCTGTGAAAAAATGGGCGCAGATGTGGAAAGATCCGAGCTTAAGGATGGAAGCGTCTATACCGGGCTAGAAGGACTATTGAAAATGCTGAGGGGGGTTGGCAATGAATCTATCAATGAAATATCTTATTCTATACGTATCGGACAGCAAGCGGGCTATTCATTTTTACCGGGATATTTTAGGACTGCCGATTCGTGCTGAACACGGCACGTATGTCGAATTTGATACAGGGTCTACGATATTGGCGCTTAATACGCGGGAAAGCGCCAGAGACATCACGGCGCTGGACATTCCGGATACATCTGCTTCAAACACATTTGAAATCGGGTTTGTTACTGAAAATGTAGAAGCGGTCATCAAAAGGATGAGAGAACAAGGCGTATCGATTATCGGGGAGCCGAAAGTGAAACCATGGGGGCAGACGGTCGCCTATATCGCTGATCCGGATGGACATTATATCGAAATTTGCAGTCCGATGGAATAACGCACAAAAGCCCAAAACAATATCTGTTTTGGGCTTTCTCATGATGTTTTGTGCCCGGCTGCTTCCAATAGCAAATCAGCCAGGTGAACGGCTCTGACTTTACCGCTTAGTCCTTCGCGTTCAATGCCGAGCTTCATTTGCAGCAGGCAGCCGGGATTTGCTGTTACAATGAGGATCGCTTCGGTTGCTTTGACGGCAGCCATTTTGCTGTCCAGTATTTTCATAGACATTTCAGCTTCGACGATGTTGTAAATTCCCGCTGACCCGCAGCAGCTGTCTGCTTTCTCCATTTCTTTGAATTCCGCCCCTTTGATGCTTTTAAGAAGCTGGCGGGGCGCAAGCGACGTATGCATTACATTTCTTAGGTGGCATGAATCTTGATAGGTAACGACCTGAGGCGTCTTGAGCGCTAAGTCCATTTGATGGAAATCGAGTTCAACCAAAACGGAAGAAAAATCCTTCAGCTTTTGAACAAAAGCGGCGGCCCGCTCCGACCATTCCGGGTCATCCTTCAGCAAATGATCATATTCGGTAAGAAAGGCTCCGCATCCTCCTGCGTTTGTAATGACTGCATCCACGTCTAATGCTTCGAAAGCAGCGATATTTTGTTTCGCGAGCTCTTTCCCTGTGTTTTTTTCACCGCTGTGTCCATGAAGCGCCCCGCAGCAAGCCTGTTCAGGCGGGATGACAATGTCGCAGCCTGCCAGCTGTAAAAGCTTCAATGTGGCATTGTTAGTCGGTAAAAACATCGTATCCATTAAGCAGCCCGAAAAAAAGGCGACCCGTTTTTTCATGGGGCCAATGGACGGCAGGAAACGCGGCCTATTGTTCATTTCTTTGCTTTTTGGAACATCAGGAAGAACGGCTTCCATCGTCCGCAAATGCTCAGGCAGGATTCGAAGCATGCCTGATTTTCGCACAGCGGTTTGCAGCCCTGACCGCTGATATAAACCGATAAGGCTTACAGCTGAGCGCATGCGGTTTTGATGCGGAAACAGCTCGTGAAAAGCCGTCTTTCGCATGACACGTTCGGCAAGCGAGTGTTTTTTATTTTGGTGGATAATATCTCTGGCTTCCTCAAGCAGCTGCCCGTATTTCACGCCAGACGGGCATACAGGTTCACAGGCGCGGCAGCCGAGGCAAAGTGACAGCGACCGTTCGACATCTTCATCCGGTTCAATCATACCGTCGGCTACGGCTTTCATTAAGGCGATACGCCCGCGCGGAGAGTGTGTTTCCTGAAATCCCGATTCGATATAGGTCGGACAGGAAGGAAGACAGAAGCCGCAGCGCATACAATTTAATAACTCGCCTTCATCCATACGCTCTTTAAATTCATTTTGGATCTGTTTCATTTCTTTTTCTGTTGTCATCTTTCCGTCACCACACGTTTTCTCGCATCTTTCGCAAACATTTTGCCGGGATTTAATATGTTCCGGGGGTCAAATGCCGCTTTCAACGCTTTCATCGCATCAATGCCTTCTTTTTTCAGCTTCATTTCCAAGTAAGGCGCTTTCATTTCCCCGACTCCGTGCTCTCCGGTTATCGTCCCGCCAAGTTCAATCGCTTTCTCAAAAATCTCGGCAAAAGCCTGTTCGACACGTTTCATTTCATCCTTATTTCTTATGTCTGTCGTGCATGTCGGGTGAAGGTTCCCGTCTCCCGCATGGCCAAAGGTGCAGATGGAAATATCATATTTAGCAGCAATATCATTAATCGCTTTAACCATATTGGCGATTTCTGAGCGAGGAACGGTTGCATCCTCTAAAATCGTCGTCGGTTTGAGGCGGGCTAGGGCAGAAAGTGCAGAACGCCGGGCTTCAGTCAGGGCAAACGCTTCCTCCTCTGTTTGTGCGGTCTGAACGGAAACGGCGTCGCCTTTTTTGCAAATCGCCTCAATCTTTTCCATATCCCGTGCCACGATTTCAAGCGGTCCGTCTTGCTCAATTAATAAAACCGCCTTTGCGTTTGTCGGCAGTCCGATTTTGGCATAATCCTCAATCACCAAAAGTGTAGGCTGGTCGAGAAATTCAAGCGTGGCGGGTATGATTTTTGCGGCAATGATGTCTGATACCGTTTGAGCAGCGGCATCGATGTTTTCATAAAGGGCAAGCAGCGTCTTCTTTGTTTCAGGCTTTGGAACAAGTTTGACGATGGCTTCGGTCACAATGCCGAGTGTTCCTTCTGAGCCGACAAAAAGACGTGTGAGATCGTATCCGGCCACATCCTTCGCGAGTTTTCCCCCGGTGCGGATGATGTCTCCATTTGCGAGCACAACCTCCAGACCGATGACATAGTCGCGGGTGACGCCGTATTTTAATCCACGTAGCCCGCCGGAATTTTCATTGATGTTACCGCCGATAGTTGATATTTTCATAGAACTCGGATCGGGCGGATAAAACAAACCTTTGCTTTCAACTGCCCGGATCATATCCAACGTAATGACGCCCGGCTGAACTGTGGCAGTTAAATTTTCTTCATCAATCTCAAGAATCTGGTTCATGTGCTTAAAGAGAAGCACAAGTCCGCCTTCAGTCGGGCACGTGCCGCCGCACAGGTTTGTCCCTGATCCTCTTGGAACGATCGGCACTCGATGTTCGCTGCAAATTGTTAAAATGCGTGATACTTCATCAGTATTCCTTGGAGCAATCACGGCATCAGGCATAGACTGATACTGAGGCGTCGCATCATATGAATAGACGAGACGGCCGGCATTCGAGTCATCAAAGTTTTCTGGTCCGGAGATCCGAATCAGCTGCTCCTTTACATCCTTGGTGATCATTTCACCCATCCCCCTGTCAAAAAACGCTTTCAATCTATTGTAAAAGAAAAAAAGCAAAGCCTTCTATAGAGAGACATACAAAAAATGAAACTGAAACTCTCTCTATTTTGTATCTTGATCTAAAAAATAGAGTGCAACGTACATCGTGACGATGTCCTCGGTACGGTCAAAACGTAAACCCGTCAGCTGTTCAGCCTTAGCCAGACGATAACGCAATGTATTGATATGAATATGCATATTTTCTGCGGTTTGTTTCAAAGACAAATCGTGATGAAAGAAAGTCCGTAACGTATTCATAAGTTCCTGATGCTCTAGCGCCTCTCCTAATACTCTTTGCGGAAATTCATTTCGGGTTCCCGGGCTGATCTCCGTCAGACACATATCAAGCTTCAGATCCTCTTCAAATATGGGCGTTTTTCGCTTAAGGCTGACAGCCAGCGCTTTTTCCGCTTGCTCGTATGAATCTGTCAGGCTGGAGCTTGCGACAGCCCTTCCGGCGCCAGCTGCTGTATATTGGCTGCTTGCGGTATTGGCAAACGAACAAATGTGAAGGATCTTCCGTAAAAGCTGATCCCTTTGTTCATGCTGCGGCACTTCATGATTAATCAAGATCCGTTCATTTCCCCACCTGATGAACAAATCCGCAGGGTACGAGGATTTCCAGCTGCGTGCCATTTGTTCAATATCATGAGGTGACCACTCATACCCCTGAATAAGAATCATTTGGCGCCGGGAGGCAAGGTCAACACCAAGAAGCTGAGCTTTCTCAAGAAAACTGGGAGACCACTCCTTTAATTGCAGCCAATCGATCATAAAGGACTCCAGCATTCTCTCACGCCACTGGGATTGCTCTAAATGCCGTGATTCCTTAATGAACAGCTCTGTCATTTTTCGAAGCAGTTCTCCGAATGGCTGAATCTCTGCAGGCTTACCTGTCAGCCCGAAGACGGCGATCACATCATGGTCAAAAAATACAGGGAGGTTTATGCCTGCTTTCACTCCTTTTAACCTTGTTTCATCTTCTTTTGTAATAATCACGCTGCGTCTTTCTTTTGCGCAGATAAGCGCTCCCTCATGAAATTGTCCGACACGCTCATCGTTTGTGCCTGCCATAATAAGACCGTCCGTGTTTACAATAATGACTTCACGTTCGTACATTTTTTTAACTTCAGCAATAATTTTTTTCGCTAATAACGGCTGTAAAAACATGGCGTTCCCCCTCATCATGTTTTTATTATATAAGAAAAAAACCGGGCGCTGTCACCCGGTTTCATGTCTTATTCGGCGGGTTTTAATCCGCCTTCAAGCGTTTTCAGCATTTCGTTTTTCTCACTTTCGGATGCGTGCTGCCAAATGACTTCGAATAAAACGCCGAGCCCTGGAAGCATTTTTTCTTCACCGCTTTGAATCGCATCTACGATTGTATGCTCAAGCTGCTCCTGATTATTGCCGGTGACATTGGCAATGACGGCATGACGTAAATTAAGATCCATGTAAAACGCTCCTTTTTCTAAAATGTAATACGTATATTCTAACCCTGCACCTGGTTTATTATGTGCTGTTCTTGCGATATAATAACATCATGTTAAAAAAAGGAGCGCCACATAGACAGTGAAACAAATAGAATCGGCAAAAAACCAAAAAGTGAAGGATTGGAAAAAGCTTCACACAAAAAAAGAACGAACAAAAACAAATACATTTCTGATAGAGGGAGAACACCTCGTTGAAGAGGCGTTGAAAAGCCCGGGCATTGTGAAAGAAATCCTTGTAAAGGATGAAACGAGGATTCCTTCAGATCTTGAGACTGGTATCCAGTGCTATATGCTGAGTGAAGATGCGTTTTCAGCTGTGACTGAAACCGAAACGCCGCAGCAGATTGCCGCTGTGTGCCATATGCCTGAAGAAAAGCTGGCAACGGCACGCAAGGTGCTGCTGATTGACGCTGTTCAAGATCCGGGAAACCTTGGCACAATGATTCGAACGGCTGATGCGGCCGGTTTGGATGCGGTTGTACTCGGTGACGGCACGGCGGACGCCTTTAACGGAAAAACACTGCGATCTGCTCAAGGATCTCACTTCCATATTCCTGTTGTGAGAAGAAACCTGCCTTCATATGTGGACGAATTGAAGGCAGAGGGCGTAAAAGTATACGGCACGGCGCTGCAAAACGGAGCGCCTTACCAGGAGATTCCTCAGTCTGAATCCTTTGCGCTCATTGTAGGAAATGAAGGTGCAGGGGTGGATGCTGCATTGCTGGAAAAAACGGATTTGAACCTGTACGTGCCGCTTTACGGACAGGCTGAATCACTAAACGTTGCGGTTGCGGCTGCCATCCTCGTGTATCACTTGCGAGGATAGTGTTGCGCCAAGCGTTGGATTTCTCTATAATAGAACATAATATTTCAAAAACCGTGACAGAGGACCTCAATTTCTGATCAACTGCTTTCCAGGGAGAAAATGCCGCTGACTGAGAGCATTTTTAACGCAGCCGGAAATTGGCTTCACCTCTTGAGTTGTCGCCGGGACCGCGTACACTGCGCGTAAAGGTGAACCGGAATCTGATTCCGTTATGTCAATGAAGCTGACGACAGCATCAGTCTGTCTGAAATAAGGGTGGTACCGCGGCCACAACTCGTCCCTTGTACAAGGGACGGGTTTTTTTTATTTTCCAAAGACATATGACGGTTTGTTTACATAAAAGGAGGATGCAAAATGGAAGAAAAGCTAAAACAGCTGGAACAAGAAGCTTTAGAACAAGTAGAAGCGGCAAGCTCATTGAAGGTTGTCAATGATATTCGGGTGCAATATCTCGGAAAAAAAGGGCCGATTACAGAAGTGCTGCGCGGAATGGGCAAGCTTTCTGCTGAGGAACGTCCAAAAATGGGGGCGCTCGCGAACGAAGTAAGGGAGCGTATTGCCAATGCGATTGCTGACAAAAACGAGAAGCTTGAAGAAGAGGAAATGAAACAGAAGCTTGCAGGACAGACAATTGACGTCACGCTGCCGGGGAACCCTGTTGCAGTCGGCGGCCGCCATCCGCTCACTGTTGTCATTGAAGAAATTGAAGATTTATTTATCGGTATGGGCTACACAGTCGAGGAAGGGCCAGAGGTTGAAACGGATTACTACAACTTCGAATCGCTCAATCTTCCGAAAGAACACCCTGCGCGCGATATGCAGGACAGCTTTTACATCACAGAGGAGACTTTGATGAGAACGCAAACTTCCCCTGTCCAAACACGGACGATGGAAAAGCATGAAGGCAAAGGTCCCGTTAAAATCATTTGCCCGGGTAAAGTATATCGCCGTGATAACGATGATGCGACGCACTCTCACCAATTTATGCAAATTGAAGGGCTTGTCGTTGACAAAAACATCAGCATGAGTGATTTAAAAGGAACGCTTGAACTTGTTGCGAAAAAAATGTTCGGACAAGACCGCGAAATCAGACTCCGCCCAAGCTTCTTCCCGTTTACTGAGCCTTCAGTAGAAGTGGATGTGACATGCTTTAAATGTGGTGGGAACGGCTGCTCAGTATGTAAAGGAACAGGCTGGATTGAAATCCTCGGTGCCGGAATGGTTCACCCGAACGTGCTTAAAATGGCTGGCTTTGATCCGAAGGAATATCAGGGCTTCGCATTCGGAATGGGTGTTGAGCGCATCGCGATGCTGAAATACGGCATTGATGATATCCGCCACTTCTATACAAACGATGTCAGATTTATTTCGCAGTTTAAACAGGCGTAAGAGGAGGATGCAAGGATGTTTGTTTCTTATAAATGGTTAGAGGATTATGTTGATTTAAAAGGCATGGACCCGGCTGTTCTTGCTGAAAAAATTACAAGAGCCGGTATTGAGGTTGAAGGAATTGAATACAAAGGAGAAGGCATCAAAGGCGTTGTCATCGGCCATGTGCTGGAGCGCGAGCAGCACCCGAATGCTGATAAGCTGAATAAGTGCCTTGTGGATATCGGAGCTGAAGCCCCTGTACAAATCATTTGCGGCGCGCCGAATGTGGATAAGGGACAAAAAGTCGCAGTTGCAACAGTCGGAGCGGTGCTGCCGGGCAATTTCAAAATCAAAAAAGCCAAGCTTCGCGGTGAAGAATCAAATGGCATGATCTGTTCCTTACAGGAGCTTGGTATCGAAAGCAAACTTGTGGCGAAGGAGTATGCAGAAGGCATTTTCGTATTCCCTAATGACGCTGAAACAGGAAGCGATGCCTTAGCGGCTTTACAGCTTGACGATGCGATTCTTGAGCTGGGTTTAACGCCAAACCGCGCGGATGCCATGAACATGCTTGGTGTTGCTTACGAGGTTGCCGCGATTTTAGACACTGAGGTAAAGCTTCCGCAAACGGATTACCCGGCTGCTTCAGAACAAGCGTCTGATTACATTTCAGTCAAAATTGAAGATCAAGAAGCGAACCCGCTGTACACTGCAAAAATCATTAAAAATGTCACGATTGCTCCGTCACCGCTTTGGATGCAGACAAAGCTGATGAATGCAGGCATTCGTCCGCACAACAACGTCGTTGACATCACAAATTTTGTCCTGTTGGAATACGGACAGCCGCTTCATGCGTTTGATTATGACAGATTTGGCTCTAAGGAAGTCGTAGTAAGAAAAGCAGCTGAGAATGAAATGATCGTCACTCTTGATGATCAAGAACGTAAGCTGTCCGCCGATCACCTTGTCATTACAAACGGAATGAAAGCGCAGGCCGTTGCGGGTGTCATGGGAGGAGCAGAGTCAGAGGTTCAGGAAGATACGAAAACGATTTTGCTTGAGGCTGCGTATTTCAACGGGCAGACGGTTCGCAAGGCTTCCAAAGACCTTGGTTTGAGAAGTGAATCAAGCGTAAGATTTGAAAAAGGAATTGATCCGGCGCGCGTACGTCTTGCAGCAGAACGGGCTGCGCAGCTGATCCATCTGTATGCCGGCGGTGAGGTGCTTGCTGGAACAGTTGAGGAAGATCACCTGACAATCGAAGCAAATAACATTCACGTATCTGCTAACAAAGTGAGCAGCGTTCTAGGCCTGACGATCAGTAAAGAAGAACTGATCAGCATTTATAAACGTCTCGGTTTTACGGTCGGTGAAGCGGATGAACTTCTCGTTGTGACTGTCCCATCACGCCGCGGCGACATTACAATAGAAGAGGATTTAATTGAAGAAGCGGCAAGACTGTACGGCTACGATAACATTCCGTCTACGCTTCCTGAGACAGCGGGAACTACAGGCGGATTAACGCCATATCAGGCAAAACGCCGTAAAGTCAGACGCTTCCTTGAAGGCGCAGGCTTATCACAGGCCATCACTTACTCACTGACAAACGAGAAGAAAGCGGCAGCGTTTGCGATTGAAAAATCACTGAATACTGTGCTTGCGCTTCCAATGAGTGAAGAAAGAAGCATTCTCAGACACAGTCTTGTTCCGAATCTGCTTGATTCTGTTTCTTACAACCTTGCGAGGCAGACTGACTCAGTTGCACTGTACGAAGTTGGCTCCGTTTTCCTAACGAAGGAAGAGGACACAAAACCTGTTGAAACAGAGCGCGTAGCAGGAGCTGTTACCGGATTATGGCGCAAGCAGCTATGGCAGGGTGAAAAGAAACCAGTTGATTTCTTTGTTGTCAAAGGAATTGTGGAAGGGCTGTTAGACAAACTCAACGTCCTAGACAGCATTGAATTTGTACAGTCTGAACGCAAACAGCTGCATCCGGGCAGAACAGCGAACATTTTATTGAATGGTTCTCTGATCGGCTTCATCGGCCAAGTCCACCCTTCATTGGAAAAAGAACTGGATATAAAGGAAACATACGTATTTGAGCTCGATCTTCATGCGTTGCTCGCAGCAGAAACAGCACCGCTTGTTTACAAGGCGATTCCAAAATATCCGTCTGTGACACGTGATATCGCTCTTGTAACAGATAAAACCGTCACAAGCGGACAGCTCGAGAGCGTCATTAAAGAGGCCGGGGGCAAGCTTCTGAAAGAGGTAACCGTATTTGACGTATACGAAGGAGAGCATATGGAGGAAGGCAAGAAGTCAGTCGCTTTCTCACTCCAGTATGTCAATCCTGAACAAACACTGACTGAAGAAGAAGTGACAAAGGCGCACAGCAAAGTGCTGAAAGCGTTGGAAGACACATATCAAGCTGTTTTAAGAGGCTGATAAAAAAGCTTGCAGAGAAATGCAGGCTCAGCGTGTCGGCAAACCCCCGCATTCGTTGTCAGGTCTGCGCGTTGGTGCTCACGCATTAGAACATTCGCTGTGCTCCAATGCTCGCCTTTCCTAGACTTCAAGGGTTTTCAATCACGCTGAAAAGATGAAAAAAGCTTGCAGAGAAATCTGCAAGCTTTTTTCTATGAACGTTTTTTATCAGCAAGGCGCTGCGCTTTTTGCGTATTGGCGAAATGGAGTTTTGTAAAGGTTCTGAGTGCAGATGCCCCTTTTTTGAGGATCAGCTTGGCGGCCGCTTCATCGACGTGAGGACCGGCCCCTTTTGGAAGCGTCATTCCTGCCTCGCGTGATAGTTTATCCATTTCCATTAAAAACGAATATCTTGCAATGATTGAAGCAGCGGCGACAGCCAGGTGAATGCCTTCAGCTTTTGTGCTAAAATAGGTCCGCTCCTTCACAATGTCTCTGCCCTTTAAATGATTGAAGTAGACGCCTGGCTCAGCGAATTGGTCAATCAAAATGGCTTCAGGCTTTACTCCATCCAATTTTCTTAATAAATGGGTGATCGCCTGATTGTGCAGCAAAGCTTTCATTTTCCCTTGGCTCATGCCTTTTTCCTGCATGCTGTTATACTTTTCATTCTTTAAAACCAGCAGGCTATATGGAATGGTTTTGATCAGGTTTCGGGCAATCTCGATGATTTGCGGATTTTTTAAATCTTTAGAATCCTTAACACCGAGTTCCTTCATTAAAGGAAGCATGGTTTTGTCGACGTACGCACATACAACCGTCATTGGGCCAAAGTAATCTCCGGTTCCGACTTCGTCAGAACCGATAACAGACATTCCGGCGATATCTGCCGGAGGGGCATAGCGGGGATCAGCCGGCTTTTTGGCCGTTTTCTTCTTTTCCTGAGGCTCTGCTGTTCCCCAGCGCGCGGATTCTGCCGCAGCGTTTTTGCCTTGAAACAAGACCTTGCCTGATTTATATGCTGTAATGGTACAGCCGGGCGGTTTCGCCTGAAAAACGGCTCCCTGCGGAACAGAGGCTGTAAGCGAACCGCTGTACGTCATTTTCATTTGGTCAATAGCAGACAACGATACTTTTATCACTGAATGGGACACGTAATAATCTCCTTTTTTTACACTTTTCACTGTATATACCAGTGTATCATAACAGCGGGAGGCTCGTCTTTCCATTCATTTAATAAACGTGTTATGATAAGAACTAGGATTCTCGCGGAATGGAGGAGAAACGTTGTCTGACGGCAAAAAAACAAAAACAACCGTTGACATTTACGGCCAGCACTTCACGATTGTCGGTGAAGAAAGCAGAGCCCATATGAGGTATGTCGCCGGAATTGTTGATGATAAAATGAGAGAAATCAATGAAAAAAATCCATACCTTGATATAAATAAACTTGCAGTGCTGACAGCGGTAAATGTGGTGCACGATTATGTCAAATTACAAGAGAAATGTGAAAAACTGGAGCGTCAGCTTAAAGAAAAGGATTGAACAACTATGCTAGATATCATCATCTTAATCTTGCTCCTGATGGGGACTTTACTGGGGTTAAAACGCGGTTTTATCCTGCAGTTTATCCGCTTGACGAGCTTTATTTTATCAATTGCCTTTGCGGCTTTATTCTATAAAAACGTGGCACCGCATTTACATTGGATTCCCGCACCCGATTTTTCAGCGGGACAGCCGGCTCTTTCTTTTTTTACGGGGAATTTGGAAGCAGCGTACTATAATGCGATTGCGTTTATCGTTTTATTTATCATTGCTAAAATCTTACTGAGAATCATCGGCTCGTTCCTGAGTATTGTAGCCGGCATTCCGGTGATTAAACAAATTAACCAGATGCTGGGCGCCGTTCTCGGTTTTCTAGAAGTCTATTTATTTACATTTGTGCTGCTGTATGTCGCATCCGTTCTTCCGATAGATGCACTGCAGCAAATGATGGGGCAATCGTCTCTCGCAAATGTGATCATTAACCATACACCATACTTGTCAGGGCTCCTACAAGAGCTGTGGACACAGTACGGGGCATAAAAAAACTTCTCTTGTCCGGAGAAGTTTTTTTCAAGTATGATGGAAACATATGTGAACGTCTGGGGGTTATGATATGCATAAAAAAGATATTATCCGGCTGCTTGAAACCATTGCAGTCTATATGGAACTAAAAGGGGACAACCCGTTTAAAGTATCTGCCTTCCGAAAAGCGGCGGCAGCCCTGGAACAGGACGACCGAAGCTTATCAGAAATTGACGATATGATGTCGCTGTCCGGAATTGGAAAAGGAACGTACAGCGTCATTAAAGAGTATATAGATGAAGGAAAGTCAAGCACGCTCGAATCGCTGCAGAAAGAAGTGCCGGAAGGACTCGTGCCTTTATTGAAGCTGCCAGGGCTCGGCGGCAAAAAAATCGCAAAGCTGTATAAAGAGCTCGGCGTACATGATGCAGAATCTCTGAAGGAAGCCTGTGAGCAGCAAAAGGTCCAGGGTCTTGCAGGCTTCGGCAAAAAATCGGAAGAAAAAATATTACAGGCGCTCGGGGAAGCCGGAAAACAGCCTGAACGGTTCCCGATCGGATACGCCCTCCGGATCGCGCGGGAAATTGAGGAGCATCTTTCTCAATTTACGCATATCATCAAATTTTCTCGTGCCGGAAGTCTCCGCAGAGCGCGGGAAACGGTGAAGGATCTGGATTATATCATTGCTACAGATCAGCCGGCTGAAGTAAGAGAGCAGCTTCTTGAGCTGCCAAACATCAAAAGCGTGATCGCAAGCGGAGATACGAAGGTGTCCGTCATCCTTTCCTTTGAATATGAAACAAGCGTCGATTTCCGTCTTGTGACGGAGGAGCAGTTTCCGACAACACTCCATCATTTTACGGGATCAAAGGATCACAATATTAAGATGCGCCAAATCGCCAAAGAACGCGGCGAGCGGATCAGTGAATACGGCGTTGAGACAGTTGAAACCGGAGAGATCAAAACATTTCCGAGTGAACGTGAATTTTATGCGCACTTCGGCCTGCCGCTGATTCCGCCGGAAATTCGTGAAAGCGGACAGGAAGTGGAAACCTACAGCGACAGCATTGAACTGATAGAGCTCGGGCAAATCAAAGGTGATCTCCACATGCACTCAACGTGGAGCGATGGCGCATTTTCGATCAGAGAGATGGCTGAAGCCTGCATCAAAAAAGGCTATCAATACATGGCGATCACCGATCATTCACAATATTTAAAGGTCGCCAACGGCCTTACTGCAGAAAGACTTAAGCAGCAGGCAAAAGAAATTGACGCGCTAAATGCAGAGTTCGAAAACTTCCGTATTTTGAAAGGCGTTGAGATGGATATCCTGCCTGACGGTACGCTCGATTATGATGACGATGTGCTTGCGGAAATGGATATCGTTATTGCATCGATTCATTCCAGTTTTAATCAGCCGGAACACGTGATTATGAAACGGCTTGAGACGGCACTGACAAACAAGCATGTTGACATTATCGCACACCCGACCGGGCGCCTTATCGGCAGACGGGCCGGTTACGAAATCGATATTGATCAGCTGATTGAGCTTGCGAGGAAAACAAATACGGCGCTTGAACTCAACGCCAACCCTGCGCGCCTTGATCTGCGCACAGAGCATTTAATGAAAGCAAACGAACAAGGGGTTACATTGGTGATTAATACTGATGCCCATAATATTGAGATGTTAGACGATATGAAAACTGGCGTTACTGCCGCGCGCAAAGGATGGACGGAAACGAAAAACGTTCTGAATGCCCGGTCGCTTAAAGACGTAGAGGCATTTCTGAAGCGCAACGATTAAGTAAGGAGGCTCACACAATCGTGCAGCAAAAAGTATTATCAGCTCTTGAATTTCATAAAGTGAAAGAACAGGTTATTGGGCATGCCGCTTCATCGCTCGGAAAAGAAATGCTTCTCGAGCTTAAGCCTTCTGCTTCTATAGACGAAATCAAAAAACAGCTGGATGAAGTAGACGAAGCTTCTGACATTATCCGGCTGAGAGGCCAAGCGCCATTTGGCGGCCTTGTAGATATCAGAGGAGCGTTAAGACGGGCGGAAATCGGCAGCGTTCTCAGTCCTTCTGAATTCACTGAAATCTCAGGCCTGCTTTATGCAGTTAAACAAATGAAACATTTTATCACCCAAATGGCTGAAGACGGTGTCGACATTCCGCTGATCCATCAGCATGCTGAACAGCTTATCACGCTGTCCGATTTAGAGCGGGACATTAATTCCTGCATCGATGATCACGGAGAAGTGCTTGATCATGCATCGGAAACATTAAGAGGAATCCGCACACAGCTCAGAACACTCGAATCAAGAGTCAGAGACCGGTTAGAGTCGATGCTGCGTTCCTCTTCCGCATCGAAAATGCTGTCTGATACGATTGTTACGATTCGGAATGACCGCTTTGTGATCCCGGTCAAACAGGAGTACAGATCCAGCTATGGAGGAATTGTGCACGACACCTCATCCTCTGGTGCGACACTATTCATTGAACCGCAGGCGATTGTAGATATGAACAATTCCCTTCAGCAGGCGAAAGTGAAAGAAAAGCAAGAAATTGAACGGATTTTGCGTGTGCTGACAGAGAAAACGGCAGAGTATACAGAGGAGCTATTTCTAGATTTGCAAGTGCTGCAGACGCTTGACTTTATTTTTGCAAAAGCTAGATATGCAAAAGCGGTTAAAGCGACAAAACCGATTATGAACGACACCGGCTTTATCCGTTTGAAAAAAGCCCGCCATCCATTGCTTCCGCCTGATCAGGTTGTTGCCAATGACATCGAGCTTGGCCGCGATTTTTCAACCATTGTCATCACAGGGCCAAACACCGGGGGGAAAACAGTCACCCTTAAAACGTTAGGCCTGCTAACCTTAATGGCGCAGTCAGGTCTTCATATCCCGGCAGATGAAGGGTCAGAAGCGGCAGTATTTGAGCACGTATTCGCTGATATCGGTGATGAACAGTCGATTGAGCAAAGTTTAAGTACGTTCTCATCCCATATGGTGAACATTGTCGGCATTTTAGAACAGGTCAATGAAAACAGCCTTGTGCTTTTTGATGAACTTGGTGCAGGGACAGACCCACAGGAGGGGGCGGCCCTCGCCATGAGCATCTTGGATGACGTGCATCGCACCAATGCACGAGTGTTAGCTACGACGCATTATCCGGAATTGAAGGCGTACGGCTATAACAGAGAAGGCGTCATGAATGCCAGCGTTGAATTTGACATCGAAACGCTGTCACCGACCTATAAACTTTTAATTGGTGTGCCGGGTCGAAGCAATGCTTTCGAAATTTCAAAACGCCTCGGGCTCCCAGACCATATCATCGGGCAGGCGAAATCAGAAATGACGGCCGAGCATAACGAAGTCGATACGATGATTGCGTCGCTGGAACAAAGCAAAAAACGTGCGGAAGAAGAGCTTTCTGAGACAGAATCAATCAGAAAAGAAGCGGAAAAACTGCATAAAGAGCTGCAGCAGCAAATCATCGAGCTTAACAGCAAAAAAGACAAAATGCTTGAAGAGGCAGAACAGCAGGCTGCTGAAAAAGTAAAAGCGGCAATGAAAGAAGCCGAGGACATTATTCATGAATTGCGCACCATAAAAGAAGAACACAAATCCTTCAAGGATCACGAGCTGATTAACGCGAAGAAACGGTTAGAAGGCGCTATGCCGGCTTTTGAAAAGTCCAAGAAACCGGAAAAGCCGAAAGCGCAAAAACGCGACTTTAAGCCTGGCGACGAGGTGAAAGTCCTCACTTTCGGGCAAAAAGGAACATTGCTCGAAAAAACAGGCGGCAATGAATGGAACGTTCAAATCGGTATTTTAAAGATGAAAGTAAAAGAAAAAGATCTGGAGTTTATCAAATCAGCTCCGGAGCCAAAAAAAGAAAAAATCATTACAGCGGTCAAGGGAAAGGACTATCACGTATCGCTTGAACTTGATCTCCGCGGCGAACGCTATGAAAGTGCCCTCAGCCGGGTTGAAAAATACTTGGATGATGCGGTGTTAGCCGGATATCCAAGAGTGTCAATCATCCACGGAAAAGGAACCGGCGCTTTAAGAAAAGGCGTACAGGATCTTCTGAAAAACCACCGCAGCGTCAAAAGTTCCCGTTTCGGTGAAGCAGGTGAGGGAGGATCAGGCGTTACGGTTGTTGAACTAAAATAAAAGGGAGTATGGCCATGAGTGATTTTTGGGAAAACGAGCTTGTGGAAATCGCGGCATATTACAGTGTCGCGGTTCTCTGCCTCGTCCTCTTTTTGACTGTGTTTGAGCTGGTGACGGCTTATAAAAACTGGGAAGAGATTCAAAAAGGAAATCTTGCGGTGGCAATGGCGACCGGCGGAAAAATTTTGGGGATCGCAAACGTATTTCAGCATTCCATCTCCCAGCATAATTCGCTGCTGCAAATGATCGGCTGGGGCGTTTACGGGTTTGTTATGCTTCTGATCAGCTACTTTATTTTTGAGTTTTTGACTCCGCGGTTTAAAATTGATCAGGAAATCGAAAATGATAACCGGGCTGTCGGCTTTATTTCATTTGTCATTTCTGTCGGGCTTTCATTTGTGGTGGCAGCCGGAATATAAGGGGACGGAGAATAAATGGAAAAGCTTGCAAAAGTACTGCTCGCCGCGGCGGGAATCTTTTTGTTAATTGGTCTTATATATCTGTTCATATTATGAGAAAAAGAAAGATTTACCTTTCTTTTTCTTTTTTTTGCCGTCCATCTGCTATAATGATAAGGTGGAACTCTAAAATCGAAAGGGGGAGGTTTTATGCAGTCTCAAAAGCCGTGGCTTGCCGAGTATCCCAACGATATCCCGCATGAGCTCCCGTTGCCGAATAAAACCCTGCAATCCATCCTGACAGACTCCGCCGCACGATTCCCTGATAAAACCGCAATATCGTTTTATGGAAAAAAACTCACCTTTCATGACATTCTGACGGATGCTCTTAAACTTGCAGCTTTTTTGCAGTGCAATGGCCTGCAAAAAGGAGACAGAGTGGCTGTTATGCTGCCCAATTGCCCGCAAACAGTGATTTCTTATTATGGCGTCTTGTTTGCCGGTGGCATCGTGGTGCAGACGAATCCGCTTTATACCGAGCATGAGCTTGAATACCAGCTTAGAGATGCTCAGGTAAGTGTAATCATCACCTTAGATTTGCTTTTTCCGAAGGCAATAAAAATGAAAACGTTATCAATAGTCGACCAGATTTTGATAACCAGCGTAAAAGACTATTTGCCTTTTCCGAAGAATATTCTTTACCCGCTGACGCAAAAACAAAAAGTGCATATCGACTTTGAAAAAACAGCTAACATTCACACGTTCGCTTCCAGTATGAAGCAGGAAAAAACTGAACTCCTGACAATCCCGAAGATCGATCCTGAGCATGATATCGCTGTCCTCCAGTATACCGGAGGAACAACCGGAGCTCCAAAAGGGGTCATGCTCACGCACCAAAATATTTTGGCAAATACTGAAATGTGCGCCGCTTGGATGTATGACGTGAAAGAAGGCGCTGAAAAAGTGCTGGGCATCGTCCCGTTTTTTCATGTCTACGGACTGACGGCAGTCATGAACTATTCGATTAAACTAGGCTTCGAAATGATTCTTCTTCCTAAGTTTGATCCGCTCGAAACACTTAAAATCATCGACAAACACAAACCGACGCTCTTTCCTGGCGCACCGACAATTTACATTGGCCTTTTGCATCACCCCGAATTGCAGCATTATGATCTGTCATCCATTAAAAGCTGTCTTAGCGGATCAGCCGCGCTCCCCGTGGAGGTAAAGCAGAAATTTGAAAAGGTGACTGGCGGAAAGCTTGTGGAAGGCTATGGTTTGTCTGAGGCATCCCCAGTGACGCACGCCAATTTTATCTGGGGAAAAAACAAGCCGGGCAGTATCGGCTGTCCTTGGCCGAGTACGGACGCCGCGATCTATTCTGAAGAGACGGGTGAGCTTGCCGCTCCGTATGAGCATGGAGAAATCATTGTAAAAGGTCCGCAAGTCATGAAAGGATACTGGAATAAACCAGAGGAAACCGCCGCTGTGCTGAGAGATGGCTGGCTGTTCACCGGGGACATGGGCTATATGGATGAAGAAGGCTTCTTCTATATTGCTGACAGGAAGAAGGATATCATCATTGCCGGCGGTTACAATATTTACCCGCGTGAGGTAGAAGAAGCGCTTTATGAACATGAAGCCATCCAGGAAATTGTTGTCGCAGGCGTTCCCGATTCCTACAGGGGAGAAACAGTAAAAGCATTTGTCGTATTAAAGAAAGGCGCAAAAGCCGATGCAGAAGAACTAGACACTTTTGCGAGATCACGTCTAGCTCCCTATAAGGTGCCCAAAGCCTATGACTTCAGAAAGGAGTTGCCGAAAACGGCGGTGGGAAAAATTTTAAGAAGGCGTTTACTTGAAGAAGAAACCGAAAATCATCATATCAAATAAAAAAAGAGAACGCCTATGAATAAACTTGACAAACCTGAAAATCCTTCTTATCATAAAATTATGAATGAATAGTCATTCATTTCTATAGGAAGGAACGATGAACATTGAAGCAAAAACGGCCAAAGTATATGCAGATTATTGATGCAGCAGTAGAAGTCATTGCAGAAAACGGCTACCACCAGTCACAGGTATCCAAAATTGCCAAACAAGCCGGGGTAGCGGACGGCACCATCTATCTCTATTTTAAAAACAAAGAAGATATTTTAATTTCTCTTTTCAAAGAAAAAATGGGTCAATTTATTGAGAGGATGGAAGAGGACATTAAAGAAAAAGCAACAGCGAAAGAGAAATTGGCGCTTGTGATTTCAAAGCATTTTTCCCTTTTAGCGGGTGACCATAATCTCGCGATTGTCACGCAGCTTGAGCTCCGCCAATCCAACTTGGAGCTGCGCCAAAAAATCAACGAAATATTAAAAGGCTACTTAAATATTTTGGATGGCATTTTGACGGAAGGTATACAATCAGGCGAATTAAAAGAAGGCCTCGACGTCCGCCTCGCCCGGCAGATGATTTTTGGAACGATTGACGAAACCGTGACAACTTGGGTGATGAATGACCAAAAGTACGATCTCGCTGCGCTTTCAGACAGCGTTTTAGAATTATTGGTGTCCGGAATTCATAATAAGTAAAGGAGTTCTGTCCTATGAATGCAATATCACTGGCAGTTGATCAATTTGTGGCAGTTTTGGCGATTCACAATCCGCCGGCAAATGCGCTTTCCAGCCGGATATTAGAAGAGCTGTCTTCCTGTCTTGATCAATGTGAGACAGATGCAGGCGTACGAAGCATTATCATTCACGGCGAGGGGAGATTTTTCTCAGCCGGCGCTGATATTAAAGAATTTACATCGCTTAAAGGCAATGAGGATTCCTCATTGCTCGCTGAGCGCGGCCAGCAGTTAATGGAGAGAATCGAAAGCTTTCCAAAACCGATTATCGCAGCGATTCACGGCGCTGCTCTCGGAGGCGGGCTGGAGCTTGCGATGGCCTGTCATATCAGAATCGCAGCAGAAGATGCTAAGCTGGGGCTCCCGGAGCTTAATCTCGGTATCATTCCAGGTTTTGCGGGGACACAGCGCCTTCCGAGATATGTCGGTACAGCCAAAGCATTAGAGCTCATCGGATCAGGAGAACCAATATCCGGAAAAGAAGCGCTTGATCTCGGACTTGTCTCAATTGGAGCGAAAGATGAGGCAGAAGTGATTGAAAAAGCAAAAGCACTTGCCGCTAAGTTTGCAGAGAAAAGCCCGCAAACGCTGGCATCTTTGCTTGAACTTCTTTATTCCAACAAGGTGTATTCCTATGAAGGCAGCTTAAAGCTTGAAGCAAAGCGATTTGGGGAAGCATTTGAGTCAGAGGACGCCAAGGAAGGCATCCAGGCATTTCTCGAAAAAAGAAAGCCTCAGTTCAAAGGCGAATAAAAGGGGATATGATCATGAATCTATTTGTACTGATGAAACGGACGTTTGACACAGAAGAAAAAATCGTCATTGAAACAGGAAAGATTCAGGATGACGGAGCTGAATGGATCATTAATCCATATGATGAGTACGCGATAGAAGAAGCCATCCAGCTGAAGGAAAAGCATGGCGGCACGATCACCGCCGTCACGGTCGGCGGTGAAGAAGCGGAGAAAGAATTGCGTACGGCGCTTGCCATGGGTTGTGACCAAGCTGTTTTAATCAACATAGAAGATGATCTCGAAGAACCCGACCAATATTCCATTTCTCAAGTTTTATACCACTATATGAAGGATCAGGAGTTTGATTTGATTCTCGGCGGAAATGTTGCCATTGACGGAGGATCAGGACAAGTGGCGCCTCGGCTTGCCGAGCTACTGGACATTCCGTGTATCACTACGATCACCAAACTCGAAATCAACGGCACTGATGCAGAAGCAGAAAGGGACGTCGAAGGGGATGTTGAAAAAATCAAAACGACGCTCCCATTGCTTGTCACAGCTCAGCAGGGCTTAAACGAGCCGCGCTATCCATCGCTTCCGGGAATTATGAAGGCTAAGAAAAAGCCGCTTGAAGAGCTTGAACTTGATGATCTTGACCTGGACGAAGAGGATGCTGAACCAAAGCTGAAAACCATTGAACGTTTTCTGCCGCCGAAAAAAGAAGCCGGGAAGCTTCTCCAAGGTGAGCCTGCTGAACAGGCAAAAGAGCTTGTTTCATTGCTCCGCAGCGAAGCTAAAGTCATTTAAAGCTTGGACATTCAAAGAAACAGGGGGATGTTAGAATGGGAAAAAAAGTGATCGTGCTTGGAGAAATACGCGATGGGGAATTGCGGAATGTCACCTTTGAAGCAATAGCTGCAGGAAGAACCATTTCAGGAGATGGAGAAGTCATCGGTGTTCTCATCGGTGAAAATGTACAAAGCATTGCACAAGAGCTTATTCATTACGGAGCAGATAAAGTTCTTACCGCTGAGGACCCGAAGCTGAAAACATACACGGCAGACGGGTACAGCCAGGTCATGAGAGGTGTTATCGAGCAAGAAAATCCTGATTTAGTCATCTTCGGGCATACGGCAATGGGCAAGGATCTTTCACCGAAGCTTGCTGCCCGTCTGCAAACAGGCTTAATTTCTGATGCTATAGATGTAAGCGTTACCGGAGGGAATGTTGTGTTCACACGCCCGATTTACTCGGGGAAAGCTTTTGAACGCGTCATTTCAACCGATCCGATGATCTTTGCAACAATTCGCCCCAATAACATTCAAGCTTCAGAAAAAGACATCAGCAGATCGGGAAGCATCGAAAGCATGAATGTCTCTCTTACTGACCTCCGCACTGTGATTCAAGAGGTCGTGAAAAAAACGGCGGACGGTGTTGATCTCTCCGAAGCGAAAATTATCGTTGCGGGCGGCCGAGGAGTCAAAAGCAAGGAAGGATTTCAGCCGCTGCAGGAGCTTGCAGAGGTGCTAGGGGCCGCAGTCGGGGCTTCTCGCGGGGCATGTGACGCTGATTATTGCGATTACGCGCTCCAAATCGGGCAGACCGGGAAAGTCGTCACTCCGGATTTGTACATTGCATGCGGCATTTCCGGCGCCATCCAGCATTTGGCCGGCATGTCAAACAGCAAGGTGATCGTCGCCATCAATAAAGACCCCGAAGCCGATATCTTTAAAATAGCGGATTACGGCATCGTCGGTGATTTATTTGAAGTTGTCCCGTTATTAACTGAGGAATTCAAACAATTGAATATACACTCATAAAGGAAATCCCGGACTTTAAAAGTTCGGGATTTTTTCATATTTATAAATACATACGTACAAATATAAAAACAATAGAAAATGTCGTTGACATGTACGAACATATATAATATGGTTACTTTAAAAGCGCTTACATTCATGCTGACTCCTCAGGCAAAAGACAGATCACATATTTGACTGTGGTGCTTTTCATATCCGTATGAAAGGAATGATCAGAGGCATGTCTGAACATCAAGCAGTGATTCAAACAGATATCGTAAAAGGAACCATTAACAAAAATATATACGGTCATTTTGCTGAGCATTTAGGAAGAGGGATTTATGAGGGGATCTGGGTTGGAACGGACTCAGACATCCCCAATATCAACGGGATACGAAAGGACGTGCTGGAGGCGCTCAAACAGCTGCACATTCCTGTCCTCAGGTGGCCGGGCGGGTGTTTTGCGGACGAATACCATTGGGCAAACGGTGTCGGTGACCGTAAGACAATGCTGAACACTCACTGGGGCGGTACAATTGAATCAAATGAATTCGGAACGCATGAATTTATGATGCTTTGCGAGCTGCTTGAATGCGAGCCATATATTTGCGGCAATGTCGGAAGCGGAACCGTTCAGGAAATGGCGGAGTGGATTGAGTATATGACATTTGAAGAAGGCACGCCGATGTCAGACTGGAGAAAACAAAATGGAAGAGAAGAGCCTTGGAAGCTGAAATATTTCGGCGTGGGTAATGAAAACTGGGGCTGCGGCGGCAACATGCATCCCGAATACTACGCAGATCTGTACCGGCGTTTTCAGACTTATGTCCGCAATTACAGCGGGAATGAAATTTATAAAATTGCAGGCGGCGCAAATGTGGATGATTTTAATTGGACGGACGTGCTTATGAAAAAAGCCGCTGGCCTGATGGACGGGTTGAGTCTTCATTATTACACGATTCCGGGGGATTTCTGGAAGGGCAAAGGATCAGCCACAGAATTCACGGAAGATGAGTGGTTTATTACGATGAAAAAAGCCAAATACATCGATGAATTGATTCAAAAACACGGCACGATTATGGACCGGTACGATCCGGAGCAGCGGGTCGGGCTGATTATTGATGAATGGGGCACTTGGTTTGATCCCGAGCCAGGCACGAATCCCGGTTTCTTATATCAGCAAAACACCATTCGTGATGCACTGGTGGCGGCTTCTCATTTCCACATTTTCCATCAGCATTGCCGCCGGGTGCAAATGGCCAACATCGCCCAAACAGTAAACGTTCTACAAGCGATGATTTTGACTGAGGGCAAGCGGATGCTTTTGACACCGACGTACCATGTATTCAATATGTTTAAGGTGCACCAGGACGCTTCTCTTTTAGCAACAGAGACAATGTCTGCCGACTATGAATGGAAGGGTGAAACGCTTCCGCAAATCAGCATTTCAGCGTCGAAACAAGCTGAAGGTGATATCAATATCACTATTTGCAACATCGATCACCAAAACAAAGCGGAGGCGGAAATCGAGCTGAGAGGCCTACACAAGGCAGCGGACCATTCCGGAGTCATTCTTACGGCAGAAAAAATGAATGCGCATAACACGTTTGACGATCCTCATCATGTCAAACCGGAATCCTTCAGACAATACACGCTCAGCAAAAACAAACTGAAAGTAAAACTCCCGCCAATGTCAGTCGTCTTACTTACGCTGCGTGCTGATTCTTAATCGCGCAAGAGCGCCGGAGCTTCATGCCGGCGCTCTTTTTCAGGTTTTAAAACAGCTCCGGCAGGGCATGGTAAAGTACATGACAGTGAAGAGGAGATGTGATCTTATGCTTCGTACCATTTTAATGATTATTGGGGCAATTGTAGTGATCGGGGCCATTATCAGATTTGTGTTTTAAAAAAAGAGCATATCCCATTCAACCATATAAAAATGAGTAAACCGGCTGTGATCAGGAAAAAATAATTTGTAAGCATTAAAATAGCGTGAACGAATGGGAGATGCTATACTAAAAATCATCATTTCACATTGGAGGAATTCAATAATGGCTATCGTAAAAGCAACTGATCAATCTTTCTCAGCTGAAACAAGCGAAGGCGTCGTACTGGCAGACTTCTGGGCTCCTTGGTGCGGACCTTGTAAAATGATTGCACCTGTTCTTGAAGAATTGGATCAAGAAATGGGAGACAAACTGAAAATCGTAAAAATTGATGTAGACGAAAACCAAGAAACTGCCGGAAAATACGGCGTTATGAGCATCCCGACTCTTCTTGTGTTAAAAGACGGCGAAGTAGTTGAAACTTCAGTCGGCTTCAAACCAAAAGAAGCGCTTCAAGAGCTTGTAAACAAACATCTTTAATTTTCCGCTGCTTACATGCCAGAGCGATTCCGATTGAGGGATCGCTTTTTTTATTCGCCAATTGTGAACCATAGAGAAAAACAAACGTTCGTGTTAAACTGGATATAAAGGATTAAACATAAGGAAGGGTAACATATGAACAAACAACTGAAAGAAAAACTCGCCCTCCTTCCCGATCAACCGGGTTGTTATCTCATGAAGGACCGGCAGCAGACTGTGATCTATGTAGGGAAAGCAAAAGTGCTGAAAAACAGAGTGCGCTCCTACTTCACCGGTTCTCACGACGCGAAAACCCAAAGGCTTGTGACGGAAATCGAGGATTTTGAATATATCGTGACGTCCTCCAATCTTGAAGCGCTTATTTTAGAAATGAATCTGATCAAAAAGCATGATCCGAAATACAACGTCATGCTCAAAGACGACAAAACCTATCCTTTCATAAAACTCACCCATGAACGCCACCCAAGGCTGATTGTCACCCGCAATGTCAAAAAAGACAAAGGGCGCTATTTCGGGCCTTATCCGAATGTACAGGCAGCAAGGGAAACAAAAAAACTGCTCGACCGTCTGTATCCTCTCAGAAAATGCTCCAAGCTCCCGGACAGAGTGTGCCTTTATTATCATCTGGGCCAATGTCTTGCTCCGTGCGTAAAGGATATTTCCGAAGAGACGAACAGAGAGCTGGTTGAAAGCATTACACGTTTCTTAAGGGGCGGCTATAATGAGGTCAAAAAAGAGCTTGAAGAGAAAATGCATGAAGCTGCTGAGAATCTTGAGTTTGAACGAGCAAAAGAGCTTCGTGACCAAATTGCCCATATTGAATCAACGATGGAAAAACAAAAAATGACGATGAACGATCTAGTCGACCGTGATGTATTCGCGTACGCGTACGATAAGGGCTGGATGTGCGTGCAGGTCTTTTTCATCCGCCAAGGGAAGCTCATTGAACGCGATGTCAGCATGTTCCCGCTTTATCAGGAAGCAGATGAAGAGTTCCTCACGTTCATCGGGCAGTTTTATTCAAAAAACAACCACTTCCTTCCGAAAGAGATTTTAGTTCCGGACAGCGTAGATCAATCCATGATCGAGCAGCTGCTGGAAACAAACGTTCACCAGCCGAAAAAAGGCCCGAAAAAAGAACTGCTCATGCTGGCCCATAAAAATGCGAAAATCGCATTGAAAGAAAAATTCTCTTTAATCGAACGCGACGAGGAGCGTTCAATCGGGGCTGTGCAGAAACTAGGTGAGGCATTAAATATTTATACGCCGCACAGAATTGAAGCGTTTGATAACTCAAACATACAGGGGACAAACCCGGTTTCCGCGATGATTGTGTTTATCGACGGCAAACCATACAAAAAGGAATACCGCAAATATAAAATCAAAACCGTTACAGGGCCGGATGATTACGGTTCTATGAGAGAGGTTGTCAGAAGACGCTATACGAGAGTGCTTCGTGAGAATCTGCCGCTGCCCGATCTGATTATCATTGACGGAGGAAAAGGGCAGATCAACGCAGCAAGGGATGTCATTGAAAATGAACTCGGCTTGGATATCCCGATCGCCGGTTTAGCGAAAGATGAAAAACACAGAACCTCAAATTTACTGATCGGTGATCCGCTGGAGGTGGTGTATCTGGAACGAAACAGCCAGGAATTTTACCTCCTGCAGCGCATTCAGGACGAGGTGCACCGTTTTGCAATCAGTTTTCACAGGCAAATCCGCGGAAAAAGCGCGTTTCAATCCGTTTTGGACGACATCCCGGGTATCGGAGAGAAAAGAAAGAAAATGCTGTTAAAGCATTTCGGTTCCGTTAAAAAAATGAAGGAAGCAAGCCTTGAGGACATCAAAAAAGCCGGTGTTCCCACAGCGGCGGCTCAGCTCCTTTACGACAAATTGCAAAAATAATGTTGTCCTTTTAAATAAGATCTGATAAAATGTGAACTAATTTCATAGTTAGATCGTGTTATATGGTGAAGATAGAGGTGCGAACTTCAAGAGTATGCCTTTGGAGAAAGATGGATTCTGTGAAAAAGGCTGAAAGGGGAGCGTCGCCGAAGCAAATAAAACCCCATCGGTATTATTTGCTGGCCGTGCATTGAATAAATGTAAGGCTGTCAAGAAATCATTTTCTTGGAGGGCTATCTCGTTGTTCATAATCATTTATGATGATTAATTGATAAGCAATGAGAGTATTCCTCTCATTGCTTTTTTTATTGTGGACAAAGCGCTCTTTCTCCTCACCCGCACGAACCAAAATGTAAAGGGTGGTAATACATGGGTCTTATTGTACAAAAATTCGGAGGCACTTCCGTCGGCTCAGTCGAAAAAATTCAAAATGCGGCAAACCGCGCAATTGCAGAAAAACAGAAAGGCCATCAAGTCGTTGTCGTCGTTTCAGCAATGGGAAAATCCACTGACGAATTGGTCAGCCTTGCAAAAGCTATTTCTGACCAGCCGAGCAAACGCGAAATGGATATGCTGCTGGCGACAGGCGAGCAGGTCACGATTTCACTCCTTTCAATGGCATTGCAGGAAAAAGGCTATGACGCTGTGTCTTATACTGGCTGGCAGGCGGGAATCCGTACGGAGGCCATTCACGGAAACGCCAGAATTACAGATATCGACACTTCGGTTTTAGCAGACCAGCTTGAAAAAGGAAAAATTGTCATTGTTGCAGGCTTCCAAGGAATGACAGAGGATTGTGAAATTACGACATTGGGCCGGGGCGGTTCAGATACAACAGCAGTTGCTTTGGCTGCCGCTTTAAAAGCTGATAAATGTGACATATACACAGACGTGCCAGGTGTGTTTACAACCGATCCGCGCTATGTGAAATCAGCGAGAAAACTTGCGGGCATCTCATACGATGAAATGCTTGAGCTTGCCAATTTAGGCGCCGGCGTTCTTCATCCGAGAGCAGTTGAGTTCGCGAAAAATTACCAAGTGCCGTTAGAAGTGCGTTCAAGTACAGAAACCGAAGCGGGAACATTAATTGAGGAGGAATCATCCATGGAACAGAATTTAATTGTCAGAGGCATTGCATTTGAAGATCAAATCACAAGAGTAACCATTTACGGGCTGACTAGCGGCCTGACAACTTTGTCTACTATTTTTACGACACTTGCCAAAAGAAACATAAACGTGGATATCATTATCCAAACGCAGGCCGAGGACAAGACTGGAATTTCCTTCTCTGTCAAAACAGAAGATGCAGACCAAACCGTTGCGGTGCTTGAAGAGTATAAAGACGCGCTGGAATTTGAGAAAATCGAGACAGAAAGCAAATTGGCTAAAGTATCCATTGTTGGATCCGGCATGGTCTCAAATCCCGGTGTAGCGGCTGAAATGTTTGCTGTACTGGCGCAAAAAAACATTTTAATCAAAATGGTCAGCACATCTGAAATCAAAGTGTCAACAGTCGTAAGCGAAAATGACATGGTGAAAGCAGTCGAGTCGCTTCACGATGCATTTGAGCTTTCAAAACACCCTTCAGCTGTGTAATGACAATCAAAAAGGCGGGACTATGCAGTCACCGCCTTTTTGATTACACTGGGTCTTTCATATCCCATTTCACAGTCAGAACCACTTTATCGGCTCTCTTTTTCACTTGTTCATATGATTCGGCAATCTGATCATTCATCAATTGAATTTGTTCAGCGATAAAACCAGCCTCCAGCTGAAAGCAAGGTTCTTTCTGATGTTTAAGCCGGTTGGAAATGATCGGCCCTTCAAGTTCAAATTCAAGCTCCTGTTTTTTAGCGCTTACGTTGGTGAGGGTTCCCCAGCCCGCTTCTTCAAAGAAGGCCGGAAATTCCTCCCATGATTCAAGAGGAAACTTACGGGCGAGATGTTTTCCTGCCCAATACATCATGGAAGAGTAATCTTGGCCAAGCATATCTGGGAGAACGATCTCTCGTATTAGTTCGTAGGCATAGGCGTTCATTTCAATTTCTTTTAGGTTGTCAATAGATGCTTCAAATTTAGACTTCATATCTGTCTCCCCTCTCTCCTGCGTATATTATAGCTCAAACAGGGGGGAGGATTACAGAATGATCCTGTAATTCTTATGAAAAATTAAGCAAGAAATATATATTGATAAAATAAAATTTTTCAATCAACTAACCAATTCGGAAAATTATAATTTATGTACGCGTTTTCTTGACGCCCTTTTGAGGGAGGAGTAAAATGAAATTGTCAATAAATCTTAATAAAGTGCTTACAATTGAAAGAAGTGGGGGAAGAGATTTAGCACATTTCGCACTTATCAAACAGGGGGTAAAGTAATGTCTGGGAACAGAGAGTTTTATTTTCGAAGATTGCATTCCTTGCTTGGCGTCATACCGGTCGGCATCTTTCTTATTCAGCATTTAGTCGTCAACCAGTTTGCCGCAAGGGGCGCTGAAGCATTCAATAGCGCTGCTCATTTTATGGATAGTCTGCCTTTCAGGTATGCCTTGGAAATTTTTATTATCTTCTTACCATTAATTTATCATGCAGTTTATGGTGTGTACATAGCGTTTACTGCGAAAAATAACGCAGGCCAATACAGCTACATGAGAAACTGGCTATTCGTCCTGCAGCGTGTAACCGGTATCATCACCCTCATTTTCGTCAGCTGGCACGTGTGGGAAACCCGCATTGCCGCACAAATGGGCGCTGAGGTCAATTTCGACATGATGGCGAATATTTTGAGCTCTCCGGCTATGCTTGGTTTTTACATTGTCGGTGTTTTATCAACAATTTTCCACTTCTCGAACGGTTTATGGTCTTTCGCTGTTACATGGGGCATCACGGTAACGCCTCGTTCTCAAAGAATTTCGACATACGTTACGCTGATTATTTTTGTTGCACTGTCATACGTAGGCTTAAAAGCGATTTTCGCATTTGTTTAAGAGTACTAGATTACTAGAGGGAGAGGGGCTATCATGAGTCAATCAAGCATTATCGTAGTCGGCGGGGGTCTTGCCGGCCTCATGGCGACAATTAAAGCAGCGGAATCAGGAATGGCGGTTAAGTTGTTTTCCATCGTTCCTGTCAAACGTTCTCATTCGGTTTGTGCGCAAGGCGGCATAAACGGAGCGGTCAATACAAAAGGGGAAGGTGACTCTCCGTGGGAACATTTTGATGACACGGTATACGGGGGAGACTTTCTTGCCAACCAGCCGCCGGTCAAGGCGATGTGTGAAGCGGCGCCTTCAATCATCCACTTATTAGACCGGATGGGCGTCATGTTTAACCGGACGCCTGAAGGCCTGCTTGATTTCCGCCGATTCGGGGGTACACAGCACCACAGAACTGCTTATGCTGGTGCGACGACGGGACAGCAGCTGCTTTACGCACTGGACGAGCAAGTGCGCAGATACGAAGTTGCGGGTCTGGTCACAAAATACGAAGGCTGGGAATTCCTTGGCGCTGTTTTAGATGATGACAGAACCTGCCGTGGAATTGTTGCACAAAACCTGACAAACATGCAAATTGAATCCTTCCGTTCAGACGCTGTCATTATGGCGACGGGCGGACCGGGAATCATCTTTGGAAAATCAACGAACTCCATGATTAATACAGGATCTGCTGCATCAATCGTTTATCAGCAGGGAGCGTATTATGCAAACGGAGAATTCATTCAAATCCACCCGACAGCCATACCGGGCGATGACAAATTAAGACTGATGAGTGAATCAGCGCGTGGTGAAGGCGGTCGCGTGTGGACATATAAAGACGGCAAACCATGGTATTTCCTGGAGGAAAAATATCCGGCATACGGAAACCTGGTGCCGCGTGATATTGCGACACGCGAAATATTTGATGTGTGTGTGAACCAGAAGCTCGGCATTAACGGTGAAAACATGGTCTATCTCGATCTGTCTCATAAAGATCCGAAAGAGCTTGATATTAAGCTTGGCGGCATCATTGAGATTTACGAGAAATTCATGGGAGACGACCCGCGTAAGCTTCCAATGAAAATCTTCCCTGCGGTCCATTATTCTATGGGCGGTTTATGGGTGGATTACGATCAAATGACAAACATCCCTGGACTGTTTGCGGCTGGGGAATGTGATTATTCTATGCACGGCGGCAACCGCTTGGGAGCGAACTCCCTGCTGTCTGCGATTTACGGAGGCATGGTGGCCGGTCCGAATGCGGTGAAATATGTAAACGGCTTAGAATCTTCAGCGGAAGACATGTCTTCATCTTTATTCGACGCTCATGTTAAGAAAGAAGAAGAAAAATGGGCTGATATTATGAGTATGGACGGAACCGAAAATGCCTATGTTCTTCACAAAGAGCTCGGTGAGTGGATGACGGCGAACGTAACGGTTGTCCGCCATAATGACAAGCTTTTGAAAACGGATGACAAAATTCAGGAGTTAATGGAGCGCTTCAAAAAGATCAACATCAATGACACGACAAAATGGAGCAACCAGGGAGCGATGTTCACACGCCAGTTCTCAAACATGCTTCAGCTTGCTAGGGTGATTACCCTTGGCGCATACAATCGTAATGAAAGCCGGGGCGCCCATTATAAACCGGATTATCCTGAACGTAATGATGATGAATGGCTCAAAACAACAATGGCTAAACATGTAAGCCCGTATGAAGCGCCGGAATTTGAGTATCAGGATGTCGATGTATCACTGATAACGCCTCGGAAACGGGATTACTCGAAGAAGAAGGTGGCGAAATAATCATGAGTGAACAAAAAACCATACGATTTATTATCACACGTCAAGATACAGCCGACAGCACGCCTTACGATGAAGAATTTGAGATTCCATACCGCCCGAATCTGAACGTCATTTCCGCTCTGATGGAAATCCGCCGGAATCCGGTTAATGTCAAAGGTGAGAAGACAACCCCTGTCACATGGGATATGAACTGTCTTGAGGAAGTATGCGGCGCATGTTCAATGGTCATAAACGGAAAACCCCGCCAGTCTTGTACGGCGCTTATCGACCAGCTTGAACAGCCGATCCGTTTAAAACCAATGAAAACATTCCCAGTCGTTCGTGATTTGCAGGTTGATCGCAGCAGAATGTTTGATTCATTGAAAAAAGTAAAAGCATGGATACCGATTGACGGTACGTACGATTTAGGACCGGGGCCGAGAATGCCGGAAAAACGCCGTCAATGGGCATATGAATTATCAAAATGCATGACATGCGGCGTCTGCCTCGAAGCTTGCCCGAATGTGAACAGCAAATCGAAGTTCATGGGGCCTGCACCGATGTCGCAAGTCCGCCTGTTTAACGCGCATCCGACAGGCGCCATGAATAAATCTGAACGATTAGAAGCATTAATGGATGAAGGCGGCCTTGCAGATTGCGGCAACTCGCAAAACTGTGTTCAATCCTGTCCGAAGGGGATTCCGCTTACCACTTCGATTGCAGCCTTGAATAGAGATACAAACTTACAAGCGTTCCGCAATTTCTTCGGAAGCGACAGAGTATAAGAAGAAAAAACCTCTTCCGCATGGGAGAGGTTTTTTTAAACAATAAGGAGATGAAAAAAGATGAAGCTTCCCGCTTATATTGATATGCCGTTTCAAGAATGGAAAACATCCTTTTCTTTTTTCAATGAGGTATCCGTAAGATTTTCCGAGACAGACATGTTTGGGCATATGAATAATGTAACCCCTTTTATATATTTTGAGGAGGCGCGGATTTCTTATTTTAAAAAGCTGAATATGATGAGTGAAAACAAACAGACCATGACAGTCGTGGCAAGCCAGCAATGCGATTATTTGCGCCAAGTCATGCCTTATGAAGAGTTGCGCATCTATGTGAAAACAAGCGCAGTCGGCAGTTCATCTCTTACCTTGCACTATCTCGGAGAGAACCGCGAAGGCGAGCCCTGCTTCACCGGGGCAGTCGTGATGGTTCAAGTCTCAAAGGAAAGCGGCAAGGCTGTCAGCTGGACGGATGAGGAGAAAGAAACGCTTCTTCATACACGATAAACTAATTATCTTGTAAACGTCACCTCCTGCGCCCTTCTTACATATGATATCTCGACTATATCAAAACCCATTCGTTTCTGATTCGCTCTCACCTTAGCAAGGAGGGTTACAATACTTGAAGGAGAAAGAATTTCAATCGAAGCCGCTGCTAACGAAAAGAGAAAGAGAAGTGTTCGAATTGCTCGTTCAAGATAAGACAACAAAGGAGATTGCAAGCGAGCTATTTATCAGTGAGAAAACCGTTCGAAACCATATTTCAAATGCCATGCAGAAATTGGGTGTGAAAGGGCGTTCGCAAGCCGTTGTTGAGCTTCTTAGAATGGGTGAGCTAGAGCTTTAATCCTTGCCGGTATTCCTTCTTTTAGGAAGGAGCCGGTTATTGCTGTTTGTTTGGAACATTCGAAACCAAATTTGGAATGCTGTGCAAAACGTAGGCAAGTCATAAAATAAATTTTATTTCTTGATGTTGTTTGACTAAAGTCCTCTATTTCTCTCCTGCGAGTCTTGCATTTTCTTCAAAAAAGAAGGAAAATAGACACGGAACGCTTTTGTGCGTAAGAGATCCTTGAGTGAGGGATGGACAAATGACATCAAAACCTTTGGAGCATGTTGCGGATATTGAAAAGTCACTCCGCCACATTGCCGCGATCATTAAGCAAAAAGGACGAGAAATCCTTAATCAATATGCGATTACGCCGCCGCAATTTGTCGGCTTGCAATGGCTTTATGAATTAGGAGATATGACAATCGGTGAATTATCGGGCAAAATGTATCTGGCATGCAGCACGACAACGGACTTAATCGACCGCATGCAAAAAAATGAGCTTGTTGAGCGGGTCAAGGACCCGGCGGACAGACGTGTTGTCCGGATACATCTGCTGCCTGAAGGAGAACGGATTATCCAAGAGGTCATTACAAAAAGACAGGAATATCTGCGTGATATGTTCGAATCGTTTACAGATGAAGAAATAGCCATCTTCGAAAAATCTTTGATGAAACTGCAGCATGAAATGAAGAGAAAATGAGGCGATTTTGTTGGAACAACCAATAGGAGTCATTGATTCCGGGGTTGGCGGTTTAACCGTTGCGAAGGAAATCATGAGACAGCTACCTAAAGAAAATATTATCTACGTCGGGGATACGAAACGGTGTCCTTATGGGCCGCGCCCTGAAGAAGAGGTGCTTCAATATACGTGGGAGCTGACGAATTATTTACTCGAAAACCACCACATCAAAATGCTCGTGATCGCCTGTAATACAGCAACAGCGATCGCATTGGATGACATCCAGCGAAGCGTCGGTATACCGGTGGTCGGAGTGATCCAGCCTGGTGCGAGAGCAGCGATAAAAGTGACGGATAATCAGCATATCGGTGTCATCGGCACAGAGAATACGATTAAGAGCAATGCATACGAAGAGGCGCTTTTGGCATTAAATCCTGATCTGAAGGTTGAAAACCTTGCTTGCCCGTTGCTTGTGCCTTTTGTGGAAAGCGGGAAGTTTCTCGACAAAACAGCAGACGAGATTGTCAAAACCTCGTTGTATCCGTTAAAAGATACATCGATTGATTCGCTGATTTTAGGCTGCACCCACTATCCCATTTTAAAAGAAGCCATTCAAAGATATATGGGAGAACACGTGAACATTATTTCGTCCGGCGATGAAACAGCCCGGGAAGTCAGCACGATTCTCTCGTATAAAGGGCTGCTGAACCAGTCTGCGAATGCCCCTGATCATCAGTTCTTGACAACAGGAGCGCGTGATCAGTTTGCGAAAATCGCAGACGATTGGTTTGGCCATGAGGTGGGCCATGTGGAATGCATCTCACTGCAAGAACCGATTAGAAGATAGTTTTCCCCGCAACGGTATGTTGCGGGTTTTTTTCTGTTTTGCCGGAATTCTTCGGTCTATTTCCTAAAGAGGCTCGTATACATAATAGTACAAACATCCTTAGGAGGGAAAAGTATGCTGAAAAAAGGACCTGCAGTCATTGGTGCCACTTGTCTCACCTCTGCCTTGCTTTTATCCGGATGCGGTTTGTTTCAATCTGATAAGGCAGCCGAGGAAATTGATCCGCCTCAAGACGTTACATTCGTGAACGATGAAGCGGGTGCCAATTCAAATACAACAGCAGCCAAAAAAACAGAAAGTGAAAAAAGCGATACCGCAAAAGCGGATCAAGCCTCATCTACTGTCATGAGGGAGCTTTATCTCATTGATAAAAACGGGTATGTTGTTGCGCAAACGCTGCCTCTCCCTAAAAGTGAGAGCACGGCTAAGCAGGCGCTTGAATACCTCGTACAGGGCGGGCCTGTGTCTGAAATTCTTCCGAATGGCTTCAGAGCTGTATTGCCGGCTGACACCACCGTTAACGTTGACATCAAAAAAGATGGAACCGCGATAGCTGATTTCTCTAATGAGTTCAAAAATTATAAGAAAGAAGACGAACAGAAAATCGTTCAATCTGTGACGTGGACGCTGACGCAATTTAGTTCGATAGATAAAGTGAAGCTGAGAATAAACGGGCATGAACTGAAGGAGATGCCTGTAGGAGGGACGCCGATCTCAGATGATTTAAGCCGCAAAGACGGCATTAATTTGGAAACAGCCGGTGTAAATGATCTCACTGCTACCCATCCGCTGACAGTCTACTACTTGGCGGAAAACGAAGACAGTGAATACTACGTGCCGGTGACCAAACGAATCGACAATTCGGAAAAAGACGACATCACGGCAGCCATCAATGAATTGGCTAAAGGGCCAAGCAAGGTGAGCGGGCTGTTAACAGACTTCAGTGAAGATGTAAAGCTGGTCAGCAAACCGAAAATCAAAGACGGGCGCGTGACGTTGGATTTCAATCAATCTATATTCGGCAGCGCCGATGAGAAGACGAAAATGATTTCTTCAGAAGTGCTGAACAGCATTGTGCTGACGTTAACGGAGCAGCCGGATGTAAAAAGCGTCTCTGTTAAAGTGAACGGAAAATCAGAGCTTGTAAATGAAAAAGGCGAAAAGCTCACAGAACCGGTCTCCAGACCTTCTCAAGTGAATACGGGTAGTTTTTAAATTGGGATTTTTGATATACTAGAAAG
Organism: Bacillus sp. SN32; assembly: GCF_002837495.1. Classification (NCBI taxonomy): domain Bacteria; kingdom Bacillati; phylum Bacillota; class Bacilli; order Caryophanales; family Bacillaceae; genus Bacillus; species Bacillus sp. SN32. The sequence goes on along the minus strand of NZ_PJCT01000003.1, from coordinate 191,334 downwards.
AAAGAGGTTAGCGTTCCGGCTGCCTCTTTCTTTATTCAATTCCGGGACAAAAATGGTTTATGTACATACAATCGGAGGTAAAACATGAGACATGACGGAAGACAACACGATGAGCTGCGTCCAATCACATTCGATTTGGATTTTATCAGCCATCCGGAAGGTTCTGTTCTAATAACAGCAGGGAATACAAAGGTAATCTGCAACGCGTCTGTTGAGGACCGCGTACCGCCGTTTTTGCGGGGCGGAGGGAAAGGCTGGATTACAGCAGAGTACAGCATGCTGCCGCGGGCAACAAACCAAAGAACAATCAGAGAATCTTCTAAGGGGAAAATTTCCGGCAGAACAATGGAGATCCAACGCCTGATCGGCCGAGCGCTTCGAGCTGTTGTAGATCTGGAAAAGCTTGGTGAACGGACGATTTGGATTGACTGTGATGTCATTCAAGCTGATGGAGGAACTAGAACAGCTTCCATTACAGGCGCATTTCTTGCTATGGCGATTGCGATTGGCAAGCTGATCAAAGCAGGAACAATCAAGACAAATCCGATCACTGATTTTCTTGCTGCAATCTCTGTTGGAATTGATAAGGAACAGGGAATTTTGTTAGATTTAAATTATGAAGAAGATTCCTCGGCTGAAGTTGACATGAATGTCATCATGACAGGCAGCGGCCGTTTTGTGGAACTGCAGGGAACCGGGGAAGAGGCGACTTTTTCAAGAGAGGATCTGAACGGTCTTCTGGGTCTTGCGGAAAAAGGAATTCAAGAGCTGATTGACAAGCAAAAAGAAGTGCTGGGTGATTCTCTGCCAGAACTGAAATAAAGACAGAAAGGCTTGATCATCATGAAAGAAGCAATTATTGCGACACATAATCCGGGAAAAGTGAAGGAATTCAAAGAAATTCTTGAGCCAAGAGGCTATGATGTCAAATCTTTAGCTGAAATTGGATTCACAGAAGAAATTGAAGAAACAGGCCATACATTTGAAGAAAATGCCATTCTGAAAGCGGAAGCTGTTGCCAAAGCAGTGAACAAAATGGTGATTGCGGACGACTCCGGTCTATCCATCGATAATCTTGGCGGCAGGCCCGGGGTTTATTCAGCCCGCTATGCAGGGGAACAGAAAGACGACCAGGCAAATATCGAAAAAGTGCTCAGCGAGCTGAAAGGTATCGAAAAAGAACAGCGCACCGCCCGTTTCCGCTGCGCACTGGCCGTGAGTATTCCCGGAGAGGAAACAAAAACAGTCGAAGGCCATGTTGAAGGGTATATTGCTGAAGAACCGAGAGGAGAATATGGCTTTGGCTATGACCCAATTTTTATCGTGAAAGATAAAGATAAGACAATGGCTGAACTGACAAGTGATGAAAAAAATAAAATCAGCCATAGGGCTGACGCGCTTAAAAAGCTGTCTAAGCTTTTGGAGGCATAAGGAGGAAGCTTGTACATGAACGTGCTGATTATCAGTGACAGCCATGGGCTTGAAGAAGAACTCCAAACCATTGCGAAACGGCATGAGGCAGAAGTTGATCTCATGATTCATTGCGGGGACTCTGAGCTTGAAACGAGGCATCCTGCATTGGAGCCTTATGCGGTTGTAAAAGGCAATTGCGATTTTGCCGGCGATTTTAAGGACGAGCTTCTTCTGAATGCCGGCTCAAGAAAAATACTGGTCACACACGGTCACCTTCACGGTATAAAACAGACCTTGTTAAACGTATACTATCGTGCAGAGGAGCTTGGAGCGGATGTTATCTGCTTCGGGCATTCGCACATCGCGGGAAGCGAAGTGCTGCGCGGAAAACTGATGATTAACCCAGGCAGCATCCGGCTTCCGAGGGTGCGCAGGACAGAAAGCTATGCTATACTGACATTAGAAAATGATGCTGCGACAGTCCGTTTTTACGACCAAGCAGGCAATGAAATTGAGGATCTGCAAAATCGAGTCACACTATGAAAATGTCATGAGGAAGAAAATTTTCTTCCTCATGAAAAAAATTCTAAAAAACCGTTGACTTATTATTGCATCCCATATATAATAAATCTTGTCGCTGATAGTTAAAGCGAAAAACAAAAAAACAAAACGTGTCCCAGTAGCTCAGCTGGATAGAGCAACGGCCTTCTAAGCCGTCGGTCGGGAGTTCGAATCTCTCCTGGGACGTACCAAAAGAAAAACCTCAAATCCTAATTGGATTTGAGGTTTTTTGTTGTCGGTCTATGATTTTCATTTGTTATTTAACGGATCATCATCCAAGCCGTCAACTTTTCCTTCTTTATTCAGACGAGGTTCTTCTTTTTTCACAGTTTCAGAAATATGTTCATTTTCTTCAACGGTGCGTTTGCCGACAACCACTTCATCAGTGACAACCGGTTTTTTAGTCACTTCCAGCTTTTCCTCAACGATTGGAACTCTGATCTCTTCCGAATCGTTGACGGGAGCAGCGTCTGTTTTATTTTCATCCACTGGACGGCGTTCGACATAAATTTCATCATGTCTCACCGGAATGTCCATATCTCTTTTTTCTGTTTTCACTTCTTTTCCTATCTCTACTTCGCCGGTTTGAACGTCTTCCTTATCGACCTTCAGCTGTTCTTCCCGGAGCGGCATCGTTTTTTCTTCTTTCGTTGTATAATCCGCCATTTCATTTGTGCTTGAAAAGCCGCCTGAAAGGGCATTGCCGTTATCAATAGGAGCATTTACATCTGCATCTGTATCGACGGCTACCAGAAGTTTTCCGTCATCCAAATCTTCTTGATACTTGTCTATTTCATCAGTTTTAATATCCAAATCGGATAATGCTTTGCTGTGTGTAGCAGTATCATCCATTGTGAAATAATCTTTCAGTTTATCGAAAAAAGATTCAGATTCGTCCTGATGTGCATCGATAGCTTGATTGACTTCTGTTCCTGTACGTGACTCCAAATAATCTGTATCTCGCCGGCTTGTCACAACAGAAATGTCATCAGAATCATAGCCTTTTGTGAGTAAGCCTTCAATCGCTGCGATGGTTTCCTGCGGAGTTTCATATACACCAACTATGCTTTTCATATCAATCTCCTCCTTTATGAATTTGCATGATATCGTTCATGTCGTTTGTAATTCCCGCTGTTCTTTGAATTAAACAAAATTGAAAACATTGCGTGTATCATAAAGGTGAAAAATGTGTGAATATAAAAAAAGATAGATAAGACAGACCTTCCTCTGTACTTATCTATCCTTATAAAGCCGTCTCACAATTCCTTCGTCATAAACACACTGTTTGGATCTTCAACATAGTCTGCAAACGGTTCACAGTACTGAAAACCGAAGCTTTCATACAACTTTCTTGCTGGCTCAAATGAAGCCATTGAACCCGTTTCTAAGCTTAACCGCTCATAGCCTCGCTTTCCAGCTTCTTCAATGATATGCTGGAGAATTTGTTTGGCAACGCCTTTTCTTAAATGTGATGCAGCTGTTCGCATTGATTTGATTTCTCCGTGCCGGCTGTCCAGTTCTTTTAGCGCTCCGCAACCGGCTAGCTCATCACCCTCCCATGCACTCCAAAATGTTATTCCAGGGCCTCTTAGTTTCTCTAAACCTAAGGCATGGATGCTTTCCGGCGGGGACATAAGCGTCATGCTATGTAAATGCTCATTCACCAGTGAAACCACCTGATGACCAGTTAAATCATCTAGTTTTATATACATTTTATTCCTCCTCAAACATTCATCTTAATCATATTCGATCCTGTTTCCAACTATAAAGACAGATAATCTGACAGTATTGAAGCCTTTTTGGAATGTATGAGCTGCAAAAGATGCTTGAAAGCAAAAAAGAGGCCGAAATCGTTGTTCGGCCCTTGCAGTTTTCTTTAATATCTAAAGCCTCCATGCACACCGGCTGTTCCGCTAAAACCGCCGACATGTGTCGCCGGAATACTGAACCCGCCGCTATGGCCGCTGAAGCCAGTGCCTGAAAATTGCTGCCCGAAAAAATCTGAAGTGTATGGATAAGAGGAGTACATAGCAGAGGGAGTGGTTAACGGGCTATATGCCTGGCTGAACGGCTGTCCGTATCCGTAGCCTCCAAATGGCTGATGGCTTTGCTGGTAAAAGGAAGGGACAGCAGGATAGTACTGCTGCGGAAAGCTCGGGAAGCTTGGAAAGCCTGCAGGGAATCCTTGCATGTCTGCTAATGATTTATTCATCGTATCACCTTTTCTTTGCAAGATACCATTAATGTATGCCGGGGAATAATAGGGGTGCCTATCCGAAATTGAAATGGATTGCAAGATGATCTGTCAGACTCAATCCATATACGAACCATAGCGTGTTATAAAATCTTACATGTTTATATAAAATTAAATAATTCTGGTGTATTCTTGATAGATTAATAAAAAAATTATAAAAACTTTTAACATTTGCAATTCCTTTTGTACCAATAATGAAAGCGTATACAATATAGATTGATTAATCAAAATTGTCTAATAATTTTAAAAAATGCTGTTGACACTGCGTCCAAAGCGGCGTAATATGAGTTCAACAAAAGATAAACGCAAGCTTCACAAGCGAAAATCATCGCAGTATGATTCTAAAAAAATGAAAAACGAACGACCTTCTTGAACAGCTGGAAAGCCGTTCCGAAGGCTGAATATGAAAAGCGCAGATGAGGATAAGTAGCCTTGATAAAGCTTTCCACAGAGAACCGGGTTAGCTGAGAACCGGCGAAGCTTTACAAGGTGAACTCGCCTCAGAGTGCCAGTCTGAAATGACAGTAGGACTTGGCCGGGTGAACTTGATTCACTCGTTACTAAAGCGGATAGAAATATCCATGAGACGGCCGATTAACAGGCCGTAAACAAGGGTGGTACCGCGGAAAGAAAAGCCTTTTCGCCCCTTTTAGCTATCGCAGTTACTGCGCGGCTGATTGTGGGCGGAAGGGCTTTTTTTATTGAATAATCAGCTATCTAGCTAGTGAAAAGATGATCTTTAAAGGATGAAAATCCAAAAGGAGGAACTAAAATGGGGACTAATGTACAGGTAGATTCAGCATCTGCCAAATGTACACAGACGATGAGCGGAGCATTAATGCTGATTGAATCATTAAAAAAAGAGAAAGTAGAAATGATCTTCGGTTATCCGGGCGGGGCTGTGCTTCCGATTTACGATAAGCTATACAATTCAGGGTTGGTACATATCCTTCCCCGTCACGAACAAGGAGCAATTCATGCAGCGGAGGGATACGCAAGAGTCTCCGGAAAACCGGGTGTCGTCATTGCCACGTCAGGGCCGGGAGCGACAAACCTTGTTACAGGCCTTGCTGATGCCATGATTGATTCATTGCCGTTAGTTGTCTTTACAGGGCAGGTAGCAACCTCTGTAATCGGGAGCGATGCATTTCAGGAAGCAGACATTTTAGGGATTACGATGCCAGTAACAAAACACAGCTACCAGGTTCGCCAGCCGGAAGATCTGCCGCGCATCATTAAAGAAGCGTTCCATATTGCAACAACTGGAAGACCCGGACCTGTATTGATTGATATTCCGAAAGATGTAGCAACAATTGAAGGAGAATTCAGCTACGATCATGAGATGAATCTCCCGGGATACCAGCCGACAACAGAGCCGAATTATTTGCAGATCCGCAAGCTTGTGGAAGCCGTGAGCAGTGCGAAAAAACCGGTGATCCTGGCGGGTGCGGGCGTACTGCACGGAAAAGCGTCAGAAGAATTAAAAAATTATGCTGAACAGCAGCAAATCCCTGTGGCACACACCCTTTTGGGACTCGGAGGCTTCCCGGCTGACCATCCGCTTTTCCTGGGGATGGCGGGGATGCACGGTACTTATACAGCCAATATGGCCCTTCATGAATGTGATCTATTAATCAGTATCGGCGCCCGTTTTGATGACCGTGTCACAGGAAACCTGAAACACTTTGCCAGAAACGCAAAGATTGCTCACATCGATATTGATCCAGCTGAAATCGGAAAAATCATGAAAACACAGATTCCTGTAGTCGGAGACAGCAAAATTGTCCTGCAGGAGCTGATCAAACAAGACGGCAAACAAAGCGATTCAAGCGAATGGAAAAAACAGCTCGCCGAATGGAAAGAAGAGTATCCGCTCTGGTATGTAGATAATGAAGAAGAAGGTTTTAAACCTCAGAAATTGATTGAATATATTCATCAATTTACAAAAGGAGAGGCCATTGTCGCAACGGATGTAGGCCAGCATCAAATGTGGTCAGCGCAATTTTATCCGTTCCAAAAAGCAGATAAATGGGTCACGTCAGGCGGACTTGGAACGATGGGATTCGGTCTTCCGGCGGCGATCGGCGCACAGCTGGCCGAAAAAGATGCTACTGTTGTCGCGGTTGTCGGAGACGGCGGTTTCCAAATGACGCTTCAAGAACTCGATGTTATTCGCGAATTAAATCTTCCGGTCAAGGTAGTGATTTTAAATAACGCTTGTCTCGGAATGGTCAGACAGTGGCAGGAAATTTTCTATGAAGAACGTTATTCAGAATCTAAATTCGCTTCTCAGCCTGACTTCGTTAAATTGTCCGAAGCATACGGCATTAAAGGCATCAGAATTTCATCAGAAGCGGAAGCAAAGGTAAAGCTGGAAGAGGCATTAACATCAAGAGAACCTGTTGTCATTGACGTGCGGGTTGCCAGCGAAGAAAAAGTATTCCCGATGGTGGCTCCGGGGAAAGGGCTGCATGAAATGGTGGGGGTGAAACCTTGAAAAGAATTATCACATTGACTGTGGTGAACCGCTCCGGAGTGTTAAACCGGATCACCGGTCTATTCACAAAAAGGCATTACAACATTGAAAGCATTACAGTTGGACACACAGAAACAGCCGGCGTTTCCAGAATCACCTTCGTCGTTCACGTTGAAGGAGAAAATGATGTTGAACAGTTAACGAAACAGCTCAACAAACAGATTGATGTGCTGAAAGTCACAGACATCACAAATCAATCGATTGTCCAGAGGGAGCTGGCCTTAATCAAGGTTGTCTCCGCGCCTTCAACGAGAACAGAGATTAATGGAATCATAGAACCGTTTAGAGCCTCTGTCGTTGATGTCAGCAGAGACAGCATCGTTGTTCAGGTGACAGGTGAATCTAACAAAATTGAAGCGCTTATTGAGTTATTGAAACCTTATGGCATTAAAGAAATCGCGAGAACAGGTACAACGGCTTTTGCGAGGGGTACCCAGCAAAAGGCGTCATCCAATAAAACAATATCTATTGTATAAAACATAACAAGGGAGAGATTGAAATGGTAAAAGTATATTATAACGGTGATATCAAAGAGAACGTATTGGCTGGAAAAACAGTAGCGGTTATCGGGTACGGTTCGCAAGGCCACGCACATGCTCTGAACCTTAAAGAAAGCGGAGTAGACGTGATCGTCGGTGTTAGACAAGGAAAATCTTTCACTCAAGCCCAAGAAGACGGACATAAAGTATTTTCAGTAAAAGAAGCGGCAGCCCAAGCCGAAATCATCATGGTTCTGCTTCCGGATGAGCAGCAGCAAAAAGTCTACGAAGCTGAAATCAAAGATGAATTGACAGCAGGAAAATCATTAGTATTCGCTCATGGATTTAACGTGCATTTCCATCAAATTGTTCCTCCGGCGGATGTAGATGTATTCTTAGTGGCCCCTAAAGGCCCGGGACACTTGGTAAGAAGAACATATGAGCAAGGAGCTGGCGTACCTGCATTGTTCGCAATCTATCAAGATGTGACTGGAGAAGCAAGAGACAAAGCCCTCGCTTATGCTAAAGGAATCGGCGGCGCAAGAGCGGGCGTATTAGAAACGACATTTAAAGAAGAAACAGAAACAGATTTGTTCGGTGAGCAAGCAGTTCTTTGCGGCGGATTAAGCGCGCTTGTCAAAGCCGGATTTGAAACATTAACTGAAGCAGGTTATCAGCCTGAACTTGCATACTTCGAGTGCCTTCATGAGCTGAAATTAATCGTAGACCTTATGTACGAAGAAGGACTTGCAGGAATGAGATATTCAATCTCTGACACAGCACAGTGGGGAGATTTCGTATCAGGCCCTCGCGTTGTGGACGCTAAAGTAAAAGAATCTATGAAAGAAGTATTAAAAGATATCCAAAACGGAACATTCGCAAAAGAGTGGATCGTCGAAAACCAAGTAAACCGTCCTCGTTTCAACGCTATCAATGCAAGCGAGAACGAACATCAAATCGAAGTAGTGGGAAGAAAGCTTCGTGAAATGATGCCGTTTGTGAAACAAGGCAAGAAGAAGGAAGCGGTGGTCTCCGTTGCGCAAAATTAATTTTTTCGATACGACGCTTCGTGATGGTGAACAGTCCCCTGGAGTGAACTTAAATACACAGGAGAAACTTGCCATAGCTAAGCAGCTCGAAAGACTCGGGGCAGATATCATTGAAGCGGGATTTCCCGCTTCGTCCCGAGGTGACTTTTTAGCTGTTCAGGAAATCGCAAGAACCATTAAAAATTGTTCAGTAACTGGTCTGGCCCGTTGTGTAAAAGGTGATATTGATGCTGCTTGGGAAGCGTTAAAAGAAGGTTCTCACCCGAGAATTCATGTTTTTATCGCCACATCGGACATTCATTTGAAGCACAAGCTGAAAATGACACGTGAGCAAGTCATTGAAAGAGCGGTTGAAATGGTGACATACGCAAAAGAACGTTTTCCGATTGTGCAATGGTCAGCGGAAGATGCCTGCCGCACTGAACTGCCGTTTCTAGCAGAAATCGTCGAAAAAGTGATTGACGCAGGCGCCAGTGTTATCAATCTTCCGGACACTGTCGGCTACCTGGCCCCAGCGGAATACGGAAATATCTTTAAATATATGAAGGAAAACGTTCCGAACATTCACAAAGCAAAGCTTTCAGCCCACTGTCATGATGATTTGGGAATGGCAGTCGCAAACTCTCTTGCTGCGATTGAAAATGGCGCTGATCAAATCGAATGCGCTGTGAACGGGATCGGTGAAAGAGCCGGAAATGCGGCACTAGAGGAAATTGCCGTAGCCCTCCATACCAGAAAAGATTTCTACCAAGTCGAAACAGGTATTACTCTGAACGAGATTAAGAGAACAAGTGATTTAGTAAGCAAACTGACAGGCATGGCTGTCCCGCGCAACAAAGCGGTTGTTGGAGATAATGCATTTGCTCATGAATCAGGCATCCATCAGGACGGCTTTTTAAAGGAAAAATCGACTTATGAAATTATTTCACCGGAGCTTGTCGGCGTAACCGCAGATGCGCTTGTCCTAGGTAAACATTCCGGACGCCACGCATTTAAAGACCGGCTGACTGCTTTAGGATTCCAATTTGACAGTGAAGAGATTAATAAATTCTTTACGATGTTCAAAGAGTTGACTGAGAAGAAAAAAGAAATCACTGATGAGGATCTTGTTTCTCTTATTTTAGAAGAAAAAGTAACAGATCGCAAGATTGGGTATGAATTTCTTTCTCTGCAAGTACATTACGGAACAAGTCAGGTCCCTACGGCTACTCTTTCTTTGAAAAATCAAGAAAACGCAGAGCTTATTCAGGAAGCTGCAACTGGAGCTGGAAGCGTGGAAGCAATCTACAATACGCTTGAGCGCTGCATCGATAAGGACGTGGAGCTCTTAGACTACCGCATTCAGTCTAACAGAAAAGGCGAAGATGCATTTGCCCAGGTGTATGTAAGAGTTTTGGTGAACGGAAAAGAATCAGCAGGGCGGGGCATAGCGCAAGACGTATTAGAAGCATCAGCGAAAGCCTATTTGAACGCAGTAAACCGTCAATTGGTTTTCCAGTCGAATATGAGCGGATTGAAAAACCACACAGCTGTCGGATCATAAAAGAAAGGAGAACGGTTAACTTGAAGAAACGTATTGCTCTATTGCCCGGAGACGGGATCGGCCCTGAAGTATTAGAATCAGCGACAGACGTACTGAAAAGTGTTGCCGAACGCTTTAACCATGAATTTGAATTTGAATATGGCCTGATTGGAGGGGCGGCTATTGATGAACATCATAACCCCCTCCCGGAGGAAACCGTTGCTGCTTGTAAAAATGCAGACGCGATATTGCTTGGCGCTGTCGGCGGACCGAAATGGGATCAAAATCCTTCGGAACTGAGACCGGAAAAAGGGCTGCTCAGCATCAGAAAACAGCTTGATTTGTTTGCGAATTTGCGGCCTGTGAAGGTATTTGAAAGCCTTTCTGACGCTTCGCCTTTGAAAAAAGAATATATAGATAATGTTGATTTCGTTATCGTTCGTGAGCTCACAGGCGGCTTGTATTTCGGCCAGCCGAGCAAACGCTATGTAAACACTGAAGGTGAGCAGGAAGCAGTAGATACACTGTTTTATAAGCGAACGGAAATTGAACGAGTGATCAGAGAGGGCTTTAAAATGGCGGCAGCCAGAAAAGGCAAAGTGACCTCTGTAGATAAAGCGAATGTTCTTGAATCAAGCCGGCTGTGGCGTGAAGTGGCTGAGGACGTTGCACAAGAGTTTCCTGATGTGAAGCTTGAGCACATGCTTGTGGATAACGCGGCCATGCAGCTAATTTATGCACCGAATCAATTTGATGTCGTGGTGACTGAAAATATGTTCGGTGATATCTTAAGCGATGAAGCGTCCATGCTTACAGGCTCGCTCGGAATGCTCCCGTCAGCCAGCCTATCAAGCTCTGGTCTTCATCTGTTTGAACCTGTTCATGGCTCCGCGCCTGATATTGCCGGTAAAGGGATGGCAAATCCGTTCGCAGCCATATTGTCAGCGGCAATGCTTTTGAGAACATCTTTCGGGCTTGAAGAGGAAGCGAAAGCTGTAGAAGATGCGGTAAACAAAGTCTTGGCTTCCGGAAAAAGAACAAGAGACTTGGCACGGGGTGAAGAGTTCAGCAGCACTCAAGCCATTACAGAGGAAGTTAAGGCAGCAATCATGAGTGAAAATACAATTTCTAATGTGTGACAGCTTACGTTAAGCGGTCTTAGCTCTAGGTAGGGGGAGGAAATAAAAGATGATGCCTCGAACAATCATCGAAAAGATTTGGGATCAGCATATTGTAAAACATGGTGAGGGAAAGCCGGATCTTCTCTATATTGATTTGCACCTCATTCATGAGGTGACATCTCCTCAGGCATTTGAAGGCTTGAGACAAAAGGGAAGAAAGGTCAGAAGACCCCAAAACACATTTGCGACAATGGACCACAACATTCCGACTGTCAATCGTTTTGAGATAAAGGATGAAGTTGCGAAACGCCAAGTAACGGCGCTTGAAAGAAACTGTGAGGAATTTGGCGTGCGCCTTGCCGATCTTCACAGCGTGGATCAAGGGATTGTCCATGTCGTCGGCCCTGAACTGGGCTTAACGCTTCCAGGGAAAACGATTGTGTGCGGTGACAGTCATACATCAACACATGGCGCTTTCGGCGCTCTTGCATTTGGAATCGGGACGAGTGAAGTTGAACATGTCCTTTCCACACAGACACTTTGGCAGCAGCGTCCAAAAACACTGGAAGTGCGCGTAGATGGAACGCTTCAAAAAGGGGTGACGGCAAAGGATGTCATTCTTGCTGTCATCGGCAAATACGGTGTGAAATTCGGCACAGGCTACGTCATTGAGTACACTGGGGAAGTATTTAGAAATATGACGATGGATGAACGAATGACTGTTTGTAACATGTCAATTGAAGCAGGAGCAAGAGCAGGTTTGATTGCACCTGACGAGGTGACGTTTGAATATTGCAAAAATCGCAAGTACACGCCAAAAGGCGAAGAATTTGACAAGGCCGTAGAGGAATGGAAGGCGCTGCGCACAGACCCGGGCGCTGTTTACGATAAATCTATCGTCCTTGACGGCAACAAAATTTCTCCTATGGTGACATGGGGCATTAACCCGGGAATGGTTCTTCCTGTCGATTCTGAAGTTCCTTCGCCGGAAAGCTTTTCTGCAGAAGACGATAAAAAAGAAGCGATTCGCGCTTATGAATATATGGGACTGACTCCTCACCAGAAAATTGAAGACATTAAAGTGGAGCACGTATTTATCGGTTCCTGCACAAATTCCCGCATGACTGACCTTCGACAGGCTGCTGACATGATCAAAGGGAAGAAGGTAGCTGACAGCGTAAGAGCCATCGTCGTGCCCGGATCCCAAAGCGTGAAGCTTCAGGCTGAAAAAGAAGGGCTTGACCAGATTTTCTTGGAAGCTGGATTTGAATGGAGAGAGTCAGGCTGCAGCATGTGTTTGAGTATGAATAATGATGTTGTTCCTGAGGGAGAGCGCTGCGCATCAACCTCTAACCGCAACTTCGAGGGCAGACAAGGAAAAGGTGCAAGAACACATCTCGTCAGCCCGGCAATGGCTGCGATGGCTGCCATTCACGGACACTTCGTTGATGTCAGAAAGTTTTATCAGGAAAAAACAGTTGTGTAAGGAGTGCGCGAGATGGAACCTTTGAAATCACATACGGGGAAAGCAGCCGTATTAAATCGGATCAATGTGGATACAGACCAGATTATTCCTAAGCAATTTTTGAAGAGGATTGAAAGAACAGGCTACGGACGTTTTGCATTCTTTGACTGGAGATATGATGCGAATGGTGAACCGAACCCTGAATTTGAATTAAACCAGCCTGTTTATCAAGGAGCTTCCATTTTAATAGCAGGAGAAAACTTCGGCTGCGGGTCATCGCGTGAACACGCTCCGTGGGCACTTGATGATTATGGGTTTAAAATTATCATTGCGCCGTCATTCGCTGATATTTTCCATCAGAACTGCTTTAAAAACGGCATGCTTCCGATCCGCATGCCATATGACAATTGGAAACAGCTTGTCGGCCAGTATGAAAACCAGTCATTGCAAATGACTGTTGACCTTGAAAAGCAGCTGATTCATGACAGTGAAGGCAATCAAATTTCATTTGAAGTTGATCCGCATTGGAAAGAGATGCTGATCAACGGATATGATGAAATTTCATTAACGCTGCTGCTGGAAGATGAAATCAAGCAATTTGAATCACAAAGAAGCTCTTGGCTTCAAGCCTGAAAAAGCGGCCGGTATTTGTCCGGCGGCTTTTTTTGCCTGGTGAAACCTTTCATTTCTTGTTTTTGTTCACAGGTGTTGATACACTTGAACAAAATAAATGCCTGAAAGGAATATAGGTATGACGCATGACAAGAAAAACGCAAAAATTATTCCTTTTCCTCATCTGAAAGACCGCCTTGTGGAAAAAGGGATGTCATCACTCAAGGAAAAAAAGTATCAAGAAGCGCTTGAACTGTTTTCAGAAGCGATGAAATATGATGATACTGAATCCGATCTTCACTTAGGGATGGCCATCTGCTTTTTAGAGCTGGGCGAGCTGGAAGAGGCAGAAAGCGTGTGCGAGAAGATGCTCAAAGAAGGTTATGGCCATTATTTTACGGTTTTGCAGGTGTACATGACCATCTTAATTCAGCTCAAAAAGTACGAAGAAGTCAAAAGCACCATTGAAGCCGTTTTGGAAGAAAATCAGCTGCCGGCAGAAAGTGCCGAGCAATTTTATAAGCTGCTGGATTTCAGCCGGAAAATGACCGATCCGGATCGTGAGGACGAGGCTTGGGCCGAAGAATATGAGGATACAATTGACACCGAGAAAGTGCTGGCAAGCCCTGAGGAGCAAATGAATCTCATTCATTCCTTAAAAGACCGTAACGTAGCAAAGTATACAGGATTGCTCAAAACAATCCTCCAAGACCCCTCAGCCCATCCGATTATCAAAACGATGATTGTCATGCTGTTAGCTGAGCATGAGTACAGTAAACCTGTACACATTAGTAAATTTGGCGAGTCGTTGACAATTGAACCGTCTGAGATTGTTCCGCCTGATGCCGCCCCGATTCTGCACCGTGTTCTCAGGGTGCTGGATGAGACACTTGGAAATGAAAATCCAACCTTATATGCGGCAGTAGAAGAATTGTGGAGAAGACATTTGTACGTTTTATATCCGTTCCAGCCGAAATTGCTGTCGGCTGACCTTTGGGCGGCTGCCCTGCATAAAGTCGGTTACGAGATGCACGGAATTGAAATTGAAAGAGAAGAACTTCATATGATGTATGAATTTACCGACAGAGAACTCGATGAAGCTTGCGCAATGTTAAAAGATATTGAAGAAATTTCTTATTTGTAAATCGCGCCATATAGTTGAAAGCGCTATGTGTTATGTTATAATATAGTGGTTGTATTTGTGTATAACGGGTTATAAGAAATACGGTTGGACAGGCTTTGCAGTTCATTATTAACATCTATACATAATGATTCTGATCTTTGGCAGCTTTGTTTTTGTTGGACGAAGCCGAATGATTGCTTTAGAATGGAAGACCGACACAACCTGAATAGATTTTTGGAGGGAAACACATGTCTGTAAAATGGGAAAAACAAGAAGGCAACGAAGGCGTTTTAACGGTTGAAGTTGATGCTGAAACGTTTAAAACAGCACTTGATGATGCATTTAAAAAAGTAGTAAAACAAGTTTCAATTCCTGGATTCCGTAAAGGTAAAATTCCTCGCGGATTATTCGAACAGCGCTTTGGCGTAGAAGCTCTTTACCAAGATGCTTTGGATATTCTTCTTCCTGTAGAATACCCTAAAGCGGTTGAAGAAGCTGGAATCGAGCCTGTAGACCGTCCTGAAATCGATGTTGAAAAAATCGAAAAAGGCGAAAGCTTAATCTTCACTGCGAAAGTAACAGTAAAACCTGAAGTGAAGCTTGGCGAATACAAAGGCCTGGGCATTGAAAAAGACGACACAACTGTAACTGACGAAGATGTTCAAAACGAACTAAAAGCTCTTCAAGAGCGTCAAGCTGAACTTGTTGTAAAAGAAGAAGGCGCTGTTGAAGAAGGAAACACAGTTGTTCTTGATTTCGAAGGATTCGTTGACGGCGAAGCTTTCGAAGGCGGAAAAGCTGAAAACTACTCTCTAGAAGTAGGTTCTGGTTCATTCATCCCTGGCTTCGAAGATCAATTAGTCGGCCTTGAAGCAGGTGCTGAGAAGGATGTTGAAGTGACATTCCCTGAGGAGTACCACGCTGAAGATCTTGCAGGCAAACCAGCTGTGTTTAAAGTGAAAATTCACGAAATCAAAGCGAAAGAGCTTCCTGAGCTTGACGATGAATTCGCAAAAGATATCGATGAAGAAGTGGAAACACTTGCTGAATTAACTGAAAAAACAAAGAAACGTTTAGAAGAAGCAAAAGAAAACGAAGCTGACGCTAAATTGCGTGAAGAGCTTGTTCTGAAAGCTTCTGAAAATGCTGAAATCGATGTTCCGCAAGCAATGGTCGACACTGAGCTTGACCGCATGCTGAAAGAATTCGAACAGCGTCTGCAAATGCAAGGCATGAACCTTGAGCTTTACACTCAATTCTCAGGCCAAGATGAAGCTGCGCTTAAAGAGCAAATGAAAGAAGATGCTGAAAAACGCGTAAAATCTAACCTGACTCTTGAGGCGATTGCGAAAGCGGAAAACCTTGAAGTATCAGATGAGGAAGTTGATGCTGAGCTTACAAAAATGGCTGAAGCATACAACATGCCTGTTGAAAATATTAAACAAGCCATCGGTTCTACTGACGCGATGAAAGAAGATTTAAAAGTTCGCAAAGCAATTGATTTTCTTGTAGAAAACCGTTAATATGGTGCATAATAATAGTACTAATAAAACAGGGCGCGAATCATTCGTGCCTTGTTTTGTACAATTATGAGTTATCTCTTTTTCTTGGGGCAATATAGTTAATGCAGGGCTGTTTTTTGTCATACATATAGAATGTGCAAGTCAGAAACACATTGTTACCGTCTTTTTGGAAAGTATGGTAAAATGCAATACATACTCGTTCGTTTCAAGAATCATTTTCTTTTGCTCTGCCGGTAAAAGAAAAAGTGAGACAAGATTAAGGGGTGAAAGAATGTTTAAATTTAACGAGGAAAAAGGACAATTAAAATGCTCGTTCTGTGGAAAAACACAAGATCAGGTTCGTAAGCTTGTAGCTGGACCTGGTGTATATATATGTGACGAATGTATCGAACTCTGCACTGAAATTGTAGAGGAAGAACTCGGAACAGAAGAAGAAGTAGAATTTAAAGACGTACCAAAGCCTCAGGAAATTCGCGAAATTTTGAATGAATATGTCATCGGCCAAGATCAAGCGAAGAAATCACTTGCTGTTGCTGTTTATAACCACTATAAGCGCATTAACTCTAACAGCAAAGTTGATGATGTTGAGCTTTCAAAAAGTAATATTTCATTAATCGGCCCTACGGGAAGCGGTAAAACCCTTCTGGCGCAAACATTGGCTCGCATTTTAAATGTGCCGTTTGCGATTGCGGACGCTACATCTTTGACTGAAGCTGGATACGTGGGTGAAGATGTAGAGAATATTCTCTTGAAGCTCATCCAAGCTGCTGATTATGATGTGGAAAAAGCCGAAAAAGGCATTATCTATATTGATGAAATCGATAAAGTGGCTAGAAAATCTGAAAACCCATCTATCACACGTGATGTGTCAGGTGAGGGTGTACAGCAGGCATTGCTTAAAATTCTTGAGGGTACAGTGGCAAGCGTGCCGCCTCAAGGTGGACGTAAGCATCCTCATCAAGAATTCATTCAAATTGACACAACAAATATTTTGTTCATTTGCGGCGGAGCTTTCGATGGTATCGAACAAATCATCAAACGCCGTTTAGGCCAAAAAGTGATTGGATTCGGTGCCGACAATAAAGCTGCTGATCTTGAGAAAGAAGATCTTCTTTCAAAAGTGCTTCCTGAAGATTTGCTCCGTTTCGGGTTAATTCCTGAATTTATCGGACGTCTTCCGGTTATTGCAAGCCTTGAAAAGCTTGACGAAGAAGCATTGGTTGCGATCTTAACAAAACCGAAAAACGCTCTTGTTAAGCAATTCAAGAAAATGCTTGAGCTTGACAACGTTGAGCTTGAGTTTGAAGAAGAAGCGCTTTCTGAAATTGCTAAAAAAGCAATTGAACGCAAGACTGGAGCACGCGGACTCCGTTCTATCATTGAAGGCATCATGCTTGATGTGATGTTTGAGCTGCCTTCTCGTGATGACATTGAAAAATGTGTAATTACCGGGGCAACTGTGACACACGGAGAGCCTCCTCGCCTCTTATTAAAAGATGGCACTGAGGTAAGCCAAGATAAAACATCTGCATAAAGATAAGCACAAACCTCCTGAGTGGTAACACTCAGGAGGTTTTTTTTGCATGCAACTCTTCCGGAAAAACGTTTATTCCCGTCTTTTATGGGAGATACTAGCAATCAGAGGAATGAATTGGATACATAAATTGTTTTTCAGGAGGGACCACCATGAGTTGGACAGGGATCGCGTTATTTATTCAGCTGTTTTTTGGGATCATCATCGGTTTGTATTTTTGGAATTTGCTTAAAAATCAAAGGACACAAAAGGTCACGATAGATAAAGAATCAAAGAAGGAAATGGAGCAGCTTCGGAAAATGCGCGCTATCAGCTTGTCCGAGCCATTATCTGAGAAGGTCCGCCCCAAAAGCTTTAAAGATATCGTCGGACAGGAAGACGGCATTAAAGCATTAAAGGCGGCTTTATGCGGGCCAAATCCTCAGCATGTGATTGTCTATGGGCCACCGGGAGTTGGGAAAACGGCTGCTGCGCGGCTTGTGTTGGAAGAAGCAAAAAAACATAAACAATCACCGTTTAAAGAGCAGGCTGTCTTCGTGGAACTCGATGCGACAACAGCCCGTTTTGATGAAAGAGGAATTGCCGATCCGCTCATCGGCTCTGTCCATGACCCGATATACCAAGGGGCCGGAGCGATGGGACAGGCTGGGATTCCGCAGCCGAAGCAGGGAGCTGTCACCCATGCCCATGGCGGTGTGCTGTTTATTGATGAAATAGGGGAGCTGCATCCTATTCAAATGAATAAAATGCTGAAGGTGCTTGAGGACAGAAAAGTCTTTTTAGACAGTGCGTATTACAGTGAGGAAAATACACAAATTCCGAATCATATTCATGATATTTTTCAAAATGGGCTGCCGGCTGATTTTCGCTTGATTGGCGCGACCACGAGAATGCCAAACGAAATTCCGCCAGCTATCCGGTCCCGCTGTTTGGAGGTTTTTTTCCGCGAGCTTGAAAAGGATGAGCTGAAAACGGTTGCTAAAACAGCAGCGGATAAAATTGAAAAAAATATCTCCGAAGAAGGACTGGATCTTTTGACCAGCTACACGCGGAACGGGCGGGAAGCCGTCAATATGATTCAAATCGCAGCGGGGATGGCTGTAACGGAGAATCGGAAGGACATTACGATTGAGGATATTGAATGGGTCATTCACTCCAGTCAGCTTACTCCAAAGCACGAGCAAAAAATCGGTGTTGAACCACAGGTTGGCATTGTAAATGGGCTTGCAGTCTATGGGCCTAACAGCGGATCGCTTCTGGAAATCGAAGTGAGTGTAACCGCGGCTCAAGATAAAGGATCAATTAACATCACAGGAATAGCTGAAGAAGAAAGCATCGGCAGCCAATCAAAATCAATCAGACGAAAAAGCATGGCGAAGGGTTCGGTTGAAAATGTATTAACCGTGCTCCGGACAATGGGAATGAAGCCTTCTGATTATGATATTCACATCAATTTCCCAGGAGGGATTCCGATTGATGGGCCGTCAGCAGGCATTGCGATGGCGGCGGGGATTTTCTCGGCGATACACAAAATTCCTATTGACAATACCGTTGCGATGACGGGCGAAATCAGCCTGAACGGTCTTGTGAAACCCATCGGAGGCGTCATTCCGAAAATAAAAGCGGCCAAGCAGTCCGGTGCGAAAAAGGTGATTATCCCATATGAAAATCAGCAGGCGATCTTAAAGCAGATTGACGGGATCGAAATTATTGCAGTGAAGACGTTCCAAGAAGTGCTTGATGAAATTTTAGTGAATCCGCCAACGGAACAAAAACCGTTTCATATTGAAATCAATAAAGAATCCGTTTAAACCCTATTTTGATAATAGGGTTTTTTTCATGAAGGACATCTTTTCCTTTTTCATATCAGAAAGAAAGGGTATACTACGAGGAGACTGTTTTATAGAAAATGGAACCATGCCGTTTATTGTACAAGGATGAAAAAGTTGTATTATAATGGTTCATACTAAAGTCACGGAGGTGTCAGTCACATGGCAGAAGAATTAAAACGCAGCATCCCGCTCCTCCCTTTAAGAGGTTTATTAGTGTACCCGACGATGGTTTTGCATTTAGATGTAGGACGTGACAAGTCGGTTCAGGCTCTTGAACAGGCAATGATGCATGATCATATGATATTTTTAGCCACTCAGCAGGATATTTCGATAGACGAACCTGGTGAAGACGAGATTTTCACTGTCGGCACCTATACAAAAATTAAGCAAATGCTGAAGCTTCCGAACGGTACGATTCGTGTGTTGGTGGAGGGCCTCAAGCGCGCCCATATCGTCAAATACAATGAACACGAGGATTACACGTCGGTCGACATTCAACTTATTCATGAAGATGATTCAAAAGATACAGAAGACGAAGCATTGATGCGGACTTTGCTAGACCACTTTGATCAGTACATAAAAATTTCTAAAAAAATCTCGGCCGAAACGTACGCCGCGGTTACTGATATCGAAGAGCCGGGTAGAATGGCAGACATCGTTGCTTCTCATCTGCCCCTTAAACTAAAGGATAAGCAGGATATTTTAGAAACGGCTGATGTCAAAGACAGGCTGAACAAGGTCATTGATTTTATTAATAATGAAAAAGAAGTGCTGGAGATTGAGAAAAAAATCGGCCAGCGCGTCAAACGTTCGATGGAGCGTACGCAGAAGGAATACTACTTGCGTGAACAAATGAAGGCGATCCAAAAAGAGCTTGGCGATAAAGAAGGCAAAACTGGCGAAGTTCAGACCCTGACGGAAAAAATCGAAGAAGCAGGAATGCCTGATCATGTGAAGGAAACAGCGCTTAAAGAATTGAACAGATATGAAAAAATTCCGTCAAGTTCTGCGGAAAGCTCCGTGATCCGCAACTATATCGACTGGCTTGTTGCTCTTCCGTGGACGGATGAAACAGATGATAAGCTTGATTTGAAAGAAGCAGGACGTCTCTTGGACGAAGAGCATCACGGGCTTGAAAAAGTAAAAGAACGTATTTTAGAATATTTGGCTGTCCAGAAGCTGACAAAATCTCTGAAAGGCCCGATTCTCTGTTTGGCAGGACCTCCAGGTGTCGGAAAAACGTCTTTAGCCAAATCAATTGCAAAAAGCTTGGGACGCAAATTCGTCAGAATCTCACTCGGAGGAGTACGGGATGAATCAGAGATACGCGGACACAGACGGACCTATGTCGGAGCAATGCCTGGACGTATTATTCAAGGGATGAAAAAAGCGGGCAAGCTGAATCCGGTCTTCTTATTAGACGAAATTGACAAAATGTCATCTGATTTTAGAGGAGACCCGTCTTCCGCTATGCTTGAAGTGCTTGATCCAGAGCAAAACAGCAGCTTCAGTGATCACTATATTGAAGAAACCTTTGATTTATCCAAAGTGCTGTTTATCGCAACGGCGAACAATTTGGCCACAATCCCGGGCCCGCTCAGAGACAGAATGGAAATTATTAATATCGCAGGCTACACAGAAATAGAAAAACTTGAAATCGTAAAGGATCACTTGCTTCCAAAGCAAATCAAAGAACACGGACTGAAGAAAAGCAACCTGCAGCTGCGTGATCAGGCGATTCTTGATATTATCCGCTACTATACGAGAGAAGCTGGTGTGAGAAGCCTTGAACGCCAGCTTGCCGCGATTTGCCGTAAAGCTGCAAAAGCCATTGTTGCTGAAGAGCGAAAACGGATTACGGTTACTGAGAAGAACCTTCAAGACTTTATCGGAAAACGCATTTTTAGATATGGACAAGCTGAAACAGAGGATCAGGTTGGTGTAGTGACAGGGCTTGCTTATACAACCGTTGGCGGAGATACGCTGTCGATTGAAGTATCGCTTTCTCCGGGGAAAGGGAAGTTAATCCTGACAGGAAAGCTCGGAGATGTTATGAGAGAGTCAGCTCAGGCTGCATTCAGCTATGTGCGATCCAAAACAGAAGAACTTGGCATTGAACCTGACTTTCATGAGAAGTATGATATTCATATACATGTACCAGAGGGTGCGGTGCCAAAAGATGGTCCGTCAGCCGGTATTACGATGGCAACAGCGCTTGTTTCTGCTTTAACGGGACGGGCGGTTTCGCGTGAAGTCGGCATGACTGGGGAAATCACGCTTCGCGGGCGCGTGCTGCCGATCGGCGGCTTAAAGGAAAAAGCGCTTGGCGCACATAGAGCGGGATTAACGACCATTATTGCGCCCAAAGATAATGAAAAAGATATAGAGGATATTCCGGAAAGCGTCAGGGAGGGGCTGACATTTATATTGGCGTCCCACTTAGACGAGGTTTTGGAACATGCCTTAGTAGGAGAGAAGAAATGAAAGTCACAAAGTCAGAAATCGTGATCAGTGCAGTAAAACCGGAACAGTACCCTGAAGGGGGGCTTCCAGAAATCGCATTGGCCGGAAGATCGAACGTAGGAAAATCGTCTTTTATCAATTCATTAATCAATCGCAAAAATCTTGCGAGAACGTCATCAAAGCCGGGAAAAACACAAACGCTTAATTTCTACATTATCAATGATGAGTTGCATTTTGTGGATGTGCCGGGCTACGGTTTTGCCAAAGTGTCAAAGTCTGAGCGTGAAGCATGGGGGAGAATGATTGAAACCTATATCACGACACGCGAGGAATTAAAAGCTGTGGTGCAGATCGTTGATTTGCGGCATGCGCCATCTAATGATGATGTACAGATGTATGAATTCTTAAAGTATTACGGCATTCCTGTTATTGTTATCGCTACAAAGGCGGATAAGATCCCGAAAGGCAAATGGGACAAACACGCAAAGGTTGTCCGACAAACATTAAATATTGATCCGGAAGACGAGCTCATTCTCTTTTCCTCAGAAACGAAAAAGGGAAAAGACGAAGCTTGGGGAGCGATCAAAAAAATGATAAACCGGTAGAGGATCCTCTACCGGTTTTATTTATCGTATAGATTTTTTTCGTTTTATCAATAATAACAATAAACTGATTCCAATAAAGACAAACGGCCAATACTCCTTCAGAAGCGCTGTTGGAATATGCGCAGACTCAAGCCATGCCATAATTTGTTTGAAAAAGTACAAAAACAGGGAAAAACAAATCATCGACACAGCCTCATATACATATTCTTTTTTTTGAACGGTTGAAACGAGAAGTGAGAAGCCGATCATAAAGAGGAGCATTTCAAAATCATCTGGCCACCATACCCATTTCGGCTTGGCAAAAAAGTGTAAACCGATCCCGAAGAGAAGTAAACCAATAAAAAAATGGGGTGTAACGGCTTCTTTTTTTCCTTGATATACAAAGGCTGCGCCTAACAGCATGAGGAGAACAGGCCATTGATCCTGCCCTGAAAACAGTTCGGCTTGACCGCTTTCTAGCCATGCATTTAAAGAAGCGGCAAGCAGCAGACAAGGGAATAAAATTGATTTTTGTTTCATGCATATCACCTTCTTGTTTTTTAGAGCTGATGTGTAGTAAATTTCTGCTGTTTTTGGTATTGTCAATAGGAATGCTTCTTTTCCCTGAAGCTTTTTCTAATATAGCATAAGAATTTTAAAATCTGTTCACATTTTGTGAAAGAAACTATGTTATAATTATTATAAATAATGAGTTCTATGTTAGAATGATTATAAATTAAGATTGGGTGTTGGGGGTGTAATTAGAGCGATGCATATACTTGTTGTGGGAGTAGATTATAAATCCGCCCCTATTGAGATACGTGAAAAAGTAAGTTTTCAGCCGAATGAGCTGGCAGAAGCAATGGTGCAGCTGAAAGAAGAGAAAAGCATTCTTGAAAACATCATTGTCTCAACCTGCAACCGCACTGAA
This sequence comes from Bacillus sp. SN32, assembly GCF_002837495.1. Lineage (NCBI taxonomy): Bacteria > Bacillati > Bacillota > Bacilli > Caryophanales > Bacillaceae > Bacillus > Bacillus sp. SN32. The sequence continues at coordinate 168,332 of NZ_PJCT01000003.1, read as the reverse complement.
ATTTATGCGGTAGTCGACCAGCTTCATACCGGCCGTTATTATATAAAAAAGTTTTTAGCTGATTGGTTTCAATTAAGCAAAGAAGAGCTGTCACCGTTCTTAACGTTTTATGAGAGCGATGCCGCTGTTGAGCATTTATTCCGTGTAGCCTGCGGACTTGATTCTATGGTGATTGGCGAAACGCAGATTCTCGGACAGGTACGCGACAGCTTTAAAACAGCTCAGCAAGAAAAAACGATCGGGACTATTTTTAATGAGCTGTTTAAGCAGGCAGTTACAGTGGGCAAACGGACTCACGCCGAAACAGACATTGGCTCAAATGCGGTGTCAGTAAGCTATGCTGCAGTTGAACTTGCTAAAAAAATCTTCGGAAATCTTTCAAGCAAGCACATATTGATTCTCGGTGCGGGAAAAATGGGCGAGCTTGCTGCGGAAAACCTGCACGGACAGGGAATCGGCAAGGTCACTGTCATTAACCGAACATACTTGAAAGCGAAGGAGCTTGCAGACCGTTTCTCAGGTGAAGCGAGAAGCTTGAATCAGCTTGAAAGCGCGCTTGCGGAGGCTGATATTTTAATCAGTTCAACCGGTGCAAGTGAATTTGTCGTGTCCAAAGAGATGATGGAAAACGCGAATAAGCTTCGCAAGGGACGTCCGCTGTTTATGGTCGACATTGCCGTGCCTAGAGATCTTGATCCGGCGCTGAATGATCTTGAAGGTGTTTTTCTTTATGATATCGACGATCTGGAAGGCATTGTAGAAGCGAACATGAAAGAGCGGAGAGAAACAGCTGAAAAAGTTGAACTGTTAATTGAAGAAACCATTGTGGAATTTAAACAATGGATGAATACACTTGGTGTTGTGCCGGTTATTTCTGCATTGCGCGAAAAGGCGCTTGCCATCCAGTCAGAAACGATGGACAGCATTGAGCGTAAGCTGCCTCACTTAAGCACAAGAGAGAAAAAACTGTTGAACAAACACACCAAAAGTATTATTAACCAAATGCTTCGTGATCCGATTTTAAAGGTGAAAGAGCTTGCGGCAGATGCTGATTCTGAAGAAAAACTCGCGTTGTTTATGCAGATTTTTGATATTGAAGAAGCTGCGGGCCGTCAAATGATGAAAACCGTTGAAAGCAGCCAGAAGGTCCACTCTTTTAAGAAGGCTGAATCAAAAGCGGGCTTTAGCCCACTTGTAAGTGAGTGAAAGCTGAATGATTGATACTGCAATGGCAAGACTTAATGAGGGGACAATCGTCATTTACGCGTTAAGTGTACTCTTTTATTTTATAGATTTTCTTCAACACAACCGGAAGGCTGGAAAAATGGCCTTCTGGTTGCTTTCTATTGTCTGGACTCTGCAAACCGTGTATTTGGCCTATTTTATGTGGGTGACGGGGCGGTTTCCGGTATTAAATGTGACAGAGGCACTTTATTTTTATGCCTGGGTGCTTGTCACGCTGTCACTTGTACTGACAAAGCTTTTACGTGTTGACTTTATCGTGTTTTTTACAAATGTTATAGGATTTTCTATGATCGCCATTCACACATTTTCACCGACAGAGCAGCAGTCAGCTGCTTTTTCCGGGCAGCTTGTATCTGAGCTTTTGGTGATTCATATTACAATGGCGATTCTTTCATACGGCGCTTTTTCCCTTTCTTTCGTTTTTTCTGTGCTATATATGTTTCAATATCATCTGCTGAAAAAGAAAAAGTGGGGAAAATGGCTGTTGAGAATAGAAGATTTATCAAAGCTTGATTATATGGCGTATGTTTTAAATGTCATTGGGGTTCCGATGCTGCTGCTGAGTTTGATTCTCGGCGTCATTTGGGCGTATGTCTCACTAGAAACGCTGTATTGGTTTGACGCCAAAGTGCTTGGTTCGTTTGTCGTCCTGCTGCTGTACAGCTATTATCTTTATATCAGGCTGATTAAAGAGCTGCAAGGAAAGGTCGCTGCACTGTGGAATACGGCTTGTTTTCTGGTGCTGATGATCAATTATTTCCTGCTTGGAAGCCTGTCGCAATTCCATTGGTTCAGTTAAACGATGTCCCAAGCAGATTCGGGAGGAAAGAAATGATGAGAACGATTAAAGTAGGTTCCAGACGGAGCAAACTCGCTATGACTCAAACAAAATGGGTTATTCAAAAACTGAAGGAAATCAATCCTTCGTTTGCTTTTGAAATTAAAGAGATTGTGACAAAGGGCGACCGGATTGTCGATGTTACACTCTCAAAAGTGGGTGGAAAAGGGCTGTTTGTCAAAGAAATTGAACAGGCGCTTTTAAACGAAGAGATTGATATGGCGGTGCACAGCATGAAGGACATGCCTGCTGTTTTGCCTGAAGGCCTTGTGATCGGCTGTATTCCTGAACGGGAGGACCCGCGTGATGCCCTTATTTCAAAGAATCGCGTAAAGCTTTCAGAAATGAAGGAAGGTGCTGTCGTTGGCACAAGCAGTTTAAGAAGAAGCGCGCAGCTTTTGATTGAGCGCCCTGACCTTACAATTAAATGGATTAGAGGTAATATAGATACAAGACTTCAAAAGCTGGAAACAGAGGATTATGACGCGATTATTTTAGCGGCTGCCGGCCTTTCCAGAATGGGTTGGAAGCAAGATGTCGTAACCGAATTCCTTGAGCCTGAGCGCTGTTTGCCTGCTGTGGGGCAGGGAGCACTGGCGATTGAGTGCCGAGAATCGGATGAAGAGCTGTTGGCGTTGTTTTCTCAGTTTACAGATGAATATACAAAACGGACTGTCTTAGCGGAACGTGCTTTTTTAAACGCGATGGAGGGCGGCTGCCAGGTTCCGATCGCAGGCTACTCCGTGTTAAATGGACAGGATGAAATTGAAATGACAGGTCTTGTCGCTTCACCTGACGGCAAAATCATTTTTAAAGAAACCGTCACCGGAAACGATCCGGAGGAAGTAGGAAAGCGCTGTGCCGCTCTTATGGCTGACAAAGGAGCAAAAGATTTAATTGATCGTGTAAAACGGGAGCTTGATGAGGATGGAAAATGATTTTCCGTTGAAAGGAAAAACAGTGCTTGTCACCCGGAATAAGGCACAAGCAACATCATTTCAGCAAAAAGTGGAGGCGCTTGGCGGTAAAGCGGTTTTAACCTCTTTGATTACGTTTCGCCGCGCTTTGCCGAATGATGTTGCGGAACAGGTAAGGGAGGATCTAACCGCGCCAGGCTGGCTTGTTTTTACAAGTGTGAACGGGGCAGACTTCTTTTTTTCTTATCTGAAGGAAAATCAGCTTATTCTCCCTGCGCATAAAAAAATTGCAGCCGTCGGTGAAAAAACCGCCCGCCGTTTAAAAACGCATAACGTATCGGTTGATGTGATGCCACAGGAGTATATTGCTGAACAATTGGCTGACGCTCTTAAGCAGCATGCTGAACCGGGGGAGCCCATTACCGTGATGAAAGGGAATTTGTCACGTGATGTGATAAAACAAGAGCTTGTCCCGCTCGGTTTTGAAGTAAAGGAATGGGTTCTCTACGAAACGATTCCGGATGAAGAAGGCATTGAGGCACTGAAAGACGCTGCGGGTCAATATTCCTTTGACTATGTAACATTTACGAGTTCATCAACCGTACATACGTTTATGCATGTCTTGGGAGAAGAATTAAAAAAGTGGAAGGCGAATGGGACGGCCTGTATCAGCATTGGGCCTTTAACAAATGATGCCCTTCTGACATACGGCATCACATCGCATATGCCTGATACATTTACAATAGATGGCATGCTTGAGCTAATGTGCAGCATGTCAAGAGAGGAAGAGAGAATATGAGTCAATCATTTAATAGACACCGCCGCCTGCGGACATCAAAAGCAATGAGAGAAATGGTAAAGGAAACACGTTTGCACCCATCAGATTTTATTTATCCGATTTTTGTCGTTGAAGGTCTGGAAGGCAAAAAAGCTGTTCCGTCAATGCCTGATGTTCACCATGTATCATTAGATTTATTGAAGGATGAAGTAGCGGAGCTGGTCAAACTGGGCATTCAATCTGTTATCGTGTTCGGCATCCCGGAAGAAAAAGATGATTGCGGAACACAAGCGTACCATGATCACGGAATTGTCCAAAAAGCCATCACAGAAATTAAAGAACACTTCCCTGAAATGGTTGTTGTCGCTGACACGTGCCTGTGCGAATATACAGACCACGGCCATTGCGGACTTGTCAAAGACGGGGTCATCCTCAATGATGAATCGCTGGAGCTTTTGGCGCAGACAGCTGTCAGCCAAGCGAAAGCAGGTGCGGATATCATTGCGCCATCAAACATGATGGACGGATTTGTTACAGTGATCAGAGAAGCACTTGATAAAGAAGGATTCGTCAATATTCCCATCATGTCTTACGCTGTTAAATATTCAAGTGAGTTTTACGGTCCGTTCCGTGATGCAGCAAACAGCACACCGCAATTCGGAGACCGCAAAACATATCAGATGGACCCTGCCAACCGTATGGAGGCACTCCGCGAAGCACAATCAGATGTCGAAGAAGGCGCAGACTTTTTGATTGTCAAACCTTCGCTTTCTTATATGGATATCATGCGTGACGTAAAAAATGAGTTTACTTTGCCGCTCGTCGCTTATAATGTAAGCGGAGAGTATTCAATGGTGAAGGCTGCAGCGCAGAACGGCTGGATCAAAGAAAAAGAAATTGTGTTGGAAATTTTGACAAGCATGAAGCGCGCGGGTGCCGACCTGATTATTACGTATCATGCGAAAGACGCAGCGAAATGGCTTGCGGAGTAATTTTATTCAGTTGACAGGAGTTGAGGCAGATGAGAAGCTATGAAAAATCAAAAACGGCTTTTAAAGAAGCGCAAAAACTCATGCCAGGCGGTGTGAACAGTCCCGTTCGCGCATTTAAATCGGTAGACATGGACCCGATTTTTATGGAGCGCGGAAAAGGCTCGAAAATCTTTGATATTGACGGGAATGAATATATTGACTACGTCTTGTCATGGGGGCCTTTAATTTTAGGGCATACAAATGACCGCGTCGTAGAAAGCCTCAAAAAAGTGGCTGAATACGGGACAAGCTTTGGTGCTCCGACTGAAGTAGAAAATGAACTGGCTAAGCTCGTCATTGATCGTGTGCCATCTGTAGAAATTGTACGAATGGTAAGCTCCGGAACAGAGGCTACAATGAGTGCCCTCCGTTTGGCAAGGGGCTATACGGGCCGCAACAAGATTTTAAAATTTGAGGGCTGCTACCACGGACACGGCGATTCTCTCTTGATTAAAGCTGGTTCAGGTGTTGCCACTCTCGGTCTGCCTGACAGCCCGGGGGTGCCTGAAGGCATTGCGAAAAACACCATCACCGTTCCGTACAATGATTTAGAAAGTGTAAAGCTTGCTTTCCAGCAATTCGGTGAAGACATTGCGGGAGTCATTGTAGAGCCAGTTGCCGGAAATATGGGTGTTGTTCCGCCGCAAGAAGGCTTCCTGCAGGGTCTGCGTGATATCACTGAGCAGTACGGCTCCCTGCTGATTTTTGATGAAGTGATGACTGGCTTCCGGGTCGATTATAACTGCGCTCAAGGCTACTTCGGCGTAACGCCTGATCTGACTTGTTTAGGAAAAGTAATCGGGGGCGGACTTCCTGTCGGCGCTTATGGCGGAAAGGCAGAAATCATGGAGCAGATCGCTCCAAGCGGTCCGATCTATCAAGCTGGTACATTGTCAGGCAACCCGCTTGCGATGACGGCTGGCTTAGAGACATTGAAACAGCTGACACCTGAATCCTACAAGAATTTCATTAAAAAAGGCGACAGGCTGGAAGAAGGAATTTCAAAAGCCGCCGAGGCTCATGGCATTCCGCATACCTTTAACCGTGCAGGTTCGATGATCGGTTTCTTCTTTACAAACGAACCAGTCATCAATTATGAAACGGCGAAATCATCTGATTTGAAGCTGTTCGCAAGCTATTATAAAGGGATGGCAAATGAAGGGGTATTCCTTCCGCCATCACAATTCGAAGGTCTTTTCCTCTCAACGGCCCATACTGATGAAGATATTGAAAACACAATCCAGGCAGCTGAGAAAGTATTTGCTGAGATCAGCCGCAGATAAGAGTGAAAACCGGTATCAAGGACTCCTTGTGCCGGTTTTTTCGTGCTCTCCCACTCATATTTTCTCCAGTTCATACATACACCTTTAGTGACATCTAATTTTAAGGATTAGATGAAAGGAGGATATGAACTTGCCGCAAAATCATCGATTGCAATTTTCTGTAGAAGAATCGATCTGTTTCCAAAAAGGACAGGAAGTTTCTGAACTGCTTTCTATTTCATTAGATCCTGATATTAGGGTTCAGGAAGTAAATGATTATGTATCAATCATAGGATCGCTTGAACTTACAGGTGAGTACAACATAGATCAAAACAAACATACCGAAGAGATTTATACAGATAAGCGGTTTGTTGAACAAGTCAGAAAGAGAGAGGATGGAAGTGCGGAACTGACTCACTGTTTTCCTGTGGATATTACCATTCCGAAAAATAAAGTGAGCCATTTACAGGATGTCTTCGTCTTTATTGACGCATTTGACTATCAATTGACGGATTCGCGCATTTTAACAATTCAAGCTGATTTAGCGATTGAAGGGCTTTTGGATGATACGCAAGACAAAGAGCCGGAGATACCTTTATATGAAGCTCCTGCGGCATTCAGGGAGGAAGAGCTTTCAGAGCCGCCGGCACATAGTGTAGTAGAAGAACCGGGTGCATCATCGGCAGAGGAAGCAGTTCTTCAGCATGAACCGCCAGCTGAACCGCCAGAACTTTTTGTCTCGAAAGCGGGGCTCCGTGAAGAACTGGAGACAGAAAAAGCAGAATCTGAGCCGCCTGAATCGGTTGCTTCAGAACCAGAGGCCAGAGAAGATGTGAAAAAGGAAGAAGAGTCAGAAGAGCTTGCTGTGCCGGAAACGGAGGTTCGTGCTGAATCGGAAACAGAAGAATCTGAGCCAGAACCTGATCCTTCAGAAATAGAGACTCAAGAGATCGTTAAAGCAAAAAAAGAAACGGCTGAACCGGCAGCTGCAATAGCGGATGTTCGTGAAGAAGCAGACTCTCCAGCGGAGACTGAGCTTCGTGAACACGCCGGAGCAGAAGAATCGCCTGCTTTGGAAGCTGAGCTTCATTCAGAGACTGTGATTGCAGAGGAAAAAGCGGAAACAACAGTGTCTCCTAATCATGAATATGCGCTGCGCCAAGAGGCTCAAAATGAAGAAGCGGCTCAATCGGATCAGGCTGATCCTGCGCTTTGCCAAGAAGAGGCGGAACCGGATGAAGCTTTGGAGAGTGTATCAGAGGCCGCTCTCTCCGTAGAAGATAGCAGAGAAACAGCTTCAGCTGTATATATGGAGAATGACAATGCCGATTTACATTTCCATTTCAATCAAAAAACAAGCTCGGAGGAGGCATCTCAAGAAGAGTTGCCTGAACCGGCATACCGTACCTTCCTGCCTGAACAAGAAGAGAAGGATTCTTTTTATTCAGCGCCTAAGCTGCTGGAGGAGGAAGAACAAGAGGAAGAGAGCTTCGAAATTGAAGTGAGAAAAACACCATCAGCTGAAGAGCCTAAGGAAGAAACACCTTTTCAATCCTTCCAGCTGCCTGAAACTTCTGAGACTGAAAGGAAGGAAACGGATGCTGTTCCTAGGGTTGCTCCTGCTGCTGAAACGAAGGAACCTCAAACAAAGGAAAGTGATAATTCTCTTTATTTAACAAAACTCTTTACAAAAGAAGCGGATGAGTTTTCGAGAATGAAAATTTGTATTGTGCAGCAGGAAGATACGATCGAGCGTTTATGCGAACGGTATGAAATTACATCCCAGCAGCTGATCAGGATGAATTCTTTAGCCTTGGATGATGAATTAAAAGCAGGACAGATTCTCTATATTCCTCAATATAAAAATAGCCATGCGTAAACCGTAAGTGATCGGAAAATGTGGTGAATGAAATGGAAGATACCCAATCGGTTCTTCAGGAATACGGACTGACTGCTCAATTTATTGAGCCTGTCAGTCCTCTTGTTTGGAAAGTGTATACAGACTACGGCATATTTGCCCTGAAAAAATTGAAAGAGGGTCGCGGCAAGCATTTTACAGATCATATGGTGGCGATTGAGGAAAAAGGCTTTCGTTCATTCGTTCCCGTTTACAGAACAAATAGCGGTGAGTTTTTCTCAGCAGGCATACAATACGGAGATACCTACTATTTAATGCCTTGGCTCCAATTTGACCAAGAGGAAGAACGGGATCAGAAACATGCTTATTTATTTAGAGAAACAGCCCGTCTTCACGAGAGAACCGCGCAGGAACTAAAGGTTAGACGTGATGAGATTGAACGTTATTACGGGCAAACGAAAAAAAAGTGGGAACAAGATAAAATTTTCTATGAGCAGTTTGTGGATAGAGCGGAGAAGGAATGGTACCTTTCTCCTTTTGAACTCCAGGCCATAACCTATTTTTCAGAAACCATTTCGGCGGTGAATTTTGCGCTGGAACGGCTGGAGGACTGGTATGAGTCTGCAAAGGAAAAGGACGTTTCAAGGGTTGTAATGAACCACGGCAGCCTGTCTATACACCATTTTCTGTATAATGATGCAGGGACCGGATATTTTACAAACTTCGAAAGAGCATCTGTCGGTCCGCCGCAAAACGACCTGCTCGGCTTTTATACAAAAATGTTCAGAGGCTTTCCGAAAGCTTGTCCGGAATGCGTCGAATGGTTTTATGGATATACGAAATCATTCCCTTTGCGTGAAGCGGAAGTCAGCCTTTTTCTCAGCTATATGGCATATCCGGCAGCCATGTACAAGGTGCTGAACGGTTATCAAACTGGGAAAAGACAGCATGAAAAAGAGGAATGTACACAATTATTAAAGGCTTATTGGCAAATGAAAAACATAGAGCCGTTTGTGATGAAAATTCATCAGATTGAACAAGAGAAAAAATTTCAGGCTGAAAACGAGTCCACGTCTTAATGGCGCGGACTTGTTTGTTTATATCCATTCTAAATGAAGGGCGCAAGCTAAAAAGATTAGGATTGCGAGCAGCAAAACATCAAAGGTTGTCGGAAAGAAAATGGTTCTGATTCCTTGAAAAATCGTAATGGGAATAATCACTTGTGCGGATACAAGCCGAATTTGCCTTACCCATGGCGGCAGCGAATAAGAGCTGAAACGTTTCTTCACGGTGCATCCTCCTCTACGCATTTACAAGCATCATATGTAAACTTGGGCAATAGGTGCCTGCCCATCTGTATAGAAAGCGGTGTTTTTGGAAAAGATGATTGACGAATCAAAAACACTTTTACTATAATAAAGAACATAAATAATGTATACAATGAGCTGATAAATACACCTGCTTAGAACGGGAAGAGTACAAAAAAGGCGCATGCAGAGAGAGAAGCCGTTTGCTGAAAGGCTTCTTATGTTGTCTGATTGGAAGGTCGCCCGGGAGCATAATTTCTTGAAAGAAGAGTAGAGAAATTCGGGAAACACCCGTTATCCGTTATAAGTGCATGAACTGATAGAGTTCATGAAAAAAGGTGGTACCGCGAAAGAGCTTTTCGTCCTTTTACAGGGATGAAGAGCTCTTTTTTCGTTCTCAGCCATTTTTAAACATGCTGGAGGGTTATGATGGAAACGAATGAACAAACAATGCCGACGAAATATGATCCGGCAGCGGTTGAAAAAGACCGATATGATTTTTGGCTAAAAGGCAAATTTTTTGAAGCGGGCAGTGACCAGACAAAAGAGCCATACTCTGTTGTCATCCCGCCGCCAAACGTAACAGGAAGACTTCACCTTGGCCACGCATGGGACACAACGCTGCAAGACATTGTAACAAGAATGAAACGCATGCAGGGCTATGATGTGCTGTGGCTTCCTGGCATGGACCACGCCGGCATCGCGACACAGGCTAAAGTAGAGGCGAAACTTCGTGAAGAAGGCAAATCCCGCTACGATTTAGGCCGTGAAAAATTCCTCGAAGAAACGTGGAAGTGGAAGGAAGAATATGCTGACTTTATTCGCAGCCAGTGGGCGAAATTAGGTCTTGGCCTAGATTATTCCCGTGAACGTTTTACGCTGGATGAAGGCTTGAGCAAAGCGGTAAGGGAAGTATTCGTTAAGCTTTATGAAAAAGGCCTGATCTACAGAGGCGAATATATTATTAACTGGGACCCAGCGACAAAAACAGCCCTATCCGACATTGAGGTGATTTACAAGGATGTTCAAGGCGCATTCTATCATATGAGCTATCCGCTTGCTGACGGTTCAGGCTCAATTGAAATTGCGACGACACGTCCTGAAACAATGCTCGGTGATACAGCTGTTGCCGTTCACCCTGAAGACGAGCGCTATAAACACCTTATCGGAAAAACGGTGATCCTGCCGATTGTAAATCGTGAAATTCCGATTGTCGGTGATGACTATGTTGATATGGAATTTGGTTCAGGTGCCGTGAAAATTACGCCTGCTCATGATCCGAACGACTTCGAGCTTGGCAACCGCCACAATTTAGAACGCATCCTTGTCATGAATGAAGATGGCACGATGAATGAAAATGCGCTCCAATATCAAGGTATGGATCGTTTTGAATGCCGCAAAAAGCTCGTGAAAGATTTACAGGAGGCGGGAGTTCTCTTCAAGATCGAGGATCATATGCACTCTGTCGGCCATAGTGAACGAAGCGGGGCTGTTGTGGAGCCTTATCTTTCTACACAATGGTTTGTGCGCATGCAGCCGCTTGCTGATGCAGCGATTGAGCTGCAAAAGAAAGAAGAAAAGGTCAACTTTGTGCCTGACCGTTTCGAAAAAACGTATTTACACTGGATGGAAAATATCCGCGACTGGTGTATCTCCCGTCAATTGTGGTGGGGCCATCGTATTCCTGCCTGGTATCATAAAGAAACAGGCGAGCTATATGTCGGGCTTGAAGCGCCGGAAGACAGCGAAAATTGGGAACAGGATACAGACGTACTGGATACATGGTTCAGTTCTGCGCTATGGCCTTTCTCCACAATGGGCTGGCCTGATGTAACGGCTGAAGACTTTAAACGCTACTATCCGACAGATGTTCTCGTGACAGGGTACGATATCATTTTCTTCTGGGTATCACGCATGATTTTCCAAGGCATTGAATTTACAGGCGAGCGCCCGTTCAAAGATGTTTTAATCCACGGCTTAATCCGTGACGAGCAAGGCCGGAAAATGAGTAAATCTCTTGGCAACGGTGTCGACCCGATGGATGTGATTGACAAGTACGGAGCCGATTCTCTGCGTTATTTCCTTGCGACTGGAAGCTCTCCTGGCCAGGATCTGCGCTTCAGCTATGAAAAAGTGGAATCGACCTGGAATTTTGCCAATAAAATTTGGAACGCCTCCCGTTTTGCATTAATGAATATGGATGGCATGACGTACGATGAGCTTGATCTGTCAGGCGAAAAGTCAGTCGCTGACAAGTGGATTTTAACGCGATTAAATGAAACGATCGAGCACGTGACCCAGCTTGCTGATCGATATGAATTTGGTGAAGTAGGACGCCATTTATATAACTTTATTTGGGATGATTTCTGTGATTGGTATATTGAAATGGCGAAGCTTCCGCTTTATGGAGAAGACGAAGCGGCTAAGAAAACTACCCGTTCCATCCTTGCTTACGTACTTGATCAAACGATGCGTCTGCTCCATCCGTTTATGCCATTCTTAACGGAGGAAATTTGGCAGCACCTTCCTCACCAAGGGGAATCGATTACAGTAAGTCAATGGCCTGCAGTAGTGCCGGAGCATACCGATACTGAAGCGGCAGCTGACATGAAGCTTCTTGTTGAGCTGATCCGTTCTGTGCGCAATATCCGCAGTGAAGTCAATACGCCAATGAGCAAGCAGGTTGAACTGTACATTAAAACAAGCACAGACGAAATAGCGTCCCGCCTCGAAGCGAACCGTTCATATGTTGAACGCTTTACGAATCCGAGCGTGCTTAAAATCGGCACCCATATTGAGGCTGTTGATAAGGCGATGACGGCCGTTGTCTCAGGAGCAGAGGTTATTCTTCCGCTTGAAGGCTTAATCAATATTGATGAAGAAATTGCCCGTCTGCAAAAAGAATTTGATAAACTGACAAAAGAAGTTGAGCGTGTCCAAAAGAAACTTGGAAATGAAGGATTTATGAAAAAAGCGCCTGCACACGTAATTGATGAAGAACGTGAAAAAGAAAAAGATTATGTGGCGAAGCGTGACGCTGTTCAAAAACGAATGGCTGAGCTGAAGGGTTAATGAAAAGCCGGGGCGGTTTCTAGAGAAACCGCCTTGTCTTATAAAAGAGGGGATTATCATTGTTTACTGCATATCAAGATGCGCGCAGCTGGATTCACGGGAGGCTGAAATTCGGGGTGAAGCCCGGACTTGGCCGAATGAAACAGCTGATGGCGCGGTTAGGACATCCTGAAAAAAAAATCCGAGCGTTCCACGTCGCAGGAACAAACGGTAAAGGATCAACTGTCGCTTTTATCCGTTCTATGCTGCAGGAAGCCGGATATACGGTTGGAACATTTACATCGCCTTATATTATTACGTTTAATGAACGGATCAGCGTAAACGGGATACCGATTTCTGATGAGGAATGGACAGCACTCGTCAATCAAATGAAACCGCACGTTGAAGCCCTTGATCAAACGGAATACGGACAGCCGACAGAATTTGAAATTATGACAGCTTGTGCATTTTTATATTTTGCAGAGTTTCATAAGGTCGATTTTGTTATTTTTGAAACAGGTCTGGGCGGTAGATTCGATTCTACTAATGTGGTTGAACCGCTCTTAACTGTGATTACAAGCATCGGGCACGATCATATGAACATTTTGGGAAACACCATTGAAGAAATTGCAGGAGAAAAGGCCGGTATTATTAAAGAAGGTATTCCAATCGTTACAGCAGTTACCCAGCCGGAAGCTTTACAGGTCATCCGCCATGAAGCCGAACGGCATGCTGCGCCGTTCCAGTCATTGCATGATGCATGTGTTATTTTCAATGAAGAGGCTCTGCCTGCAGGAGAACAGTTTTCATTCAAAACGGAAGAGAAATGCTATGAAGATATTCGGACATCTCTGATTGGCACCCATCAAAGACAAAATGCTGCTTTGTCCATTTTGGCTGCGGAGTGGCTCAATAAGGAGAATATTGCCCATATCAGTGACGAAGCGTTAAGGAGCGGGCTTGTGAAGGCTGCTTGGCCGGGACGGTTAGAGCTTGTTCAGGAACATCCTCCGGTATATTTAGACGGTGCGCATAACGAAGAAGGTGTTGAAAAGCTGGCGGAAACGATGAAGCAGCGTTTCGCCAATTCACGCATTTCTGTGGTGTTTAGCGCGTTAAAGGACAAACCGTATCAGAACATGATTAAAAGACTGGAAACCATTGCTCATGCGATTCATTTTGCTTCTTTTGATTTCCCGCGTGCTTCTCTTGCAAAAGATCTCTATGATGCAAGTGAAATCAGCAATAAAAGCTGGAGTGAAGATCCAGACGATGTGATCAAATTCATAGAAAGTAAAAAGGCCTCAAATGAAATTGTGCTGATTACCGGATCTCTTTACTTTATTTCTGACATTCGAAAAAGGTTGAAATAAAAGGATCCGGCTCCGGCAGAATCAAAAAAAAGATTCTGCCGGTTTTTTTATGTGTAAAATTGAATATCCCCAATTGGAGCTCAGGATGCTCATTTTGCTACAATCCATACCAGAACTCAGTGAGTAAAGGTGTGTTGTCTATGCTATCCCTTCTTTTTATCTTCGGGCTTATCCTTGGTTCTTTTTACTATACGGCCGGGTGCCGTATCCCCTTACATCTATCTATTATTGCGCCCCGTTCATCATGCCCGTTTTGCCGGCGGACATTAACTCCTGCAGAATTAATTCCCATCCTGTCATTCCTATTTCAAAAAGGTAAATGTAAAAGCTGCGGGCATAGGATTTCTTTTATGTATCCCGCAGCAGAGCTTGTGACAGCGTGTTTATTTGCCGCCGCAGGAATACGCTTTGGCACGTCGCTGGAACTGTTTCCCGCTCTGGTGTTTATCTCTCTTCTCATTATTGTTGCAGTGACAGATATTCATTTTATGCTGATTCCAAATCGTATATTGATTTTCTTTCTTCCCTTTTTGGCGGCCGCGAGATTGATTTCTCCGCTTGATTCCTGGTATGCAGGCCTGTTAGGTGCGGCAGCCGGATTTCTATTTCTGGCTGTAATTGCCGCAATCACCCATGGGGGAGTAGGGGGAGGAGATATTAAATTATTTGTGGTGATTGGCTTTGTGCTTGGTGTGAAAATGCTGGCAGCTGCCTTTTTCTTTTCTGTTTTGATAGGTGCATTATATGGAGCGGCAGCCGTTCTGACTGGTAGACTCGCTAAAAGGCAGCCGCTTCCCTTTGCCCCCGCTATAGCCGCAGGGAGCATTTTAGCCTATTTATACGGTGACTCTATCATTTCTTTTTATATCAAAATGGCATTGGGCTGACTGCTGAAAAATTTGACGAACGTTTTTTGGACAAGGCGACAAAAGTCTTGTTCTTTTTTTCTTTGCCTGTGCTAAAGTGTGTAGCATGAAAAGCCGACAAGAACGGTCAAGCAAATGAAGGGAGGAAGCGGAATTGAAAAAAAGAAAGAATAAAAAAAACAGTAAAGCCGCAGAAAAAGCCCTCAAGGTGACGATTAATGGAAAAGAAGAGACGGTTTACGAACAAGAGACGCCTGAGACAGAGGCGGATAAAAGCATGACATTTTCAAATTGGGAGGAAAAAAGACAGGCAGAACAAGAGGTTGCGGCATCCCAGGAACATCCTGATGAAGATGAATTCAATTGGGATTCAGAGGAAGACAAGGTGTTTAAAGAGGACCCAAAAGTTGTTCCTCCTTTTCAAAAGAAAAAAACAAAGCTTTATGCAAAAGGAAAGACCGGGGCTGCCAAACCGGTAAAAAGAGTGGCCGCGACGATTGCCTTCGCGGCTGTCATTGGCACTGGATTAGGGCTATTCGCGTTAAACATATCGGGGAATAAAGAAGCGTCAGCACCGGCCTCTTTAGAGGATTCTCTAGGCAGCCAAACGGCAAAAGCAGGGGATACTTCAACTGATAAACAAACTTCAGGCACAGAAAAACAAGCGGCGCAAACTGAAGGTACATATAAAACATACGCTGTACAAGCCGGAAAATTTTCAAATGAAAAGGGTGCCGAAACGTTAACAGAACAATTGACCGAAAAAGGATATTCCGCCGTGTCACTGTCAAAGGATGACGGGTATACGTATGTCATCGCGGGCTTAGCCAGTGATAAGGATGTCTCACAGCAGTTAGGACAGGTTTTAATCGACAGTGATTTTGAAGCCTGGGGAGGCAAGGAGCTTTCCTTATCAATAGAGTCAGATATGACAGATTCTTTTAAGGAAACAGCGGAGCTTGCAGCAAAGGCGATTCTCGGCGAAGACATTACAAAAGCGAGTGTAGAGAAAATAGAAAAGTCTCTTGGTGAAACAAAAGCGTCAGAAACAGGAGAGAAAAAAGCGATTTTGCAGGCTTTAAAGGAATTAGAGGATCCAAGTGCTGAAGCCGGGTGGAAGGCTCAGCAGGAGCTGTTAGCCGTCGTAAAATAAGAGATAGTGCCCTGAGCCTTCGTCCTTTAGTGACAGGCTTTTTTTATTTTGTCATGAAAAAGTTATTTTTCTGAAATTGTGACAAGCCTCGTGATTTGGTAGGATAAACGAGTATCTTTTTTTCTTAAGCAAACCCTGAAAGGATGACGAACATGACAAAACCGCTAATACTTGCATCACAATCTCCGCGCAGGAAAGAACTCCTCGATCTTCTCCAGCTGCCCTACTCCATTATTGTCAGTGAAGTAGAAGAAAAATTAAATCGAAACTTTTCACCAGAAGAAAACGTCCAATGGTTGGCAAAACAAAAAGCTAAGGCTGTAGCTGATCTCCACCCGCATGCAATCGTTATCGGTGCTGATACAATGGTATGCCTTGACGGCGAATGTCTTGGCAAACCGCAGGATCAAGAAGAAGCTGCTTCTATGCTGCGGAGGCTTTCAGGCCGAAGTCACTCAGTAATAACCGCGGTCAGCATTCAAGCTGAAAATCACAGCGAGACTTTTTATGATAAGACAGAAGTTGTGTTTTGGTCCCTCAGTGAAGAAGAGATTTGGACGTATATTGAAACAAAAGAGCCGATGGATAAAGCAGGTGCATACGGCATCCAAGGAAGAGGCGCGCTTTTTGTAAAGAAAATAGACGGAGATTATTATTCAGTCATGGGCCTTCCTATATCAAAAACAATGAGAGCTCTTCGCCATTTTGATATAAGGGCATGACGGTTCTATAAACGGGAAGGGAAAGAAAAGGAGTGCTTGGTCATACACGATCTGCCATTAAAACTCAAAGATTTCCCAATGAAAGAAAAGCCAAGAGAACGGCTCCTGAAAGTCGGAGCCGAGAACTTAGCGAATCATGAACTTTTGGCTATATTATTGCGGACAGGGACTAAACACGAATCTGTTTTGGACCTGTCAAACAGGCTGCTGCGCTCATTTGACGGGCTGCGCCTGCTCAAGGAAGCATCGGTTGAAGAGCTGTCAAGCATCCCGGGAATCGGTATGGTAAAAGCGATTCAAATACTGGCTGCAGTTGAGCTTGGAAGCCGGATTCATAAATTAGCCAACGAAGAACATTTCGTTATTCGCTCCCCGGAAGACGGCGCTAATCTTGTCATGGAGGATATGCGCTTTTTAACCCAGGAGCATTTTGTCTGTTTATACTTAAATACAAAAAATCAAGTCATCCATAAACGCACCGTATTTATCGGA
This sequence comes from Bacillus sp. SN32, assembly GCF_002837495.1. Classification (NCBI taxonomy): domain Bacteria; kingdom Bacillati; phylum Bacillota; class Bacilli; order Caryophanales; family Bacillaceae; genus Bacillus; species Bacillus sp. SN32. The sequence continues at coordinate 151,439 of NZ_PJCT01000003.1, read as the reverse complement.
AGCCTGAATTCATCTATTGTCCACCCGCGAGAGGTGTTTAAAGAAGCGTTTAAACGATCTGCCGCTTCCTTTATCTGTGTTCATAATCATCCTTCTGGAGATCCGACGCCGAGCAGGGAAGATATTGAAGTGACAAGACGGCTGTTTGAATGCGGAAACCTGATTGGCATCGAGCTGCTTGACCATTTGGTGATCGGGGATAAAAAATTTGTGAGTTTAAAGGAAAAAGGATATTTGTAACACTTTTTTTTTCGTCGAATTAAGCTATAATAGAGTTTATGAGTTTTTCCCATTAGGGTATTTTTGCTTTAAGAAAGGAAGATACATACATATGTTTGGAATTGGTGCTAGAGACCTTGGTATAGATCTTGGAACTGCGAATACGCTTGTTTTTGTAAAAGGAAAAGGAATCGTTGTGAGAGAGCCGTCAGTTGTCGCTTTGCAGACGGATACGAAATCGATTGTCGCTGTCGGAAATGATGCGAAAAATATGATTGGACGGACACCGGGCAACGTGGTGGCTCTTCGCCCGATGAAAGACGGCGTTATCGCTGATTATGAAACAACGGCGACGATGATGAAATATTACATCAATCAAGCCATAAAAAATAAAGGCATGTTTGCCAGAAAACCATATGTAATGGTATGTGTCCCATCAGGCATTACAGCTGTTGAAGAACGCGCTGTTATCGATGCGACAAGACAGGCGGGAGCGCGTGACGCGTATCCGATTGAAGAGCCTTTTGCCGCAGCAATCGGGGCCAATCTGCCAGTTTGGGAACCGACTGGAAGCATGGTTGTTGATATCGGGGGCGGTACGACAGAAGTTGCGATTATTTCCCTCGGAGGCATCGTAACGTCTCAGTCAATCCGTGTAGCCGGTGATGAGATGGATGACGCGATTATCAACTACATCAGAAAAACGTACAATCTGATGATCGGTGACCGTACGGCTGAAGCGATTAAAATGGAAATCGGATCTGCAGAAGCTCCTGAAGAATCCGACAACATGGAAATCCGCGGACGCGATTTGCTGACAGGTCTGCCGAAAACAATTGAAATTACAGGAAAAGAGATTTCTAATGCTCTACGCGACACTGTATCTACAATTGTCGAAGCAGTGAAGAGCACACTCGAAAAAACACCGCCTGAGCTTGCAGCAGATATCATGGACAGAGGTATAGTGTTAACCGGCGGCGGAGCGCTTTTGCGCAATTTGGACAAAGTCATCAGCGAAGAAACAAAAATGCCGGTCCTTATCGCCGAAGATCCGCTTGATTGTGTAGCGATCGGAACAGGGAAAGCACTGGAGCACATCCATCTTTTCAAAGGGAAAACTAGATAATCGGGAGTTCAATAGAAGAGGTGTAACACGATGCCGAATAAGCGGTTAATGCTATTACTTCTGTGTATTATCATATTGGTGGCTATGATTGGATTTTCGCTGAAGGGCGGCCGCAATACCACCTGGCCTGAGAAAGTGATCGGCGATACGACGGGAGTATTTCAAAATATTTTTCATACGCCTGCCGAATTTTTTGCAGGAATATTTGAGAACATCAATGATTTAAAAAACACATACAAAGAAAACGAGCGTCTAAGAGAAAAACTTGACGGACAGACACAATATGAAGCCAAGCTTCAAGAGCTTGAAGAAGAAAACAAATCCTTGCGTGACGAGCTTGGCCATGTCAAATCGATTAAAGATTACAAGCCGATTTTAGCAACGGTCATCGCCAGAAGCCCTGATAATTGGGCCAAACAGGTCACCATTAACAAGGGGACTCAGCAAAACGTAGCGAAAGATATGGCCGTTACAAACGAAAAAGGCGCATTAATTGGCAAGATCAAAAGTTCCGGACTTAACAATTTTACGTCTACTGTTCAGCTTTTAAGCGATACTGACCGCAATAACAGAGTCGCGACAAAAATTTCCGGAAAAAAAGGCAGCAAAGGCTACGGCTTGATCGAAGGATATGACAAAGAGAAAAAACGTCTTAAGATGACAATTATTGAGCGTAAGGATAAACAAGACGTGAAAAAAGGCGATCTTATTGAAACATCAGGGACAGGCGGTGTTTTCCCAGAAGGGCTGACAATCGGTGAAGTGACTGATATCGAGTCAGATTCCTATGGATTAACGAAGGTTGCTTATGTAAAACCCGCGGCTGACCTTACAGATTTAAATAATGTGATCGTTGTTAACCGTGACGTGCCGACTGTCGATACAGAGGAGGAAGGATCGTGAAACGTTTCCTTCTCCCTTTCGTTATGATGCTTGTTTTTTCTGCGGAAAGCATTTTTACAGATTTGGTGCATTTTCCTTTCGTTACAGATGACCAAGTGCTCGCCCCGCGTTTTTTGATGCTTGTATTGATATTCATGTCGGCTTTTATCAACCAAAAACACGCGATGATTTACGGATTTATTTTTGGTTTTCTATATGACATGAACTATACAAGTCTATTAGGCGTTTACATGTTTGGTTTTGCAGGGCTATGCTATTTGGCTTCAAAAGCGTTTAAAGTGTTGCATACAAACGCATTTGTAGTGATATTGATAGCAGTTCTGGCTGTCTGTCTGCTCGAATTTTACGTATTCGGCATTCAGTCTTTGATTCATAAAGACATTATGACGTTTAACGGATTTGTGCTTGACCGGTTTATACCGACAATTTTATTAAATATTGCAGCAGCTCTTATTCTTGTTCTGCCATTTAGATTGTTTTTTATGAGTCTAAAGAAAGAATTGAGAGATGAGTAAAAAGGATTTTATCTTTTTTTGACGAAATGAGTATGTTGTTGAGGTGAATATTGTGAAGACCAAAAAGCAGCAATATGTAACAATAAAAGGAACAAAGAATGGACTAACATTGCATCTGAATGATGCGTGTTCTTTTGATGAGCTTCTCGATGGTCTTCAGAATATGCTGTCAATTGAACAATATACCGATGGAAAAGGCCAGAAAATCAGTGTTCATGTTAAGCTGGGAAATCGCCTTTTATATAAGGAGCAAGAGGAACAGCTAACCGAATTGATTGCGTCAAAGAAAGATTTGTTTGTTCATTCTATTGACAGTGAAGTCATTACTAAAAAAGAAGCACAGCAGATAAGAGAGGAAGCCGAAATTATTTCTGTATCAAAAATTGTCCGTTCAGGCCAAGTGCTGCAGGTAAAAGGCGACTTGCTCCTGATTGGTGACGTGAATCCCGGCGGAACAGTCAGGGCCGGAGGGAACATTTTTGTTCTGGGCTCACTGAAAGGAATCGCGCATGCCGGGTTTAATGGAAATAATCAAGCGGTCATCGCCGCCTCTGAAATGCTTCCGACACAATTAAGAATCAATCATGTGTTAAATCGCTCCCCAGACCACATTCAAAAAGGGAACGAAATGGAATGTGCTTATTTAGATACAGACGGAAATATGGTCATTGAACGCCTTCAACATTTGGCTCATTTAAGACCTGATCTAACAAGGCTTGAGGGAGGAATGTGAATTGGGTGAGGCTATCGTAATAACTTCGGGAAAAGGCGGAGTAGGTAAGACAACAACATCTGCGAACCTCGGTACCGCCTTAGCCATTTTAGGGAAGCGCGTATGCTTAGTAGATACTGATATAGGACTGCGCAACCTTGATGTTGTAATGGGTCTTGAAAATAGAATTATTTACGATCTGGTAGACGTTGTAGAGGGCAGATGCAAAATGCATCAGGCGCTCGTAAAAGACAAACGTTTCGATGATCTGCTCTATTTAATGCCCGCTGCTCAAACGAGCGATAAGACAGCTGTTGCTCCTGAACAAATTAAAAACATGGTCCAAGAGCTCAAACAGGAATTTGACTATGTCATCATAGACTGTCCTGCCGGAATCGAGCAAGGGTACAAAAATGCCGTTTCCGGAGCTGATAAAGCGATTGTGGTCACTACGCCTGAAATCTCAGCTGTTCGTGATGCTGACCGTATTATAGGACTGCTGGAGCAAGAGGAAAATATTGAACCGCCGCGGCTCGTTGTTAACAGAATCAGAAATCACCTGATGAAAAACGGTGACACGATGGATATCGACGAAATCGTACAGCATCTGTCGATCGATTTGCTCGGAATCGTGGCTGATGATGATGAAGTCATTAAAGCTTCCAATCATGGCGAACCGATTGCGATGGACCCTAAAAACCGGGCTTCCATTGCATATCGCAATATTGCCCGCCGCATCTTAGGTGAATCTGTTCCTTTACAGGTGCTTGAAGAGCAAAACAAAGGAATGATGGCTAAGATTAAGTCATTTTTCGGAGTAAGATCTTAATGTGATAGAATCAAAGAGAAGAATCTGACAAAGCATATGCTGTGTCAGGTTTTTTTGTTTTTGCCTGCTTTGTTCTTGACTAAACCGAATATTTGCCATGGACAAGACATATGATGTACAAACCCAACGAATGCAAAGGATGATGGCAATGAGTCACAGAGCAGATGAAATCAGAAAACGATTAGAGAAAAGAAGAAAGCAGCTTTCCAGCTCAAAGCGTTTCTCTACTCAGACAGTTTCTGAAAAGCAGAAACCCCCGTCCTGGGTGATGGTAACGGATCAGGAAAAACATGGAACACTTCCGGTTTATGAAGATAACATGCCAACATTCAACGGAAAACACCCATTGGTGAAAACAGATTCAATTATCCTGAAATGTCTTCTGTCGGCCTGCCTTGTTCTCGTTTCAGCTATAGCCTATAAAACAAACATTGGACCCGTCAGTCAGATTAAACCCGCTGTAGCCAAAACCTTTGAAACTGAATTTCAATTTGCCTCAGCAAGCCATTGGTTCGAAACCAAATTCGGAAATCCGCTTGCTTTCCTGGCTCCTGAACACAAAAATAAGGAACAGCAGATTGAAGTAGGCAAAGATCTGATCGCGCCTGCATCCGGGAAAGTACAGCAGGATTTTCAGGACAATGGGGAAGGAATTAAAGTCGAAACAAGCAGCGATAAGATTGATAGTGTAAAAGAAGGCTATGTGGTTGAAGTCAGCAAAGACAGCCAGACGGGACTGACGGTTAAGGTGCAGCATGCTGACAACACCTATAGTATCTATGGCGAGCTCAAAGATGTGGATGTTGCTTTATATGATTTTGTGGATAAAGGCAAAAAGCTCGGTTCGATTAAGCTTGATGATCATAATAAAGGGGTCTATTATTTTGCCATGAAAGACGGCGATAAATTTATTGATCCGATTCAGGTGATTTCATTTGAATAAATGGCTCGACCTTATCTTAAAGATCCATGTGCATCCTTTTCTTTGGATTATCGCGGCGCTGGGCTTGCTCACAGGCCATATGAAAGCATTATTTTGTCTGCTCCTGATTGTATTGATTCATGAGCTGGGGCATGCTGCTCTGGCTGTGTTTTTTTCTTGGAGAATCAAGCGTGTTTTTTTGCTGCCGTTTGGTGGAACGGTCGAAGTGGAAGAGCACGGGAATCGGCCGTTAAAGGAAGAGTTTGCGGTCATTATTGCCGGCCCTCTTCAGCACATCTGGCTTCAGTTTGCCGCCTGGATGCTTGCAGAAGTCTCAGTGATTCATCAGCATACCTTTGAACTCTTCACCTTTTATAATCTTTCTATCTTATTTGTCAATTTACTGCCGATCTGGCCGCTGGATGGAGGAAAACTGTTATTTTTGTTGTTTTCCAAACAGCTGCCTTTTCAAAAGGCTCACCGGCTTAATCTAAAAACGTCGCTCTGCTTCTGCCTGTTGCTCGGGTGCTGGGTTTTATTCGTGATTCCTCTGCAAATCAGCGCATGGGTTTTGTTTGTCTTTCTGGCTGTTTCCTTATTTGAGGAATATCGGCAAAGGCACTATACCCATGTGAGATTTCTCCTCGAAAGGTATTACGGAAAAAACAGGGAGCTTGAGAAACTTCTGCCGCTGACAGTAAAGGCGGAGGATAAAGTCTATCATGTGATGGCCGAGTTCAAACGTGGCTGTAAGCATCCGATTATTATAGAAAAATCAGGCCAAAAGCTCAGCCAGCTTGACGAGAATGAAGTGCTGCACGCTTACTTTGCCGATAAGCGGACGAATTCTTCCATGGAGGAACTGCTTCTGCCCTACTAAAACTGATTGACAAACGCCTTGTATTTTGGTATATTTTTTAATGTTATGGATGTAGCACCATTGCTACAACCGCTCAGTACAGGTGTTAAGAGCTTTTACAGCCCCCTGGTATCTGGCGAGTCTTAGTCTAATAGGAGGTGCAGAGAATGTACGCAATCATTAAAACAGGCGGTAAACAAATCAAAGTTGAAGAAGGCCAAACTGTTTACATCGAAAAACTTGCTGCTGAAGCAGGTGAAACAGTTACTTTTGAAGACGTTTTGTTTGTTGGCGGAGACAACGTGAAAGTCGGCAACCCTACAGTTGAAGGCGCAACAGTAACGGCTAAAGTTGAAAAACAAGGCCGCGCGAAAAAAATCACTGTTTTCAGATACAAACCAAAGAAAAACGTTCATAAAAAACAAGGTCATCGTCAGCCTTACACTAAAGTGACGATCGAAAAAATCAACGCGTAAGCATGATTCAGGCAACAATCAGAAGGTCTCATGATAAAGGCATATTGTCTTTTGAAATGACGGGCCATGCGAATTTTGCTGAACATGGACAAGATCTTGTTTGTGCCGGAGTGACAGCCGTTGTGTTTGGAGCCGTTAACGCGGTCATTGTGCTCGCGGGCTTCGAGCCGCTTCTTGATATAGGGGAGGACGGGGGTTATTTTTATTTTGAATTCCCTGAATCTCTTGATCCAGAGGCACGCCAAAAAGCTCAGCTGCTGATTGAAGGCATGATTGTTTCGCTGGAGACAATCGAACGGGATTACAAAGACAACTTGCGTGTGACCACAAACATAATATAGGAGGTGAGCTACATGCTTAGATTAGATCTTCAGTTTTTCGCTTCTAAAAAAGGAGTAGGTTCTACAAAGAACGGACGTGACTCTGAGGCTAAACGTTTAGGTGCTAAACGTGCTGACGGTCAATTCGTAACAGGCGGTTCTATCCTTTACCGTCAACGCGGAACAAAAATTTACCCAGGTGAAAACGTGGGCCGCGGCGGAGATGACACTCTATTTGCGAAAATCGACGGAACTGTTAAATTCGAACGTTTCGGCCGTGACCGCAAAAAAGTGAGCGTATATCCTGTAGCTCAATAATGATTCAAAAAACTCCGGTCGATGATGACTGGAGTTTTTTTTGCAATATGCGGAGTAAACACCTAGAATGAAATGCAGAGTATGTGCGAGCAGACCCCGCCAAGAATGAGAATAAACATCTCAAACCCACTGGATATGTTCCCCAAGCAGTAATACATAAAATGTTCTGCCTGGCTGCAAATCAACCAAAGCCAGAAAAAAGGAACATGATATTTCTGGGAAAAACAATTGTTTTTCTAACAAAGCCTTCTCTGTTATAATTCATAATACACACTTATACAGACTCCTAAATAAGAAATTAAATGATTGGGAGTGCGAAAATGAAGGATGTTTCAAAAAATCAAGAAGAAAATATAAGCGACACGGCATTAACAAACGAACTGATTCATCTGCTTGGCCATTCCCGGCATGATTGGATGAATAAGCTGCAGCTGATTAAAGGAAACTTAAGCTTGCAGAAGTATGACCGCGTCTTTGAAATGATTGAAGAAATGGTTATAGACGCAAAGCACGAATCAAAGCTCTCAAACCTGAAAACACCGCATTTGGCGTTTGATTTTCTTACGTTTAATTGGAAAACCCATTATATGACGCTTGAATATGAAGTTCTCGGAGAAATTAAGGATTTGTCGGCTTATGATCAAAAGCTGGCGAAACTGATGAGAAAGCTGTTTCATCTGTTTGATCAAGCAGTTAGCAGAGAGAGTGAAAATCATTTAACGGTTTCGCTTCAAACAGATCATCCTGACAGACAGCTGATTCTGTACCTTGATTTTCACGGCGCCTTTGCCGATCCATCTGCTTTTGATGATATTCGGCAGAATGGATATGAGGACATTGACATCATGCGTTTTGAAATCACGAGTCACGAATGTTTGATTGAAATAGGGTTGGACTAGCGGAGTTTTTAACGGTTTAGAACGGAGGACATTATGTTTGTAGATCAGGTCAAAGTATATGTAAAAGGCGGCGACGGCGGCAACGGTATGGTTGCGTTTCGCCGTGAAAAATATGTGCCGAAAGGCGGCCCTGCCGGCGGTGACGGAGGAAAGGGAGGAGACGTCGTTTTTGAAGTAGATGAAGGTCTCCGCACCCTGATGGATTTTAGATACAAAAAACACTTTAAAGCGATTCGCGGCGAGCATGGCATGTCCAAAAACCAGCACGGACGAAATGCTGATGATATGGTCATTAAAGTTCCGCCGGGCACCGTTGTGACAGACGATGATACGAAACAGGTCATCGCTGATTTAACAGAGCACGGACAGCGGGCTGTCATTGCAAGAGGCGGAAGAGGCGGAAGAGGAAATAGCCGCTTTGCTACACCGGCTAATCCCGCGCCTCAGCTTTCAGAAAACGGCGAGCCGGGAAAAGAACGCTACATTGTTCTTGAATTAAAAGTGCTTGCAGATGTCGGACTTGTCGGGTTCCCGAGTGTGGGAAAATCTACTTTGCTGTCTGTTGTCTCATCTGCAAAACCGAAAATTGCGGACTATCACTTTACAACGCTTGTCCCGAATCTCGGCATGGTTGAAACGGATGACGGACGCAGCTTTGTCATGGCTGATTTGCCAGGACTGATTGAAGGCGCACACCAAGGCGTCGGACTTGGCCACCAGTTTTTGCGTCATATTGAACGGACGAGGGTTATTGTTCACGTCATTGACATGTCGGGCTTAGAGGGCCGCGATCCGTATGAGGATTATCTTACGATTAACCAGGAGCTGAGCGAGTACAATCTGCGTCTCACTGAGCGTCCGCAAATTATCGTTGCAAATAAAATGGACATGCCGGAGGCTGCGGTAAATCTCGAAGCCTTTAAAGAAAAGCTGACGGATGATTATCCGGTATTCCCGATCAGTGCGGTGACAAGAGAAGGTCTGCGTGAGCTTCTGTTTGAAGTCGCCAATCAGCTTGAAAACACACCGGAGTTCCCGCTGTATGACGAGGAAGAGCTTACACAAAACCGTGTCATGTACACGATGGAAAATGAAGAAGTGCCATTTAACATTACACGCGATCCAGACGGTGTATTTGTGCTTTCAGGAGACAGCCTTGAGCGGTTATTCAAGATGACTGATTTCTCACGTGATGAATCGGTTAAACGGTTTGCAAGACAGATGCGCGGAATGGGTGTTGATGAAGCACTCAGAGAACGCGGAGCCAAGGATGGAGATATAATCAGGCTTCTGGAATTTGAATTTGAATTTATTGATTAATGAATGTTGGCTGAAAAGAGAGCCTGGTGTCAGGCTCTCTATTTTAAAGGGGGGATGCAAATGAAAGAGGAGACATTTTATCTTGTCCGTGAAGATGTATTGCCCGATGCAATGAGAAAAACATTGGAAGTCAAAAAGCTGCTTGATCGAAAAAAAGCAGATTCAGTAGCAGATGCCGTTCAAAAGGTCGATTTAAGCAGAAGTGCGTTTTATAAATACAGGGATGCTGTTTTTCCATTCTACACCATGGTAAAAGAACAAATTATCACACTTTTCTTTCATTTAGAGGATAGGTCAGGTGCGTTATCTCAGCTTCTTCAGGCGGTAGCTGATTCTGGAAGCAACGTTCTTTCCATTCATCAGACCATTCCGCTTCAAGGCAGAGCAAATGTGACACTGTCTATCAGTACGTCGGCAATGGAAGAAGACATTCATACATTAATGAATAAGCTCAGGAAGTTTGATTTTGTAGAAAAAGTTGAAATATTAGGTTCAGGTGCATAAGGGAGAGAAAATCGTCATGAAAGTCGGTTATTTAGGTCCAGCAGCTACATTTACACATCTAGCAGTCAGTTCTTGTTTTCAAAACGGCGCCGAACATGTTGCTTACCGCACCATTCCGGAGTGTATAGATGCAGCCGTTGCAGGCGAAGTTGATTTTGCTTTTGTTCCTTTGGAAAATGCATTAGAAGGATCTGTTAATCTAACAATAGACTATTTAATACATGAACAGCCCTTGCCAATCGTGGGTGAAATGACGTTGCCGATTCATCAGCACTTGCTCGTCCATCCCTCAAGAGAGAATGCATGGAAAGAGCTCGACAAAATTTACTCGCATTCACACGCGATTGCGCAATGCCATAAATTTCTCCATCGACATTTTCCTTCCGTTCCATATGAATACGCCAATTCTACCGGGGCGGCAGCAAAGTTTGTCAGTGACCATCCCGAGCTGAATATCGGGGTCATTGCCAATGATATGGCAGCTTCTACATACGAATTAAAAATCGTGAAACGGGATATACAGGATTATAGGGACAATCATACAAGATTTGTTATTCTGTCTCCTGATGAAAACATATCTTTTGAAGTGAATTCAAAATTGAGCTCTAGGCCCAAAACGACCTTAATGGTCATGCTGCCGCAGGATGATCAGTCCGGGGCGCTGCATAGAGTGCTGTCTGCATTTTCTTGGAGAAATTTAAACCTGTCAAAAATTGAGTCACGTCCGACTAAAACCGGATTAGGCCATTATTTCTTTATTATTGATATTGAAAAAGCGTTTGATGATGTATTGATTCCAGGGGCCATGCAGGAGCTTGAAGCGCTCGGCTGCAAAGTGAGGCTTCTTGGTGCATACCAGTCTTACCAATTATAAAAAAGCCCACTAGAGGGCTTTTTTTAGTCTTTAATTAAAATGCCGGCTTCTTCGAGGGCTTGGCAGGCTTGATCGATGCGATGTTCATCAGGTGCTGTCAATGTATGCAGGTGCACGCCGTCGGTCAGCTGTGATAAGTAGGCAGCATTCGTAGAATTGATTTTTTTGATGAAATGGCTAACTTCTTTCCGGGTGCCTACTTGGATGGCTGCAGTTAAATCTCCATATACGGGATGCTCGATTTTTACGTCTTTTACTGTAACGCCTTCGTCGACGATGAGCTGCAGTTCCTCTTCTGTCCGTTCAGGACCGTGCAGACATGCTATGATTCTTTCTGCCTGCTGGTGCTGCTGAGCGGCTGCATCCATGTATACATATCCTTGGCTTGTGGCGATAATCGGTACATTTTTCGCTTTCAAGAGCGATATATCCTGTACAATAACCTGTCTTGAAACGTTCGCTTTTTTTGCGAGTTCTCCTCCTGTCAGCGGTGATTTAGATTCCTTCAGCCACAGAAGAAGCTGGTCACGCCTGTTGGCGCCCATTAGCTTTAATTCTTCGGTCAATATCAAATTCTCCTTTCTTTTGTTCCCAAAGCACTGTAAACGTATGTAATAACTGTTTCAGCTGTTCAGCTGTTGTATGCCTGCCAAAAGAGATGCGGATAAATTGCAGAGCTTCTTGTTCGGTTTTTCTTAATGCTTTCATTGTTTCAGACGGACCGTGGTAACCTGCAGAACAAGCGCTGCCGGTTGAAATGCAAATATTACTCCGATTACATTCTAACATAACATATTGTCCTTCAAATGAGTGAAAAAAACACCCTATAATATGCGGAAGACATTCTGCTTGCGAAGTGTCTGCCGCAAGGGTTACAGGGAGAGACCGAATACGGATTTGGTCTAGAAAGTATGTTCTTAATGCCTCATTGCGGGATATCTGTTTTTCCATTTCGCTTACGATCAATTCTGCAGCGGCAGTGAAGGCACCGATCCCGGGAACATTTACGGTGCCGGCTCTGAATCCGTATTCGTGAGTAGTCAGAGGATAAACGGGTTTCCAAGGGACATCCGGTCGGATATAGACCGCCCCTACTCCTTTAGGACCGTGGATTTTATGGCTGGACATTGAGAGTGCATCTACTCCCAGATTTTTTGTATTGATCGGGATCTTTCCAAACGTTTGAACAGCGTCGCAATGAAGAAGAATCCCCTTATTGTGCAGGTATGAAGACAGGCGTTGAATGGGCTGAATGATCCCGGTTTCAGAATTTGCATGCTGAATAGATACAAGGCCTGTATCCGGCCGGATATGGGCTAGTAATATTTCCTCGGTAATAAGCCCGTATTCATTCGGTTCAATGACTGTTACATCATACCCCTGCTGTTCCAAAAAAGCAGCGCAATTATGAATGGACTGATGCTCCATGGCAGTCGTAATAAAATGTCTTTTCGTTTTTGGCAGGCCGTTTAGCAATGATTGAATGGCCAGAAAATTGGATTCAGTGCCGCCGCTTGTAAAATAGATGCCGCTTGCTTCTCCGCCAATGATGTTGGCGATTTTTTCACGGCAGTACTCCAGTATGTGCTTTGCTTTTCCTCCTGCATCATGCAGGCTGCTGGCATTTCCGTACATATCCATACTAAGCTTCTGATATACAGTAAGGGCTTCCTCACAAATAGGCGTTGTTGCTGCATAATCTAAATAAATCATCCGGTCTTCCTCCATCCGTTCTCCATAAAAAACTCTTGAGTTTATTTTATCCTTGTGTAAATATAGGTGTCAAGACAGGTGTAAACAACAGGAGGATGGCATATGTCTAAAAAGACGATTGCAGTCATCGGTTCAGGGGCGGCGGCACTTTCCTTAGCTGCAGCTTTCCCGCCCTCATACGAAGTGACTGTTATCACAAAAAAAAGCGTCAAAAACAGCAATTCTGTCTATGCACAAGGCGGGATTGCTGCGGCCTATGCAAAAGATGACTCGATTGAAGCCCATCTGGAGGATACGTTATACGCAGGGTGCGGCCATAATAATCTAGCTATTGCAGCAGACGTATTACATGATGGAAAAATGATAGTTCAAAGCCTATTGGAGCGTGGATTTCCATTCGACCGCAATGAACGAGGCGGTGTTTGTCTTGGAAGAGAAGGGGCCCACTCATACAACCGTATATTTCATGCAGGCGGAGACGCAACAGGCAGGCTGCTTATCGATTATTTGCTCAAACGGATCAACAGCAAAATCAAGTTAATCGAGAATGAAACGGCAGCAGATTTGCTTATAGAGGACGGACGATGTATCGGCGTCATGACAAAAGACAGCAAAGGGCGGCTCAAGGTAAGGCACGCAGACGAAGTTGTGCTGGCTGCCGGCGGCTGTGGAAACCTGTTTCTTCACCATACGAATGATCCCACTGTCACAGCTGACGGTCTTTCTCTGGCTTACCGGGCCGGAGCGGAATTAACGGATTTGGAGTTTACTCAGTTTCACCCGACACTGCTTGTGAAAAATGGTGTTTCCTACGGGCTTGTTTCAGAAGCTGTCAGAGGGGAAGGCGGATGTTTAGTAGACGAAAACGGCCGCAGGATTATGGCTGAACGACATCCTTTAGGTGACCTCGCTCCAAGAGATATTGTCTCACGGGTTATTCACGAAGAAATGGCAAAAGGAAATCGCGTTTATATAGACTTCAGTGCGATTTCTGATTTTGAAACGCGTTTCCCTACCATCACCGCTATTTGTGAAAAAGCAGGGGTTGATATTCACAGCGGAAAAATTCCTGTTGCTCCGGGAATGCATTTCTTAATGGGAGGTGTTTCAGTTAATCGCTGGGGAGAAACGACAGTGCCGGGGCTTTATGCGATTGGCGAGACAGCATGCTCCGGTTTACATGGAGCAAACCGGCTTGCAAGCAATTCTTTATTGGAAGCGCTGGTATTTGGAAAAAGGGCAGCAGAGCATATTATCCAAAAACCGGTTTATAACAGGCAATATCAATCAGGGCTAGAAACCAGTGTCGTCTACGAGGTGCCGGATATAGAGGTGTATGAACTGCAAAGCAAAATGACAAGCCACATGTCTATTCTGCGGGAACAAAGCAGTTTGATTGAGCTTAGCATCTGGCTTCATACGCTGCCTTTTCAGGAAGTAAATGTGAAGGATATCACAATTCGGCAGATGGAACTTTCTCATTTATGGCAAACTGCAAAGCTGATGACGTTTTCTGCGCTTTTGCGGGAGGAAAGCAGAGGGGCTCACTTCCGCACCGATTTTCCTCATGCTGAGGTGAGCTGGCAAGGAAGACAAATTGTCCATACAAAAAAAGGAACGAAGATCAGAAAAAACGAGGGGATTTGGAACAATGAATCATTTACAGCTGAAAAAATTACTGAATCACTTTTTTCTTGAGGATATTGGGACAGGGGATCTTACATCGCAGTCTATTTTTGGAGAACAGAGCTGTGAAGCGGAGATTGTTGCAAAGTCAGAGGGTATTTTTGCAGGAGCAGCGATCATAAAAGAAGGCTTTTCGTTATTGGACGAAAATGTTCAAATCATTTTACACAAAAAAGATGGGGACATGTTGCATAAAGGTGAAGTGATTGCCGAGTTACACGGTCCCGCAGCTGCGCTCCTTTCAGGAGAGCGGGTCGTATTAAATCTTATTCAGAGGCTGTCAGGAATTGCGACAATGACAAGAGAGGCTGTTCGGTGTCTGGATGATGAACAGATTAAAATTTGTGACACGAGAAAAACAACACCGGGGCTCAGAATGCTGGAGAAATATGCTGTCAGAGCCGGCGGCGGGTATAATCATCGATTCGGTTTGTATGACGGCATCATGATTAAAGATAATCATATCGCAGCATGCGGCTCTATTTTAGAGGCATGCAAAAAAGCCCGTCAGGCCGCAGGGCACATGGTAAATATCGAGGTGGAAATTGAAACGGAGGGACAGCTGCGGGAAGCAATTGCAGCTGGCGCGGATGTTATTATGTTTGACAACTGTCCGCCTGATACGGTCCGTCATTTTGCAAAGCTCACACCGGATCATATAAAAACTGAAGCCTCCGGCGGGATTACGTTAGAATCTTTGCCTGCTTTTAAAGGGACGGGTGTGAATTATATTTCATTAGGATTTCTGACTCATTCCGTCAAAAGTTTAGATATCAGCATGGATGTTACGTTATCAAATGAATCTGTGGAGGAATGCCGTTATGTCAATTCTTGATGTGATCAAACAATCGAATGATATGATGCCCGAAAGTTATAAAGAACTATCGAGAAAGGATATGGAAACGCGCGTTGCCGCCATTAAGAAAAAGTTCGGCAGCAGTCTCTTTATACCAGGCCATCATTATCAAAAGGATGAAGTGATACAATTTGCTGACCAAACAGGCGACTCCCTGCAATTGGCCCAAGTAGCGGAAAAAAACAAAGAAGCGGATTATATCGTATTTTGCGGCGTTCACTTTATGGCAGAAACCGCCGATATGCTGACAAGCGAGCAGCAAACGGTCGTCCTGCCAGATATGAGAGCTGGATGTTCTATGGCTGACATGGCTGACATGCAGCAGACCAATAGGGCATGGAAGAAGCTTCAGCATATATTTGGAGATACGATCATACCTTTAACTTATGTGAACTCCACTGCGGAGATCAAGGCATTCGTCGGAAAGCATGGCGGAGCAACTGTGACTTCTTCGAATGCGAAAAAAGTGCTTGAATGGGCGTTTACACAGAAAAAAAGAATTTTATTTTTGCCTGATCAGCATTTAGGGAGAAATACGGCTTATGATCTGGGCGTTGCGCTTGAAGATATGGCTGTGTGGGACCCGATGAAAGATGAATTAGTAGCTGAATCCGGGCATACGAATGTGAAAGTGATTTTGTGGAAAGGGCATTGCTCTGTTCACGAGAAATTCACCACTAAAAATATCCATGATATGAGAGAGCGAGACCCCGACATTCAGATCATTGTGCACCCGGAATGCTCACACGAAGTCGTGACACTAAGCGATGATAACGGATCAACGAAATATATTATCGACACAATCAATCAGGCTCCGGCGGGAAGCAAGTGGGCAATCGGGACAGAAATGAATCTTGTTCAGCGGATCATTCACGAGCATCCAGATAAACAAATCGAATCACTCAACCCTGACATGTGCCCTTGCCTGACAATGAACCGAATTGATTTGCCGCATTTGTTGTGGTCGCTGGAACAAATTGAAAAAGGAGAACCTTCAGGCGTCATCAAGGTGCCAAAAGCCATTCAGGAAGATGCACTCCTTGCCCTGAATCGAATGCTTTCGATCACGTAGATCAGAAATATTTTCCCTTCCTTTACTCATAACTTCTTTTGTTCAGGCATATGTTGTGAAGAAACATATTGTAATCACAGCTGAACTGTTCACGTTTTGCATAGGAGGGGAAAACGTTGAAAATCCATATCGTTCAAAAAGGCGATTCGCTCTGGAAAATAGCTGAAAAGTACGGAGTCGATGTTGAGGAAGTGAAAAAACTCAATACACAGCTTAGTAATCCAGACTTAATCATGCCTGGAATGAAAATAAAAGTGCCGTCAGAAGGAGTCCCGGTCAGAAAAGAGCCAAAAGCGGGCAAAAGTCCTGCGGCCGGGAGTGTGAAGCAAGAACATCCATATGCGAAAGAGAAGCCTAAATCCGTTGTCGATGTAGAAGACACAAAGCCGAAAGAAAAGAAGTCCATGCCGTATGTCCCGCCGATGCCTAATTTGCAGGAAAATGTGTACCCTGAAGCTGATGTGAACGATTATTATGATATGAAACAGCTTTTCCAGCCTTGGTCGCCTCCTAAACCGGAGGAGCCGAAACAACATCATGACGGAAATATGGATCATATGTATCATATGCAAGACCAATTTCCACAACAGGAGGCTATGAGTAATATGGAAAATGCAAATTATCCGAATATGCCTAATATGCCAAAGGCGCCAGAGGTAGGCGGTATAGAAGAGGAAAACGTTCATCACACAGTTCCGAATATGCCGATGCCGGCTGTTCAGCCTTATTATCATTATCCGGCTCATTTCGTACCGTGTCCGGTGCCTGTTTCGCCAATTCTTCCAGGATCAGGATTATGCTATCCGTACTATCCGGCACAGGCTTTTCCAATGCATCCGATGCATGGATACCAGCCAGGCTTTGTATCGCCTCAGTATGACCCGGGTTATGAAAACCAGCATCATGAAAACAGCCATCACGGACATTACGGTTCATACGGTGCGCCGCAATACGCATCTCCGGCTTATGGATCTCCGTATGGACATATGCCGTATGGCCCTTATTACGGCACTCCCCAAGTAATGGGAGCATACCAGCCTGCTGCGGCTCATGGTTACATGCCATACAAAGATCATGACGACTGCGGCTGTGACGGTGATCATCAGCCATATTTCTCTGCACCTGGCCATTCGGGAATGGGAGCTTATGGAAGCCCTAATATGCCATATGGCACAGCTAACCCAAATCCAAACCCATATTCGGCAGGAGTTTCTATGCCAATGACGAATCAGCCTTCTGTAAACCAAATGTTTGGCCGGCCGGAAGAAGAAAATGAGTGATCGTTCGGAACGATGTAAATCGTTCCTTTTTTTGTTTTCAAGCAGATCACTGCCAAATGGAGAGAACTGACACGCTTAACATGGCCCCCATACGCACATGATAAAAGCGAGCAAACATGCTCAATTCGTCCACGGGGGGTTTTTCCATTGGGTAAAAAAATGACGATCGCTAGCCTGATTCTAATGACAGCCGGCTTAACAGCATGCGGAGCAAACGATAATGCTATGAATGATACGCGGAATAACGGCAATACCCGTCCAATCGGATATTATACAAATGAAAATGACGCCGATAGACAGGGAGACGGAATCGACCACGATGGTCCTGTTTCTGAATTAATGGAGGATCAGAACGACGGTAACCGAAACACCACGAATGTAAATAACCGTGACCGTGTTACTGCTGACGATCGTGTTCCTTTGGCAACTGACGGAACATATAACAACACGAATAACCGAAACATGAATCGGAATGCAGCGAACAACGGGTATGACAACCAAGAAAACAGAAGACTGGCTGCAAAAATTGCCAACCGTGTGAAACAAGTGAAAAACATCAATGACACACAAGTTATGGTATCGGATGACCGAGTAGTTATCGCAGTCAAAAGCCACAGAGAGTTCACAAAGTCTGACAGAGATAATGTCGTAAAAGCAGCGCGCAACTATGCAAATGGCCGTGACGTCCAAGTATCAACAGATAAAGGGCTGTTCAGAAAACTTCATAAAATGAACAACCGCTAGGAAGGAAGGGCTGCCGGAAGTGATATTCGGCAGCCTTTTTCTTTGCATCAGCGAACAATTCCCATTAAAGTGTACATAGAAAATGTAAAAGAAGGTGAAAACATGGCAGGCCATTCCAAGTGGAAAAACATTCAAAAAAGAAAAAATGCACAGGATGCAAAGCGCGGCAAAATATTTATGAAGCTGGCAAAAGAAATCTATGTGGCAGCGAAAGAAGGCGGAGCGGATCCAGAAGCAAATTCAGCATTGCGTCTTGTCATCGAAAAAGCAAAAGGCGCCAATATGCCGAATGAAAATATAGATCGAGCCATTAAAAAAGCTGCGGGAGGCCAAGATGGAAGCAGTTATGAAGAAATCACCTATGAAGGCTACGGCCCTTCAGGGATTGCCGTCATGGTTGAATGCGTAACAGATAATAAAAACCGAACGGCGTCAAATGTGCGGACAGCCTTTAATAAAAATGGCGGAAGTCTGGGAGAAAGCGGATGTGTAGCCTTTTTATTTGAACGAAAGGGTTTCATTACGATAGACCGTACTGAACGGCAAATAGAAGAAGATGAGCTCATGCTTGATGTGCTTGAAGCAGGAGGAGAAGAGCTGCGAATTGAAGAAGACCTATATGAGGTTTTCACAGAGCCTGAGCATTTTGAAGAGGTGAAAACAGCCCTCGAATCGAAATATCCAATTTCTTCGGCGGAGGTGACCATGCTTCCCAATACCTATGCAGAAGCCGATGATCAGGCTGTTGAGAAGCTGGAAACATTAATAGACATCCTTGAAGATGACGATGATGTTCAAGAAGTGTATACAAACTATCGCTCATAAAAAAACCGGCACGATGTTATATCGGGCCGGTTTTAGTATGTTCAGGAGACACGTTCACTATCATGAGTGTATTCTTTCTCCCAGAAATCAGCGTTTTTGATACCCAGCGCTTTTGGATCAAAGACCGGGTCTAAGCCCTGCTTCTTTTGGCGCTCATAATCCTTTAAAGCAAGAAGCGCCGGTTTGGCAAGCAGCACAATGGCAATGACGTTCAGCCATACCATAATGCCAAGCCCTGCATCCCCTAATGCCCAAGCAAGTGAAGCTGTTTTCACAGTACCATAGAACGTGGCGGCTAAAATAATCAGTTTTAAGCCAAGCATCGCCCATTTGCTTTCTCTGCCTCGTGCTAAATAGGCGATATTTGTTTCTGCGATGTAGTAATACGCCATAATTGTTGTAAAAGCGAAGAAGAATAAAGCGATGGCAACAAAGCCTGCACCGAATCCGGGAAGAACACTGTCAATTGCCGCTTGTGTGAAACCAGGTCCTGCTTCTACGCCTTTAAGCTGGTGAACGATAAAGGAACCATCTGCAGCCTGGGTATTGTACATGCCGGTAAACAAGATCATGAAAGCTGTAGCGGAACATACAAACAAGGTGTCAATATAAACAGAAAATGCCTGAACCAGTCCCTGCTTGACCGGATGAGAAACTTCTGCAGCAGCTGCCGGATGCGGGCCTGTTCCCTGGCCGGCTTCGTTTGAGTAAATGCCACGTTTAACGCCCCAGGAAATCGCCATGCCGATCAAGCCGCCAAAAGCGGAATCCAATGCAAAGGCGCTTTTGAATATTAATGAGAGCACAGCAGGTAATTCAGACACATTCATGACAATAATAATCAAAGACAGCAGGATATATCCAATGGCCATAAATGGAACAATCATTTGCGCCGCACTGGCAATTCGTTTGACGCCGCCAAAAATAATAAACCCTAATAATAAAACCAGACCGCACCCTGTGACGAAAGGAGAGATGCCGAATGCATTTTGGATCCCAGCCGCAATGGAGTTGGACTGTACGCCTGGCATTAGAAAGGCCATTGCAATAAGGGCAGCAGCGGCAAATAAGACGGCAAACCACTTAATGCCTAAGCCTTTTTCTATATAATAAGCAGGGCCGCCCCGATATTGACCGTCTTGTTTTACTTTGTAAATTTGAGCAAGTGTTGATTCTACAAAGGCACTCGCCGCCCCGATAAAGGCAATCGCCCACATCCAGAACACCGCACCGGGTCCGCCGAATGCAATTGCTGTCGCCACTCCCGCGATGTTTCCTGTGCCCACACGGCCGGACAGCGCAATCGATAACGCTTGGAAAGATGAAACGCCGGCTTCAGAGCTCTTGCCTTTGAACATCTGAACAATCATTTCTTTTAAATGTCGGACTTGTAAAAAACGGGTCATAATTGAAAAGGCGAATCCAATTCCCAATAAAATATAAATGACGGGCGTACTCCATAAGACCGCATTCAAACTAGCAACAAAATCTGCCATCAAGCTTCCCCCTCACTTCAAATTCGAATACATGTATAAAAAGGATTTTGGTCTAATCGAACTATTTCTACAATCGATTTGTCACATTATATGACCTGTAATTATCAATAAGAAGAGGAAGGGAAAAAGAAAAAACGCGGCGTATCGACTACGCTGCGTTTTTCTACAGAGGCAAACTTATGGCAATTGTTATAAAATCCTTCAGCAACAAATAGCCTAGTTCAGTCAAACCGTATATAAAGGATAAAGCAATCACAAAATGATTGAAATGCTTGTCATCATTTGTTCCGTTTATCTTATTCATGTTTCATCACCTCGCTGACGCCTGCGGCGGTTCTTCACGGATCCAATGATCATCTTTTCGCCAATCATATGTTTCATCAGTATCAAGATGTAAAGTCTGATTGCCGATTTTCACTGTATTGTGATTGACCCACGTCACTGCTGGGCGGCTGTCTGGGTAATTCCAGTAGATTGTTCTCTTGACAAGTGTTTTTTCATTTGCAAGTTCACCTCTGGCTGCATCTAAGCTCAAGGTGTTTTCGGATACATAAGTGTTTAACGTATAGCTGCCGTCCGGCGATTCAACCGATTGGACGAGATTTCCTTTCGGAACGTTTTTTAGTGAAAATAACATCCAATAGATGGCGCCGCCGAAGAAGACCAGCAGGGCAAACATAATAAGCGGGATGTTGCTGCGTGTCTTAATGTCTCTCCCTTTTTTTCTCTCATTTTACTATATATCGGATTCATATGATCTTTACATTTCTTTAAAATTACCTTAATAAAGCAATGATAAGATGAAATAAAGCCAATAAAGGGTGAGGGGAGACAGAAATGGAGAAAACGTATTGTCATTCCGGCGAGAAGGACCCAGAAGCGGTCTACTTAACTGTGAGAGGCTATCGAATTAAGCTGTCGCCTGAACAAATGAAACTGATTTCTGCCGTCAGAAAGTAAAAAATACATGATAAAGGCAGCCGCTTGTGCGGCTGCCTTTTTGATTTAAGAATATTTTCTTTTCCGCTGTGCGAAATGCTTTTGAAACCAATCTTTCTTATATAAAAATGCGATGATCTCCAGCCAAAAACCCGGAATCTTTTTGGGGAATATCGGTTTTTTGTAGAGTGCATGATATGCGGATTTTAAGTCGTCCCACTGCGTGCATGTTTTTGTCTGCTCAAATCTCGCAACATCAATCACCCGCACCGCCCCGGTTTCTGTCAATATCAGATTCCGCAAATGGATATCTGACGGGTTCAGGCCGGCAGCCCGGGCGTCAGAAAGCGCTTCTTCAACCTGCTGAATCATGTCATCACTGATCGCAATGCCTTTCTTCAGACAGTTATAAAATGTTTCACCTTTAATATATTCCATGAGAATAAATGAATCGCCAGTTTCGTAAATGTCAGGATAGAATGCGGACCCGGCTAATTTTTCATAGATCGCTGCTTCTTTGACTGCTGTCGCTTGATATTCCGGAAAAAATACTTTCAGCGCCATTTTTCGACCGCCTTCTGTTAAGGCAAACACATAGGCGCTTCTTCCCTTGCCGATTAGTGTTAATTCCTCGGATTTCTCTTTGACTTTATCAAATCTGCTGTTCTTGCGGTATATGACGGAATGGGCCAGTGCCTCTGCTTTTGTCAGCATTTCATTCACCTTCTTTGCTCTATTTTATGCAGCTGTTTATAGGAAAATCATAAACTGTTCAGGAAAAAGAGCCTAATTCTAGTGTATCTGGTCTTGAAGAAGAAGGCTACTTATAAGCATGAATTGTGATAAAAGAGACATAGAAGGTTTAATTTCCATTCTTGAAAAGCGCTTACAAATGGGATAGTATTAATTTTAAATAAAGCGCTTTCGTGAATGATCAAGGGGGAAGAAGCCATGACAAAACAGATTGTGACAGGGATTATCGGTGCAGGCCGCATCGGCAAACTTCATGTTCAAAATATAAGCCGGATTCCTCACATGAAAATAAAAGCAGTCTCTGACATTCAGGCAAGCCGTATAAAAAGCTGGGCCGACAGTCATCAGATTGAATACATAACCTCTGATTATCGTGATTTATTACATGATCCTGATATTGATGCTATTTTTATTTGCTCTCCTACAGCCGTACATGCACAGATGATCAAAGAAGCAGCCGAGGCGAAAAAGCATATATTTTGTGAGAAGCCCGTTAGTTTCTCTCTGGACGAAACGAGTGAAGCGCTTGCGGCTGTCCGGAAAAACGGGGTAACACTTCAAGTCGGATTTAACCGCCGCTTTGATCCTCATTTTAAGAAAATCAAAACGATTGTTGAAAATGGTGAAATTGGTACGCCTCATTTATTAAAAATCACTTCTCGGGATCCAGAACCCCCGAATATAGATTATGTCCGTACGTCAGGCGGGTTGTTTATGGATATGTCGATCCATGATTTTGATATGGCCAGATATATTTTGGGGAGCGAAGTGACGGAAGTGTATGCCAAAGGGGCGGCTTTGGTGAATCCTTCTTTTGCGGAACTGGGTGATATTGATACAGCTGTTATTACACTGACTTTTGAAAACGGTGCCATGGCTGTGATTGATAACAGCCGCCAAGCTGTGTACGGATATGACCAGCGGGTTGAGGTTTTCGGGACGAAAGGCTCTGCAGCGGCTGACAATAGCAGGCCGACAACGGTTGAGGTGTCAACAGCTGATTTTGTGATGAAGGATAAACCGCATTTCTTTTTCCTTGAACGCTATAAGGATTCATATGAGGAGGAGATTCTCCGTTTTGCAGAAGCGATCGGCACAAACCAGGAGATTCCCTGCACCGGTAATGACGGTTTACAGGCCGGAAGGATCGCCAGAGCAGCACAGCAATCGCTTGCTTTTGGCATGCCTGTCAGCATTGAGCACACTGAAAAAATCGCTTTTTAATCTAACAGGATTACAATTCAGCAAGCTTGGGTATATACTCCATTGATACTTTAAGTAGGCGGTGGAGAAAATGAATACAGTACATGCTAAAGGAAATGTTTTGAACAAAATCGGAATTCCTTCTCACATGGTTTGGGGTTATATTGGCGTTGTCATCTTTATGGTTGGAGACGGCCTCGAACAAGGCTGGCTGTCTCCTTTTCTCGTTGATCATGGTCTCAGTATGCAGCAATCCGCATCGTTATTTACCATGTACGGCATTGCTGTCACCATCTCAGCTTGGCTTTCAGGAACGTTTGTCCAAACTTGGGGGCCGAGAAAAACGATGACTGTCGGATTGCTTGCATTTATCCTCGGTTCGGCCGCTTTTATCGGCTGGGCGATTCCTCATATGTATTATCCGGCTCTCTTGGGCAGCTATGCTCTTAGAGGCTTGGGATATCCGCTGTTTGCATACTCTTTTCTCGTATGGGTGTCATACAGCACCTCTCAAAATATTCTCGGAAAAGCCGTCGGATGGTTTTGGTTTATGTTTACGTGCGGCCTTAACGTGCTCGGCCCGTTCTATTCCAGCTATGCGGTTCCGGCCTTTGGAGAAATCAATACGCTTTGGAGCGCTTTACTGTTTGTGGCGGCAGGCGGAATTCTTGCCTTATTTTTTAACAAAGATAAATTTACTCCGATACAAAAACAAGATCAGCCGAAATGGAAAGAATTGTCGAAGGCATTTACAATTATGTTTGAAAACCCTAAGGTAGGCATCGGCGGAGTGGTCAAGACGATTAATGCGATAGGACAATTTGGATTTGCCATCTTTCTTCCTACTTATTTAGCACGATACGGGTATTCGGTTTCGGAATGGCTGCAAATATGGGGGACGCTGTTTTTTGTGAATATTGTGTTTAATATCATTTTCGGTGCAGTCGGAGATAAACTTGGCTGGCGCAATACGGTCATGTGGTTTGGCGGTGTCGGATGCGGTATTTTTACGCTGGCGCTGTATTACACGCCTCAGCTGATCGGGCATCAGTATTGGGTGCTCATGATTATCGCCTGCTGCTACGGCGCGGCTTTAGCAGGGTACGTCCCATTAAGCGCGCTTTTGCCGACGCTTGCACCTGATAATAAAGGTGCTGCCATGTCAGTGTTGAATTTGGGATCTGGTTTATGTGCGTTTATCGCGCCGGGCATCGTGAGTCTTTTCATTGGGCCGCTCGGTGCAGGCGGCGTGATTTGGATCTTTGCGGCATTGTATTTTTTCAGTGCCTTTCTGACGCGATTCTTGACAATTTCTGAGCAAAGCACAGATGTGTATACGGAGGAACGGTTTGTCAGGGAAAATGTGCAGACAAATTTTGATAAAACGGTTAAGCAGTAGCCTCTTTGGTCAAACTAATCATAAACGTGTGCAAAGAGGTGTAGAGGGTGAAACGATTCAGCACGGCGTATCTTTTGCTGGGCATTCTTTGCTCAGCGGCAGTATTTTTAATAGGAGCTCCTTCCCGCGCACTTGGCGCGGAAGTGGAGCACTATGAGCCGCTGCAGGTGCATGTGCAGCTTGAAAAGGTGTATTTGGACGGCGATGTCAGCATTGAGCATAAGCATGAAAAAGTGTTTTCTATGGATGATTTTTGGGCAGCTTATGCCGGATGGACGCTTGTGGAACAAAAAAAGGGATATGTGCTCTTTCGGAAGCAAATGGACGATATTTCTCCGCTCAGCAAGGTCAACGGGTATATCGGTGTATCGGATAATGGAGTGATTTCCACTTTTCATGGGCGGCCTGAGCCAGCTTCCGAACCAATTCAGTCTTTTTTTCAAATTGATTTAGAAAGGCTGGAAAGCCATATGCAAAAAAATCTGCTGAAAGGCATTCCATTTCGGACAAAAGCGGAGTTTGAGGATGTCATCGAACATATGAAGACATACAGCGGGTAACGCCCGCTGATTGAAGACAT
Organism: Bacillus sp. SN32; assembly: GCF_002837495.1. Lineage (NCBI taxonomy): Bacteria > Bacillati > Bacillota > Bacilli > Caryophanales > Bacillaceae > Bacillus > Bacillus sp. SN32. Next base: position 126,097 of record NZ_PJCT01000003.1, on the reverse strand, counting down.
GAATTCATGTCTTTTTTTTCGTGAAAGAATGAGAGAGAAGCGAACATATGTTAACTTTTCTATAAGACTTTGGCTGTTTTTATGGTACAATGAAGAACAGTCAAAGAGGTGAATTTGCGTGATTGAATTTGTTAAAGGGACGATTGATTATGTATCTCCCCAATATATTGTCATAGAGAACGGCGGCATCGGCTATCAGATTTTCACGCCGAATCCGTTTATATATAAGGAGAGAAGCCAAGAAACGATTTTTACATACCATCATATCAGAGAGGATGCTTTTTCGCTTTACGGTTTTTCAACAAGAGAGGAGAAGGCGCTCTTTACAAAGCTGTTAAACGTGACCGGAATTGGCCCGAAAGGAGCACTTGCCATCTTGGGCTCGGGTGATCCCGGAGCGGTCATCCAAGCAATTGAAGATGAGGATGAAGCTTTTTTGGTCAAGTTTCCTGGAGTAGGAAAGAAAACCGCACGCCAGATTATTCTAGATTTAAAAGGAAAGCTGGCAGATGTTGTGCCTGAAATGATTGAAAATCTGTTTAATCATGAAGAAAGGCTTGAAAAGCAAACAGCGGAAACGGCTCTTGAAGAAGCACTTGAAGCCCTCAGGGTTCTCGGATATGCTGAAAAAGAAATCAAAAAGGTGCTTCCTCACCTTAAAGAAGAAATTGGGCTGACAACAGACCAATATGTGAAAAAAGCATTACAAAAACTATTAAAGTAAGGTGATGTTCATGGATGAACGGCTCGTCTCAAGTGAAGCAGACAACCATGAATCAGTGATAGAGCAAAGCCTGAGGCCGCAAAATCTGGCACAGTATATCGGGCAGCATAAGGTAAAAGAAAATTTGCGCGTGTTTATAGATGCGGCGAAAATGAGACAGGAGACGCTGGATCATGTTCTTCTGTACGGGCCGCCCGGACTCGGAAAAACAACGCTTGCTTCGATTGTTGCTAATGAAATGGGAGTGGAATTGCGGACGACATCAGGGCCTGCGATTGAAAGGCCTGGTGATTTGGCTGCTATATTAACGGCGCTGGAACCGGGAGATGTATTATTTATTGATGAAATACATAGGCTGCACAGATCGATCGAAGAGGTGCTTTATCCTGCAATGGAAGACTTTTGCCTGGACATTGTGATTGGCAAAGGCCCATCTGCCCGTTCGGTTCGGCTCGACCTTCCGCCTTTTACGCTGGTGGGAGCCACGACGAGGGTGGGGCTTTTGACGGCTCCTTTAAGAGACAGATTCGGCGTCATGTCTCGCCTTGAGTACTATACACAAGAAGAACTGGCGGATATTGTCACAAGAACCGCTGATGTATTCGAGGTTGAGATTGATAAACCGTCGGCTCTTGAAATTGCAAGAAGATCGAGAGGGACGCCCCGCGTGGCGAACCGCCTGCTGAGAAGGGTGCGCGATTTCGCCCAAGTGCTGGGTGACAGCAGGATTACGGAAGACATTTCTCAGAATGCGCTGGAGCGGCTTCAGGTTGACCGCCTCGGTTTGGATCATATTGATCATAAGCTGCTGATGGGCATGATCGAAAAATTCAACGGCGGCCCAGTAGGCCTTGATACGATTTCAGCTACCATCGGCGAGGAATCGCATACGATTGAAGACGTATATGAACCATATCTGCTGCAAATTGGATTTATACAAAGAACGCCGCGTGGAAGGATCGTGACACCGGCCGTTTATCATCATTTCCAAATGGAGGCTCCCCGATATGACTGAATTTCCTAAGATCATTATGATTCTTGGTGCTGTTTTGCTTATTATCGGAGCAGTTTTGCATTTTGTCGGCAAGATGCCGGGAGATATTTTTGTGAAAAAAGGAAATGTCACGTTTTTCTTCCCGGTTGTCACTTGTATTATTATAAGTGTGGTATTATCAATTTTGCTCAATCTTTTTGGCAGAATGAAATAACAAAAGACTAGAATAAAGGTGAAATCATCATGAAAGTCGATTTATTTGATTTTGAACTACCAGAACGTTTAATTGCACAAGTACCGTTGGAGCAGCGTGATGCTTCAAGGCTGATGGTGCTCGATAAACATACAGGAGAGCTTACTGACAGCTCGTTTAAACACATTATCAGCTTCTTTAACGAAGGCGATTGTCTTGTCCTGAACAATACCCGGGTACTGCCTGCGCGGTTATTCGGCACAAAAGAGGATACCGGCGCGAAAGTGGAACTTCTTTTGCTGAAACAGGAAACCGGTGATAAATGGGAAACACTTGCCAAACCGGCGAAACGGGTAAAAAAAGGAACTGTTGTCACATTTGGAGACGGAAGATTGAAGGCAATCTGCACGGAAGAGCTTGAGCACGGCGGCAGAAAGATGGAATTTCAATATGACGGTATTTTCTACGAGGTGCTTGAATCCCTTGGAGAGATGCCGCTCCCTCCATATATCAAAGAACAGCTTGATGACAAAGAGCGCTACCAGACAGTGTATTCAAAAGAAATCGGCTCTGCTGCTGCGCCTACAGCTGGCCTTCACTTCACGGAAGAAATCTTACAGCAGCTGAAAGACAAAGGCGTGCAAATTGAGTTCATCACACTGCACGTAGGCCTTGGAACGTTTCGCCCTGTGAGTGCCGATGAAGTGGAAGAGCATAATATGCATGCAGAGTTTTATCAAATGTCAGAAGAAACGGCTGCAGCCTTAAACAAAGTAAGAGAAAATGGCGGCAGAATCATTTCTGTCGGCACAACCTCGACACGCACGCTTGAGACGATTGCCGGGGAACATGACGGGCAATTTAAAGCATCAAGCGGCTGGACATCTATTTTTATTTATCCGGGCTATGAATTTAAAGCCATTGACGGAATGATTACAAACTTCCATTTGCCGAAATCGTCATTGATTATGCTGGTCAGCGCGCTTGCTGGAAGAGAAAACATTCTGCGTGCCTATAACCATGCAGTGGAAGAGGAATACCGTTTTTTCAGCTTCGGAGACGCGATGCTGATTATATAATTTGAGAACAGGAGGCCTCATCAAAAGTGGCTGAACAACCAATACGCTATGAATTTATAAAAGAATGCAAACAAACAGGAGCGCGGCTGGGCAAAGTGCATACGCCTCACGGCTCCTTTGAAACGCCGGTTTTTATGCCGGTCGGCACACTGGCGACAGTCAAAACAATGTCGCCTGAAGAGCTGAAAGCAATGGATGCAGGCATCATTTTGAGCAACACTTATCATCTATGGCTTCGTCCGGGCCAAGACATTGTCAAAGAAGCGGGCGGGCTCCATAAATTTATGAACTGGGACCGCGCAATTTTAACAGATTCAGGCGGTTTTCAGGTCTTTTCTTTAAGCAAGTTTCGTAATATAGAGGAAGAGGGTGTCCATTTCCGCAATCATCTCAATGGAGACAAGCTGTTTTTATCTCCAGAAAAAGCGATGGAGATCCAAAACGCACTCGGCTCTGATATTATGATGGCGTTTGATGAATGCCCGCCATACCCGGCGGAGTACGACTACATGAAGAGGTCAGTTGAACGGACAAGCCGTTGGGCGGAACGTTGCCTGAATGCCCACAATCGTCAGGATGAACAAGGGCTGTTTGGTATTGTACAAGGCGGAGAATATGAAGATCTGCGGACACAAAGTGCGAAGGACTTGATTTCCCTTGATTTTCCGGGATATGCTATAGGCGGATTGTCTGTAGGTGAACCGAAGGATGTCATGAACCGTGTACTCGAATTTACAACACCGCTCTTGCCGAAGGATAAACCGAGATATCTGATGGGAGTAGGTTCTCCGGACGCACTGATCGACGGAGCGATCCGCGGGGTCGATATGTTTGACTGTGTGCTGCCTACACGGATTGCAAGAAACGGCACAGTGTTTACTGCTGAAGGACGACTCAATATGAAAAATGCGAAATTTGAAAGAGACTTCCGTCCGATTGATGAAGAGTGTGATTGCTATACATGTAAAAACTACACTCGCGCGTACATTAGGCACTTGATTCGCTGCAATGAAACATTCGGCCTTCGATTAACAACTTACCATAACCTTCATTTTCTGTTACACTTAATGGAGCAGGTAAGACAGGCTATTCGCCAGGATCGTCTGGGTGATTTCAGAGAAGAGTTCTTTGAGCGTTACGGCTATAACAAGCCAAATGCGAAAAGCTTCTAAATAAAACATAACAGGCTTACAGAAAGGGGTGAAAATGATGACTGGCACTTTAGGTACATTGGTTCCTATTATTTTAATGTTTGCGGTCCTTTACTTCTTGCTGATTCGTCCTCAGCAAAAGCAGCAAAAGGCTGTACGCCAAATGCAAGAGGAACTGAAAAAAGGCGATTCAGTAGTGACAATCGGGGGATTGCACGGTACTGTTGACTCTATCGACGAAAGCAAAGTCGTAATTAAGACTGGTGATAACACACGTCTTACGTTCGACCGCCGCGCGATCAGAGAAGTTTCTGCTGCTGAATAACAGCAGGAGCTATACATAGCAAACAAAAAAGAGCGGGCGAGTGAGCCCGCTCTTTTTTTGTCATCTTTTCAGCAAGATTGAAAACCCTTGAAGTCTAGGAAGGCCGAGTACCGGAGCGCAGCGAATGTATAAATTCGTGAGTACCGGAACGTAGGCCTGACAACGAATGCGAGGGTTTGTCGACATGCTGAAAGAGCGGGTGAGCCCGCTCTTTTTTATGTGGAAGACCTGTTTCCCCTCATGTTCACGCCGAAAATCCCGCCCAGCATGCACACCCCTAAAAATCCCAGATGGAAGATCAGCTGTTCTGCTGTAAATGTCTTTCCGAATCCTAAATACTGAAACAATAAGATAATCAGAGAAAAACTTAAGGCAGTCAATGCTCCAATCATCCAGCCTCTTTCCTTGCCTTTCCCGCCTGAAATGAATCCGCCGATAAATAAAGAGAGAAATGAGATAGCTGTGATCAGCCAGTTAAATGATGATTCTTCCAGCGAGGTTGCGGTCAATAAAAGTGAAACCGCCAAACTTGTCAGGAGCATGGCTGCAAATATGGCGATTAAGCCGTAAAGAATGCCTTTTCCAACTTGTTTCGTTTCCTCCATAATTGTCTCCTCTCTGCCTGTATTAAAAGGCTTCTGTTCTTTTTGTTCAAAACCGTCAGACATGCTGATGGCTCGTCTTTGTAAAAATGTATTCCCTTATCCCATGAATTAGACGTAAAAGCTTTGTGAAATGCAATCGGTTTTTCTTACATAAATTGATCATTTTGTTGCAACCTATAATGAGTTGGAGGTGCATAATGGAAGAGCTTCTCACTATTGCGTTTCGCACAGTCGTATTGTATTTTGTGATATTGGTCATTTTTCGTTTCATGGGCAAACGGGAGATCGGAGAGCTTAGTATTTTAGATCTCGTTGTCTTTATCATGATGGCTGAAATTGCCGTTTTAGCCATAGAAAACGTAGACGATCATCTATTTCATACCATTTTGCCAATGCTTGTATTAATGATCATTCAAGTGACTTTGGCATACTTTTCTTTAAAAAACCGAAAAGTCCGCCAGCTTCTTGACGGTAAGCCGACCATAATTATCAAATATGGAAAAATTGACGAAGAAGCCATGAAATCACAGCGTTATAATTTTGATGATTTAATGGTTCAGCTCAGAGAAAATAGCGTCGACAGAGTAGCTGACGTATCATTTGCCATTTTAGAGCCGTCGGGCAAACTGACTATTGTAAAGAAAGAAAATAGCGGAGAGCATCGGCAGCTCGAAATGCCGCTCATTATAGACGGCTTCATTCAAACAGAAAACCTGTCCAGAATCAGTAAAGATAGAAAATGGCTGCTTGAAAGTTTGCAAAAACACGGATACACAAACCCTTCAGATATTTCATTTTGCTCGTTTACAGACGGAGAATTATTTATTGACGAAAAAGATGGGCACCGCACGTGACCATTATCGGATGATCAACCGTCCGATAATGGGAATGCGGCGAAGCTCATCTTTTTTAATTAAACGGAAAACGAGCAGGAGGATCATATAAATGGCGGCGCTCGCCGCAATCCATCCGGCTAGATTGACAGCCTCAGATGCTCCAAAGTTTATATATTGTTTGATGGCGGAGCTGATGAATCCGCAAATTACAATAACAGCGAAGCTGAGCGCGTACTCCTTGATTTTGATGCTGATCGGCAGCACTTTGCTTACGGTTGCTGCGTGCAATAGCGTGACGAGCACCATGCCTGTCACAATGGCTAATGCCGCGCCCATAATGCCAAGAGAAGGCCTTGTGGCAAGGACAAAAATAAGGCCTGTTTTGACTAGCGCTCCGATTAAGCTGTTCATCATCGCAGCTCCTGCCAAATTAAGCGCCTGCAGAACAGCTTGAAGCGGGCCTTGGAAATAATAAAGCAGAAAAAACGGGGCCATCACTTTTATAAATACAGCTGCGCCTGAGGAACCGTACATCACTCTCATCAGCTCATCCGCAAATACAAATAAAATAACAACTGAAATGCCTCCGCTGAGCAGACAGAGACGCATCGCCTGTTCCAAACGGTATTCCACCACCTGCAATTTTTTCTGCTCCATTCCTTCACTGATCGCAGGAACAAGCGCGGTCGACAAAGAATATGTAATAAAGCTGGGCAGAGTCAGCAGCGTCATGGCAAAGCCGGTCAGTTCCCCGTATTGCTTTGTTGCGGCAACTGTTGCCACACCGGCGATGGCAAGGCTTTGAGCGACGACGATTGGCTCGAAAAACCAAGAGAGGTTTCCGATAAAGCGGCTCCCGGTTGTTGGAAGGGACACGCTCATTAATTGGGTAAAGGTTTGTTTTCCGTTTTTAATTGACTGGAAAAAATGCTTTCTGATTTTAATTGTCTTTTTATACTTAAAGCAAACGAATAAATAAAGAAGTGATGCCAGCTCCCCTGCCACTGAGGATAGCATTGCCCCCGCTGCAGCATATTCAATTCCGTAAGGGAGAAAAATCGTTGTGCAGACAGCCACGAGTGAAATGCGGACGACCTGTTCAAGGACTTGTGACATAGCAAGCGGGTTCATATTCTGTTTTCCTTGAAAGTATCCCCTCAGCACACTCGATATAGCAATAATCGGCACAACCGGCGTAATGGCCAAGAGCGGATACAGTGTTCGCTTATCTGTCAGCATCGTTTCAGCCATAACCGGGGCGAAAAACAGAAACAGCGGTGTAAAGATGAGGCTGAGCACTCCCGTGATGGTCAGAGACATGACTAAAATATTTTTCGTTTTTTGATGATCTCCGCGCGCACTGGCTTCAGCGACTAGCTTGCTGATCGCGACCGGCAGACCGAATTGAGTTAATGTAGTGGCCAAGAAGAAGGTAGGCGCCGCCATCATGTAAAGCCCGACTCCTTCTTCACCGATAAAACGGGCGATAACCACCCGGTTGACAAACCCGAGCATTCTTGTAACCATTCCTGCTGCGATAAGGATAAGAGTGCCCTTTAAAAACGTCTGTTTCGCCATTTTTACCCCCTGCCTTCTCAAACTACCTGGAATCATATACAATAAAGATATGCGTATATATCGTCCAAGCATGACAAGTCTTCTTGAAAAACAATAAAAAAGGAGCGTGGAATTCGTGGAGAAGCATCCAGCCGATCTATATAAAGACCACGTCAGGCCGTTTCTTTACAGCAAACTGGAAGAGTTTAAGATTCTCGGGTATGATGATGTTGAACTCGAAAGTTTGTGGTCATACTTAACAGATAAGAAGTGGAAAAAGAAAACGGAACTGAACATTTATGAACTGGCGAGTGATATTTTATCAGTGAAAATTGGCGAATTTATGAACTATGCAACCGTTGAGTCATTTAAAACGTCTAATTGGCTGGGCAGTGAAGAGGGCCAGGAAGCATTGGAAGAACTGCTGAGATAGCAGGTTGATTCGCACAGGTTTAAGGGAGGATATACATAATGAAAAAAGGACGCTTGATTGCGTTTTTCCTTTTCGTTCTATTGATCGGCACGGGCTTGGGCTACTTTACGAAGCCTGCCGCTAACAATATTACGTTAGGATTGGATTTGCAAGGCGGATTTGAGGTGCTGTATGATGTACAGCCTGTAAAAAAAGGTGACAAAATCACAAAAGACGTTCTGGTCAGCACAGTAGAGGCATTGAACCGCCGGGCCAATGTTCTCGGTGTCAGCGAACCGAACATCCAAATTGAAGGGAATAACCGGATTCGCGTTCAGCTCGCTGGTGTGACAAACCAAAACAGAGCGCGTGAAATTCTGGCGACTGAAGCGCAGCTTTCTTTCAGAGATACGAATGACAAAGAATTGCTGAATGGCTCTGACCTCGTCGAAAACGGAGCTAAACAAACGTATGACGCCAAAACAAATGAACCGATTGTCAGCATTAAACTGAAAGATGCTGATAAATTCGGCGAAGTGACCAAAAAGGTCATGAAAATGGCGCCAAACAACCAGCTTGTTATTTGGATGGATTATGAAAAAGGGGACTCCTTTAAAAAAGAGGTTCAAAAAGAGCACCCTAAATATGTATCCGCCCCAAATGTAAGTCAGGAATTAAACACAACTGACGTTACAATTGAAGGGCAATTTACGGTTCAAGAAGCAAAAGATTTAGCCAGCATTTTAAACGCAGGCGCACTTCCTGTGAAACTGACTGAAAAATATTCAACATCAGTAGGCGCACAATTCGGCCAGCAGGCTCTCCATGATACGGTGTTTGCCGGTATTGTCGGTATCGCAATTATTTTCTTATTTATGCTTTTCTATTACCGTCTGCCGGGGTTAATCGCGGTGATTACGCTATCTGTTTATATCTACATTACACTCCAGATCTTTGACTGGATGAATGCCGTACTCACGCTTCCGGGAATTGCCGCTCTCATTTTAGGTGTCGGGATGGCTGTTGACGCCAACATTATTACCTATGAGCGGATTAAAGAAGAGCTCAAGCTAGGAAAGTCAGTCCGCTCTGCCTTCCGTTCAGGAAACAGACGGTCATTTGCGACGATTTTTGATGCGAATATTACAACCATTATTGCAGCGGTTGTGCTCTTTATCTTTGGGACAAGCTCTGTTAAAGGGTTTGCGACAATGCTGATCCTATCGATTTTGACAAGCTTTATCACTGCCGTTTTCTTATCGAGATTTCTCCTCGCTCTCCTTGTGGAAAGCAGATGGCTTGATCGGAAAAAAGGCTGGTTTGGTGTCAATAAGAAACATATCATGGATATTCAGGATACGGATGAAAATACAGAGCCGCATACGCCATTCCAAAAATGGGATTTCACGAGCAAACGCAAATACTTCTTTATTTTCTCCAGTGCAGTCACGGTTGCCGGGATTATTATCCTGCTTGTGTTCAGGCTGAATCTTGGCATTGACTTTGCAAGCGGTGCACGGATTGAAGTACAAAGCGACCATAAGCTGACGACAGAGCAAGTTGAAAAGGACTTTGAATCTCTTGGTATGGACCCTGATACTGTCGTTCTGTCAGGCGAAAAGAGCAATATCGGTGTTGCCCGTTTTGTCGGGGTGCCAGATAAAGAAACCATAGCAAAAGTAAAAACGTATTTTAAAGACAAATACGGGTCTGAGCCAAATGTCAGCACAGTTTCACCGACAGTGGGTAAGGAGCTGGCAAGAAATGCGCTGTACGCAGTTGCTATAGCTTCTATTGGCATCATTATTTACGTTTCAATCCGATTCGAATACAAAATGGCGATTGCTGCCATCGCCTCATTGCTATATGACGCATTCTTTATCGTCACGTTCTTCAGTATTACAAGGCTTGAGGTAGATGTTACGTTCATCGCGGCCATCTTGACGATAATCGGGTATTCCATTAACGATACAATCGTTACATTTGACAGGGTCCGCGAGCATATGAAAAAGCGTAAGCCGAAAACATTTGCCGATCTGAACCATATTGTAAACCTGAGCCTGCAGCAAACCTTTACACGTTCAATTAACACTGTATTAACTGTTGTGATTGTTGTTGTGACATTGCTGATCTTTGGAGCATCTTCTATTACTAACTTCTCAATTGCTTTATTGGTCGGGCTGTTAACAGGCGTTTATTCTTCTCTATACATTGCCGCACAAATTTGGCTTGCATGGAAAGGAAGAGAACTGAAAAAAGATTCGGCGCAATAAAAAATATCAGGCTGTCCTCTGCAGGGCAGCCTGTTTTTTGAAGTTGCATTGAACTTAAAATAGACATTTGCTATAATGACATACGCTTACATTTAAACATATATATGGTGTTAAAAGTGTTTATGACTGGTTTTCAGATATGTAGGAGGGTTTATATATGAGGGTTCGCGAATCAGAGCTGCCGGGCATAGGACAAAAAGTTGAAATGATTACTAGAAACCGTGATAAAATTTCAATTATCATTCATCATGACGGACGGAGAGAGCTTTACTATTTTGACGAAAACGACCATGAGGAATGTGTTGCCTCCGTGCAGTTTGATGACGCTGAAGCAAGGCAAATGTCTGCAATTCTTGGCGGAATGGCCTATAAACCGAAAGCATTAGAACAGGTCGAGTCAGCCCTTGATGATTTGATTATAGAGTGGTGTAAAGCAGAGGCGGGAGCGCCTGCCATTCATCAGACGATTGGTGATTTGAATGTGGGTCAGGAATATCATGTGACGGTCATTGCAATTATTAAGAAGAATCAGGATAAACAACTGAATCCGAGCTCTGAAACAGTCATTGACGAAGGCGATACACTTGTGATTTCCGGTGAGGGAACCGGACTGAAGAGGCTGATCCGGGAAAAATTAACAGCGAATGGGGCTTAACCCAGTGTTAAGCCATGTTTAAAACCAGTCTTGATGGGGAAAGTTACCTCAATAAGAAGTTTGGGGGAAAAGAGAATGAATAAACAATGGACCATTATTTTCGCACTTATTTTCACCTTAATTGTCGCTATTTTCGCAGTCATTAATGTTCGATCCGTAGAAGTTGATTACCTGTTTGGAAGATCAGAATGGCCGCTCATTCTTGTTATTTTGGGCTCAGTTTTAATGGGAGCGCTGATCGTATTTTCTGTCGGCATTTTTCAGGTAATGAAATTGAAGCGGGAAATAAAAACCTTGCGGAAAGAAAATAGAACAGCAATACATAAACAAGAGGATACTCATCTTGCTGATCAGACTGACACACAGGATGCATCAGCCATGATTGAGAAAAAAGACTAGTTTTCGAATATTATTTGAAACCCCTCAGCCTGCTCTAGTATAATAGGGTGGTTGAGGGGTGAATTTATGTTAGCGTCAAAAATGCGATGGGAAATCCAGCGACCAGATCAGGATAAGGTCAAATCACTCACAGAACAATTGCATATAACACCTCTTGTTGCGTCCCTGCTTGTAAAAAGAGGCTTTGATACGGCAGAAAGCGCTAGGCTGTTTTTACATACAAAGGATGCCGATTTTTATGATCCTTTTGAAATGAAAGGCATGAAAGAAGCGGCAGATCGAATAAAACAGGCGATTTCACAACAAGAAAAGATTATGATATATGGCGATTATGACGCCGATGGGGTTACAAGTACGTCAGTGATGCTTCACACGCTGCAAAAACTGTCGGCTCAAGTTGATTTTTATATACCTGACCGTTTTAAAGAAGGATATGGACCTAATGAACAGGCGTTTCGTTCGATTAAAGAACGGGGCTTCTCTTTGATCATTACGGTTGATACAGGAATTGCCGCTGTGCATGAAGCGAAGGTGGCAAAGGAACTCGGACTGGATGTCATCATTACCGATCATCATGAACCGGGACCGGAGCTTCCGGATGTCCATGCGATCGTCCACCCGAAGCAGCCTGGCTGCACTTACCCGTTTAAGGAGCTTGCCGGGGTTGGAGTCGCGTTTAAGCTTGCCCACGCTTTATTGGGTGAACTTCCTGATGAACTGCTTGACCTGGCGGCTATCGGCACCATTGCCGATCTAGTCCCGCTGCATGACGAAAACAGATTAATTGCAACACTAGGACTTGAAAGGCTTCGACGGACAAATCGGCTCGGCTTAAAAGAGCTGATTAAGCTGTCAGGCGGAGACATCGGAGAAGCGAACGAAGAAACTATCGGATTTCAGCTCGCACCAAGGCTGAATGCCGTCGGAAGAATCGAACAGGCGGATCCCGCTGTTCATTTGCTTATGTCAGAGGATTCGTTTGAAGCGGAAGAGCTTGCCGCAGAAATTGACCAGCTGAACAAAGAGCGCCAAAAAATGGTCAGCAAAATGACGGATGAAGCGATTGAAATGGTTGAACAGCAAGGGCTCGATCAAACTGCAATTGTCGTGGCCAAAGCCGGATGGAACCCGGGAGTCGTCGGGATTGTGGCTTCAAAGCTTGTGGACCGTTTCTACCGACCGGCCATTGTTCTTGGCATTGATGAAGAAAAGGGAATCGCTAAAGGTTCGGCCCGAAGCATCAGAGGATTTAATTTATTTGAGAGCCTTTCTGAATGCAGAGATATTCTTCCTCATTTCGGCGGCCATCCAATGGCTGCGGGGATGACGCTGAAAGCCGAAGATGTGCCGGATTTGCGAAGCAGGCTGAATGAAATAGCGGACAATACGCTTACGGAAGAGGATTTTATTCCCGTACAGGAAGTCGACCTTGTCTGCGGCGTCGAAGACATTACAGTTGAAAGCATCGCAGAAATGAACATGCTGTCTCCTTTTGGCATGCTGAACCCGAAACCGCACGTTCTCGTAGAAAACGCAGTACTGGAAGATGTCCGCAAGATAGGGGCAAATAAGACTCATGTTAAAATGACGATCAGAAACGAGTCGTCCCTGCTTGATTGCGTCGGTTTTAATAAAGGCGAGCTTGAAGAAGGCATCGTACCGGGTTCAAGAATTTCCATTGTCGGTGAGATGTCAATCAACGAATGGAACAATCGAAAAAAGCCGCAGCTTATGATAAAGGATGCCGCTGTTTCTGAATGGCAGCTGTTTGATTTAAGGGGAAAACGGACGTGGGAAGACACAGTTTCCGCCCTTCCATCTGCTAAACGGGCCATTGTCTCTTTCAAAGAAGACTCAACAACATTACTTCAAACTGAAGACCTTCACCGAGAAGTGCACGTCATCAGCTCTGAGGATCAAGCAAAGGCGTTTGACCTCGATGGTGCATATATTGTATTACTGGATTCGCCGCCTTCGCTGGACATGCTCGCACGTTTGCTGGAAGGCAAGGCGCCTGAGCGGATATATTTTATTTTTCTCAATCATGAGGACCACTTTTTATCAACTTTTCCCGCAAGAGACCACTTTAAATGGTATTATGCGTTCTTGCTGAAAAGAGGCGCTTTTGACGTGGAAAAACACGGTTCAGAGCTTGCAAAACATAAAGGCTGGTCCGTTGAAACAATCAATTTCATGACAAAGGTGTTTTTTGATCTCGGTTTTGTTAAAATAGAGAATGGTGTGCTGTCTGTTGTGAGCGGAGCAAAGAAACGCGACTTAACAGACTCACAAACATATCAGGCGAAACAGCAGCTGATGGAACTGGATCAAAAGCTGAATTATTCTTCTGCTGAAGAGCTGAAGGAATGGCTGAATAAGCTGATGAAACAAGATTCAGAGGCTTATGAAAGTACGAGGAGGACATAAAACAGATGGATTTAAAACAATACGTAACAATTGTACCGGATTACCCGAAAGAGGGCGTGCAATTTAAAGATATTACGACACTGATGGATAAAGGCGATGTATACCGCTATGCCACAGATCAAATTGTTGAATATGCGAAAGAAAAGCAAATTGATTTGGTCGTTGGCCCTGAAGCGCGCGGCTTTATTATCGGCTGTCCCGTTGCTTACGCGCTTGGCGTAGGTTTTGCGCCGGTCCGCAAAGAAGGCAAGTTGCCTCGTGAAGTAATCAAAGTGGATTATGGCTTGGAATACGGAAAAGACGTATTAACGATCCACAAAGATGCGATTAAGCCTGGTCAGCGTGTGCTTATTACAGATGACCTGCTTGCGACAGGCGGCACAATTGAAGCGACAATCAAACTTGTTGAAGAACTTGGCGGCGTTGTTGCTGGTATCGCTTTCTTAATCGAGCTTTCTTACCTTGACGGCAGAGATAAGCTGGAAAATTACGACATCTTAACATTGATGAAATACTAAGGATAACCGCATAACGAAAAAGCACTCCATGTCAGGGTGCTTTTTTCCTATTGTTTTGCAATTATTTTATATAATATTTGGCTATTTGAACTTCTGCTCTTTACATCTTTCGTTTTTTTCTTGATAATAAACTACAATACAGTTTACATTTTAAAAAAGGTGATTCCATGGCGAACGAACAAGTATTGACTGCCGAGCAAGTTATAGATAAAGCGCGCAGCTATCTATCTGATGAGCATATCGCATTTGTCGAAAAAGCATATCTGTACGCTGAAGATGCTCATCGCGAGCAATACCGCAAATCGGGCGAGCCATATATTATTCATCCGATTCAGGTTGCGGGGATACTCGTTGATCTTGAAATGGACCCTTCCACAATCGCGGGCGGATTTTTGCACGATGTCGTGGAAGATACAGATGTGACGCTCGATGACCTGAAAGAAGCATTTTCCGAAGAAGTGGCAATGCTTGTAGACGGCGTAACGAAACTCGGCAAAATTAAATATAAATCTCAAGAGGAACAGCAGGCGGAAAATCATCGCAAAATGTTTGTCGCTATGGCTCAAGATATCAGGGTCATATTGATCAAGCTGGCGGATCGTCTTCACAATATGCGGACACTGAAACATCTGCCTCAGGAAAAACAGCGGAGAATCTCCAATGAAACGCTGGAAATTTTTGCTCCTTTGGCGCATCGTCTCGGGATTTCAAAAATTAAGTGGGAATTGGAAGATACGGCGCTCCGTTATTTGAACCCTCAGCAATATTACAGAATTGTCAACCTCATGAAGAAGAAACGTGCAGAACGTGAGCTTTATGTCGATGAGGTTGTCAATGAAGTGAAGAAACGTGTCGAAGAAGTAAATATCAAGGCTGACTTCTCGGGACGTCCGAAACATATTTACAGCATTTATCGAAAAATGGTGCTGCAAAACAAGCAATTCAATGAAATTTACGATTTGCTGGCTGTCCGTATTCTTGTGAATAGCATAAAGGACTGCTACGCGGTGCTTGGCATCATTCACACATGCTGGAAACCGATGCCCGGCAGATTCAAAGATTATATCGCAATGCCGAAGCCGAATATGTATCAATCGCTTCATACAACGGTTATTGGGCCTAAAGGCGATCCGCTTGAAGTGCAGATCCGCACCTTTGAAATGCATGAAATAGCGGAATACGGGGTTGCGGCTCACTGGGCTTATAAAGAAGGGAAAGCAGCCAATGAAGGTGCAACCTTTGAGAAAAAGCTTTCTTGGTTCCGTGAAATTTTAGAATTTCAAAATGAATCGACAGATGCAGAAGAATTTATGGAATCGCTCAAAATTGATTTGTTCTCTGATATGGTGTATGTCTTTACGCCAAAAGGAGATGTAATCGAGCTTCCGTCCGGTTCTGTTCCGATTGATTTTTCTTACCGGATTCACTCTGAAATCGGCAATAAAACAATCGGTGCCAAAGTAAACGGAAAAATGGTTACGCTTGACCATAAGCTTCGGACAGGTGATATCGTTGAAATTCTCACCTCTAAGCATTCCTACGGCCCGAGCCAGGATTGGGTGAAGCTTGCCCAAACATCCCAAGCGAAGCATAAAATCCGTCAATTCTTTAAGAAACAGCGGCGTGAAGAAAATGTCGAAAAAGGCCGTGAGCTGGTCGAAAAAGAAATTAAAAACCTGGATTTTGAATTGAAGGATGTTTTAACGCCGGAGAATATTCAAAAGGTTGCTGACAAATTTAATTTCTCAAATGAAGAGGATATGTACGCGGCGGTCGGTTACAACGGCATTACGGCTCTGCAGGTGGCGAACCGCCTAACAGAAAAAGAGAGAAAGCAGCGCGATCAGGAAGAACAGGAAAAGATCGTTCAGGAAGTCACTGGGGAACCTAAGCCATACCCGCAAGGAAGAAAACGGGAAGCTGGCGTTCGTGTCAAGGGCATCGACAACCTCCTTGTCCGTTTATCAAAATGCTGCAATCCTGTGCCAGGTGATGATATTGTCGGCTTTATCACAAAAGGCAGAGGGGTTTCGGTCCATCGCGAAGACTGTCCGAATGTCAAAACGAATGAAGCCCAAGAGCGGCTGATCCCGGTAGAGTGGGAGCATGAGTCACAGGTTCAAAAGCGCAAGGAATACAATGTTGAGATAGAGATTCTTGGGTATGATCGCCGCGGATTGCTGAACGAGGTACTCCAGGCAGTGAATGAAACGAAAACAAATATTTCATCTGTCTCTGGCAAATCGGATCGCAATAAAGTGGCAACCATTCATATGGCGATTTTTATCCAGAATATCAATCACTTGCACAAAGTCGTCGAGCGTATTAAACAGATTAGAGATATCTATTCTGTGCGCCGCGTCATGAACTAAAGGGGTTAGAAAATGAGATTAGTTGTTCAGCGAGTAACAGAAGCAAGCGTTACAGTGGACGAAGAGGTCGTCGGCCAAATTGGACAAGGCCTCATGGTGCTGGTCGGCATCACTCATGATGATACAGAAGATGATGCAGCTTATTTAGCCGATAAAGTTGTCAATCTCCGTATTTTCGATGACAGTGAAGGAAAAATGAATCTGTCTCTTGTAGATATAGGAGGAGAGATTTTATCCGTCTCACAGTTTACGCTTTATGGAGATACGAAAAAAGGGCGCCGGCCGAACTACATGAACGCGGCCAAACCCGATAAAGCTTTAGGTCTTTATGAAAAATGGAATGACCTGCTTCGTGAAAAGGGAATCAAAGTGGAGACCGGAACGTTTGGAGCAATGATGGATGTTCAGCTTACAAACTCCGGACCGGTCACGCTCATTATGGATTCAAAATAAAAAAAGCTGCCAAAAGGCAGCTTTTTTTATTGGAAGTATTTCTCTAATCCGCTTTCGATCCCATCTGTTACTTTTTCTTGGTATGAATTGCTATGTACAATGGCTTCTTCCTGCGGATGGCTTACATATCCCAGCTCATACAGCATTGCGGGCTGTCTGTTTTCCCGGAGCACATAATAATCTCCGAATAATACGCCGCGGTCTGGAATGGAAGAACGCTTCACCACTTCTGAGTGGACATCTGATGCGAGTTCCTGATCTTTGGCAGGACTGTAGTAATATGCTGTACTGCCTCTTGTAGAGGTATCCGCATAGCTGTCATAATGAATACTGATAAAGGCGTCAGCGTTACGGTAGTGAGACGTAGAGACCCGTGACTGCAGGCTGACAAAGGTATCATCCTGGCGTGTCACATATACATCCGCTCCAGCCGATCTAAGTTTGCTGGCGAGCAGTTTTGCCGTTTTGATCGTCAGGTTTTTCTCGAATTTCCCCGAATATCCGATCGTTCCGCTGTCTTTTCCTCCATGTCCCGGGTCAACAATAATCGTTTTATTGTTTAGAGAGCCGTTTCCAGACGGGGAATCAGAGACTGGCGGTTCACCTGCTTCTTCTGCGCTTTTAGACGTTTGGACCACCCAATTGGCTACATAAGCAGTTTGCCCGTTATCAAGCTTTATTTCATACCAGCTTCCCTTTGAACCGGTAATGGTGTATGAATCTCCTTTGGCAGCGCGCTCAACGATCGAAGCTGATGTTGACGCATCACTTCTTAGATTCGTTCCTCCGTACATGATATAGGCTTTTTTAGCGGAGGATGAACTGCCGGTATTTGCTGAATCATCAGCTGGAACAGAACTAGTCAAAAGGTAATGGCT
The DNA here is from genome assembly GCF_002837495.1 of Bacillus sp. SN32. Classification (NCBI taxonomy): domain Bacteria; kingdom Bacillati; phylum Bacillota; class Bacilli; order Caryophanales; family Bacillaceae; genus Bacillus; species Bacillus sp. SN32. The sequence continues at coordinate 108,246 of NZ_PJCT01000003.1, read as the reverse complement.
TGCAACCCAGCCTTTTAGCCCGTTCACCTCAATGTGAGCCCAGCCATTTTTCTCGTTGAGAACCGTCAGTTTCGTTCCGCGATCAAGTTTTGTTATAATTGCCGCGTCATGTGAGGCGGAGGCTCTTACATTTAGCGAAGAAACACCGACTGTGCCCGTCGTTGACGCACCGGAATCCTCGGTTTGGTCACTCTCATCAGACGCTGAACTGCTGCCTCCTGATGTGACATATTCAGATGATACCCACCCGGTGGCACTGTGATAGGATATCTTGATCCAGCCCGAATCTTTATCAATGACAGATGCTTGGCTGCCTTGCGGGAATTTGCCGATGACTTCGTAGGAAGTGCCCGGGCCGCTTCTCATCCGCAGATCGGGGTCTGTTGATGTCACAGTGTCACTGCTTCCTGAGGAGCTTGTGCTGGCCTGGTCTTCCTTTGTAATAAGCCAGGAGACTACCCAGCCCTTTTCTCCGGAACCAAGCTGTATCTGCACCCAGTCTCCATCTTCCTTTAAAATCGGATAGCGTTCTCCCTTTTTTACTTCCGCTGTAATGCCGTAGCTAAGCCCAGGGCCGCTTCTGACGTTCATTTCATCTGTTGCGATGACCGCTTCTCCTCGAGCAGCTGTAACGGATGAAAAGGTCGGGAATAGCGCTGCGGTGAAAATAATACATACAATAAGGACAAAGTATTTCTTGTTCATTGTGTCCTCCTTTCTGATGATCATTAAAAAAGCATTCTTGTTTAATATCGTAAAGTCCTTTCTGATTTTTAAATAAAAATAAAATGATTTGTTTATACTAAGCGTAAATACAATCAAAAAGGTGTGCAAATCATGAAATATCATCCAAAAATGGGACGTGCATTTCACGACGGTGAAGCGAATCTGCATTACAGCGATCACGCAGATCCCGATACGACTGGTTATCTTACGGAAACAGCATCTGAATTTGGTCTTATGTCCAAAGAAGCAGCGCTGAGGAAAAACAACCGGAATAAAGCTTGACAGAGAACCCCAATCCCATTATTATAATAGAAATTGAGTACATAGCAAATGATGAAAGATTTGAACCAATAATGGAGAAGAGTAGGTCAGATTGCATGATTAGAGAGGAACCCGCCCCAGGCTGAAAGCGGATCCCATTGCGTCTTTCTCGAAACAACACTCCGGAGGTTTCCTGCTGAACGCGTGAATAACGCCATTAGGCAGTGAACGTGAACCTGCGTTAAAGGATCGAGCGGGAATATGAACGTATTCCAACTAGGGTGGCACCACGGGTTTAACTCTCGTCCCTACTATCATGTATAGTAGGGGCGGGAGTTTTTTTCATTTTCATCATTAACGATCATTGGATATTTTATAAGGAATACATAAGGAGGTCTACCTATGGGATATAACATTCCGAGAGGAACACAGGATATTCTGCCTGGAGAATCAGATCGCTGGCAGTATGTTGAACAAATTATGAGAGACACTTGCCGTACTTATCAATATAAAGAAATCCGCACACCGATTTTTGAGCATACAGAACTGTTTGCCAGAGGCGTCGGAGAATCAACGGATATCGTACAAAAAGAAATGTATACCTTCGAGGACCGCAAAGGCAGAAGCCTGACGCTTCGTCCCGAGGGAACAGCTGCTGCGGTTCGCGCCTTTAATGAAAACAAGCTGTTCGCAAATCCTGTACAGCCGACAAAGCTTTATTATGTCGGGCCGATGTTCCGTTATGAACGTCCTCAGACGGGCCGTTACCGCCAGTTTTATCAGTTTGGAATTGAAGCGATTGGTTCGAAAGACCCTGCAATCGATGCTGAAGTAATGGCGCTTGCGATGAGTATTTATGAAAAAGCAGGTTTAGAAAACGTTAAGCTTGTCATAAATAGTCTCGGCGATCAAGATAGCCGCAAAAGCTACAGAGAAGCGCTCGTGAAACACTTCGAGCCTCGCATCGAAGAATTTTGTTCAGACTGCCAGTCACGACTGCACACGAACCCGCTTAGAATCTTGGACTGCAAAAAAGACCGTGATCATGAGCTGATGAAATCGGCACCTTCAATTTTGACATATTTAAACGATGAATCGGCCGCTTATTTTGAAAAAGTGAAACAATACTTAAACGATCTGGGCATTTCGTATGAAATCCATCCGAACCTTGTGAGAGGGCTGGATTATTACAACCACACCGCATTTGAAATTATGAGCAATGCGGAGGGCTTTGGCGCGATTACGACACTTGCCGGCGGCGGACGCTACGACGGGCTTGTCGAACAGATCGGCGGACCTGAAGCACCGGGCATCGGATTTGCGATGAGCATCGAACGCTTGCTTGCCGCAATTGATGCTGAAAAACGAGAGCTGCCTGTTGATAAGGGAATCGACTGCTATATCGTCACACTCGGCGAAAAAGCAAAGGATTATTCTGTTTCATTGGTGTACAAACTGAGAGAAGCAGGCATTTCCAGTGAAATCGATTATGAAAATAAGAAAATGAAAGGCCAGTTTAAAACAGCTGATCGCTTAAATGCCAGATTTATTGCGATTTTGGGTGAAGATGAGCTTGCCCAAAACAAAATCAATGTAAAGGATGCACAGACGGGCGAACAGATTGAAGTGGCACTTGATGAATTTATACATGTGATGAAGGCAAACCAAAAGGGATAAGGAGTGAAACGCATTGTTTGGAAGAACATATTATTGCGGTGATATAACTGAAAAAGCAATTGGCGAATCTGTAACGCTGAAAGGCTGGGTCCAAAAAAGACGAGACCTCGGCGGATTGATTTTTATTGACTTGCGTGACCGTACGGGCATTGTTCAAGTCGTTTTTAACCCTGATGTGTCAAAAGAAGCGCTTGTTATTGCGGAAGGCATCAGAAATGAATACGTGCTTGATATTCAAGGAAAAGTGGTGGCGCGTGAAGAGGGAACAGTTAATCCGAATTTGAAAACAGGCGCGATCGAAATACATGCTGATGGAGTGAACGTATTAAATGCTGCAAAGACACCTCCATTTGCAATTTCTGATCAAGCAGAAGAAGTGTCAGAGGACGTTCGTTTAAAACACCGTTACTTAGATTTGCGCAGACCGGCAATGTTCCAGACGATGCAACTGCGCCATAACGTGACGAAAGCTGTTCGCAGCTTTTTAGATGAAAATGGGTTTCTTGATATTGAAACGCCGATTTTAACAGGAAGCACGCCTGAAGGTGCACGTGACTACTTGGTGCCGAGCCGTGTGCACGAAGGTGAGTTCTACGCGCTGCCGCAGTCCCCGCAGCTATTTAAACAGCTTCTGATGGTATCAGGCATTGAACGATATTATCAAATTGCCCGCTGTTTCCGCGATGAAGACTTGCGTGCGGACCGTCAGCCTGAGTTTACGCAAATTGATATTGAAATGTCCTTTATGAGCCAGGAAGACATTATGTCATTGGCTGAGGAGATGATGGCAAAGGTTATGCGTGAAACAAAAGGTAAGGAACTTAAGCTTCCTCTTCCTCGAATGACGTATGACGAAGCAATGAACAAGTACGGTTCTGATAAACCGGATACGCGTTTTGACATGCTTTTGACGGATGTGTCTGACATTGTAAAGGATACGGAATTTAAAGTGTTCTCATCAGCTGTAGCAAACGGCGGCGTGGTTAAAGCCATCAACGTAAAAGGCGGTGCCGGCGATTACTCCAGAAAAGACATCGACGCTCTTGGCGCTTTTGCTGCAAACTACGGGGCAAAAGGGCTTGCCTGGGTGAAGGTTGAGGCAGACGGAGTGAAAGGCCCGATCGCTAAATTCTTTGATGAAGAAAAGCAGTCTAAGCTAATTGAAGCACTTGATGCTGCTGAAGGTGATTTGCTGCTGTTCGGAGCGGATCAATTCGAAGTTGTGGCCGCATCACTCGGCGCCCTGCGCTTAAAGCTTGGGAAAGAGCGCGGGCTGATTGACGAAAAATTGTTCAATTTCTTATGGGTCATCGACTGGCCGCTATTAGAGCATGATCCGGAAGAAGGCCGTTTTTACGCAGCGCACCATCCGTTCACAATGCCTGTCCGAGAAGACCTTGAGCTGATTGAAACAGCGCCTGAAGACATGAAAGCACAAGCCTATGACCTCGTCTTAAACGGCTATGAGCTTGGCGGCGGTTCAATCCGTATTTTCGAAAAGGATATTCAGGAAAAAATGTTTGCGCTTCTCGGCTTCTCACCAGAAGAAGCGGCTGAACAGTTCGGATTCCTGCTGGAAGCATTTGAATACGGCGCTCCTCCGCACGGCGGAATCGCACTCGGCTTAGACCGTCTCGTTATGCTTCTCGCTGGACGTACGAACCTGAGAGATACGATTGCATTCCCGAAAACGGCAAGTGCAAGCTGCCTGATGACAGAGGCGCCGGGAGAAGTAAGCGACGCTCAGCTTGACGAGCTTCATCTTTCTATCAAGAAAAAAGTTAAGAACTGAATGTGCAGTTCGATTCTTGAAAATCAAAATCGCCTGTGATATGATTTTGACAAGTTAAATAAAGTCCTGATGTGTTAGTTGTACACCTAGTTTTGACCGAACATTTTTTTGATTTGGGAGCCCGCATTTTTAAATGGCGTACATGCCTCTTTTCATTCGGTAAAGAGGACTTACAAGATTTAAAAGAGGGCACCCACCTGCTGAGAGCGGGTTCAAAACAAAGGAAAGCTGCAACGGCACTATTGGGACTTTATTTTTTGTGCGCAGAAAAACGGCTGCTCATGGATCAGCCATTTTATAGATGAAACCAGAATACGAATGTGGAGTGAGGTTCTTGTTACACCAGTTTTCACGCAATGAATTAGCTATCGGAAAAGAAGGCCTTGAAACGCTGAAAAACAGCACAGTTGCTGTGCTTGGAGTCGGGGGAGTCGGGTCGTTCGCAGCGGAAGCTCTCGCGCGGTCAGGCGTCGGCCGCATTCTGCTTGTCGACAAAGATGATGTCGACATTACAAATGTAAACCGTCAGCTTCACGCGCTGCTTTCAACTGTCGGACAGCCGAAAGTTGATTTAATGAAGGCGCGGATCGCAGACATTAACCCGGAGTGTGAAGTGATCGCGTTAAAAATGTTCTATACGGAGGAAACGTATGAGCAGTTTTTTGACTATGATCTTGACTATGTCATTGATGCGTCAGACACCATTTGTTATAAAATTCATTTAATGAAAGAATGTCTGAAACGGGATATTCCGCTCATCTCCAGCATGGGTGCAGCAAATAAAACGGATCCGACACGCTTCCAAATCGCTGATATCTCAAAAACGCACACTGATCCAATTGCGAAGGTCGTCCGTACGAAATTACGCAAAGAGGGGATCAAAAAAGGCGTTCAAGTGATTTTCTCTGATGAAAGCCCGATTGTCATTCGGGAAGATGTCAGAAAAGAAGTGGGAAATGACGAAGCGAAAATCCGTAAAGCAAAAATGCCGCCTTCCTCTAATGCTTTTGTGCCGTCAGTCGCAGGTTTGATTATGGGCGGACATGTTGTCATGGATCTTTTGAAAGACATTGAAATCAAACGTGTGAAGGATAAATAATGCATAAAAACAGCCTTGATGATCAAGGCTGTTTTTGTTTTATTTTCTTTTCATTAATTTATCGTACACCTGCTTTAAGGCGGATTCGAATTTTCCTGTCTGTTTCGGCTTATAGTATTGCTTATTTTTCAGAGGATCAGGGAGGTATTGTTGTTCGACCCAACCGTTGTCGTAATTGTGCGGGTATTTATAGTCGATTCCTCTTCCTAATTCCTGAGCTCCTTTATAATGCGCGTCTTTTAAATGCTTCGGGACATCCCCAATTTTTCCGGCTCTGATATCTGCCAGAGCCTCATCGATTGCCAGAATGGCCGAGTTTGATTTCGGTGAGAGGCAAAGCTCAATAACTGCGTTGGCCAGAGGGATTCGCGCTTCAGGAAACCCGATTCGCTCAGCGGTCTGAATAGCATTCAGCACTCTAGGGCCGGCTTGCGGGCTTGCTAAACCGATATCTTCATAGGCGATAACAAGCAATCGTCTTGCGATGCTCTCCAGATCACCGGCTTCAATTAATCTAGCCAAATAGTGAAGAGCAGCGTTGGCATCAGAGCCGCGGATCGATTTTTGAAAAGCGGACAGTACATCATAATGCGCGTCACCATCTTTATCGTGAGAAAAGCTTTTTTTCTGCAAGCATTCTTCCGCGGTTTCTAATGTAATGTGAATTTCACCGTCTGCTGACTCCTTCGTTGACAACACGGCAAGCTCAAGCGCATTTAAAGCGGAGCGGACATCTCCTCCGCATCCGTGGGCAAAATGCTCCATCGCCTGATCATCAATGGATACAGAATAGGTGCCAAGGCCCCGATGCTCATCATGGAGCGCGCGTTCCAGTGCCTGTTTAATCAGATCAGGTGTTAACGGTTCAAGCTCAAAAATCTGGGTCCGGCTTCTGATCGCCGGATTAATGGCATGATACGGGTTAGCCGTTGTTGCTCCGATCAAAATGATCATCCCGTTTTCTAAATAGGGTAATAGAAAATCCTGTTTTCCTTTATCCAGCCTGTGGACTTCATCCAGAATCAAAATCACTTGGCCGGACATCTTGGCTTCCTGAGCTACGATTTCCATATCTTTTTTATTGTTAATGACAGCATTCAGCTTTCGAAAAGCAATACTTGTTGAACCGGCGATTGCTGTTGCGATTGATGTTTTTCCAATTCCGGGCGGCCCGTACAAAATCATGGATGACAAATGTTTTGCCTGGACCATTCTGCCAATAATTTTATCTTCAGCCACCAGATGCTGCTGGCCGATAATATCCTCTATTTTTGTCGGACGCATCCGATATGCCAATGGCTTCATCTATCATCTCTCCTTACTTAATTACAGGGTAACGGAAAACCGTACATTAGAAAAGGGTAAAGGCCCCTTTCCTTCTGCCTCAATGAAAATTCGCTGAAGGTATGTTATAATAACAGTTGGTCTATAAGATAATAAACGGACGAAACATATAGAAATTACCATTATAAATGTGGAAAATCATGAAATAACAGAGGTGTTCATGTTGAAAATATCAACTAAGGGAAGATACGGGCTCACCATTATGATCGAGCTTGCAAAAAAGCACGGTGAAGGCCCGACTTCATTAAAAAGCATCGCACAGACGAATAATTTGTCCGAGCATTATTTGGAGCAGCTGGTATCGCCGCTCAGAAATGCCGGTTTAGTGAAAAGCATCAGAGGCGCATATGGCGGATATGTATTAGGCAGTGAGCCGGATGCCATTACCGCGGGAGATATTATCCGTGTGCTTGAGGGGCCGATCAGCCCTGTTGAAGTGCTGGAAGATGAGGAGCCTGCCAAGCGTGAGCTCTGGATTCGCATCCGGGATGCTGTAAAAGAGGTTTTAGACAGTACAACATTAGAGGATCTTGCCAGCTATACAGACGGAGAGCAAGAAGCTTATATGTTCTATATTTAGATCAGAGGTGTAAACATAATGGAACGGATTTATTTAGATCATGCCGCAACGTCTCCGATGGATGAGCGCGTGCTGGAAAAAATGATACCGCACTTCTCCGGCAGTTTCGGTAATCCCTCCAGTATTCATTCATTTGGCAGAGAATCTCGAAAATGGGTGGATGAAGCAAGAGCGCAAATCGCAGCAGAAATCGGAGCGGCAGAGCAGGAGATCATTTTTACAAGTGGGGGAACGGAAGCTGATAACTTGGCGATCATGGGAACCGCACTTGCAAGAAAAGATCTTGGCAGACATATCATCACAACAAAAATTGAGCATCACGCCGTGCTTCACACATGTGAAAAACTTGAGGAAGACGGATTTGACATAACGTATCTGGACGTTGACCAAAATGGAAGAGTCAGTGCAAAACAGGTGAAAGAAGCACTGCGTGATGATACAATCCTTGTGACAGTGATGTATGGAAATAATGAAGTTGGAACAGTGCAGCCGATCGAAGAAATCGGTGAGCTGTTAAAGGAACACAAAGCTTATTTTCATACCGATGCTGTTCAGGCATTCGGGTTGCTGCCAATTGATGTGAAAAACAGCCATATTGACCTTCTGTCTGTTTCCGGGCACAAGCTCAACGGGCCAAAAGGGACAGGCTTTTTATATGCTAGTAAAGATGTGAAGCTTTCACCGCTTTTATTCGGAGGAGAGCAAGAAAGAAAACGCCGTGCCGGAACCGAAAATGTTCCAGGCATTGTCGGGCTGAAAGAAGCGATCAAGCTGTCAAGTGAAGAACGGGACGAAAAAAACGAGAAGTATCAATCGTTTAAAGCAATCTTTGCCGACACGCTTAGAGATGCAGGTGTGGCATTCGAGATCAACGGGGACAAAGAGCATAGTCTGCCGCATGTTCTGAATCTTTATTTCCCCGGTGTGTCAGTGGAAGCGCTGCTGGTTAATCTTGATATGGCGGGTGTCGCTGTCTCCAGCGGTTCAGCGTGCACGGCCGGTTCAGTCCTGCCGTCACATGTTCTGACTGCTATGTTCGGAGAAGAGAGTGACCGGCTGACGTCCTCTATTCGAATCAGCTTCGGCCTCGGCAATACGGCTGAGCAAGTGAAAACTGCTGCCAAACATGTGGCCGACGTTGTCAAACGGCTGACACAATAAGGCGGCTTAGTAATTGGAGTGAATGAAATGGAAAAACGGCCGGAGGATACAAGAGTCGTCGTCGGCATGTCCGGCGGAGTAGACTCATCTGTGGCGGCCCTGCTGTTAAAAGAACAGGGCTATGATGTAATCGGAATCTTTATGAAAAATTGGGACGATACGGACGAAAACGGTTTTTGCACGGCGACAGAGGATTATGAAGATGTGATCCGCGTCTGCAACCAAATCGGAATTCCGTATTATGCCGTAAACTTTGAAAAGCAATATTATGAGAAGGTATTTCAATACTTCCTTGATGAATATAAAGCAGGCAGAACACCAAACCCGGATGTACTGTGCAACAAAGAAATTAAATTCAAGGCCTTTTTGGAGCATGCATTGTCACTTGGCGCCGACTATTTAGCGACTGGCCACTATGCAAGAGTAGACAGAAGCGGCGGAAAAGTCAGAATGCTGCGCGGCATTGATGAAAACAAGGATCAAACGTACTTCTTGAATCAGCTGACAGAAGATACGCTGAGCAAAGTCATGTTCCCGATCGGCGAACTTCAAAAAAGCCGTGTGCGTGAAATCGCCAAAGAAGCAGAACTTGCAACGGCGACGAAAAAAGACAGTACAGGCATCTGCTTTATCGGCGAACGCAACTTCAAAACGTTTCTCAGCCAATATCTCCCTGCACAGCCGGGCGATATGATGACGATGGACGGTGAAGTAAAAGGCCGTCACGACGGGTTGATGTATTACACGATCGGACAGCGTCACGGCCTTGGCATCGGCGGAAGCGGCGAGCCGTGGTTTGCGGTAGGCAAAGATCTTGAAAAGAACATCCTCTACGTGGATCAAGGGTTCCATAACCCGCTTTTATATTCTGACAAAATCACAGCAACAAATATCAGCTGGGTACGTTCGGATATCATGAAGGGCGAAGAGATTTCCTGCACGGCTAAATTCCGTTACCGCCAAGAGGATCATAAAGTAACGGTGCGCATGACTGGCGAAGGTGAAGCGGAAGTCATCTTTGATGAACAAGTCCGTGCTGTAACGCCGGGACAAGCCGTTGTCTTCTATGACGGCGAAGAATGTCTTGGCGGCGGGACAATTGATGATGTGTACAAAGATGGAACAAAATTGTGGTACGTATAAAAGATGAAAAACCTCAACACTGAGTTGGGGTTTTTTAATGAAAGGAAGATGATCGGTGGATTATAATCAACTCGGTATAGAGGCGATGCAGGAAGGCGATTACGAGAAAGCGGCAGAGGCATTTACAAAAGCGATTGAAGAAAATAAAGAAGACGCGATTCCGTATATCAATTTTGCCAACCTGCTTTCATCCGTAAACGAGCTGGAACGTGCGCTTGCGTTTTATGATAAAGCGCTTGAATTAGACAATAGCGCAGCCACTGCTTATTATGGAGCAGGAAATGTCTATGTTGTAAAAGAAATGTACAAAGAAGCCAAAGACATGTTTGAAAAAGCGCTTCGTGCGGGGATGGAAAACGGCGACCTGTTTTACATGCTCGGAACGGTGCTTGTCAAGCTCGAACAGCCTAAGCTTGCACTGCCATATTTACAAAGAGCGGTCGAACTGAATGAAAACGATACGGAAGCGCGTTTTCAATTCGGGATGTGCTTAGCCAACGAGGGCATGCTGGACGAAGCGCTCAGCCAATTCGCAGCTGTGACAGAGCAAGACCCGGGGCATGCAGATGCATTTTATAATGCCGGTGTCGCTTATGCTTATAAAGAAAACCGAGAAAAAGCGCTGGAAATGCTGGACAAGGCAATTGATATCCAGCCAGATCATATGCTTGCGCTTCATGCTAAAAAACTGATTGATCCATCATAACAGGCACAGGAGGAGGGACAGCTCGTGCAGCAGCATCCGGATCAGCTTAAACTGGAGGAAGAGCCCTATTTAAAAGGGACAGTCAACACAGTCATCTATCATAATGACACCAATTTATATACGGTTCTGAAAGTGAAAGTCACAGAGACCTCCGAAGCCATTGAAGATAAAGCCGTATCCGTGACGGGCTACTTCCCTGCGCTTCAAGAAGAAGAGACCTACACGTTTTACGGAAAGATCGTAACCCATCCAAAATTCGGGCTCCAATTTCAGGCGGAGCATTTCAAAAAGGAGATTCCAACGACTAAGGAAGGCATCATTCAATATTTATCGAGTGATTTATTCGAGGGAATCGGCAAAAAAACTGCTGAAGAAATTGTGAAAAAGCTGGGCGACAGCGCCATTAATAAAATATTGGCTGACGCTTCAGTGCTTTATGATGTTCCCAGACTCTCAAAAAAGAAAGCCGACACGCTGGCCGGTGCATTGCAGCGGCATCAGGGACTGGAGCAAATCATGATTTCCTTGAATCAGTTTGGTTTTGGCCCGCAGCTGTCTATGAAAATCTATCAAGCCTATGAATCCGAGACGCTTGAAAAGATTCAGGAAAATCCTTATCAGCTTGTGAAGGATGTAGAAGGCATCGGGTTTGGGAAAGCAGATGAGCTGGGCAGCAGAATGGGTCTTTCGGGTAACCATCCTGAGCGGGTAAAAGCTGCTATTTTGTACACGCTTGAAACGACTTGTTTGTCAGAGGGGCACACGTACATAGAAACGGAACAGCTGATCATTGACACCCAATCTCTGTTAAACCAGTCAGCAAGGGAAGGGCAGCGCATCACAGAAATGGATGCCGCTAACGCGATTATTGCCCTTGGAGAAAATAAAGACATTGTCATTGAAGATGGCCGCTGTTATTTTCCGTCGCTGTTTTACGCAGAACAAAACGTTGCAAAGCGTGTGAAACATATCGCTAGCCAAACCGAATATGAGAACCAGTTTCCCGAATCAGAGTTTTTGCTCGCGTTGGGAGAACTGGAAGAACGGATGAACGTTCAGTATGCCCCCAGCCAGAAGGAAGCGATTCAAAAAGCCCTTTCCTCGCCGATGCTTCTTTTAACAGGCGGCCCGGGAACAGGAAAAACGACGGTAATCAGAGGGATTGTCGAGCTCTACGGAGAGCTTCACGGTGTGTCACTAGACCCGTCAGCTTATAAAAAGGATGAAGCTTTTCCGATTGTTTTGGCCGCTCCGACAGGGAGAGCAGCAAAACGGATGAGTGAATCAACGGGACTTCCTGCAGTCACGATACACAGGCTGCTTGGCTGGAACGGTGCTGAAGGCTTTACTCATACAGAGGATCAGCCGATCGAAGGGAAGCTGTTAATTATCGATGAAGCCAGTATGCTTGATATATGGCTGGCGAATCATTTGTTCAAGGCGATCCCTGATCATATACAAATCATCATTGTAGGAGACGAAGACCAGCTGCCTTCCGTCGGTCCGGGACAAGTGCTCAGAGACCTGCTGGCATCCCAGGTGATTCCGACTGTGAGACTGACAGACATCTATCGTCAGGCGGAGGGGTCATCAATCGTCGAGCTTGCCCACCAGATGAAAAATGGATTGCTGCCGAACAATTTGACTGCCCCGACAAAGGACCGTTCCTTTATTCGCTGCGGCGGGTCGCAAATCAAAGAAGTAGTTGAGAAGGTTGTCGCCAATGCATTGAAAAAAGGCTATACAGCAAAGGACATTCAGGTCCTCGCTCCGATGTACAGAGGAAAAGCCGGCATTAATGAATTGAATGTGATGCTGCAGGACATTTTAAATCCTCCTAAAGAAAAACGGAGAGAATTGAAGTTCGGGGATGTTGTCTACAGAACCGGAGATAAAATTTTGCAGCTTGTCAATCAGCCGGAAAACAATGTGTTCAACGGAGATATTGGCGAAATCACGTCGATATTTTATGCAAAGGAAAATACAGAAAAAGAAGACATGGCCGTCGTTTCTTTTGACGGCAATGAAATGACATTTACGAAAAAGGATTTTAATCAATTTACCCATGCGTATTGCTGTTCTATTCATAAATCGCAGGGAAGTGAATTTCCGATTGTGGTTTTGCCTGTTGTGAAAGGCTATTATAGAATGCTCAGAAGAAACCTTCTTTATACCGCGATTACAAGAGCGAAGAAATTTCTCATTTTATGCGGGGAAGAGGAGGCGCTGGAGTGGGGCGTGAAAAATAATGATGCAACTGTCAGACAGACCTCCTTGAAAAACAGGCTGTCCGTACAGGTTGAGGAAATGGATGCCGAGCTTGAGGCTCTCCAAAAAGAGCTCCCGTTCAGCGTATACGACGCCAACATTGGCATGGAAGGCATTACACCATTCGATTTTATGAAAGAAGAACAGCAATAAAATGCTCCCGTGTAAGCGGGAGTTTTTTTCATTTGCAGTGGAATTGATTTCATCGTATGAGTCTAAGTCGCAAAGCAAAACCTAAGCCTGTTCAACAAAAGGTGGTTGATCACACTTTGAGAACATGCCATGAAGTAGAAGGATTCCCAGTATACTCAGAACGAACTTCTTGTTATCTCGGGGCAATTTCCGATATTTGTTTTTCTCTGAAAGGAGATTGTCTTGGGTTTATTCTTGCACAAAAACGCTTTTTGCATCATCATCATGCGCTATTACGGGCGTGTGATATCTCTTCCATTCTTGATGACCGCATATTGGCTTCGGTCAGTTCAGAACAGCTTCTGCCTCTTCCGAAAACATGCTTCACATACGAGCAGATGAAGATGAAGCTTGTGAAATCGCAAGAGGGGGATATATTGGGGATGCTGGAAGATGTATACTTTTGTTTGGACAGGGGCATAATCGTAGCATATGAACTCTCGGACGGTTTCTTTTCTGACCTGGCGGGAAGCAAGCGCCAGATCCAAAGAGCGGATTCGCTTGTCGAGGTGCGGAAAGACGAGATCGTTCTGAACGGATAGAGGTGTGAGGTATGCTTATATGCCCGAATTGCAAAAGTAAGGATATCGGCAAAATCGGCGTGAACCAATATTATTGCTGGGGCTGTTTTATTGAACTGACAGTGGCGAAAGGGAAGATTGCAACTCATCAGGTGGAAGAAGACGGAACGTTAAGCAGCTTGGATGATTTGTTTTCTGAGGATGAACGCAGCATCAATTTTTAATCATGAAAGGAGATGCGCAGGATGAATCGGACGATGACTTCTCTTTTGGCAATGGGAGCCGGAGCTCTCGTGTACCGAATGGCGACTCAATCTGACATGCTGAATAATCGAAGCATGAAGCGGATGAGAAGAAGAATTACGAAAATGTTTTAATGCAAAAAGGATACTCTCCAAAGAGTATCCTTTTCTATGTTTGCCGGACCTCGAGGCGTCTTGCTGCGAGTGAAAGGCTGTAGTTGACTGCGAAATACATAAGGGCCGCAAGTAAAAAGATCGGGAAAAAATAACTGCCGTCTGCGCTTTGGCCGTTTATAATTTGCGCGTTGTGAATCAGTTCAGGCAGGGCGATCACAACAGCGAGCGATGTATCTTTTAATAAAGAAATAAACTGGCTTACGATGGGCGGAACCATGCGGCGAAGCGCTTGCGGCATGACGATAAAGAACAGGGTCTGTGTATAGCTCAGCCCGGAGGAGCGCGCCGCTTCAATTTGTCCTTTGTCAATTGATTTCAGTCCGCTTCGGATAATTTCAGATAGCATAGCGGATTCAAAAATCGTTAGTGCTGTAATTGCAGCAGCTGTAATTTCAAGCTTAATCCCAATTTCCGGAAGGGCAAAAAACGTAAAGAAAATAATTAACAGCAAGGGGAGGTTTCTGATCGTTTCAACGAGAACCGCAATCAATTGAGAAAGAACGGGAACTTTCGCATAACGCAGGGTTCCTGCGATTAAACCGAAGAAAAAGCTCAGAATGATGGAGATGAAAGCAACGTACAAGGTGACGAGAAAGCCATCCCATAAAAACGCTAAATGCTCCTGTGAATAAGCACCGATGAAATCCAATGTAACTCACTCCTTATTAATAGCTTTTTTCCAGCCGTTTTTCCAGATAGTTAACACCGATGCTAAGCGGAATCGTCAGCACTAAGTAAAAAAGCGCCACGAAAATATAAACATCAAATACAACGAGTGTGCTCGACGAGACTAAATCAGCCTGGTACATAAGATCCAATCCGGCCACAACCCCAAGAATCGAAGAGTTTTTGACTAAGTTTAAAAATTGATTGCCTAAAGGCGGAATGACGATTTTGATTGCCTGCGGCAAAATAATATGGAGCATGGCCTGGCTGTAGGTAAAGCCTGACGAGCGTGCCGCTTCCATCTGCCCTTTTGAAACAGACTGGATGCCTGCTCTGATGGCTTCAGCGATAAACGCAGAGGTATAAATGGTGAGAGCAACCGTTCCCGCTTGAAAACCGTCAAGCCTCAGGCCTGCGTTTGGAAGTCCGAAATAGAAAACAAAGGTAATTAAAAGAAGAGGGATGTTGCGGATGAACTCTACATATGCGGTCCCGAGCCATTGCAGCGGCTTAAAGACTGTTATTCTCATAACCGCTACAGTAACGCCGAGGACAAAACTGCCGGCCAGCGCGATAACACTTGCGAGCAAGGTATGGTAAAAACCGTCCATATACATGCCGAAGTTATCGAAAAGAATTGACACATTCATCTGCCTATTCACTCCTTATCAAATTGGGATGAGCATCGCCTGCTCATCCCGGGATGGTTGTTATTCAGCTGGGTCTTCTTTGATCCATTTTTTATAAATTTCATCGTATCTGCCATCCGACTTCATCTTTTTAAGTGAAGCGTTGATTTCTTTCGCGAGAGCCGATTGCCCTTTTTTCACGGCGATCCCGTAAGGCTCATCTGTAAAAGGCTTTCCTGTTAATTGATAATTTTTATTTTCATCAGCCATTCCATATAAAATCGCATTATCTGTGGTGAGGGCATCGCCTTGCCCCGATTTAAGGGCTGTAAAGGCTTCTGCGTAGTTTTCAAATTCTAAAACAGATGCTTCAGGCGCCTTTTCACGAATGTTTTGAGAGGAGGTGGAGCCTTTTACTGCAAGAACTTTTGAGCCTTTGCCAAGATCCTCGACACTCTTGATTTTGCTGCCTTTTTTCACGAGCAGCGATTGCCCGGCCTCGAAATAGACATCAGAAAAGTCAACTTCCTTTTTTCGTTCTTCAGTGATCGTCATTGTGGCGACAATGGCGTCGATATCCCCGTTTTGCAGCATAGGAATCCTTGTTTTTGAGGTGACCTCTTTAAATTCAGCTTTTTTCTCATCACCTAAAATGTCTTTAGCGATTTGTTTGGCAATATCAATATCAAAACCCTCAATCTCACCTGAGCTTGGATTTTTAAGACCGAACAGTCGAGTGTCCGTTTTTACGCCGAAGACAATTTTGTCATTGTCTTTAATGGCGGCTAGCGTATCTTTTTTGCTCTCCTTTGAGGCTTCTCCGTTTGATCCCTTGCTGCCGCAAGCGGCAAGCAAGATGACAGCGAATAAAGAAATCAATGCTAAAGAAAAAATCTTTTTCATACAAGCTCCCCCATTTCTGTTTTAATGATTTAAAATACGGCTTAAGAATAAGCGGGCCCGTTCTTCCTTTGGGTTCGCGTAAAACTCAGCCGGCATTGCTTCTTCTAAAATTTTTCCTCCGTCAATGAAGACGATCCGGTCGGCAACTTCTTTGGCAAACCCCATTTCGTGTGTCACGACAACCATTGTCATGCCTTCTTTGGCGAGTGTTTTCATGACATCTAACACCTCGCCGATCATTTCAGGATCAAGTGCTGATGTCGGCTCGTCAAACAGCATGACCTCCGGCTTCATCGCCAGTCCTCTTGCGATGGCAACACGCTGCTGCTGCCCGCCGGAAAGCTGGGAAGGATAGGCGTCACCCTTGTCTGGGATGCCGACTTTTTCAAGATAGTACCGCGCCGTTTCCTTTGCTTGTTCAGGTGATTGTCTAAGCACTTTTACCGGAGCCAGCATGATGTTCTGCAGCACTGTTTTATGCGGATATAAATGAAAGTGCTGAAACACCATCCCGATATTCCGCCGCACTTGATTGATATCAGTTTTTCTGTCGTTAATGGCGGTGCCGTTTACTGTGAGCACTCCCTCATTGATCGTCTCAAGTCTGTTGATGCATCTGAGCAATGTGCTTTTACCGGAACCGGATGGGCCGATGATAACAACGACTTCGCCTTTTTCGATTTGAAGATTAATTTGTTTTAACACGTGAAAATCTCCGTAATGCTTGTTTACATTTTGAAATGTGATCATCGCAATCCTCCTATCAGAAATTTGACCAAAAAGTAAATGATCAAACTTTTCTGAAAATTAAATGTGGAAAAATGTCCATGACTTCTGGCTGACTAAAGAAACATAAAGAATAATTCCGTGTAAACCTCAAAAGATATAGGTGAGGTGAAAGCAGATGCTCCAAAAACCGGTGCAGCTTTTGTTGTGGGTGGCTATTTGTTTGCTGGTTCTGTTAACAGTCTATGTCTTTTTTATGCTTGATATGTTATGGTCACCCTTTTGGCTCGTCATAAAAACGATCTTTATTCCCTTGATCATTTCTATTTTTATATCTTATTTATTGCTTCCGGTCACGGAATGGCTGCATGGCAAAGGATTGCCTAGGACTTTGAGCATCTTGGTCATTTATGTTCTTTTTTTTGGCGGGATTGGCTGGGCGTTGTATAAAGGGGTGCCTGTTTTAATCGTGCAGCTGACGGATTTGTCAGAAAATATACCCATGTTTGCCGAAACGTATAACGGGCTTCTTCTTCATGTGCATAACCATACGGATGACTGGCCTGATGGTATGCATCACCGTATAGATAAAATGATCCGCCAGACGGAGGCGTTTTTTGCGGGAACGATCGAGGGTGCGATCAGCGGGATCCGCAATGTGCTTGATTACTTCTTAATTGCTGCAACAATCCCTTTTCTCGTGTTTTATATGGTGAAGGACATTGAGTTAATGAAAAAGACAGTATGGTACTTGACTCCGAAGTCGTGGAGAAAGCGGGGCAGCGCCTTTTTGCGGGATGTGGATGATTCGCTTGGCGATTATATCCGCGGCCAGCTTTTGGTCTGCTTGATTCTTGGTGTGATTGCAGGCATTTCGTTCTGGGTATTTGGGCTTCCGTATCCGCTGATACTTGGCCTTATCTCTGGAGTAACGAATGTCATCCCGTATTTTGGCCCTTTCATCGGAGCTGTTCCTGCGTTGTTAATTGCGATGACGATCTCAGTCAAAGCGGTTCTTGTTGTGGTGATTACGGTGTTTATTCTGCAGTTTATGGAAGGAAATATCCTCAGTCCGTTCATTGTCGGCAGAAGCCTTAAAATGCATCCGGTCGTTATCATGCTTGCACTCCTTGCCGGAGGGGAGCTTGCGGGAATCGTCGGGATGATTCTGGCTGTTCCTGCGACCGCTGTTTTAAAAGTAATGATGATCCATTTTTTGCGGATGAGGACGGAGCATTGACATCGGCGTGCCGCTTGTCTATAATTTCTCGTAGAATACATACGAATCTCGAGTGACGGATCTGAGTACGCCGAAGCCCTGTTAAAGAGAGAAGCTCCATAAGCTGAAAGGAGCTTTATCAGAAGATCGGAGGAAGCTAATCCTGAGTGCAGTTAATCACTGCCGCTTATCCTGCGTTACAGGGTTAAAGGTGACGGGCGCATGAATGCCCGTAATCAGGGTGGTACCGCGAGACAGCTCTCGTCCCTGTGTAAACGTTGGTTTACATAGGGGGAGGGCTTTTTTGCTGTCACTGAAGAGAATTTCGATTTTTATAGAGGAGGAAATACAATGAAACACTTAACTTCTGCGGAAGTGCGTCAAATGTTTTTGGATTTCTTTAAAGAAAAAGGACATGCGGTAGAGCCAAGCGCGTCATTAGTGCCTCATGAGGATCCTTCACTGCTTTGGATCAACAGCGGTGTTGCGACGCTGAAAAAATATTTTGACGGCCGTGTCGTGCCGGAAAATCCAAGAATCGTAAACGCTCAAAAAGCGATCAGAACAAACGATATAGAAAATGTAGGTAAAACTGCGCGCCATCACACTTTCTTTGAAATGCTCGGAAACTTTTCCATCGGCGATTATTTCAAAGAAGAAGCCATTACATGGGCTTGGGAGTTTTTAACGAGCGACAAGTGGATTGGCTTCGACAAAGAGCTTCTCTCTGTTACGGTTCATCCTGAAGATGAAGAGGCATATGAGTTTTGGGCGAAAAAAATCGGTATTCCTGAAGAAAGAATTATCCGTCTGGAAGGGAACTTCTGGGATATCGGTGAAGGGCCGAGCGGACCGAATACGGAAATCTTTTACGACCGCGGTGAAGCATACGGTAATGATCCAGAAGATCCGGAGCTTTACCCAGGCGGGGAAAACGACCGTTACCTGGAAGTATGGAACCTAGTGTTCTCAGAGTTCAACCATAACCCTGACGGCACGTACACACCGCTTCCAAAGAAAAACATTGATACTGGCATGGGTCTTGAAAGAATGGTATCTGTCATCCAGAATGTTCCGACAAACTTTGACACCGATTTGTTTATTCCGATCATTAAAGCAACAGAATCGATTTCTGGTGAAACATATGGCAAAGACAATGTGAAAGACACTGCGTTTAAAGTGATTGCTGACCATATCAGAACGGTTGCCTTTGCTGTCAGTGACGGTGCGCTGCCGTCAAATGAAGGCCGCGGCTATGTATTAAGACGCTTATTACGCCGTGCCGTGCGTTATGCCAAAACGATCAACATCCATCGTCCGTTCATGTTTGATTTAGTGCCGGTTGTCGCAGAAATCATGGCTGATTTCTATCCTGAAGTGAAAGAGAAAGCGGATTTCATCGCAAAAGTCATTAAAACCGAGGAAGAACGCTTCCATGAGACCCTTAATGAAGGGCTTGCGATCCTGTCAGAAATGATCAAAAAAGAAAAAGACAAGGGCAGCAGCGTTATCTCAGGTGCTGATGTGTTTAAACTGTATGATACGTATGGATTCCCGGTTGAATTGACTGAAGAATACGCAGAAGACGAGAACATGACGGTTGACCATGAGGGCTTTGAGGAGGAAATGAACCAGCAGCGTGAACGGGCAAGAAACGCCCGCCAGGATGTCGGCAGCATGCAGGTGCAGGGCGGCGCACTGCGCGACGTGACAGTTGAAAGCACATTTGTCGGCTACTCTCAAACCAAAGCTGATGCCAATATCATTGTGCTTCTTCAGGACGGCCAATTAATCGAAGAGGCTCATGAAGGAGAAAGCGTTCAAATCATTCTTGATGAAACACCGTTCTATGCAGAAAGCGGCGGCCAAATCGGCGACAAAGGCTATCTCCGAAGCGAGCAGGCAGTTGTAAGAATTAAAGATGTTCAAAAAGCGCCGAACGGCCAGCATGTGCATGAAGGTGTTGTGGAGAGCGGTACTGTTCAAAAAGGCCTGCATGTTACGGCTGAAGTTGAAGACCATATGAGAAGCGGCGTCATTAAAAACCACACGGCAACGCATTTATTGCATCAGGCTCTAAAAGATGTTCTTGGAACTCATGTCAATCAGGCGGGCTCTCTTGTAACGGAAAACCGTCTTCGTTTTGACTTCTCGCACTTTGGCCAAGTGACAAAAGAAGAGCTTGAACAAATTGAAAGAATCGTAAACGAAAAGATCTGGGCGAGCATCCCGGTCAGCATTGATTTGAAACCGATCGCTGAAGCAAAAGAAATGGGTGCGATGGCACTGTTCGGCGAAAAATATGGCGATATTGTCCGTGTCGTTCAAGTTGGAGATTACAGCTTAGAGCTGTGCGGCGGCTGCCATGTCAGAAATACAGCAGAAATCGGCTTGTTTAAAATCGTTTCTGAATCTGGAATCGGCGCAGGCACAAGACGGATTGAAGCTGTAACGGGACAAGGCGCTTACGTCGAAATGAACAGCCAGATTTCTGTATTGAAGCAGACCGCTGACGAGCTGAAAACAAATATCAAAGAAGTGCCGAAACGGGTCGCGGCTCTGCAGGCTGAACTGAAGGAAGCACAAAGAGAAAATGAATCTCTTCTTGCAAAACTAGGCAACGTGGAAGCAGGAGCAATCCTGTCGAAAGTAAAAGAAGTTGACGGCGTAAACGTGCTTGCGGCAAAAGTAAATGCAAAAGACATGAATCATCTCCGCACTATGGTCGATGAACTCAAAGCAAAGCTTGGCTCTGCGGTGATCGTGCTTGGTGCGGTACAAAACGATAAAGTTAATATCTCTGCCGGAGTCACAAAGGACCTCATTGAGAAAGGACTTCACGCCGGCAAGCTGGTTAAACAAGCTGCGGAAGTTTGCGGCGGAGGCGGCGGAGGCCGTCCGGACATGGCGCAGGCAGGCGGTAAACAGCCGGAAAAATTAGAAGAAGCTTTGGCTTCTGTAGAAGATTGGGTGAAATCCGTTTTATAATTCGCCCATGTAGTGTAGAATGATGGTAAGATTAGGACCCCAGGCTGAACTTTGCCTGCGAATTTGGGAAAGAGGTGCAAAACGGTGAGCTCGTTTGATAAAACGATGAAATTTAATTTCTCCGATGATTCTGCTGAGACTAACGTAAATGAGGTGCTGATTACAGTGTATGACGCGCTTCAGGAAAAGGGCTACAATCCAATCAACCAGATTGTCGGATACTTGCTGTCAGGTGATCCCGCTTATATTCCTAGGCATCGTGACGCTCGCAATTTAATTCGCAAACTTGAAAGAGACGAATTAATCGAGGAATTGGTAAAGTCTTATTTAGAACAGCATAAAGAGGCGTAAATAAAGAATGAGAATATTAGGACTCGATTTAGGAACCAAAACACTCGGTGTAGCTCTGAGCGATGAAATGGGCTGGACTGCTCAAGGCATTGAGACCATAAAGATAAATGAAGCAGAAGGCGATTATGGTTTATCCCGTTTATCTGAACTGATAAAGGACTATACTATAGATAAAATCGTGCTCGGCTTTCCTAAGAACATGAACGGAACAGTCGGCCCGAGAGGCGAAGCCAGCCAAACATTTGCGAAAGTGCTTGAAACAACGTACAATGTTCCTGTTGTGCTGTGGGACGAGCGTCTTACCACAATGGCGGCTGAAAAAATGCTGATTGCAGCTGACGTCAGCAGGCAAAAACGAAAAAAAGTCATTGATAAAATGGCGGCTGTTATGATTTTACAAGGATATCTTGACAGCTTAAATTAAAGCCAGAGGTGAAGAAAATGGAACACGGCGAAAAAAATATTACAATTGTTGACGATCAAGGAAATGAACAGCTTTGTGAAGTGCTGTTTACATTTGAAAACGAAGAGTTTGGCAAGTCTTATGTCTTGTACTATCCAATCGAATCAAAAGATGACGAAGAAGTAGAAATTCTTGCTTCCAGCTTCACGCCAAACGAAGACGGTGAAAACGGTGAGCTATTCCCGATTGAAACTGACGAAGAATGGGATATGATCGAAGAAACACTAAACACATTCTTAGCGGACGAAGACGAAGAGTAAAACATCGCGCCAAACCAAAGCCGGAGCTATACTGCTCCGGCTTTTTTCTGCTTTATGCAGGCCTCTTTTTGTAATAAATTGCCGAAATACAATGAATCATGTAGTATAAGAGCTGATGGGAGGAGACCTAATGTATATCAATCAGCAAAAAAAATCGTTTTTTAATAAAAAAAGAATCATACTGTCTTCCATTGTTGTGCTGTTTCTCATCATTGGCGGGGCATTTTTATATGGGAAATCATTGCTTGAACCTGTTGAAAAAGACAGTAAAACGACAGTTAATATTAACATTCCGAGCGGTTCGTCTGTTTCAGCCATCGCATCGATATTAAAGAAAAATGATGTCATAAAAAGCGAGAAGGCGTTTCAGTACTATGTGAAATATAAAGGTGCTTCCGGGTTTCAGGCCGGATTCTACCATCTGAATAAAGGTATGGATTTAGATGCCATTATTCAGAAGCTGACAAGCGGGGCTACAGGCTACGCTTTTCAAATCACAGTGACTGAGGGAGCACAGCTGACCCAAATCGCGGCTGCTATTGCTGATGAAACAAAATACTCTAAAAAACAAGTCATAGCGAAGCTGGACGATGAAACATTTATCAATCAGCTGAAGAAAGAATTCCCGGACACTGTGACAAATGATGTTTTCAATAAAAACATTAAGCACCCGCTTGAAGGGTACCTATTCCCGGCTACATACCCTTTTAACGATCCGGACACATCACTTGAAGACATTATCAAGGCAATGATTAAGCAGACAAATTCTTATGTGGAAACATATAAATCAGAAATGAAGAAAAACAAACTTTCTGTGCATAAGCTGCTGACGATGGCTTCTTTGATAGAAGAAGAAGCGACTGAAAAAGCCGACCGCCACAAAATTGCGAGCGTCTTTTATAACCGCCTGAAAAAGAAAATGCCGCTCCAAACAGATCCGACCGTGCTGTACGCGGCAGGCAAGCATAAAGATCGGGTTCTTTATAAGGATCTGGAAATCGATTCACCATACAATACGTATAAAAACACAGGGCTGACGCCAGGGCCGATTGCCAATGCCGGCATGTCGTCATGGGAAGCGGCGCTGCATCCGGATAAAACGGACTATCTGTATTTCTTGGCCAAATCAAATGGTGAGGTCGTATTTACAAAAACGCTAAAAGAGCATAATAAAGCAAAAGAAAAATACATTTCCTCAAAAAATGAGAAATAAAAGGAGAGCAAAAAGCTCTCCTTTTGTTCGCTTTCCGCAAGGTTTTATGATAAAATATATCGGGTTGTTTACCGATGTATCATGATGTATTCAGAGAGTGTCCTGCGCATAAGACTGGGGCACTCCTTTTTAGAACGGGAGGCTGTTTGTAGTGACTGACCGGTATGAACAAATAAATGACTATATAGAAGCATTATTAAAGCCTCGGCCGGATAACGTGAAGAAGCTTGAAGCATATGCAGAAGAACATCATGTCCCGATCATGGAAAAAGCGGGCATGGAGGTGCTGCTTCAAATTTTGTCTGTGAAACAGCCGAAAAAAATACTAGAAATCGGAACGGCCATTGGTTATTCAGCTATTCGAATGGCGCTGGAGCTGCCGTCTGCTGAAATATATACAATTGAACGCAATGAGAAACGGCATGAAGAAGCGGTAAACAATATCAAGGAATTTCAGCTTGATGACCGGATTCATGTTTTTTACGGAGATGCGCTTGAATTAGCCGACGCCGTTCATGTAACTGCGCCTTACGATGTCATTTTTATTGACGCTGCAAAAGGTCAGTATCAAAACTTTTTTCATTTATATGAACCGATGCTTTCACCGGACGGGGTGATTTTAACGGACAACGTGCTGTTTAAGGGTCTGGTGGCAGAGGATT
Organism: Bacillus sp. SN32; assembly: GCF_002837495.1. Classification (NCBI taxonomy): domain Bacteria; kingdom Bacillati; phylum Bacillota; class Bacilli; order Caryophanales; family Bacillaceae; genus Bacillus; species Bacillus sp. SN32. Next base: position 84,277 of record NZ_PJCT01000003.1, on the reverse strand, counting down.
ACAGCAAAATAGAACCGAAGAGAAGGCGCAGGCTTGTAGCAAAAATTGATGAATATAATCATTGGCTGATGAATCATCCGGATTATCAAACTGCGATTATTCCTGTCGGGGACGGACTTGCGATTAGTAAAAAGAAGAGGTGAACGTCATGAAAAAACCAGAGCTCTTAGTGACGCCGACGAGCACAGCGGACATTTTGCCGCTCATACAGGCGGGGGCAACTGCGTTTTTAGTTGGGGAACAGAGATACGGCTTGAGATTAGCCGGAGAATTTTCTCGTGAAGATGTAACAAAAGCCGTAGAGATTGCTCACAAAGAAGGAGCAAAAGTATACGTTGCTGTAAATGCAATTTTCCATAACGATAAAGTGGGTGAGCTTGGCGAATATCTGGCTTTCTTAGCAGAAGCCGGTGTCGATGCAGCGGTATTCGGTGATCCTGCCGTGCTGATGGCTGCCCGTGAATCTGCGCCTGATCTGAAGCTTCATTGGAGCACAGAAACGACAGGCACCAACTATTATACATGCAACTACTGGGGACGCAAGGGTGCGGCGCGCTCTGTGCTTGCCAGAGAATTAAACATGGACAGCATTGTTGAGATTAAAGAAAATGCGGAAGTCGAAATTGAAATCCAGGTGCATGGAATGACGTGCATGTTCCAATCGAAGCGTTCTTTGATTGGAAACTATTTTGAATATCAGGGCAAAGTCATGGACATTGAAAGAAAGAAAAAAGAATCAGGCATGTTTTTACACGATAAAGAACGTGATAATAAATATCCGATTTTCGAAGATGAAAACGGCACTCACATCATGAGCCCGAACGATGTGTGCATCATTGATGAGCTCGAGGAATTGATAGATGCCGGAATTGATTCTTTCAAAATCGATGGTGTTTTGAAAACGCCTGAATACCTAATAGAAGTCACCAAAATGTACAGAGAAGCAATTGATTTGTGCGTGGAAAACCGTGACGAATACGAAGTGAAAAAAGAAGACTGGATCGAACGCATTGAAAGCATCCAGCCAGTAAACAGAAAAATTGATACCGGATTCTTCTTCAAGGAAACGGTTTATTAATCAAAAGGAGGTTAAGCTATGACTGCCGTAAATGATAAAATATCCACAATCGTTAATGGAAAGCGTGTGATTACGAAAAAGCCGGAGCTTCTCGCACCTGCGGGTAATCTTGAAAAGCTGAAAATCGCTGTTCATTACGGAGCGGACGCGGTCTTTATCGGGGGACAGGAATACGGGCTGCGCTCGAATGCCGATAACTTTACGATCGAAGAAATTGCAGAAGGCGTTGAATTCGCAAAGAAATATGGCGCGAAGATCTACGTAACAACGAATATTTTCGCTCATAATGAAAACATGGACGGGCTTGAAGACTATTTAAAAGCGCTTGGAGACGCCAACGTTGCCGGTATTATTGTGGCAGATCCGCTTATTATCGAAACATGCCGCAGAGTGGCGCCGAATGTTGAGGTTCACTTGAGCACACAGCAGTCTCTTTCAAACTGGAAGGCTGTCCAGTTCTGGAAGGAAGAAGGTCTCGACCGCGTCGTGCTGGCACGTGAAACAAGCGCTCTTGAAATCAGAGAAATGAAAGAAAAGGTAGATATCGAAATCGAATCCTTTATTCATGGCGCAATGTGTATCGCATATTCCGGCCGCTGCGTGCTGAGCAATCACATGACAGCGCGGGATTCCAATCGCGGAGGCTGCTGCCAGTCATGCCGCTGGGATTATGATCTCTACCAAACAGACGGTGCCAACGCCGTTGCTTTGTATGGTGAAGAAGATGCACCATTTGCGATGAGCCCGAAAGATTTGAAGCTGATTGAATCCATTCCGAAAATGATTGAAATGGGGATCGACAGCTTAAAGATTGAAGGCCGCATGAAATCCATTCACTATGTAGCAACTGTTGTCAGCGTATACCGCAAAGTAATCGATGCTTATTGCGCTGATCCAGAGAACTTTGTGATTCAAAAAGAATGGCTTGAAGAGCTTGATAAGTGCGCCAACAGGGACACTGCGACAGCTTTCTTTGAAGGAACGCCAGGCTATGAAGAGCAAATGTTCGGCGAACACGCCAAGAAAACGACATATGATTTTGTCGGCTTAGTGCTGAATTATGATGAAGATACACAAATGGTCACGCTTCAGCAGCGCAATTTCTTCAAAAAAGGCGACGAAGTGGAATTTTTCGGTCCAGAAATCGAAAACTTTACACATACGATTGAAACCATTTGGGACGAAGACGGAAATGAGCTAGATGCTGCCCGCCATCCCCTGCAAATTGTCAAATTCAAACTAGACAAAAAGATTTATCCGAGCAACATGATGAGAAAGGGGAAGTAACAGCCCATGGGTAAGAATCCAGTAGTCATTGGAATCGCAGGAGGTTCCGGTTCAGGAAAAACGAGTGTCACACGGTCCATTTATGAACAATTTAAAGGACACTCGATTTTAATGATCCAGCAGGACCTTTATTATAAAGACCAAAGCCATCTTCCGTTTGAAGAAAGGCTGAACACAAACTATGATCATCCGCTTGCGTTTGATAATGACTATTTAATCGAGCATATTCAGGATCTATTGAATTATCGCCCGATTGAAAAGCCGATTTATGACTATAAGCTTCACACACGTTCAGAAGAAACGGTTCACGTAGAGCCAAAGGATGTTATTATCCTTGAAGGCATTCTTGTTCTTGAAGACAAAAGGCTTCGTGATCTGATGGATATCAAGCTTTATGTTGATACGGACGCTGACTTGCGTATCATCAGACGGATTATGAGAGATATTAATGAGCGCGGACGCTCTATTGATTCTGTCATTGAACAATATGTGTCAGTGGTCCGTCCGATGCATAACCAATTCGTCGAGCCGACGAAACGATACGCTGATATTATTATCCCGGAAGGCGGTCAGAATCACGTCGCAATTGATCTGATGGTCACAAAAATTCAAACCATTCTTGAACAAAACGCGATTTTGTAATACCATAGCATAGACATAAATAACTCTGACCATATTATGTATAGGCAGGAAGGGAATGTGCGAATTCCCTTCTTTCCCTGTTTATAAACGCGAAATATTTGCAGAACGACACGATTCAGTTTAAGATAAACAGTACCTATATGGGAGAGAAGAACGAGGACTGCCCTGTGTTCTCATTCTTGTATTTTTTAGTTTATGCTCTCATACATAATCGAAGATGTTGAGGGACAACCAGAAGGAGTGAAGGGACATGGCACAAGAGAAAGTTTTTCCTATGACTGCAGAAGGAAAACAAAAACTTGAACAAGAATTAGAATATTTGAAAACGGTTAAACGAAAAGAAGTAGTAGAGCGAATCAAAATTGCGAGAAGCTTCGGAGACCTTTCCGAGAACTCTGAATACGATTCAGCGAAAGAAGAGCAGGCATTTGTAGAGGGCCGCGTGACGACTCTTGAAAATATGATTCGCAATGCGAAAATCATTGAAGATGACGGCGGCTCTAACGTTGTCGGTTTGGGTAAAACCGTCACTTTCGTCGAACTGCCTGACGGTGATGAAGAATCATATACGATCGTCGGAAGCGCGGAAGCTGACCCGTTTGAAGGGAAAATCTCAAACGATTCACCGATCGCAAAAAGCCTCTTGGGCAAAAAAGTAGATGAAGAAGTCACAGTACAAACACCGGGCGGAGAAATGCTCGTGAAAATTGTGAAAATTTCATAATATCTGTTTAGCAGCGAAACACCTCGTCCACAATGTGGGTGAGGTGTTTTTTTATGAAGATATCGAAACGAATGAAGCTGGCAGTCATCGCTTTTTTGATTGTATTTTTTCTGCTTCTGCTGAGGCTTGCAGAAATCCAGCTGTTTTTCACAGAATCATTTTCTAAAAAGAAAATTAATTTGATTCAAGAAAGTGTGAAACAGCGGACGGAGGAAGTGCTTATTTCAGATGGAAGAGGCTCTTTTTTAGATCGAAACGGGCGGGCGCTGACAGGACAAAGCGAGCCTGCGGTTGTTTTGTTCCCTTTTCTGTTGACGCAGGATTGGCCGATCAAAAAAGTTGCGGACATCCTCGGCATGTCTGAAGATGATTTGCGCCAGACACTAGGTAAGGCAAAAAAACCGGTCATTTTGCAGCAAAAGAAAATCAAAACACTTTCAAAACAATCTATCACAAAAATCAATTCTTTGAAATATCCCGGCATTTACGGCGTATATATGGAGAATGAAGACAAGCCCAGCCTTGCTTCACATACGATAGGGAGCACGAACCAAGATCCGGCGCTGCTTCGCAAGAAATATCCTGACAAGGAGAGCCTTCCGATTACAACAGAAATCGGAACAACCGGTTTAGAACGGACATTTGACGAGTTTTTGCTTCCGGAACAAGACACAAAGCTTTTATATCATGTGGACGGAAAAGGAAACCCTTTGTTTGGCATGGACGTCAAATATACAGCTGAAGCCAATACATTTTATCCGCTCCAGGTCAAAACAACGATCGATCAAAGCATTCAAAAAGCGATGGAGGAGGTATTGGATGAACAGGGGCTGAAAAAGGGAGGAGCTGTGCTGCTGGACATCGAAAATAGCAGTGTTCTGGGAATTGTAAGCAAACCAGATGCGGATGTGTCCCGGCAAAACACACTTCAAAATTATATGCTGACGCCAATCTATCCCGGATCAGTTTTTAAAACAGTCATTGCCGCAGCTGCAATCGAAAATAATATGGTGAAGCCTAGTCAAACCTTTAATTGCAATTTAAACCTGTACGGGGAACCGGGGGACGACAAAGGCACCTTGTCTTTTGATGAAAGTTTTGCCCAAAGCTGTAATTACACATTTACGAGTCTTGCAGAACAATTAATGAAGAAAGACAGCTCGGTTATTGAAGATATGTCCGAGAAGCTGGCTCTCACTGATCGGGCAGGCTGGGAGGGAAAACTGTACCACGAAACCGATTTCCGCCAGCTGTATAACGAAAAAAGCGGCGTGATTTGGGGGGATGAAAAAGACAAATCAGTCAAAAAAGCCATTGCGCAAACAGCAATCGGGCAGAAAAATGTAAAGGTAACGCCGCTGGAGGTAGCCAATATGATGGCGACAATCGCCCGCGGCGGAGAAAAACGGCAGGTGAAAATTGCCGAACAAATTGAGTATAAGAACGGCACAACGCTCGTTACGTTTAAGGATCAGAAGCTCAAAGGGGAAACGATAGACAAATATACGTCACAGCAGCTTCAAAAAATACTGCGGCGGGTGGTAGAATCTCCTTCCGGAACGGGCAGAAGGTTTCAAGATCTTCCGTATACTGTAGCAGGGAAGTCGGGCACAGCCCAAACAGGCAAGCTTTCAAAAGAGAAGGAAACGCTCTATGAAAAATGGTTTGCCGGATATTTTCCCGCGGATAAGCCGAAATACGCTCTGGTTGTTTTACACATGGATACACCGGGAGATAAGGCTCTGACAAATTCGGTGTTTTATGATATTGTTAAAAAAGTACACGAAATTGAAATCAATCAGAAATAGAACAACTTCTCAGCACATGTTAAAATATATGCTGAGCCAAGAGGGATAAAGGAGTGCAGAATTATTGAGCAATAATCAATCTCGTTATGAAAATCGTGATAAACGCAGAAAAGCCAATTTAGTGCTTAACATTTTAATCGCAATCGTATCCATACTAATTGTCGTAGTAGCAGCGAATCTCTTCATTAACAGTCCTTCTAGCAAAGATGTCAGCAAGGATTCTGAAACGGCGCAAAAACAGGAATCTCCGGCTTCAGGAAAGACGGAAAAGAAATCGGATGAGGATATAAAAGACAGCAAGAAAGATACATCTGACAGCGAAAAGGATTCTGAGAAGTCTTCTGACTCTGATTCCAAAAAAGATGATTCTTCTTCTAAAAAAGATGACTCTGATTCAGATTCAAGCTCAGATTCAGCCGGTGACGGGCTTAAAGATGCAAAAGTAACAGAAGGCGGCTCATCGAGCGATGTGGAAAAAACGTATGAAAATCCTGACTGGAAAGCAGTCGGAACTGAGCAGACTGGCGAGCATGCCGCTACTTATGATTCAAGCTCACAAGATTGGGCTGAGATGCTGAAAGCCATCTCGTACGCAACTGGTGTCTCAACAGATAACATGACGGTGCTCTGGCTTGGAAATAACGGCAGCCCTCAGGATGCTAAAGGCAAGATTTTGGACAAGGCGACTGGGAATAAATATCAAGTGACGATTACATGGGTCGATGAAAAAGGCTGGAAGCCGACAAAAGTAGAAAAGCTAAAATAAACAAAAGCAGCCGGGTTACAACCGGCTGCTTTTGTTTTAGGCTTCAGCTGCGAAATGAACCACCGCGCTGTACAATATTCTTCCTTCTGCCACAGCAGTTTGGTGTGAAACAGATTTCACCCGGAGCATGATGGCTTTATTGTTTTCAATTTGTGTATTGATTTTCTTTTCAAGCTCCTGCAATGAAGCCGCTTCAAAAAATTCCACTTTGTCTTTAATCAGATCTAATTGAAAATTCATGTCTTGACCCTCCAGCTTTCACAAGTCATATGAAGTATAAGCTTTTTTGCGGTCAATGCGCAATATGAGATGGCATAAAATACACAAAGTGTTTTAGTACCTGCTTTTCAGAAGATGTGGTATTATAGGAACTGTTCCATCATTAATTCATAGTATGCTTATAGGAATTATTAAATATGGAGTGTGACAAATATGGGACGTGAATTTATCCCTCTCTTTGAAGATTGGGCAGCAACTTATGACCAAACAGTACAAGGTTTAGATATTCAGTATAAAGAAGCGTTCAGAGGCTATGATCATATCCTTGATGCCATCGTCAGCAAATCTGGAACGCATGTGTTAGAATTTGGCCCGGGGACCGGGAATTTGACGGCTAAGCTGCTCGATGCAGGCAAAACTGTATTTGGAATCGAACCTTCTCCAGCAATGCGTAAACTGGCTTCTGACAAGCTTTCAGGCAGGTCGGAAATCGTTGATGGAGACTTCCTGACATTCCCTGAGCCGCCATTTCAGGCTGATACAATTGTCAGTTCATATGCTTTTCATCATTTGACTGACGAAGAAAAGCGGGCTGCCATAAAGCAATATGGCAAATACCTTCACTTGCATGATAAAATAGTGTTTGCCGATACCGTCTTTGAAGATGCGCAAGCGTATCAAAAGGCTATCGATAAAGCCCGTTCTCAAGGCTTTTATCAGCTTGCAAATGATTTAGAGACAGAGCATTATCCTACATTGGATGCGTTGAAAGAAATGTTTACAGCTGAAGGTTTTGCAGTCCGATTCACTCAGCAAAACGACTTCGTGTGGATAATGGAGGCGATCAAACGGTAAAGTGAAGGGAATGTGAATAGATGAGACTAGCAGTCATCGGAGCAATGGAAGAGGAAGTTACCATCTTAAGAAACAAACTTGAAAATGCAAAAACAGAAACGATCGCACACTGTGAATTTACAACAGGCGAATATGAAGGAACTGAAGTAATTCTTTTAAAATCAGGAATTGGAAAAGTAAATGCTGCTATCAGCACGACGCTTCTGCTTGACCGTTACAAGCCTGATTATGTCATTAACACAGGCTCAGCCGGCGGATTTCATCATACATTGAATGTAGGAGATGTCGTCATTTCCACTGACGTTCGCCACCATGATGTAGACGTAACGGCTTTTGACTATGAATACGGCCAAGTGCCGGGTCTTCCGGCTGCTTATGCGGCGGATGAAAAGCTGATCAGCATCACTGAAGAAGCGGTATCTGAACTCGACGGCATTCAGGTTGCAAAAGGAACGATTGCAACAGGCGATTCTTTCATGAACGATCCGAAGCGGGTTGAAGAGGTGCGTGCGAGATTTTCTGATTTGTATGCGGTTGAAATGGAGGCTGCGGCAGTGGCTCAAGTGTGCCATCAATTTAAAACGCCGTTTGTCGTCATCAGAGCGTTATCTGATATCGCAGGAAAAGAATCACATGTTTCATTTGACCAATTTTTAGAGCAGGCGGCTGTCCATTCAACAGAGCTTGTGTTAAAGGTGATCAAACGAATTCATTAAAACGGGGAGAATGTTCTCCTCCGTTTTTTCTAAAAACACCCTCTAATAAGGAGGAGGACATATATGACAGTGATTACGGACATTACCGAGCTGATTGGGAATACACCGCTTCTCCGCTTGAAGAACTTTGATGTTCCAGAAGGAGTCGCGGTGTATGCCAAGCTTGAAATGATGAATCCCGGGGGTAGCATCAAAGACAGACTGGGAGATATGCTGATTCGTGACGCGCTCGATTCAGGCAAGGTGAAACCCGGCGGAGTGATTATAGAAGCTACGGCAGGCAATACAGGGATCGGCCTTGCGCTAAGTGCCAGAAAATATGGGTTGAAAGCGATTTTCTGTGTCCCTGAACATTTCAGCAGAGAGAAACAGCAAATTATGCAAGCGCTTGGCGCATCAATCATTCATACACCGCGTCAAGACGGAATGCAGGGCGCCATTCAAAAAGCCATTCAGCTGGAGTCTGAAATTGAAAATTCTTATTGCGTTTTGCAATTTAAAAACCGAGTAAATCCATCGACTTACTATAAGACGCTTGGACCTGAAATGTGGGAAGCGCTTGACGGGAATATTCATACGTTTGTCGCAGGGGCAGGATCAGGGGGCACGTTCGCAGGAACAGCTTCCTTCTTAAAAGAAAAAAATCCAGCAGTCAAAACGGTGATTGTTGAACCGGAGGGCTCGATTTTAAACGGAGGAGAGCCTCACGCTCATAAAACAGAAGGCATTGGCATGGAGTTTATCCCCGATTATATGGATAAGAGCCATTTTGACGAGATCTACACCGTAACAGATGAGAATGCGTTTAGACTTGTGAAAGAAGCGGCAGAAAAAGAAGGCCTGCTGATTGGAAGCTCTTCAGGTGCAGCGCTTTATGCGGCATTGGAGGAAGCAAAAAAAGCATCTGCTGGAACTAACATTGTCACAGTATTTCCTGACAGCAGTGATCGATATATCAGCAAACAAATATACGAAGGAGGCATCTGATATGAAGAAAAAAACATTGATGATACATGGCGGAATCACAGGTGATGAGAAAACAGGCGCAGTTTCCGTGCCCATTTATCAAGTAAGCACGTACAAGCAGCCGAAAGCAGGACAGCATACAGGCTACGAGTATTCAAGAACGGCCAATCCGACTCGAATCGCTCTCGAAGCACTTGTGACAGAACTGGAAAGCGGGGAAGCAGGCTATGCGTTCAGCTCAGGAATGGCTGCCATTACAGCGGTTATGATGCTGTTTAACAGCGGAGATCATGTCGTGTTGACTGATGATGTGTACGGCGGAACATATCGCGTGATGACAAAGGTGCTTAACCGTCTTGGCATTGAATCAACATTTGTTGATACGAGCAGCAGGGAAGAAGTTGAAAAAGCGATTCGCCCTAATACAAAAGCCATTTATATTGAAACACCGACAAACCCGTTGCTCAAAATCACCGACCTGACGCTCATGGCTGATATCGCAAAAAAAGCGGGTGTTCTGCTTATTGTAGACAATACCTTTAACACTCCTTATTTTCAGCAGCCGCTTACTTTAGGCGCTGATATCGTACTTCACAGTGCGACAAAATATCTTGGCGGACACAGTGATGTCGTCGGAGGTTTAGTTGTGACAGCTTCGAAAGAGCTTGGAGAAGAGCTGCATTTTGTGCAAAACTCCACAGGCGGCGTGCTTGGCCCTCAAGATTCCTGGCTGTTAATGAGAGGAATCAAAACGTTGGGACTCAGAATGGAAGCGATCGATCAAAATGCGCGGAAAATCGCAAGCTTTCTTGAGAATCACCCTGCTGTCCAAACGTTATATTACCCTGGTTCTTCAAATCATCCCGGACATGAGCTTGCAAAAACGCAAGGATCTGGCTTCGGCGGCATGATCTCCTTTGATATTGGCAGTGAAGAACGGGTTGATGCGTTTTTAGGAAAACTGAAACTGTTTACCATTGCTGAAAGCCTGGGGGCGGTTGAAAGCTTAATTTCTGTTCCTGCAAGAATGACACATGCCTCTATTCCGAGAGAACGCCGGCTTGAGCTCGGCATTACGGACGGCTTGATCAGAATTTCTGTAGGAATTGAAGATGCGGAAGACTTGTTGGAAGATATCGGCCAAGCGCTTGAAAATATATAACAAATGGATAGAATTACTTTCTCTGTAAGCCGCCGGATTATATTATAATAGTCGTATACTATGAATCTGGCAGGTGATTCTTTTGAACAAAAATAGAATGAAATCTTTAAAAGAAGATTACAAGCATTTTGCTTTTACATTGCTTGCAGTCAGCACTTTTTTATATATAGGCGCAGTTCTCCCTGATCAAGGCTTAACATTAGGCCAGAAATCGACTATGTTTTTAGCGGATTGCGTATTTTTAGCCGGTGCCTTCTTTTGCGCTGACCGTTCACTTATTTACAAGAAGCGTTTGGAAGAAGCCGACGAATAAAAAAACAGCCATCATCAAAAGATGGCTGTTTTTTGTTATTTTTCTCGAAGTTCTTTTCCCATGCCTTTTAAAAACTGAAGACCGAAGCCGACGGCTCTGTTGATGTCAGGATCGTTCATTGCTTTTAACAGGTCGAGAATCCCGACTTTCTTGTCTTCTTTTAAAAAGCTTTGTGCCTGTTCAGTCCCAGCCATTACGCTTTCTAAAAGCTTTGCTGTAAACTCAGGATCGGCTTTTGTCAATGCGCCTCCGGCGGCCATCATCGTGTTGATGAGGTTGGTGACAGGCTCGCGGGAAACTTGGCCAAGCGCAATCTTGGCAATGTCTTCCTTCGCTCTGAGCATGCTTGTTGCCGCGTCAAAAATTCCAAGATCATTGAGTTCATTCATTAATGTCATCGTTTTAGAGACGGCGTCCTCATTTTCCGCCAGCAGCTCTTTCAGTTCTTCTATTTTTTCAAGCTTAATTTGCTCAGCTGTTTTTGTTTCTTTTTTGATCGTCGTAATCGGAGTGGCCATTCGTTTTCCTCCTATCGTTTAATCAGTCAGATGGACATAGCCAGGACGGTTCCATTTTCTTTCTGCTTCGACTCCGTTTTGCGGATGCCGTTTTTTGTTGCGCGGATTTGTTTTTGGAAGCGGCGCTGTTTCACAGCCGCCAAGCACTTCCATGCGGACTTTTGTCTGTTTATAAGCAGGCGTGTTCGTCCGTTTATCAGCTGCAGGGCCCGTCAAGAAGTTAATCGCTGACTCCTTGTCTGTCGAGTTCATTGGCAGATAGAGTTCATTTTTCCGTACCCGGTCTGTGATCAGCGCGTTCAATTTGACTGCTCCGAACGGAGAAACGAGCCGTACAAGCGAACCGTCACAAACACCTCGCTCTTGTGCAAGCTCAGGTGAGATCTCAACGAATACATTCGGCACTTTCGCTTGGATGCCTTTCGATTTATTTGTCATGTTTCCTTCGTGGAAATGCTCCAGCATCCGGCCGTTATTGATATGAAGGTCATATTCCTCCGGAAATGCCGCTGGCTCGGTCCAATCAGAAAGGGCAAAGCGGGCTTTTTTGTCAGGGAAATTAAATCCGTCTTCATACAGAAGCGGTGTGCTTTCACCTGTGAAGCTGCCCCATAGGAAGCTGTTCCAGCCTTCAAGCACCTCATAGCTTGCTTTGGCAAACAGAGGAGAAAGACTCGCCATTTCAGAGAAAATGTCACTTGGATGGCTGTAATTCCAATTCGCTCCTAAACGGTTTGCCACCTCTTGAATAATCCACCAGTCCGGTTTTGCGTCACCAAGCGTCGGAAGCGCCTGATACAATCGCTGGACACGGCGTTCTGTGTTGGTAAATGTTCCGTCTTTTTCAAGTGAAGGAGTGGCTGGCAAGACGACATCAGCATATTGAGCTGTTCTTGACAGGAAGATGTCCTGTACCACGAAGAAATCAAGGCTTGATAAAATATCATGCACATGGTTCGCGTTTGAATCGACCAGTGCCATATCCTCACCGACAAGATACATAGCTTTCATTTTTCCTTCTTCAATGGCATGAAGCATTTGAATATTATCTAAACCAGGCTTTCCATCAATCTCGACACCATATGCCTCTTCAAATTTAGCGCGGGCTTTGTCATCTGTAATATGCTGATATCCCGGCAGCCAGCCAGGCAATGTTCCCATATCACATGCGCCTTGCACGTTATTGTGTCCGCGCAGAGGATAAGCGCCGGCACCTGGACGGCGATAGTTGCCCGTAGCGAGAAGCAGGTTTGAAATGGCTGCTGATGTATCGGAACCGCCTGTATTTTGTGTGACACCCATTCCCCAAAGGACACAAGTGCCGTCAGCATCACGAATCATTTCAGCAATTTGAATGATGTTTTCTTTTGAAAGGCCTGTGATGCGTTCTGCATAATCAAGCGTATACGTTTTAAGGGTTTCTTTATAATCTTCAAAGTAATTGACGTTCTCATCAATAAACGCCTGATCGTGCCAGCCTTGGTCGATCATATATTTCGTAACAGCCATCAGCCAAACTTGATCTGTGCCTTGTTTAGGGCTGATGAACAGATCAGATCGCTCAGCCATCTCATTTTTACGCAGGTCGGCAACAATCAGTTTTTGACCGTGGAGCTTGTGTGCCCGTTTGACGCGTGTTGCGAGCACTGGGTGTCCTTCCGCCGGATTGGCACCGACAATGATGACGAGACCGGCTTTGGCAATATCTTTAATCGTGCCGGCGTCACCGCCCATGCCGACAGTGCGGAACAATCCGTCTGTAGCAGGAGACTGGCAATAGCGTGAGCAGTTATCGACGTTATTTGTTTCAAATACCTGACGCGCTAGCTTTTGAATGACGTAGTTTTCTTCATTCGTAATTTTAGAAGAAGAAATAAACCCGACAGAGCCTTTACCGTACTGCTCTTTAATTGATCCTAATCTGCTTGCGACAAGATCGAGGGCCTCTTCCCAAGAAGATTCCACAAAGGCTCCGTTTTTACGGATTAAAGGCTTTGTGATCCGCTCTTTTGAATTGACAAAATCCCAGCCGAATTTCCCTTTGACACATGTGGAAATCGCGTTAACCGGAGCATCAGAAACAGGCTGGATCTTTAAAATATCCCGTCCTTTTGTCCATACTTCAAATGAACACCCGACACCGCAGAACGTACATACAGTTTTCGTTTTTTTCGTTCTCGTTTCACGCATTGCCGCTTCGACTTCAGAAATGGCAAAAATGCTGCCATACCCCGGTTCAACATTTTTCACGAGATCAATCATCGGTTCCATGACGTCCTCTTTAATGCCTGTCATAAAGCCAGCCTGCCCGAGCATTGATTTTTCCATCAGTGCATTACATGGACATACTGTTACACACTGACCGCAGCTGACACAGGAAGATTCATTGATCGGAACTCCCTCATCCCAAATGACGCGAGGGCGTTCGCGTTCCCAGTCGATTGAGAGTGTTTCATTTACCTGAAGGTTTTGACAGACCTCAACACACTGGCCGCAGGCAATACATTGGTTTGGATCATAGCGGTAAAAAGGATGAGACATATCAACCGCGCAAGAAGGATCTTCTTTTGGCGTGTATGGGTATTTTTGATGCTCGATCCCCATCATTTCCGCTGTATTATGCAGCGTACAGTTTCCATTGTTGTTATCGCAAACTGTACAATACAGCAAATGATTTTCAAGAAGGCGGTCCATCGCTTCGGTTTGCGCTTCTTTCACTCGATTTCCTGATAGATCAATAGACATCCCGTTTTCTGCAACCGTCGCGCATGAACGAACCAGCTTGCCGTTTGCCTCTACTATGCAAGTATCACAAGTTTGAATCGGGTCAACCTCTGGTACGTGGCAAATCTGCGGGTACTCAATTCCGTTTTCATTTAAAATATCTAAAATTGTGGCCCCTGCTCGTGCTTGAATTTCTGTTCCGTCTACACGGACACTGATCGACTTAACGTCCATCATATTCATATTCCCCTCCATCTTTCTTTCAAGAAGTCAAAAAAAGCCATGTATAGATACACCTGCCCTTAATTCTAAGAAGGTGTAAACACACATGGCGGAATAGTTCACTAGCAAGTCTTACTAACAGACCAATCCTTGATTTTTATAAAACGATAGACTCATAACAAGATCCTATTACAAATCCATCAACACTGCTTTTATTATAATGTGATATTTATTATAATACAATATGGCAGGAAAATTTTAACCAAGTGAAATGTCCTGAGGGGAACCGGGAAAAGCCTTTATAAGGCAATATCGGAAGGGGTAATCAGCATGTCTAAAAAAATTCATGAATTCAATGATATCATTCGAAAACTTCGCAAAGAATTGTTCGGAAAAGGGCCTGAGAGAATTCATACTGTATTTGTAGAAAACATGGCAGTTTCAACACTATACGGAAATCTGAGTGCAAGCGAGCAGTTTATTGCCCGCACGCCTGAAGGAAGAGAGATGGTACATGCGGCCCGGACAAGCCTAATTCAAGACCTTTATTCCAAACAAACACCGGAAGGAATGGAGGAACTTATGGGAGCTAAGCTAGTCCATTTGTTTTCTGATATTAAAATTGAGGAAAACATCGCTGTATCTGTATTTGTTTTTGACCGAAAAATAGATGAGCAAAAAGAAGCTCTGCAAAGCTAGTATATTTGTCATTGACACAAATTTGTCACATTTGATATGATGTTGCTACAGTTATAGAAGGCTAAAGCAATGGAATGTATGCACGAACTGTATATATTCTCTTTCAATATCTTACATACTGCTTGATATTGTTGTATGGGTATGCATACAAGTTAGGCAGCATTCAAACGCCTGGTTTGACACAGGTTATTTGAGTGCTGCCTTTTTTATTGCCTTTCTTGCATAACTGTGAGAAAAGAAGAAGTAATGGAGGCGTTTTATTATGGCTTTTCGAAAACCGGATGAAATAGCGGAAGCAGCAATTGAAGCAGGGATGAAAAAAATAAAGCTCCCGCTGCCGTCACTGCTTGTGCTGGGGTTTTTAGGCGGTGCATTTATTGCGCTTGGGTATTTGCTTGATATCAGGGTAATCGGCGATCTTCCGAAAGAATGGGGGAGCCTGTCCAGTTTGATTGGTGCAGCAGTATTTCCAGTCGGCCTGATCCTTGTCGTTCTCGCTGGCGCTGAACTGATCACAGGCAATATGATGTCAGTTGCGATGGCGTTATTTTCGAGAAAAATATCAGTAAAAGAGTTAGCGATTAACTGGGGAATCGTCACAATTATGAACTTAATCGGCGCATTGTTTGTTGCGTACTTTTTCGGGCATTTGGTTGGATTGACTGAAACAGGTCCCTATTTAGAAAAAACGATTGCCGTTGCCCAAGGAAAGCTCGATATGAGCTTTGGCAAGGTTCTCATTTCCGGCATCGGCTGTAACTGGCTTGTATGTCTTGCAGTGTGGCTTTCTTTCGGCGCCCAAGACGCAGCAGGAAAAATCCTTGGCATCTGGTTCCCAATCATGGCTTTTGTGGCTATCGGATTTCAGCACGTTGTCGCCAACATGTTTGTGATTCCTGCTGCCATTTTTGCAGGCTCATTCACGTGGGGGCAGTTCATCGGAAACATCATTCCGGCTTTTATCGGTAATGTCATCGGCGGAGCTGTATTTGTAGGTCTCATTTATTTTATTGCATATCATAAGAAAGACCGTTCCAGAAAAGAAATGAAGCAGGTGTCATGACCAACGGGCAAATCCATTCGATGATTTACACAATTTCCGTCCATTTTTAGAAAAAGATGTTTACAAAATGGAATTTGGTGGATATACTTACAAAGTAAGAAAAAAGCAAAGGAGGCTGAACCAAAATGACAATGAGACAACGACGTCAACCTGTACGTGATACACATGTAAAAGTTCATAGTTTATTCAGCCTGTGGAAGAGTTCGTGTCCTTCCTTAACCGATGCTTATCGCACGCATTAAATTCGGAATAGTCGGACATACGCAACTCCCCGCAGGCAGTAGAGGCATTGGTGTCTTCTTTTGTCTGCGGTTTTTATTTGCCCGCGGCAGAAGGGGTGTGCCGCGGGTTATTTCGCTTGATGCGGACTTTGAAAGGGGGTGAGCGATATGACGATTAACCTATTCTTTTTAACGTTAACGATAAAAAAACGGTTTAAAAGCCTGGAAGAATTCGAACGAGAACAGCAGATTGAGCAGATTTATGATGAAATGAAAGAGTCTCAGTTAAAGCATCTTTATTTAACAAACTGGCGCTAAAAGCAACGAAAAAAACTGAAGGGGGAATGGCATATGCTTAGAATGGAATTATTGATGCATTATACAATGGAGAAGGACCAAGTTTAGCGAAACAGCTGTCAAGGAAATGCCTGCCTGCATACAATAAATCAACGTTACTGTGAGGCAGGTGATGGCATGATGAACGATTATCAAAAAAGGCTTCCGTCGATTGGCCATGGTTATGCGTCCATGCCGCATTCCTTCAAACATGGTTATGGAAATCCATTCCGACAGCAGAGGCTGATGGCAATGCAGCAGCAAAGGCTGTTTGCATTCCCTTATCATTGGCATTAGAAAGAGGGCAGAAAACATTTTGTTTTCTGCTTTTTTTGCGGAAAAAAATGAAAAAGTTTAGTTCTATTGAAACATTTTTCAATACATTGCCGTCTAGTTGGTACCTTCCTTCACTTTTAGAATGAAGATGATGTTTATTTTTTGAATATAATAAATAAACATAGGAAACCAAAAGCAGGTGTTTAAAATGCTAGAAAATAGACTCTATAAACGATCGGATTTTTGGAAATTATTTTCTCGGAAATATAAGCTAACCAAAACAATTGAGCATATGATGATTGACTCTATAGATATACAAGAAAATGACAGAATTTTAGAAATTGGAATTGGGAATGGCACTGTCTTTAAAAGCATAACCAAGAAACTAGAAAAGGGAAGCCTAAAAAGCATTGATCCTTCAAAGCGAAAGGTAAGACAGATATTACGTGCGAATCGAAAGAACATGGGGAACGGGGAGATTTTTCATGGCTATCCAGAGGACATTCCCTTTGATGACCGTACCTTTAATAAAGTCTTTTCTTTACATACGGTTCAGAGCTGCACCGATATTAGGCTTGCATTAAGAGAAATTTACAGGGTGCTTCAAATTGACGGCCGGTTTTATATCAGTATTGACACAAATACCGGTGAAAAAGAGAAAACGTATATTCAACTGCTGAAAGACCAGCATTTCAGGGATCTTTCTGTTATCAGGCGTGATTCCTGTCTATGTATTGTGGCTGTTAAATAAAAAATTTCTCGGGAAATATATCCAAGATCCTCGCATTAGGATTTGGGTATATTTTCTTAATTTTTTATTTTTTGCATATACTTTATATTAAAAAAAGTTTTTTTCATATAAACTTATAACAGAAGAAAGAACAAAGAGGTGATTTCAGACAGGGCAGACATTCTTTATGAACAATAGGAATGAATATTCATTCCGCAAACGAATCGGAGGTTGTAGATTACATGTTATCCGCATCCAGCAGTAAATACGACATGATTATGAAAGCGTCGGTCTCACTTTTTACGGAAAGGGGTTTTGACGCTACCACTATTCCTATGATAGCTGAACGTGCTCATGTAGGGACAGGAACGATCTATCGTTATTTTGACAGCAAAGAAACACTCGTCAACGTACTGTTTCAAGAAAGCATCCAGCGATTTACGGAAAAACTGAAGCAAGATGTTTCAGAATTGCCTGTCAGAGAAGGCTTTCACCACGTATTTTGCTGTCTCGTTCAGTTTACGAAAGAGAGCGACTATGCGCTTTTTTTTCTTGAAACCAAAAAAGATGCTCATTACTTAAATCATACAAGCAAAAAAATGATAGAAAATCTGACTCAAATGCTTGATGACTATTTTAATAAGGGAAAAGCGGAAGGCGTGATTCGCAGCCTGCCCTCTAATGTGTTAATTGCGATTGTATTAGGAGCGTTTCTCAAGATATATCAGCTCGTCCAAACAGGTGATATAGAGATGGACACTGATTTAATTACTGAATTGGAACAATGCTGCTGGGACGCCATTAAGCTTCATTCATCACAAAAATAAGGAAGGGGAGATGTTAATGAAACAGGCAAGCGCAATACCTCAGCCCAAAACATACGGACCTTTAAAAAATCTTCCGCATCTGGAAAAAGAACAGCTTTCTCAATCCTTATGGCGGATAGCTGATGAATTGGGACCGATTTTCCGTTTTGATTTTCCGGGAGTATCCAGTGTTTTTGTCTCGGGCCACAATTTTGTGGCTGAAGTATGTGATGAAAGCCGCTTTGACAAGAACCTTGGCAAAGGCTTGCAAAAGGTGCGTGAGTTCGGGGGAGATGGCTTATTTACAAGTTGGACGCACGAACCGAACTGGCAAAAAGCCCACCGCATTTTGCTGCCGAGTTTTAGTCAAAAAGCGATGAAAGGCTATCATTCTATGATGCTGGATATCGCAACTCAGCTGATTCAAAAGTGGAGCCGGTTAAACCCTAATGAAGAAATTGATGTAGCGGACGATATGACACGTCTGACGCTTGATACGATTGGGTTATGCGGGTTTAACTATCGATTCAACAGCTTTTACCGTGATTCACAGCATCCGTTTATCACCAGTATGCTCCGTGCCTTAAAAGAGGCGATGAATCAATCGAAAAGACTGGGCCTGCAAGATAAAATGATGGTGAAAACGAAGCTGCAGTTCCAAAAGGATATAGAAGTCATGAACTCCCTGGTTGATAGAATGATAGCGGAGCGAAAGGCGAATCCGGATGAAAACATTAAGGATCTCTTGTCTCTCATGCTTTATGCCAAAGATCCAGTAACGGGTGAAACGCTGGATGACGAAAACATTCGATACCAAATCATCACATTTTTAATTGCTGGACATGAGACAACAAGCGGGTTGCTATCCTTTGCGATTTATTGTCTGCTTACACATCCGGAAAAACTGAAAAAAGCTCAGGAGGAAGCGGATCGCGTGTTAACGGATGACACGCCTGAATATAAACAAATCCAGCAGCTCAAATACATTCGGATGGTTTTAAATGAAACCCTCAGACTGTATCCAACAGCTCCGGCTTTTTCTCTATATGCGAAGGAGGATACTGTTCTAGGCGGGGAATATCCGATCAGTAAAGGGCAGCCAGTCACTGTTTTAATTCCAAAACTGCACCGGGATCAAAACGCTTGGGGACCGGATGCGGAAGATTTCCGTCCGGAACGGTTTGAGGATCCTTCAAGTATCCCTCACCATGCGTATAAGCCGTTTGGAAACGGACAGCGCGCTTGTATTGGCATGCAGTTTGCTCTTCAAGAAGCGACAATGGTTCTCGGTCTTGTATTAAAGCATTTTGAATTGATAAACCATACTGGCTACGAACTAAAAATCAAAGAAGCATTAACGATCAAGCCGGATGATTTTAAAATTACTGTGAAACCGCGAAAAACAGCGGCAATCAATCTACAGAGAAAAGAACAGGCAGACATCAAATCAGAAACAAAGTCAAAAGAAACCAAACCTAAACACGGCACACCTTTACTTGTTCTTTACGGTTCAAATCTTGGGACAGCTGAGGGAATAGCCGGTGAATTGGCTGCTCAAGGCCGCCAGATGGGCTTTACAGCTGAAACGGCTCCGCTTGATGATTATATCGGCAAGCTCCCTGAAGAAGGGGCAGTCGTCATTGTAACGGCTTCTTATAATGGGGCGCCGCCTGATAATGCTGCCGGATTTGTAGAGTGGCTGAAAGAGCTTGAGGAAGGCCAATTGAAAGGTGTTTCCTATGCGGTATTCGGCTGCGGAAACCGGAGCTGGGCCAGCACGTATCAGCGGATTCCCCGCCTGATTGATGACATGATGAAAGCAAAGGGGGCATCGCGTTTAACAGCGATTGGGGAAGGTGACGCCGCCGATGATTTTGAAAGCCACCGCGAGTCTTGGGAAAACCGCTTCTGGAAGGAAACGATGGACGCATTTGATATTAACGAAATAGCCCAGAAAGAAGACAGGCCTTCATTATCGATTACTTTTCTCAGTGAAGCGACGGAAACGCCGGTTGCTAAAGCATATGGCGCGTTTGAAGGGATTGTGTTAGGGAATCGAGAACTCCAGACAGCTGCCAGCACGCGTTCAACCCGCCATATTGAATTGGAAATTCCGGCTGGTAAAACATATAAAGAAGGCGATCATATCGGAATCCTGCCAAAGAACAGCAGGGAGCTTGTTCAGCGGGTTCTCAGCCGATTCGGTTTGCAGTCCAATCATGTGATAAAAGTAAGCGGAAGCGCTCATATGTCTCATCTGCCGATGGATCGGCCGATCAAAGTTGCGGATTTATTGTCGTCCTATGTGGAGCTGCAGGAACCGGCATCAAGGCTTCAGCTACGGGAGCTGGCCTCTTATACAGTCTGTCCGCCGCATCAAAAAGAGCTGGAACAGCTCGTTTCAGATGATGGCATTTACAAAGAGCAGGTACTTGCAAAACGTCTTACCATGCTTGATTTTTTAGAGGATTATCCTGCCTGCGAAATGCCGTTTGAACGGTTTTTAGCACTTTTGCCATCACTAAAACCGAGATACTATTCCATTTCAAGCTCACCGAAAGTTCATGCAAATATCGTGAGCATGACGGTAGGAGTTGTGAAAGCCTCAGCATGGAGCGGCCGAGGTGAATACCGGGGTGTCGCCTCTAATTATTTAGCAGAATTGAATACAGGTGATGCAGCAGCCTGTTTCATTCGTACCCCGCAGTCCGGATTCCAGATGCCGGATGAGCCTGAAACGCCTATGATTATGGTCGGGCCGGGCACAGGAATTGCGCCATTCAGGGGCTTTATTCAGGCAAGATCGGTTTTGAAGAAGGAAGGAAGCACCCTTGGTGAAGCACTTTTATACTTCGGCTGCCGCCGCCCGGACCATGACGACCTTTACAGAGAAGAGCTGGATCAAGCGGAACAGGACGGTTTGGTCACAATCCGCCGATGCTACTCGCGCGTCGAAAACGAACCAAAAGGATATGTCCAGCACTTGCTCAAGCAAGATACGCAGAAATTGATGACACTCATTGAAAAAGGGGCTCATATTTACGTATGCGGTGATGGATCGCAAATGGCTCCTGATGTAGAGAAAACTTTGCGATTGGCGTATGAAGCTGAAAAAGGAGCAAGTCAGGAAGAATCAGCTGAATGGCTGCAAAAGCTGCAAGATCAAAAACGTTATGTAAAAGACGTTTGGACAGGAATGTAAAATATAAAATCCCGCCAATCTGATTGGCGGGATTGATTTGCATGTGAGAAAACCGGCACGATAATGAAATCTACTGAAAAGGATGTTATAGGGAGTATCGCGCCGGCCTTATTGTTAATATCGGCAAACAGGGACGAAAGTTTATGTTTTTTGCCTTATTTTTAAAAATAAATAGTCTTAAAGTCTTGTTTTTGCAATTTTGACATCATTTTTTTGCATTTTATCTTGTGATTCTTCGAGATCAGTCATCTGTTGAAGATTGATGCTTGAATTGCCGTTCCACATGTTTACGGTAATGAAAGTCATGAATCAGCCGGATCGTGGGCCTGATTAACAGCAGCAAGCTTCCGATCGCAAACAGCCATATCCCTGCCGACATTAATCGGTCATAAAAAAAGAAAAAGCTCCCGACGAGAAACAAAGCACCAATGATAAAATCGTTTACTGTATAAAGAATCTTATATCGTTTTTTGAAAAAAAGCTCATATCGTTTCAGCTCTTTTTGGATGTCACGTTCTTCATTTACTGTCACCATCATCCCTCCATTCTATTTTGGCTTACCCTTACGTAAACGGAATGTAAACATAAGAGCTGCCTTGCCGAAAGGAGACATAATCAACGATTTTAAGCAATTAGAATACTCTTCTATTTGAATGTTTAGTTATAGTCACAAGATCTTCCTTCAAAAACCAGAGGCAATTAGTAAAAAAGAGATCCACATAGAATCTCTTTTTTACGATTTCATCGCCTGAACAATAAGAGCAGTCAAAGCTTTTGCCCCTTTAGGAACCAAGTGAACACCATCAGGGGTAAAATATTCTGGATGCTGAAGAGCTTCTGTATGCCAGTCAACTAACGTAACATGTTGATGTGCGCTTGCCTGGTGTTGTAAAGACTCATTAACCTTGCTTTCCCATTGGCGGGGAACCCGTGTATTGACAAGATAGATATGAGCTTTTGAGAAAGATTGAAGCAGTTGTTCGATTTGGCTGTTTGTAAAGTAGCCATTGGTTCCAAGCTCAATGATGACAGCCTTGTTCGGCTGATTAAAAGACTTGTATTCCCTTGCGAGTTCCAAAGCTTGAGACATTTGTCTCCCTACCTTTCCATCAATCGTCACATGTGAAAGTGACTGACGCAGGTGTGAAGAAATATCAAGCATGACGGAATCTCCTATAGCTAACACCTCTTTCGCAGTGTCTGCTGGTTTTTTCGCCTGTTGAGATTGCGTGTCTTTCTTTTTATGAGTCTCTTGCCCACTATCTTTGTTTTCCTTTTGACGTTGATCGGATTCTGTTGTCTTTTGTTCAGGATTGTGTTTTTTATCTGCTGCAGCGTTCTTTTTATCCCCAGAAGCATGGCTGGTGTCAGCATTTGTTTCTTGTGAGCTATATGTCCATTTGGTAGGGTGCTTTTGCTCGCCGGCTAGCCCTGACAGCCCGCCTGCAAAAATAAGTATAGCGAAAATGATGAAACCAATTGACATTTTGCTGATGACAGATGTCGTTTTCCATTCCTTGATTCTATGTATAAAAACACGGCGGAAAAATGACCTGAATCCCTGTGTCCGTATCGGCTTCTCAATAAAATGGTAGGAAAGCTCGGCAAGTATACATGTCACAATGACCTTTAGCACGATATGCCAAAAAACAGGGTTTCCGATTTCTTGAACTGGCGTGCTTAACACAATAACAGGGTAGTGCCAAAGATAAATTCCGTAAGACCTCGTTCCAAGCCACCGAAGCGGCCTCCATGAAAGCAGATTGCCTAAAAAGCTGCTCGGATGGCAAACACATGCAATAAGGATTGCGGCAGTCACGCTAATGAATAGCATTCCGCCTCTGTAAAGAAAAGGCTCGTATTCATCTGTGAAATAGACACACAACACTAAAATACAAAATGCCGAAAATTCAGTGGCGTGCAAAGTGTGCTTCAGTTTGCTAGGCAGCCTGTTGGAAGACAGCCTTTTCATCGGCCATACCAAAGCCAAGGCACATCCGATGAGAAGTCCAAACGAACGAGTGTCTGTGCCATAGTAAACGCGGCTCGGATCTCCGCCAGGTTCATACAGTACGCTCATCATCACGGCTGAACAAAGCGCAAGCAACGATATCACCGCAGCCAATCTGGCGCGGCTTTTCATTATGTACATTCCAACAACTAAGAACATCGGCCATATGATATAAAATTGTTCTTCAATCGCCAGCGACCAAAGGTTTTTTAGAGGTGATGGGGAACCGAAACTATCAAAATATGATAGCTTGTGAAAAATAAACCACCAATTGCTCATATAAAAGAGAGAAGAGATCGCATCTCCACGTACAGTGTGCAATAGTTCTCGATCAAACAATACGACCCACACAACAGTGGAAAAGATCATAAGGTACGCTGCCGGCAGAAGCCGCCGAATGCGGCGCACCCAAAAGTCCCGAAAATCAAGATTGATATCATTTCCATATGCCGGTAATAGAATGGATGTAATCAAATATCCGGATAAAACAAAAAAGATATCAACTCCGATAAAACCACCGTTAGCCCAATTGAAATTTAGGTGATAAGCGATAACTGACAGGACGGCAAAAGCCCGAAGGCCATCAAGTCCAGGGATGTATCGATGATGCTGTGTCTTGTGATACATGGGTATTCCTCCAATAGTATGCAAATATTCTCGTTGTTTTTGATAGCGAGGTTACGACCTCAATAAGAGAAGAGAGAAAACATCCATAATCTTAGATGGATGTTTTTATTTTATCGAATATAACGTTCTCCCACGAGCAAGTTTGAAATGACGCTGGTTGGAATTGTAAACTCGGTAACGCCCATATAGCCGGGGGCGACTTCATATTCGTCAAATGAGATCACAAGTTTATGGTCTTCAGTAATGTAAAACGTCTGATCAGGAAGAATCGTTTTGAACGGTTCTGCATCTTCGTCAGTGAGCCAATATATTTTATTTGGATCTTCCTTCATTTGCTGTTTCATTTGTTCTTTGATGTTTTGACTGATGACTTTGATATAGCGCTCATCTTTGAATAAGCTTTTTAATGTAAGTAAAATATCATTCTTTTTGTCAATTGTAATATAACGGCTTTGTGTGTAGGAAGATGCTTGTGTTTTTTCAATATTGCGCCGGATAGAGAGTAAATCTGGCGTGTCTGTGACCGTCTCGTAATCACTGTAGATGCTGAGATGCCCTTTTTTGTTTTGGGATGTGGACTGTATAAAATCTTTATACAGCTGCTGGCTTTCTTTCAAGTATTTCTCGTTAATGCTGTTTTCAAGCTCTTTATTAGAAAGTCCGGACAAAGCAGGTGTTTTGACATCAATGCTTGATTGGTTTTTTTCCTCTTTGATTTCAATAAAGGTGATCGCTTTGACGATTTTGCCGATGACAGGGATCTTTGACATAGCCTGAGCGGCGTCCGGGTTGATATTAACAAGCGCAGTGAATAAAATAGCTGCAGCGATTGCTGCTGATGTCGGCCACATGACGATTCTTTTCTTTTTTGGTTCTTGCTGAAGGGCTTTTTCAACAATGATATCCAATTCTTTAGGAATCTGAACATTTTTATATTCTTCTCTTAATTGCTGTAATCTCTTATCCATTAAGAAAGATCCTCCTTCGTCAACTGAATGCGCATCAGCTTCAATGCTCTGTATAGGCGCGTTTTGACGGTATTCGTGTTTTCTCCTGTGATTTCCGCAATTTCTTCTAATTTGAGGTCTTCAAAAAAGCGTAAAATAATAATGGTTTTATAGCGGTACGGCAATTCGTCAAGCGCTTCATGGAGATCAGTATCCTTGTAATGGTCTTCCTTTCCTTTGCTTAAAAATTCTATCGTTTCGTCGTCCATCACTCTTATCTTTTTTTGTTTGCGCAAAAAATCAATGGCTGTCCGTACTAAAATTTTATAAAACCAGCTTTTTATCGTCTCAGGGTTCCTGACCGTTTCAACTGAGCTCAGCGCTTTTTTTATAGATTCTTGAACAATATCTAATGCGTCATCTTGATTTTTTACATAACTGAAAGCCAACCTGTAGAAATCTTGCTTATGGTCAGTTATGCATGTGACAAGCAACGCTTTTGTTGTTTGTTTTTTCTTCATTGCAATAAAGGGCTCCTTTTTGAATATACGTATATCGTAGGCTGTTACCTAGGATAGACGCGGCAGGCTGAAAAATAGTTTGTGCAGAATCACATTTTTTTAAAAGAGAGAAGTAAATCAGCATGGGGGGTTATGCATAAAAAAAAACAAGGCTTGTTTTGTACAAGCCATGTTTTTGGGGTAAGAGATGCCAAACATTATTCCAAATAATGTTTCTTGAAATCTGAGTGAATAGAAAATTTACGGCGCAACTGGATGAGATTTTTCCCGAAGCTCTCTTCTAAAAGCTCTCTATGCTTTTTCAGAATTTCCATGAGGTACAGATCATGAATGATCACTTCAGTAATAGGCATGACTAAACCTACATGCATCGTCCATGCAGCACGGCTGTCGTTGCCAAGTGAGACAATGCCCGCTACTACTTCTGAATCATCTCCGCTATAGACAAGCCACCGTCCATCATACTCTTCTGTAATTTCACTGCTCATATCGTGAAGGTAAACATTGGCAAAATCAGATACGATGTCTCCGTACGCAATAATGGTGACAATAACGCCTTGTTCTGCCGCATGTTTGAGCTCTGATTCTATCTCCTTAAAATCCTCTTTCCATATTTCTAAGAGGATTCTTTTTTTGGCGGATAAGATACAAGCCTTCACCTTTTCAAGAATTTCACTGCGGCCGGTGATATTCCAGATGTTTTCCCGGTCATTAGCAGTCTGCTCGAACTTTTCAAAATATTTCTCAGCCTGATCAAAATGCTCTTCCGCTTTGAGCCGGCGGTTTTTAATCAGTTCTTTTGCGGGGACTGGAACATACTGAGGCGTATTTCCATGACTGACAAAAACATCTCCCCTTATGACAAGGCTTTCCAATACTTCATAAATTTTAGAACGGGGCACTCCGGATTTTTTGGCAACGGCATAGCCTGTTAAAGGTGATTCTTGCAATAATGCCAAATACGCTTTCGATTCATATTCTGTAAAATTGAGGTTTTTTAAAATGTCTAACATATTTTCTTTCATATATCCTCCAATTTAAAGAGCAATCGCTGCCTTAGTAATCGCTATTTTAACAAACCATATTGATTTATTCCAAACGCATTGATACACTTTTATAAAGTAGTTACTTTTGTAGTCACTATATGATTGAGGGGATTTTTAAAGGGGGAGAGAACAATGCACAGCTTACTCGCATACATACCGATCGCTGCCATGATGGTTATCATGCCGGGGGCAGATACGATGCTTGTGATGAAAAATACGCTTAGGTATGGCCCGAAAGCCGGCCGTTATAACATTCTCGGATTGGCAACAGGACTTTCCTTTTGGACGGTGATTGCCATTTTAGGATTATCGGTGGTGATCGCAAAGTCAGTGATTCTTTTCACAACGATCAAATATTTGGGAGCGGCATACTTGATTTATTTAGGTGTAAAAAGTTTTTTTGCTAAAAGTATGTTTTCGTTAGATGACATGCAATCCCAAGCAAAAAATATGGCAAGTTCTCCGAAACGTTATTATAAAACTTCCTTTATGCAAGGATCACTCAGTAACATTCTCAATCCTAAAACTGTTTTGGTGTATGTTACAATCATGCCCCAATTTATCAATTTGAACGGAAATATAAACCAGCAGCTCATTATTTTAGCTTCAATCCTAACCTTATTAGCGGTGTTGTGGTTCCTGTTTCTTGTTTATATTATTGATTACGCAAAAAAATGGATGAAAAACTCGAAGTTCCAGAAAGTGTTTCAAAAAATTACCGGAATAATATTAGTAGGTTTCGGCATCAAAACTGGTTTGAGTTAACACTTAAATGAAGTGAATGAAATTTGAAACCAAAGTTTAATTTAGTGTTTGGCCCTATAAAAAAGACAAGGGAGTGAGTATCCCTTGTCTTTTCTTTATTTCATCTTATGTCCTCTGCGGGTTTGCACCTTATATAAAATAATCAATAAAACAAACCAGACCGGGGTGACAAACAAAGCAATACGTGTATCATTCGCCAGTGCCAATATGACAAGAATGAACGCGAGAAATGCAAGTGTTAAATAGTTGGATAATGGGTAAAAAGGCATTTTAAATTTGTTTGCTTTCGCTTCATGCTGCCTTGTTTTTCGATATTTCAAATGGCAAATCACCGTGATACCCCAAATAAAAATGAAGCATATTGTAGAAACACTTGTAATCAGTGTGAAGACTTGCTCGGGCATTAAATAATTCAGGCTAACGCCAATCAGAATGGCGACGGATGAAAAGAACAGCGCATTGCTTGGCACGTTAGAAGAAGTCAATTTCTTTAATAGTCCAGGTGCGTGATGATCCTTTGCAAGTGAATAGACCATTCGGCTTGTGCTGAATAAAGCGCTATTTGCAGCTGACGCGGCTGATGTTAATACAACAAAATTGATCAAACTGGCAGCCACAACGATGCCTACTGCAGAGAAGACCTGAACAAATGGGCTTTCGTTTGGATTCAACACATTCCAAGGATAAATACACATAATCACGAAAAGTGCGCCAACATAAAAAAGTAAAATCCGGACAGGGATTTGATTGATGGCTTTAGGGATCACTTTTTGGGGATTTTCTGTTTCACCTGCTGTCAGTCCAACAAGTTCAATACCCACGAAAGCGAAGACGACCATTTGGAACGACAGGATAAACCCATGCCATCCATTTGGGAACATGCCGCCGTGGCTCCAAAGATTGGTGAGGCTGGCAGGGCCGGAAGCTGCGGAAAAACCTTTCGCAATCAGGACAATGCCAGTTACGATCAGAGACAGTATGGCAATGACTTTGATCAATGCAAACCAAAATTCTAATTCTCCGAAAAGTTTAACGGTGGCAAGGTTCATGATCAGCAGGATAATAAGCGCAAGAAGACCCGGCAGCCATTGAGGCACATCGGGAAGCCAATATTGTGTATAAATGCCGACCGCCGTTAAATCAGCCATCGCGAGGGAAATCCAACAGAACCAGTAGGTCCACCCAGTGATAAATGCTGCCATGTTTCCTAAATAGTCCCTTACAAAATCAACAAAAGAGTGGTATCCCGCATTTGATAAGAGCAGTTCTCCGAGCGAGCGCATAATGAAAAAGCAAAATACGCCGGTGATCAAGTAAGCAAATAAAATGGATGGTCCTGCAAAGTGGATGGATTTACCTGAACCTAAAAATAAACCTGTACCGATTGCACCTCCAATCGCCATTAATTGTATATGCCTGTTTTTAAGGCCTCTAGACAATTTCTGTTGCTGGCCAAAATTGTCTTTGCTAGAATTGCCTATCAATTTTATTTTCCTCCAGTAATAAAAAGATGAGTAAAGTTTTATCGGATATTATAACATTTAAAAGAATAGATACTTTTATTTTTAAATTTTAAAACTATTTTAAGTGCTGTTACATGTCTTCAGGCTCTATTTTCACTCGTGATTCTACCTGAATAGCAGAGTAAAACAGGAAAGTCATTTGGACAATCTGACAGGCTAGTTTTAATCGGTAACGATTTGTATAATTGCATATCCACTATGATTGAGGCCTGCAGGGGGGATCAAATCGAGAGAATCGGAGATAAAGTTTTTAAGCTTACAGATTCCTTAACTTTCAAGGTGGATTGCAAAAATGACGAAGTTTTGCATATTGTAATACTGTGGCGGTCACATAGAGTGTCCGTCTTTTTTGTTGTGAACGAACCTAAGGGGTTATATTTAGGAAAATTGTCCTGATCTATAAGATTCATTTTTTGTCATTGATGATTTTGACATCATTACATTCCCCAAGAATGATAAACTGTTTACTGATTATTACTTTTGAAGGGGACTGGCCCTCCAGAACCGCGAATCTATCATACTAATATGAGTTGCAAATGATTCGAAATGTAAACATATATGCATAAAAGCCAGCTTTGTCAATCTGCTATAGAGACCTTTTTGAACGTGTATCAGCAGATAATCTCAACGCGGACTATAAAGTTTCGAAATATTCTTGTTAATGGCTTATCTAATAAGGACAAAGGATGATAGACGTGAGAAGAATAGATAAAATATACCATCAGCTCATGCATAATTTTCATGATTCAACCTTAGATCATCTATTAAAAATACAAGGGAATTCAGCAAAGGAGATTGCCGAGCAGCTGAAAATGGAGCGGTCCAATGTCAGCTTTGAATTGAACAATCTCGTCCGGTCCAAAAAGGTCATCAAAATTAAAACGTTTCCTGTAAGATACATCCCAGTCGAGATAGCAGAAAAATTATTCAACAAGAAATGGGATACAGAGATGATGGAAGTGAAAGACCTTCAGGCGTTTTCCGGAAATTCAAAGCAAAATCATCAACACATTTCCACGAATCCCCTAGAGCTTATGATAGGGGCAAAAGGGAGTTTGAAGAAAGCGATCTCCCAGGCAAAAGCAGCTGTCTTTTATCCGCCGAACGGTCTGCATATGCTCCTCCTAGGGCCGACTGGTTCCGGTAAATCCCTTTTTGCGAACCGAATTTACCAGTTTGCCATTTACTCTGACATATTGAAGGCCGGCGCACCATTTATTACATTTAACTGTGCAGACTACTACAACAACCCTCAATTATTGCTTTCTCAATTATTCGGACACAAAAAAGGTTCATTTACAGGTGCTGACGAGGATAAGGCAGGTTTAGTCGAACAGGCCAATGGGGGCATTCTTTTTATGGATGAAATCCACCGTCTCCCTCCCGAGGGACAAGAAATGCTGTTTTATTTTATTGACAGCGGTTCTTATAACAGGCTTGGAGAATCTGAACATAAACGAACATCGAACGTATTGTTTATTTGTGCGACTACAGAAAATCCGAGTTCTGCACTATTGAAAACGTTTTTGCGAAGAATCCCAATGACCATTCATATTCCTTCGCTTGAAGAACGATCGCTTAAAGAAAGAGTGGATCTGACGACGTTTTTATTAGGGAAAGAAGCAGAGCGGATTAAGAAGAATCTGAGTGTGCATATCGATGTCTATAATGCGCTTATTCACTCTGCGAAATTTGGGAATGTCGGACAGCTGAAATCAAATGTCCAGTTAGTTTGCGCACACGGATTTTTGCATAACCTTGACAGAAATGAGGTTATTGAACTGACTGTTCGCGATCTGCCTGATGAAATCAAGCAAGAATGGATGTCCAGCAGCAAAAACATGCAAAGAAGCAAAGCCATTTCTGAATATGTCAATATTACAACGATTATCTCTCCGATTGTAGAAGATGAAACAACAAAAATTGAGGAAGACCTCTCATTTAACTTATATCATTTGATTGAGGAAAAAGTGAAAACGCTTATGAAAGAAGGTTTATCCAAAAAGGATATTAACCAATACATCTTGACTGATGTCCATTTGCATGTCAGAAGTTTTTTTCACCATCAAGCTTTTCAAAAAGACAACCTGCTGACATTCGTTGAAGATGACGTGATTCAAATGACAAAACAGTTAAAAGAAATAGCTGAACATGAGCTGGATTGCACATTTGACCGCAAGTTTATTTATTTCTTGAGTATGCATATTGACGCATTTTTAAAGCGAGGAAAGCAAATTGATGTTTTAAATACACAGGAGACGGATGAAATTCGTGATACTCACGTGAAAGAATATCGGGTGGCGATGATTTTTAAAGATAAAATTCAGGAATATTTTAAAGTGGCTATTCCTGAAATAGAAGTCATCTACTTAACGATGTTAATCCATTCCATCAAATCGTTAAAAGAGAACAAAAGAGTCGGAATTATCGTGGCTGCTCATGGAAACAGTACGGCGAGTTCAATGGTTGAAGTTGCGACAGAACTGCTAGGGAGCACGCCGATTGCAGCAGTTGACATGCCGCTTTCTGTTTCACCTTCGGACATTCTTGAATGCGTAGCGGAAAAAATGAAACAGGTTGATGAAGGCGAAGGTGTTTTAATGCTGGTAGACATGGGGTCGCTTGCAATGTTGGAAAGCAGGCTGGAGGAAAAGACAGGTATTTCCATCAAAACGATCAGCAATGTTACGACTTCAATGGTGCTGGATGCTGTCAGAAAGGTCAACTATTTGAATTTAAATTTGCATGCGATCTATCAATCGGTCACGAAGGATTTTATCGAGCTGTGGGAGCGTCAGCCCGCGGCATCCGGCAAAAAGAAGGCATTGGTATCCATCTGCACGACGGGCAGCGGAACGGCCAAAAAGCTGGAAGACATTCTAACCACGATCGTAAACAAGGCCTCCGATACCCCGATTCACATATTGACCGTATCATCGATTAAACTGGCCAACAGCATAAAAGAAATCGAAAAAGAGTATGAAATCCTTGCGACAGTCGGAACGAAAGACCCTAAAATCAATGCTCCGCATGTATCTTTAGAAGTGTTAATTGAAGGGGAGGGAGAGAAGCTGATTCAACAGGCGATTACAAAAGGAAGCATCCCCTTGAGCAATGGATTGAACGAAGCAAATATTATTGTCAGGGAGCTTTGCGAGGATAGCCTGAAAAAATACCTTGTCTTCTTGAATCCCCACCATGTGATCGAAATATTATTGGAGTGGCTGCAAACCGTTCAAGATGAGCTGGGGGTCATTTTCAATAATGCGGTTTTGATCAAAGTCATTATGCACACGGCTTTCGCCTTTGAAAGGGTAATTAAGCAGAATCCGATCGCTTTCTCGGAGGAAGAAGAGATCAATGATCAGCTGAAGGAAATGGTGTACGTGACAGAACGAACATTAGCCCCTTATGAAGAAAAGCTCGGACTTCGCATAAGTGATGATGAAAAATTATTTATAGCCGCCATATTTGCTGAAGAAGTGCATGGCCAGCTGTTTTAAAAACAGTTTTTTTATATGAACCTGTATTAAATGGAACACCATTTTAATACAGGTTTATTTTTTTCGTTTTAAGTGTTTCGACAACAAATTGCTATTGGCTGAAATAACAATGAAAACGCTTAACACAACTGTGTTGGCACGATCCTTGCATTATATATGGATGTACAAAACAGGAAAGGAGCAATAGATATGATTTCAGTTATTATCAGCGGTCATGGAGATTTTCCCATAGCATTAAAAGAATCTTCAGGGATGATATTCGGTGAAGAAAATAACCTGATTGCAGTGCCGTTTTTTAAAGGGGAAGGAATACAAACGCTGCAAGAAAAATATCATCAGGCGCTCAAGGATATCCCGGAAGAACATGAAGTGCTTTTTTTAGTCGATATTTTTGGAGGGACGCCATATAACGCGGCAGCTTCCTTTATTGCTGAGGATCAAAGAATGGATATGGCAGCCGGCGTAAACCTGCCGATTCTGCTGGAGGTTTTAAGCCTGAGAGAACATCTGGCTCTCAAAGATTTGCTGAACAACTTAAAAGCAATGAGTCAGCAAAGCTTTCAAGTGTGCAGTGAACATTTAGAAAAAGTAAAAACAGCCAATCAAGATACAAGAGAGGATGAATTATGATGAACATTGTGTTAGCAAGAATTGATGACCGCTTTATTCACGGCCAAATCCTGACAAGGTGGATAAAAGTCCATGCAGCCGACCGAATCATCGTTGTCTCCGACGATATTGCTCAGGACGAAATGAGAAAAACGCTGATCCTTTCTGTTGCGCCTTCAAATGTAAAGGCAAGTGCCGTCTCGGTTTCTAAAATGGCAAAAGCATTTCATAGTCCGCGCTACGAAGGCGTAACAGCAATGCTCTTGTTTGAAAATCCGTCTGATATTGTATCTCTTATAGAAGCAGGTGTACCGATCAAAACCGTAAACGTCGGGGGAATGCGTTTTGAAAATCATCGCAGGCAAATCACAAAATCAGTCAGTGTCACAGAACAAGATATAAAGGCATTTGAAACATTAAGTGACAATGGCGTGAAACTGGAATTGAGGCAGCTGCCTTCAGATGCCAGTGAGGATTTTGTACAGATTTTACGGAACGTAACAAAATAATCAAGGGGATGAGAATATGTCTTCATTACAAATTATTTTGTTGTTAATCATTGCAGCAATCACCGGAATCGCAAGTGTATTGGATGAAGGGCAGACACACCGTCCGCTTGTGGCCTGTACGTTAGTTGGCTTGGTGCTCGGGGACTTAAAAACGGGAATTATTCTTGGAGGCACACTGGAGCTGATGGCGCTCGGCTGGATGAACGTCGGGCTTGCCATGGCACCTGATACAGCGATCGCCTCTGTCATCTCAACCATTTTAGTTATTACCGCTGATCAGGGAATTGGCGAAGGGATTGCTGTTGCTGTTGCTTTAGCAGCTGCGGGTCAGGCGCTGACGATTTTTGTTCGGACGATCACTGTCTTTTTCATCCACCGCGCTGATCAATATGCAAAAGCGGGAAATATAAAAGGAATTGAAATTATGCATATTACCGCGATGGTGTTTCAAGCTTTGCGCGTCATGATTCCTACATTGATTGTTGCTTTAATTAGTGTCAGCGCTGTTCAGGCGTTCCTGGGAAATATTCCTGATGTCATTACAAAAGGACTGCAAATAGGCGGAGGCATTATTGTGGTTGTCGGGTATGCCATGGTGATCAATATGATGAATATTCCTTATTTAAAGCCATTTTTCTATATTGGTTTCTTATTAGCGGCGTTTACCGATTTTAACTTAGTGGGATTTGGAGCCCTTGGTCTCTGTCTGGCGCTTTTATACCAGCAGGTGATGCAAAAACAAAGCGCTCACGGAGCAGTCGCGGCCGCATCAGACAGTGGCAGTGTTGCTGTTTATGATGACGATGATGATCTTGATGCCTAAACGATGAGGGGGGAAGAAAAAATGGAGAAAGAAAAACGATTAACGAAAAAAGAAATTTTCAGCATGTTTATTCGTTCAAATTTTTTACTCGGTTCCTTTAACTTCGAACGTGTGCAGGCAATGGGATATTGTTATGTCATGATACCGGCGATCAAAAAATTGTACGGTCCCGGAGCGAAAAGAAACGAAGCCTTGCAGCGGCATTTGGAATGGTTTAATACACATCCGTGGCTGACAGCGCCTATATTTGGCGTGACGGCAGCCATGGAAGAAGAAATGGCGAACAATAAAGGAATTGACGGAAAAGCGATAAGCGGAATGAAAATCGGTTTGATGGGACCAATAGCGGGCGTAGGCGACCCGATTTTCTGGGGAACGATTCGTCCTGTTTTAGCTGCGCTAGGAGCCTCCCTTGCTTTAGGAGGAAACATTGCCGGCCCTTTGCTATTCTTTTTCTTGCTGAATGCCATAAGATTAAGCACAAAATATTACGGATTAAAGTATGGCTATGTGAAAGGAATGGAGATTCTTCAGGATTTAGCGGGGAATCGCATTCAAAAGCTTACAGAGGGCGCTTCGATTCTCGGATTATTTGTTATGGGGGCTCTCGTGTCCAAATGGACCACCATCAACATTCCAATCGTTGTATCCAGGATTAAGGATGAAAGCGGAAAAGTAGATGTTCAAACTGTACAAAATGTGTTAGACAGCATTATGCCGGGTGCGCTGCCTCTCGGATTAACGTTATTGGTGGCATGGATGCTTCGCAAAGGGGTGAATCCTCTTCTCATTATTTGCGGCATCTTTGTCATCGGGATTCTCGGGTATTGGGCTGGATTCTTAGCATAAGGTGTGTGAAGGAAAAAGAGAGAAACTGCAGAAGTCTTTTCATATATAAATCATTCGGATAACAGCGAAACAGAGGAGAATTGCCAGAAACGGACCAGCTTGCGCAGCAGTCTCTCTTGAAAGTGTTCAAACATGAAGAGAGGAGCGAAGGAACAAATGAAAAAGAGACTTATTCAAGTCATGATCATGTTCACCCTGCTGTTGACTATGGCATTTTCGGCAGATGCAGCCGATTCAAGCTACTATGATGAGGATTACCGTCCTCAATATCACTTCACACCGGAGGCAAACTGGATGAATGACCCAAACGGAATGGTATATTATGCTGGGGAATATCACTTGTTCTATCAATACCATCCATACGGGCTTCAGTGGGGGCCCATGCATTGGGGGCATGCCGTCAGCAAAGATTTGGTTACATGGGAACACCTTCCTGTTGCGCTCTATCCGGATGAAAAAGGCACGATCTTTTCTGGAAGCGCAGTTGTAGATAAAAATAACACAAGCGGTTTTCAAACAGGCAAAGAGAAGCCGCTTGTGGCCATTTATACACAGGATCGGGAAGGCCATCAAGTGCAAAGTATTGCCTATAGCAACGACAAAGGAAGAACATGGACGAAATACGCTGGCAACCCTGTCATTCCAAACCCGGGTAAAAAAGATTTTCGCGATCCAAAAGTCTTTTGGTATGAGAAAGAAAAAAAGTGGGTAATGGTGCTTGCGGCCGGTGACCGAATCCTCATTTATACATCAAAAAATCTGAAGCAGTGGACGTATGCAAGTGAATTTGGACAGGATCAAGGAAGCCACGGGGGAGTATGGGAATGCCCGGATTTATTTGAGCTTCCGGTAGACGGCAATCCGAATCAAAAGAAATGGGTCATGCAGGTCAGTGTCGGAAACGGAGCGGTCTCGGGAGGATCAGGCATGCAATATTTTGTAGGGGACTTTGATGGAACTCATTTTAAAAATGAAAACCCGTCAAACAAAGTTCTCTGGACGGATTACGGCAGAGACTTTTATGCGGCTGTATCCTGGTCTGATATTCCAGCCACAGACAGCCGCCGGCTATGGTTAGGGTGGATGAGCAATTGGCAATATGCGAATGATGTTCCGACATCCCCATGGAGAAGTGCAACGTCCATTCCAAGAGAGTTAAAATTGAAAGCGTTTACCGAAGGGGTTAGAGTGGTCCAAACACCAGTGAAAGAGCTGGAAACCATTCGCGGAACCTCTAAGAAGTGGAAGAATCTGACCATATCGCCTGCAAGTCATAATGTGTTAACGGGGCAATCTGGAGATGCCTATGAAATAAATGCAGAATTTAAAGTAAGCCCTGGTTCAGCTGCTGAATTTGGTTTTAAGGTCCGAACAGGTGAAAATCAATTTACGAAGGTCGGCTATGACCGAAGAAACGCCAAATTGTTCGTTGACCGGAGCGAGTCGGGCAACAACACCTTTAATCCGGCCTTCAACACCGGAAAAGAAACAGCCCCATTGAAGCCGGTAAATGGGAAGGTTAAGATGCGCATTTTTGTTGACCGCTCCTCGGTTGAAGTATTTGGGAATGACGGAAAGCAGGTCATAACGGATATTATTCTCCCAGACCGATCAAGCAAAGGGCTTGAATTATATGCTGCAAATGGCGGTGTAAAGGTAAAATCTTTAACCATACACCCTTTAAAAAAGGTATGGGGAACGTCACCTTTTATGTCCAATATAACTGGCTGGACGACTGTAAATGGCACGTGGGCCGACACGATTGAGGGGAAACAAGGGAGGTCGGACGGAGATTCCTTTATCTTGTCTTCAGCATCCGGGTCAGACTTCACTTATGAATCTGATATCACCATTAAGGATGGAAACGGAAGAGGGGCAGGAGCACTAATGTTTCGCTCTGACAAAGATGCCAAAAACGGTTATCTTGCGAATGTGGATGCGAAGCATGACCTAGTGAAATTTTTTAAATTTGAGAACGGTGCTGCTTCTGTCATTGCTGAATACAAAACACCGATAGACGTTAATAAAAAGTATCATTTGAAAACAGAGGCCGAGGGCGATCGCTTTAAAATCTATTTAGATGATCGTCTTGTGATTGATGCAAATGATTCCGCATTTTCAGAAGGCCAATTTGGCTTGAATGTGTGGGACGCGACTGCTGTCTTTCAGAATGTAAAGAAGGAGTCTTAATTTTAAAAAAGGCACAGACCCGAACAGTCTGTGCCTTCTCGTTATTTTAACAAATTTAAAGATTCGCGGTTAAATGCTTCCAAATCATCAGGTGTTCTGCTTGTGACAATGTTGTGGCTGACGACTACTTCTGCATCTTTGTAGTTTGCACCGGCATTGATTAAATCTTTGCGGATGCTGCGGTAGCCTGTGATATCTTTGCCTTTTAGAAGATCCGTATCAATCAGTACTTGCGGGCCGTGGCAAATTGCGAAAACAGGTTTTTTGTTTTCGACAAATGCTTTTGCGAATTCGCCCGGACGGTCATCTGCACGAAGCAAATCCGGAGAGAATCCCCCAGGAATTAAAAGTGCATCAAAGTCACTTGCATCCACATCTGAGATGGCTTTGTCAATCTTTACTTTCTCGCCATGCTTACCGGTAACTTCTTTGCCGGCTTCTAAATCGATAGCCACAACACTGTAGCCAGCTTCTTCGTATGCTTTTACCGGACTTGTATATTCGATGTCTTCGAATTGGTCTGTAACAAGAACTGCAATTTTTTTGCTCATAAAAAACCCTCCTAATAACTCTCTATTCATAGAATAACAGGAAGATTGACCGGCCTTCAAAATATTTGCTTAACGAGATCGTTTTTCGTGAGTTTCATTAAAAGCGGGTCAGCCCATATAAGGACTAACCTATTACAATGTGGAAATATCAATCACAAATCGATAACGGACATCGCTTCGGAGGATACGTTCGTATGCCTCGTCCACTTGGTCAGCTGCGATGACTTCGATTTTAGGTTCGATGCCATGCTCAGCTGCGAAATCCAGCATCTCTTGAGTTTCTTGAATTCCGCCGACTAGAGAACCTGCAATGTTGCGGCGCCCCATGATTAGGGAAAACACACTGTATGTGTCCGGCTTGGCAGGAGCTCCCACGTTTACAAGTGTCCCGTCTATACGAAGCAATGATAAATAGGCATCTACATCGAGATTTGCCGATACCGTATTTAAGATCACGTCAAAACGCCCGGCCAATGCAGTGAATGTGGCTGGGTCACTTGTTGCAAAGTAATGATTTGCACCGAGTTCCAGAGCTTCCTCTTTCTTATTCATGGAACGGCTCAGGACGGTTACCTCTGCACCCATCGCATGTGCAAATTGAATCGCCAAATGTCCAAGGCCACCCACGCCTACAATCGCAACCTTTTTACCAGGGCCAACATTCCAGTGTTTCAGCGGGGAATACGTTGTAATACCTGCACACAACAGCGGACTGGCAACATCCATTTCCAAACGGTCTGGTATGCGAACAACAAATCTGTCAGTGACAACGATTTTTTGGCTGTACCCGCCATAAGTGGGGTTTCCGTCGTAGTCTACTGAGTTATACGTTTGAACAACACCCTTCGTGCAGAATTGTTCCTCTCCGTTGAGACAGTATTCGCATTCTCCGCAAGAGTCAACAAAACAGCCGACACCAACGCGGTCCCCGACAGCAAACTTGGTGACTTTTGTTCCAATGGCTGTTACAACACCGGCTATTTCATGTCCAGGCACCATTGGGAAGATGCCACCGCCCCATTCATCAAAAGCGCTATGAATGTCTGAATGGCAAATACCGCTGAATTTAATACCGATTAAGACATCGTGCGGCCGTAATTCTCTTCGCTCAATCGTCGTTTGTTCAAATTTGGCTTTTGCATGTGACACGCTTAATACACGGGTTTGATGTTGATTACACATATGAACCAATCCTTTCTTCATCATAAGTGTTGTAAAAAAACATGCACTTATTTATGTTTTATGGTGTCTTCAACATAACGATAAACCTTAAAGTCTGCTTTAAGGCAAGGGTTTTTTAAAAATAACATTTAAAATGAACCTGATATATAAGCTGAGAAACAGTCAGCAATTAATACAGAAACTGTAATCATGCTGCGATCCCGGGTGAAAGTTCTTCCTCTCTTGCCCAAATGTCACCGAATAGGACATCATCATGAAGTTCAGCAAACTTTGGCGCAAATTCTCCTAATTGTTCTCTTCCGGCAGTTAGTTTATTTGCCATTCAGCAATCCCCCCATCTACACTGTTTTTATTGCATGGAGAAGTATAGAGCTTAAAGTGTGCTTTAAGGCAAGTCCCGAATATATAAACCCAGATTCAGCAGCTAACCACTTGCTTGAGCTTGACTTAAAGTTAACTTTAAGTGTTACCTTCACAACATGCAGGATAGAGAGGTGAAGATAATGAATATTGCTCAGGTGGCAAAGCAGTTTGGCCTGACAGCCGCAACACTCAGATATTACGAACGTGTAGGATTAATCCCGCCTGTAAAACGAAAAGACAGCGGCATTCGCGACTATGATGAAGAAGATATCAAATGGATTGAATTTATTAAATGCATGCGAAATGCGGGACTATCGATAGAAGCGCTAATTGAATATACAACATTATTTACCGAAGGTGACCGTACGGTAGAAGCTCGAAAAAATATCCTGGCTGACGAACGACAGCGGCTGATAGAGAAGCGGAAAGAAATTGATGAAACAATTAAGAGATTAGACACAAAAATTAAAGATTATGATGGGAAATTGCGTGAAAATGAGGCAAAGCTCAAAAGCAGGCCTAAAACGGAAAGTCTTCACGGATCAGTGGAGCAAAGAAGGTAGCATTCTTTGCGTGTGAAGAGGGCAGGTCAAAAACGAAGGATTTTGTTTCTGGCCTGTTTTCTCCATCAAGAAATCGCATAAAAAGAGGTGGTTACGAATTCTTATTTGATTGGAGAATTTGCAAACATTATCGGAGATCAGATGGAGAAAAGCGGTTAATCTATTTACGGTCATAGGACCCGAAAATAGTGCTCATGGCGATTCAACTTGAAGCTGAGGAACAGTTGTGGCCAATCAATACTGTTCCTCAGCAAATCACTCATTGTATGTTAAAGGGTTGGCAATTGAATGGCTGTATCAATATTTTTTAAATGTAGCTTGACTTGTTCGTCTGTGTTCCAAGGGTGGTACCAGCCTTTTTCCATCATATAGCTTGAGAGTTGTTCGTGCATATCAAGGGCTTCTTCCAAATGGCGGATAAGGACCTCTTTCACTTCAGGCGTTCCGGCTTCAGTGGCTGCCATCGCATAATTTCTGACTCCGTTTTTTGCTGCAATTAATAAGTCCATAGCAATGATTTGGTCTGTTAGAACATTCATGCCGGTCAGATATTCAATGATAGGATTCATGATTTATTCATCTCCTCATTCGTGCTTTGCATTAGATAAAATAGAGGCAAATTCCTGCAGCTGGCGTGTGGTGATATCAACATCTTGCTGCATGATTTCTTTCAGCTTCGGATCAGATACCAGTGCTTTCATTGTTTTAGATTTCGTCAAACAAAGTGTCTTAAATGCAGTCATTTCCTGAACCTCAAGCACTTCGTGTAAGGCGTATTCCATTTCTGTAACCTCCGTTTTTTAAGGCTTTAACACAACTTTGATACAATCATCCATTTTTGAATCGAAAATGTCATATCCATGCTTGGCTTCACTAAGCGGCAGGACATGGCTGACAACATCTCCCGGGTCAATTTTGCCCGTTGATACTAGTTCAAACATGTACGGCATATAGTGGATCACAGGAGCCTGTCCAGAGCGTATATTGACGTTTCGCTGCATGATATCGCCTAGCGGAAAACCGTTATATCTGCCTCCGTACACACCTGTAATTTGTATGGTTCCTCCTTTGCGAACAGCTTGAGAGGCAATGACCAATGCACTCATTGTTCCGCCATGAAGCTTTAAGCCGCTGGCAAGGAACTCG
Organism: Bacillus sp. SN32; assembly: GCF_002837495.1. Classification (NCBI taxonomy): domain Bacteria; kingdom Bacillati; phylum Bacillota; class Bacilli; order Caryophanales; family Bacillaceae; genus Bacillus; species Bacillus sp. SN32. The sequence goes on along the minus strand of NZ_PJCT01000003.1, from coordinate 43,216 downwards.
AGATCGCTCATTTTACCATCCATCCCAACAGCGTCAATGACTACATCCGCTCCGCCTTTCGTGATTTCCTTTAAATAATTCCCTGTATTCTCATGGTCTTCAAAATTAACGATTTCTACTTTGTTTGTACGTTTCGCATGCTGTAAGCGATAGTTTACATAGTCAACTGCTATGACGCGTTTTGCGCCTTTTAGCCAACAAAACTTTTGAGCAAACAGGCCGACTGGTCCGCAGCCGAGAACGATAACAGTATCGCCGTCTTTTACACCGGCATTGTCCACACTCCAAAAGCCGGTGGTCATGGCATCGGCAATCACGCTTAATTTCTCATCGGGTTCCTCACAAGATTCAGGGATTTTAAAATGGGTAAAATTCGCAAACGGCACTCTTAAATATTCAGCTTGCCCGCCTGGATAACCGCCAGTTTGCCCTGAATAGCCGAAATAAGCACCCATTTCCCCATTGTCATTAGACTGATCACATTGGCTTTCCAGCTGGTTTTTACAAAAAAAACATTCACCGCAGGCGATCGTAAAAGGGATAATGACGCGGTCACCTTTTTTGACCTTTGTAACCCCTGGCCCAACTTCTTCAACAATTCCCATCGGTTCATGGCCGATGACATAGTCTTCATGAAGATTAGGAATCAATCCATGGATTAAGTGTAAATCTGATCCGCAAATGGCTGTACTGGTGACTTTGATAATCATGTCATCGGATTTTTCAATCTTTGGATCGGGGACATCTTTGACAACAACATTTTTAATGCCTTGATACGTTACTGCCTTCATGCTGTACAACCTCCAGTGTTAGTGTTCATCAGGTGTCCGGTCAAACATCCCTTTACGATTTGTTTCATCAGGAAAGAGGTTCATATTGCCGACCATGATCGTGTTTTTTGCAGAGAGCTGATCCAGCTTATACTGTTCGCTCAGCTCATATGGGTGGAACCATTTTTTGCTGATCATCAGTTCCGTAATCTCTTGGTGCATTGCAATTCCTTGCATCAGCTGTTTCCGCAGCAAGGCTCTTACATCTGGTGAAGCGGTTTCTGTCAAAGCTACAGCAGTATTCCTTACGCCTTCCTTAGCTCGTATAAGAAAATCCATCGCGAATGTAGTGTCTGCTAGTTCAGGCACATTCAGCGAATTAATGGGGTCTAAATGATCATTATTCAAAGAGGCTTACCTTCCTTTCAATTGATGATTGGCGTTGGGCGGCTTTGAGGGACAGGGGCCTGAAATGAGGCACGCTCATACACCGCCTGTAATTCAGTAAGGTCTTGAATGGATTGCTGCACATCTTTTTGCATCAAGTCCTTCAGTTCTTGGTCAAACACAAGTCCTTGCATTAACTTTGATTTCGCTATACAAAGTGTTTTAAAGTTCACGATTTCATGTAAGTCAACAGCCTCGTGAGCTGCCAATGTTTGATGATCCATATTGATGTAACCTCCTTTTATCAACGTTACATTTCCCGAAATGACGTTGAAGCATACAGAAAGTACACTCGGTATCATTTTTTGTTTTAAGAATCGCTGTTTTTGCCCGTTCTTATGACTTGCACTAAACTGCACTTAAATCTGAAATAAAGGTGAAGTATGGAAATTTATTTATGGAAACTTGACATAGTGCTGTCAGGTTTCCTTTTGTATTATTAAATTGGATGACCAGTAAAAAGTATGGTTTTATAGGAGGCACTCGATATGAAGCTGTTACAAATTAGACTTTTGGTGAATGATTTTAAGAAAAGCGTCGAGTTTTACAAAGATTCATTAGGACTTCAAATAAGTTGGTTAGAGAATGAAATGGAATATGCACTCTTTGATAATGGGGAAACGAAAATAGAGCTTTTATCTCGAGAAACGATGGCTGAAATCGTTGGAGAGGGAAAAAAATCGTTGGAAGGAGAAGCTCAATCAAAATTTTTGCTTCAGTTTAAGGTAGAAGATGTTGATAAAATGTATGACGATTTACACAAAAAAGGAGTTAAATGTGTGAATAAACCGCATGATCGCAAGGAATGGAGTGCCCGAGTTGCTCACTTCAGAGATCCAGATCATAATCTGATTGAAATATATAAAATGTTATGATTTTTCGACTCGCAAAATCATAGAATAACGTTTGAGAACGTACCTAATCATTTTTATACGCCCTGGTAAAAGAAAGCAAAGTCATAATAGGTTGCGGACACTGAACTTGCAGCATTTACGCTGATTTGTTTGGTGTCCGTTTTTGATTGGTGAAAAAGGTGGAGTATCTATGAATCGAGAAGAAGCGTGGATAAAAGGAAGCAGTACACTGATTGAGTTAATTGGTGGAAACGAAGCCGCTTGATCCATGTCCTTTTTCCGGATTGTCAATCGTGATTACTGACTGGACAAATGATTAAGAGCCAAATGTAACATACCATCAATATCAAGCCTGACTACCATTTATTTTGTATCCTTAATTGTCGAAAACATAGGAATAATTCCACTTTTGAAAGATCTAGTTTATGGTACATTGATAAATATATGGGAGGGGAGGAGGCATGGTATCTGAAAGTAAATCCTTAACTGGATGTAAGAAAGTCAAACGTACGTCATTTATAAGGGGAGGGTATAAGGTGAATAAGCTAAAGAGGCTAAGTATGCTAACGGTGATGATTGCATCTTTGTTCATTTTTTCTAGCCATGCACTTGCGGCTCAGTATTATACGGTTTCAACAAGCAGCGGTGCGCCTGTAAATATGCGCAGCGGCCCAGGTACAAGTTGGGGAATTGTAACGACCATTCCGAGCGGAACCCGCATCCCGATCTATTGCTACAAAACCGGTACAACTGTAACTGGAAAGTATGGAACGAGTAATATTTGGAATTACACAGAGCGGACGCTTGCCAGCGGGGAGATCGTTCCTGGATTTGTCTCTGATACATATATGTATACAGGCTCAGACGGTCCGGTTGTTCCTAAATGCAGCTGGTAGCCTATGTTCTATCGTTTTTTAAAATGAAGGAATTGAAGAAAGAGGGATGACATTGACTAAACTGAAAATGCTGAGTATGTTAACCGTGATGATTGCATCTTTATTCATTTTTTCCAGTCAGGCACTTGCCGTTCAGTACTTTACTGTCTCAACAAGCAGCGGTGCGCCTGTCAATATGCGCAGCGGTCCTGGTACAAATTATCCTATTATGCTTTCCATTCCGAGCGGCTCCCGTGTTCCTTATTATTGTTACGCTTATGGAACGACTGTTACAGGGAAGTATGGAACGAGTAATATCTGGGACCAAATCCAGTGGAAAGATTCCCGGGGGATCGTGAATATTGGATATGTGTCTGACACATATGTGTACACAGGATCAGACGGCCCTGTCGGTTACAAATGCAATTAGTTAAATACTCCGTACAATAGAATCTCTTCTTAAGGGCCTATCTAGGACGAACCATACCAACAACATTAGTTGGTATGGTTTTTGCTGCGATGAAGTCTTCCATACCTGCATTTGTGGTAATTTTCAAAAGAGATTCATGATGTTAGACACTGGTTGTTGTTGAGGAAAAAATAACGAGCCGCTTTAGAGTTGTATCTAATGGTATAAAATACGGAATTAAAATAGGAAATAATCAATAGGAGAACGTAATGTACAAACCTATTTTTCGATGAAATACCTAATATCACTTTGGTTAGACATCTCACATTGCGTTCTCGTTAGTGAAAAGTTCTTTTTACGCTTCGTGAAATCTTCTCTAATTCTATAGTTAGTTTTACCTGTCCTATTTTGAACACGTATGTTTCTTTTCTCTTTCTAACATGTCGTGTAACCTCTCAGAAAATTCTTTATGATGCATTGTGTACCCCGTATGATTTCCGGGGAATTCAACCAATTCTGTTTTCAATTGTTCCGCTAGGGCGTTCGCGCAACGATAAGGAAAAAGCTCCCGAGAAGCACTTCCGCCAGCTGGGAGTATCTTCATCGGTGAAGATGTAAACACAGTTTTTAATGCTTCGAAATCTAATGTATAGTTGAGAATTCCTTGAATTTCATACTCAGTGAAATACGTTGAATTGCCGAGAAGCCGCTTTGTCAGGACAGCCTTTGATTGTTCGTCTGTCTCTAATCTTGACATTAATTTAATGACTTCACTTCGATGATTTTTCTTAAGGTCTTCCATGAATTGCTCGGCTTGTTTCAGCTCATTTCCATGCAGAAGCTGCAATAAGATTGGTTCGTGTGGGATCATGACATGTACTTGTTCGGGATGGCGTATGCACAGATCAAGCCCGATAACAGCCCCGGAGCTGCTTCCAAATACGTATGCCGGTTTATTGGTGATTTTGGCTAGAAGACGGTGAGCATCGTCACTGTGTGTTTCCACACGGTAATCCTCAATCTGATTGGCGAGATTGCTGCGGGAATGGCCGCGGCGATCGTAAGTAACAACCGAGTACCAGTTAGCCAGATGATTGGCAACATGATGGAACTTGTCGGCATCACCGCCTCCGCCGTGGACCAAAAGAATGATTGGACCTGAGCCACGCACCTGATAGTGGATGTTCGCGCCGGGTACTTGCAACGTTCCATTGTTTATCGTCATTTGTAGGACCTTCCTTTCTTCTCATCTCCCTTAACTTTACACAATTGGCCAATGGTATCATATGCAGGAAATAACTAAGAAACAAACTCGCCATATAAAAAGCACTGATGATTTTTCATCAGTGCTTCCGTTTTGTTTATTGAGAGTAGACAATTTTTTTTATTGTTTCATCAGAGAGGTGATATTCATCAGATAATTGATGAATTGTTTTGCCGTTTTTAAATGCTTTTTTAATAGAAGCGTTTCTATCATCGATCAGCTTTCTTGTTCCTGAACACGCACCCCATTTTTGATGAGAGGATTCAGGTTTAGGGATATATATTGTTTTTCCTTGAACATACTTTTGAATTTCCGATATCAGCTTTTCAGGTAAAATAGCGGTTGCTTTTACATATGCCATTTCTGCCAGCTCCTTATTTTTTTTATGTCAAATAAGGTGCAAAGCCACTATATCAGAAAAGCTTACTTGGGCGATCTTTTAGAAAGTCTACCCCATGCAAAGTATCGCCTTCCTAATAATAGGCTTTGCATGGGACGTTGCGGAATCTGGCATTCTCATCTTGCTTGCCATTTACATCACCTCCCTAACGATTTTCTATGATCACTTCCATTATAAAATAGAGTAAAGCCTTATGGCATCTTGTTAATTAAAGTTGAAGCAGTATGAAAATCAAGGGACCTTCCCAGTGAGAGGGGCTAAGGCTGATTGGCAATGAAAAGAGTAAGATTTAAGCTATATTACTTTAGATTCAAAATATTGACAAATTGATGTATTTTCAACAATAGGGCAGTTTCTTCATGTATACTGAGTCTGTATTTACAATATTTAGAAAGGGGAAGTAAAATGAAAATCAGTATGCAAAAAGCAGATTTTTGGAAAAAGGCAGCGATCTCATTACTTGTTTTCACCATGTTTTTTACCCTGATAATGAGCGAAACGGTTTTTGCGGCGGGACTGAATAAAGATCAAAAGCGCCGGGCGGAACAGCTGACAAGTATCTTTGAAAACGGCACAACGGAGATCCAATATGGATATGTAGAGCGATTGGATGATGGGCGAGGCTATACATGCGGACGGGCAGGCTTTACAACGGCTACCGGGGATGCATTGGAAGTAGTGGAAGTATACACAAAGGCAGTTCCGAATAACAAACTGAAAAAGTATCTGCCTGAATTGCGCCGTCTGGCCAAGGAAGAAAGCGATGATACAAGCAATCTCAAGGGATTCGCTTCTGCTTGGAAGTCGCTTGCAAATGATAAGCAATTTCGCGTCGCCCAAGACAAAGTAAATGACCGTTTGTATTATCAGCCTGCCATGAAACGATCGGATAATGCCGGACTAAAAACAGCATTGGCAAGAGCTGTGATGTACGATACGGTTATTCAGCATGGCGATGGTGATGACCCTGACTCTTTTTATGCCTTGATTAAACGTACGAACAAAAAAGCGGGCGGATCACCTAAAGACGGAATAGACGAGAAGAAGTGGTTAAATAAATTCTTGGACGTACGCTATGACGATCTGATGAATCCGGCCAATCATGACACCCGTGACGAATGGAGAGATTCAGTTGCCCGTGTGGACGTGCTTCGCTCTATCGCCAAGGAGAACAACTATAATCTAAACGGACCGATTCATGTTCGTTCAAACGAGTACGGTAATTTCGTAATCAAATAAGCAATTGAATGAGTAAAACGTCAGCGTTTCTTATCGATGTTTAGCCAGCATTTTCAGCACGATGTGGAAAAGACAAGAGACAAACAAGCCCTTGTCTTTCCTATATATGATAGTTCAGCATAAATATTTAAGAAAAATGTCAGTATTGAGTAATGAATGTATCACCAGGCGTATGCCTCAGGTGTCTCTCCTCCAGGTCCGGGAAAGATATCATTTAACATGCGGAGAATCTCCTCATCCAGACTGATTTCAACGGCTTTTATCGTATCACGCAGCTGCTCAACCGTTCGTGGTCCGATGATCGGAGCAGTTAAAACTGGATTTGCCAGCACCCATGCCAAAGCCACATTTGCTTCTTTTTCTCCTAGTTCTTTGCATAAATCTGAAAATTTCTCGAGTTGTAAACGATGTTTTTCAATTAAATCTGCTCTTTTTGCTGTACGAGTTCCGGCATTGCTTTTCAATGCCTTCCCGCCAAGAAGCCCTCCTGCAAGGGGACTCCACGCCACTACTCCTAAACCAAGATCCCGTGCAGCCGGCAGCACTTCCATCTCAGCTGTTCGTTCTAATAAACTATACTTATGCTGTTCAGTGACGAGTCCCATGAATCGCCGTTTTTCAGCTTCAGCTTGCGCTTTAACTAAATGCCAGCCTGCAAAATTACTGGATCCAATATAGTCTACTTTGCCGGAGCGAACCTGAGTCTCAAAAGCTTCCCATATCTCATCCCACGGTGTCCGCCTATCGATATGATGCATTTGGTACAATTCGATATGATCTGTCTGAAGCCGCTTCAGTGATCCTTCCAGGTGACGTCTGATTTTGTATAGAGACAAGCCCCTCATATCATTTGGCCCGTCATTCGAATCAGAAATCGGTTCATATACTTTTGTCGCCAGAACAACTTTCTCGCGGCGCTGTCCTCCTTGTGCAAACCATTTTCCAATGATGCTCTCTGTCAATCCTGCGTTTTTGCCCCAGCCGTAAATATTGGCAGTATCAAAAAATTGGATGCCGTTATCAAGCGCTTCATCCATGATACGGAACGCAGTCTTTTCGTCTGTATCAATTCCAAAATTCATCGTGCCTAAACATAAACGGCTCACCCGCAATCCTGTTCTCCCTAAATAGGTATACTCCACAACAAACCTCTCCTTTATCATTATTTTTTGCAACAGCTGCAATACAATTGATTCAACAATTGTTTCGCTCTTTGTTACGATTAAAAAGACGAAGCAAATGTAAAGCAGACGCAAAATTATAGGAGGTTTTTTCAAATGAATATAGAGGATCTATGGGATCAATTTCATCAGCCGTTAAAAACATATATTTCACAAAGGGTTAACGATCAATCTATCGTTGATGACCTCTTGCAAATCGTATTTATGAAAATACAAGTGCATCTCCCAAATCTGATCGATGAACAAAAGATCGACAGCTGGATTTATCGGATCACTAGAAATACGATTATTGATTTTTACCGTACAAAAAAAACAAGCGAAATATTGCCTGATGATCTACATTTTAATAACAGTGCAGAGGAAGAAAATTTCACCAAGGAAGCAGCTGTGTGTATTCGATCGACCATCAAACGGTTGCCTGAAAAGTATCGAGAGGCGCTCGAGTTAACTGAATTTCAGGGGTTATCACAGAAAGAGTTGAGTGAAAAGCTCGGCATTTCTTACTCAGGAGCAAAATCAAGGGTACAACGCGGACGGGGAAAATTAAAACAGCTGCTTGAGGGGTGCTGTCATATTGAAGCGGATCGATATGGAAATATCGTAGACTTTCGTATTTTAAAGGAATAACTGATGAACAAAGTCAGTTATTCCTTTAAAATAGTCCATCCGCATGAAGAGCATTTTCCCTTTGATGTTTGCAAGAGATGCATGTATAATATAAATCGTAATGTTTTCGATTTAATAAAAAGGAGTGTTGGAATGAACATTTTATTTTCAAAGCGGCTAGGCATATTAACGATTGGTTCATTACTCGTATTGGCAGGATGTCAGACTTCCGGTTCATCTAAAGGTGAGTCTAATCAAACAACATCATCCTCAGCAGTTGAAGAAGACTCTTCCAAAACGCAAGAGCAAACATCTGACAGTCATACACACGAACATTCTCACGATCATAGTCATGCGCATGATGAAGAAACAGAAAAAATATATGAAGGCTATTTTAAAAACAGCCAAGTAAAGGATCGCTTACTTTCTGATTGGGAAGGAGATTGGCAATCTGTATATCCATACCTGCAAGATGGTACTCTTGACGAAGTGTTTTCATATAAATCAGAACACGAAGGCGGCAAGACAGCTGAAGAATATAAAGAGTATTATAAAAAGGGCTATCAAACAGATGTTGACCGTATTGTAATCCAGAAAGATACTGTAACGTTCTTCAAAAATGGAAAAGAATATTCTGGTAAGTATACGTATGACGGGTACGAAATTCTCACCTATGATGCGGGCAATAGAGGGGTAAGATACATATTCAAACTAGCTAAAAAAGCAGAAGGGCTGCCTCAGTATATTCAGTTTAGTGATCATAGTATTTACCCGACTAAAGCTAGTCATTATCATCTCTATTGGGGGGACGACCGTGAAGCTTTACTTGATGAAGTCAAAAACTGGCCTACCTACTACCCGTCAAAAATGGATGGACACGATATTGCCCATGAGATGATGGCTCATTAAATGATGATTACTCTATGAAGTATGGTGTTCTTTTATCATAAAGCTGTTCTGCAACAGCCATTTATCAATGTGGAAAATGGCGCCTGTCCTTTATAGAGGTGAAATGCTAAATGCTCCTGTTTTAGCTGCTGACCCTTCGCCGAGTTCGTTGAAGAATAGGGTCCGCGTAACGTATTGACCAAACTCACGATGCTGCCGAGACTGGAGCTCGTGCTGCCGGAATTGGTTCCTTTATCATTATATTTTTTCATCGTGGCATTTGCCGGGACCCTGTTAATCGTTGTCGTCGCCCCCGCCTTCATTCGATATACATCGATAAGCGGACCAAGACCGTCAATTACACTGTAGCTCTGGTTTCTGCGATATCAAAATATGCGGCATTTTCCTCTCTGAAAGTACGGCGTTCTGCAATGAATGTTGGCATCCAACAAGAGGCAATTGATCAGTTGGGGGAGCCACTTCATAAAGAATATGTTTCAAGCTGGTGCTTATTGCTGCCAGCTTGTTTATGTTTATCGGTACTAATGATGGTTGATGATGCCGGTAAACAGCTAGCGGATTGCCGAAGAAAGGCAGGGGTACCAACGAAAGCCTCTGTTTCTCCAATGCGCCCGAATAGCTAAAGTAGCTTTCAGAAAAAAACAACTGAAATTTCAATTTACTGCCCGATCTGCAAATTGTTTAATCATAGTTCTTTTATTCACATATTCATTATTGTTAAATAAAGTAGAGGAAATCAATCGCTAAAGAAAAAACTTTAGGCAGTTATTTATGTGTAGAAGGAGAGGCAAGCAATGAAAAATAGAGAGGAAGCAATTGATTATTGTTTGAGTTTTAAAAATGTATATGAAGATTACCCGTTTCGTGATAAAAATTGGACGTTAATGCGACACATAGAAAACAGAAAGGTATTTGCGTGGATATTTAAAAAAGATGATTATATTTGGGTCAATGTGAAGTGCGAACCCGGTTTTCTCGATTTTTGGAGACAGAAATACACTTCGGTCGTTCCAGCATTTCATCTCAATAAAGAGCATTGGAATTCTATCATTCTTGACGGAACTGTCCCAGATAAAGACATATACGATATGATAACACAAAGCTACATGTTAACTAAAACCAAGTAAGCGACAGGCCCGAGGGAGAGGGGATGTAATATGTAAAGCCTTGAAGTGCTGCAAGAGCCTTTCGTCTTGATATGGAATCTTAAGGTGAGCATTGAAAAGGAAAAAAGCTTAATCTTTTTAAGGATTAAGCTTTTTTAAAAGTTCAAATATATGTAACGACCCATTGGTATCATCAATGCCTGTCAGTCTAGAATGTCTTGCCTCATAAACTCAGCGACGAGCTACAGTGGATACTTTAAACATCTTCTGACAGATACTCCCCCTCCTTTTTCCAACTATTTTAAAGTTGCGTAACAAATCATAAACCCTGTTGTGACGATAGGGTCAATACTTTTCCTGCTTACATGCAATTGTTATGAAACTGGAAAGATCATTTCTTGGCGGATCTTTTTAAGAAAACGAAAAAGAAGATAACAGATTGATCTCAAGATTGCTCAGTTAAGATTTTGAAGGTAACCGTGTATAGTGAAGAAAGAATTCTTAGAGCTAAGACGAAAGGATGAGATGGATGAAGGAATATTTTACAATTGGCGAAACAGCCCGTCTAAATAACATCTCAATTCAAACATTGCGCTATTATGATAGGATCGGAATTTTCAAGCCTTATTATACAGATCAGGATAATGGTTATCGGTATTATCATGTCAAACAGTTCTTTTATTTAGATGTTATCAAGTATCTAAAATATATTAGGACACCTCTAGAAGAAATTAAGCGTTTCAGCTCATATACTTGCACCCCAGAAGATATGCAACACTTTCTTGAGGAGAAAGAAAGCGTTATTGTGCAAGAAATGGAAAAGCTCGAACGTGCTCGTCAATTACTTCATAGGAGACGAAAACAGCTTAATGAACAATTAGAAATATGCAGTAAAAAAGATGAAGGTTTCGTTTATTTTCGGTATATAGATAAACAAACAATATTAAAAGTAGAGACGCCTCAAGTTAATCCTCATAATCAATCCGATTTGTATTACAGAAAGCTGGCTGACGTTGTCGAAAAAATAGGGGATGTAATAGATAACTATTATGGATTCATTTATGATTTCAAGCCCTATAAGGATTCTCGTGAAATTTATTGCAATAGTATTTATACGACTGTTTGCAGTGGGAAAAAAATAGACATAGGAGAAAAAAACATGAGGTTAGATACGATCCCATCTGGTGAATATGTATGTATTGCATTTAATTGGTCTGCAAAAAATTATGATGAGTATTATCAAAAGCTTTATCAATATATTGAATCTCACGGCATCCAAACGGATGGAAAAGTATATCAAGTTTCTCTTCCAATCGACTATAACTCATTAAGAGAAGAAAACTTCCTTACAGAATTAAGAGTGCTAAAAAATAACTAACCCTTGACCCTATAGCTGCTATAGGGTTTATGATTTGTTCATCATATTCATTCATGAAAGGAAGGATGTATAAAATGACAAATAAAGAAGGTATGCGCTTCGGTTACTCATGCCGCAATGGCAAGGCGGTAACAACCCTTACGTACTCGGAGCACACTTATTAAACTGACTTGCTCCCAAAACGAATGGCCCATTTGAAGAAGTACTTGTCGATTTAGATGCGGATCTTGAAAAAGAGCAGGGGATTATTGGAAGGAGTTTTTGATTAAAGCAAGCTCGGTCTGCCAAAAGTTTAATTCAAAAGCACAGCCCTGATCGTGTTATCGTTTTTGGCGGGGCGTGCGGTGTAGAGCTTGCTCCTTTGCATACTTAAACGAAAAATACGATGGAGATACTGCTTTATTATCGGTTGATTGACATCTGACACCTCAGTCCCTGACCACCATCTCATGTACTTCTAATTTGCTGGGTTAGCTTTTATCATTGTTGTTTTGCCGCATCTCAAATTTTAATAAAAATTAAATCTAAAACAAAAGGAGCGATGAATATGAGAGCACCGATAGATGAACCAATTTGGTACGCCTACCCTGGAATGGTAGCCGTAGTTACGGCTCAATATGAAGGTGAAAAAAACGCAATGTCTTCTGGGTGGCATACGTACATTGGATCTTCTCCAGGAATGTATGGGATATCAGTAAACAAAGAGACATATACTTACAAATTGATTGAGAAAAGTGGTGTTTTCGGTGTGAATTTTCTTCCAGGGAGATGTTCGGGATTAATTCAAGCATTAGGCACCCATAGTGGTAGAGATATAAATAAGTTTGAAGCATTTCATATTCAATACGAAAAAGGGCTAAAAGCCGAGGTGCCGATTTTAACTGATGCTTATTTTGCTTATGAGTGTAAAGTACACAGTGTTTCCACGTTGGGCGATCAAGAGTGGATTGTGGGAGAAGTTTTACAGAGATATCAAGATAAAGAGCTTTTCCTGAAAAATGGAATGCCAGATTTAGAAAAACTGGATATTCCGCTGCACATTGGAAAATCGAGCTACCGAATATTAAACAGCAAAGCAGAGGAACGTCAACACGCATTTGATCCCACAACGGATTGAGACCATTCAGGATCCGCCACATTATTGTGACGTGGCATACCTTGAGTTCATCTCACATGAAGAGTAGAAGAAACCTATATCAAAATAAACAATCAATGGATGTATGGGCAGTTGATTCCGCTTGAAATCTATAGGCTTATACAAAGCAAAAAAGAGACCCAAAAACCGCAAAGCTTCTTCAAGAAAGCTTTGCGGTTTTTATATGTCTAAGCCTCGATTCATCTCACCATAAAAAGGTATTTCAACTTTCTCTTTTGATCGACAATAGTCCATAAAGGGAAGAACATTTCCCACACAAGTCGCGGCAGTAATCTCCATAGGTGTGTTTGCATGGCCCCACTTTATATGGTTTTGTTTAAATCTAATAAAAAACAGACGCCATAAAGATTTCTTATGGCGTCTGATGGATATGAGGTAAGGTGTGTTCTTAATAGCCACCAAAGAAAGATGTCCCAACGATGATTAATAGGATGAATAGAACTACAATTAATGGAAATGACCTCATAACATCACCTTCCTTAAAAGAGGATAGTACATGATATGCAGATCGAGCTTATTCGATAGTGATGCTAGTTTAATTGATGTAAAAATATTTTTTAGCCTAAGGCTGGACTGCTAAATGATCTTTATTAGTTATTGGATCATACTTATCATTTTGGAATGAATCCGTTTCAAAGTGATGTGTTGTTCTCGGCCAATCGCTGGCTAATCTTCCTGATGCAATCGAGCTATATGAAGCCACTCCTCTTTTATGGAATTACACCCAAAACTTCTCTCTCTTGCAGACCCTTAATCATTTGACTTGCATATCGAGCGTAAGCATGCCTCATCTAAAAATAAAGTGCACCATCTGCCATTTGTTTTAACATTTTTAAGACAGTGATGCACACCTTTTGCGTTGAGCAAATGGAACAGGTTCAGAAGGGGCGAGCTGCTCCTTACTTCACCCAGATAAAAGACGGAGATAGTCGGCATGTACCGAAGCTAACTGAAAGTTAAATTGAAATGAAAAAAGGGGCATGTTAAGCCCCCTTTAAGACTATCGAGAGCTTCTCAATAGCCTAATGCATTGTATGTTTAACATGTTTTAATTTTTCACAACGGATAAACTGACACTGTTGCCTGAGACTGTTACTTTAGCGAAGTCTTGTGTATCAATTACAGGTGTTATTGCTTTGTTGTCGATGGTGATGTTTGTAAAAGATGTTGAAAAGTTTGATTTGATAGATTGGCGTGACCCTGTTGTAGCAACTGTAGCGAGCGCTTTCCATTTGGAGATGGAGCCGACATTTGTTTTGCTGATTTCTGAAATGAGACGGCCATTGTATCCCGCATTGTTCGTGCCCCAGTATGTAGCGCGTGTATTGCCGTTAAGGTTTTTGTAGATGGTAAGTTGTACGGTGCTGCCGGGACGGAAGCCTTTCGTATTCGTGAATTGGCTTCCTCCTTCGAGGTACTGAACCTGATCCTGTCCTTTTGAACCGACTTTCATATATGGTTTCCATACGTTATATTTATCACTGTACTGAAACCCGATATCGGATTCTGTACCTCCGCTAAAGCCAGAGTAGATATAGGCTGTCCCATTTGAAACCTGAATGGAGCTAGGAAGCTGGATTTTTGTAACAAAAATGGCACCAGTGCTGTTCAAGTAAGCCCTCCCGCCGATTCCATCAGTTAGCTGTGATGCAGCTTCTGCGGTTTTTGGGCTAATAATACCCGGCACATCTACTGCACATGTGCCAAAAAGCACAGTTGCCGTAAGCGCACCCGCAAGCAGTCCTTTTTTCATCATCATTATTTCCCCCTATCATTATAATTAGAAAGCGTTATCATCTTGTATTATAAAACATTATGAAAATAATTCCATAATAAACATGAAAATAGACACAGAATTTACACATTATTACTTTGTATATCTGGCAAACGGTCGATTCGCAATCTCGAAAAATGTCCCGTGAAGTGTACATGTTACGATAACTTTTCAATCGATACTTGTGCTTTATTGTAATAGAAAAGCTATAGAGATGGGGTAGAAATAAGAGGGGGGAAGAGGGAAAACACTGTAATCAGATATGTGTGTATAACTCAATTGTTTGTTAGAAAAAAAGTGGGCTTTTTAAGCCCGCTTCTTAGTTCATGTTTCCCTTCAGGAGACTGTCTTTTTCATTTACATTGGATAACAAACCCGAATTATTACTTCTTCCTTTTGTAAATTTACTGAAAAATCATGATTTGCATTGTTTATAACCAGAGCCCCTTACATTCAATGTCCAACACGACTCCTTTGATTTTCATCTAATATTTCAAACAATTTTTTGTACTTTGATATGATTTCTTGGTCCACAATTTTCTGGCCTGAATTGAAAAAGGTGATTGAGCCCGATCCTTTACCAAGCTGGTTACGATCTGCAAGAACTTTTTTCAACTGTTTTGCAGTACCGACACTGCCTGAAATCATATCAACTTTTATCCCAAACAGTTTTTCAAAACTGTTTTTGAAAAACGGAAAATGAGTGCATCCTAACACAATCGTTCCGTATTGTTTCAAATCAAAAGAAGATAGTTCGTTCTCTAGATATTTAATGATCTTGTCTTCACTAAAATCAAAGTTCTCAGCAAATTCAACTAGTCCTGGAAGCGCTAAGCAATCAACAAGGTCATGGTGATCAATTTCTTTTACTAGATTATGAAATTTCTCTTCTTTAAGGGTCAAATTAGTAGCAACTACCAGAACTCTTTTTCTTTCCTTTGTACATTTATTTATAGCAGGCTTTACAGCGGGTTCGATTCCGATTATCGGAAAGTCGAAGTTTCTCCGAAGATCCTCTATCGCAATGCTAGTAGCTGTATTACACGCAATAACAAGAGCTTTGATATTTTGACTGGCCAGAAATTTAGCTGCATTGAAAATATATTCTTTAACTTTACCCTTTGATTTTTCACCGTATGGAACGTTTAACGTATCTGCATAAAAAATGTAATCTTCATAAGGAAGAACTTTTATGGCCTCATACAATACAGTCATGCCGCCAATTCCTGAATCAAAAAATCCTATTTTCATCACTTCTCACGCTTTCTGTCTCATTCTTTTTTTATCATATGACTTTATATCATCTGAATCAAACGAAAAAGAACCATTTTACTATTCAAATTTAATATGGGAGTTATCGATTTTTCGAATAGGGAGCAAAACTGGAGAAGGGGAGATAAGATCGAAATATTGGTGATGTATTGTGGTTGTGGTGAAATTATCAAGACCGCATCGTATCAATGGGATGATTGATAACCTGATTCAATTAGCTTTGAAAATGTAGGAGTATTTAAATTTCCAAAGTCAGGGGATGAAATTACGAAAAAAAAAGCAAACTGCCTGTCGAAGTTTGCTTTTTGCTCTATCAATGAGGTGCGCCTATATTTTTATATCCTCTTGGCAAAGCTGATTTAAAAGCTGCTTAACCGAAATTTCCTCAGTCAATGACCGTATCCCTTGACCTGCCCATAAAGACATCTGATCATGGTTATTTTGAAGTGAAGCCTGCTGTCTCATTGCCTTCGTTAGTGTATTTTGATAAGGGTACGGAAGGGTTTGTGTCTCAAACTGTTCTTTTTCTTCCATCCATTTATTTACGATTCCTCTGGCCTCTTTACCTGAAAATAATGTCGTAAGCTTTGTATCTGCTTCGTTTGCTTCTAGTATTTTCTGTTTATGTACTGGATGTGCGTTACTCTCGTGACAAATTAAAAAGGCAGAACCGATTTGAACTCCTTGGGCTCCAAGGGTTAAAGCTGCTTTTACTCCTCTGTGGTCTATCATTCCCCCAGCAGCTATGACAGGTACGCTCAGTGCATCTGCTGCTTGTGGAATCAGAGCCATTAAACCTACGGCAGATTCACCTTTGGAAGGTAAGAATGCTCCGCGATGTCCACCGGCTTCACTTCCTTGAAGGACTACTATATCCATTCCCCGTTCTTCCATTAACAATGCTTCTTCTACTGTTGAAGCGGTTCCTATTAAACAGCATCCAGCGGTTTTTAGCTCCTTTACTGTGTCTTCAGGCGGCAGATCAAAAGTGAATGAGCAAGCCTTAACCTTATATTTTAAAATTAGATCAATTTTTTGATAGAAGTCATCCCACTCTTCTTGTACAGATGTGAATTGATTTACTTGATTAGCTAACGGTATGTTTTCTTTCCACTTTTTAACCTGATCTTCTGGTGGCATTTCTAGACCAAGCGGAACAAACACATTAATTTGAAAAGGAGCGTCTGTCAGCTCAAACATTTCTTTTATCTGTTGTTCTAGCAGGTCTGGCGTAAGATACCCCGATGCTAAGCTGCCAAGAGCACCTTGATTCGAAACTGCAGATGCAAGTCGGGGCGTTGTAATACCGCCAGCCATTGGAGCTTGAATAATCGGTTTTGTTAAGGAAAACTTCTTCATAAATTCATTCATACCGAATCCCCCCGTTAAGACATGATTTTTGAAAAAAGTGTCATTTTAAAATTTACTCAAAAACTCGTATTCGCTTAAATATATCGTTTTCCTTCTTTTTGTCAATCTCTCATACTAGTTAACATGTCGATAAAGCAGGGGGGATTAAAGTGTGTCAAAGATAGTGTCGTCCCATGGCGGCTCTACAAAAAACTGAATATTCATGTAGTCCGTCATAGTTGATATCTGATTTTGAGATGTCTTGCATCTTAATTTTGAATGTTATATAGGAGAACATCATGTAAAATAAAGCTTAGAAGAATACATCACATTCAAGAGTAAAAAAATCTATAAGACGTACAGATCAATATTCGGTTTTACAGTTAGATATTAAGGCTGAAACGGAGGAACATGTAATGCGAAGTGAACAGGAAATGATGGACATTTTTTTGGACTTTGCTTTGAACGATGAGAGAATCCGATTGGTCACTTTGGAAGGGTCACGTACAAACAGAAATATCCCTCCTGACAACTTCCAAGATTATGACATCTCGTATTTTGTAACTGATGTAGATTCTTTTAAAGAAAATGAGCAGTGGCTCGAAATCTTTGGGAAGCGCATTATGATGCAAAAACCAGAAGATATGGAGCTTTTTCCTCCCGAATTAGGTAATTGGTTTTCATACATTATTCTTTTTGAGGATGGCAACAAATTAGATCTAACCCTTATTCCAATTCGTGAAGCAGAAGATTATTTTGCTAATAACGATGGTTTGGTTAAGGTCTTGCTCGATAAGGATTCGTTCATCAACTATAAAGTGACCCCAAATGATCGCCAATACTGGATGAAAAAGCCGACTGCAAGGGAATTTGATGATTGCTGTAATGAGTTCTGGATGGTTTCGACTTACGTAGTAAAAGGATTAGCAAGAAATGAAATCCTTTTTGCCATTGACCATTTAAATGAAATTGTACGTCCTAATTTATTGAGAATGATGGCTTGGCATATCGCATCTCAGAAAGGGTATTCATTTAGTATGGGGAAGAACTATAAATTTATGAAACGGTACCTTTCAAATAAAGAATGGGAGGAACTCATGTCTACATATTCTGTGAATGGGTATCAGGAAATGTGGAAGTCTTTATTTACTTGCTATGCATTATTTAGAAAGTATTCAAAAGCTGTATCAGAAGGTCTTGCATATAAGTATCCTGATTACGATGAAGGTATTACTAAGTATACGGAAGGTATTTATTGCTCAGTAAAGTGATAAGAATATAGGATTGTCTTCATATGATATTTGATTCTCGCTGACAATGGAGACCAAGTAGTCAGATGTTTGTAAAAAGATGCGTAAATCGTTACGTTTAAGAATGTCTACGCATTTTACTATGATTATTCTTGTCCGAAATTTTTGTTCTTTTTAACGAAACGAAGCATTATAATTAACCTATAGGCACATTGAAAAAATAAAAGAATGTAAAGGAGGATTTTTGTGTTCCAAACCTTAGACCATTTTTTGAAATCTTGGGAGTTCGAAGCAGATGCTACACAGAAACTATTAAATAGTCTAACTGATGAATCACTTAAACAAGAAATAACTTCACAAAATTGGACTCTAGGCCGTATTGCTTGGCATACTGTTGCTGCCATTCGCATCATTACCTCAAACACAGACTTAACGTTCCATGCCCCAGCTGAAGATTATCCTGTTCCAACTTCGGCTCAGTTTATAGCTGACAGCTATCATCAAGCCAGTAATGCATTTGTACAGGCATTAAAAACCCAATGGACTGACCATACACTTCAAGAACGTATCAACTTTATCGGACAACAATTGCCTAACGGTTCACTTTTGATGTTTTTGATTCAACATCAAAATCACCATCGGGGACAAATGACTGTTCTTATGAGACAAGCAGGTTTAACTGTTCCAGGTATTTATGGTCCAGCAAAAGAAGAATGGGCAAAATTTGGTTTGGAAGCCCCGAAAATGTAATCAACCTTTTTATAAAAAAGCTACGCTATGACAACATATAAGAAGATGTTTTGATCTATCTTTTTTCAAAACATGTTCTTTTTTTGTTCGTTTACCAATGATAAGAACATATTCGAATCATTTTTATTCCAAACCACTTCAAATGACAACGTTCTTCCGATTTATTGTTGGCCTATTCCCAACGATGTAGGTATAATTTTTAATGCTGTCAAATCTTCAATACACATATCTATAGATTCCTCTCTAACAAAACCCCCGCTTTTTCTGCCATCACTCGAGGTGGGGAAGGCATTTCATTCTTCAACCGCCATTCGACTACTCCTACGTATGCATTTGCAACAAATTCGATCTATGGTTCAGAAATTCCAATGAAACATTCAGGTTCTGCTCAATTTGGAATAGAAGCTGCTGCGCCAAAAGGAAGCTTATTGGAAGAGTCTAGCTAAGTTGCAACAAATGGATATAAGAGAGGAACGTCTTCTCAAAAGGGAAGGCAATTTATTTACTGTAATTCATACAATGAGTAAAGCCTCTAAGGTTACTTCGTTCGACAAATTCTGCAAATTGTAGACAACTTCCTGATTATTTGGATAATTAACTGGATAGGAGGGGAAAAGTTGTCATATTTCATTATACTTATCATCGTTCTATTAATCGGAGCATTGGTAACAGCAGCAGTCGGTATCATCTCTTCAAAAGTAGAGGTAATCTCGCCGAAAACTACAATAAAATCTAAAGAGGAAGAACAGAAAAGTTTTTATACGCTGAAATAAAGCAGAGAAAGAGCATCTCCTACGGGGGTGTTTTTTATAGAGGAGTTGAAAAAACTGAATCAGACTAATTTACTTTTAAGATTCACCCTTGAAATGGCTGCACTAATCTCCTTAGGGGTGTTTGCTTGGATAAGCTTTAATGGTTATTTTAAATATGTTTTAACTTTGGTTTTACCTATTGCAGTTATGATTGTCTGGTCTGTATTTGCAGTACCTCATGATCCTAGTCGAAGCGGACAAACTGTAATAGCTGTAAACGGGGTAACAAGGTTAGTTATTGAATTATTGATCTTTGCAATGGCTGTTGCAGCGCTTTATTTTAGTCATTTAAAACCAGTTGGTATTGTCTTTTTATGTCTAATAATACTCCACTACATCTTTTCAGCTGAGCGTATCAAATGGCTTCTAAATCAATAGAATAGTTTTTAATTTCGGCACTCGTTATTTGAGTGCTTTTTATCATTCTCTGTAGAGCCAGTGATTCTCAGATTAGATTATTGAAGGTTAACGGCTTGGGCACAGTTGCAGTTTAGAACGCATTTTCCAATAAAGAAGGCGCTCATTTGAAATTCATCATTAAACAATTGTACAAAAGTAAAATTTGTATTTAGAATGTAGTAATAAATAGAAATTCTACGTAGGAGGGTATCTTGTGGAAGAAAAGAAAGCTTTAATCATTGTGGATGTACAAAAAGCCTTCGATGATAAAAAATGGGGGGAACGGAATAACGTAAAGGCGGAAGAAAACATTAGTAAAATACTAAAATTATGGAGAGAAAAAGGATGGACAGTCATATACATACAACACACTTCTGATAAACCTCATTCTTTATTCCATCCAAAGAATGAAGGGTTTGCGATAAAGGAAATAGTTAAGCCTATGGATGAAGAAGTCATTATAACCAAGACAGTAAATAGCAGCTTTATTGGTACGAATTTAGAAGAATTCTTAAAATTAAATGAAATAACCACTGTAGTCATAACTGGTTTAACCACGCCTCACTGTGTATCAACCACCACAAGAATGAGTGGTAATTTAGGGTTTGATACATACCTGATTTCAGATGCAACAGCAGCCTTCGGAATGAGAGACCAAAATGATACATATTATGATGCGGCGACTATTCATAATATATCTCTAGCTACATTGCATGATGAATTTGCCACAATATTGACAACTGATCAATTAATAAATGATTTTATAAAAACTCACTGATGAAAAACATTTTGGCACAGTAAAACGGCAGGCGTCTTTCCAATAGGAAGGGCGCTTTAATTCGATTTCATGCTTTACTGCTCAATAGAACTATTAACCACAGGCAGCACCTCGGCTGAAATCTCAATTTCTTTCCAAACCGCACTTCCACATAACAAACGCACCAATAGCCAGCCCTTCGCCTTTGTTGGGTCATAGAAAACGTGATTCATTAAGTTATATGGGACGGCTGAGACAATTAACCCCCTTCTGTAGCAGAAGGGGAGGGGAGAGGTACATTGAGTTACCTCATTTTAGGTCCATTTTTACAGTCTTTTTATGATGGTTTCAGCTGATGAAACAAAATAAAGCCTTACTGATTTAAGAATCAAACTTCTTTATGGATCAAAACGCTAGTGTATTATATTTCGAGATGTTTAATTAATTTAGCTGGATTGCCCCCAACTACAACATTATCTGGCACATTTTTAGTAACAACAGAACCAGCAGCAATAACCACATTGTTACCTATCGTAACTCCTGGATTAATGACTGAGCTTCCTCCGATCCATACATTATTTCCAAAAGTAATGGGTTTTCCATATTCTAACCCTGAATTGCGTTCTGTTGGATGAAGGGGGTGTGTTGCCGTATAGATTTGTACACTAGGGCCAAGCATACAATTGTCACCAAATCGCACTTCACATACATCTAAAATTGTACAATCAAAATTTGCGAAAAAGTTATCACCTACATAAGTGTTATACCCATAGTCGAACCTAATATTGGGTTCCATATATACGTTTTCTCCAGATGAACCAAGTAACTTTTTCAATAAATTAACCCGTTTAACTATTTCAGTTTCTGTAGTTTGATTGTAAATTCTAACAAGTTGTCTTGCTGTTTGTCTGTCTTTTGCTAACTCGGAGTCCGACGGATCATATAAATCTCCGGCTAACATTTTCTCTTTTTCTTTTATCATTAATATCACCCTTGTTATGTTTAAAAGTTGGTACTTGCAAGAGATAGTAATATGAGTGGATTATTTCTAAGTTCTTATTTCTCTTGGATTTCCTTCCTAGCAGAAATAAAGTTCAGTACATGCTGTCTGCCCGGTGCAGCGTGAATTGCTCCTTTTACAGAAGCAGTGAGAGCCCCGCTTGCATTTGCAAACGTGAGCAAGCGTCGGTGATGTTTACTTATTTGTTCGCATAGCGTCTCCTTTGATATGCCGATTGACATCAATTCAGATAAAAAACCGCCGATAAAGGCATCACCCGCACCGGTTGTATCCGAAACAGCGACTTTAAACCCTTTATGTTTGTGCGACTCGCCATTTTTTAAATAAATCGCCGCACCGTTGTTACCTTTTGTCAGAACAACGACGTTAACAAGTCCGGTGAAAAGCGATGTGACCGCTTCTTGTTCGTTATCAATGTTTGTGATAAACTGCAGCTCCTCATTAGACACTTTTACGATATCCGCAAGAGGCAGAAACCTCTGAATCGTTTCACGGCAGCTTGCCTCATCAGGCCATAAAGGAAGCCTGATATTGGGGTCAAAGCTTATGATTCCACCTATTCTTTGAAAGTCCTCAATAACTTTGATATGGGCTTGTTTCATTGGACTGTCAACTAAATCGATTGAACAAAAGTGAAGCATATCTCCTTGATTAAACCTTTCTGACATCAATTCATCCGGTGAAAGCAGCAAGTCGGCGGCATTTTTTCGATAAAAATGGAAACTCCTTTCCCCAGACTTGTCTACAGATACAAATGCCAATCCGGTTTCACCTTCATCGCTTTGAATAATATAAGAGGTATCTACGCCATTTTCTTTAAGTACGCCAACTATATAATCCCCGAAATGATCGTTAGCAATCTTCGTCAGCATGACGGCATGCGCGCCGTATTTTGCAGCTGCGATTGCCGCATTCATTGGCGCACCGCCGGCAACGCGCTCAAAGGTAGTGACATCTTGTAAAGCCTTTTCTTTTTGGACTGGAATGAAATCAACCAGTGTTTCACCGATGCAAAATATTTTTTTCAAGTGATTCATCTTCCTTCCAGATGTCTTTTAAAGTCCAATAAGTGAATTCCTCAACCCTTACAACGCCTTTCTCAGAAAAAAGCTCAATTCCCAATCGATTTTTTTTCGGATAAATGCGGCTAGTCATCGTTATTTCTCCATGGTTTGCGAATACTTCTATCGAGGATCTGTCAATAAATATACGCAGTGTCAGCTTTCCATTTGCTTCTAGCGGCGCATTTCTCACACTGTCTCGCGATTTCCCCATTTTAGAACAATCGAGTGAGAGCTTTTGATCAGTTATGCTGTATTTGATAGCTGTTTCTTCTTCAAGGCCGCGAATCTTCAAACCTACTGATTCGGCACTGCAATCTCTTAAGTCATATACGACTTGAATTTCAAGAAGCTCTTCGTCTGTTTTTGCCAGGTAACCCCCTGAAATCAACTGATTAGCACAATCCAGATGTTTTGATTTTCGCAACAACTTAGTTTCTTCCACAGGATTCATTAAAATTTTATGATCCTTCCGCAATGTTAATTCTCTCGGCAATGTCAAAGCACCGCACCATCCATCGGCTTTTGTCGGCATCTCAGACTCCCACATATCCATCCAGCCTATGGCAATTCTGCGTCCTTTATCGTCTAATAACGTTTGTACAGCATAAAAGTCATGGCCGTAATCCAGCTCTGTAAAAGCACCGTACACAAATTCGTTTGTTTCATTATCATATTCTCCAATTAAATAACCGGTTTGATGTAAATTCTTATATAAATCACCGTCTGCTTCAATGCCTTGAGGAGAAATCAGCAAGACATGTTTGTCGCCCAATTTGAAGAAGTCAGGACATTCCCACATATAGCCGAGATTTCCATCACTTTGGGCAAGAACACCTTTGTATTCCCAATCTCGCAAATTAGGCGAGCGGTATAAAATAACTCGCCCGACGTTTTCTTTCGTTGAATTACCGACTACCATATACCAGCTGTCCCGATGCTTCCATACTTTAGGATCGCGGAAATGGCGGGAGCTGTCTTCCGGCGGTTTCGCGATGACAGGGTTTTCCTGAAGCTTTTCAAACACGATCCCATCTTGACTGACAGCGATATTTTGATTTTGATAGAAAATGTCCTTCTCTTGATCTATCACATTATGCCCTGTATAAATTAAAGCAAGTTTTCCATTATAATCTACCGCGCTTCCTGAGAAACAGCCGCTTTTATCAAAAGAGTCACCAGGGGCTAAAGCGACCGGGAGATGTTCCCAATGAATGAGATCTTTGCTTTTTACATGGCCCCAATGCATTTGTGCCCAATTCTCATCATACGGATGATGCTGATAAAAGACATGGTATTCTCCTTTATAGTGAATAAGCCCGTTTGGGTCATTTATCCAGTTTGCCCGAGGCATAATATGGTACCCTAATCGATAACGAGTGTTCATCTTTTCCACCGCTTTCTTCAAAGCTTCCTCTGCCTGTTGGATTCTATCCATTCGTGACATCCTCTCTATATCTGTTTTTTCGAAAAGGCTGAGTATACGCAACACCTTTCTTCGAATCTAATAAAGTGAAAATTGAAATAATTGTGAAGCACAAAGCCAGGGTTCCCATGAAAAGATAAGTGTGACGGAAACCTATACTATCGTATAAACCTCCCGCAATCGGGGAGAAAATCGATGTACCAACTTGAGATGCAAATTGAAAGCCGACAAGGTAAAGAACTGATGAAAGACGTGTATCAAAATTCGCGGCTAAATATTTGAAAATCGCAATCAGCATGATTGGCAATTCTAAAGCATGAATAAGTTTCATCGATGAAATTCCAAACGGCCCGATGACAATTCCAGACCCAATAATACGGAAAGACATCAAAAATCCCGCGAGAATCAAGCTTTTTTTAGGACCGAGTCTATTAACAATAAAGGGGGCTAAAAACAACATGCCCGCTTCAATAAATACTTGAAATGAGTTTAAATATCCATATATTTGATTCCCCATAGCTGAAGTGGGAAATAAAGAAGCGTAGTAAATCGGGAATTGCTGATCATAGACGCCGTACACACATGTCACTCCGATTACGTACAACATTAAAAACCAAAAGTCTTTTAATAGAAAAAGTCCTCCTACGTCTTTTAATCGGATCGAATCCGCTCTTTCCTTATCATAATCTGTCATCTCAATTTTTATGGACATAATAATGGCCACCAATATGACTGCTGAAAGGGAGGCAATCCAGAAATTGATATTCGGATTGATATTGAACAGCTGTCCTGCAAAAAAAGTTGCTGCCGCCCAGCCAAGTGAACCCCACATCCTTGTCTTGCCGTATTCGAACTGATATTTTCGGCTGACCTTTTCAATATAGGTTTCAATAGCGCCAACTCCCGCAAGAAAAGCAGTTCCTAAATAAATACCACCGACAATGGCGCCGAGGAAGACATCATATTGTAAAAGCGGCCCGTAGATAAAGATATAAAACGGCCCGGTAAAAACAATAAGTATACTAATCATAAATAATATGTTTTTCTTCAGCCCAAGTTTATCAGAGATAAAGCCATATAAAGGCTGCATGCATAAAGTAAAGATAGCGTTTACAGAAAAGATGATCCCAGTCGCCGATCCATTCAATTTGACTTCCTGTCCCAACCAAATCGCAAACAAAGAGTAGCTGGAAGACCAGGTAAAAAAGAAAAAGAAGAGATAAGCGCTCAGTTTCCAATACAGACTTTTTGAGCCTTTCATTTCTACAGCTCCTTTTAACCCAACATTGATATCTACTTAATACCTGTTCCTGAACCGCTAAGACCTTCCAAAATGTAGCGCTGAGCCACAATATAAATCAAGATCAATGGGATGGTGGAAATCGTCAAGACAGCCATAACTTGATTTGTGTAGACAGGCTCTGTGCTGTTGATAGCTGTAATCGCAACTTGAATCGGAAATTTCGACTTATCCGTCAAAACCATTAGCGGCCAAATATAATCATTCCAGCTGCCGATAAAGGCTAAGGTTCCGACAGTTGCTACAGCTGGTTTAGACATCGGTATCATTATCCGCCAGAAGATTTGCCATGTATTTGCCCCGTCAAGCTTGGCCGATTCAATCATTTCCTCCGGAATTGCCATGAAAAAGTTTCGGAACAAATAAATATTGAATGCCCCCGCTAATGCTGGCAAAATAACGGCAAGGCGTGTATCGACCAAACCGATTTTGTGAATAATTGTAAACTGCGAGATTAAAATCGTTTCAAACGGTACAATTAAAAGCGCCAACAAAATGCCAAAGAGCATCTTTTTCCCTGAAAATTGCAGCTTGGCGAATGCAAACCCTGCCATTCCGTTAATCACAACAGATCCAACTGCTACGCACAAACCATAAAAAAGACTGTTACCAATATACATAAGCAAATCAAACCGAGTCAGCACTTCCCTATAGGACGAAAACCATTCTGCCAGATGAAGAGAGGGCAGAAACGCTTTAAAGCTGTTCATATTGTTGTAAATTTCCGCTTCCGGTTTCATGGAAGATGCAATCATCCAAATTAGCGGAAAGATAAATAGAACGGCCAGCAAAGCAAGACACGTATACTCCAGAATTGTCAAAGGCCCTAACTTACGTCTCAATGGTCTTCATCCTCCTTAACCAGCTTGCGTTGTGCGAGTGTCACCAATCCAATAATCGTTCCAAACAAGAGCGCGATCGAGCTTGCATATCCGACCATCCGATCGGTAAATCCAGTTTGATAAATATAATAGACAACGGTCATCGTTGAATTGACTGGTCCGCCCTGGGTCATGACCATGGGCTGAACAAGGAGTTTAAACGCGCTGATCAGCGTTGTGATAAAGATAAAAACAGATGTCGGTTTTAACAATGGTAATGTAATGTAAATAAAACGCTGCCATTTATTCATACCATCTAATTGTGCCGCCTCGTAGACATCCTCGGGAATGTTTTGCAAACCAGCTAAAAAAATGAGCATCTGAAAACCTGCTCCCTGCCAAGCGGAAACGACAACGATCGTAAAGATTGCTTGCTTAGGGCTCGTCAAGAAAGGCTGTGGTGATAGACCGAAGTGCGCCAATATATTATTTATCATACCTTCATTCGGATTCAGCAAGTACATCCACAAAACGGAGATGACAACCAGTGACATGACGACAGGACTAAAGTATGCGACTTTGAAAAATGCGTTGGCTTTGCGCTTTTTATTCAATAGGAGGGCAAGCCCAAGTGCTGCCCCGATCTGTAACGGTATCAATAAGACAACAAATTTTATGGTGTTGCCCAAACTTTTTAAGAATATTGGGTCCTGAAAAAGTTTGATGAAATTATCAAAGCCAATAAACTTACGCAAATCAGGCGTCAACAAATAGTAATCTGTAAATGCGTAGTACACAGCCATGATAGAAGGAATCACAAGAAACATTAATAAAATAAGCAACGCCGGTCCTAAGAACATATATGCGACTGCGTTTTCCCGCCAGCGTATTTTATTCACTGTCTTTCTTTCTATTGGCAAGGCCGGTCTAGTCTCTTTCAATATTGTTTTATTCATGGCGTCCACCTGCTAGTTTGCCTTATCGATGGCAGATTGCATTTCTTTTACACGTGTATCCAGCACTTTTTGAATATCCTGATTTTGATCATAAAAGCTAATATCATCGATTGTTTGTTGAAATGCTCGAGTTACCTGCGGATATGCCGGTGTCACCGGACGTGCATGGCCTGTTTCTTTCAGCTGCTGCATAAAGACATTCATCTCATCAGAAAATTCTTTTGTCAGCACTTTCTCTGAAGAATAACGTACAGGCAGGGCGGCGATTGATCGGCTCAATTCGATATTGGATTCCTTATTAGTCATCCAATCTACTAATTTTGCTGCCCATTCTTTATTTTCAGACGCTTGTGTCATTGCGAACTGCCAGCTTCCCGAAGGAGAGACGAGCTTTTTGGTTTTTGGCGATACAGGATACGGCATCACTCCATAATCGACGTTGGGAAAGTTTGTTTTCAGATCGGTTATTGTCCACACGCCGCTCATCTTCATCGGGTATTTCTCCGTTTCAAACGCTTGTTTGACAGGGGTGCGTGTTGTGTAGCCCTCTTTAAGCATCGTTTGTATAAACGTCATCGCTTCAACTGTTGGTTTTTTGTTAAAGACGCCATCCGCTTTCTTCCCGTTTTCTGAAAGAATATCCCCACCAGCTGACCAAACAAACGGTAAGAGCGCATAAGACAATATTTCGTCTTTTGACTGTAATTGCATATCGATGGCTGGTTTATCGTATTTATTTTTCAGCTTTTCGCAAAGCTCAAGAAATTCTTTCCATGTCCAAGGATCTTTCACTGTTGGTAGCGTTTTCAAATCAACCCCGGCATCCTTAAGCATTTTTTTGTTATAGTAGATGCCGACCGACGATTCACTGACGCCGATGGCATACAGTTTCCCTTGGTAGGTGCCTTGCTGCTTAATACTTGGCAATAAATCATCCTGGTCTTTAATAAACTCATCCAAAGGTGCAATAACGCCAGATTTCGCATAAGCCGCAGTATTTGGTCCGTCCAAAGTGATGACATCAGGCAGGGTGTTCGTTGTTAGTGCCGCATTCACTTTGTCTTCATAACCTCCACCGTTGCCGCTTCGGGGAATGAATTCAATTTTCGCCTCGACATTTTCTGAAGCGTACTTTTTATTAAAAGCATCCACCCGCTTTTGATAAACCTTTCCTTCCTCATTATCATCCGATACGTGCACCCACATTGTAACCGTTTTCTTTCCGCTGCTATTTGCGCTTTCGCTTTTGTTACAACCCCAGACTGCAAACATGAGCAGCAACGACAAACTTCCTAACATCAACCTTTTCATATTCATTAATTTCCCTCCTTTTGCACAAAAATGTAAAAGCGCTTTCAAGAAGAATTGTATGTCAACCGGTTTCATATGTCAACCGGTTGACATAAATTTATGCATAATTCTAAATTTAAAGAACGAACTTGAGTATATACTACGAACTATGGAAAATCCTTGCACATGTCAGGCTGATTCTCTAAAATAAGTGCGTGACGAGAATTGTAAGCCATTTCAGTAAAAGCAGGGGGAAAGGGAATGAAGCCTAGCATTCACGATGTTGCAAAATTAGCGGGAGTTTCATCTACAACCGTTTCGAGGGTATTAAATAATCGCGGCTATATAAGCGAAAAAACAAAAGATAAAGTTTACAAGGCGATGGAAGAAATCAATTACTTTCCAAATGATTTGGCCCGTTCTTTATTTCGAAAGCGCACCAATTTAATAGGGCTTATCATTCCAAACTCCAGCAATCCGTTTTTCGGCGAACTCGCCTTTTATATTGAAAGCATCTGCACGTCCATGGGCTATAAACTGCTGCTTTGCAACAGTTTAAATCGAATAGATAAAGAAGAAAAATATCTCGAAATGCTGATCAGAAATCAAGTGGATGGCGTCATCGCCGTCACTTACAACAGGGGAATACTCAATTATCACCAGCAAAATCTGCCGATTGTCGCAATTGACCATTACCTATCGGAAACAGTTCCTGTCGTCGGCTCAGACAACTTTGACGGAGGCAAAAAGGCAGCAGAACTATTGATAAAAAAGGACTGTCAGCACATCATTCACATCAATGGGCCGATTGAACTTGAAACGCCTGCAAATCTCAGGAGAAAAGCATATGAAGATGTGATGCGTGAACACGGAAGACAGCCTATTACATATGAAGTGTCATTTCATGATAACTACAGGAACATTATTTCAAAACTATTTGATGAACAGCCTGCAGTTGACGGGATTTTTGCCAGTGATGATATCAT
The DNA here is from genome assembly GCF_002837495.1 of Bacillus sp. SN32. Lineage (NCBI taxonomy): Bacteria > Bacillati > Bacillota > Bacilli > Caryophanales > Bacillaceae > Bacillus > Bacillus sp. SN32. The sequence continues at coordinate 13,397 of NZ_PJCT01000003.1, read as the reverse complement.
AGCTGCAGGAGTCATTACGGAAGCCAAAAAACGCGGAAAAGACATTCCAGGTCAATTAAAAGTGATTGGTTATGACGGTACAGAAACCATTCAGGCTATTCTGCCAGAATTGACTACTATTCAACAGCCGATCGAATTAATTTCCAAAACGGCCATTGAGATTTTAGAAAAACAAATTGAAGGCGAATTTGATGATTTACCACTTGAAACATATTTGCCCATACAGCTTTCCGAAGGTGGGACGACGTAATAAACATGTTAGAAGAGTTCCATGGAGTTAGTTAGATGATCTGTTTTTATAGATGGCCTTTTAACGCTTCTAATTGATTTGCTTGTTCTACATTTGATACGCATAAAATGAGAAACAAGATTTGATTTTGAATTTTGAACCAAAATTATTCTCTTGTTAAAAATTTGTTATAAGGTTTGAGAAAGATTATTTGCAGAGGATCTATTTCAAAAAGAAAACATACCAAATGATATTGGTATGTTTTTATTTATATGTTGATTCTCTTAAAGGTATCCAAACATGCCACCAATGCCATGTGCGTGTAGCTACCCGAGCTAACTATATCTAATAGATTCGAGAACTGGTTTGTTTTCGCGATTCGCTTTTTCATTACTTCTTTCCCAGCGGGACCAAATTCACAAGGGTATATGCATGTGAAATAACACAGGACCTCTCTGCGCAATCTATTGGATTTACACAAAGTCTCCTTCTTTACATGCTAATCTTCAAATTTTAATAACAATTGATGAATGTTATTAGAGATACAAGTAGGTGTTTTTATCATCCCATTGTTAATCCATTCTTCTATAATTCCTACCACACCTGAAACGATAAATGTTGTTTCAAATTTCTCAATTTCGGTAATTGATTTTGCTGATTGTATCATGCTCAATTCCTCAATCATTTTTGTTTTGAAAAACTCTTTTAGTTTGTTGATTGAAAGAACATTCATTTTTGGTTTTGTTAACAATGTGAAAATTTCGACGTTTTGGTATATGTATTCTGTCGTTTTTTCTATAAAGGTCAGTATGTTCAGTGGATCATCACTTGGAAAAGATGCATCATAAATGCTTCCTAGCTGTTGAAATATTTCGTCTTCGATCTGTTCATACAAGTCAAAAACGTCTTTGTAGTGAAGATAAAAGGTGCCTCGGCCTATATCGGCTTCTTTAGATAATTCGGAAACAGTTATTTTGTTGATTTCTTTTTCCTGAAGCAACTCTAAAAAGGCATGTTTTATAGCACTTTTTGTCTTGATTGATCGTCTGTCCCCCATAGCGTCCTCCGTTAATATACAATTTATCATGTATTGTTCATTAATGAACATGTACAGCTAAATTGCAGATTGATACTCAAATTTTCTTACCATTATAATGAACATGTGTTCATGAGTCAAAAAATGTTTATTGGAAAAGGAGGTGTATCAATGTTTCATTATCGACAAGCAAGAGCTGATGAATTAAACAAAGTGACAAATCTATTCCATGAATCTTTCAATCAATATCCTTTTATGGATTTACTCGTAAAACGCGAAAAAAAGATCGTTCATTTATTTTTGAAATGCATAAAGTACTAACAAAAGCATATTTTAAAAAGCATTTCTGTTTTGTTGGTATTCAGAATGGTGAAATTGTTGTTGCTGCTCTATTAAAACATCGTGATAAACCTGACATTAGCTTGATCGATTATATAGCAGCAGGTGGAATAAAATTAATCAAAATAGGGGGATTTTCAGTATTGAACATGTTAAAGGTGGCTAATGAGGCTAAAACATCTTACAAATCCTTAAAAGAGCCGGCATGGTATTTAGAAGTATTAGGAGTTTCGCCATCTTATCAGAGAAAGAGTTTGGGCAGCAAAATGATTAATGACTGTCTCATCCCTTTTATTTCAAAAAGCGGGGGCGGCATTTTGGCCCTTATCACCAATACTGATCTTAATAGATCATTTTACAAAAAGAATGGCTTTGAAGAATTTAGTGAATCCCGTATCAGGCGATTTGATCATGAAATTTGCAATTGGGGTTTTAAAAGAAAAGTCCCTCAAACATATCATTAGAATTCTTTTCGTACGAATTTTATATTTAGAGATTGTCTTAACCTTTCATAAAGATGGAGGTCGAATGAATGTCTTCAAAAGAAAAAAAGAGTGTAACCATTTTGACGGAAAGTCAATTGTCTTCGAGAACATTTAAAGATGAAGCGTATGAATTTTATAAAGAATTGCGAAAATCACAGCCTCTCTACCCATTATCTTTAGGAGCTCTGGGGAAAGGCTGGCTCATATCGAGATATGATGATGCAATACATTTATTAAAGAATGAAAAATTAAAGAAAAACTATGAAAATGTAATAACCGCAAAAGAAGAGAACCGTCCTGTTCTGTTGAAGAATGAAGAGCCTTTAACAAAGCATATGCTTAATTCAGATCCCCCGGATCACAATCGTTTGCGAACTCTTGTTCAGAAAGCATTTACTCATCGGATGATTTTGCAGTTGGAAAACAAAATCCAACATATAGCAGATTCTTTATTGGATAAAGTACAGCCCAACAAACTCATGAACCTAGTAGACGATTTTGCGTTTCCTTTGCCGATTATCGTGATAAGTGAAATGCTTGGCATTCCCCTAGAAGATCGTCAAAAATTCAGAGTGTGGTCGCAAGTAATTATTGATTTTTCAGATGCTCCTGAAAGACTTCAGGAGAATGATCATTTATTAGGAGAATTTGTTGAATATCTGGAATCCTTAGTTCGCAAAAAAAGGAGCGAGCCTGCAGGAGATTTAATCAGTGCATTAATTCAAGCGGAAAGTGAAGGCACACAATTAAGTACAGAAGAATTGTACTCGATGATTATGCTGCTTATCGTTGCAGGTCATGAAACAACCGTAAACTTAATCACCAATATGACATATGCTCTGATGTGTCACGGTGATCAATTTGAAAAGCTCCGCCAGCAGCCAGACTTGATGAATTCAGCCATAGAAGAAGCATTGCGGTTTCACAGCCCTGTTGAGCTAACGACAATTCGCTGGACGGCTGAACCTTTTATACTGCATGGGCAGGAGATTAAACGGAAAGATGTGATCATCATTTCTTTAGCATCAGCAAACCGTGATGAAAAGATATTTCCAACTGCCGACATATTTGATATTGAAAGAAAGAACAACCGCCATATTGCTTTTGGCCATGGCAATCATTTTTGTCTTGGTGCACAGCTAGCCCGCTTAGAAGCAAAGATTGCGATGTCCACCTTATTACGCCGCTGTCCAAATATACAGTTAAAAGGCGAAAAGGAACAAATGAAATGGAAAGGGAATTTTCTGATGAGAGCACTCGAAGAACTGCCGCTTAGTTTTTAATTTTTTGGGGATATGTGATTTTCAAACATATCTTGTTTTACTCCTCAATTAGATTAAACGATAGTAAAAGCTGTAACATAAAAATTTGATATGATAGCTTTTCAAAAACAAAGTTTAGCATTATTTATGCCTACCGGGCATGAAAATGTTTTGCAAACACCAATAGTTTCATCCTATCGGTGTTTTTTATTTGTTTTCAGCCTCATTTGGACAAACAGCTGTTACTTAGTAAACATTTGTTAAGATAAAATAATGGAGGGCACAGTTTCTAATGAGAAAAATAATGATAGATGGAAGAGACTTTGAAAATATAGAAGTTTTACATGATGTTTTAAAAGATAAATTAGACTTCCCAGACTACTATGTGAGAATTTTAGACGCTTTATGGGATTGCCTGACAGGGTGGGTGGATTTGCCGCTCACTTTAGTCTTGAAAAATTTTGAGTTCAGCAATACACTTTTAGGTTCATACGCTGACGATGTATTAGAAGTTTTACAAGAGGCTCAAGAGGAACTAAAGGACGAATTTAAAATAATAATAGAGTAGACTTTCTGTTTTGCGAATTTTAACAATTTTCGTTCGCGGAAAAAGGCAATGGGCACCGCAAATTAAATTTTCGGTGAGACCGCAATAACTTTTTGGCTTCTGATAAGTTTCTTATGATGTTGGTATCAAGTCACACAAGTACATAACTCTCCCATGACTTCTTTCTGATGTAAGTTAATTTAATTATGAGTTAATCGAGGGGGTAATTTTATTCTGTGAATAATATTTTAAAAGGATTTAAATTTAAATAATATTTGATCGACGAATAAAAATTCGTTATTATTTAAATTGGATGAAATATAATTCTGTTAAGGGTATTGGGGGTTATGAAATGGGTATTATGCTTGACGAAACTGATAAGGCCATCTTAAGAGAATTGCAGGAAGATGCTTCAATATCAAATCTAAATTTATCTAAGAAAATTGGGCTTTCACCATCAGCTTGCCTTGCAAGAACAAAGAACCTAGTAGAAGCAGGTATAATTAAAAAGTTTACGACTATTGTTGATGAGAAAAAACTTGGAATCGAAGTCACAGCACTAGCTCTCATCAACTTATCACCTTTAAATAGGGAGACAATTCATTCATTTTTAGAGGATATAAACAAATTCCCACAGGTTCAAGAATGCTACACACTTACAGGAAGCCATGACTATATGCTTAAGATTGTGGCGAAGGACATGGAGAGTTATCGGAATTTTATCATTGATTCATTAATGCAGAACCCTGCTATTAGTGGAGTTGACACAAGCATAGTCATGAGTACAGAAAAAAGAACTGTCAGTGTGCCAATTGATGAAATGTAGGAGGTTGTTGATTTGAATAAAAATAAAGAATCGTTACATTTAAGCTCTTCTGCTATAAACACTCATATGAATAAGAGAAGTCAAATATGGGCTGCATTTCGTTCTGCATTCCCATATACCATTCCGATTTTTGCGGGGTTTTTGTTTTTGGGGATAGCTTATGGAATCTTTATGCATTCTTTGGGATTTAGCGCAATCTATCCAATCATCATGAGTTTTATGATATTTGCGGGCTCAATGGAGTTTGTTGCAGCGAATTTTTTACTTGGTGCGTTCAACCCTATGAATGCTCTTTTTTTGACGTTAATGGTCAATGCCCGGCATTTGTTTTATGGAATTTCCATGTTGGATAAGTACAGGGGGACTGGAAAGAAAAAGCTTTATCTGATTTTCGGAATGTGCGATGAATCATTTTCTATCAATTATACCGCTAATGTTCCGGCGAATGTTGATAAGGGCTGGTTTATGTTTTTTGTGACACTGCTTAATCATTTATATTGGGTCGCGGGGGCAGCGATAGGAGGTATTTTTGGGTCGTACGTGAAGTTTAATACCGAAGGGCTTGATTTTGTGATGACTGCTCTGTTTATTGTGATATTCATAGAACAATGGATGAAAGAGAAAAAGCATTACAGTGCTCTCACGGGACTTGGACTTTCAGTAGCCAGTCTTATCCTTTTTGGCGGAAACCAATTTATTATTCCTGCTATGCTCGCCATTTTAGGGGTACTGACTGTTCTGAGAAAACCATTGGAGAAAGCTGAGGTTTCCGTATGACAATGACTATGACGCAGCAAATGATCACCATTGCAATGGTCGTGCTTGGAACAATGCTGACACGGTTCCTTCCATTCATGATTTTCCCGTCTGGCAAACCGACACCGAAATATGTACAGTATCTTGGTAAAGTGCTGCCATCAGCGGTAATCGGGCTTTTGGTTATTTATTGTTTGAAAGATGTGAGTCTACTTTCTGGAAGTCATGGCATTCCTGAATTGGCTGGAGCAGCTGCAGTTGTACTGCTTCATTTGTGGAAGAAAAATATGCTTCTTTCCATAGCGGGGGGAACCGTTGTTTATATGGTTTTGGTGCAATTGGTTTTTTAACCGATATCGGAAACGATCAAAATGATCATGCTTTTATTGAACTTGATAAAAATATATAAAACTGACACAAGCTTATTTTGGAATCAACACTGTGCCAGTGCAAATAGCATCTGTAATGTTTCCTGGCTATTCAAGAAGTGTCTACTTTAATCGGAGGATATATAATGTCAAAAAAAGTGTCTGCTTCCTATATCATCATTATAGGATTAATGCTATTTGCATTGTTTTTTGGAGCAGGAAATCTCATTTTTCCGCCTATGCTTGGTCAATTGGCCGGGAAAAATGTATGGGTCGCTAATGCAGGTTTCTTAGTGACCGGAGTTGGATTGCCATTACTGGCTATAACAGCATTTGTTTTTTCGGGTAAACAAAACTTACAGTCGTTAGCCAGCCGTGTTCACCCGGTGTTTGGCATTGTATTTACGACGATTCTCTATTTGGCAATCGGGCCTTTTTTCGCTATCCCGAGATCAGGAAACGTATCGTTTGAAATTGGGGTAAAACCTTTTTTATCAAATGATGCAAGCCCTGTCTCATTGATCATATTTACAATATTATTTTTCGCATTGGCATGCTTGTTATCACTCAATCCTTCAAAAATCATTGATATAGTTGGAAAATTTTTGACGCCAATTAAGCTGACATTTATCGGATTGCTTGTAGTGGTAGCTCTTATTCGCCCAATTGGAACCATTCAAGCACCATCAAAAGGGTACACATCACAAGCGTTTTTTAAAGGATTTCAGGAAGGATACCTCACTCTGGATGCCCTTGTAGCATTTGTTTTTGGAATTATCATCGTGAATGCATTGAAAGAACAAGGAGCTTCTACCAAAAAACAGCTGATGGGTGTTTGTGCAAAAGCAGCCGCGATTGCAGCTGTACTCTTAGCAGTTATGTATACAGCCCTTTCCTATATGGGGGCTTCCAGCGTTGAAGAACTGGGGATTTTAGAAAATGGAGCAGAGGTTTTGGCTAAGGTTTCATCCTATTATTTTGGTTCTTATGGTTCAATCTTATTGGGCTTAATGATTACAGTGGCGTGTCTGACGACAAGTGTCGGACTGATCACTGCGTGTTCTTCATTTTTTCATGAATTATTTCCGAACATTTCTTATAAAAAAATTGCTGTCGTTTTATCAGTGTTTAGTACGCTTGTCGCAAATATAGGATTAACCCAGCTCATTAAGGTGTCAATGCCTGTCTTACTGACGATGTATCCTATCGCGATTTCCTTAATATTTTTAACGTTTTTGCATTCTGTATTTAAAGGGAAGACAGAAGTGTATCAAGGCAGTTTATTATTCGCATTCATCATCAGCCTATTTGACGGTTTGAAGGAGGCGGGAATACAAATTGAAGTTGTGAATCGTATTTTCACTCAGATTCTTCCTATGTATAACATAGGGCTGGGGTGGCTCATTCCAGCTATTGCAGGAGGAATATGCGGCTATATATTGAGTATATTCCGAACAAAAACAAGTTGATCAATCAACAGCAATATCACTCATATCTGCAGGAAGGACAAAGTGCTTGTTCGCCGGTTGCATTGCTTATTAAATGTGATCAACCAAATTTACAATCATCCTTCCTCCTGCTTCGCCTCTTCGTAAGGTAGGAAGAACATCCGGTAATTGATCAAGAAGTTTACAACCACGAATACTATTCGGAGTACGAGAAAGACCTCTCCCTAGCAAAGGCGTTAAACCCAAACGTATTAATAGCTTTGGAAATTAACAATGAGCCGTTAACTGTAGAGAGGGGTGGTCCTGTTCGGCTTGTTCTTCCCGGCTATTATGGAACTAATTCTACAAAATGGCTGACTCATTTGATTGTTTCAGATTCCCGAAGCAACAGTGCTTTCACTACCAAATATTATGTTAACCGAGAAGTAGTAGATGGACAACTAAAAGAGTCACCGGTATGGGCTGTTAGCCCAAACAGTATTATTGTACATCCGCCGAATGGACAATTGGTTGAACTTGAAGAGATTGATATTTTCGGTTGGACATGGGCAGAACATCCAATTGTAACAGTTGAAGTATCCACTGATGGAGGAGAGAGTTGGAAAGAAGCTCAAGTTGAAGGTCGTAAGAGTGTTGAGTGGCAGAAATTCTCTTTCCGTTGGCACCCGAAATCTGTAGGTGAATATTTAATAGTTGTGAGAGCGACTGACTCTTTAGGAAATAGTCAGCCTTTAACTTCAAGACGCAACCAAGTGTCTAGGGCAATGATCTTCGTTCAAAATTCTTTGAATGAAGAAAATCTACATCCTAATATCGGCTAGGTTTCACGATTCAGAGTGCGAAATCACGAAGAAAAAGCAAACTACATACCGAAGTTTGCTTTTTTGCTCTATACAAACAATGAGATGCGCCTATAATTTTATATCAGACAACTGATCAGGGGTATTTTGAGGCGAAGCCTGCCTTCCATCCATTTATTTACGATTGATCTGGCCTCTTTACCTGAAAATGATCCCTCATATGCGTTAAAAAAGCAGATAAAGCAGGGGTAATTAAAGTGTCTTTCCGCCTTATAAACATGGTTGATACGAAAGAATATTTGTCAGAGATAGTGTGGCTGCGGATACGGCCTTCTTTTTCATGCGAAGCAATGATTGAACGAGGCAGCAGTGAAATCCCCAAGCCGGCGCTTACACAGCCAATGATCGCTTCAAGTATGCCAAATTCCATTAATTTTATAGGTAATAAACCTTCTTCTTGCAGGATATGATTGAGCTTTGCTCTGTAAGAGCATCCTTCACGGAATACAAGCATTGTTTGTGTTTGAACATCCTGAATGGAAGAAATCACAGGGTGTGAAGCGCTTGTAACAAGAACCATCTCTTCATCCAATACCTTTTCTTGAACTAAATCAGGGTGTTCAATAGGCCCTGAAATAAAAGCGCCGTTTAACTCATAATGTAAAACTGCTTGTATTTGTTGTTCCGTAGGGCCGGTTACTAGGTTCAAATCAACATTTGGATAGAGGTTATTATAATGTGCAAGGAGTTGAGGAAGCCAAACTGCAGCTGTTGTTTCCATTGATCCTATACGCAGTGGCCCAGAAGGCGCTGATGATTCGCCCATGGCTGCTCTAGCTTCTTCAATAGTATGTAGAATTTTCTCTGAGTAAGAAACAAGAATTTGCCCTGGGGGAGTAAGTGTGATTCCTCGACTATGGCGATAGAATAATTTTGTCTGTAAATCGTTTTCTAGTTGTTGTATCTTATTCGTTACATTCGATTGTGCATAATTTAAAGTCTGAGCAGCCTTGGAAATACTGCCTTCACGAGCAGTAGTGAGAAAAACCTGTAACAACTGAATATTCATGTAGTCCTCCATAGTTGATATCTGATTTTGAGATGTCTTCCATCTTAATTTTGAATTATATATGATAGCAGAGCTTCATGTAAACTAAAGATTAGAAGAATAAATGATTTCTAGAGTAAGTGATAAGGCTATTTCAAAAAATGGTTAATTACTCGAATCTGATTCTGTATATTGCCTATGGAAATACACATCATAACATAGGCTTGACTAACAACAGAATGAAGGGGTTATTGGGAAATTATTTTATTCTAATGTAGTAAGAATAAAAATAAGCACATTATGTAGCAGCTGTTTGGAAATAGCTGACACCTAATGAATGAAATTAAAAAGACTGTTGATTTGTAGTAGAAGGAGGAAATTTTATGCCATTACTTCGTTTTGACTTAATAGAAGGGCGAGATCAATCAAGTTTGAAAAAACTTTTAGATGTCGCTCACAATGTTGTAGTAGAGGCTTTTGATGTGCCTCAACAAGACCGTTATCAAATTGTTCATGAACATCCAGAAAATCATATGATTATTGAGGATACTGGGTTAGGATTTAACCGAACTAAAAATCTTGTTGTTCTTTCAGTTACAAGTAAATCCCGACCGGCAGAGAAGAAACAAAAATTTTACAGGCTGTTAGCCGAAAGACTGGAATCTGAGTGTGGTATCGCATCAACTGATTTAATTGTATCTATTGTTGAAAATGATAATGCTGACTGGAGTTTTGGACTTGGTGAGGCCCAATTTTTAACAGGTAAATTGTAGTTGCATACTACCCTCAAATGCTTGAGTGAAGAAAAGGAAAAGGATAGAGAAACTAGGTTAGCGGAGCAAACCATGGGTTTGCTCCGCTTTTTAGAGAATAATTAAGGAGGTATTGTGGATTTCTATAAAAATATTTTGACATTTCAGTAAAGAGTAGGTATATTTATATATGAACACATGATCATATATAAATATTATTACATTATGTTGGAATGCTTCATAACAGATTTGAAATAATAAATACATATGTATCAATAAACTTTGGGTAAGGAGGAGTTTTTTATGGGTCACAATCATAATGAAGGAGCAAATAAAAAGGTTATATTGATCTCTTTTATCATGATTACAGGTTATATGATAATAGAAGCTATAGGTGGATTTTTAACAAATAGTCTGGCGCTTTTATCTGATGCAGGCCATATGCTGAGTGATTCAATTTCATTAATGGTTGCCCTGATTGCTTTTACATTAGCTGAAAAAAAGGCAAATCACAATAAGACATTCGGCTATAAACGATTTGAGATTCTTGCAGCTGTGATAAACGGTGCTGCCTTAATTCTTATTTCTCTTTATATCATTTATGAAGCAATCGAACGCTTCTCTCATCCACCAGAAGTAGCAACAACCGGCATGCTTACAATTAGTATCATCGGGTTAATTGTGAATCTATTGGTCGCTTGGATTATGATGAGTGGCGGAGATACAAAGAATAATCTGAATATAAGAGGAGCTTATTTACATGTAATAAGCGATATGCTCGGCTCTGTAGGTGCCATTTTAGCTGCCATACTTATCATCTTCTTTGGATGGGGCTGGGCAGACCCATTGGCTAGTATCATTGTGGCTATTCTTGTTCTAAGAAGCGGTTACAATGTGACTAAAGATTCCATTCACATATTAATGGAAGGAACTCCAGAAAATATCGATGTCTATGATATCATTCGTACAATTGAAGGGACAGAGGGAATTCAAAACATTCATGATTTACACATATGGTCTATCACAAGCGGATTGAATGCTCTTTCTTGCCACGCAGTTGTTGACGATCAACTGACCATTTCAGAAAGTGAAAAAATTTTACGCAAAATTGAACATGAACTTGAGCATAAAGGCATTACGCACGTAACCATTCAAATGGAAACCGAAGCGCATAATCACGACAATGCGATCCTTTGTCAGGCCAAAATTGAGAAGCCGCGTGACTACCATCACCATTAAATTTTTTATCTAGCTTTATAGTGAGGAGATCAACTAGCATTTTGCAGATTCTGTCTACTGACAATTTGAAATTGGCGGGGTGATAATGTGTACGACACTATAGTAATCGGGGCTGGTCAAGCAGGGATCTCGATAGGATATTATCTTAAGCAGTCCGATCAAAATTTTATTATTTTGGATAAAAGTCATGAGGTGGGGGAGAGCTGGAAAGATCGGTATGACTCATTAGTTTTATTTACTTCTCGAATGTATAGCTCTTTGCCTGGAATGCATCTTGAAGGAGAAAAACATGAATTTCCTTCAAAAAATGAAATTGTTGCTTATCTAAAGAAATATGTTAAAAAATTTGAAATTCCAATCCAATTACGGACAGAAGTAATAAGTGTCCTAAAAATAAAGAATCATTTCTTAATAAAAACAAATCGGGAAGAATATCAAACGAAGAATCTTGTCATTGCTACAGGTCCTTTTCATACCCCTAATATTCCATCAATATCAAAGGATTTAGCTGATAATATTAATCAACTACACTCATCACAATATAAGAATTCAAAACAATTGGTACATGGAAATGTACTAGTAGTTGGTGGTGGGAATAGTGGTGCTCAGATAGCTGTTGAATTATCCAAAGAAAGAGTTACATATTTAGCCTGTAGTAATAAACTAGTTTATTTCCCTTTAATGATCGGGAAAAGAAGCATCTTTTGGTGGTTTGATAAATTAGGAGTTTTACATGCAAGTCATACATCAATAGTAGGCAAATTCATTCAAAAGAAAGGTGATCCAGTATTTGGGCATGAATTAAAACATGCAATAAAACAGAAGGAGATCATCTTAAAAAAAAGAGTCATTGCCGCAAAGCAAAATGAAATCATTTTTAAAGATTCATCTACATTAGAAGTAAACAATATTATTTGGGCTACTGGTTTCAGGAATCCCTTATGTTGGATAAATATAAAAGGTGTTTTGGATCAAGAAGGTCGAATCATACATCATAGAGGTGTTTCACCTGTAGAAGGATTGTACTTTATAGGTTTGCCTTGGCAGCATAAGCGAGGTTCAGCATTGCTTCAAGGCGTAGGAAATGATGCTGAATACATTGTAAAACAAATGAACAGTGAATAAACGAAGCAGAGCAGTAACTCACATGTTTACTGCTCTATTTTTTTTGTGAATAAGTTTAGTGATGTTACTGTGTAATGCCGCAAAAGTATCACTGCTGACTTATGAATAAGAGGTACCCTGGCTCACTGATTGTGCAACCTTCTGCCGTACTTCCCGTGCTAAATGTGTAGCACGTAAGGTTGCCTCCCAAATAGTTGGATGAACTGTAGAATGACTGACTGATAATGCCCGTTGTGTGTATGGAACCATTGGTCTTAGGAGACTTTCTGCCTCGTCTACCGATGACGCGTATTGTTGACCGGATGCTCTTCGGAGGTCTGCTATAGCTGCAGGGAAGTTTGACCATAGGCGAAGTATCGAATTCATGCAGCCTACCATAAGAGGGAAATGAGGCGCACGTCCTTGTCCGGAGGCTAGAAGCTCCGCTGCACCTAAGGCAGAATAAACGTGATAACTCAATGGAGTAAGGTATTTCGCGTGCACAATATGAAGTTCACGTAATCCCCAGGTATCTGGAAGAAATCTGAATTCTGAACTCATGCCGCATCCTAGAGCAAGAGCCCTGCTAACAACTCTCAAGTCTTTCACAACTGTAGCCATTGACTCTTTGAAGGAGGATGAGTGTATTGGAATTTGGCGAATAGTAGATAAAAGGCTTCGCATTTCATTGTTTGCTTGACTTAAATCAGGGTGTTGACGAAAATCGTAAAAATAATCATACGGATTGGATGGAAAATGCATATCTGTACCCCTTTCATTGAAGACTTTTAGGCAGGATATGCACCTAGCTTGTTTATTGATCAAGGCAATCGCCTAAAATAAGATTATAAAAAATGACATTGCTTACTTGCTAATAAAAGCCTTCATTGAATGAAGGTTTACATATGTAAAAAGTGATTTGCTTCACGCAATAAAAGCATCCCTAACTTTTCTGATACTAATACTAAATTAAGGGACTCTTTTAGTATTAGTATATGTAAAAAGCGATTTTTTAAATCGCTTTTTTTGCCCAAAATAATGTTAACCTCTAACTTCTTTATCAGTAAGAACTTTTAAAGCATCTCTTACTTTTAATGCGAAGTTGATAGGTTTATCAATTGATTCGAAATGAATATACATCAGTCTTGGTTTATCAAA
>NZ_PJCT01000015.1:0-878 GCF_002837495.1 Bacillus sp. SN32 | reverse complement strand
CAAAATAATGTTAACCTCTAACTTCTTTATCAGTAAGAACTTTTAAAGCATCTCTTACTTTTAATGCGAAGTTGATAGGTTTATCAATTGATTCGAAATGAATATACATCAGTCTTGGTTTATCAAACAACCAGTGATTATGAAGTGACGTTACAATAAGATCATGTTCTCGAAGCACACTAATAAATGGATTGATTTCTTTTTGGAGAATCACGGTTTCACCACTACAAAGAGCACGGCCATCTTTTGTCATTGATTCAAATGAAAACATCTGAGGAATTAGTAAAAATGATCTTCCTGGTCTTCCTAGTACTTCTGGTTTTATATTCGTTCGTGATCTCATCACTGTACAAATTCCATTTTCAAAAGTATGCATGGTTCCACCTAGAATATCGTTGAATTCGTCACAAAGACCATGCTGTTTAATCATTTCACCATCAACTTTTGCTTCCGCACGGACTGTTCTCTTGATAAGAACTTTCATAGCCTCCCTGACTTTTCTTGCAAAGGTGAGAGGTTCGTCTATTGATTCAAAATGCATAAACATCAGACGTGGCTTATCAAACAGCCAATGGTTATGAACGGCAGTTACAATAATACCAAATTCGCGTAACTCAGTCATAAACGGGTTCACTTCTTCTTGAAGTAAAACAGTCTCACCTAAACATAAAGCTCTGCCATTCCGATCCATGCTTTCAAATGAAAAGGCTTGAGGAATAAAAGGAAATGCTTCTGCTCTTCTTCCAAGTACTACTGGATGAATGTTGTTTCGAAATCTTGTAGCCGTACATACACCATTTACGACACTAGGTGTTGAATTGAGAATCCTTGCAAATTCCCTGCAAAGTTGAGATGGCTCCATGCCCATTTCTTCCACT